>NZ_JAGTUF010000039.1 GCF_018224925.1 Magnetospirillum sulfuroxidans | reverse complement strand
GATAACTGGGAATTATGGTCGATCAACTTCCCCGAAGCAGTGGATCCCGGGTCGCACATTTGGATTCTGACCCGAACGATCTTACGTGGGATTTTAGCCAACTCACCGGTCTGCAGTTTGAAGCGGAAATTCAGCGCATCGTTCGGCAGGGGGCACGCCCTGACGGAAGGGGTGTCTGGGTGGTGGATACTCCGCGCACAGGCGATCGGGGGAAGGACATCGTTGTCCATTTTAAACGCGACATCACCATCCTGGGCTTGACTTTCAACCCTCCCCGCACCGCCGAGAGTGGGACGCTTTATATTGAATGCAAGAAAAATGACGGCAACACTTTATCGCCGGGCGATTTCGGGGGGAGCCTTTTGCAGCTATCCGCCGAAGGGCGAGTGCCAGATTACTTTCTTCTTGTAACGAACTCCACGTTAACACCAGAACTGCAACACAACTCCAGAGAGCGGTTTCGCGCCAATGGCAGCGCCTTTTATTTGATCGACCGGCGTCGGCTGGCAATGGCCGTCCAGGGCATTACTTCGTCTCTGCCCACCCTAGAGACGATCCCGCCCGCCCCGGCGATTACCGCGTCATATAGCTGTTTTGATCGGGATTCCCTGCGTTGCCTGCTATCTAGTCCAGAGGATGGTGACGGACAACGCGGCAATAGAAAGGTTCTGGAAGCTTTCGTCCGCTTAGACAATTTCTCCGATGAGACGAGGAACGTACGCCTCAGCCTACGCTCGGACATTAACTGGTCGATTATCTCTCAATCCGACAGTGGTGGTGGCGAGGAAAAGGAGTTGATTTTTTTCATCCCGCCCCTCGAAACGCGAACGGCACGATTGCGTCTTGAAAAGACTTCTGTTGAGGGATTGGACGGGCTGCGGTTGGGACTGAATATTGATGGGCGCTCGCGCACCCTTGAAATCCGCGGTAGCAAGCTAGAATTCGACTTCGATCCGCCGCTATTTGGCATCGCTCACCATTCACTTGTCGAGCGCCTTCGATATATGGTGTGCGCCGATCTCCCAGCCAGATTCATCAGCTTGCGGGGCGATGCCGGAACAGGCAAAAGCAAGATCCTTGAGGCATTGTCCGACACCCTGAAAGGTAGTGACTGCTATATCAAGCGTGTCGAGTTAAGGCCTTCCCAGTTAGGTAAAACTCTTCGTCATATCGTTGATGACTTGGCGAACGTGAATAACTGCGAACCACCAAGCACCTCGCCGACGATCGCTGAATTTTTTGAGTTTCTAGACCAAGTCGGTGATCACTATGCCCATTACGTAATCTGCCTTGAGGATTTGCATCACGGCTCCCCTGATCTTCTGGCAGCACTGCGGTCCTTCGGGGATCGCACTTCGGCCAGTAGAGTGACGATTATCGGAACTGGCCGCGTTGACGGCACCTTTCCCAACGATGATTATTTTGCGCTGTTAGACCACATAGCGATCGCCGCCTCAGCACCTCCCGGCGACCATCCTCCGACAGTTGCGGACCTTGCCGTGACACGATGGACCGATGATGAATGCTGTAGTTTCATTCGCGCAACCGTGACCGAAGCGCCTGAGACGGTTGTCGCCAGCATTCACCGAATTAGTGAAAACACGCCCTTCGGCGCCATCCAGGCCATAGAATATCTTCTGGACCTGAAGATCGCGCAGGTCGTCAACCGCAATACCGTTGGAATCACGAATGCGAGCGTGTTCAGCGGAAAGCAGTATATCCCCCAGGGGTTACATGAGCTTATTCAGCGTCGCTGTAATCACTTGGTGGCTAGCTCCAACGCCCAAGCGCGCGTCCTGCTGGTAGCGTTGGCTGCCCTGGGCATGCAAATTCCCTCACAAGATGTACGTAAGCTAGTCCAGAGTGGTGACGACGACCGGGCCCTAATGGCTGCCGAAAAGCATAAATTTGTGGAAGTCCGGGACGGACAGCTTCGCTTTACCCACGAGAACCTGCAAACGTACTTTCTGAACCGCCTAGGAACGACCGCCGATGGCGCAGAGGCTGCCGAAAAGCTTCTGACGACCGGGGAGATCGTCTCCGGCCAACGGCAGAGAGGTCGGCTCGCGATATTCGCCGGTCGCCCCCAAGAGGCTTTTGCCTATTTGCAGCCGCTCTGGCGGCAAGGCACCGGCTGGAGCAACATCAGCTCCCTCAATATTCCTGCCAGCGAACTCCCTTATTTCCAGCCGCTTATCGCGGCCGCCGAGAAATTGGAGGAACCCGATGACGCCATCGCCCGGTTGTGCGTGGCTGAAACTTACTGCGCTTTGCACAATGCATCGCTTGCCATCGCGCTAAAGACAGTCCGAAGTCAGTACGCGATTTTGGGGCGTCTCAAACTGTCTAAAAATCAGCGCGACGGTTTCATGCTGGAACTGAGACAGTTGGAAGCTCACATTCTACTGAACCTTGGCCATGTGCCTTCAGCGCAAAAAATCATGCTCGAAATTGTCGTACAGGCCTCCCATGCCCCGGAGATTTCCGGCAATCATCGCTTAATGTTCGATGTGTACGACCGACTTCAGAACATTCACCATCAACTCAATCACCGAGCACAGTTCGTCAATTTTTCGGAACTGTCGCGGCGTGAGGCAGAAAGCCTAAAGGATGACAAACTGGCATCCCTGGTTAAATCCTCGCGAACCAAAGAACATGCCTTCGATGACCCGGAAAAATTCTTATTCCTGACTGAGCAGGCTACCGAATGGTCCCGTCGTCACGCCAGCCCACGGCATGTCTGCCATGCCAACCTTAACTTGAGCATTGCCAAAATGATGGCCATGCCAACCGAGCGTGAGCGCATCGGCTTGGAAATCGGGGTTTTGGGCACATTACTCGGCGAGGCCGTGAAGAACGCATATTCCTTTTCAATAACGAGGGCCGAACTTGCGTTGGCTACCGCCTATGCCTTGCTGGGCCTCGACAAGGCAGAAAATCGGCGCGCAGCTGAGCGTTACGCCCGACTCGGCATCGAATCATGCCTGCGGTACGGCAATGGCTTCTTTTTTTGGCAATTGCACAACCTACTTGCCATCACCGAGTTGCACGAAAGCGATTCTAACTTAGGCAGAGCATTCGGCCATTGGCAGACGGCGCTACATTACCTGGACCAGCAAGGATTGTTATTCCTGGGAAACCTGGACAGTTGTAGCCCCAATCTGGCGGTACTCAGCAACTTGATCCGCTTCAGATTGGAAAGCGAGGGAGAGCGTGGCGCCGAAGCCGTGGTTAAACACTTGCGCTCCTACGACAGTGGCCAGTTGACACCTGCGGAATGGTTCCAGACCGTCCTCCGAAGCGTATTGGATCACGGTCTGATCGGTCGGTCGAAGCCATTGCCCATTCCTTTCCGGGAGCCTGTTAGTAACTATCTGTTAGCGCTTCGCTGATTTCCACATATTGCACATCCACCGTTTCGAGAGGCGTCAAGTGCATAGCATGCTTTTGCAGAGCAACCTTACCGAGATGGTTGTTGCTGTAGCCCCTTGGCGAAGCGTCAGGAGCCAGCCTATTTGATGTAAAGCGAGAGAATTTCTGGCACACCTCAGTCGTCCGACTGACGCCACTCAGTCATATGGCGTTAGCAATATTCAAAGGCTATCAACGGCTTGTTTCCGCCCCCTATGTACCTTCTAATTGGTGTTGCTAAAAATTCTACAATATAATCGTTTGCTTTGGACTCAGGTCATTTCCAAACGCACTATTGCTGAGTGATAGTGATGCGATTTTGTCTAGAGAATCGCGTGCAAGCTCTGAGACATCCTGCACCGTACCGCCGCAAATAAACTTGAGGTCTCCCGTCTTTCTTCTTTCCATTAATGACCTTGTACAATCATATGACCATATCCTTATGTGCGGCAGTTCCTGGATGTGCCCACCGACTCCGGTGTGGAGCGCAAATGCAGCATCGTCAACACCAAGTGCTATATCGTCATTCAGGCATACAAATGTCATGCATTTTGAGGTTTCATTCGTCGATATCATGTGCATTAGCGACTTTCTATAGGAATCATCTCGCGACTTAATCGGGTCGCAGCTTATTGTTCCTCGAAAGTGATTTGCGTAACTACCGTATCTGATCTTACCATTTTCGGACATTGGGCTTTCATGGCAGACCCAATACACACTTTCATCTTTAGAGTGGGCGTCGAGGATGCTGCGCATGGCTTCGCTTAACTTGTAATTGTCATAGTGGGAAAACTTCACATTTTTTGTATCCAGGAACTCACTGTCATTACTTTTGTCTACGATAACAACTGGCCTGGATGTTCTCTTTATGAAATCAATCATTTTTCTGCGACCTTCCGCAGATGAGGCCGCCGGCAAGTAAAGAATTCCCGATAAAGCTTTTCCCAGCGTTTCCAATCCAGCCAAGCGGAATTCAAGCGTATTTGGCCGCGTCGTGTCTATAATTATGGGTACTAATTTTCTGGTGGTGCATTCATCTAAAATTGCAGCAACCAGCTCCCTGAAAAACACCCTATCAAAATCTCCGCCACACACTATTGCGACGAAGGAGTCGCCCGACAGCTTCCTAAATAGGTTCAGTTTTTCTCCGACTGATTTTGCAAATGAATGCAAAACTCGAATGGAAGCTGATGTTATAAACTTTTCTACGATCGGCGTCATGTCATTACCATATTTAGATCTTGGGTTAACTACCTTCATTGTTAACGTCATTTATTTTTATATCTTGTATGCCTGCATCTCCGGTGCGTCTACGGAGGAAATTTCGTGTTACTCATTACTCTCTATACTTGAGCGATGGCGACCATCTGGCCGCTGCCTTGTGGTTACAGGCAGCGCTTCGGCGCTCATTGAATTACGGACAGCTTCGTCTTCGCTGATCCCGATCCACCAGGATGTTTTCCACGACGACCGCATCGAGGGCGCTACGGTGCAGCATGGCAAGCGCCTCCGCCGGAGTCTCGACTATGGGTTCACCTCGGTTATTCAGCGATGTGTTCATGAGAACCGGAACGCCAGTTTGCATTCCCATGATCGTAAGCAGGCGGTGCAGGAAGGGTTCGTCCTCCTGACGTACCGCCTGAACCCGAGCCGAGCCGTCAATATGGGTTACTGCGGGGATTCTTTCTTTCCATTCCGATCGAACTTGCGCCGTCAGCAGCATGTGCGGAGATGGCGCGGCTAACTCGAAAATGGAGAACTGATCTTCCCACCGCACCATGGGGGCCAAAGGACGGAAATCCTCTCGATGTTTGACGTAGCGATTCATGTGGGCATGCATGCGGGGATCGGTCGGACTGGCCAGAATGCTGCGATGCCCGAGTGCGCGCGGCCCCATCTCACTGCGCCCTCGGCACAATCCGACAGTTCGTCCCTCTTGCAGCCGCGCCACAATCTCGGCAACCAGCGATTCGTTGTCGAGTATTCGCGCCACCCCGCCCAGCCCCGCCGCCTCGATGGCGGCCCAGGCCGCTTGCGGCTTCGGCTCGGGACCTTGATATGGTGAAACAAGCCCCGGAATGAGCCTGCCCTCCGATCTTTCGCAGGCAAAATAGGCTGCCCCGATAGACTGACCATCGTCACCACAGGCGGGAACGATGTGGACGTTCTTGAAGCCAGCTTCCCTGACTATCTTGTGGTTCAGGACGCAATTGAGGAACAGGCCGCCAGCTAAACATAGGTTGTCTGATGGGCTAAGCTCACGAACATGCTTGCAGACCGCCAGCACCATACCCTCGACCGCTGACTGGGCTGTGGCCGCAACATCCTTGGCCCGTTCACGAACGAACCGTCCAAATGACATGCCGCTGGCAGCGCGCAACTCTTCCAACTCGGCCATCATGTCGGCCATCGATAGAGGAAAATCCGGCGGGTTCAGCGCATGGGCGGGTGGCCCGAATAGGGGGGTTCCCCAGGCGGCCAAGCCCATGGTCTTGCCGCTTTGCCCCCAACCAAAATTCAGGGCGTAAGTGAACTGTTCGTATTTGCGGGCAAAACTGATCTGCTTGGGGCGATCCCATTCACCCATATACGGCATGCAAAAAAAATTGCGCCTCTGGACGTCACTGGAGGGCAAATCCTGCGGCCGCGACCAGATCTGCTCGATTCCATCCGGCGAAGCTCGATAGGCGCTCTCGGCCTCCAGGTACTGCCCCGCCAAATCCCCCGCACCGTCGGCAACCAAAATTGCCGCGTCTCGAAAGGGGCTTGTAAAAAAGGTGGAATAAGCATGGGCCAGATGATGTCCCATGCAGAAAACTGTTGCATCGGGCAAGTCGAACTCTGCCCGGAAATCCGCAATCAAATGGGGGCCGAGCGTGTCCATGTCTACGAAGGCATAGGTGATAGCAAACGCGGATACCTGCTCCAACAAGAACCCTAGCGATCGAGCCAGGACATCAAGGCTACGGCGAGGGAAGGCCACAGAACGGGAATGCTTTACCCGGTCCACACGCTCCTCGGCCAAATGGCCAACCAAAGTCCCATTCTCTACCACGGAAACGCTACGGTCGTGACCGATATGGATACCCACGTAGAGGAGTCGATCAGCAGCCATAATTCCCAGTTATC
>NZ_JAGTUF010000038.1 GCF_018224925.1 Magnetospirillum sulfuroxidans | reverse complement strand
CCTCGTCGACGCCGCTGAACGCTTCGGACCGACGGGGAAAGGGGGCGCGAACACGCCTTTTTCCGCACCCTGCTAAATCCATGTCAATCCACCAGACATAGCCGCACCAGCACAGTTACTATACGGTCCTCCGCCACACCTCAAGGAATAAGGCTCCAGAATGAAGCCTTCTTTGCATGCTCCCGGCGTAGTCTGGCGGCATAATCGTCGTGCGTCTCGAAGGCTCCAAAATCGCGGATGGCCGACGACAGACTGGAGCATTCCAGGAAATGGCGGGCGGTGTGCTTGTACCGGCTCGATCGGCTGTGCGTCAGGGCGAAGTCGATCAGCGCCCGCAGCACCAGCGTCGCGGCAAGAGGATGCTTGGCCGCAAGCGTATCGGCCGCCCGGGGCAGAAACTCGTACTGGTCCCCGTCCAGTTCCGCCGCGCGCTGGATCACGAGGTTGGCGGCTCGACCCAAGGCGGGCCAGGAAACGAGGAAGAACAACGCCTGCATCAGGTTCCGCGAACGTTGGGCATAATCCAGCGCCTTTTCTTCGGCCTCGACATCGTCGAAATCCGGCAGCCGCTTGAGATAGGCGCGAAGATGGTCCGCCGACAGGGAACGCTCGAAACAACCCCAACGCGCGGCCTGAGCCTCCTCGGGGCGTCCGAGGACGTCAAGGACTTCAATCCGCGCATCCTCCCATTCGAAGTCCGGCCAGTCCCAGCTATCGGATTTCCGATGCTCGGCCGCATCGATGAAGGCCAGCGCCTCCTCGGCCCTCCCCGCCGCCAGGAGCCGCTTCCCAATCTCGGCGGCGATCTTGGGAACCTTGCGGGTCTTCTCATCGTACTGGCCGATGAAGGAATCGACATCCCCCTGGGCATCGGCGATGTCTTTCAGTGCCAGGCTGACGGTGCTCAGCCTGGAGCGCTCGGCAATCTCGTCTTCGTAAATCGTTCCACCAGACCCCCAGCCGATGGCTCGACGATCCTTGTCCGCCGGCCGCTTCACCGGCTGGTTCGATAGATCGATCATGCGCTGCTTCAGGTGCTCCAAGCCGCTCGGGCCAAGGGCGGGAGCCGCAATGCCGATCAGGCCATCGTATTGGCCGTAATTGTTCACGACCAGGGCGTCGAAAACCCGGTCGGCAAAAGCGATCGGATTGACCTTGGCCAGGGCAGCAACATGGCCGATGTCCTCGCAGGCATCATGGAAAATGCCGATGATGGTGCCACTGCCGTCGTCGCTGCGTTCGAAGATCGACGTGGCCAGGGCCATGAACCGCCAGAGGAGTTCGAGTGCCTCCGTCGTGTCCGCCTTCGCCACCTTCTCGACAATGGCCTGCCGCTGGGTTTCAAGGTCGCCGGCAATGGCCCGGACAGAGCGCCAGTCGATGAAGGACTGCGACCGGGCGATCGAGGTCAACCGCTTCCGGATTTCCTTGGCCAGTTCACCCGGGCTCCCCTTCCCTGCCAGTTCCATCCGCAGGCGGCGCTTCGCCGCAGCATCCCCCGTGCTGATCTCGATCAGAAGTTCGGCCAGGCGCGCGGCCCCGAGGACCTCCAGGTTCTTGGCATTGAGGGTTGTCTTCGAGGCCACTGCACACACCCCATTCGCGGTCGATCATCCTTTCAGGATAGCAAGCACACCCTGGCTCCCAAACCCAGTTGCGATGGCGAGGCAATCGTTACCCTGATCGTCTTTCAGATCAGGGTCTCCGCCGGCATCAACCAGCAGGCGGAAAGCGTCTGCCGCATCGGATTCCGCTGCCAGCATCAGTGGGGTCCGGCCTGGTCCCGGCTTGGAATGCCTACGATTGGGATCCGCGCCATGCTTCAAAAAATGCTCAGCGATTTTGAGATAGTACTCCCGAGGGACGCGTGCGGCCTTTTGGACGAACGCATCGGCATCCCGCCCCATGACCCTTGCCCCTTCCATATTCCACCCGGAGACGCGGTCACCCATGGCCCCCGCCCATCCACCGGAATACCGCCGATGAATTTCCCTGTCGTCAGCCGAAGGGAAGGCCATCCGGTGCAGCAAATGCCCCTTCATCCAACCGGGTCGATAAACGGCGAATCTTTCGGTACAAACATAAAGAGGAGTCCGGGGCGGATAACCCGCAGGCTGATCGGCACTTGCCTCCATCTCAAGGAGTTTGGACACAACTACGGGATCGCCGAGAAGCACCGAGAGATATAGCGGTGACAAACGCTTTTTCGCCGTCAACCGGTCAAGCGTTTCCTTTTTGTGTTGCCACGCCAGCAGGAGATCCAGGACCTGACGACCCCGACCGCTTTCGGCACATTGCAGAGCATTCAGCAGGGCAGAGCCACCTTGCTCGTCCGGTTTGTTCACATCCGCGCCGGCTTCAAGCAGGCGCTGAACGTCCTCTACGCGGTCCTCCGAAGCGAACCAAATCAGTTGAGGTCGGCGATACTTACGCCCGTCGAATGTGGGAATGCTGATTACGCGATCCGGATTGGCCAAATCTGGTTTGAGACGATCGGCCGCAGCTTGATCGATGGCCCGAAACGGGAGAGCTATGCCGACGTTGGGTTTTGGTTCCGCCTCATGGAATCGAGATCGGGCGGGAAACAACATGCCAAAGGCCTGATCCAGTTGCTCCACCTCCCAGTCAGAAACAACCTCCACATTTTCTTGCGATTCGGAAAACACCTCAGCAAAAAGTCGCACGGCCAACGCACGATGCTTCAAACGCTTGATTATGGGTTTCTTGCGCAGGTGAGCCGCAAGGGAAATGCCCTCCTCCAAAATTTGCCTTTGGTTTTCGCCCGCCCGGTATAGAGCCTGATTCGCCGCACGCTCGTAATACTCAAGGGCTTTATCTTCATGGCCAGCGAGCACATGCCACCGCCCCTCGCACCAATCGAGGAAATACCGGGTGCGCCGGTCGGGATCGAGCTTGTCCGTCAATGCCGTGAAACGGTCGAGTTCACTACGGGCGCTCGCTTGATCGCCAACATCTTTCGGATGAGTCCGTGCCAGCTTAATGTTCAAGAGTGGCAGGCCACACTCTTTCAATTCGGAAAAGCGATTTCCCGCCTCAATATTGGCATGAGACAGAATGATGCCGATGTCACGAGGCGGACAGTTCAACAGGATTTCCTTACGAACCAGACCCAGCAACGATCCGTAACCGGCTTCTTTGGACCCACGACTGAGCCAGACGAGTGCTCGCGCCGATACCAACCACTTGCCGAATAGGGCAACGCCCGACTTGCGGTCTGGTCGCTTTGCCTGCAATTCCCGTTGTACGGACCGAATGGAGCCGAAGAAGTCAGGAATCGTATCTCCCCGGCGCCAGCGTCCTACCTCATCGCGTTTTTGCTTGTCGTCTGGGAATGCTAGGGCAGCCACCTCAAGCCCGAGGGACACTTCCGCCCAACGGAATACAACATCAATCGGGTTTGCGCCCTCGCGTAAGAATTCGCCAAGGTCAGGACCACCGAATTGATCCTTGAGTGAAATCAGGAATGCCGCGATATGCGCCCCATATGTGGTTTCAACAAGCAGTGGAGCCGCTTCATCCCTCGATAGGGCGTCTAGGGAAAGCCGCATGACCATTTCAACATGGCGGTCGAGGAGAAAGGTGACGAATTGTCCAACGAATTCCCCGAAATCCCGATCAAATTTTCGAAGCGGTTCAACGAGCAGATTTTCAATTATTTTAGACCGCAGGTTCCAATCGAAATCTCCCTCGCGGGCCAAGCGGTCAAGTTCCTTTCTGCGTGAGGGATCCGCCGATTTCGTGCCGAATGCTCCGGTCACGATCTGGCATGCCTCCCCTATCATCGGGTAGGGCGGCTTGTTCATAATTGTTTTCTCAACCATGGCAGCGCCGCAAGTCCCCCAGAAAATTCCAAACTGCTCGGCCATCGCTTGGAGTGGAGGGAACGATCACGAATCGTCCATCCGGCGCGACCAATTTACCGTGCTTCTTGCCTCGGCGAAAACTCCAACCCGCCCGCACACGTATTCGTACAATCTTTGCGATGTCTTTGTTCTTTGAATAATGCATAGCCACCCTCAAACCATGGCCTATGGGGTGGAGGCAAATGCCCCCACCCCGCCAGGCTATTTGCCGTTCCGCGCTGACGCACTGCTGGCGCGGCTCGCGAAGCTGCCCTTGGGGACCTGGCCGCCATTGCTCTTGGCCGTGACGCTCTGGATACGTGCCGCGTCCGACTTGGTCATTGGGGCTTTGACGGGGGCCTTGGGTGGTGCATTGGCAGACATTGCATTCTCCTATGATCTGGATTGCCGCACAGCGTAGCGACACCAAAATCTGCCATCGGAAGGCCCCAGTGTCGGCTGCGGCAACGGCAAAAAAACTTCAAAAAACGAAACCGCTCTGAATCTGTGCCTTCCGGGACTCAACCTGAAGGTCGGCGGCGGAATCCGCGCCTCCCGTCGCTCCTGGGCGACCACTTCGAATCCGTGGAAGCAAGAGGGAACGCGGTCATGCGAAAAGCAACGCATTTCCAAAGGCTAGTGCGGGATTGCCCTGCCCCAAAATCCGTACCCAGGCTTTCGCTCCGGGCACACAGAAATACGATGAACTTCGACCTGCTGCGCTCAAGGCGAGGCTCATCTCAAATACGATGCGCATGACTACGCTATACTACATTTTACTTCGCTATTTCAGCACATTAGTTGACTTCACTCAAATATGACGCCACGCTTCATTTCGAGCAGATTCGCAGTCACTTGCCCCCTATTGCTGCCGCAGAGCTACCGCGGGGAAAGGGCAATGCTGATCCGGTAGCAAAGCGCATCTTGAGGCGACGACCATGACCAAACTGACGAAACGAGTGGCGGAAGGCGCCGCCGCCACCGGGCAAGAATACACCATCTGGGACGACGAAATCCCTGGCTTCGGTCTGCGGGTACTGCCCAGCGGGCGACGGAACTACATGATCCAATATCGCGTCGGCACCCGGACGCGGCGGATGACCCTCGGCCCGCACGGGGTTCTCACCGCCGAGCAGGCCCGCACCATGGCGATGTCGTCGCTGGCGGCGGTGCGCCAGGGAGCGGATCCGGCCGCCGACCGACAAGCCCGACGAGAGGCCATCACCGTCAAGGAACTCGCCGACCGCTTCGACAAAGAGCACATCTCGCTCCGTATCAAGGCCAGCACCGCGAAGGAATACCGCCGCAACCTCAATCGCTTCATCCTGCCAGCCCTGGGGCGGCTGCGAGTCGAGGAGGTAACCCGGGCCGACATTGCCAAATTCCACCACGACCTTCGCCATATCCCCTATCAGGCCAACCGGTGCCTGGAAGTGGTTTCCAAGATGTTCAATTTGGCTGAGATGTGGGGGCTGCGCGCCGATGGGACCAATCCGCGCAAGCACATCAGGAAATACCCCGAGGAGAAACGCGAACGTTTCCTCAGCGCCGCCGAAATCCGCCGAGTCGGTGAGGTGCTGACCGAGATGGAAATCGAGGCCATCGAACTGCCCTCGGCCATCGCCGCCGCCCGTTTGCTGATGCTGACCGGCTGCCGACTGAACGAGATCATGACGATGAAGTGGGTCTTTGTTGATGCCGAGGCCCCTGCCCTGCGCCTGCCCGATTCCAAGACCGGCGCCAAGATTGTCCATTTGGGCAAGGCAGCACTCGACGTGCTGCTGGCCATCCCCCGCATCGACGGCAATCCCTGGGTGATCACCGGAACCAAGGAAGGCGGCCGCCTCACAGATCTCCAGCCGTTCTGGCAACGGGTGCGGGCGCGAGCCGGCCTCAAGGACGTGCGCATTCATGACCTGCGCCACACCTTTGCCTCCACGGCGGTGGCCAGCGGCCAGGGCCTGCCGATGATCGGCAAGCTGCTGGGGCACACCCAGGTACAGACCACCGCCCGCTACGCCCATCTTGCCGCCGAGCCCGTCCGAGCGGCGGCCGATCAGGTGTCGTCCGGGATTGCCCAGGTTCTCGGAATACAGGCTCCATCGGTGGCGGCGGAATAGCCAACCCGTCGGTGGATCATGGGGGAGCATTGGCGCCATCATCGACATGACTCGTCATTGCTCCGCCACGTCCTTGTGTCCACAGGGAAGTGAGCAATTTCCATCGACACCGCGCTCTCCGTCGACCAACAACGTCTCGATGAACTCCAGCGCCTCAGCCAGTTTGGTTCGGGCATCGGCGAGTTTCGCGCCTGCAATTGCGCTACGCCGGCCGGCCATCCTCAGGAACACGTCCAGGACCTCATCGGAATGCCGGACCAAAGCGATCAGGTGCTCGCCACTGGGGCCGTTGGTCCCGGAAAACCAGTTCTTCACCGTCCGTTCGCCCGCGCCGGTCCAGCGCATTGCAGTTTTGATCCCCTGATGGCTGGTCCCAAGCTGCTCCCGCAATGCCTCGGCGATCATCATTGCATAGTCCGCCTTGCCTTGCCCCTGGCCGTTACCGCCAGGAAAAATCTTGCCCTTTTTCGGCAACATTTTTCCACGCCTCCCCCGCTATTGTTTGGTTGTAGTGCGGAGAGGAGGGCCAAATTTTGACACTCTCTTTGGACAACGCCTAAAACCCGCTTCCGTGAAAGTCGGAAGAGACACCCATATCGCTTATGAAACCCAGAAAGCGGGATCACCACACCTCGGCGTAAAACGCTGGCAGAGCGTAAAGAGGAATGTTGTGGCGCGATAAAAAGTCCTGGCTGCTACAGGCGAAAAGGCTTCGGAGTAATCCGAAGCCTTTTCTTTACCTGTACGACCCCGCTGCCGGATTAAGCCCATAGCGGTGCTCCAGCATCGGGGCCATGCCTTCACCGCGGGCAATACGGCGGCTCATGCGGCCTTCGATCTCCTCGACGAAGATGTCGATCTGAACGCTGCCACCCGCCCCTTGCGACCATTGGGCCTTGGCCTCGGTGCCGCCCGCATTGTTGTGGACGGTGACCTGTACGTTGGCCGCTGTCGCCGGGCGGGACAGCGCGGCGCCCAGCAGGCGGTCGGCATTGTCCATCTGCCGGGGCGTGAACACGCCCTCGCCGACCTTGGCGATGATGGGGCGTTCTCCTGCCACCAACCCGCCACCGTGATACTTGGGCGCTCCGGCGAACACCGAGGCGCGGGTTGTGCGGGTCTGTAGCCGGTCGAGGCCGACCAAGCCACCGGTATGGGCGATGGCGAAGTTGCCGGTGTCGGGCACCGGGACTGACCCGCCGGTGCTGCCCGCCGAAGCGATGCCGGGAAACAGGCTGCCGATCCCGGCGATCAAGCCGCCGAACAGGCCACCGGAGGCCCCGCCAAACAGCGGGGTGACCACCACCATGCGCCAAGCGGCACGCAGGGCTTCTTCAGCCAAGGTGTTAAACAGGTCATGCTCCCCCTTGCTACCACTGTGCTACCAGCTTGTTCTGAGGTCGGTCCCAAGAAACAAAAAAGCCGCTAAGTCATTGACTTAGCGGCTTAAATTTGGTTGCGGGGGCAGGATTTGAACCTGCGACCTTCAGG
>NZ_JAGTUF010000037.1 GCF_018224925.1 Magnetospirillum sulfuroxidans | reverse complement strand
ACCAGCCCTCATCTTGAATCAGATTTCCGCCTCCTGGGGAATCCCCAACGATTCCGTCAGAGCGGGTAATGCTCTAGAGGCCTGTGCGCGAAGCGGCCGAAGATGGATTGGAGGGGACCACGATGCCGGTGCAATAGCTTCGGCATATGCCCGGATGAGAGGGGTGTTGAACGCCGACACTGCTGGCGACCTAAGGCTGTTCGTGCGGAGCGAATTTGCCTCAACGACCAAACCGCCGCGCTGCTACAACACTGATCTCAGGCGGTTGATCGACAACCTTTTTGCAGGGACACAGCAACGCACATTCCTCCAAGGTTCTGTGGTGGACATGGAAGAAAACCGTGAGCACGAATTCAAGGAGGTGCGCTCGCAAAAGCCCGTCAATACGATTATTGAGACTGCACAAGAGTATACAGTTGCCTTCCTAAATGCCGGAGGGCGGGGGCGGTTGTGGTTTGGTATCCAGGACGACGGTAATGTTTCAGGGGTGCAACTATCTCGATCCGATAGAGATAGGCTGCAAAGAGATTTAATGAACAGCCTTTCTCAAATTCAGCCTTCGGTTTCCCCAGGCGCGTTCCAATTGAATCTCCACCCGGTGATTGTGGACGGCGAAATCTCCGGGAATGTTTATGTTGTCGAGCTTGTGGTTCCAGAGGTAAGGACACAATCTCTATTTTTCACCGCAAACGGATCAGCCTACATAAAATATGAAGGCGGTCACAAGAAGCTGACCGGCCTGCATTTGCAGGATGAAATATTGAGGCGATTCGGACTGTAGGTGTGCGGAAACAATAAGCTCATTGATTTGCAATTCTGATCGGCGCAGAAACTCTCGCCGTGCGCTTGGGTGCCTGCGCCAAGAGCGCCGTCAGCCAACTGGCCTGCTTGATCTTGAGCGTGACCTCTGTCTTGCCCCGCAGCCGATTATCCATATCCACCAGGAACTTCTGCTCCTTTGGCTGCAATGAACGTCCGTGGTGCATTGTCACGTCGTCAATTGCGTGTAGAACTGCCTTGATGTCATTTGCTGTTAATGTGAAGTGATCCATGTGTGTTGTCCTCGAATGGGTTTGACGCTCAACTGGCGTTGAGCGGCATCAGCTCAGCGCCATCCCAGCTCTGCCGGTCTGCGCTTTCACTGCTGCGATCTATGAAAAGCATCTGAATGAATTAATTGAACGAAGTGAGCTGAACTGCATTTCCGGACAGTCACATTTCTCCCCCCGCTGACAGACTTCGGGAACCAAGACGCACGCGCGGTTGCGCGATACGTCCCCCGAGAACTTCAAAATCGAAATCGACATTGAAGCATCTGCCAGCGGGAGGAGAGGTAACGGTGTTTTCCGTCCAGTTGTGTAATTCGTTCCAGTTAAAGCGGCGCCCGAGTTTCTTTACCTATGGGAACGCCTCTCCAGGGCGGTTAAGCCCAGCGCGGTTATGCGGTTGTTCGCAAGCAGCTACGGGAATGCGTACACATGCATTCGCGTTATGACCGTTTCGGTGGCCTATACCGTGTGCGCTGATCGCGCGTCCACGCCCTCATTGGCCGTAGCCTCAGCCGTCCATCACGTGACCCAGATGTCGGCTGATCCTTTGTACACATGGGTCGCCGCCCGGTGGGTATTGCGCGTGTTGGGTCAGCGGGGTTCTCCTACTGTTTTTTCGGAGTGGCTCTTCTTCTTCTGTGTCGCAGCCCCTGGTGTGGACCCTATGTTGAGTGCCGTCTCCAGCACTATTGAATTTTAAGCGATCCGCTGTTGGATCGCCAAATTCGAAATCGTCTGAGGATGGCGGTTCTTTGCCGCAGCAATAGTGCCAGCAATGGCAGCCTCGATGACTTCCTGTAACGTTGCTGGCTTCCTGTCGAAGCCCAGCGTGATGGTTCTCGATCTTTTCATGTTCCGCGCTCCATTGGGTTGCTGCGTGTGCAGTTATTTATGACAGGCAGCATAAATAACTGCATGAGCAACGCATTGGAGACGCACACATGATCCTCATCGAAGCCCGTGACACCCTCATGGACCTTGGCCTGACCGATTCCCAACTGGACTTCTCTTCCCGATGGCTCGGCAAGCAGCCGTCCTACATGTCCTGCGTGGTGGCGCGCGGTCAGGAACCCAGCGCGGAAGCCCTGTTGGCGCTGGCCGGGCGCGTCACCCGTGAAGCCATGCAGATGCGTCGCGTGTTCCGGCATGCCGAGGCCGCTGCGTTGGACGACCTCAGCGGCAAGGTGTGGAACGAACTGCTGTCCCGCTATGCAGGGCAGCCCGAGGTGGTCTGATCGAACTTACTTCGCGGAATGCGCCTGCACAGCCCAACAGCGCCCGCACAGTACCGCACATTGCGGTCGCTATAGGGGCTTGCTCGGGGTGTTTCTGGGCGCATGAGCCGACTGGTGGAATTCTGGCATCTGGCTCCCACCTCAAAGGGGGCTCGGATGGAGATGGGCGTAGCAATATTGAAAGGCGATTGCCTACTTCAGGTTCAGCACGGGTGCTGAGGAGAAATTAACGGTCGAATGGGATGCGTACCCGCAGATGAAGGTCAATCTGCAATCCTTGCGCGTCCGTGCGATCTCAATCACCTTTTTAGGGGTGTGATTGTTTGATACGCTGTTGGCGGAGATAGGGGAGGAAGTCTTGCGCAAGACCGTTAGTCGTCATTTTGGCATGTGCTGCCGTATCGACGCCATTCGAGGATAACTGCAAGTGGCGGCCGAAATCGAGGCGTGGGATGGACACGAGTGGGAGGCACACCTCCTTCGGCTCCTCCATGATCAATATGGAGCAGAAAACGTCCAGAAAGTGCCTGCCAAGCACAAGGGCGATTGCGGGCTGGATTATTTCTGTCTCGAAAAACGTGTTGTGTATCAGTGCTACGCCGTCGAGGAGCCAGTTGATGTCGCAACTCGTTCTGCGAAGCAAAAGTCGAAGATCACGACCGATATCGGGAAGTTCTGCGACCCAGCAAAGGGGGCGGCACAGATTTTCGCGGGCTACAAGATTAAACGCTGGATTCTAGCCGTTCCGCTGCACGACAGCAGGGAGGTGGTCGAACACGCAATGAAGAAGACGGCGGATGTGATCGCCAAGAACCTAGCGTACGTCGATCCCGAATTTCAGATCTTGGTGCATGACCGAGAGGACTTTGACGAAGCGTCTTGGAAGCGGCGCGCGCAATTGCGCAATCGGATTCGACCGATCGTGCCAGTGCCAACCCGCGAGGAGGTGGTCGCTGCGGCTTCCGGCGATCAAAACTTAACGGAGAACCTGCGTCGGAAGCTCCAGGTGCGTTTCGACGAACTCGGTGCGCTGGAGGACGCTGTAGACGACGCGCTCCGTATTTCTCTTGAATCCCAGGTCGCGGTGGAAGCGTTGCGGAAAATCGCCCCAGAGGCCTACGAGGATGTGACCCGCCTCACTTCGCTGCGGTTGCGGCGACTGAGCCTCGGGTCCAGGGGGGCGGGGAACATCGACCGCCTCGACGCTGAGATCGACGGACTCAAATCGAGCATCCTCACCGCAGTCCCAAACCTCGACCCCGGAACCGCCGAGACCATCGCCTTCGGCGCGGTGAGCGAGTGGTTGATGCGCTGTCCGCTGAGGCTTGACTGATATGGAGGAGATTGTCCGCCTCAGGTCAGCCTTCACAGGCGATTTCACCGTGACCGAGCGGCCCGAGCCGATCCCTGGAGACCTGCGCATCGGATGGGGGCAGTCGCTGCTGTTGCTTGTACTCGCGTCATCGCGGGGAATGCGGTGCAGCCTTCAGAAAGTCCACTTTCTTGTACACCTAAGCCGCACCGCGCGATCCAGGGAGGAAACACGTGAGGTCCTCGCCCGCAAACGCTCACCCGCCGCGCTCTCTGTCCGGATCGAGCCATGGGTGAACCGCGCCGCTGCATTTAGCAAGGGTAACGGCCTAGTTGAAACCAAAGACGGGAAGTCGCTCTCCCTGACGGAAGCGGGCAAAGCCGCTGTGAAGGCGATCCGTTCGGCCGGTGTGCTGTCTGAGGAGGCTGCGTTTTTGGATGAGGTTGGAAGATTCACGACCGAGCAGGTGGTCGATAGCATTATGAAGATGGAGGCTTTTTGATGCCGCTGAGGATCAAGCACATCCGCCTTCGCGCGCAGACAACTGGCGGCCTGTACGGCACAGACGTTCCTTTAAGCGGCGGCTTGACGGTGCTGCATGCTCCCAACACATCCGGAAAGTCGACCGTGCTTCACGCTTTCCTATACGCGCTTGGACTTGAGCAGATGCTCAGTCCAAAACGGGAAATCCCGTTGTCCTACGCTATGCGTGACTACGTCGAGGACCCCGCCACGGCTCAACGGCATAGCATCCTCGAATCCTATGTCGCCGTCGAAATGGAGAACGCGGGTGGTGAGCGGATGACGGTCCGTCGGAACGTGGTAGCGTCCACCGATAAGAGGCTGGTGAGCGTGGTTGAAGGGCCAGAACTCTCCCAAGGACCGGGAGACTACCTCCGTCGCGACTACTTCGTGACTGATCCAGGTGCCGCGCAGCGTGAGGCAGGCTTTCACCGCAAGCTGGCAGAGTTTATGGGTTGGCAGCTTCCGTTCGTGAAGAGGTATGATGGCGGAGATTGTCCTCTGTACGTTGAGACAATATTTCCGCTCTTCTTTGTCGAACAAAAAGTGGGTTGGACCACGATCCCTGGCGCCATTCCAACTCAGTTCCGCATCCGCGAAGTACACCGCCGCAGCGTCGAGTTTCTCATGAACTTCGACACACACGAGACGGAACTGAAGCGCCAAGACCTTGAGTTGAAAACCAACGCTGCACGCGTCGAGTGGGCCAAGTCCACCGATTCCATCAACGCGGCAGCAACGGCGTCTGGACTGCGGGTGGCGCGCCTTCTCGCTAATCCCACCGCTTTCCAGAGTGAGGTCCGCGAATGTTTTCTTGAGGTCATTGAAGAAGGGCAGTGGCGTCGGCTTGATCAGCGGATCGCCGCATTGGCCGCCGAACTGACAGCGCTCGAAGAGCAGCATATTCCCGAGGTAGAGAGTGTCGCCGAAGGTGCGGCGGCGGAGGCCGAAAAGCTGAGCGCGGAGATACAGGCGCTGAACTCTGAGCGTGCAGAGATTTTCAGGACGCGGCAGGCTGAATTGGTGCAGCAGGCCTCGACTATACAGCGGATCGAGCAGCTTGAAGAGGATCTACAGAAGAACAAGGATGCTCTGAAGTTGCAGAAATTCGGGTCCACGCTCTCCCGGGAACTGGGACCTAACCATTGCCCGACCTGTGAGCAGCCAATTGACGACGCCCTGTTGCCCCAAGGGACGCTGGATACCGTCATGTCTGTTGAAGAAAACATCGAATATATCGGTGCTCAGCGGAAAGCGTTTAAGCGGCTAGCAGACCGCTCAGTCGCAATCATCCGCGAGCTCGATCTCGAACTCCTCGCAACCGGTGACGAAGTCCGGCAGCTCTCTTCCCGCCTGCGTGCACTGAAATCCGATCTCATTGCGCCGTCACATGCTGCGTCGGCCTCGTTCATTGAAGAACGGCTGCGCATCGAGCAACGCCTCAACCAGTTGCGCGATGCCGAGGCCCGGTTCGCGGAGTCGGTAAACAGGCTGGTCGAACAGGCCGCAACGTGGTCTGATTTGCTTGCAGAGAGAGCTGATCTACCCGCGGAACGGCTGAGCACTGCGGACCTCGCCAAGATTCGGGCGCTTGAGGAGTCGATCCGGCGGCAACTTGTGCGCTATGGTTTCATCACCTTCCCGCCCAAGGATTTGACAGTGTCCGAAGACACATATCGCCCAGAGAAAGAGGGCTTCGAGATCGGCTTTGAACTTTCGGCAAGCGATAGCATTCGGCTCAAGTGGGCCTATCAACTCGGCCTCCTCGACCTTTCGCGGACGAGAACGACAAATCATCCTGGGCTAGTCGTCTTTGATGAACCGCGCCAGCAGGAGGCGGCGGAGACGAGCGTGGCAGGCCTTCTCACCGAAGCCGCGAGAATCGCCAAGTCAGGAGCCCAGATAGTGATTGCGACGAGCGAGGACCTTGCCAAGGTCAAGAATTTCGTTGCCAATGTTGATCGCCAGCTTCTTGTTTTTGAAGGGCGGCTAATTGATCGCATAACTTCGGACGCATAAGCTCATTCACCGTAAGGCAAGATGTCGGAGATGACTCGCCCACCTTCACGGCGTCGATGACAATCTGGATTGTCGGCACCAGCTTGTCATTGATGCCAAAGGCCGGAGTTGGAGGCAGCCTAGGCGGGATGGACAACAGGGGCATGAACTTACTTCAGGTAAGCTCGCAAAATACCTCTGAGCAGCCCGGCCGCGCCCGCACAGTGTTCGGTCCTGCCGCCCCAGTTACCCGTGTGCTGGCGGAACCGCAGAGGCAAAGGCCCGAGCCTCAGCGCAGTCCCAGAGCTTTGTGCATTTGTAGCCCCAGTCGCCATTGCTGGTGCTTCAGGCAATATTCCGTAGCTGCAACCGTGTTTGCGGCGACATCGTCTCCATCCATGGGTTGGAGGAAGAAGTGCTTGAAGGCCAAGCCAACGAAACGTTGAGGATCGACGCCGGGTTGGGGGAAGACCAATTTCAGTTCGTCGCCTTCGGCCACCTGTAGCGGAGCATTGGCTTTTGGGCTGACACATAGCCAATCGATGCCAGGACAACGTGGCTGTGTGCCGTTGGTTTCTACCGCGACCTCAAACCCAACAGCGTGAAAGGCGGCGCACAGCTTTTCGTCCAGTTGTAACAGCGGTTCGCCGCCGGTACAGATGACCAATGGACGGCCACCTTCGGCATGCGGCCAAAGGGACATTGCCGCTGCGGCCAAATCGTTCGGGTCGGAAAAGTTGCCTGCGTCAGCGCCAACGAAATCGGTGTCGCAGAATTTGCAAATGGCCTTTTCCCGGTCGGGGGCTCGGCCTGACCACAGATTGCACCCGGTGAAACGGCAGAACACAGCCGCGCGTCCAGCATGCGCCCCTTCGCCTTGTAACGAGTAGAACATCTCTTTGATTGCGTATGGCATTTATTGATCCGAAGAGTGCTTTGTGCATTTGCCGGTAGGCGTGGCGTATAAATTCGCCCCCACCAGATCGCAAGCACCTTACATATCCTCTTCCAAATCTCTCGCGATGCGGGACAAGACGTATTTTCATGGATGTGCGGAACCTGGGGAGCGTCCAAATAGCCACGGCCAATTCAGCTCTGCCCGTCATGAAACTGCCGTGCATGTCGCCACGCACGGCAGGGAAAGCGTTACGCGGACTTGCCGGGCTTCTTGCGCGCCGCCAGCGCGGCCTTCATCGCCGCATCCAGCTCGCCCGCCTTCACGGCGTCGATGACGGTCTGGATAGTCGGCACCAGCTTATCCTTGGTCCCGACCTCGATGGCGTTCTGGTCCTTGCCCAGCGCCAGGATGGTGTTGGCATAGCGGAGCTCGATGAACCACTTGCCGCTGAGGTCGTGCCAGTACCAGGGGCGCAGACGCTTCTCGCGCTCGACGGTGACGGTCGTGCCGTCTTCGCCCTTTTCTCGGACGGTGCGGGTGGCCTTGTAGGGGCGGCCTTCGGCAAGGGCAGTCGCCATTTCCAACTGCTCGGTCAGATGCGCGACCATCCGGTTGCGCATGCGCTCTTCCGGGGTCTCCTCGACCGGCTTGCGGGAGGCGTTGGCGAGCTTCAGCTTGGTCAGGGTGGACATCGGTCGTTCTCCGTGTGTTTCTGTTAACCACACGCTAGCGACCGATTTCCGGAAAATCTGCCGATTTATCTTTTCAAATCAGGTCCGTAGACGCTTGAGCCCATGGTGCTGCAAAGTGCATTTGTCGAACCGTGAGCAGGCCTGCGGGCGGCGAAGTTACTTCGAGTAAGTTCGAAAGGCGTGACGGTTCCGCCACATTCATATTTGCGTTCGTGGTCCCGATTCGAGGGGCGAAGCGGTTGCCTCCGGCGCCTTCCCGCAATCCAAGTCCTGATATTTTTGTTTGCTTCGATAGATCGCATCTTCCACCTAAAGGTGCCTTCAGCTACCATTGAGACAGAACATTGCAACTGGTTGATAACTGGGAATTATGGTCGATCAACTTCCCCGAAGCAGTGGATCCCGGGTCGCACATTTGGATTCTGACCCGAAC
>NZ_JAGTUF010000036.1 GCF_018224925.1 Magnetospirillum sulfuroxidans | reverse complement strand
ATTCCTGAACCTGTCATCAGAGTCGTCCTCAAGCAAAGTTAACACCTTTGCTCTCCACTCTTTCCGGGCAAGTCCAAACTTGCAAACGTCCAAGCCGCCCGGTTTCAACAAAGACGCGTTTTTCTCCTCGGTCATGCCCCAGAGCTTCGCCATCCTGCTTTTGCCGCGATCGCACGATCGATAATAAGACCGGGTCCGAAACGAGGGGTGATTTCGGACCCGGTCAACCCGGCACGTTCGGCATGAGCGTCATTGGGTATGGATAATCATCTCCATTCCGCCATTACTGCTCTTTGACTTCCGTCAACAACAACGACCAAAATAACCACATAAAAACCATGATTTTTGGCAAATCAATCGGCTTGACCATCGTCAATCACGATTCTCTAATGGATTCCGCACAATGAGCGAACGCCATCACGGAACCACCGCCATGCCTTCCATCGACGCCGAAGGGTACCTGATTGATCCCGCCGACTGGACCGAGGATTTCGCCCACGCCGCGGCCAAGGCCGAGGGGATCGCGCTGACCGAAGAACACTGGCAGGCCATCCGCTTCATGCGGCAATGGCAGGACGAACACCAAATTACCCCCGATGTCCGCCATGTGATGAAGCACCTGACGCAAGCCCTGGGGGCGGACCGCAACCGCCTGTTCGCACTCTTCCCCTATGGCTATGTCCAGCAGGCGTGCAAAATCGCCGGCATGAAGCGGCCGCGCGCCTGGAGCACGGGCTGAATTAGAGCATTTTCACGCGAAGCGTGGACATGCGATAAGCCGGAGCGGCGCCGGAGCGGCCCGTCACGGGCCACTTTTGAAATCGAGACCAGTTTCCGCTTTAGCTGAAACTGGTCTAACGCAATTCGGCCGGGGCGCGGAAGCTGAAATGAAGCGGAGCCGCGCCGACCGCTTGGCGGGCACGGCTTAGGCGCTGGCGGAGTTCATCGGGCAGATGCTCCTCGCCGCCGAGGGCGCGGGCGATTTCCACCAACGACGGAACCCCCTTTTCGCCGCCGGTGATCACGGCGCCGCCATTTTGGGCGGCCCGCACCAAATCGCGGATCAGGCCGCGCTTGCCGTCCAGCACGGCCTGTCGCAACGATTCAAGCTGCGCATCGCGGCCAAGATCGGCGAAGATGCTGACCCGATGATGCGGGTCGATACCATGCGGCGACAAATGGCCATAGGCGGACAATTCCACCTCAAGCCCCTCGCCCGCCTGTTCGGCGATGGCGCGCACCAAGGCACGGTAATCGGCGTAAGCGGTCAGAATGGCGGCGATGGCGCCGGAATCGGCGGGAGCCGAGATATTGACGTCGGTCGAGGTGCTCCACGGCTTCATCCGTCCCTCGGGGGTGACGCGGGCCTTGGTGCGGGCCATGTCCGGGGCGCCCTCGCGGATGGCGCGGAAGATTTCCATCTCGGCCCCCGAGGAAAAGCCGACGCCGAATTCGATCATCACCCCGCCGATGGTTTCCGTTTCCGGGTCCATCAGACTGAACAAAACGTCGTCCACCGATTGCTCTGACCAACCGGTAATGCAGGCCAGCATGTCGGCATTGGCGTATTCGCAGCTTTGCAGCAAGCCCTGCGCCTTGCTGCGCGCCGGGTCCTGGGCATGCTTGATGAAGGCGTCCAACGAATCACGGCTGACCAT
The DNA here is from genome assembly GCF_018224925.1 of Magnetospirillum sulfuroxidans. Lineage (GTDB taxonomy): Bacteria > Pseudomonadota > Alphaproteobacteria > Rhodospirillales > Magnetospirillaceae > Magnetospirillum > Magnetospirillum sulfuroxidans. The sequence goes on along the minus strand of NZ_JAGTUF010000036.1, from coordinate 9,969 downwards.
TTCGACGCCATTAAGCACGGTGTCACCATTGCCCAGCCGGCCACCGGAACAGCCGGGCAGGTTAACCCGCGTCCATGGCTCCAGATAGGCCAGCAGCCCGGCCACCGCATCGACGTCGGTGCCCTGGACCGGCAGCACCAAGCCGAATTCGGCCGGCGGCACCTCGTAGAAGCGGAACACCGCCGAGACCACCATGCCGGTCCATCCCTGCATGCCCTCGATCGAATCAAGCTCGGCGCCGGTCAACAATCGCGGCGCCCCGCCATCGGCAACCACCACCGCCTCCAGGGTGGAACTGGGACGCATGCGCAACGGCCCCATCGCCCCGGTGGCGACAACGCCGCCGACATAAGCGGAACCGACGCTGGTCAGATCCACCAGCACCCGGGCGGAACCGCCCACATGGTCGGCCAAGGCGGCATTGACCTGGGTAAAGGTCAGACCGGCGCCAACGGCGATGGTGCCGGCCTCGCGGCGAATGCAAATCTGATCGGTCTTCAAATTCTCGGGGGCGGTATCGGCATCGACCAGGTGCGGGCTGACCGTTCCCTTGGGACGAATCGCCACCACCCCGGCGAAGCCGCCGACGGCGTCGGATTTGTACTCGAAGGAACCGATCGCGCTGGTCAGGCCGCCCGTGGGCATGACCGCGTAATTGCCCGCAACCGCCTGAGCCACCGCGTCGGCGATGTCGTCGGTTTGCAGGAGCATGGCCTCCAGCGGTTTTCCGCCGTCGTCCCGAAGCTGGGCGCGGGTAAGGCTGGCGAAATCGATGACAACGGGTTCGATGGTCATGGTCCCGGGATTGAATACGGCTTGCCGGCAACGGAGGCGCGGACAATAGCACCATCATGGCGGCGGAAGAAGCCATTCTATGCGCCGTTTCAGCAACAGCGGCCATGCTTGCGCCGCAACCTGCTACCCCAACAGGTGGGACAGACCGTAAAGCGCCAATCCGACCAGACCGCCGACCAAGGTGCCATTGACCCGAATATATTGCAGGTCGCGCCCCACTTGCCCCTCCAGCTTGGCCACCAAGGTGGCGCTATCCCACCGCTCCACCACCTCGGCGATGAAATCGCCGATTTCCCGGCGGCTGGGCACCAAGACCCGTTCGGTCAGATGAATAAGGCGGCGATCCAGCCGGGCACGCCCCCCCGGATCGGCGGCCAGCCGCCGCCCCCACGTGACAATGGCTTCGGCCAAGGGCGGGGTCAGATGCGGTTCCGACAACAGGTCGGCCAGCATGGTATCGCGCATGGCGGCCAGTTTGGCGGCCAAGGCCGGATCATCGCGCAAGCGCTCGGCCAGCCGTTCCAGCCAGCCGGTGAACCCCAGCCGCCAGGGATGATCGGCCCGGCGCAGATCATCCAGGCCGGCGGCCAGGGCGGCGGTCAACTTGTCGGCCAACTTGCGGTCGATCCAGCCCGGCACCCACCGGCCGGAACCGTCCGAAACCTTGGCCAGCACAAAAGCATTGTCCCGCACCAAGGCATTTTGCACGGCGTCAAGCACACGATCGAAAACCCGTTGATGGCCATGCTGGCGCATCACCAGCAACAAGGCCTGGGCCAAGGGCGGCCCCGGTCGGATCAGCCCCAGCACGGCGGCGCGGGTATCGGCATCCTCCATCACCCGCGCCAGCCGGCGGGCCAGGGTGTGGGCAATGGCCGGCTGCGCCAGCGTGTCGGCGATCCAGCCGGCGGGGGATCCTTGGCGCAGCCGCGCCACCACCAGATCGGGAGCAAGGAAATTGTCGCGGACAAATTCGCCCAAGGCCTTGCCCAGACGTTTTTGGTTGGCCGGGATCAGGGCCGTGTGGGGAATGGGCAGCCCCAAGGGCCGACGAAACAAGGCGGTGACGGCGAACCAATCGGCGATGCCCCCAACCAAGGCCGCCTCGGCAAAGGCTTTCAACGGCGCAATCTGATAATACCAAGCCACGGCGAACAGGGCCGCCATGGCCAGCAACAAGCCGCCGGCCAGTAAATGCAGGCTCCGATCCTTGGATTTTCCGCTCATGGCCGCCATGTCATGCTGTGATGCCGCAATTGCCCAAAGGAAAAACGCCCCGATGACCGACACCGTACAGGCTGAAATCGTCGGTTCCGTCGATGACGTCGCCGCCGCCGACTGGAACGCCTGTGCCGGAGCCGGCAACCCATTCGTCCGCCATGGCTTCCTGGCGGCGCTGGAACGTTCGCGTTCCGTCGCCGGTGAAACCGGCTGGCTGCCACGCCACATGGTCTTACGCGACGCAGATGGCGAAATCGTGGCGGTGGCCCCCCTATACGTCAAAAGCCATTCTTATGGCGAATACGTGTTCGATTGGGGCTGGGCCGAAGCCTATGCCAGAGCCGGCGGCCGTTACTACCCAAAACTGCAATGCGCCGTTCCTTTCACCCCGGTCACCGGCCCGCGCCTGCTGTCACGCCACGATCGCCCCGCTCATCGGCTGGCCCTGGCCCAAGGCATGGTGTCGCTGGCGGAAAGATCAAAGCTGTCATCGGTGCACATCACCTTTCCCACCGAGGCCGAGGCCGACCTGCTGGAAACCGCCGGCTTCATCCGCCGGCTGGGATGCCAATATCATTGGGACAATCCGGGATATGGCGATTTCGACGATTTCCTCGGCGCCCTGGCCTCACGCAAGCGCAAACAGGTGCGCAAAGAGCGCGAGACGGTGGCGGCGCAGGGATTGACCATCACCACCCTGGTCGGCGCCGACGTCAAGGCCCGGCACTGGGACGCCTTTCACCGCTTCTACGAGGCGACGGTGGACCGCAAATGGGGCCAGGCCTATCTAAGCCGTGAATTCTTCGACCTGCTGTCGGTTTCCGAAGTGGCCGATTCGGTGGTGCTGGTGTGGGTGGAACAAGACGGCCACCCCTTGGCGGCGGCTTTCAACATGCTGGGCGGCGACACCTTGTACGGCCGGACCTGGGGAATGGCGCCGGCGGGCGATCTGCCGTGCCTGCATTTCGAAGCCTGCTATTACCGCGCCCTGGATTTCGCCATCAGCCACAAGATCAAACGGGTGGAAGCCGGGGCTCAGGGCGAACACAAGGTCGCACGCGGCTACATGCCCAGCGCCACCCATTCCGCCCATTGGATCGCCGATCCGTCGCTGCGGCGGGCCGTGGATAAATTCGTCACCCACGAACGCGCCTTGCTGCACGAAGACATGACCGAGCAGACGGCCGCCGGACCATTTCGGCAAAGCCAGAAATAGCCCCCCTTGTCAGCGCCGCCGGCAATGCCCAACTGGAATAAATCGCCATCAATTCAGCGGTCCAAGGAGAGCCCGCCATGGCCTATGTGCTTGCCCCACAGCTCGCTTTCGGCGCCGATTTCAGTCGCTGCCGCCCGCTGGTCTTCGACCCCTATCTGAGCAACCGCCGTCTGCTGCGCGACATCTTGAGCGATTTGGGCTGCGATGGCGTGCTTGATTGCGGCCGCACCCGCGACGCGATCACCAATATCGAAAGCGAACAGCCCAATATCTTGTTTCTCGACTGGTCCGATCAGGTCGATGCCGTGGATTTCCTGCGACATCTGCGGGCCAACGGCAACCCGCACCGTTTTCTGCCGGTGGTGGTGATGACCGCCTATTCCGGCCTGACCCACATCGCCGCCGCCCGCGATGCCGGCGCCAATGAATTCATGCTGCGGCCCTGGTCGCAACACGTGGTCGCCAGCCGCCTGCGCTCGATCGTCGAGCACCCGCGTCTGTTCATTCAAGGCGGCGGTTTTTTTGGTCCCGACCGTCGCCGCCGCCGCCTGGATTTCCAGGAAACCGAACGCCGCCGCCACGAAAACTGGCGCAGCGCCGACCGCCGCGATCCCGTCGGCGCCGTCTGGGACGGGCCTGAACGCCGTCAGGGGCGCCCTGGGTTTGAACCGCTTGAACGACGAGATGCCCCACGGGTCTGAAACCGATATGGGGTGTCGCCTTCCTCCGCCCGCGCCGAGATCTGCCGTCATCTCCCTTGGCGCGGCGGAGGAGGGTGAGTTTCCTTGATCTTGCAGGGATGCTAACATCGCCGCCGACGCAATCGGGGAGCGCATGCATGGCCGAGGGGCCAAGTCCTGAACAACAGGCAGATTATCTGGTCCGCAAGCTGGAGCAGACCATTCGCGACAACCGCACGGTTAAGGGCATGTCGTTCCGCACCTGGCAAACCATCGCCCGCGAGGAGATCGTCAACACCCTGCGTTCCGCCGAACGCCGCCATATGCGCCATGACCGCACCATCAACCGGGTCATGCTGGTCGGGGCCGGTTCCTTGGTCAGCATCGGCTTTTGGGGAGCGGTGGTGGCGGTCGACCGCACCTATGGCGGCTGGGCGGCGCTGGTTTCGGTTCTGGCCGGGGCAGCGCTATTCTTTGTCGCCGCCGATTGGGGCATCAAACGGGCCAGCGCCGGTTGGGACAAACGCAAGCGTGTCGAACGGCTGGCCAATATTGAAGACCTGGATCGCCGCATCAAACGCATGGAAGAAGCCTTGCGCAAAAAAGAAGGCCGGCTAAAAGAGAAAATGGAAGAAGTCGGATTGCTGTAATCCGCTTTAGGCACCATGTGCAAACCCGGATGGGCATGATACGCTCAGCCATCAAACCTTCCTTCAGAGAAGGTCCGTACAGAGGAGGCAGGCCCATGGCGCGATCCGTCCTGGTCGTCGATGACGAACCCAACATCGTCTTGTCGCTGGAATTCCTGCTCAAGCAGGTGGGCTATGACGTCCATGTCGCCCGCGACGGCGAGGCCGCGCTCGAGGCCATCGCCGCGCACAAGCCCGGTCTGGTCCTGCTGGACGTGATGATGCCCAAACGCGACGGCTATGACGTCTGCCAGACGGTGCGCGCCAATCCCGCCTGGAACGACATCCGCATCATCATGCTGACCGCCAAGGGACGCGAGGTCGAGCGCGAGAAGGGCTTGGCCCTGGGCGCCGACGAATACGTGACCAAGCCCTTTTCCACCCGCGACGTGGTGGAGAAGGTGCGGTCATTCCTGGGTAATCCCTGACCAGCCAAGGAGGGCGCCATGACCGAGCGCAAGCGGGTCACCCTCTTGATCGGCGCCACCGCGCTTTCGGTGGTGCTGGTCGCCTTGGCCTCGCGGTTGCCGGCACCGGCGCCGCTGGTGGCCGGAATCGGTGTGCTTCCCCTCGCCCTGCTGCTGATGCTGTGGCGCCGCTGTGCCCCCCGCCGCCAGACCGCTGGCGGCGAAACCGCCATCCCCGCCCCACCGCCCCGCCCCATCCCCGCCGAACCGGTGCGCGACTGGCTTTTGGCCACCTTGGCGGAACTGGCCGACGCGACCATCGTCTGCGACCTTGTCACCCATCGCATCGCCGCCGCCAATGCCGCCGCCGCCACCTTGTTCGGGCGCACCGCCTTAACCATCGGCAGCGAGATCACCCTGTTGCTGCCCAGTGAACCGCTGTTGCGCGCCCTGGACGGTTTGGCCCCCGGCGGATCCGCCGCCTTGGTCTGCGCCGATGCCGACGGCACGCGTCTGTTACGCGGCAAGATCCGCGTCCATGCCGGTTTTTACCTCTTGAGTCTGGTGGCGGAAGAAGCCGAGCCCAGCGGGGCGTTGCGGGATCTGGCCTTGCGTCGCGCCGCGATCCGCGACCTGCGCCGACCGCTGGCCAATCTGCGGGCGGCGGCGGAAACCATCGCCGCCTTTCCCCACATGACCCCGCCCGAACGCGCCGCCTTTGACGAGGTGATCGCCGAGGAATGCACCACCCTCTCCGCCGCCGTCGAGCGGCTGGAAAGCCATGTGACCGCCCATTTGCCGGCGGCCGCCAACAGCGATCTGCATTCCCAGGACCTGTTCAACTGTCTGGCCCGCTCTTTGGCCGGCGAGCGCATCACCTTGAATATGGTCGGGATTCCGTTGTGGCTGCACGGTGACAGCCGCGCCTTGCTGGACAGCTTCACCGCCCTGGTCCGCCATCTGGTTCATGGTAGCGGCCAGCGGGAATTCGATTTCGAAGCGTTGCTGGCCGACCGCCGCGTCTATGTCGATCTGGCCTGGAACGGCCCGGCCATCCCCGCCGCCATGGTCGATCTGTGGCTGGACCAGCCGGCCGGCGCCGGCGGCGACAGCTTGCGCGACCTGCTGGACCGTCATGAATCGGAGCCGTGGAGCCAAAAAGGCAGCAATCCCCTGGCGGTGCTTCGCATCCCCTTGCCGCCGCCGACCCGACCGCAATTTGCCGCCACCGACCGGCCGCGCCAGCCGCGCCCCGAGGTGCATGACCTTGGACTGATGCAGCGTCACCTCAATGCCGGAGCCCAAGCCAACGACAAACTGTCGACGCTGCCCTTTATCGCCTTCGATTGCGAAACCACCGGCCTGCGACCTGACCAGGGTGACCGGCTGGTGCAGATTGGCGCCGTGCGCATCGCCCAGGGCCGGGTGCTGTCGGGGGAAAGCTTCGAACGCCTGATCGATCCCGGCTGCCCGATTCCACCGCAATCGCGGCTCTATCACGGCATCGACGACGACATGGTCAAAGGCAAGCCGCCGCTGCGGGTGGTTTTGCCGCAATTCGCCAGCTTTGCCGCCAATGCCGTGCTGGTTGGCCACAATGTCGCCTTCGATCTGAAATTTATGGACGCGGCCCAAGGCGAAGCCGGCATCGCCCTGCGCCAGCCGGTGCTCGATACCATGATCCTGGCCGCGCTTTTGGACCCCGGTTACGATTTGTCGCTGGCGGCGGTGGCCGAACGCTTGGGCATTCCCCCCCTGCCCCATCGCTCGGCCTTGTCCGACGCCCTGATCACCGCCGAGATTTTGGCCCGCCTGCTGCCGCGGCTTGAAGCCAAAGGCCTGCACACTTTGGGACAAGCCTGTCAGGCCAGCCTGGATTGGTTGGGCCAAGGCCAGCGGCCATGAGCCCGCCACGGCTGCGCCTGACCCGGCCGGCGGGAAAGCGTGAACGTCTGATCGCCGCTTTTTTATTGGGACTGGCGCTGTTCTCGCCACCGCTGCTTAACGTCGCGTCTCGCGATGTGCTGGTCGGCGGCATCCCGTTCTTGGTGCTCTGGCTGTTCGGCGGTTGGCTGGCGCTGATCGTCATCATGGCCCTGGTGGTGGAACGCAAGACCGACAACGGAGAATGACATGGTTTCCGGCTCTGTCGTCGTCGCCATTTCCATCGCCTATCTGCTGGTTTTGTTCGCCATCGCCTGGATCGGCGACCGCCGCGCCGCCCAGGGCCGTTCGCTGATCGCCAATCCCACCACCTACGCCCTGTCCATCGCCGTCTTTTGTACCTCGTGGACTTTTTTCGGCAGCGTCGGCCGCGCCGCCTCTGGCGGATTGGCGTTCTTGCCCATCTATCTGGGGCCGACCTTGGTGGTCGCCCTCTCCGGGGTGGTGGTGGCCAAGATGGTTCATATCGGCCGCACCCACCGCATTACCTCGATCGCCGATTTCATTTCCGCCCGTTACGGCAAAAGCCCGGTGCTGGGCGGCGTCGTCACCGTCATCGCCGTGCTTGGCGTCATGCCCTATATTTCGTTGCAGCTCAAGGCGGTATCGACCACCCTGACCGCCTTGCTGGACTGGCCCCATGTCAGCGCCCCGATCTCGACCATTCCGATCCTGGGCGATACCGTGTTGCTGGTGGCGCTGTTTCTCGCCGCCTTCGCCATCTTGTTCGGCACCCGCCACATCGACGCCTCCGAGCATCACGAGGGCATGGTCCTGGCCATCGCCTTTGAATCCGTGGTCAAGCTGATCGCCTTTTTGGCGGTGGGCATCTTCGTCACTTACGGTCTTTTCGACGGCTTCGCCGATATTTTCGTCAAGGCTGCCGACAATCCCGATTTGCGCCAGCTCTTCACCATCAGCGGCGGCGGTTACGGCGATTGGGTGGCGCTGGTCATCTTGTCCATGCTGGCCTTCACCTGCCTGCCCCGGCAATTTCAGGTCACCGTGGTCGAAAACGTCGACCGCCGTCATGTGGACAAGGCGGTGTGGCTGTTTCCGCTATACCTGCTGGCCATCAACATTTTCGTCCTGCCCATCGCCCTGGCCGGGCGCATGGTTTTCGCCGGCCAAGATATTTCGCCCGATCTTTATGTGTTGGCCTTGCCGCTGACCAACGGCGCCACCGGGCTGGCGGTCCTGGTCTTCCTGGGCGGGCTGTCGGCCGCGGCCAGCATGGTCATCGTCGAGACCATCGCCTTGTCCACCATGGTCTGCAACGATCTGGTCATGCCCTTGCTGCTGCGGTTGCGCTGGCTGGGGCTGGCGCAGCGGGCCGATCTCTCCGGGCTGCTGCTGGCCATCCGCCGCGGCACCATCGCCGCCGTCGTCTTGCTGGGCTACGCTTATGTCCGGCTGATCGGCGAATCCTATGCCTTGGCCACCATCGGTCTGGTCAGTTTCTGTGCCGCCGCCCAGTTCGCCCCGGCTTTGATCGGCGGCATCTTGTGGAAAGGCGCGACGGAAAAAGGGGCATTGGCCGGGCTGTTGGCCGGCTTTGCCGTGTGGATCTATACCTTGCTGTTGCCCAGTTTCGCCCGTTCCGGTTGGCTGCCGGCGGAATTCGCCGAACAGGGGCTGGCCGGCATCGAATTGCTCAAGCCTTACGCCCTGTTCGGCCTGTCGGGACTGGAGCCGGTCACCCATGCGCTGATCTGGAGCATGTTGGCCAATGTCGGCGCCTATGTCTCGGTATCGTTGCTGACCGGGCACACCGCCATGGAGCGGATCCAAGCGTCCTTGTTCGTCGATGCCCTGCGCCCCAGCGGGCCGCATCAGGGCCGCTCGCGCTTTTGGCGCGGCACCGCCGCCATCAGCGAGCTCAAGGCGTTATGCGTGCGCTTCGTCGGCCCCGACAACGCCGAGCGAGCCTTTAGCCGATGGGCGCGACGGCGCGGTATTGATCTGGACAGCCTGACCGAGGCCGATTCCGAATTGGTCGACATGGCCGAAACCCTGCTGGCCGGGGCCATCGGCGCCGCCTCGGCGCGGGTGATGGTCGCCTCGGTCTCCAAGGGCGAGATCGTCGGTCTGGACGAGGTGATGGAAATTCTGGACGAGGCCAGTCAGGTCATCGCCTATTCCCAACGCCTGGAAGCGGCCACCGCTGAACTGAAAGCGGCCAACGGGCGGCTGCAGGAACTGGATCGGATGAAGGACGACTTCATCTCCACCGTCACCCACGAATTGCGCACGCCGCTGACCTCGATCCGGTCGTTCTCGGAAATCTTGTTCGACAACCCACATCTGGACGAAAGCCAGCGCCAGGAATTCCTGGCCATCGTCATCAAGGAAAGCGAACGGCTGACCCGGCTGATCAATCAGGTTCTCGACATCGCCAAGATGGAATCCGGCCGCATGACCTGGGCCTTAAGCGATTGCGATCCGCGCCAATTGATCGAAGATTGCATCGCCGCCACCCAATCTTTGTTCGAAGAACGCAATGTCGGCCTGCAAACCGATCTGGCCCCCGATTTGCCGCCCTTGCGCACCGATGCCGACAAATTCATGCAGGTGGTCATCAACCTGCTGTCCAATGCGGTGAAATTCGTCGAACCCGCTCAAGGCCAGGTGCGCCTGACCTTGCAGGCCCAGAACGACGGCATCCGCGTCACCGTCGCCGATAACGGTCCCGGCATCCCCAGCAACGCCTTAGAGGCGGTGTTCGACAAATTCCATCAAGTCGGCGACACCTTGACCAATAAGCCCAAGGGCACGGGGCTGGGGCTGGCCATATCGAAAACCATCGTCGAGCATCTGGGCGGCCGCATCTGGGTGGACAGCCGCGCAGGACAGGGCGCGGCCTTCAGCTTTGACCTGCCTCAGCAGCCGCCCATGGCCGCGATTCCTCAATCCTTGCACGGCGACCAGCGAACGCAATAATGGACTTGCCCGGAAAGCGTGGAGAGCAAAGGTGTTAACTTTGCTTGAGGACGACTCTGATGACAGGTTCAGGAATG
>NZ_JAGTUF010000035.1 GCF_018224925.1 Magnetospirillum sulfuroxidans | reverse complement strand
TTGGTCCGAGCGTCTGGACGCGGCCACCATCAAGATGCTGGCGGTCTACGTCCACTCGTTGGGCGGCGGTCAGTAAGGCTTTGCTGGTCTAAGGAAGGGGGCGTTCTCCGGTTGGGGAACGCCCCTTTTTCTTTGGCGGCGGGCTGAGGTTCAGTCTTGCATGAACTTTTGTTCGGAATTCCAGGCAGTCATTGTCTTGGCTGCGACCTTGGCCCATAGTCTGCGCCGATCATGGATCGCAAGTCATGCGCGCAAGGCTAAGCCGTCATGCGTTTTTGACGCCTCGGGCAGATTGGATGCTCTTTAAATTCAGCTGTCCCCAGATGCAGAGAGTAAGCAGGCGATGAATCAGGACGTTAAGGCCCCCAAAACCGGTGGCGGCAGCATGTACGCCGAAACCATCACCATCCATCCCCGTCATGTGAAGAAGGGCTTGTTCCGGAATCTCAAATGGTGGCTGATGGTGCTGACCTTGGGGTTCTTCCACATTGCCCCCTTCCTGCGCTGGGATCGCGGTCCCGGCGCCCCTGACCAAGCGATCCTGGCCGACATCACCGGTCGGCGCGGCTATTTCTTCTTTATCGAGATCTGGCCGCAAGAAGTCTATTACCTGACCGGCTTGCTGCTGTTCGCCGCCATCACCTTGTTCTTCATGTCGGCCCTGGCGGGCCGCGTCTGGTGCGGGTTCTTGTGCTGGCAGACCGTCTATACCGATCTGTTCGTGCAGATCGAACGTTGGGTGGTCGGCGACCGTTCGGCCCGGATGAATTTCGACAAAGCGCCGTGGACGGCGACCAAGCTGGCGAAGAAAGCGGTGATCCAAGCCGGCTGGTTGGCGGTGTCCGCCGCTTGTGGCATTGGGTTCACGCTGTATTTCGGCGACGCCTTCCAGATGATGAAGGAAATCTTCACCCTTCAGGCGTCGCTGTCGGTTTATGCCTTTATCGCCATCATCGGCGGCTTTTGTTATCTGCTGGCGGGTTTTGCCCGTGAGCAGGTCTGCTTGTACATGTGTCCCTATTCGCGCTTCCAGTCGGCCATGTTCGACGAGCATTCGCTGATCATCTCGTACGAGGAATGGCGCGGCGAGCCGCGGGCTCCGGCGCGCAAGGGGCAAGGTTTCGAAGGCCGCGGCCATTGCATCGATTGCAAGATGTGCGTCCAGGTTTGCCCCACCGGCATCGACATTCGCGAAGGCTTGCAGATGGCCTGTATCGGCTGCGGTCTGTGCGTCGATGCCTGTAACACCATGATGGACCGGGTGGGGCTGCCGCGCGGCCTGATCTCCTACGATTCGATCACCAACGTCACCGCCCGCGCCGGCGGCGAAACCGGCGACAAGACGCGCCTGATCCGCTTGCGCACCATCTTGTACACCGCTTTGCTGGTGGTGATCGGTTCCGGGATCGCCCTGTCGCTGGGGACGCGCCGCACCACCGAGGTCAATATCTTGCACGAGCGGACGCCGCTTTATGTGCAGATGTCCGATGGCACCATCCGTAACGGCTACACCTATAAAATTCTGAACATGGTACGTGAGGATCGTGTTTATAATTTGAAGCTGTCCGGCATCAATGGCGCCACCATGGAAGTGGTCGGCGGCGCCAAGGATGTGGCTGAGATGGATTTGTCGGTGCCTGGTGACGAGATCACCACGCTTCGTCTGTATGTCAATGCCCCCGAGGAAAACGTGACCGACAAGAAGACCGATATCACCTTCGTCCTGACCGAGAAATCGCAAGGCACGGAATTGCGCAGCACCACCTTGTTCGCGGGGCCGGAACGGTGAGCGCCGTGGCCAAGACCCGCCAGCGGGGGTGGTGGTACCCCTATATTTTCGTCGCCGGTTTCGGCGTGGTTCTGGCGGTGAACGGCACGCTCGCCTATTTCGCCACCAGCACCTTCACCGGATTGTCGACCGACAACGCCTATGAAAAGGGGCGGCTGTACAACCAGAATCTGGCCCTGGCCAAGGCGCAGGCCGCGATGGGCTGGAGCGTGGACACCAAGATCGTCCCGGCCAGCACCGCCGAGGCCGCCAAGGTGGATATCGCCATCACCTATCGGGATCGCGATGGCAAGCCGGTGGACGGTTTGACCGTGACGGCCGCCATGGTGCGGCCGACCATCGGCGGCTATGACCATGAACTGCCGTTGCCGGCTTTGGCGGGGCGTCCTGGAACCTATGGCGGCATCTTCACCATGCCGCTGGCGGGCTTGTGGGATGTGGACGTGGCCGCCGTCGGCGATGGCGGCATCGCCTATCAGCACGCCCAGCGCATCGTCATTCCGTGAGCACACGGCCGTGCCGGCATTGCGGCCAGGAAATCCCCGTCAATCTTGACGGGGATTTCTGCTGCCGTGGCTGCGAAGGGGCTTTTGCCCTGCTGCAAGACATGGGGTTGGCGCGTTATTACCAGCGTCGCTGTGTCGATCCGGCCATGCGACCGCTCCGCCCCGATGAAGAGGCTGGCGCGCATCACGATTATGCCGCCCATGTCATCGACGAAGGCGACGGCAATGCCAGCCTGAACCTGATGGTGGAGGGCATCCATTGCGCCGCCTGCATCTGGTTGATCGAAGCCTTGCTGTCGCGCCATCCGGCGGTGGTCTGGGCCAGGGTCAATATGACGACCCGGCGCTTGGTCTTGCGCTGGCGGGCCGATCAGGCCGATCCCGCCGATATTTTGGCGCCGGTGCTGGCGGTGGGCTATCGGCTGGTGCCGTATGATCCAAGCAAGCTGGGCCGCGAAACCGAACGACACGAAAAGCAATTGCTGCGGGCCATGGCGGTGGCCGGTTTCGCCGCCGGCAATGTCATGCTGCTGTCGGTTTCGGTGTGGGCCGGCCATTTTTCCTATATGGGGCATTATACCCGCGATTTGATGCACTGGATCAGCGCCCTGATCGTGCTGCCGGCTGTCCTTTATTGCATCCGCCCGTTCCTGCGCTCGGCCTTGACCGCCTTGTCCCACGGCCGCACCAACATGGATGTGCCGATCTCGCTGGGGGTTCTGCTGGCTTCGGCCATGTCGCTGGCCGAGACCATCCGTGGTGGTGAATACGCTTATTTCGATTCCGCCATCACCTTGCTGTTCTTCCTGCTGATCGGGCGCTATCTCGACAGCCGGGCACGGGGCCGCGCCCGCAGTGCGGCCGAGCATTTGCTGACGCTGGACGCGGTGGCGGTGACCGTGTTGGAAGACGATGGCGGCCAACGCCTGTGTCCCCCCAATCAGGTCCGAGTCGGTCAGATCGTGCTGGTGGCCACGGGGGAACGCATCGGTGTCGATGGTTCGGTCATCGCCGGGCAATCGGATGTGGACACCAGCCTGATCACCGGCGAAAGCGTTCCTGCCGTGGTGACGGTGGGCACCCAGGTGTTCGCCGGCACCATCAATCTGTCGGCGCCGTTGCGTCTGGCGGTGTCGGCGGTGGGCGAACGCACGCTTTTGGCCGAAATCGTCCGCATGATGGAAGTGGCCGAACAAGGCCGTGCCCGCTATGTCGCCCTGGCCGACCGGGTGGCGCGGTGGTACGCGCCGGTGGTGCATGTGGCGGCATTGTCCACTTTCCTGGGCTGGCTGGTATGGGGCGGGATTGATTGGCAGGTGGCGTTGCTGCATGCGGTGGCGGTGCTGATCATCACCTGCCCGTGCGCCTTGGCCCTGGCCGTGCCGGTGGTTCAAGTCATCGCCAGTGGCCGGTTGCTGCGTCAAGGTGTCTTGCTGAAAAGCGCCACGGCGCTGGAACGGGTCGCCGATATCGACGTGGTGGTGTTCGACAAGACCGGGACCTTGACCGTGGGGAAGCCGGAATTGTTGAAGCTCGGCGATTGGTCCGATGCCGATTTGCGGCAGGCGGCGTCGATGGCGGTGGCGTCGCGCCATCCGTTGGCCCGCGCCTTGGTCGCCGCCACGCCGTCGGTGCCGCCCATGGACGACGTGACCGAGGAGCCCGGTCGCGGCATGCGGGCCGGCGCTTGGCGCTTGGGCAGTCGCGCCCATGTGGGCATGCATGATGACGACGCCATCCAAGGGCCGGAATTGTGGCTGGCCGGGCCTGGGCGATCCCCGGTGCGTTTCGCCTTTGCCGATCGGCCGCGCGCCGATGCCGCCCAGGTGGTGGCCGCCTTACAGGCCAAGGGTTTGCAGGTTGAATTGCTGTCGGGGGATCGTCTGCCGACGGTTCGCCACTTGGCCGAACATTTGGGGATCACTCAGTGGCGGGCCGCCTGTACCCCTGGCGACAAGGTGGCGCGGCTAGAGCAGCTGAAAGCCGCGGGGTTGCGGACGATGATGGTCGGGGATGGGCTGAACGATGCCCCGGCCTTGGCCGCCGCCTCGGTGTCGCTGTCGCCGTCCACGGCCGTGGATGTCAGCCAAACCGCCGCCGATGTGGTGTTCCAGGGGGACCGTCTGACGCCGGTGCTTGAAGTCTATGACGTGGCGGTGCGCTCGCGGCGGTTGGTCCGCCAGAATTTCGCTCTGGCATTGGGCTACAATGTGTTTACTGTGCCCTTGGCGGTGACCGGCCATGTCACCCCCTTGATTGCGGCGATTGCCATGTCCACCTCGTCACTGGTCGTAATCGGCAACGCCCTGCGGCTGTCACGCGGGAGAAAAGGTTGACCAACCTACTGATGCTCATTCCCGTGGCCCTGCTTTTGGGACTTATCGGGCTGGTGGCTTTCCTTTGGGCCTTGAAATCGGGTCAGTTCGATGACCTTGACGGGGCGGCGCACCGCATCTTGTTCGAAGATGAGGACGATCTGCCGTCTTCGCCGCCGCCGCGCCCGACAACATCCAAGCCCAAAGATACATAGGGGTGAACGGTATGCCGCCCCTGGATTACGACGATCACAAGGTTTCCCGCGAGGCTGATATCGGCGCGCCGCCCTGCCGTAATTGCGACGTGGTCCGAGAGATCGCTTTTTGCGCCGAATTGTCCCATGACGAGATCAAGCGTCTGGCCACCGTGCGCTGTCACGCCCATCTGCCGGCCAGCTTCACCGTCTTTCGCGAAGGCGATCCGGCCGATCATGTCTATTCCATCGCCGCCGGCGCGGTGAAATTATATAAGCTGCTGTCCGATGGACGGCGCCAGATCATCGGCTTTTTGTTCTCGGGCGAAATGTTCGGCTTGGGCTTGGATAACGGCTATGCCTATACCGCCGAAACGGTGACGCAGACGCAATTGTGCCGCTTCACCCATCGCAAGCTTGATTCCCTTTTGGGCGACATCCCCAAATTGGAACGCAAGATGTTTTCGATGACGGTCAAGGATCTGATCGCGGCGCAGGAACAGATGCTGTTGCTGGGACGTAAGACGGCGCGGGAAAAGGTGGCCACCTTCCTGCTGAAACTGTCGTCGCGGGCCGAGATGCAGGGCTTGCCGGCCAGTCCGATCGCGCTGCCCATGAGCCGGGCGGACATCGCCGATTATCTGGGGCTGACCATCGAAACCGTCAGCCGCACCTTCACCCAGTTGAAGCGGGACGGTATCATCGGTCTGCCGGCCTCGGGCTATGTGCTGCTGACCGACGACAAGGCCTTGCGCGAATTGGCCGAAGGCGGCGGCGGCTAATTGCGCATGGCGTGACTTATTATCGTTTGACTTCGTCCGTCCGAGATGGAAAACCAGGGGCCGCTTTGCTTTTGGAGGAAATGCTGTGAGCGCCGAAGTCAAGGTCAAACGCGTCACCATCCGCGACATCCGTGCCCGCAAAGGGGCTGAGCCGGTGGTGGTTCTGACCGCCTATACCGCCCCCATCGCCCGTCTGCTTGATCCGCATGTGGATGTGCTGCTGGTCGGCGATTCCCTGGGCATGGTGCTTTATGGCATGGACACCACCTTGGGCGTCACCTTGGACATGATGATCAATCACGGCCAGGCGGTGATGCGCGGGTCCAGTCGGGCTTGTGTGGTGGTGGACATGCCGTTCGCGTCCTACCAGGAAAGCAAGGAGCAGGCGTTCCGCAATGCCGCCCGCGTCATGGTGGAAACCGGCTGTACCGCCATCAAGCTGGAAGGCGGGCGCGAATTGGCCGAGACCATTCAGTTCCTGACCGAGCGCGGCATTCCGGTGATGGCCCATATCGGCCTAAAGCCGCAATCGGTGCATGCCGCCGGCGGCTTTCGGGCCCAGGGGCGCGGCAATGCCGAAGCCGCGGCGATCATCGACGATGCCGTTGCCATCGAACAGGCCGGCGCTTTTTCCGTCGTCATCGAGGGCACGATCGAAGCGGTGGCGCGGTCGATTTCGGCCCAACTCAGCATTCCCACCATCGGCATCGGCGCTTCGGCCGCATGTGATGGCCAGGTGCTGGTAACCGAAGATATTCTTGGATTGTTTTCGGATTTCACGCCGAAATTCGTCAAGCGCTATACTGATCTGTCCGTTCCAATCACCGACGCGGTCGCCACCTATGCCGCCGAGGTCAAGTCCCGCGCCTTTCCGGGTTCCGAACATTGCTTCGGCATGCCCAAGACGCCCAAGCCATAGAGGTTGGCCATGTCCGAAACCGTGGACATTATCCGTTCCGTCGCCGAGCTGCGCGCCCGCGTGCGTTATTGGCGCGATCAGGGGCTAAGCGTCGCCCTGGTCCCGACCATGGGGGCCTTGCATGACGGTCATCTGACCCTGGTCAAGGCCGCGTTGGAATTGGCGGACCGGGTGGTGACCTCGGTGTTCGTCAACCCCACCCAGTTCGGTCCGAACGAGGATTTCAGCCGCTATCCGCGCCAGGAAGAACAAGATGCCGGCTTGTTGGCCGATGGCGGTTGCCATGTGCTTTACGCCCCCACGGTGACGGAAATGTATCCGGCCGGCTTCGCCACCTCGATCCATGTCGGCGCGGTGTCGGAAGGCCTGTGCGGAGATATCCGCCCCGGTCATTTCGACGGCGTCGCCACCGTGGTGACCAAGCTTTTGCTGCAATGTCAGCCTCACCTGGCTTTGTTTGGCGAAAAGGACTGGCAGCAACTGACCGTGTTGCGCCACCTGGTGCGCGATCTGGACCTGCCGGTGGAGGTGGTCGGGGTTCCCACCGTGCGCGAGGTTGACGGCTTGGCGCGGTCGTCGCGCAACGCCTATCTGTCGGCGGCGGAACGGAGTATCGCCCCGGTTTTGTTCAAGGTGCTCAATCAGATCGCCGATGGCCTGCGCCAGGGCGGCGCGGCGGAAGAATTGTGTCGTCAAGGGATTGCTCAGGTGTTGGAAGCCGGATTCCTGTCGGTGGATTATCTAGAGGTCCGCGCCGCCGATACCCTGGAACGGTTGACGCGGTTGGATCAGCCGGCCCGCATTTTGGTGGCCGCGCGTCTGCATGGGGCGCGGTTGATCGACAATCTGGCGGTGGAGCCGGCGCATGCTTGAACGCCTGTTCCACCTGCGCGCCAACGGCACCACGGTGGGCACCGAGGTTCTGGCCGGGGCCACCACCTTCCTGACCATGGCCTATATCATCTTTGTCAATCCGGCGATGCTGGCGCAAACCGGGATGGACAAGGGGGCGGTGTTTGCCGCCACCTGCATCGTTGCCGCTTTGGGCTCGGCGGTGATGGGGCTTTATGCCAATTACCCCATCGCCCTGGCGCCGGGCATGGGGATCAACGCCTATTTCACCTATGGCGTGGTGTTGGGCATGGGGCATTCGTGGCAGGTGGCGTTGGGCGCGGTGTTCGTGTCGGGCTGTCTGTTCATGATCTTGGCCGTGACCCGCGTGCGCGAGGCCATCATCAATGCGATTCCGCATTCGCAAAAGCTGGCGATTTCGGCGGCGATCGGTCTGTTTCTAGCCATTATCGCCCTGCAAAGCGCCGGGATCGTGGTCGCCAACAAGGCGACGCTGGTGGCCTTGGGCGATGTGACGGCGCCACCGGCGGTCCTGGCGATCATCGGCTTTTTCGTCATGGTCGCCCTGGATGCCCGCAAGGTTCCCGGCGCCATGCTGATCGGGATCATCGGCGTCACCGTGGCCGGCATGGCGATGGGGGTGACGCCCTTCGGCGGCGTTTTCTCGCTGCCGCCGTCGGTGGCCCCCACTTTCTTGCAAATGGATGTGGCCGGGGCGCTGAATCTGGGGGTGGTGACGATCGTTTTCGCCTTTTTGTTCGTCGATCTGTTCGACAATGCCGGAACCTTGATCGGTTTGGCCCAGCGCGCCGGCATGCTGGATGAAAACGACCGCTTGCCGCGCATCGGCAAGGCCTTGATCGCCGATTCCACCGCCGTGCTGGCGTCGGGCGTATTCGGCACCTCGGCGACCACCAGCTATATCGAAAGCGCCGCCGGCATCAAAGTCGGCGGCCGCACCGGTTTGACGGCGGTGGTGGTGGCGGTGCTGTTCTTGCTGGCGTTGTTTTTGGCGCCGCTGGCCAGCTCGATTCCGGCTTATGCCACCGCGCCGGCTTTGATGTATGTGGCGGCGATGATGATGCGCAGCCTTGCCGAAATCGATTGGGAAGACCCGACCGAATCGGCCCCGGCCCTGGTCACCGCCCTGACCATGCCGATGACGTTTTCCATCGCCGACGGCATCGCTTTTGGTCTGATTGCCTATGCCGGGATCAAGGTGCTGGCGGGCAAATGGCGTCAGGTCAGCATCACCGTCGCCATTCTGGCCGTATTTTTTGTGCTGAAATATGCATTTCTCGGTTAAATCCGGTTGACCGACGCGCCGGGATGGATGGGATCACTATCCCAATCCCACGGTGCCCTCGTGGCGGAATTCGTAGATGCAGTCGGCTGAAAACAGGTCACTGCTGGCGCAAGCGCGCGCGCAATTCGCAGTTTTGCAGGCTTTCTATCCCGTTGACGCTATCGCACACTTATAGCGCAATTCCATTTGTGTGCTGTTCGTCGTGTTTTTCCTCTGGCGACGACAAGCGCCCTGTGTTAGATACTTGCGCCGCTGCATACCGCTGTGCCCCGGTGGTGAAATGGTAGACACGCCTGACTCAAAATAGGTCGCTGCTAGCGCAGATGCGCATGCAATCCGCAGTTTTGCGCGCTTTCTATCCCGTTGACGCTATCGCACACTTATAGCACAATTCAATTTGTGTGCTGTTCGCAGTGTTTTTCCTCTGGCGACGACAAGCGCCTTGTGTTAAATACTTGCGCCGCTGCATACCGCTGTGCCCCGGTGGTGAAATGGTAGACACGCCTGACTCAAAATCAGGTGCTGAGAGGCGTGCTGGTTCGAGTCCGGCCCGGGGCACCAACCTTTAGAGTTGGGTGCAGCACATGCCCAAACGCATTGACGACCCTTGGCGCAAATTGCGCGATGGCAATGTCGTCCTCAAAATCCGCAAAGGCTCATCTTATTGGCAAGCGCATCTGAAGGTGCGCGGCGAATGGATCAGGCTGTCCACCGGCAAGACGGACATCCGCGACGCCGGGCAATGGGCCTGCGACCAATACGACGACATGATGTATCGGGTGCGGCACAAGCAGGTGCCACGCACGAAGCTGATCCGGGACGCCACCGCGCAGTACATCCAAGACCTGGAAAGCAGCAACCTCGTCAGCGCGGACGATTACCGCCGCACGATCAAGAAATGGATCGACCCGCACCTTGGCGGCAAGAAGCTCGACGAAATCAGCCCGCAGGACATTATCGGCTGGAACGCTTGGAAACGTCTGCAACACGGTAAACCGTTCAGCAAATCGACGGTCACCAGCCATAACGCCTGCCTCAGCAACGTCTTCAAGACAGCGGTGCGCTATGGCTGGATGAACGAATGGCAGGTTCCCAAGCTCGTCAATGACGGCGAGCCGGGCATGCGTCGCCCTCATTTCGACGAAGACGAAATCGCGCCCTTGCTGGTCAAGATGTGGGACCTGATCCCCGAAGGCCGGAAGCAGAAGACCCGTGAAATCCGACAGTTGCTTTACTACTACGTCAGCATCTTGCTGCTGACCGGCGCACGCCCCGGCAAGGAACTGGATAACCTCCGCTGGCGGCAGGTGGACCTTGCCTGGGTGCGAGAGGGTCAGAAGTTCGTCAAGATCATCATCACCGCAGGCAAAACCATCAAATACAGCCGGGTTCGTCAACGGGCGATCACCGCCCCGGCTGGGGTGGCGGCCCCGCCCTTCAAGGCGCTGATGGCATGGCAAGGCCCCGGCAAGGGTGATGACGATTTCGTATTCCGGCTGCCCGACGGAAGCCGGATCGGCAACATGCAGTCGTCGTTCCGGACGATCCTGGAAAAGATCGACATGCTGTACGACAAGGGCGACCCGCCAACGCGGCGTACCCTGTACTCGTTCAGGCACTCCTACGCGACGACGCAGATCGTCCACGGCACCATGTCACTGATCGAACTGGCAACCCACATGGGCACCAGCGTCGCCATGCTGGAGCAGCACTATGCCCATTTGGGGCCGCTGGCGATTGCCCCGAAGGTGGCGGCAAACGCGGTCTTGATCAGCCCTCACGTTGCGGCTGGTGCGTTCAATGACGGCCAGCCCCACGATACCAGCAAGAAGCGGCAGAAGCCCGAAACCCGCAAAGCATCTCCCGCAATCCCGAAGAGTTTGGCCGCCGCGCTGGCCGAGAAAGAGGATTAATCCTACCTCCGCGCAGCCCTGCCGTGCTCGCACGCTGCTCGTCGCTGGGCGCCCAGCACCAATGTACTGGGGAGGGAAAGCGCAGCCCGTAGACGCCCCGCGCGTTCTGCCGCTATAGCAGCAGCACCGGGCGCAAAGCCCAATCCCGGAAACGTGCCCGCGCAACAGCGAGGGCCGCATGGACCGGACGGAACGTATCGCCGCACTCAACGACCAACTTCGCCGTGACTATAATCGCGGCAAGGTGGTTATCACCAGGGGCATCCAGGCCCTCGGCCATAAAGCCATCCTGGACATACTTGCTGCCGTCGCAGCGTTTTCCGAATTCACCCCAGACAACGATCCGTATGCCGAGCACGATTGCGCGGTGATGACGGTCGGCGACCACCGCATCATCTGGAAGATCGACACCTACGACACGGACCTGAACTTCGCCTCGGATGATCCAGCCAATCCGGCGGTGACCATCCGCGTGCTGACCATCATGCTGGCTGACGAGTACTGAAATTCCAACACGCTAAAATCGAACTTACTTGAAGTAAGCACGTTGCCTGACTAAGACTTTCAGGGCAAAGATCCGTATACCCGTGGTAAGGGGGGCAGAGGGCGGTTTCAGCCAAATGTTATGTCACTTGAGTCCCATGGCCCTTGATGGCACCGTCATCAAGGTACCTGGAAAGGCTTCTCATGGTACAGTTGCGCTCCATCATGTTGCTTCTTTTTGTCGCCACGGCTCCGATGGCGTGGGTTGCAAAGCCAGCATTTGCCGCACCTCAGGTTGGCGAGAACGCGTCACAACTTCCGACGTGGCAAAGCAACTGGTTTATTGCGTTGCGCTCGGGAAGCTGTTCCGAGGCCGAGCGCTATCTGATTGAAGGTCGCCGGTCGAATGAAGCCGTTGCCGACACCATGGAAGCCGTCATGGTCCGTGATGGTATCTGTCGCCCCGCCGATCCGGGCAAGGCGGTGACCTTGTTCCAGCGCGCCATCGGGCAAAGGTATATCCCGGCGATGTGGGGGCTGGCGTCAGGTTTTCTCGGCCATGGACTGCCGGCCGACGAGGCTAAGGCGCGCTGGTGGTTCCAAGCGGCACTCCTGCGTTGGTTCACCCATCCGAAATGGCTCAATGCCAAGGACGAAATCGTCGAGGCTTTGCTCTATTTACCCCCAGACGAGGAACTCCCGGATTGGTGGGGGGATGACGAGTTTCTGCGCATCATGAAGATTGCGATCCTGAGCGAGGACGCCAAAGCGGACAACGCTGACCGTATCGAGGCGGGTGACGGCTTCCTGCCCGACCCCCAGGCCGCCTGTCTTTGGCGGATTGACGCCGTCAAATCCGGTTCGTCCAAAGCCGCGGTGGCCCTTGGGGATCAACTGTTGCAGGGGCGCGGCGTTCCAGCCCGTCCCGACCGCGCCGCCTATTGGTGGAATATGTATGCAAGTCCCGCTGCCAGGGCGCGGTTAGGGGAGCTCTTGATCGACGGGGCGGCCGGGGTTCCGGCCGATCCGCGCACCGCAGCGATCTTCTTGGCAAGCGCAAAGCGAGGGGGAGAAGCTGTCGATGACAAGCTTCGCTTGACGGAAAGCCGGGCAGGCCTTTCTCCGGGTGCGGCTTTGCACTTGCCATTGAAGATGGCTTTTCCAACGAATCCGCCCTGGAATCACCCCAACGAGATGGATTGTTGGTAACATCGTCCATCTACACCGTCGGGGGAGCATCCTCTTCGGGCGGCGGTTCATCGCCGCTCGCAGAGCATTCTTGAAATGCTTGAGAAGCCTGATCAAGGGTTGACTGAGCTTCTTCGATAGTCTGCTCCGCCTCTTTTAGGGCTTCCTGCAAGACATGTCGCTGCTGCTCCAGTTCCGAGCGTTTGGGATATGAGCGGCGACTTGTTCACCATCGAGACGGCGCACGGCGAGGTGCATGTGTTTTCCAACAGATGAGAACATGACTGCCTGTCCGTGCTCATACGGGCAGGCATCGCGAAAGCACCGGCTGTCGCCAACCCAAAAACACCAGAAAATGATCGGGTTGGCCGCTCAAGGTATTTGCTTTGAGCGACTTCTATATTTTCGGTGATCCTTGAACCTCTTTTTGCCGGGCGCTGCCCAGCATCCCGGCTTGGGGAGGTGACGCCATGCTCAGCATCGATTGGCGATCTCCGGCGGCATACAGGCACACAAAGCACATCCCTGCCGCTGGTTTCGCTTGGGAATATTTGCGCCGCAACGACGAGTATCGTCGGGACTGTCAGACCATCGTATCGACCGGAGGGGCGGCGGCACGCGCCTTTGAAGCGTTCGCGCATCGCTGGGGGTTGCGATTTCCCGTGCGACCCCGACGTGCCGCATGACCAGCAATCCCCGATCTGGACGCCGAGCCTTCAACCGCAAGCCGTGATGTTGTCGCCGGTCGATCACAAGGACGGCGACACCGAACCGACATTGACGCTGGCGCATCTCGACGGCCTCGACCTACGCCGCGCCGCCGATGGCTGGCACGGCATCTGGCAGGTGGATGGCGTCGCGCATCAATTCTGGCTGCCGGAGGCGGTGCCGGACGCCGCCGCCTTTTATGCCGTCACGCTGCCGATGGATGCCTTTCTGGAACTGCGCGCTCACGCTGTCCGCCGTTTCTGGCGATCCCTCAACGGCCGCGCGCCCGGTCCCGATTTCCGAGCGGTCCCCGCCCAGCTCCGGCAATGGCATATCCTGTCGCTGCGCGCGCTCGACGCCCGGCTGCATGGCGAGAGCTATCGCACCATCGCCGAAGTTCTGCTCGGCTTTCGCGGTACCAAGGAGGATTTCGAGAACGACCCGCGCAAGAACAAGGCTCGCCGCCTGGTCGCGCACGGCATCAAGATGATGCGGGGCGGCTATCGCCTGCTGCTCCATTATCCGATCAAACCCGGCAAGCGGTGACGGACGGCCGAGCACCATCTGTCGAGAACCACGTCGCAAGTTTTCGACCATTTGCGACAAAGATATGCGACACAAAAACCGCTGGTTTCAGGGGCGACCGATCTGTCGCGGGTTCTAGGAGTTCTGCGACTGTCGGCGCGCTCTACACGACCAATCGAAACTTGCCGCTCCCTACGGCCTCGATCACCATGCCGAGCGTTTCATGACGGGCTTGTCCATCGGTAGGCAGAACATGCCTCTCAAGCTGTTCCAGCGATGAGAACTGTTGATGGAGTGCGGTAATTGGCTCCGGGTCGGTCAACGTGTCGCCTCCACGCTCCTGACAGCGAAGAATGGCCACATCCAACGGCGGGCGCAGGACAACATAATGGAGTGGCGCGGCCACCGCCTTGAACGGTTGCAGAAACCAAGGGCCGATTATGCCATCCACCACGACAAAATAGCCGCCTTTGGCGTAGCCTTCGGCAACACTTGCGAGCACATCCATGACCACGGCGTTCTGTTCATGCGCCTCGGGCAAGTATGGCGGGATGGCACCGTTTTGATGAAGTGCCAAAAATCGTCAGAGTGAAGATGAACCTTGGGCGAGCCGGATTCTTCGGCAAGGGCTTGTGCCGTAGTGGTCTTCCCTGAACCGGGCGGTCCCGTGAGGATGAGTATTTCGCCTGCATGCTTCATAATGTGACTTCTATTGTATTCTGTCGCAAAAGTCCCGAAACCTTGCGACAAGAAGCAAACTGAAGGCGCCGTCGATCCTCACGCCTTGTTGGCTGCCGCCTGTTCCAGAATCTTCCGATAGCCCTCACGCGAAAGCCATTGCGCGCGTTCGAGGTGACTTTGCCAGCAACGATAGGTCCGAAATTCCTCGGCTGCCGGATCGCGGTGCAGCACGATCCGCGCGAATTCCTTCCAGTCCGCATCTTCGGCCTTCGCATCGAGAAGGCGCAGATAGGTGACGTAGTGCCGTTCGTCATAGGCGGTTATGACATCGCCGGCCGGCGCTTCATCATCCACATCGGGATCGAGTTCGACGGGAGTTCGCATCGTGATTTCCCCGTATCCGAGAGAGCTTTGTCTGCGGTGCGCCCCCGCAAACGATTCACTCTGACTCTTGGTGATCGGGGAGTTAGTAACCGTGTTGGACGGCCCCATGGCCTTTAGCTCGGAGAGCCTGTTGTATACGCCACAGGCTCCCCGACCATAGGGTCAAGGAGTGCGGTGCCGTTACGGCCGACACCAACCACCAACAGGGGTTACTACGCCCCAGAGCAGCGCGTCTGCTCCGCTGCGATTCTTAACCGAACCCCGCGGGAATGTCTCTGGCTTTTCGGCGCGGCATGCAACCGGCCGCTGAAATCCCTCAACTATTAGCCGCGTGGCACCCCAAAGGGGGGGGCCGCCAGCGCATAGGCGCAAATGCGGCACGCTACGCGCCGCCGATCCCTCGCCATGGTTCGCCACAGTCCGCTGCCGCCCCCGGCAGCCCAATCCCGACTGGAGGTGATCCATGCCCAACCCGCTTGCGGGCCTGCCGCCGCGCCTGTTGCGCACCAAGGAAGCCGCGCGCTTCCTCGGCATATCCATCCGCACCCTTGAGAAACATCGCACCTACGGCACCGGCCCGACCTATCGCAAGGTCGGCGGTCGCGTCCTCTACACCGCCCGCGATCTGGAAGACTGGAGCGCGGTCGGCGAACGTAAATCCACCCGCGACAAGACTGCCGGAACGGTGGACTTGCCCGGAAAGCGTGGAGAGCAAAGGTGTTAACTTTGCTTGAGGACGACTCTGATGACAGGTTCAGGAATG
>NZ_JAGTUF010000034.1 GCF_018224925.1 Magnetospirillum sulfuroxidans | reverse complement strand
GCGGACACCACCAGGATGCCACCGTCCATCTGCGCCGCGCCGGTGATCATGTTCTTCACATAATCGGCGTGGCCGGGGCAATCGACGTGGGCGTAGTGGCGGTTGGCGGTCTCGTACTCGACGTGAGCGGTCGAGATGGTGATGCCGCGAGCCTTTTCTTCCGGCGCCTTATCGATCATGTCGTAAGCGGTGAAAGTCGCGCCGCCGGTTTCGGCCAACACCTTGGTGATGGCAGCGGTCAGCGAGGTCTTGCCATGGTCAACGTGACCGATGGTGCCGATATTGCAATGGGGCTTATTGCGCTCGAATTTCGCCTTAGCCATGTGTTTCTACTCCGTCCTCGAAATAGGTTTGTCTGTTTAGCGGAATTAGCCGGCCAGCTTGGCGCGAATTTCCTCGGCCACATTATTCGGAACTTCCGAATAATGGTCGAAGGTCATCGTGTACTGGGCCCGGCCCTGCGACATCGAGCGCAGGGTATTGACGTAACCGAACATGTTGGCCAACGGCACCATGGCGTTGATCACGCGGGCGTTGCCGCGCTGATCCATGCCATTGACCTGACCGCGACGGCTGTTCAGATCGCCGATGACGTCGCCCATGTAGTCTTCCGGGGTGACGACCTCGACCTTCATCATCGGTTCCAGCAACTTCGGACCAGCCTTGGCGATGCCTTCACGGAAGGCGGCGCGGGCGGCGATTTCGAAGGCGAGCACCGAGGAATCGACGTCGTGGTAAGCGCCGTCGGTCAGGGTGGCCTTGAAGTCGATCAGCGGGAAGCCGGCGATGACGCCATTATCCATGGACAGGCGAATACCCTTTTCCACACCCGGCACGTATTCCTTGGGAACCGAACCACCGATAACGGTATTGGTGAAGACAAAGCCTTCGCCCTTTTCCGCCGGTTCGAAGCGGATCTTGACGCGGGCGAACTGGCCCGAGCCACCGGTCTGCTTCTTGTGGGTGTAGTCCACGTCGGCCACCTTGGAGATGGTTTCGCGGTAGGCCACCTGGGGCGCGCCCACGTTGGCTTCCACCTTGAACTCACGCCGCATGCGATCGACCAGGATTTCCAGGTGCAATTCGCCCATGCCCTTGATCACGGTCTGACCGGATTCGGCGTCGGACGACACACGGAACGACGGATCCTCGGCGGCCAGGCGCGCCAGGGCCATGCCCATCTTTTCCTGATCGGCCTTGGACTTGGGCTCGACGGCCACTTCGATCACCGGCTCGGGGAATTCCATGCGTTCCAAGATCACCAGCGAGCTGGGAGTCGGATCGCACAAGGTGTCGCCGGTGGTGGTGTCCTTGAGACCAGCGAAGGCGACGATGTCACCGGCGCGGGCTTCCTTGACTTCTTCACGCGAATTGGCGTGCATCAGCAGCATACGGCCGACGCGCTCGCGCTTTTCCTTGACGGTGTTCTGGACGTAGGAACCGGCCTCGACCACGCCCGAATAGACGCGAACGAAGGTCAGCGAGCCGACGAAGGGGTCGTTCATGATCTTGAAGGCCAGACCGGCGAAGGGTTCGTCGTCGGTGGCGTGCTTCTGGATCTCGTCCTCGGTGCCGAACTTCACGCCTTCGATGGCGGGAACGTCAACCGGAGCCGGCAGGTAGTCGATGACCGCGTCGAGCAAGGGCTGCACGCCCTTGTTCTTGAAGGCGGAACCGCACAACACCGGCACGAAGACGCGGGCGATGGTGCCCTTGCGGATACAGGCTTGCAGCACTTCGAAGGACGGCTCTTCGCCCCCCAGGTACTGTTCCATGGCCGCATCGTCCATTTCGACGGCGGTTTCGATCAGCTGCGCGCGGTATTCGGCAGCCTTTTCGACCAGATCGGCCGGGATCGGAGCGTCTTCGAACTGAGCGCCCAGGCTTTCGTCTTTCCAGATCACCGCGCAATTGCGCAGCAGATCGACGATGCCCGCATAACCGGCTTCTTCACCGATGGGCAGATGCAAGACCAGCGGGCGAGCGCCCAACCGATCGACGATCATATCGACGCAGCGATAGAAATTGGCGCCGATGCGATCCATCTTGTTGACGAAACAAATGCGCGGCACGCCGTACTTGTCGGCCTGGCGCCACACGGTTTCGGATTGCGGCTCGACGCCGGCAACCGAGTCGAACACCGTCACCGCACCATCGAGCACGCGCAGCGACCGTTCGACTTCAATGGTGAAGTCGACGTGGCCGGGGGTGTCGATGATGTTGATGCGGTGATCACGCCAGAACGCGGTGGTCGCGGCCGAAGTGATGGTGATACCGCGTTCCTGTTCCTGCTCCATCCAGTCCATGGTGGCGGTGCCTTCGTGCACTTCACCAATCTTATAGGACTTGCCGGTGTAGTAGAGGATACGCTCGGTCGTGGTCGTCTTACCGGCATCAATGTGAGCCATGATGCCGATGTTACGGTAGCGCTCGAGGGGCGTTGTGCGGGCCATGTTGCCTTCTCTTTACCAGCGGTAGTGCGAGAACGCCTTGTTGGCGTCCGCCATGCGGTGAGTATCTTCGCGCTTCTTCACGGCAGCGCCGCGATTATTGGCGGCATCCAGCAATTCGCCCGACAGACGGTCGATCATGGTGGTTTCCGAACGCTTGCGCGAATAATCGATCAGCCAGCGGATGGCCAGAGCCTGACGACGATCGGTGCGCACTTCGACCGGCACCTGATAGGTGGCGCCGCCGACGCGGCGGGAGCGAACTTCCACGGCCGGCTTGACGTTGTCGAGGGCATCATGGAACACCTGCAGCGGGTCCTGGCCGGTCTTGGCCTGAATCTTGTCCAGGGCGCCATAAACAATAGCCTCGGCCGACGACTTCTTGCCGTCGAACATCAGGCAGTTCATGAACTTGGCTACGACCAGATCGCCAAACTTGGCGTCGGGGTTGATTTCGCGCTTCTCGGCGGCGTGACGACGGGACATATCTTTTATCCTTACTTCGGACGCTTCGCGCCGTACTTGGAACGACGCTGCTTACGGTCCTTGACGCCCTGGGTATCCAGAGTGCCGCGGATGATGTGGTAGCGGACACCGGGCAAATCCTTCACGCGGCCGCCGCGGATCATCACCACCGAGTGCTCTTGAAGGTTATGGCCTTCACCGGGAATGTAGCTGGTCACTTCGAAGCCGTTGGTCAGGCGCACGCGAGCAACCTTACGCAGCGCCGAGTTGGGCTTCTTCGGGGTGGTGGTGTAAACGCGGGTGCAAACACCACGCTTTTGCGGGCAGGCTTCCAAAGCCGGCACCTTGTTGCGCGTCGCCAAAGGCTGGCGCGGCTTACGGATCAATTGGTTGATCGTGGGCATTCAGTCATTCCCTGTGGCACAAACATCGAGCGATCGAAAAAGACAAAACCCATCCGATGCAGGCGCATCGGGGATTTTGTCGGATGTCGGTCGCCCACCCGTCTGGCGTCATCAAAGTGTTTCAGATAGTCGCGGACCGACAGGCAACAGACACCTAGTCCGTCGCCAGTCTTCCGAGAGCGCCGCATCCTATTTATCCGCCCCCCCCACGTCAAGGAAAAGAGTCAGCCCCCGCCCCCCGCTCACAACAGCATCAAACCCCTGGTAACCATTTCGTGTTAGGATGCGACTGTCAGAGCAGATTCAGTGTCGGAGAGCGCATGCAGACGTCGGCCACCATCACCCTGATCGAAGCGCAGGATTCGCGCCATCAGCGGGTGGCGCGACACATCCGCGACGCGGCCGAGGCAACCGGGGTGCCGTTCGATTATTTGTTGGCCCAGGCGAATTCCGAAAGCCGGCTTGACCCCAACGCCGCCAGTCCTCGTTCATCCGCCATGGGGCTTTATCAGTTCACCGCCGGCACCTGGCTGGAAATGGTGAAGAAGCACGGAGCCGAACACGGCTTGGGCAATTATGCCGACGCCATCACCAAGGGCAAGGATGGCCGCTGGACCGTCGCCGACAAGGACATGAAAAAAGAAATTCTGGAGATGCGGAAAGACCCACGCGTCTCGGCCCTGATGGCCGGCGAATACGCCAGCGACAACGGCAAGGTCTTGCAGTCCAAGCTGGGCCGCAAGGCCTCCACCCATGACCTTTACCTCGCCCACTATCTGGGGGCCGGCGGCGCCCTTAAGGTGTTGCAAGAGGTCAAGGATGGCCAGCAGCCCACCGCCGCCAGCATCCTGCCCGAAGCGGCAAAAGCCAATCCAGAAGAATTTCATCACGATGATGGCGACGGTGACGCCAAATCCGTTGACGATCTTTATGCCAGCATCCAAAGCCGTTTTCGCCGTTCCATGGCCAAGGTCGCCACCATGGCCAAACAGCTGAACCAACCGCAGATGAATCTGGCCGAACTGCGCCCCGAGGCGCGGCCACAGGCCGAAGCCCAGCCGGAGGCGCTCAGTCTGGCAGCCGCCCCGTCAATAGAGCCCCCGGCTCCGCTTGATCTCAGCCAGTACAGCACCTTTCCGGTCGCCATCGCCCAAGGCGCCGCCGACGAAAACACCAGCTTCCCGGTCCGCCTGCCGCCGGCGGTCAATGCCACCCGCGCCGATCAGGTGACCTTGCGGGCGATCATCGACGCCTTGAATGGCAAAGGCTGATCAGCCTTTGGGCAGGGTGAAACAGAAGCAGGCCCCCTGCCCCGGCGTCGAATCCACCCAAATCTCGCCGCCATGGCGCTCGATCACCCGCTGGCAGACGGCCAAGCCGATTCCGGTGCCGGCATAGCGGTCCCGCGCATGCAGCCGCTTGAACAACTCGAAAATCTGCTTGTGGTATTGCCCATCGATGCCGATGCCGTTGTCGGTGATGGAAAATTGCCATTGAGTGCCGCGATCTTGCGCGGCAATGGTCAATTCAGGACGGATTTCGTCGCGGCGATACTTCAAGCCGTTGGAGATGAGGTTCTGGAATACGCTGCCTAATTGGCCCGCATCGCCGACCACCATGGGCAACGGCCCCTTGATTTCGATGGCGGCGCCGGCCTCGGCGATCACCGATTTCAGATTGGCCAGAGCGGTGCTGACCAGAACCCCGGTCTGCACCGTTCCCCGTGTCAGCGGCCCGGTGCCGATGCGGGAATAGACCAATAATTCATTGATGATCACCTGCATGCGGCGAACGCCATCGACAGTATAGCCGATAAAGGTGTCGGCATCCTCGTCCAGCCGGCCATGATAGCGCCGTTGCAGCAATTGCACATAGCTGGCGATATTGCGCAGCGGCTCCTTCAGATCGTGCGAGGCGACATAGGCGAATTGTTCGAGATCGGCGTTAGAGCGGCTGAGATCGCGATTGGCAGCCTGTAAAGCCGCGCTGGCGGCGCGGTCACGCCGAATTTCCCGGGCCAGCACCTCAACCAAGGTGATCAACAACCCCAGCACCAAGGCGGCGGTGAGCAACGTCGCAACCGAACGATGCCGCCACGGGATCATCGCCTCGTCAACGTCCAAGCTGGCACAGACCACCAGATTGCGCGCCGGCATCGACCGGTACGAGACAATCCGCCCCCCCTCCCCCTCGCGGCCGGGAACGACGAAAGTGCCGGTCGCCGCTTGTGTCAGCGGCGCGGCAAAAGCACGCCGGGTCGCCTGATTTTGTCCGCCCTCGCCCTCCATCTGGGGATAAGCTGCCAACCGGACGCCATCTTGCCGATAAACCGCCAAATCCGGTTGCGGTCCCAGGTCGCCGTCATCGGTCAAAGCCGCGAAGGTCGCCACATCGACAATGGCGGCCACCGCGCCGAGCACCCGTCCCGCCCGGTCACGGAAGGCGCGCGCCACCGGAAAAACCACGTGGCCGGAAGTCGACTCGCGTGCCGCCGCCCCCAGATACAGTGCGTCGCCCCCGCCCGCCAGAACCGCCCGCACCCATTCCTCGGTCGCAAGCGAGTTCCCGGTCTTTGTCCCCTCCTGAATATCCAACACCACCCTGCCCTTGGCATCGACCAGATAAAGATTATCCAGATGCGGCGCTTCGGCGATGGTCCGCCGCAAGGCGTCCAGCTGATCGGCGGAAATCTCGAGCGGGCGGTTCGCTTGCATCATCGATTGGTCGATGACCCGTCGCACCACCTGATCGGCGGCATCCAGCGTGCGCCCAAAATATTGTTCCAGCAAGCGTGCCTGATGACGGGTCAAGGCTTCGGCGGCGGTGCGGGTATCGCTGTAATCGGCCCGAATCAGCGCCGCCGTCGCCCCGCCGCCAACGGCGAGACACAGGACAAACAGCACCAAAAGCAAAGCCCTTGGCCGCACCAGACGACGCCACATACGGGCCACCGGATCCCCCTTTCTCTGGACGGGCCAGAGCGATAATTAAACGATGGCTGGGCCGAGGGGTCAAAGAAAAACCCCCTCCGACCGAAGGCGGAGGGGGTTTTACCGTAACACGCTTTATTCGGCCGGACTGGCCGGGGCAAAGGCGCCGCCGGCAGGCAAGGCGGGGGCGGGTTCGCCGCCCTCGGCCTCGATCTGCATATCGCGATCTCGCTTGGCGGCGATCTCGCGCAGACGGTTCATCACCGCACCGGTACCGGCGGGGATCAAACGACCGACGATGACGTTTTCCTTCAGACCGTTCAGGGTGTCGACCTTGCCGGAAACGGCGGCTTCGGTCAGCACGCGGGTGGTTTCCTGGAACGACGCGGCCGAGATGAACGAGTGAGTCTGCAACGACGCCTTGGTGATGCCCTGGAGCACCGGGGTCCCCGAAGCCGGGCGGCCCTGTTCCTTGATCGCCTTG
Source organism: Magnetospirillum sulfuroxidans (assembly GCF_018224925.1). GTDB lineage: Bacteria > Pseudomonadota > Alphaproteobacteria > Rhodospirillales > Magnetospirillaceae > Magnetospirillum > Magnetospirillum sulfuroxidans. The sequence goes on along the minus strand of NZ_JAGTUF010000034.1, from coordinate 12,227 downwards.
CGGTTCTCTTGCTCGAACTCTTGGCGATCGACCTGCTCACCGACCAGGAAGGTGGTGTCGCCGGGCTCGGTGATCTCGACCTTTTGCAGCATCTGGCGAACGATCACCTCGATGTGCTTGTCGTTGATCTTCACGCCCTGGAGACGATAGACCTCCTGGATTTCGTTGATCAGGTACTGGGCCAAGGCCTCGACGCCCATGACGCGCAAGATGTCGTGGGGGACGGGGTTACCATCCATCAACGCATCGCCACGACGGACGTAATCGCCTTCCTGCACCGACACGTGCTTGCCCTTGGGGATCAGGTATTCCATCGGATCACCGTCCTCGGGGACCACCAGAATACGGCGCTTGGACTTATAGTCCTTGCCGAATTCGACGCGGCCTTCGATGTCGGAGATGATGGCGTGATCCTTGGGCTTCCTGGCTTCGAACAGTTCGGCCACACGCGGCAGACCGCCGGTGATGTCGCGAGTCTTGGAACCTTCACGCGGAATGCGGGCCAGCACGTCACCGGCATGCAGCTTAGCGTGATTTTCCACCGACAAGATGGCGTCCACCGACAGGAAGTAACGCGCTTCCAAGCCGTTGGGCAAGGTCACCGGCTGGCCCTTGTCGTCGCGCAATTCGACGCGCGGGCGCAGTTCGGAACCACGCGGCTGCTGCTTCCAATCGACCACCACCTTGCTGGTGATGCCGGTGGCTTCGTCAACCACTTCACGGATGGACAGACCTTCGACCAAATCGACGTAATGAGCGACACCGTTGGTTTCGGTGATGATCGGCAGGGTGTAGGGGTCCCATTCGGCCATCTTGGCGCCCTTAAGCACCTTCTGGCCTTCCTCGACCAGCAGCTTGGCGCCATAGGGGACACGGTGACGGGCGCGTTCGCGGCCGCCGGCATCCAGCAGCAACAATTCGCAGTTGCGGCTCATGACGATCTTGGCGCCCGACGAGTTGGTCACCACGTTCTTGTTCAGCAACTGAACCGTGGTGTCGCCGGTGGCTTCGATGGCCGATTGCTCGGCGCCGCGCTGCGCCGCACCACCAATATGGAAGGTCCGCATGGTCAGCTGGGTTCCGGGCTCGCCGATGGACTGGGCGGCGATGACGCCGACCGCTTCACCGACATTGACGCGGGTCCCGCGGGCCAGATCGCGGCCATAGCAGCAACCGCAGACGCCCTCGCGCGCCTCGCAGGTCAGCACCGAGCGGATATTGACCACTTCGATACCGGCCTCGTCGATCTGCTCGACTTCCGATTCGCCGATCAGTTCGCTGGCGGCGACGATGACGCGGCCGGTGGCCGGGTCGACGATATCGCGGGACGCGGTGCGGCCCAAGATCCGTTCGGCCAACGGGCTGATCACTTCACCGCCCTCGACCACCGCCGAGACGGTCAGGCCGTTGATGGTGCCGCAATCTTCCTCGACGATGATGGCGTCCTGGGCGACATCGACCAGACGGCGGGTCAGGTAACCGGAATTCGCCGTCTTCAAGGCGGTGTCGGCCAGACCCTTACGGGCGCCGTGGGTGGAGTTGAAGTACTCCAACACGGTCAGGCCTTCCTTGAAGTTCGAGATGATCGGGGTCTCGATGATCTCGCCCGAGGGCTTGGCCATCAGGCCGCGCATACCGGCCAGCTGCTTCATCTGAGCGGCGGAACCACGAGCGCCCGAATGGGCCATCATGTACACCGAGTTGACCATGCGGCCCGGCTCGATGCGGCTGATTTCCTTCATCATGGCGTCGGCGACGTCGTCGGTGCACTTGGACCAGGCGTCGACCACCTTGTTGTACTTTTCACCCTGGGTGATCAGACCATCTTGGTACTGCTGTTCGTATTCCTTGGCCTTGGCCTCGGTTTCCGACACCAACACTTCCTTGGCCGGCGGGATCACCATGTCGTCCTTGCCGAACGAAATGCCGGCCTTGAAGGCGTTGGAATAGCCCAAGCCCATGACCCGATCGGCGAAGATCACCGTCTCTTTCTGACCGCAATGGCGATAGACCAGATCGATGACGTTCTGGATATCCTTCTTGGTCAGCAGACGGTTGATGGACGCGAACGGCACGTTGGGGTTACGCGGCAGGATTTCCGACAACATCATGCGACCGGCAGTGGTCTCCACGATCTCGACGATGGGATTGCAATCCTTGTCGACGTTGTTGTAGCGCGCCTTGATGTGCTGGTGCAGGGTCAGCACCTTGTCGGCCAAGGCCGCCTCGATTTCCTTCATGTCGCGGAAAACCGGCACGCGGTAGACCAGGGCCTTGCCGTCCTTGATCGCCTTTTCGATGACACCGACATCGGCCGAAGCGAACGGAGTGCCAGGAGTTTCGACGTTGTAGACGCGCAGGTCGCGACGGGCCAGACCGGCTTCCAGCATTTCGCGGCTGGTGATCTTGACGGCGCGATGGGCGGTAACGTCGCGGCGGGCGATCTTGGCCACCACTTCATCGAGGTCGCTGGTATCGACCGCTTCGGTCGGCAGAAAACGATTGCACAGGAACAAGGTTCCGGTGGACAGACCCATTTTCAGTTCATCGGCCGAATGGATTTGCAACGCCAGACCGGGCTGCTCGTCGCGTTCCATGGTGATGTAATAGATACCGAGAACGATATCCTGGCTGGGCACGATGATCGGCTTGCCGTTGGCCGGCGACAAGATGTTGTTGGTCGACATCATCAGCACGCGGGCTTCCAACTGCGCCTCAAGGCTCAGCGGAACGTGCACGGCCATCTGATCGCCGTCGAAATCGGCGTTGAAGGCGGTACAGACCAGCGGATGCAGCTGAATGGCCTTGCCTTCGATCAACACCGGCTCGAACGCCTGGATGCCCAGACGGTGCAGGGTGGGGGCGCGGTTCAGCATCACCGGATGTTCGCGGATGACTTCTTCCAGAATGTCCCAAACCTCGGGACGTTCCTTTTCCACCATGCGCTTGGCCGCCTTGATGGTGGTGGCCATGCCGTACAGTTCCAGCTTGGAATAGACGAACGGCTTGAACAGCTCGAGCGCCATCTTCTTCGGCAGACCGCATTGGTGCAGCTTGAGTTCGGGACCAACGACGATGACCGAACGACCGGAATAATCGACGCGCTTACCGAGCAGATTCTGACGGAAACGACCCTGCTTGCCCTTGAGCATGTCGCTCAACGACTTCAGCGGACGCTTGTTGGCGCCGGTGATGGCGCGGCCACGACGGCCGTTGTCGAACAGGGCGTCAACGGCTTCTTGCAGCATGCGCTTTTCGTTGCGGACGATGATTTCCGGCGCGCGCAATTCGATCAGCCGCTTCAAGCGGTTGTTGCGGTTGATGACGCGACGGTACAGATCGTTCAGATCCGAGGTGGCGAAACGGCCACCATCCAGCGGCACCAGCGGACGCAGTTCCGGCGGGATCACCGGAATGACTTCCAAAATCATCCATTCGGGACGCGAATCGGATTCCAGGAAGGCCTCGACCAGCTTGAGACGCTTGACCAGCTTCTTGCGCTTGGCTTCCGAGGTGGTTTCCTTGAGATCGATCTTGAGCTTGTCTTTCTCGGTCTCGAGATCGATGGCGCACAGCATCTCGCGGATGGCTTCGGCGCCGATCTTGGCGGTGAAGCTGTCTTCGCCATATTCGTCGACGGCGCGCATGTACTGTTCTTCAGACAGCAACTCGCGGATCTTCAACGGCGTCAGGCCGGGTTCGACGACGACATAGTTTTCGAAATAAAGGATACGCTCCAAGTCCTTGAGCGTCATGTCGCACAGCAGACCGATGCGCGACGGCAGCGACTTCAAGAACCAGATATGGGCGACCGGGCTGGCCAGCTCGATATGGCCCATGCGCTCGCGCCGGACCTTGGCCAGCGTCACTTCGACGCCGCACTTTTCGCAGATGATGCCGCGATATTTCATCCGCTTGTACTTTCCGCACAAGCATTCGTAATCCTTGATCGGGCCAAAGATGCGGGCGCAGAACAGGCCGTCGCGCTCCGGCTTGAAGGTCCGGTAGTTAATGGTTTCCGGCTTCTTGATCTCGCCGTACGACCACGAGCGGATCCGCTCGGGGGAGGCGATGGAAATACGGATCTGGTCGAAGGCCTGGGTACCGCTGGCCTGACCAAAGATCTTCATCAATTCATTCATGACCTGCTCCCGCATGAAGCTGGGGGGTGACGGAGGGGAAAGCCCCCTCCGTCCAAGGTTTAATTAGAAATCGCGCTGGGTCAGCTCGACATTGAGGCCGAGCGAACGCAATTCCTTGACCAGCACGTTGAAGGATTCGGGAATGCCGGCCTCGAAATTGTCGTCCCCGCGGACGATGGCTTCATAGACCTTGGTGCGGCCGGACACGTCATCCGACTTCACCGTCAACATTTCCTGCAACGTATAGGCCGCGCCGTAAGCTTCCAGCGCCCACACTTCCATTTCACCGAAGCGCTGACCGCCGAACTGCGCCTTACCGCCCAACGGCTGCTGGGTGACCAGCGAATACGGACCGATGGAACGGGCGTGGATCTTGTCATCCACCAAGTGATGCAGTTTCAGCATATAGATGTAGCCAACGGTGACCTTGCGGTCGAAGGGATCGCCGGTACGGCCGTCGAACAGGGTGACCTGACCGGAACGGTGACGGCCCGCCTTGTCCAGCATCTCGCAGATGTCGCTTTCACGCGCACCGTCGAACACCGGCGTCGCGAACGGAATGCCGGGACGCAGGTTGTTGCCCAGTTCCAGGACTTCCGTTTCCGACAGGTTGGCGATCTCGTCTTGATAGATTTCGGCCCCGTAGAAATTTTCCAGGGTGCTGTGCAGGTCGGCAATGGTGGCGGTGTTGTGGCGATAGCCTTCCAACACCTTGCCAATTTGCTGGCCCAGACCGGCCGAAGCCCAGCCCAGATGGGTTTCCAAAATCTGCCCGACATTCATGCGCGACGGCACGCCCAACGGGTTCAAAACGATATCGACCTGCTGGCCGTCTTCCAGATAGGGCATGTCTTCCAGCGGCATGATGCGCGAGATGACGCCCTTGTTGCCGTGACGACCGGCCATTTTGTCGCCCGGTTGCAGCTTGCGCTTCACCGCCACGAACACCTTGACCATCTTCATCACGCCGGGCGGCAATTCGTCGCCGCGCTGCAGCTTTTCCACCTTGTTTTCAAAGCGGTCCTGCAAACGCTCGACCGCCATGTCGAAGGCGCGCTTCAACTGCTCGACTTCGATCATCACCGCATCGTCTTCGACGGCGATGTTGCGCCACGTCGACAGATGCAGCTCGGCCAGCATGTCCTCGGTCAAAGCGACGTTGGCCTTGACCCCCTTGGGACCGGAAACCACCTTCTGGCCGACCAGCAATTGCTTGAGACGGGCGGCGAAAGAGCGTTCCAAAATGCCGCGTTCGTCGTCGCGATCCTTGGCCAAACGTTCGATTTCCGACCGTTCGATCGCCAAGGCGCGTTCGTCCTTTTCGACGCCACGGCGCGAGAAGACACGAACTTCAACGATGGTTCCAGCCACACCCGGCGGCAGACGCAAGGACGTGTCGCGCACATCCGAAGCCTTTTCGCCAAAGATGGCCCGCAGCAGCTTTTCTTCCGGCGTCATCGGGCTTTCACCCTTGGGGGTGACCTTACCCACCAAGATGTCGCCCGGCTTGACCTCGGCGCCGATATAGACGATGCCCGCTTCGTCCAGGTTCTTCAGGGCTTCTTCACCGACATTGGGAATGTCGCGGGTGATTTCTTCCTGACCCAACTTGGTGTCGCGAGCCATGACTTCGAATTCCTCGATGTGGATCGAGGTGAACACGTCGTCACGAACGATGCGTTCCGAAATCAGGATCGAATCTTCGAAGTTGTAGCCGTTCCAGGGCATGAACGCGACCAGCACGTTACGGCCAAGCGCCAGTTCACCCAGCTGAGTCGACGGGCCGTCGGCGATGATGTCACCCTTGCGGATGATGTCACCGACCTTGACCAGCGGCTTTTGCGTGATGCAGGTGTTCTGGTTGGAACGCTGGAACTTCAGCAGGTTATAGATGTCCACACCCGATTCCGTCGCCGCCATGTCTTCGGTGGCACGGATAACGACACGGGTGGCGTCAACCTGATCGACGATGCCGGTCCGCTTGGCGGTGATCGCCGCGCCCGAATCACGCGCCACCGCCTGCTCCATGCCGGTGCCCACCAGGGGGGCTTCGGCGCGGATCAGCGGAACCGCCTGACGCTGCATGTTCGATCCCATCAGGGCGCGGTTGGCGTCATCGTTTTCCAGGAACGGAATGAGCGCGGCGGCAACCGAAACCAACTGCTTGGGCGACACGTCGATCATGGTGATATCGCCGGGCGGAACCATGACGAATTCACCGGCCTGACGGCACGACACCAGATCGTGGACGAAACGGCCTTCGGCATCGAGCGTCGAATTGGCCTGGGCGATGGTGTAGCGCCCTTCTTCGTTCGCCGACATGTACTGCACGTCGTCGGTCACCTTGCCATCGATCACCTTGCGGTACGGCGCTTCGATAAAGCCGTACTGGTTGACGCGGGCATAGGTGGCCAAGCTGTTGATCAGACCGATATTCGGACCTTCCGGGGTCTCAATCGGGCAGATACGGCCGTAATGGGTCGGGTGAACGTCGCGGACTTCGAAGCCGGCGCGCTCGCGGGTCAAGCCCCCCGGGCCCAAGGCCGACAGACGACGCTTGTGGGTGATTTCCGACAGCGGGTTGGTCTGATCCATGAACTGCGACAGCTGCGACGAGCCGAAGAATTCACGTACCGCCGCCGCCGCCGGCTTGGCGTTGATCAAATCGTGCGGCATCACCGAATCGATGTCGACGGACGACATGCGTTCGCGGATGGCGCGTTCCATGCGCAGCAGGCCGACGCGATACTGATTTTCCATCAATTCGCCGACCGAGCGGACGCGACGGTTGCCCAGGTGATCGATGTCGTCGATCTCGCCCTTGCCGTCCTTGAGTTCGACCAGGATCTTGATGACGGCCAAAATATCATCGCGACGCAGCACGCGCACCGTATCGGGCACGTCCTTTTCGGTGAAATTCAGGCGCGAGTTCATCTTGACGCGACCGACCGCCGACAAATCATAGCGTTCTTCGTCGAAGAACAGGCCCTGGAACAGCGCCTCGGCGGTTTCCAAGGTCGGCGGCTCGCCCGGACGCATGACGCGATAAATGTCGATCAGCGCTTCTTCACGCGACGAATTCTTATCGACGGCCAGGGTGTTGCGGATATACGGGCCGACATTGATGTGATCAATGGCCAAGCACGGCAATTCGCTGACGCCGACCTTTTCCAGTTCGGCCAACACCACGGCGGTCAATTCGTGACCGGCCTCGATATAGATCTCACCGGTCTTTTCGTTGATCAGATCCTCGGCGGCATACTGGCCGACCAGATCTTCCGGCAGAACCAGGATGTCTTCGACGCCCTGTTCGCGCAGCTTCTTGCCCAAGCGCGGGGTCATCTTGGCGCCGGCCTCGGCCACCTTCTCGCCGGTCTTGGCGTCAATCAGGTCATAGACCAGCTTGATGCCCTTCATGCGTTCGGGGGCGAAAGCCGTCTTCCAGCCCTTGGGGCCGCGGGTATAGACGGTCTTTTCGTAGAAATACCGCAGAATATCTTCCGACGACATGCCCTTCAACTCGGTCAAATCGACCGGGCGGCTGTCGGCCTTGCGCGAAACGCGCAGATCCTGGGTGACGTCGTTGTCGAGCGCGTACAGCAGCGTCGTCACCGGCAGCTTGCGGCGACGATCGATGCGCACATAGACCAGATCCTTGGCGTCGAACTCGAAGTCCAGCCACGACCCGCGATAGGGGATGACGCGGGCGGCGAACAGATACTTGCCCGACGAATGGGTCTTGCCCTTGTCGTGATCGAAGAACACGCCGGGGGAACGGTGCATCTGCGACACGATGACACGCTCGGTGCCATTGATGACGAAGGTGCCATTGGCCGTCATCAGGGGCATGTCTCCCATGTAGACGTCCTGTTCCTTGATGTCGCGGATCGACCGCGCACCGGTGTCTTCGTCGATATCCCAGACCACCAAACGCAGGGTCACCTTCAACGGCGCGGCGAAGGTCATGCCGCGTTGCTGGCACTCTTCCACGTCGTATTTGGGCTGTTCCAGCTCGTACTTGACGAATTCCAGGGTGCCGCGCTCGGAGAAGTCCTTAATCGGGAATACCGACTTGAACACTTCCTGCAGGCCGACATTGGTGCGCTTTTCCGGCAATGTTTCCATTTGCAGGAAGTGATCGTAGGAACTTTTTTGTACCTCGATCAGGTTGGGCATCGGGGCCACGGTGGGGATTCGCCCGAAGCTTTTGCGAACTCGCTTCCGACCCGTGTAGGATTTAGCCATTGCCGCTCCTCGTCCTCATGTCGGTTCCGGCCCCAACCGGCGGGGCCGAGGGACGGGGGAAATCCCGTCCCGGGAAAAAACCTAACCAATAACCAGCTTGGGGTTCGTGGTGGACATAATGCGTCTACCCGGCGGATCAACCGCCCCCAAACCGTTAACTCACATACAAGCGCCATTGGGCCAGGTAGCGGCGACGATTCCCGTCACCGCTCCCGGCCCTAGGCGTAGACCCGAAAGTCTCGATTACTTGACGGCAACCTTGGCGCCGGCTTCTTCGAGAACCTTCTTGATCTTTTCGGCTTCGTCCTTGGACACGCCATCCTTGACGGTCTTCGGAGCGGCTTCGACCAGATCCTTGGCTTCCTTGAGGCCCAGGCCGGTGATGGCGCGGACTTCCTTAATCACGTTGATCTTCTTCTCACCGGCTTCGGTCAGAACGACTTCGAATTCGGTCTGTTCTTCAGCGGCCGGGGCGGCAGCGGCGCCAGCAGCGGCGGCGACGGCAACCGGAGCGGCGGCGGAAACGCCCCACTTCTCTTCCAGCATCTTGGACAGCTCGGCGGCTTCCAAAACGGTCAGGGCGGACAGATCATCAACGAGCTTGGCGAGATCAGCCATTTGATACTCCTAGTATTCAGCTTGAGTTCTGGGATGTGTTTACTTAAACGCTCACGCGGCTTCCTTGTCCGCCTTGGCCTTGAGCACCCGGGCCAACTGGCCAGCGGGGGCTTGCAGCACACCGGCGATACGGGTAGCGGGCGTCGAGAGCATGCCAAGCAACTTGCCGCGCAGTTCGTCCAAGGACGGCAGCGTGGCCAGAGCCTGAACGCCGGCAACGTCGAGACGCAACGTGCCGAGCGATCCACCCAGGATCTTCAGCTTGTCGTTGGTCTTGGCGAATTCGGCGGCGACCTTGGCGGCGGCAACCGGGTCCGCCGAATAGGCGATCGCGGTCGGGCCGGTGAACAGGTCGGCGATGTTCTCGTACTCGGTACCCTCAAGGGCGAGCTTGGTGAGACGGTTTTTGGTCACTTTGAAGCTGGCGCCAGCCGCGCGCATCTTGCCCCGCAAAGCGGTCATCTCGGCAACCGTCAGCCCCATATAATGGGTGACGACGACCAATCCGGCCTCTCCAAGGGTTCCATGCAGCGAGCCGACCCAATCTTTCTTTTGTGTCCGGTCCACTTTCGTCTCCAAACAGCGAGCCGACATTTCCCCCACGGACATCCGTGGCTTCATGTCGGTCCATTGCCCCTTGGTCTCGTCGGATGGTCATCATCCGCCGAAACCGGTGGCCTGTCCCAGAAGCTTCAAGCCGAAACACACCCGGGTCACGGGGGCGAACGGGTTCATCTTCTGTCTGCGCGGGCGGGAAAACGTCCCATTAAGTCACTTCCGGCTAGGCCGGCAGCGACGCCTACGGTCTCGGACAGGTTGGGAGTTTCCGTTGCCGGAAACTCCCGCTCCCCCCGAAAAAATCGGAGGTAACTTTTGAAAAGCGCTAACTCTTACGCGTTAACGCTGGCAATGTCCAGCTTAACACCAACACCCATGGTCGACGACAGCGACACCTTCTTGACGTAGGTGCCCTTGGCGCCGGCCGGCTTGGCCTTGTTGATGGCGTCGATGAAAGCCTTGATGTTTTCCACCAGCTTGACTTCGTCGAACGAAGCCTTGCCGATTCCAGCATGGATGATACCGGCCTTTTCAACGCGGAACTGCACCTGACCGGCCTTGGCGGCGCGGATGGCTTCGGTCACGTTGGCGGTGACGGTACCCAGCTTGGGGTTCGGCATCAGGTTGCGCGGGCCGAGGACCTTACCCAGCCGACCAACCACGCCCATCATGTCGGGAGTGGCGATACAGCGGTCGAAGTCCATCATGCCGCCCTGGATCTGCTCCGCCAGGTCTTCGGCGCCGACGATATCGGCACCGGCCTTGCGGGCTTCCTCGGCCTTGTCGGCCTTGGCGAACACGGCGACGCGCACGGTCTTGCCGGTGCCGTTGGGCAGCTCGACAACGCCGCGAACCATCTGGTCGGCGTGACGGGGATCAACGCCCAGATTCATGGACACTTCGATGGTTTCATCGAACTTGGCCTTGGCACCGGACTTAAGGAGCTTCACCGCGTCTTCGAGCGAATAAAACTTGTTGGAGTCGACGCCTTCATAGGCGGACTTCAGACGCTTACCGAGCTTCGCCATGGGATTACTCCACCACCTTGAGGCCCATGGACCGGGCCGAACCGACGATCATGCTGGCGGCGCCATCGATGTCGTTGGCGTTCAGGTCCACCATCTTCTTTTCGGCGATCTCACGGATCTGACCCATGGTCACCTCGCCCACGGTCGCCTTGCCCGGCGTCGTGGTGCCCTTCTGAATGCCAGCGGCCTTCTTCAGGAAGTAGGTCACCGGAGGAGTCTTGGTGACATAGGTGAAGGTGCGGTCGGAATAGGCGGTAATCACCACCGGAATCGGCATGCCGGCTTCCAGCTGCTGGGTCGCCGCATTGAACGACTTACAGAATTCCATGATGTTCAGGCCGCGCTGACCCAGCGCCGGACCGATCGGCGGCGACGGATTGGCCTTGCCGGCCGGCACCTGAAGCTTAATGTAGCCAATGACTTTCTTTGCCATTTTACCCTACCTCTGGTCTTCAGAGTTGGTGGTCCGGCCCATGGCGGGGCCTTCCACCGTCTCATCGCCCCAGGGACCATCCCCGAGGCGAAAACGGAAGATGCCGCCGAACCATCTGGCCGGCGGCGGCTTCCGCGTTTGTCGCGTCAGACCTTTTCGACCTGCGCGTATTCCAGTTCCACCGGGGTGGAGCGGCCGAAGATCGATACCGCCACCTTGAGACGGGAACGTTCTTCGTCGACTTCTTCCACCATGCCGTTGAACGAGGTGAACGGGCCGTCGCACACGCGCACTTGCTCGCCCACTTCGAAAATAATGCTGGGCTTCGGACGCTCAACGCCCTCTTGCACCTGCTGCATGATCCGTTCGGCTTCGCGCTCGGTGATCGGCACCGGACGGCCCTTGCCGCCCAGGAAGCCGGTGACCTTCGGCGTGTTCTGAACCAAATGCCAGCTATCGTCGGTCAGTTCCATCTTCACCAGGACATAGCCGGGGAAGAACTTACGCTCGGCGCTGACCTTGGCGCCACGGCGGACCTCGACGATTTCCTCGGTCGGAACCAGGATCTGCTCGAACATTTCGGCCATGCCTTTTTGCTCGGCCTGTTCGCGGATCGACTGCGAAACCTTCTTTTCAAAACCGGAATAGACGTGAACCACGTACCAGCGGGCGGTCGCCATACTCAGCCTCCAAGACCGAAGACGAACTTGACGGCCGTTGCGAACACCTGATCCACCAGCAGAAAGAAAATCGCCGCCATCACCACCATGACAAAAACCATGGCGGTCGAGATGGTGGTTTCCTTGCGGCTAGGCCATGTGACCTTGGCAGTTTCCTGCCGCACCTGCTTAACAAACTGGGCTGGCGACGTCTTAGCCATCATACTCTTGTTCGGTTGATGCGCCGGGGCGCCTTAAAACGACTTGCGGCTTGGCAGGAGTGGAGGGACTCGAACCCCCAGCCCCCGGTTTTGGAGACCGGTGCTCTACCAGTTGAGCTACACTCCTGCAACCGACGCGGTCTCCTTTTTCAAGGAAAGACGCACGGTCCGGTGCGGCCGAAGCCACGCCTTATACAGCCAGTTGGTGACCAACGCAACAGCGCTGGTCACCAACCGTTAACAATAACTACTCGATGATCTTGGCGACGACGCCGGCGCCGACGGTACGGCCGCCTTCGCGGATAGCGAAGCGCAGACCTTCG
>NZ_JAGTUF010000033.1 GCF_018224925.1 Magnetospirillum sulfuroxidans | reverse complement strand
TCTTCCACCGCGATTTCGTCAAACGGATTCATGCTGAACTTGACGTTCGCCGTCTCGACGCCCGTCTGGTCTGCCTTAACCCGGATTTTGACGTTGTAATCGACCACCCGTTTGGCGGCCACAAGCACTTTCATGGTTTTGCCTCCGCGATAAAATATTTCACTCTTGTCGTGGCGGCGTACCGGGACTGGCCGCTGCCTGCAATCGTTGCCTTGCTTCGTCTTCCAGGCTTTGTAATTCGTCGATGGTCTGGTCGATTTCTCGGCGCAAGCTGCGCAATTCACCCAGCCGCCGTTGAATTTTTTCCAGACCCAATTGGTACTGTCCGCCACCGACTGCGCCATACATGGACAGGTATTGGGCGATGTCTTCCAACGAGAATCCCAATCGCCGCAACCGTTGGATCAGCAACAGCCGTGCCCGGTCCCGATAGGTATAAACCCGCGCCCGGCCCGATCGCGCCGGCAATAACAGGCCTTTTTCCTCGTAAAAACGCAGGGCCTGCGTTGTCAAGGCGAATTCCTGCGCCAATTCCGAAACGCTGAACAATTTGTCCTTGTCGGCCATGGATCATTTCCTTTTGTGCATGAAAATATCAGACGCCATATAAAGTCAACTTTAATTTGGTGCAGTGCGCTTTGCTGCACTGCGCAATGAAATGTCGCGATGATGCCGTTTCTCGCAACTACATACCTTTTTGGTAGTGACGTTTACGTAAACGTCAGTATATTGGCCCATGTGGTTTTTGCATGGGAGGTTTGCAGGTGGACCTGGAAGACGATCTGGAAAACAGCTTGCCCAAATTGGCTGGCCTGGGGGCGGTGGTGTGTTTTGATCTGGGCGCGGACGGTCAGTGGACGGTTGACGCACGGACCCGGCAGCCCCGCTTGATCCGGGACGGCGATCTTGATCCGGCCTGCACGATCAAGATCAGTGCCGAGAATCTGGTCAAGCTGATGGCGGGTCGGATGGACCCCATGCTTGGGTACACCTTGGGCAAGATCAAGGTTCAGGGGTCGATGGGCGTCGCCATGAAGCTGGTTTCCGCTTTGGGATAGGAGGGTGTCATGCGTCCTGTTGCCGTTTTTGCCGCCGCTGTGGTGATCTGCTTGGCCAGTGCCGCTCAGGCGGAGCCACGGGTGCTGCGCTATGAAATCCGCAAGGACGGCGAGGCCATTGGCGCCGAGGTGGTTCGCATCGCCAAGGAGGGCGAGTCCACGGTTGTCGAGGTGGAAAATCACACCCGGACCACCGTTTTGTTCATGGATTTCGTCTTTGATCAGACCCGGCGCGAGGAATGGCAGGGCGCAACCTTGCGGCGGATGATCGTCGACACCAACGACGACGGCACCCGGTCGCGGCTTGAGGCTGGCCGCAGTGAGGCGGAGTGGACGGTCACCGTTAACGGGACGACCGAGCGACGGCCCGCCGCCAGTTTGCCGCTGGTGCTGTGGACGGCCAAGGTGGTCGAGGCGCCGTCGTTTTTCGGCACCATCGATGCCGCACCGTATCGGGTGCAGGTGGCCCGGCTGGGGGAGGAAACTCTCTTTGTCGCCGGAGGCAGCGTTGCCGCCACCCATTACCGTCTGAGTGGCGATATCGACCGCGACCTGTGGTATGGCGCCGATGGCACCTTGGTGAAGACAACTTTTAAAAGAAAAGGCTTTCCAATCGAGTTCGTTCGCGTCGCCCCCTGATCCGGCGGGGGCGCCATCCCGAGATCATGTCTCCAATATAACGTTTACGTAAACGTAAACATATTGACGCCAGGTAATTGACTGGCTACGATCACAATCAATGGCGGCAAAGTTCGCCAACGGGAGGAACGATTTCATGTTGACGACCCATCACCGCGTGGTGGCCACGGGTGCATTGTGCCTGGCCTCGGTCCTGTGTCAAACCGCTCCGGCTTCGGCGTCGGGCTTTCAACTGCGTGAACAAAGCGCCGAAGGCCTGGGCAATGCCTTTGCCGGTTCGTCGGCCAAGGCCGAAGATCTGTCCACCATCTTCTACAATCCGGCCGGCATGACCCGGCTGCAAGGCAACGCCACCCAAGGTGAAGTCGCCTATATCATGCCAAAGGCCAACTTTTCCGGCCGCGCCACCCGTAACCCTGGTGTTGGCGGTGCGGCCACCGGCGGCGGCAGTGGTGGCGACGCCGGCGTCGATACGCTGTTGCCGTCCATGTACGCGATGATGAGTGTCAGCCCCGATCTGAAGTTGGGCTTGGCCATCAACACCCCGTTCGGTCTGGAAACCGATTATGAAGAGGATTGGGTCGGGCGCTATCAGGCGCTGAATTCCAAGCTGATGACCATCGATATCACCCCCAGCGTGGCCTATCGGCTGAACAGCAATTGGTCCATCGGCGGCGGTCTGAACATTCAATACGCCAGCGCCACGCTGACCAACGGCATCGATAATCGACTGGCCGGCAGCGCCACCGACGGCAAGTCGGAAATCACCGGCGATGATTGGGGAATCGGCGTCAATCTTGGCGCATTGTACGAATTTTCGCCGACCTCACGGGTGGGGTTGAATTATCGGTCGCGGGTGATGCACGAACTGGAAGGCAAGACCGATTATACCGGGGTGGTCAATGCCGGTTCTCTGGCCAATTTGATCGACAGCGACGCCACCGCCAAATTGACCACGCCCGATATCGTCAGCATCGGCCTGTACCATGAATTGTCGCCGCAATGGGCGTTGATGGGCGAAGCGCAATACACCAACTGGTCGCTGTTCGATCATCTGAGCATCGACAACAAGGTCGGCGTCGATACCTACGTGAACGAAGACTGGAAGGATGCTTATTTCTTCTCGCTCGGCGCCACCTACAAGCCCTCTGAGAAATGGAAATTGCAAGGCGGCGTGGCCTATGATCTGAGCCCGGTGCCCGAGGCCCATCGGACCGCCCGCATTCCGGATCAGGATCGTCTGTGGCTGTCTGCTGGCGTTGGCTATCAATTGGCTCCGGGCATGGCGCTGGCGGCGTCTTATACCCATATCTTCACCCAAAACGCCCAGGTGCGCGAAACCACCAGCTTCGGCACTCTGGACGGCACCTATGAGAGCTCGGTGGATATCATCAGCGCCAGCTTGAAGGCGACGTTCTAATCATGGCCCCCCCGAGCGAAACACCCGCCATGATGGCGCCCACCGACATTGTGCCGGTCAAACCGGTCCATGCTCTGCTGGACGAGGCGGTGAAACACCATCCCGACTGGCCGGCCGTGGACTTCCTGGGTAAGCGTTATAGCTATGGCGAGATCGGAGATCTGGTTCTTCGCGCCGCTCGGGGGTTCCAATTGTTGGGGGTGCGCAAAGGCACCCGTGTCGGGCTGTGCCTGCCCAACACGCCTTATTTCGTTGTCTGCTATTACGCCATCTTGCGCATCGGCGGCGTGGTGGTGAACTTTAATCCGCTTTATGTCGAGCGCGAGCTTAAGCATCAGGTGGACGATTCCGGCGTCACCATCATGGTGGCCTTGGATCTGAAGCAGATTTATCCCAAGGTGGCGGCGATCCTCGAGGAATCCTGCCTCGAGCGTATCGTCACCTGCTCGATGAGCGCCATCTTGCCATCGGTGAAAAGTCTGCTGTTCTCGGTGCTCAAGCGCAGCGAGATCGCCGATATCCCCGACGATCTGCGCCACGTCCCATTCGAGCGGCTGGTCAGCAATGACGGCCAGGTGCGGCCGGTGCAGGTGGACCCCGCCCGCGATCTGGCGGTGCTGCAATATACCGGCGGGACCACCGGCGTGCCCAAGGGGGCAATGCTGACCCATGCCAATCTGACCGCCAATACCGAACAATTGTGGCGCTGGATACCGCCGCAGATGGTCGGGCAGGGGCAGGAGAAAATGCTGGGGGTCCTGCCGCTGTTCCACGTCTTCGCCATGACCGTGGTGATGAATTTGGGCGTGCGCATGGCGGCGGAACTGATTTTGCTGCCGCGTTTCGAATTGAAACAGGTGCTGAAGCTGATCGCCAAAAAGCGCCCGACCTTGTTTCCCGGCGTGCCGACCATCTACACCGCCATCAATCAGGCGATGGATGCCGGCGGGCAGGATCTGTCGTCCATCCGTCTGTGCATTTCCGGCGGCGCGCCGTTGCCGGTCGAGGTTCGAGGCCGTTTCGAGTCCTTGACCGGCTGTACGCTGGTTGAAGGCTATGGCTTATCGGAAAGCTCGCCGGTGGCGACCTGCAATCCGTTGAAGGGCGAGGCCAAGAACGCTTCCATCGGCCTGCCGTTGGCATGGACCACCATCGAACTGCGCAACCCTGCCGATGGCGCGCTGATCGAAGGCGTGGACGAACGCGGCGAAATTTGCATCCGCGGCCCCCAGGTGATGGCTGGATATTGGCAGCGTCCCGACGATACCGCCGCCGTGTTCATCGACGGTGCCTTGCGCACCGGCGATATCGGTTACCGCGATGCCGACGGCTACCTTTTCCTGGTCGACCGCATCAAGGATGTCATCTTGTGCGGTGGCTTCAACGTCTACCCTCGCATGATCGAGGAAGCCTTGTATCAGCATCCGGCGGTGGCCGAGGCGGTGGTTATCGGCATCCCCGACAGCTATCGAGGCCAAGCCCCCAAGGCTTTTGTTCGTTTGCGTGAAGGCGCGGCCGCCACGCCGGATGAGCTCAAGGCCTTTTTAACCACCCAGGTGTCCCGCATCGAGATGCCTAAAGCGGTGGAAATTCGCCAGCATCTGCCCAAGACCATGATCGGCAAATTGTCGAAAAAGGAACTGGTGGCTGAGGAAAATGCCGCAACTGAAGACCATGGGTTGCGTTCGGTCATCTGATCTTCCCCACATTTGCGACGATGGACATGACCATGATGGATTTCCGTGTTAGTAAGGTGACGTTCAGGGGAACCTGTAACGCTATTGGTGATAAAACCAACCAACGGAAAAAGAACCGTCATGGACAAATTATACTCGGTTACCGAGTTGGCACGAAATCTGGGGGTTACCCCGCGAACGATCCGTTTTTACGAGGATCAGGGGTTGATTCTGCCGCAACGGGCCGGAAATACCCGCATCTACACGCATCGCGACCGGGCCAGGATGATCTTGATCCTGCGCGGCAAGCGGTTGGGCTTTTCACTCAAGGAAATCAAGGAGTTCCTGGATCTGTACGTGGTCGATGCCACCCAGGTCGAGCAGCTTCAGTTGTTGGCCGCCAAGGTCCAGGGGCGCATTGCCCAGCTCGAGGACCAATTGCAGGCGGTGGAAACCAGTCTGACGGAACTGCGCGAAATCGAGCGTCTGACGCTGGAGACGTTGCAGTCCAAGGGCGCCAATTCGGCCTAGGGAGGCGCATCCGACATCTCGCCCGCTTCCCGACGGCTTTCCTCCACACCAAGAAAAATCTGGAGATTCGTCGATGAAGAAGGTGGTTATCGCCGGCTATGTGCGCTCGCCGTTCACCCTGTCAAAGAAGGGTGAGTTGGCCAAGGTTCGTCCCGACGACCTGGCCGCCCAGGTGGTGCGTGCCCTGGTCACCCGGACCGGCATCGCGGCCGATGACGTGGAAGATCTGCTGCTGGGCTGCGCCTTTCCCGAAGGCGAGCAGGGCTTTAATCTTGCCCGCGTGGTCGGCCTGATGGCCGACTTGCCCAAAACGGTGGGTGGTGAAACCATCAATCGCTTTTGCGGTTCGTCCATGAGCGCGGTGCACACCGCGGCGGGCGCCATTCAGATGGGGGCGGGTGAGGCGTTCATCTGCGCCGGGGTCGAGAACATGACCCGCGTGCCGATCATGGGCTTCAACCCGCTGCCCAATCCTGATTTCTTTGCCCGGATGCCCGGCGCCTATATGGGCATGGGCGACACCGCCGAGAACGTGGCCAATACGTGGGCGATCAGCCGGCGCGAACAGGAAGAATTCGCCGTCCGCTCGCACCAACGGGCCGCCGCCGCGCGCGAAGCCGGCAAGCTGGACGATGAAATCGTCGCCATCACGGCCAAAAGCGGCGCCATCCGCATGGATGGCTGCATCCGCCCGGAAACCACGCTGGAGGGTCTGGCCGAATTGAAGCCGGCTTTTAATGCCGCCGGCTCGGTGACCGCCGGGACTTCGTCACCGCTGACCGACGGCGCTTCGGCGGTGCTGGTGTGCACCGAAGACTATGCCAAGCGTCACAAGTTGGACATTCTCGCCGCCATTAAAAGCATCGCCATTTGCGGCTGTGCCCCGGAAATCATGGGCATCGGTCCGGTCGGCGCGACCAAGAAGGCGCTCAATCGCGCCGGCCTCGAGGCCGGGCAACTGGACGTCATCGAACTGAACGAGGCCTTCGCCAGCCAATCCATCGCTTGTGTGCGCGAATTGGGTCTGGATTTGGACAAGGTCAATTTGGATGGCGGCGCCATCGCCCTGGGTCACCCGCTGGGGGCCACCGGGGCGCGCATCGTCGGCAAGGCGGCCAGCCTGCTCAAGCGTCAAGGCGGTCAATACGCCCTGGCCACCCAATGCATCGGCGGCGGCCAGGGGATCGCCACCCTCTTGGAGGCGGTGTGATGACCACGATCAATAAGGTCGCCGTCATCGGCGCCGGGGTCATGGGGGCGGGGATTGCCGCCCATGTGGCCAATGCCGGCATCCCCGTGGTGCTGTTGGATATCGTTCCGAAGGAAGGCGGGAATCGTAACGCTATCGCCGAAGGCGCGGTGGCGCGCATGCTCAAGGCCGATCCGGCTCCGTTCATGAGCAAGGGGGCGGCCAAGCTGATCACCGTCGGCAACACCGAGGATCATCTTGACCTGTTGGCGGAATGCGACTGGATCGTCGAGGCGGTGATCGAGCGTCTGGATATCAAGCAGGCGCTGTACGCCCGCATCGACGCGGTGCGCAAGCCGGGCTCGGTGGTGTCGTCCAACACGTCGACCATTCCGCTGGAAAACCTGCTCGCCGGCCTGTCCGACGGTTTCGCCGCTGATTTTTGCATCACTCATTTCTTCAATCCGCCGCGCTATATGCGGCTGCTGGAAGTGGTCGGCGGCGCCAAAACCAAGGCGCAAGCCCTGGCCGTGGTTTCGGATTTCGCCGATCGCCGTTTGGGTAAAAGCGTGGTGCGCTGCAAGGATCGTCCCGGCTTCATCGCCAACCGCCTGGGGGTGTTCTGGTTACAGGCGGCGGTCATTGAAGCCATTGACGCCGGCCTGAACGTGGAAGACGCCGATGCCATCATCGGCAGGCCCATGGGCATTCCCAAGACCGGCGTTTTCGCTTTGCTGGATCTGGTCGGTCTGGATCTGATGCCGCATGTGATCGGCAGCATGACCCAGGAATTGCCGGTCAGCGACGCGTTTCATCGCATCAACCGTCCGGTGCCGGTGGTGGAAAAGATGATTGCCGACGGCTTTACCGGGCGGAAGGGCAAGGGCGGCTTTTATCGCATCAATCGCGAGAAGAATAGGGCCAAGGAAGCCATTGACCTGACCACCGGCGAATATCGCGACCAGCGCCGCGCCGATGTGGCGGCAGTCAAAGAGGCTGGGCGTTCGCTGGCCAAGCTGTTCGACCATGACAGCGCGCACGGCGCCTATGCCTGGGCGGTGATGGGGCCGACCTTGGCCTATGCCTGCGCCCTGGTTGGCGACGCCGCCGACGACATCGAATCCATCGATGAGGCCATGCGGCTGGGCTATAACTGGAAGTTCGGTCCGTTTGAACTGATCGATCAGGTCGGGGCCGCATGGTTCACCGCCAAGCTGCAAGCTTCCGGCTGGCCGTTGCCGCAGATCTTGACGTTGGCTGCCGGTCGGCCGTTCTATCGGGTGGAAAACGGCATCCGCCAGGTGCTGGGGGCTAACGGCGCCTATGGCGATCTGGTCCGTCCCGATGGCGTGCTGATGCTGGCCGATATCAAGTTAAAGAGCTCGCCGGTGCTGAAAAACGGCTCGGCCGCTTTGTGGGATATCGGCGATGGCGTCGCCTGTTTCGAGTTCACCAGCAAGATGAACGCCCTTGATCCCGAGACGATGGATTTGCTCGGCAAGTCCATTCGGCGGGTGAAAAGGGATTTCAAGGCCCTGGTCATCTATAACGAGGGGTCCAATTTTTCGGTCGGGGCCAATCTGGGCTTGGCCCTGTTCGCCGCCAACATCGCCGCCTGGACCGAAATCGAGGCCATGGTCGCCAATGGCCAAGCCACCTATCGGGCGTTGAAATACGCGCCGTTCCCGGTGGTGGCGGCGCCATCGGGCATGGCCTTGGGCGGCGGCTGCGAAATCTTGCTGCATGCCGACGCCATTCAGGCCCATGCCGAAACCTATACCGGTCTGGTCGAAGTCGGTGTCGGCTTGATCCCCGGTTGGGGCGGCTGCACGGAAATGCTGGCGCGCTGGCAAGCTCTGGGCCGGCTGCCCAAGGGACCGATGCCGGCAATCGGGAAGGTGTTCGAGACCATCAGCACCGCCACCATCGCCAAATCGGCGGCCGAAGCCCAGGAATTGCTGATCCTGCGTCCCGGTGACGGCATCACCATGAACCGTTATCGCCTGCTGGCCGATGCCAAGGCCAAGGCCTTGGCCCTGGTCGATGGCTATCAGCCGCCACAGCCACCGGTCTTCACCCTGCCCGGAGCAACGGCCAAGGTGGCTTTGAACATGGCGGTCGCCGGTTTCCAGCGCATGGGCAAGGCGACGCCGCATGACGGCGTGGTGTCGGGCGCCTTGGCCGGCATTTTGTCGGGCGGCGAGACCGATGTCACCGAGACCGTCGACGAAGACGGCCTGCTGGACCTGGAACGTCAGGCCTTCATGACCCTGGTCCGTCACCCCGATAGCTTGGCTCGCATCGAACATATGCTGATGACCGGCAAGCCTCTGCGCAATTAAGGAATACGATCATGGCCAGCTATAAGGCACCCCTGCGCGACATGCGCTTTGTCCTTTATGAATTGATGGGGGGCGACGCCTTGTCGTCCTTGCCCGGCTACGAGGAATTCACCCGCGACCTTATTGATCCGGTGTTGGAAGAAGCCGCCAAGATCTGCGAGCAGGTCCTGCACCCGCTCAACCGTTCCGGTGACGAGGAAGGCTGTACCCTGGAAAACGGCGTGGTCCGCACCCCGAGCGGTTTCATCGACGCCTATCGCACCTTCAGCCAGGGGGGCTGGACCGCCATCGCCTGCGATCCGGCCTATGGCGGCCAGGGACTGCCCAAGGCGGTCAACACCTTGGTCGAGGAAATGATTTGTTCGGCCAATCTGTCGTTCGGCATGTATCCGGGGCTGAGCCACGGCGCCTATGTGTCGCTGCACGGTTTCGGTTCGGATGAACTCAAGAACGCCTATCTGCCGAAGATGGTCGATGGCACCTGGTCCGGCACCATGTGCCTGACCGAGCCCCATTGCGGCACCGATCTTGGGCTGTTGCGGACCAAAGCGCTTCCGCAAGACGATGGCAGCTATCGCCTGAGCGGGACCAAGATTTTCATTTCGGCGGGCGAGCACGACCTGACCGAGAACATCATCCATCTGGTGTTGGCCCGTCTGCCCGACGCGCCGGCCGGGGTCAAGGGCATCAGCTTGTTTCTGGTGCCGAAATTCCTGCCCGATGCCGCTGGCAATCCGGGGGAGCGAAACGGCGTTTCGTGCGGGTCCATCGAACACAAGATGGGCATCAAGGCGTCTTCCACCTGCGTGATGAATTTCGACGACGCCACCGGCTGGCTGATCGGTTCGGCCAATAAAGGTATGGCCGCCATGTTCGCCATGATGAACACCGAACGGCTGTCGGTGGGCATCCAGGGGCTGGGACTGGCCGAAGCGTCCTATCAGGGCGCGGTGGCCTATGCCCGTGAACGCCTGCAAGGCCGGTCGCTGTCGGGGGCCAAGCACCCGGACAAGCCGGCCGATCCGATCATCGTTCACCCCGATGTGCGGCGCATGCTGCTGACGCAGCGCGCCTATGTCGAGGGATGCCGCGCCCTGGGCGCCTGGGCGGCGCATAGCCTGGACATCAAGAACCACCACCCCGACGCCAAGACGCGCCAGGACGCCGATGATTTCGTCGCCCTGATCACCCCGGTGATCAAGGCCTTGATGACCGATCTGGGGTTCGAGGCGGCCAATATGGGCATGCAGGTGCTGGGCGGGCACGGCTTCATCCGCGAACACGGCATGGAGCAATATGTCCGCGATTGCCGCATCTCGCAGATTTACGAGGGCACCAACGGGATCCAGGCGCTGGATCTGGTCGGCCGCAAGATGCCGGCCCATGCCGGGCGCTATTTGCGCGGCTTTTTCCATCCGGTTCAGGCCTTTATCGAAGCCAATATGGAAGACGAGGCCCTGGGCGAATTCGTCCAGCCATTGGCCAAGGCCTTCGTCCGCCTGCAACAGGCGACCGGTCAGATTGCCCGGACCGGCATGGCCAAGCCGGATGAAGCCGGCGCCGCCGCCACTGATTATCTGCGGCTGTTCGGTCTGACCGCCTTGGCCTATATGTGGGCGCGCATGGTCCAGACCAGCCTGGATAAGGTTGATGGCGACGACGGCGCTTTTTATCGGGCCAAGATCGGGACGGCGCGGTTCTACATGGAGCGGCTGCTGCCGCAAACATCGGGACTGTTCTCGGCCATCATGGCGGGAGGCGCGTCGATGATGGACTTCGCCGAAGACGCGTTCTAAGCGGGGCAGGCGGGCATGAACCTGTGGTTTCGCGTTCTGCGGGTGATCGTGCTCGCCTTTTTCCGGCCGCGTTTGGGTTTGCTGGCGGAATCGCGCTTGCGCTTCCGCGTCTGGCCCACCGATCTGGACATCAATGTCCACATGAACAACGCCCGTTATCTGTCGCTGATGGATTTGGGGCGGCTGGATATGATCGTGCGGTCGGGGATGGGGGCGCTGGTATGGCGGCAAAAGCTGCAACCGGTCATCGCCGGCGCCTTGGTGCGCTATCGCCGGCCGCTCAAACCGTTTCAACCCATCCGCCTGCGGTCGCGCCTGTTGGCCTGGGATGAACGCTGGCTGTTCATCGAGCATCGGCTGGAAAGCGGTGACGTGCTGGCCTGTCACGCGGTGGTCAAGGCCATGTTGGTGGGCAAGGACGGCGGCATTGCCCCGGCCGAGCTGGCCCGTCAGTTGAACCAGGGACAGGATTCGCCGCCATTGCCCGATTGGTTGGGGCCGTGGGTCGAGGCCGAAACCTTGCTCTCCAAAGTCTGAAGGATCAAAGAATTATGCCGACATTGCAGGGAAAGACATTGTTCATTACCGGCGCCAGCCGGGGCATCGGCAAGGCCATCGCTCTGCGCGCCGCCGCCGATGGCGCCAACATCGTGGTCGCCGCCAAGACCACCGAAGCCCATCCCAATTTGCCCGGAACCATCCATTCCGCCGCCGCCGAGATCATCGAGGCCGGTGGTCAGGCTTTGCCGGTGGTGGTCGATGTGCGTGACGAGCACTCTTTGGCCGCCGCCGCCGCCCAGGCCGCCGATCATTTCGGCGGCATCGACATCGTTATCAACAATGCCAGCGCTATCAATCTGACCGGTACCGCCGATACGGCGATGAAGCGGTTCGACCTGATGATGAGCGTCAACGTGCGCGGCACCTTCGCCACCACCCAGGCCTGTCTGCCTTATCTGAAACAGGCGGCCAATCCACACATCCTGACGCTGTCGCCGCCGCCTGCCTTGGAGCCGCGCTGGTTTCAGTCCCACACCGCCTACACCATCTCGAAATACGGCATGAGCCTGTGCGTGTTGGGCTGGGCGGCCGAGTTCAAGGATATGGGCATTGCCGCCAACGCGTTATGGCCGCGCACCATCATCGATACCGCCGCCCTGGCCATGTTGGGCGGGCTGATCAAGCCGGGCAATTGCCGCCGCCCGGCCATTGTCGCCGATGCTGCCCATGCCATTCTGACCCGGCCGGCACGGGAATGTTCCGGTAATTTCTTCCTTGATGAAGAGGTGCTGAAACAGCATGGCATCGATGATTTTTCCGCCTATGCCGTCGATCCGGTCGGGCAGCTTTTGCCTGATCTGTTCGTCGATTAGGTCCGTTCTCCCTCTGCCCGCCTTCGGGCAGAACTTCAGGGGGGCGGTGTTGGTCCCGGATAGGCCGTTAAAGCCGCCCCCCTGCTTTTTATGCCCGTGCGTTTCATCAAGGGAGCCGCCATGAGCGAGCACATCGTCGTCACCGATCTGAATGGCGTGCGCACCATCCGCATGGCCCGCACCGATAAGAAAAACGCCATTACCTTCGCCATGTACGAGGCGATGACCAAGGCCCTGCGCGGCGGCACGGCCGATCCGGCCATCCGGGCGCTGGTCCTGACCGGCAGCGATGACGTTTTTACCGCCGGCAACGACCTCTATGATTTCTTGCAGGCCGGGGACGTGCAGACCAGTCCGGCGGCTGATTTCCTGTATACCCTGATCGCCACGACCAAGCCGGTGATCGCCGCCGTCAACGGTCTGGCCATCGGCATCGGCGTCACCATGCTGCTGCATTGCGATCTGGTCTATGCCGTTTCCGGCGCCAGCCTGCAATTGCCGTTCATCAATCTGGCCCTGGTGCCCGAGGCGGCTTCGTCGTTGTTGCTGCCGCGTCTGATCGGGCATCAGCGCGCCGCCGAGCTGTTGATGTTGGGCGAGCCGTTTTCCAGCGAAACCGCCCGTGATCTGGGCTTGGTCAACGCCGTGTTCGCGGCCCCGGAACTGGCGGCGGCGGTGGCCAGCCGGGCCGAATCCCTGGTGGCCAAGCCGGCCGCCGCCTTGGCGCGGACCAAGGCATTGCTGCGCCATCCCGACCAGTCGGTGGAAGCCCGTCTGACGACGGAATTCGCCGCTTTCGGCCATGCCTTGCGCTCGGATGAATTAAAGGAAGCGGTCGCCGCCTTCACCCAGCGGCGGCCGCCGGATTTCAGCAAGCTGTAACGGCGGATCAGGCGAGGGGATCGATAATGTCCCTCGCCCGATTGCCGAGCGCATATCCTGCTGACGGCTTTCGCGTTTGCTGATATTGCACATTCCATGGTTGGAAAAATCGTGGGGGTCTTGGCCTCCCTGATCTTGCTGGGATCGGCTGTTTTCACCGCCGCCGCCGCGACCGAGGTGCGGGTGGGGGTGCTCGCCTATCGCGGGGCCGAACGGGCGGCGGCGGAATGGGATGCGTCGATCCGTCATCTCAACGCCACCATGGCCGGTTATGAATTCGTCGCCGTCCCTTATGATTTGGGCGGTTTGCGTCAGGCGGTGGCCGCCGGGGATGTGGATTTCATCATCACCAATCCTGGTCATTACGTCGAATTGGAAGCGGCCTTTCATGTCGCCCGCATCGCCACCTTGGAAACCGTCGGTGGCCCGCCCCCCGCCGCCGCCATCGCTTCGGCGGTGGTGGTGTTGGCGGACAGTCCGCTCAAGGATTTCAGCGATTTGAAAGGTCGGCGGGTGGCGGCGGTGGCGGCGGAAGCTTTCGGCGGCTTTCGCTTGGCGTGGCGGGAAATGGTCGCCCATGACATCAATCCGTTCCAGGATTTACAAGAGCTGTCATTTACCGGTTTCCCCATCGAACGGGTGACCCGCGCGGTGGCCGATGGTTCGGCCGATGCCGGGATCGTCCGCGCCTGCCTGTTGGAACAGATGGTGGCCGAAGGACAGGCGCGGCCGGGACAGTTTCGTGTCCTGGGCGGACGGTTGTCGGCGGATTTGGAATGCGAGATCAGCACCGCCTTGTACCCGGATTGGCCGTTCGCCCGCCTGCCGGCCATCCCTGCCGCCCTGGCCAAACGTGTCGGCATGGCGTTGCTGGCCATGCCGGCAAGCAGCGGTCAGGCCTGGACGGTTCCGGTGGATTACCAAGAGGTGCACGAACTGTTCCGGGCCTTGAAAATCGGTCCCTATGACTATTTGGGCCGGCGCAGTCTGGCTGAACTGGCCCGCGCCTATTGGCCGTGGTTGCTGGCCGTGGTGCTGGTGGCGGCATGGTGGGTGGCGCATGTGGTTCGGGTCGAGCATCTTGTCCGTCTGCGCACGGACGAATTGCGGGCCGCCGGCGAACGGGCGCGGCGTCAGCGCGAGGAATTGGAGCATGGCGCCCGCCTGGCCTTGCTGGGGGAAATGGTCTCGAGCCTGGCGCACGAGATCAATCAGCCGCTGGCCGCCATCCACAATTATGCCGGCGGCTGCGAGCGTCGGCTGGCCGCCGGCATTGATGCCGAAGGCGTGCGCGAAGGCGTGCGGCTGATCGCCGGCCAGGCGGAACGCGCCGCCGGCATCGTCAAGCGAATCCGGGCTTTCGTCCGCAAGCGCACCCCCGAGCAACGGCCGATGCCGATCAATGATTCGGTGATCGAAACCTTGAATCTGTTCGCCGCCATTGCCGCCAGCCGCGGCGTCGTGGTCGAGCCCCGGCTGGGGGAATCCTTGCCGGCGGTCCAGGCCGACCGCATCCAGATCGAACAGGTGATCTTGAACCTGTTGCAAAACGCCGCCGATGCCATGGCCGCCGTCGCCGTCCAGCGCAAGCTCGGCATCATGACCGAGATGGTGGGCGGGATGGTCCAGGTGGCGGTCAGCGATACCGGCATCGGCCTGTCGGAGGAAGCTCGTCAGCATCTGTTCGAACCTTTTTTCACCACCAAACCGGAAGGGCTGGGCTTGGGCTTGTCGCTATCGCGTTCGATCATCGAGGCCCATGGCGGCCGGCTCTGGGCCGAGGCCGCGCCCGGCGGCGGCGCTTGTTTCAAATTTTCCTTGCCGGCGCTCTCGGAGGTCTTGTCATGACATGCGGTGTTTGCGGCGCCGATACCCCGTGCACGCCGACCATCTTCGTCGTCGATGATGACGAAGCCATGCGCCATTCCCTGGTCTTCTTGCTGCAATCCCTGGGGCAGCCGGTTCAGGCCTTCGCCTCGGCCGAAAGCTTCCTGGCGGCCTGGGGCAAACGCCACGCCGGCTGTCTGGTCGCCGATGTGCGCATGCCCGGTATCAGCGGTCTGGAATTGCAGCGTGAATTGAACGAGCGCGGCGATTCCTTGGGGATCGTCTTCATTTCCGGTCATGGCGACATTCCCATGGTGGTGCGGGCCATGCGGGCCGGCGCCATCGCCTTTTTGGAAAAGCCGTTCAACGATCAGGTGCTGCTGGATCACGTGGCCGAGGCCTTGGCCCGCAGCGCCACTGAATGTGCCCGCAAGGCCGGCATCCGCTTTATCGCCGAGCGGGTGGAACGGCTGACCGGGCGCGAGCGGGCGGTGATGGAACTGGTGGCGGCGGGCAAACCCAACAAGGTGATTGCCCATGATCTGGATATTTCCATGAAGACGGTGGAAGTGCACCGCGCCCATGTCATGGAAAAAATGCAGGCCGGTTCGGTGGCTGAATTGACCCGGCTTTTGGTCCAAGCCGGTCTGTTGCCGGGCTGACTTAGGGAAAACCCTAAGATTGTGGGTGGTTTCCCCAATTTCGCCGCTGTGGGCCACGGCCCTAAACTGCTTCCATGTCCTTCCGTTTGGAAGGAAGGGGGTAAGGAGGTTGCCGTGAAGACGAAGATAACCATGGCGGCGCTGCTATTGCTGGCGGCGCCCGGATACGCTCAGGCGGAGTTTTCCCAAGATCAGATCGACAAAGGCCGCTATCTGGCCAAGGCCGGCAATTGTCTGGCCTGTCATAGCGCCGTGGGCAGCACTGACTTTGCCGGTGGCCTGCCCATGGAGACGCCCATCGGGACGGTTTATTCCACCAACATCACGCCCGACGTCAAAACCGGCATCGGCGCTTATACCTATGCCGATTTCTCCGCCGCCGTCCGCGACGGCGTCGCCAAGCAGGGGCACCGATTGTATCCGGCCATGCCCTATCCGTCCTATACCAAGGTCAGCGACGACGATATGCGGGCGCTGTACGCCTTTTTCATGAAGGCGGTGCCGGCGGTGGAAAAAGCCAACCGCGACAGCGATATTCCGTGGCCGCTCTCCATCCGCTGGCCGTTGGCGAGCTGGAATGCCCTCTATGTGGATTCCGGTCGCTTTCAGCCCACATCCGGCCAGGATGAGCAATGGAATCGCGGCGCTTATCTGGTGGAAGGCCTGGGGCATTGCGGCTCGTGCCATACGCCGCGCGGGCTGGGTTATCAGGAAAAGGCCACCCGTTTCGCCGATGGCGCCGATTTCCTGGCGGGCGCCAATATCGACGGCTGGCACGCCAAGGATTTGCGCGGCGGGACCGGCGCCGGCCTGGGACGCTGGAGTGAAGCCGACATCGTTCGCTTCCTCAAGACCGGCCGCACCGACAGCACCGCCGCTTTCGGCGGCATGGTCGAAGTCATCAGCCACAGCACCCAACATCTGGCCGATGCCGATTTATCGGCCATGGCCGTCTATCTGAAATCGCTGTCGCCGAGCAAGGGCAGCGACATGGCCATCGGCGCGACCGACACCACCTTCGCCGCCTTGAAGGCTGGCGATTACGCCAAACCCGGCGCCACCGCGTACATGGAATATTGCGCGTCGTGCCATCGTCCCGATGGTCATGGCGCGCCGCGCATCTATCCGTCTTTGGCCGCCAATTCCGCCATTCTGAGCGCCGATCCAACCTCGCTGATCCGAGTGACTTTGGATGGCGGTCACATGGCCTCGACCGGAGCCGAGCCCTTCGCCTTCGCCATGCCGGCCTTTGATCGTCTGAGCAATGGCGCGGTGGCCGAGATCTTGACCTTTGTTCGCTCGTCTTGGGGAAGTCAGGCCGGAACGGTCACCGCCAAGCAGGTGGACAAGGTCCGCGCCATTTCCGTCGCCGCCAAGGAACGCCTGGGCATCGCCCCGCTGGCCCTGGCCAAGCTGCCGGAAGGGGTTTTGCCCTTCAATCCGCCCGCCGATACCGCCATGCCGGTGGGAGAAAAGGGCGAGATGATCCGCCTGGGGCAACGCTTGCTGACCGATACCAAGCATTTGCTGCCCGATAATGTCGGCGCCGGCATGAATTGCACCAATTGCCACATGAATGGCGGCAAGGCCCCGGTGGGCGGCGCGTTCTATGGCTCGTCCCCGACTTTCCCGCAATTCAACGGCCGCGCCGGCCGTGAGGTCACTTTGAAGGAACGGGTCAATGGCTGCATGATGCGGTCGATGAACGGCAAGCCGTTAAAGCCGGATTCCAAGGAAATGACCGCCATTATCGCTTATTTCGATTGGCTGTCCGAAGGCATCCCCAAGGGGGCCAAGATCGCCGGGCGTGGGATTGGCAACCGTGATCTGAAACTTGTTCCCGATCCGGTCAACGGCAAGACGGTCTATGACGCCAAATGCGCCATCTGTCATGGTGATAACGGACAAGGGCTCAAGGATGCTCGGAACGAATTCATTTTCCCACCGCTGTGGGGGGACGAATCCTTCAATATCGGCGCCGGCATGGCCCGTACCTTCACCGCCGCCGCCTTTGTTCTCAACAACATGCCCATCGCCTGGGGAACCCATTGGCCGCTGGGCCAAGGCAAGGCGTTGAGCGAACAAGAGGCGGTGGACGTGTCCGAATACTTCACCCACCAGCCGCGCCCGGATTTCGCCGGCAAGGTGAATGATTGGGCCAACGGCAAGAAACCCCGCGACGCCAGATACTGAGTTTTCGGGGCAAGACAGCCCGGACCGGGAAACCGGTCCGGGTTTTTTATACGCCGGTTTCCTCGGCGATGCTGAGAACCCCGCCGAGCATGCGGGTGATGGCCTCGCGGCCGAAATCGCGGGTAATGAAGACGATGCGGGTCCGGTGATCGCCGTCGGGCCATTGGGGCAAGGCGGCGGGCGGGTGAAACACATGCTGGACGCCGTGGATCGCCAGCGGCTTGTCTTGGCCGATGGCATTGACGATGCCCTTGATGCGCAAGATGTTCTCACCCTTGTTGGAAATCAGCAGTTCCAGGGCGAAGGACAGCGCCGGCCAGCTGACCGGCTTGTCGGTGGTAAAGACGAAGGCGGCCACCCGGTCGTCATGGCGGTTGACGTCGTGATGATGGTGGTCGTGATCGTGGCCATGGTCGTCGGCATAGGCCTCGGCATTCAGCCATTTGCGCACGTCGGGGATTTTGTCTCGGTCGTTGAACAGGCCGGCATCCAGAATTTCCACCGGATCGATCTTGCCGTTATCGGCGCGCAGGATGGGGGCCGCCGGGTTTAACTGGCGCAGGCGGGCATGCAGCACCTCGACCGCCGCGTAATCGGCGATATCGGTCTTGGTCAGCACCAAGCGGTCGGCGATAGCCGCCTGTTTGACCGCTTCCTCGTGGTTGTCCAAGGTCCTGGCGCCGTTGACGGCGTCGACGGTGGTGACGATGCCGTCCAGGCGATAGCGGCTGGCCAGCAGCGGGTCGGTCATCAGCGTGTGGATGATCGGCGCCGGGTCGGCTAAGCCGGTGGTTTCGATGACGACGCGGGAAAATTCCGGCACCTCGCCCTTGACCCGCTTGAGGAACAAATCGCGCAGGGCGGTGACCATGTCGCCCCGGACCGTGCAGCACAGGCAACCGGAATTGAGCAAGATGATGTCTTCGGCCACATGCTGGACCAGCAGATGGTCAAGACCGATCTCGCCGAATTCATTGATCAGCACCGCCGTCTGGGCCAAGCCGGGATGGTCCAGCAGGTGATTGAGAAGAGTGGTCTTGCCGCTGCCCAGAAAGCCGGTCAGCACGGTGACGGGAAGGTTGTCCATTATTTGTACAATTCCTTGGGGTCGATCTTGACCGCTTCGACCTCGATCAGGTCCTGGCCACGGGCCGCGGTGTAAAAACAGGTGCGGCGGCCGGTGTGGCAGGCGACACCATCCTGGTCGACCTTGACCAGCAAGGTGTCGCCGTCGCAATCGATCAGCAATTCCTTGAGGCGCTGCTGCTGGCCCGAGGTTTCACCTTTGCGCCACAAGCCCTGGCGCGAGCGCGACCAGTAACACACGCGCCCGCTTTCCAGGGTTTCACGCACCGCCTCGGCGTTCATCCACGCCATCATCAGCACTTCGCCGCTGTCGAATTGCTGGGCGATAGCCGGGACCAAGCCATCTTGGTTGAAGTGGATGGCGGCAAGGGCGGCGGCGAATTGGCTCATGATCATCTCCGGGGCAAAGCTTCCTTGGTATTAAGGTGCCGACAGGCACTTGGTCAAGGAATCGGCCAGATTGGACAGCAACGCCGGATACAGATCCGGTCCGGGCGGCAGGCTAGAGCCTTGCGGATCAAGCATCCCGACCTTGGCTCCGGCCGATTTGGCCAGGGTTTCGACGATGGGGGCGGGGAATTGCGGTTCGCGGAACACGCAGCTCGCCTTGCTTTTTTGCAATTTTTCCTTCAGTGCCGCCAGCCGCTTGGCCGCGGGCGGACGGTCGGGATCAAGGGTGATCGACCCCGCCGCCGACAGGCCATAGCGGGCCTCGAAATACTGATAGGCGTCGTGGAAGACCACATAGGGGCGGCCGGCCAGTGGGGCCAAGCGTTGCTTTAATTCGGCGTCGAGGGCGGCCAGCTTGGTTCTGGCGGCATCGGCGTTGCGGTGATAGGTCACGGCATTGGCCGGATCCATTTCGGCCAATGTCTCGGCCAGCGCGGTGACCATGACCTGAGCATTGGCGGTATCCAGCCACAGATGTCCGTCCAGTTCATCGTGGTGGTCATGGCCATGGGCGTCATGGTCATGGCCATGATGGTGGCCGTCCCAAACACCGCCTTCGCGCGGTTGGAAAACGGTCATGCCGGGCAGGTCGGCCATGGCCAGCACATTGATTTTGCCGCCGCGTGCCTTCAGCGGCTTGGCCAGGAAGGTCTCGTAGCCGGTATCGATGATCACCGCCACCTGGGCCTGTTCCAGCACCCGCATGTCCGACGGTTTCAGCGCATAGCCGTGTTCCGAGGCGGTGCCGCTGACCAGCAAGGCCGGCTGCCCCACCCCTTCCATGACCATGGCGGCAAGGGAATGCAGCGGCTGAATCGATGCCACCACCTTGGGCACTTCCGCCTGGGCGGCGGCGACAGGCAGGGCCAACAATGGCACGCATAGCGCCAGGGACTTCCACATGGAATTGCTCCGTGCAATGATGGGTCAAGAACCGGACGTTATAATATAACATTAAGCCATGGCAAGCCCGATGAATTTCCCTCCGCCTCATCATGATCACCACCGTTGCATCGCCCAGGCCCTGGCCGCCGCCGAAGAGGAATGCCGCCGCCGTGGCGCCCGCCTGACCGATATCCGCCGCCGGGTGTTGGAACTGGTCTGGCGCAGCCACGCCCCCATCGGCGCCTATGCGCTGTTGGAAGCTTTGGGCAAGGCGGCGCCGCCGACGGTGTACCGGGCGTTGGATTTTTTGTTGGCGCATGGTCTCATTCATCGCATCGAAAAGCTGAACGCCTTTGTCGGCTGTGCCCATCCCGGTCATGCGCAAGCCGGCCAATTTCTGTTGTGTCGGCAATGCGGCGCCGCCACCGAGCTTAACGATGACGATATCGAGCAAGCGGTGCGCGATGCCGCCGGCCGCATGGGGTTCGTCGTCACCGCCCTGACGGTGGAAGCCGAGGGATTGTGCCCGTCCTGTCGGGCGGGGGAAGGGGGATGACGGCATTGATCCATCTCGACAAGGTGTCGGTTCGCTATGGCGCCCAAACGGCCTTGGCGGCGGTCAGCCTGAATGTCGAGGCCGGCAAGATCATCACCGTCATCGGCCCCAACGGCGCCGGCAAATCAACCTTGATCAAGGTGGCGTTGGGATTGCTGCCCCCCGACAGCGGCACGGTAAGCCGTCGCCCCGGTTTGATTGTCGGCTATGTCCCGCAGCGTTTGAACATTCCCGCCGCCTTGCCGCTGTCGGTGCGGCGCTTTCTCGCCATGGCGGCGGCCAAGGGCGATTGGCCGGCGGCCTTGGGCCGTGTCGGCGCCGGCCATGTCCTGCATCGGCAGATGCTGGAATTGTCGGGCGGCGAATTGCAGCGGGTGATGCTGGCCCGCGCCTTGTTGCGTCAGCCTGATCTGCTGGTGCTGGACGAACCGGTGGGGGGCGTCGATATGACCGGTCAGGCGGAAATCTATGATCTGATCGCCGCCGTGGCCCGCGACGAGGGGCGCGGCGTGCTGCTGGTCAGCCATGATCTGCATGTGGTCATGGCCGCCACCGACGAGGTGGTCTGCCTCAATCGTCACGTCTGCTGCGCCGGCCACCCGGAAGCGGTATCGCGGCACCCGGAATATCTGGCCCTGTTCGGGCCGCGCGTCGCCGCCTCGCTGGCGGTTTATACCCATGTGCACGACCATGCCCATCTGGCCGATGGCAGGGTCGAGCACGTCCACGGTCCGCATTGCGATCATGGGGGAGGCTGCGCGCATGGATGAGTTCCTGACCCGCGCCCTTGTCGCCGGGCTGGGATTGGCGTTGGCCGCCGGCCCCTTCGGCTGTTTCGTCGTCTGGCGGCGCATGGCCTATTTCGGCGACACCTTGGCCCATTCCGCCTTGTTGGGCGTGGTCTTCGGCATGCTGACCGGCATCGAGCCCAGCTTGGGCATCGTGCTGCTGGCCGTGGTGCTGGCGGTGGTCCTCAGTCTAAGCCAGGGGCAGAAGCGGCTGGCCTCGGACACTGTTTTGGGCATCGTCGCCCATGGGGCCTTGGCCACCGGCTTGGTGGCGTTGTCATTGCTGCAAAGCGTGCGCGTCAATCTGATGGGCTGGTTGTTGGGCGACATCTTGGCGGTGGGCTGGACCGACGTGGCGGTGATCTGGGCGGGCGGGGGCTTGGCGCTGCTGGCGTTGTGGCGGCTGTGGCCGACCCTGTTGGCGATGAGCGTCGACGAGGATTTGGCCGCCGCCGAGGGCCACAATGTCGCCCGTGCCCGGCTGGTTCTGATGCTGCTGGTGGCCCTGGTGGTCGCCGGAGCGATGAAGGTGGTCGGCGTGCTGCTGGTGACCGCCTTGTTGATCATCCCCGCCGCCGCCGCCCGTTCCTTGGCCCGGACGCCGGAACAAATGGCCGTCTGGGCGGCGCTTTTGGGCATGGCGGCGGTGATCAGCGGTCTGGGCGGCTCGTGGCGCTTCGACACGCCGTCGGGGCCAAGCGTGGTGGTGGCGGCGGTGGTGCTGTTCGGGCTGGTTCAGCTCAACCGGCGATGACCCGCTTGAGCATGGCGAAATCGTCGACGACCAGATCGGCCCCCAATTCGTGCGGCGGCACGCGGGAATAGCCGAAGCTCAACACCACCACCGGGACGTTGGCGCCCTTGGCGGCCAGGACGTCGTTGATGGAATCGCCGATCATCACCGCTTCTTCGTGATGGACGCCCAAGCGGTCGAGCACGGCATTGATGTGGGCGGGGTTGGGTTTCAGCGCCGGAGTGTCGTCGCCGCCGACCACCACGGCGAAGAAATGATCCAGGCCCAAGGCCGCGAGTATCTCGTGGGTCGCCTTGGTCGGCTTGTTGGTGCACACCGCCAGGATCAGGCCCTTGGCGCGCAGATATTCCAGTGTTTCGATGACGCCGGGCCAGGGCTTGGTCTGGTCGGCGGCATGGGGCTCGTAATGGGTCAGGAATTGCTGCAAGACCGGTTCCACCGGGGGGGCCGCCAAACCGTGAGCGGCAAAGGCGCGAGTCACCAGCGTGCTGGCGCCGTCGCCGACCATCGGGGCGATCTGTGCCGTGGTCAGCGGCGGCAGGCCATGATCGGCCAAGGTCTTGTTGATCGCCGTCGTCAGGTCTGGCAACGAATCGATCAAAGTGCCGTCCAAATCGAAAATTGCCGCCCGTTTGACCCGGTTCATTGAAATCTTCCGCAATAAAGATTGACTAGCTCAGAGGAGGCCTTTGTGGCACTTTCCGGCATCTCCCGCAACTGCTTGGGTATTGATCGCTTTGGACCAGGGCAAATCCGAACTCGCCGTTATCGTCCTTGCCGCCGGCATGGGCACGCGCATGAAATCCGACCTGCCCAAGGTCATGCATCCGTTGGCCGGGCGGCCGATGATCCAGCATCTGATGAATACCGTGGCGGGCTTGACCCCGGACAAAGTGGTGGTGGTGGTCGGCCCCGGCATGGACGTGGTGGCCGCCGCCGTGGCCCCGGCCCAGACCGTGGTGCAAAGGGAACGGCTGGGAACGGGGCACGCGGTGATGCAGGCGCGCGAGGCGCTCAAGGATTTTACCGGCGATGTGCTGGTGCTGTACGGCGACACGCCGTTGATCACCCGGGATACGCTGGACCGCATGCTGGCCGAGCGGCGCAATGGCGACAAGAATCCATCGGTGGTGGTCTTGGGCTTCAAGCCCGATGATCCGGGGCATTACGGCCGTCTGGTGGTCGGTGCCGAGGGTCTTAAGGCGATCGTTGAATTCAAGGACGCCAATCACGATCAGCGCGAAATCCC
Source organism: Magnetospirillum sulfuroxidans (assembly GCF_018224925.1). Lineage (GTDB taxonomy): Bacteria > Pseudomonadota > Alphaproteobacteria > Rhodospirillales > Magnetospirillaceae > Magnetospirillum > Magnetospirillum sulfuroxidans. Next base: position 4,166 of record NZ_JAGTUF010000033.1, on the reverse strand, counting down.
GCTGTGCAATTCCGGCGTCATGGCCTTTGATGGCGCCCGCATGTGGGGCTTGCTGGACCGTGTCGGCAACGACAACGCCAAGGGCGAATATTATCTGACCGACGTGGTTGGCTTGGCGCGGGGCGATGGCGCCAATTGTTCATTCGTGCTGGGCGATCCGCAAGAATTGCTGGGGGTCAATTCCCGCGTCGAGCTGGCCGGGGCCGAGACCATCGTGCAGGCGCATCTGCGCGAGGAGGCCATGGAAAATGGCGCGACCCTGATTGATCCGGCCAGCGTGTGGTTTTCCTGGGATACCCGGCTGGGCCGCGATGTGGTGGTGTGGCCGCATGTGGTGTTCGGCCCCGGCGTGACCGTTGGCGATCATGTGGAGATCAAGGGGTTCTGCCATTTTGAAGGCTGCTCCATCGCCCATGGCGCCGATGTCGGTCCTTATGCCCGGCTGCGGCCCGGTGCCGAAATCGGCGCCAAGGCCCATATCGGCAATTTCGTCGAGATCAAGAAATCGGTGCTGGACGAAGGCGCCAAGGTCAATCACCTGTCCTATATCGGCGATGCTCATGTGGGGGCGGCGGCCAATGTGGGGGCGGGGACCATCACCTGCAATTACGACGGCTTTGCCAAATCGCGGACCGAAATCGGGGCCGGGGCTTTCATCGGCTCTAATTCCTCGCTGGTGGCGCCGGTCAAGGTCGGCGCGCGGGCGATGATCGGCGCCGGCTCGGTGATTACCAAGGAAGTCTCGGATGGGGCCTTGGCGGTTGGCCGTGGCGCTCAGATGGAAGTGGCCGGCTGGGCTGATCGCTTCCGTGCCGCCAAGGCGGCGGATAAGGCGAAGAAGCAAGGGAACTGATCCATGTGTGGCATCGTCGGCATTATCGGCAAGGCTTTGGTCGCTCCTCATTTGGTCGAGGGGCTGAAGCGGCTGGAATATCGCGGCTATGATTCGGCCGGCATCGCCACTTTGGTTGACGGCAAGATTGAACGTCGCCGCGCCGAAGGTAAGCTGGTCAATTTGGAACATCTGCTGGCGGCGCAGCCCTTGGGCGGCATCATCGGCATTGGCCATACCCGGTGGGCCACCCATGGCGTGCCGACCGAACGCAACGCCCACCCCCACGCCACCGCGCGGGTGGCGGTGGTCCATAACGGCATCATCGAGAATTACGCCGACCTCAAGGCGGAGCTGACCGCCTGCGGTCATGTTTTTGAAAGCGACACCGACACCGAGGCGGTGGCGCAGCTGATTGATTTCTATCTGCGCCAAGGCAAGACGCCGGAAGATGCCACCGCCGCCGCCTTGAAGCGGCTGCACGGCGCGTTTGCCCTTGGCATCATCTTCGCCGATCATCCCGGCTTGCTGATCGCGGCGCGTGAAGGCAGCCCGTTGGCCATCGGCTATGGCGACGGCGAGATGTTTTTGGGCTCCGATGCTCTGGCGTTGGCCCCCTTGACGCAAAAAATCAGCTATCTGGCCGATGGCGATTGGGCGGTGCTGACGCCCACCAGCGCGGTGGTGCGTGATCGCGCCGACCAGGTGGTCAAGCGCGAGGTGCGATTGACCCAATTGTCCGGCGCCTTGATCGGGAAAGGCCAGCATCGCCATTTCATGGTCAAGGAAATCTACGAGCAGCCGCAGGTGATCGGCGACACCTTGAACACCATGCTTAATCCGGCCAGCCGCACCATCACCTTGCCGGAACTGCCGTTTGATCTGGCCACCATCAAGCGGGTGACCATTGTCGCCTGCGGCACTTCTTATTACGCTGGCATGGTCACCAAATATTGGATTGAACAACTGGCGCGCATCCCGGTGGATGTGGAAATCGCCTCGGAATTCCGCTATCGCCAGCCGGTGCTGGTGGCCGGCGACATGGCGGTGTTCATCTCCCAATCGGGTGAAACCGCCGACACCTTGGCGGCATTGCGGTATTGCCGCGATGCGGGCCTGCACACCGTGGCCTTGGTCAATGTGGCCGAAAGCACCATTGCCCGCGAAGCCACCACCGCCCTGTTAACCCAGGCGGGGCCGGAAATCGGCGTCGCCTCGACCAAGGCTTTCACCACCCAATTGGTGGTGCTGGCCTGTTTGGCCATGGGCATCGCCCGCGCCAATGGCCGGCTTACCCCCGAACAAGAAGCACATCTGTCCCAGGCCCTGGCCGAAGTGCCGGCGCGCATCGCCGAAATGCTGCGTGATGAAGACAAGATCCGGGTCATCGCCGAAGACGTCGCCCAGGCCCGCGATGTGCTCTATCTCGGGCGGGGTCCGTGCTACCCCATCGCCCTTGAAGGGGCGTTGAAGTTAAAGGAAGTCAGCTATATCCACGCCGAAGGCTACGCGGCCGGCGAACTTAAGCACGGCCCCATCGCCCTGATCGACGATCACGTCCCGGTGGTGGTGCTGTGCCCGTCGGACGAGCTGTACGACAAGACCGCCTCTAATGTCCAAGAAGTCATCGCCCGTGGCGCCAAAGTCCTGTTCATCTCGGACGCCGAGGGCCTGTCCAAATTGGCGGTGGCGCCGATGGCGTCGTTCACCATGCCCATGGTCGATCCTTTCGTCGCCCCCATTCTCTACGCCGTTCCCGTCCAATTGCTGGCCTACCACGTCGCCTTGGCCCGTGGCACCGACGTGGATCAGCCGCGCAACCTGGCCAAATCGGTGACGGTGGAGTAGGGAGCTGTGGCCGTTTTGGGGGTTGTATCCGGTGACGAAATAGTTTCATACTCGACGAAATAGTCTCATACCGGACGAAATAGTTTCATACTGAATCACCTTGTCCTGAGGCTCTCCACGGGCGTAGGCTTTCCCGTGGATGGGCCGACAGGCCAGAGGTCCGCCCACGGCGCGACGGAAATATTCCGTGGATGAAGCGTTGATCGCCCGCTACCTGAAGGAAGGTCGCGGGACAGGTCTCGGCGCCGATTACAAACCCTGGCTCAAAATCTACGATGTCCCTTCCTTGGGCCGCTCGCACCGTCTGCGAGGCATCAAGACCGGCCGGGTTCATCATTTCCTCTCCGACATCGAAGTCAGTCTTTTCTACCTGCTCGACTGGCACGACGCGGTTCTCGATATCCGTGAGCAATTTCCGCTGGATCGCGAGGAAACCCAAGCCATTGCCGAGCGGGCGGGGATCAAGTATCCGGTCGATAGTCAAACGCGGGTGCCGCTGGTTCAGACCACGGACTTCCTGGTGGACTATGTCGTGGCCGGTGAGCATCGGCGGATAGCCTATGCGGTCAAACCGGTTGAAGCATTGTCCGAAAAGCGCAAGGCCGAGCTGCTGGAACTGGAGCGGCTGTATTGGTTAGCGCGAGGCATTCAGCCGGATGATCGCCGGGCTTTATATCGGTTTGGAAGGACCGTCTTGGGTGGGGGCGATGATGGCCTTGGCCAATGCAGCCGAGCCCAAGGTCGAATACTGCCGACGCTTCGGGATCGAGATCGAGGAAGCCGACTGGCCGTGCGACGCCATGCCCGACCGGTTGCTCGGCGACCGTGGCGAAATGGCCGGGGCCATGGTGGAAACGCTGATCAAGACCTTGCGGGTCAACGTTGAAAACGCCGCCCCGTACCGGGCGGACTGGAAGGGGATCGTCGAGCAGCGCTTCAACATGATCCCGGCGAAGTTCAAAGCCTATGTTCCTGGCTATGTCGCCCCTGACTTCGGTGAACGCGGTGCCCGCGACTACCGGCTGGACGGTAAGCTGAATCTGGCCGATTTCACGGAAATCTTCATCCGCTGCGTCCTCTATTACAACAACCATCACGTCCTGAAGGACTACCGGCGAACCCCAGAAATGATCGCCGACGAGGCCCCACCCGTGCCGATCGAGTTGTGGCACTGGGGCATCGTCAATCGCAGCGGTTTCCTGCGGTCCATTCCATCCGAGATCGTCCGGCTGGCCCTGATGCCCAGTGACGACGCCACGGTGACGGCCAAGGGAATTCGCTTCTGGGGTTGCTTCTACAGCTGCGCCAAGGCGCTGGAGGAACATTGGTTCGAACGAGCCCGCCAGAAGGGCAATTGGAAAGTTCGCGTTTCCTATGATCCGCGTCTGATGGACGACATCTACGTACAGGATGGACTTGCCCGGAAAGAGTGGAGAGCGTTTCTCTGTCTATGCAGCTTCGGCCTCGAAGCGGCACGGGCTTTTAT
>NZ_JAGTUF010000032.1 GCF_018224925.1 Magnetospirillum sulfuroxidans | reverse complement strand
CCCCCCCTCCGAACTCAGCAGGAGAAGCGAATCACGATGCAGCCTCAGATGAAAGGGTTTTTCCGCAGCCTGTTAGGGTGGTCACTTTCAAAAACAAGGCAGTCATAGGCAGACCACCTCGGATGGGATAGGATTTTGTCATCCTCATGGGAGTACGCGAATACGTACCGCGCCTTCAACTTTGCGACAGCCAGACTGCCGTCAAACTTGACGTGCGAATCGAGTTGAGAAATTTCAATGTGGGAATATATCTTATTATTTCTACTTTTGTTGTTTGTATAGCTAAAGCTATACTTGTCGTCCTGAATAAAGTCAGGAATGCAGAACTGGAACTTAGAGAAGTTTTTTGCCTTTAATTCCGCAATAAGCTTGGCATCCAAGTCATTAGAAACATCGTCCGGCGCTGGTCTGAAGTTTCGATAATTAGGAAACAAGGTAGAGTATGATGTATCGTCATACTTTTTAATGAACTCCCGACATTTCAAAATCAGACCAAGCCAAGAGAGCTTTTCGCTGCCAATCACCTTTATGGTCAGACTTTCTTTTCCTTGAAGCGTTATGTTCTTATTGCCAATCATGTGGGCGGATATATATCGCAAATCTTCTGCTTCATTAATTCCAAATACGAATGAGTCTGACGGCGTGTTGACCTGACGATCAATGTAAGTTGTCGTAATTGCGTTGCTTAATGTCTTCGTCTGACGAACCTCTTCATTTCCACACATATTCATCGCAGTTCTAATGCCAAAGTCCTGTACTATGGCACCTTTAAGGATGCACCCCACAGCACTGCGCCCAAACGTCGCTGCAAATGTTTTATTGTCCAGGCGAACAAACAGAATTCCGTTTGGATTTGTGCTTGTCGCTGAGAAAGAAACGCGGTCAGCTTCAGGAAGGCGTTCGTTGATAAACTCAAGCCATGATGGGTTCGATCTGTCTGCTACAGACTGAAAGTACAAGAAACGGCACGACGCATCTCCGACCTCAAAGTCGGATGACTTAAATGTGCTTTTAGATTGTATATTAGCCTCTGGATCGAGGGCACCATCAAAAGTCACTTTATCCTTCAAAAGATAAAGATATATTTGTCCAATTTCGCTTGCTTCCCCGGCGGACTCCTCAGCAACTTCGCCAATATCCTCGTCAGACATTTCGACCCCCGGAGTTCAGCAACCAGGGGTATTCTATGACTTCCGGCTGAAAACTGGAAGACACAACATACCATTAAGGTGCGTTCTGGGTGACAGCCTGTGCTATGGAAGCTTCAAGCTTATCTGTTCCGCTCTAAGATGCGTGTATCTTGCGAGCATTCTGAAATCACGATGCCCACTGATCACTGCGACTTCCGGGATCGCGAGCCCATGCTCAAACAAGCGGCTGATTGCCTCATGTCTGAGATCATGGAAGTGCAGGTCTTCGATACCGGCGCGACGACGGGCTTGCCGCCATGACCACTGCACCATTCGCACGGTGAATGGGAATGGACTGGGATACATCGCTTCTTGCTGCTTCTGAAGAACCGCGACCGCTTTGGTCGTCAGCGGCACGTCGCGGGGATCGCCATTCTTGGTGTCGCGCAAATGAGCCATCCGCGCCTCAAGGTTGATGTCCTGCCAACGCAGCCCCAAGATTTCAGCCTGCCGCATCCCGGTTTGAACAGCGAACTCGACCACTTCCCACAGGTATGGCGATTCGCCGGACAGGATGGCGTATCGAAGCCGTTCATACTCACCGTCGTTCAGCCTCCTATTCCTTCCCCGAGGCATCTTCGGTTTGCGAACCGAGTCCACGGGGATGGATTTCAGTGGCACGTCCCAGTCCAGCCGCGCCGTTCGCAGCACCACAGCGAATGCATTGAGGTCGTGCCTAACCTGCTGCGCCCCCACGGTCTGGAGACGGTCATCCCTGAACTTGGCGAACGCTCCTGTCGTCAGCTTGTCCAAGGTCAGGTTCACCACTGGCTCGCGCAACAGCCTGTTGAACCGATACCGTTCCTGATAGGCGCTCTTCTTAGTCGGGGTAACCGTGTCGCGGTACCGCTCGATCAAGTCAGCGAGGGTGGTGGTCGCAAGTTCGATGACCTCGACCGGACGTTCAGCAACGTCGATCTCAGCCTCTTTTGCACGCGCCCAGGCGACAGCTTCAGCCTTCGTCGGGAAGGTCTGGGACAGCGTTTTTTGCCCAAGCCGCCTGACGAGGGCTTGCCAATTTCCACTGCGTTTCCGAATGGTTGCCATCCGAACTTAAAGTCCCGTTGTGCCAAATTTGTGCCAAACGGGGGTTTATGAACGGTTCGGGCGGAAGGGTGTGACCACGTTGGTCTGGGCTAACCTGTTGGAAAACAATCAGGAAAGCGTTGGAGCGGGTGAAGGGAATCGAACCCTCGTCGTAAGCTTGGGAAGCCGTGACGTAATCCAGCTCAACGCCGCAGAAATCAATACCGCGAGCAGTATTGCAGAAAGCCGGGTCATCTGGAAGTCATCACCATTGGCAGTGCCACTTTTCACCTGTTCACGGCTGATCTTGCCTGGATATTCTGGCACAAGGATAAGGATGCTTTCCATCCCTTGGACATGCCGATGCTGCGAAGCCGTTTAAACGTCATGAACAGGCCAGGGCCATGATCCTTACCCCGACCATGATTGCCGATTCCATCCTGGCACCTGCCTATTGGCCGGATTGGCGGGATGCCTCGGACTATGGCTATCTGTCCTACAATTACCCCGACAAATGGGCCTGGGAGTATCTGCGCCGCAACCAGGATTACATCGCCGCATTTTCGGCCTTTGTGCCGGTCTGGCAGGAGTGCTGCGGCAAGGGCGAGTATCCAATTTCCAATCTGCCACTCAGTCCCGCCGTGACCGAGCTTTCCAACCAGATTTGCCGGCGTTTCCACCTCTCGCCCCATGGTGGGCCGCGCAACCCCGATTCCCTGATTGAACCGATGTTCGCGGACGAGTACGTCCCCCATGTGGAAGTCCTGGCATCATGGCACGACGGCAAGAAGCTGGACCACCAGATCGGCCCGCCCGCGTCCGCCCACTGTGTTGATGTCCGCATTGTCGCGGATCGTCCTTTGGGCGAACAAATTGAACGCATCAAGGCCATCTATGCCAACCTGACAGTTGGGCTGAAACGCCCCTCGGCCCAGCGCCCCCAACCCGCCAAGAACATCCTGTATCTACGCTGTTATGACGCCCAGACAACCGGGGCCGAGTATCGGCAGATTGCCGAAACCCTGTATCCGTCGGAAGGCGGCGACACGACCAGCATCGAGCGGGTCAAAAAGCACATTCGGAAAGCCAAAGCATTGGTCAACGGTGGCTATATGACGTTCGTCTGGCGCCGCTGGTCCTGATCGGGAAAACTTCGCCGTTCATCCATTTCCCGCGACCTCGCGGCATCCATGCCCATAATCGGGAGCCATCGACAACCCAAGGGCATCCCCGATGGCATACAAGAAGAAACCCGCACATCTCCCCGCCTCGCTGGCCGGGCGGCTGTATTCCCCGACCGAGGCATCGCAATATCTCGGCGTCGCGCCCCAGACACTGGCCCATTGGCGCGTGCATGGGCGCGGCCCCAAATTCATCCACCTGTCCAAACGCTGCGTCCGTTACTCGGAGCTTGCCCTGCGCGAGTTCGTCGAGCAACGGACACGGGGCGCCACCTGTGAAGCCGAAACGCGGGATTAGGGGTGGCCATGGCTCGCACATCCGACGAAACCGCCTTGCGGCTGATCAACGCCGCCGCCGGCATCACCTCGGCCCCGGCAAAGGCCGATATCGTCTATATGGTCCGCCATTTCATCCAGGCGACCTTGCCGCACCGCGATCCTGGCCCCGTGCCGGTATGGCGCAAGCACAACGGGCGGCTGACCTTGACCGTCACCCCCTATCGCGATGAAACCGGGCAACCGCGCTATCCCTATGGCAGCATCCCGCGTCTGTTGCTGTTCTGGATCGTCACCGAAGCCGTGCGCAGCAAGTCGCGCCGCCTCGAGTTTGGCCGTTCTCTGGCCGATTTCATGCGCCTGGTCGGCTTGAACCCGGAAACCGGCGGCGGCAAGCGCGGCGACGCCCACCGGCTGCGGCAGCAGATGTTGTGGCTGTTCCGGGCGCAAATCAGCATCAGCGAAAGCGAGGAAGCCTGGATCAACATGCCGTTGACCGAAGGCGGGCAGGTGTGGTGGAGCCATGCCGTCCCCAACCAGCAAAGCCTGTTCGGCAGTTTCATCATTTTGGGCGAAACCTTCTTTCGCGCCATCCTCGCCTCTTCGGTGCCGGTGGATCGCCGGGCCTTGCACGGCCTGCGCCGCTCGCCCCTGGCTTTGGACTTTTACGCCTGGGCCACCTATCGCGTGTTCACGCTATCGGGGCGGGGCTGCTTCATTCCCTGGACCCGCCTGAGCCAGCAATTTGGCGCTGATTATGCCGATTCTAGCAATTTCCAAAAAGCCGCACTGCGCAGCTTGCGCCGGGTCGCCTTGTTCTATCGCGGCCTGCGCTATCGGATCGAACCCGGCGGGGTGCGCCTGCTGCCCAGCCTGCCGGCCATCAATCCCTGTGGATCGCTGCCCTTTATCAACGGTGAAACGGTACGACCAGCCAAACCCAGGCCGCATAAGGCGTCACTGACTTATCCCCCAAAACCGACGGTGAAACGGTACGAGTGAGGGACGGTGAAATGGTACGACACCCTATAGTTCCCCCCTATAAACCCTATCCTGTAGCGGGCACGGAAAAATGGGAAAGCTGGGCAAAACGCGCAAGCACCATGCCGGCGGCACCATTTCCCCACGCGGGCCGATCCGCCCGAGGCGGCCCCGCCGGCCCCTGTGCAGCGCCCCTACGCCGATGCCGGCGGACAGGTTGCCTTGACGCCCTGCGGGCAAATCCCCCGCTCCCTCTTTGCCAGCCCAAATACCTACCGGCCCCGACCACCGGCAGGCCGCTTGAACAGAAGACGCAGACTGTGACAGCCGATTCCCCCGCTGTGACAGGGAAAACCGGGGGTGTGACAGGGGAAAAATGGGGCTGTGACAGCCAAAACCGACACCAAAGCGAGGCTGTGACACCCCCACCAGAACGCCACTCCATCGACCCGGTGGCGGAAGCCGCACAAACCAAGGCTTTCGCGGATCGGGCGCCATGATCTCACCAAGGCAGGATACGCGTTTTGTCAGACAAACCGCCGCAAGCGGGGCGCCAGCCTCCGGCGGCTGAAAGGAAATGCCATGAGCAATTACGATGTTCGCTTCACCCTGCGCCTAACCCGCGAGCTGGATGCCGCCATGCGGGCCAAGGCCGCCGAGACGCGGGAAGACGTCTCGGATTTCATCCGAGCGGCGATCAGGCATAGCGTTTTGGATTATCGCGCCCCCAGTTCGGCGGATTTGGCCGATATGCGGCGCTTGTGGCGCGAGTTCATCGCCGTCTCCAGGAACATCAATCAAATGGCCCATGCGGCCAATATGATCTACTGGGGCAAAGGCGGCGCCATGCCGGAAGTGGCGGCGATGGAAGCAGAGGCGAAGCGGGTGTACAAGCTGACCTATGGCATCGATGAGATTCTGCGGATGTGGATTTAACCGGCTTGACCGTTATGCAATCCGTAACGCATAATATGCACCATGCCGATCAAGAGCTATGCGGATAAGCGCAGCGCCGATTTCGCCGCCGGAAAGCGCATCAAGGAGTTCCAGGCGTTCGAGCGTCAGGCGGTCAAAGGCTTGACCAAGTTGAATGCCGCTGCCCGGCTGGTGGAATTGCGCAACCCGCCGTCCAACCGCTTCGAGGCGCTGGGCGGCGACCGCAACGACCAGTACAGCATTCGCATCAATGATCGGTGGCGGATTTGCTTCCGCTGGGCCTTCGCCGAAGACCCGACCGGCAAAGACCCGCTGATGATCCCCGGCGACGCCGTGAACGTTGAAATCGTCGATTACCACTGAGGCCCGCCATGACCATTCCCGCCATCGACAACCTGCCTCCGGTGCATCCCGGCGAAATCCTGAAAGACGAACTGGAGGCGCTGTCCATGAGCGCCCGCAAGTTCGCCGACCATATCCGCGTGCCGCCCAATGCTGTCACGGCCATCCTGAACGGTCAGCGGGGCGTCACAGCCCAGATGGCCCTGCGCCTGGGTCAAGCCTTCGGCACCGGGCCGGGGTATTGGATGCGGTTGCAGGGGATGTATGAGGTGAAGAGTGCCAGGATGGAACTGGTGAGCGTATTGGAGGGGATCGGGATGCTGCGGATTGAGGGGGGGAGGGGAGGGCTTTGACCCCGTTTTCGTGCTTGGAATTCTTTTGCGCGCTCCCACGGACAACACAGTTGTCTGAGAGCGGTGACTTTCGATGGAACAATGCCTTGTTGGCAACCTATAGATGCATTAACCTCGAGTGGTATATAGCCATTGCTCGGTAGCCGATATGCCCTTTAACCCAGCCCAGCCATCATACCAACGTCTCCGCAAGATTTACGCCGAACGGAGAAAAGACCTCGCATTCTGGACTGGAGCTGGACTTAGTCAGTCCGCAGGATTTCCGACTTGGCCACGGCTCAAAGATATCATGCGCAATCAGGCGCTGGAAAGTCTGCTGACCCTTCGGGAAGAGGATGCGAAGGCAAAGGAGATTGAGCTCGACCAAATTTACGAGACGGAAAATCTTTGGGAGGCTTTCCAAATCCTACACACGGTCATGGGCGAAGCCACCTACAGAGCGGCGATTCGAGAAATTTTCGAGGCGGCAGAAAAAATAGAGCCGCCAGATATTTACAAAGAAATCTGGGAACTAGATGGAGTATCCAGCTTTCTCACCCTAAATATTGATAAATTTGCGTATAAAGCGCACCGTAAAGTTCGAATATCCGAAGATGTCGCTAATTTTTGCGGAAAAGATGCAGGCGATTACCTGCATTTAGTGAAGCGGCGGAAACCGTTTATCGCAAATCTGCATGGCATCCACGAGTCGGCAAAAAGCTGGGTCTTTACTAAAGACGATTTCACGCGGCTTTCAAATGATCCACAATATGTAAACTTTATTAATTTCGTTATCCAGGACTTCACTATTGTCTTCATGGGAATATCGGCAGATGACGTGGCGGCCGGCGGTTTCTTAGAGAGGCTCATTTCTAACGGTATCGACCTTGGTCAGCATTTCTGGATCACCGACCGCTGCGATAGCGAAACGGATAGATGGGCGAGTAAAGCTGGAGTTCAGGTTATCCGATATGAGCCTGAAGCGAATGTCGCAGCCCCGCTAGATCACACCACTATTCTTAAGCAGATATTTGCGGATTTGAAGGAGTTCATCTCAAAGGACGAATTAGCTCCTGCCGTGGTTGGCTCAGTGAGCCCCTTAGACAGCATCCCAAGTGAGAAGGAACTACGTCTACTTGACGATGATGACAAGTTACGGCTGACCCTCGCAGGCCATGCCAAGGCGCTGATTGAGCGCAATCACGGCGATACCCAATGCAATGAATACCAAGCCTTTTTGCAGAATTACTCCCGTGTAATTCACCAAGTATGGCATCTGACATCGAGAAATCCGCACAATAAATTTCACGGATACTCGGTCGTAGATAAGGTTTCCAGCAGCCCATTTTCCTCCGTGTGGAAACTCGTTGATGAAAGCGGATGCGCTTACGCCTTAAAAATTATTCAAATGGACAATCTATCAAATGGTGAGCAACTAGACAGCTTTCGACGCGGCGTACAATGCCTTGAATACCTAACAAAAGCCGCAGTACCTGGAACAGCAAAAATCATCACAGCATTCGAAATTCCAACTTGCGTACTAATGGATTTCATTGATGGAGACAACTTTAAAAATATAATAAACTCAACACAGTTCAAATTTTGGACAGATGGCATTCGAATATTAAGAAGCGTGTGTCGCCATGTGGAGTTTAGTCACAACCTTCCACAAGGCGTTCTACATCGAGATATTCGGCCATCGAATGTAATTGTGCCATGGTTTTATTGGCGCGATAGCGCCTTGGAGAGTACCGATGCGGACAGGTACGAGGTGGCTCTACTAAATTTCGATATGTCCTGGCACGCCAAAGCACAGGGACGGACCATCAGCGGCAACATTGAGGAAGCCGGTTACTACGCCCCCGAACAATTAGAAGACATTGACTGTCAGCAGGCTCGCTCAACCAAGGTAGATTCTTACGGAATTGGAATGACAATTTTTACCGCCTATACGGGACTTACCCCTCCCACGGGCGGGAGTAAGTCCGTTGATTGGAAAGATAAGATCCGTACAAAGTTCAGATACGACCCCACGTTGAGCTGGAAGTCAGCTCCCAAGAGATTGGCTCGACTGATTGACAATGCCACTTGCCATGATATCGCGCACAGAATAAACGTTCGCCATATTCGAGCCGAGTTAGATCAACTCCAAGACGCTGTGGATGGAATTTGGGATGAACTTAGCCCAGATTTTTGGGCCGAGGAATTGTTTGCAAAGGTGCTTGATCGCGACTACACCTCCAATCCTGCCGGTGACGAGTTTCAAAAGGAATTGAAAGTCGGTCGGATAGTTTCAATCCGAGGAAACCTGCAAGCACGATCTGTTTCCGTGCAATTCAGAAACGTTGCGACTGGCGTAACGGACTGGACAAATGTTGATAAGCGTTGGGGAAATAAGCTCGAAACGGCGAAGGAAATCCTGAAGACTCAGGGGTGGGATGTTCTGGACACCACCCGATACAGCCAACGAGAAATTCATCTTGAGGTGGCGGTATCCATAGACTCCCTAAAGGTGAATTTTTCAAAATTGGCAAATGCCTTGGAGCGTGGGTTGAGTCAAATTCGCCTCGATTAGGGGGGCTTCGATCAGCTTGAATCATATCCTCAAGAACGTCAGTAGTTGGCGAATTCGACACTAATCTGCCCCGAGCCATTCAACCTACTTCTCACGCTTAATTATCCCCGCCACCGCTGCCGCCCCCGCCCGCAGCGGGTCATCATACAAATGCAGATACCGGCTCGTCGTCTTATGGTCGCTGTGCCCCAACAGCCCGCCGACCACCTGGAGCGGCACGCCTTGGCGGGCGGCGAGGCTGGCGAAGGTGTGGCGCAGGTCGTGGATGTGGCAATCGGCAATCTTGGCCCGCTTGCAGACCTGATTCCAGAATACCCGGATGCTGGTCAGATGGCCGGTGGGGGAGTAGCGGGCGGGGAAAACCCATTCGCCCGCATTGGCCCGGCGCCGCGCCCGCAGCAGGGCCAGGGCGTCGTCGGTCAGTGGAGCGTGGTGGTCGCGCTTCTGTTTGGTGGCCGAGGCTGGTTTGCTCCACACCGCCCGTTCAAAGTCGATGTTGTCCCAGCGCATGGACAGCACCTCGCCCACCCGCGCCCCGGTGAACAGCAACAGACGCACCACGTCCGCTGAATCCTGGGCCGGACTGGCGTTGATGTCGGCCATGACGCGGGCGATTTCCTCCAGGCTCAGGTAACGGCGGCGGGGCTGTTCGCTGTGGCGCGGGAAACGGAAAGCGGGGTTGTCGGTGATGCAGCCGATTTCGATGGCATAGGAGAGGATGGCCGACAGCAGCGACACCATGCGGTTGGCGGTGATGGCGCCGCCGTTGTCGGTGATCCGGCGATGCAGGGCGCGGATATCTTCCCGTGAGACCTCCGCCACCGCCATACCGCCCAGATGGGGGCGGATATAGCGTTCAATCTGCCCAGTGTGCAGCCTGACCGTCGAGGCGCGTTTGCGCCGGGGCATCTCGTCGGTGATGTATTGATCCAGCAGAGCGGCCATACGCAGACGGGCGCGGGTTTCCTTGCGCTCGGTCACCGGGTCGCCGCCCAAATCCACCTCGGCCAGCTTGGCGCGGGCGGCGGTGCGGGCCTGATCGGCGGTCAGGCGGTCGCAGCGGCCCAGCACCAAGCGGCGCTGGCGCCCGTCGCGGGTGCGGTAGTTGATGATCCAGCTTTTGACGCCCTGCGCCGTCACCACCACGCCGAACCCGGCTTGGTCGGCATCCCAGACGATGATCTTGCCCGCCGATGGCGGGGCGATCTTGTCGATGGCGGTCTTGGTCAGTTTGGCCCGTAGGCCCGCAACCTTCTTCATAGCCTTCTCCCGCCCGCCGATGACGGGCTGGGTCAGCTCCGGGTCATCTACGGGTCATCAAACCATAGGCAGAAACAGGCATAACGCGGCATCGCCGGGCATCACCGGTTTCGGTTAAGGTATTGATTTCGAAGGCGAAGAGAGTGGAGCGGGTGAAGGGAATCGAACCCTCGTCGTAAGCTTGGGAAGCCGTCCGGAGGGCCTTGCAAGCTCTCGAGGTTCTAGCTAGTTCGTTGAAACGACGGTTATTTTTGGTTCACGTGGGTTCTGACTGGTTCGATAAAGTTCGGCTCTCGTGGTCCAAATTGGTCCAAGGCCAGACTTGTCGGTTTCAGCTGGTTCTGGTAGGTTCGGACCACTCCATTGAGCTACAGCCGTAGGTGCTGTGGCCAAGTGTAGCCCGCAGATCGTATGCGGCCCTCGGCAGCCAGCAAGTCTATTGCGAAGCCGACAGTGCGATCCGGCCCTGGCAGGCCAATGATCTTGACGCATCCGTCCTCTCGGGACCTCTGGTCCCACGAAATCTGCCGGGTCGCATCTGCGAGGTCCTGTCCGTGGAGTGGGCAGGTCGCAGAATAGGTGCGACCCCATGGCTCCTTCCGACTTTAAGACCCGGCGCGAGATCGCCGCGCTTTACGGCCACGTCATCCCTTATTCCCGTCTCAAGAAGCTGGGAATGAAGGACTGCGTCGATGGCCCGCCGGTCATCCGCCGGGGAAGAACAGTCCTCTACCACGTCCCCACATTCGAACGTTGGCTTCTCGGTGACCTGCAGCCAGCCACTCCCCCTTCACCCTTGCCGTCGCCCTCGAAGAAGCGCGGCCGCCCCACCAAGGCGGAGATCATTCGGCGTCGCGAGAAGGAGGGCACGTCAAAAGCGCCAGAAGCTTTTGATGTGGCCGGGCGGTGAATGGCCAATGGCAGTCCCCATGGCCTCGTCGAAGCGCAAGCTGCGTTCGACAACCAGCATCGAGCCGTGGTCGGACGACCACATGGTGAAGCCGGCCGAACTGATCGACGTTCGCCTCCCCTCCAGCCTGACACTTGTGGATCGTCGCACCTTCAATGCGCTGCTTCGAAACGCCTGGGATCGGATCGATCAAAACGGCGCTGAACACGTCATCGCCCTGTCCGAGTTGAAGGGGCTGCATACCGGCAGCAACCAACGGATCGCCGAGACGATCAAGCGGCTGATGACCGCCTTGATCGAAGCCGAGGTCAAGGGGCGCAAGGGAAACATCGTCGTGCGCCGCGCCCAGATGCTTGGCGGCAACGACATGGACGACGATGACAACCGCACCGGCATCCTGACCTACACGTTCGACCCCCGACTCATCTCCATCATCCGCAGCAGCACCACCTGGGGCCAGTTGCGGATCAAGGTGATGGCGGCTTTTTCGTCAAAGTACGCCCTGAGTCTGTACGAGATGGGGGAGCGGCGCATCCACATGCGGAAATTCGAGGAGGAACTGTCCCTGTCAGAGCTTCGAAACCGCCTGGGTGTCGATGGCCTTCACCGCTACGCCGACCTGAACCGGTGGGCGATCAAGCCGGCGATCGAGGAGGTCAACGCATTCGCGCTGGGCTTCAACATGGCGATCCAAGAGTTGAAGCGGGGAAAGTCGGTAGTTGGCGTCCGTTTACGCTGGTGGCCGAAGGACGAGGAGCAGCGGCAGGAGGCGGCATCCGAAATCAACCGATGCCGACTTGGCCGACAGGCCAGGGTCAAGAAGACTGTCGAGGCACTGGCTCAGCGGCAGATGCAACTGCGCCTCGACATGGAGGCAGGGCTTCGTGCGGCGGCACCCAACCCGGCAGACTATCTGGGCGACGAAATCCCTGATTTCTGACCGCCCAGGACCTCACCATCGGCCGCCCAATGCCTCACCGTCAACCGCCCGACTCCTCCACGCAAAACGCCCAACACCTCACCGTTCAATGCCTTAAGCGATTGAATTTACGTCAAATAAGGTCGAGGAATATGGAAAGACCAGGAACACATAAGAATCAGGACATTGACCTGGGCCAGCTTTGGCAAAATGATAGGCGTGCGCTCGCAAGAGCGGGGCTGAGCCAACATGCGCCCGTCATGGTCGGCCCCAGCGGTGCGGGGGAGTGCGCCGCCGACCTCGGACGAAACGGTACGAGGATGCCGGGGGCGATCCCGTTAAACGCCCGGCTTCGTGAAGACTCACGGAGCGTATAGCCATGATGAACAATCGAGACGAGATTTTACGCTTGGCGGCCCTGGCGCTGGAGCAGTACCTGGGACAAACGCGCAAGCATGCTGACGACATCCATGACCAGGATGCCATCGCAGCCCTGCTCGAGGTCGTCACCGTGGCTCTTCGAGAGCTAGGTGGTCCAACACCTGTTCTGCGCCTGGTCAACCGCGTTCTGGCAGAACAGCGCACTCTCATTCCGGAAATTCACGAGGCCGCAGCAGAGCGCGAGGCCCGTGCAGCCATCGCCGTCCCCAATGGGGGCCATCCAGACATGTCCGCTATGCTCGCCGACCTTCGCAAGGCGCTCGAGGCTGCCTACCCGGATCGACCAAAGCGGAAGGGGCGCAAGAAAGCACGGAAACCAGCAGATCGCCGGAAGCCTCTCCCCACTTGGTGCCGAGGGGTGATCGATGGAGGCGAGGCCTCGTCCTAGCCCATCCCTGGATCCGTATTTTCCGTATCTGCGGGCTTAGCAATGCCGAAAAATGACCTGAACACGGCCATAATTACCTTCGTTGATGCGGTTTCACGTCAGGATGACCGTTTCCGCCTGGCCGTTCTATATGGCAGCCAAGCCCGGGGCGATGCAGCCGCCAACAGCGACGTGGATGTGGCCGTCATTCTCGCGGGCACCGGTGACCGCCTTGAAGCCAAGCTGGCCTTGGCCGACCTGGCCTATGACGTCCTGCTGGACACCGGCGTACTTATCTCGCCGATGCCCGTGTGGGAGGCCGAATGGGCCGATCCGGAGCGACATCCTAATCCCCAGTTGGTTCGCAACATTCAGCAGGACGGCAAGCTCGTGGCGGGTCGTGAATGAGGCCAATCCTGACACGCAGCCCAATATGTCAGGAATAAAAATGATTTGGTGAGCCAGTCACCAAATAAATTGTGAAAAAGGTGCCTACTTTATCCACTGCAATAGCAGTCAAGTAGGCATCAATCACAAATACTTGCTAGACATGATTTCTTGGTGTTAGCGTCTCCATCATTGGTGGACCCGGAGCGTTGGCGCGCCCCGGGTCCGAAGCCACGATCCTTCGATTTGGAGACTTCAGGATCATGACCAAGCGCGACAATACCACGACTCTGCCAGCTTCCAACCGCTACGACATCTGCGCCGCCGCTGAGGAATGGCGGCACGAGTTGGACCTGACCGGCCCCTTCGGGGACGACACCGCCTTCGAAACCATCCTCAGCCAGGTTCCCGGCTGCTGCACGGAAGATGCCGAGATCGTCCGCGGTTGGCTCGATGGCCGCCGCGGTCACCGCGACGCCAGCCGCGCAGGGGATGCCCATTACATGTCCGGCTTCTGGTTGGCGGTCGGCAAGAACCTGGACGAACGCCACGGCCCCGAAAAGCGGATGCCGACCAGCCCGACGCCCAAGCCCTAAGGAGAACCCCATGAGATCGCTTGCCACATTGCGACTGTCCGTCGCCCTGCCTCGGATGGCCGCCTTCATGCTGACCATCTTTCTGATCTGGGTGGGCGGAAACCTTTTCGACATGGTGGCTTTCGGCGGAGCCGGGCGGGCATTCCTGGCGGAAACGACGATGAATGGCTTCCAGGCCTTCGGTGTGCTGGCCATCGGCGCCGTCCTGGGTTGGTGCATCGGCTGGCGTGACGGCCAGAGCCGGGCGGAGGGCTGAACCATGGGGGCGATCCGGCGGCCAAGCGTGGGGGACAGCTTCGGGTTCTTCTTCAAGCCGCAGGCTTGGCCCAGGTTCAAACAGGAGATGGCTTACACATCCAGCCTGTTCGTCCGCCTGATCGCCCTCACTTTCGTCAACTCCGGCATCCTGCCGCCGGATCACCCCGCCCGCGCAGTGTCATCATTGGCCGATGGCAGCCTGACCTTGCGCAGTGTGCTGTCGGAGGGTTGGCGGCGAATCGATCGCCGTAATCCCCGCCAAATGGCCCTATTCCTGGCGGTCATCGGATTCCTGATTGCCGTGGCCCTGGGTTTTCTGACGGCTTTTTCGCAGGCCGCCCTGGGCACCGCTTGGGCCGCCGACGCCTGGGCGGATATCGCCGCCAGCCAGAATTTTGCTGCCCGTTGGCTGCGCGGTGTGTTCGGGATCAGCACCGGCACCTCGACGACTGAAATCAGTTCAGCCTTGGGCGCCATGCTGCTGATCTACAACGCGAGCGCCATGGGGTTGGGCGTCTTTCTCAGCTTCTACAATGTCGGCGTCGTGGTGATGGAGTCGGCCAAGCATGGACGCGTCGGCGGTCAGCGCCATTCCATGCTGTGGGCGCCGATCCGTTTGGTGTTCGGCATGGGCCTGCTGGTGCCGATCTCCGATGGCTGGAACGGCGGCCAATTGGTGGCCGTCTGGCTGGCCGGCCAAGGCTCAAAAATCGCGTCGTCCGTCTGGGAAGCCCACATCGACCACGTGGTCTCTGGGCGTGGGGCCATCGTCACCCCGCCCATGTCGGCACAGCTCGAGCCGGTCATCGGCACCCTGCTGTCGATCGAGACCTGTATGGCCGCCTTCAACGCCGTGGCCGCCCAGTCGGGTGATGCCCCTTACATCCGGGTCAACGTCGACCGGCAATTGCGGCCCAACGGGTTTTCGGAGATGAAAGTCGCTGTCGAGCGCTCGTATGACGGCGCCAGCCATTATCCGCGCAAGGCCTGCGGAGCGATCACCTTCACGCCACCGGAAAATCTCGATCACGCCGGCGAAAGGGTGATGATTGCCGCTCAGCGGGATGCCTTGATGCAGGTGCTGCCGCAAATTCAGTCGCTGGCCCAGCAGATCGTGCTGGCCAACCACCCGAACCCCGCTCTTCGTCAGGCGATGCCCAGCACCGCCATTGGGCGGCAGATCGCCGATTCCTATGCTCGCGCACTGATTGGAAAGATCGCCCCTGCAGTCCAAGCTCAGCAGGATGTGGCGCGATCCAAGACCATCGCCGAGATTCGCACTGCGGGCTGGGTGGCTGCGCCAGCATGGCTGCACACCCTTTCCCGTCTGAATGCTGAATTGATCAAAGCCGCGTCCACACCGCCGGAAATCTCCGGCCCGGCCCCCGGAATAGGTTGGCCGCAAGAGGTGCACGCCGCCCTGGCCGGGGCCGAGCAATACTGGAACACCACCGCCGCCGACTTGGGCCTTCCCACCTTCCAAAGCGTTGCCGCAGGGTCGCAGGCGGGTCCGTTGGATCGTCTTTTCTCCCCTATCGGATTCGGGACAGTGAAGCTGTTCGAGTTCACTGGGGATGACCCGCTGGCCGAGCTTATCAGCTTCGGCCACACCATCCTCGCCTGGGCCATCGGCATCCTGACCTTTTTCGCCGCCGCCATCGGCTGGGCCAACAGTTCGGGTTTTGCGGCTGTCATGGGATGGATGGGCGGCCCGGCTGGTGCTGCGGCCTCCGTTGCCGCGCAGAAAGTGGTCGGCTCGGGACTGGCGGCGATCCTTGGGGCGCTCGCCCCTCTGGTGATTGGCATCTTCATCATGCTGATGTCCTCGGCCGCCCTGCTGGCCGTTGGGCTGGCCGTGCTGCCATTGATCCGGTGGATGTATGGCTGCATCGCCTGGCTGCTGGGGATCTTCGAGGCGATTGTTGCCGTGCCCCTGATGCTGGTGGCCCATTTGCGCAGCGATGGCGAAGGCCTTGCCGGTCCCGCCGCCCAAACCGGCTACACAATCATCCTGGGCATTTTCCTGCGGCCCGTGCTGATGGTCTTCTCGTTGGTGGTCGGGCTGCTGATCTTCAACAACGTGGTTGGGCTGTTCAATGTGCTATTCCTACCCAACATGAAGGCCAGCGCCGCCAGCGGCAACACCATGGGCTTCTTCATCGGCGAGGCCTACGTCGTTGCCTACTGCGTGGCGATCTACGGCTTCGCTAACGCCAGCTTCAAGGCCATCGACTATCTGCCCAATCAGGTGCTGCGCTGGATCGGTGGGCAAATCATGCATGACATGGACAATACGGCTGCGGTTGAGCGGGGCGTGCAGCGTGCGGGCGATGCCGGCGGCCAGGCAGGGAGGGATGCCATGAAGGGCGCAGGCGGGAGCGAGGATAAGACGCCAGATCGGAAGGGAGGCATCGACAGCGGCAGTGGCCCAGGACGAGAGGCCGCCATTATCCGGACCGAAGATATGTTGCCGACGAACCGGGGGTAATCCTAACGCTTTCCGACCAGATCGCGCCGCATCATGGCCGCCGCCTCTGCGGCCTGACCCGGATGGCTCTCCACGAAGCCTAATTCCTTGGCTCTCTGAACGCAGGCTTGGTCGAAAACCTTTCCCATGACGGCATCGAAGGCGGCCCGATGCTCGTGCGGGAGTTGGGCGATTACGGCTTCCAACCCGCCGATCGCGGCCCACGACAGGGTGCGTTTGGCCCGCTCCACGGCAAGCTCTGTCTTCAAGGCGCGGGCTTCATCCGCCCACGAGGTCGCAGGCCCACGGAACAATCCCCGCACGGCGTCCGCGCCTTCGCTCGCCGTATTCATGGTGCTGGCGAACCGTTGGCCGTCAGCGAGGCCGTCATAATAGTTGGGCATGTCGCCTCCCTCAGTCTGCAAGCCCCATGACGAAGGCCACGGCAGCATCCAGTTTCACCACTTCGTCAGTGGTCAGTTTGCCGATGACTTGGCCGATTCGCTCCCGTCGAACCGCAACCGGCTTATCCACCATGATCTGGGAACGCTCCCGCAGGCCGTTTCCAGGGCCTGGCTCGATGGTGACCCGGAAATCTGGTGCCTCCACCAATTCCGACGTCATCTGACAGATTACCACCGATGCGTGCCCCATGGGAAATGCATCCGTTTGCACGATGACCGCAGGCCGAGGCTTCCCGTAATCGCCGGCGGCGGCCACGACCACCACGTCACCGCGTCGCATCGAACTCGGACACTTCTTCGATCCAATCCAAAGCCTCGCGCTCGCTTTCCGGCGACAGCATGGCCACCTGTTCGGCGATGCGGCGCCGGGTGATTTCGGCTCGTGCATCGGGAAGCACCAGCCGAACCTCCCGCATCCCCTCGGCGCGGCGCCGTGCCCGCATCGCTCGCATCCGTTCAGCTGTCGTCGCCATCTATGCCTCCACTCCGTCACGCGTTACGAATTGTAACGCGTGACGCCACCAATTTCAAGAAATCGGCGTTCATATCCCATTCTGTCAGCATTCTGGCAGATAGCGGCCACCTCCGACCTCTTGCGTCCGATGGAGGCCGCAAGAGGTCGCCACCGGAAGGTATCCGGCGCACAAATTCCACCATATGTAAAATATAGAAGTTCCATTTGGTGAGCCAGTCACCAAATTACTAATCCTGACACAAAGTAATATCATGTCAGAATTTGTTTTTAATTGAAGAAAATGGAGATAAGAGCAAGGCTCCTCCGTGTGGCCCTCTAGCGAGGACCAAACGGAAACCTTGCGAGGGGGCGCAGCCCCCTTCGAACCCTGATGCGATAGGGAGAAGAAGAATGGAGCAAAACATCGAAGCAGAGATTTTTGGCTTGGCGGTGACGACCAGCAACGCCTTGGGCTGGAGGACGCGACTGGCCGGCTACATCGGCACCAATTTGGGTCATTTGGATGCCGACTGCGGAATCGTGGCCACCTGTGAACAGGAGTACGTCACGGCGATCACACAGTTCGCTGAATTGCTGCCGAATGCGTTACGAGAAGCGTTGGATATGGAAGAGCTTTCTGAAGCCGACCGTGATGGGTTGGCGAGTTTCGCAGCTCGGTTGGACGGGGGATACGACCCCGATGCCCTGGCCTCGGCCGCTCGTGAGGATTGGGGACGCATCCTGGCGTCCGCAATGGATGGACTGCCCGAGACTGCCCAGACGCCCCGGCGAAGCCGAAAGCCTTGAGGGAAGCCAAATGTTCCAGAGGCGCACTCCCGAGCCGGAATCTGCCGCCGCCTCGCAAAACCCCCGCCGGCCATCGAGGCTGTAGATGGCCCAGAACCGCACTCGCCGTGAGCGCGTCATCAAGGTCCGGGTCTACGATGACCAGTACCTCTTTCTGCGGGCGAAAGCCAAAGCGGCAGGAATGACGGTTACGGAGATGCTGCGGGACCACGGCGACCAGATCGCCGTGGTCAACCGCACCGACTGGCGCCTGCGCACCTACCAACTGGCGGCCATTGGCAACTGCATCAATCAGATTGCCCGCTGGGCAAACACGCACAAAGGCGCCGCCGACGC
Source organism: Magnetospirillum sulfuroxidans (assembly GCF_018224925.1). Taxonomy (GTDB): domain Bacteria; phylum Pseudomonadota; class Alphaproteobacteria; order Rhodospirillales; family Magnetospirillaceae; genus Magnetospirillum; species Magnetospirillum sulfuroxidans. The sequence goes on along the minus strand of NZ_JAGTUF010000032.1, from coordinate 10,061 downwards.
TCATCAGGTGGTTGTATCGCTCCTGCGCCTGGAGCGGGTGATCAGGGCGGAATATGGCCTTGATGCCTCCCATCCTGGCCCTGATGGCACCGAGCCATGATGGTGATGTGGTCCAAGCACACCGGCAGCGACGACGCCGGCGGAGACGGCGTCGTCGCCTACATGCAGGACGAGTACGTCTGGAAGGCCGCCCCTGATGGCGGCCGCGAACGCCTGCGGCGGGTCCCGCCGCCCGAAGTGCTGAAAGGCGACGCCACGCTGATGCGCCAGGCGATTCGAGCCACACCATTCAGCCACAGATACTCGAGCGCCGTCTTGTCGTTCGAGCGCGACGATATCGACGTGGCTAGATTCAACGCCGGCGACCCGGAACTCCGTCGCCGGGTGTCAGAGCTGATCCAAGCCTTCGAAGATTCCGCCTATGCCGGCATCCCGGAACAACATCGCCCACCGATGTTCTGGACCACCCATACCCACACGGGTCGCCTGGAACTGAACTTTTGCGCCCCCAGGGCAATCCTCGCCGCTGACGGACGCCTGCGGGCCATCAATCCCCACCCTCCGGGGAACGAAAGCCGCCGTCTGTTTGATGCTTTCCGGGACGTCTGGAATTGCCTCCATGGCTGGGCTGACCCGGAGGACCCAGCTCGCACCCGGTTAACAAAGGTGCCCGACTGGGCGCAGAAAATCGCCGCAGAGGCGCGACGTGCTGGCCGCGAGCCCAAGAAACATCTGACCGAGAAGATCGGCGAATGGGCGGAGGCCGCATTCGCCGCCGGCATGGTCACCAGCCGGGCAGGCCTAATTGCCCAACTGCAGGCGGAAGGCATCGACGTTCCCCGGATCGGTGACGACTACATCACCATCTCTAGCCAGGGTGGGAGCCGAATCCGCCTGCGGGGACGGTTGTTCTCCTCGGCTTTCACCTCTCCCGAGGCGATAGCTCCTGTGCTTCCCCGAGGGGCAAGGCTGGACCTGGCCGAATGCGAAGCCCGCCTTGCCCTCCATCGAAGTCGCCGAGCCGAGTTTCACCGGCGCCGTTACGGCGGACCGGATTGGAACGAACCTGAGGAGACGGCGCTTCCCAACTGGGGCATGGACGAGGGACTAGGCGATGGCCAGGAACCCGACGTCTGCGCCATCGCGGAAACCTCGAGGCGGCAACGCTATCAAGTGCGGCTATGGTTATTGATCTGGGGCGGAACCCTGCCCGAGGATCTGTTGATGGCTTTACGGTGGATCGACCGGAACAGCCGCACAATCCGCCTGACCGATGGGGCCGCCGTCACCGACCACGGCGACCGCATCACCTCCTCCAGATCAACGCACTTGGCGGCCAAGCTGATGATTGCCGAGGCGGCAGCAAAGGGCTGGACCTCGATCCACATCGCCGGATCGCCTGAGTTCCAACAGCTTGCCATCGGCGAAGCGCTTCGTGCTGGCCTGACCATTTCAAACCCTGAACTGCAGCACCTCGTCCGAAGGCTGACCATGACCCAGGAGGATGCCAATGGGGCTGACCCCAATGGAGCGGGAATTGCTCCAAACCGTCGATCGCCTTCAGGCGGAAGCGACATTGCGCGAGACGCGGCTGAACGAGCGGATCGAGGATTTGACCAGGCGATTGGACGCCTTGGCGACGGTCTGCGCCACCTTGGAAAAGCTGCTCGCCCAGGAGTGACGCGAATCTACCAGGCCCGTCAGGACGAGCTCACCCGCTTCAAGGAGGAGATCGATCTGTGCGCTGTCGCCGCCACGCTGGGCTTTGCCGAGGACAAAGCCGCCAGTAGCCGCAACCATCGGGTCATGCGGCATGCAGACGACACCAAACTGATCATCGGCACCTCCAAAGCGGGGCACTGGGCTTTCTCGAGCAACGCCGGAAAATCGGGCACTGTCATCGACCTCTTGAAGTGGCGGCTGGGTCTCGACATGTCGGCATGCCGTGAACATCTTCGCCCCTGGATCGGCGAACCCGCCAACCGCCCCACGGTGGACCTGAAGCTGTACACGTCAAAGCCCAAACCAACCCCAGCACCGGCGGACAGGATGAAGGCGATCAGCGAGTGGGAGGGAGCCAATCCCAGCACACGCAGCGTCTTCCTGGAACGCAGTCGCGGCCTCAGCCCCCAGACGCTGGCCAGCGACCGCTTCAAGGGCACGTTCCGTGTCGATGAGCGCCAGAACGCGGTGTTTGCCTATCGGGATGGAACCGGCGCCATCGTCGGAACCGAACGCCGCAACCGGCCACCAGCAGGCTCCGACCGGTCGTTCAAGGTCTACACTTCGGGCGCGGCGCCGGGCATCTGGACATCCAACGGCACAGCGGAAGACCGACGGCTGGTGGTGATCGAGAGTCCGATCGACGCCATGAGCCATTGGCAGATGCTGTCGGCCGAGGAGCAGGCGGTCACCCGGTATGCCGCCATCCGCAGCGGTTTTCGAGAAGAAGACCTGGAAACGATCATCCGCGCCATGCCGGCTGGCGCCGGGATCGTGGCGGCATGCGACCCCGACTCCGCCGGTGACGCCTATACCCAGAAGATCATGGCCGCTGCAGAGCGGGCTGATCGAATGTTCCGGGAAGAGCGGCCCGAAGGCGGCGATTGGAACTATCTCCTTCGCCGGCCGACACCAATGCCGGCCAAACGCCCTCACCCTACCTACTGATTCCTCGTGAGGAACCGCAATGAGCATTCAACCCAAAGCCGTCAACGCCGGCGACCGCGTCCATTATTGTGCTTGGTATCTCGGCCTCAATGACAATACCCGCTATCTGGGATATGCCATCCGCAAACAAGGGGGAAGCGACCTGGAGGCGGCTTTTCGGTCGATCAGTCGCCGCCTTAATATGCATGGATTCGAGATAGGGACACATGAAGCCCTTGAAGCCAACTTATACAGGCTAACAGTTTTGGCACGTCTTACCAGGAATTGCTCAGAGGCTCTCGGTGAGGCTCGCATGGAACTGCGCGGCATCAGCTCACGTCACGCCTAACCCTGCTCGCCGTAAGGCACTCTTGCCCCAGTTCACTTAGGTGGATTAGTTGTTGCTCGTTACGAGCAGTCACGTTAGATGCTCGAAAAAATGGTGGAAGCGGAATGGCTGTAGAAATAAAGAATTCTGTGATCGATCCGATGCTGCCTGGCTTGGGGCCTCAACCAACGCCCAAGCTCGCTCCATTTTTTGTGGGAAAAGTGCGGTTAACTCCCACTGAAGTTTATGACAGCTACTGGCGCTTCGCGGCACTCAGGCAAGAGGCATTCTTTGCTCGCATAGAAAGACCATCAACCCCTCCGTGGACTGATGACCCCATCATTCGAACATTCAAATTTACCAATGCATATCGGGCAGCAGACCGTGTCAGCCAGTACCTAATCCGCGAGGTTATCTATAAGGGAGGTCAGTCTGTTGAAGATGTGTTTTTTAGGATAATTCTATTCAAAATTTTCAACAAAATTGAAACCTGGGAAATACTCACAACCCACCTTGGATGCATATCCTTTGCAGATTTTGACTGGAGGAAGGCATCCAATGTTCTGGACGCCGCGATGCTGCGGAATGAGAAGGTTTACTCCGCTGCCTATATCATGCCGTCGGCCAAGTCTGCGTTTGGCCACGATCGCAAGCACTCTAACCATTTGAGCCTTCTGGCGAAGATGATGGCCGACAAGGTTCCGTTCCGCATCCAGCAGAGCAGATCCATGCAAGATGCCTACGAGATTCTACTTTCATATCCGAGCATAGGGCCTTTTTTGGCCTACCAATACGTGATAGACATTAACTACAGTGCGATCACAAGTTTTTCAGAGGATGACTTTGTTGTTCCGGGCCCAGGAGCTTTGAGCGGGGTCGCAAAGTGCTTCGCCGACCTCGGCGGTTGGGAGCCGAGCGACGTAATTCGACATGTGACGGACACGCAGGAGAGAGAATTCGAGCGGCTGGGGCTGATGTTCCGCGACCTATGGGGACGCCGACTGCACCGCATCGATTGCCAGAACCTGTTTTGCGAAGTGGACAAATACGCACGGATTAAACACCCGGAGTTCAGTGGTCAGGGTGGGCGCACCCGGATAAAGCAGGCGTTCAAACCTACCAATAGGCCAATTTCCTTCTGGTTTCCGCCTAAATGGGGAATCAACGAAAATATCGAGTGAGCCTGCCCAATGCATTGCTTCCAAGGACAATCCGCTGATGAGCTTTGGCAGAATCTCCATGCAAAATTCAGTGTCCCCGGTGAAGCAAAGACGCAGGAAGGGCGGAACGGGGAGACCGTTGAGTTCCTACATGCCCACATGGCCATCACTGATCCGCGCCAGCGCTGGGTGACTTCCAAACGCCCCGCGAATAATCCTGCATTCATCATCGCGTCCACGTTTTGGATCCTTGGCGGCATGAACGAAGCCGCCTTCCTTAACAGTTGGTTCAGGGATCTGCCCAAGTATCAAGGCGACGGCAGCATCTATCACGGTGCCTATGGACACCGTATCCGTGAATGGTTCGGCATCGACCAACTCGACAGGGCCTACCGGGCACTGTCTAAGAACCCGAATAGTCGGCAGGTTGTCATTCAAATATGGAGCCCGGAACTCGACCTTCCCGACGAAGATGGAGATCCTGCGGACGCTGATATTCCATGCAACTTGTGTTGCCTGCCCAAAGTCCGTAGCGGCAAGCTCGAATGGCTACAGGTTATGCGGAGCCACGACTTGGCCAAGGCCATTCCGAAAAACTTTGCGCAGTTTACAATGGTACAGGAAGTTCTCGCAGGCTGGCTCGGGGTTGACCTTGGCGAGTACCACCACATCAGCGACAGCCTGCACATCTACGATGAGGATTTTCCAAGCCTGCAGTTCGTTGAAGGTGCGCCGCCACCTTTGAACGAAGACGATCTTCGTTTACCGAAAAGCGAGTCCGACCGAGTGCTTGGGGAGGCGCTAGCGATTTTGCGGGAACTGGCGGACCCGGCGCTGAGCCGTGAAGCATTCGGCCACCTGATGTCTACGGCGAGCTTGCCCCCTGCGTACCATAACCTCGTGGCCATAGCGGCAGCCTACATTGCTCGCCGTTCCCGCTGGGACGATGAGATGGGTATGACGCTTGCCGGATGCACCAACCCCTTACTGACTGCTATTTGGAACAACTGGGCGCTTCGTTTTCCAAGACGCTCTCGCTAAATAGGTATTCAGCCTGTCGAGGCTTCCCTAATCCATTTGGGGCTTCCGCCCCAGGCTGGCGCTCCTTCATAAATATCTGCGCACTCTGCCAACATCGCCTTTAGGGCGTGCTTGCTCCATGAGCCAGGCTCGAGTTGCGCCATGGAGGAGATGCAGGTGAGTGACCCGACACTGAATCCCGTCTCATGAGCGACACTGCACAATAGCCAGGAAAGGCCCAGCAGATTGCCAAGCGCCCGTTCGACATAAAAGTGGGATCGGTAGAAAGCCGTCAACGCCAATCGCTTGTCCGGCATCACCTTGAAACTCAGATGGCTGAGACACGGGCCGCCCATCGTGTAGCAGCGGTCCTGAAGTGGACGATAGATGGGAATCTCGAGAAGAGGATCGATAAGGCCAGCTTCGTAAATCGCCCGCTTAGGGTTGTTGTCGTAGTTTCTTAGCTTGTCCACGATCTTCTTCAGCGGATTGACCGGCTCGCCGGTACCGGAATCGATGACCACCGAGCGGTCACCAGCCTCCACCCGGACCAGTCGATAAGCGTAGCGCCCCCAGTCGGTGCCGTTGTTCTTGAGTCTGATTTTGGGGAATACGGTCTCGGGGTATTTGGTAAAGACTCCTTCAAGCCCAAAGGACCTGTATAGGCCAAGCGGAAAGATGGTGTTGGCCACCGTGTCCAGCGGCCATTTTTGGTGCCCCTTGAGGAACCGATCAACGACATCGCGCAGGCACCGATCATGTTCGTCGAAAGCACCTGGCCGACTTACCTCCAGGATGACGTTATAGTCTCGCGCTTCGGCACAGCCGAGCAGATGCTGCGCGGCTTGGAGCCAAGCGCCATAAATGCTCTCGTTCTCAATGGGCTTCATTCGCGGCATCTCCGCCTATCGAACCGATCCACAACAATCGCTTTTCCAGATAACCGACAGGAAGCCAAGCGTGTCCGTTCAGCCCCCAGCCATCGCCCCAGCTATTCCGCACGAGGACATTCATATCACCCTCCGTGGAATAAGCAGCCGCGACCCCAACCACCGCATGCCGGTGAGGTGTATCGAGATCACCTTGTTGAAACCGCAGACGGCCTGCCGTGTCCGGGGTAAAAAAGGCAGTCGACAGCGCCAATCCCAACACGAGAGGTTTGCCGGATCCTATTATATGGGCAGCCTCATCGGCAGCAGCCTTGCGGAATTCCATTTCGCTTATCCACATCCGGCCCAATCCTCCAGGCGGAGACCATGGGTCTGGCTGCGTGGTCTGATAAGGCCAATCCGCCTCAAGCGGCTGGCCATCGCTACCCAGAACAGTTGAGACGACGCCGGTGGTGAGACCCGCATGCGGATCCGGAGGCGTCATCAGACGGACCCCTTGATAGAAAAGGTATTCGGCCGACAGGTTGATGGCTCCTTGGTGGGATCCATGGACATCACTAGCGGACATCGCCAAGCAGGTCGGTCTCTGGCCTTGGTCCCGTATTATCCCGAAGCGGTCGCGCAGATCGCTGACGATATGCATTTTTGGCACGATCCTCACGCGGCCCGAAGAAGGGGGCGCTGGAACCGCGGAATTCCCGCTTCCTTACCCCAAAGACTGTAGGCAAGGTTAAACTGCCCAATGACGTCGTCGGCCTGCCACGGGCGGCGTTCCTCAAGGTTTAGATACCCTTCCGACGGAAAGTCTGCGGAAATCTTCCAGCACCTGGTAAGTGCGGAACCGACTGTTTCCACGGCCAAAGGCCCCTCGTGCCGCTCGACGATGAAGCCCAGTCTTACAAGGTCATCAGCGTTCCATAGGTACCCGCTCCCCCCGTGCTCGCGCAGCTTGAGCAGGAATATGTCGTTGGGACCGGCTTCGATCTCCCCGTCATGATCCGCTTCGCTCAGCGACCATACGTCGGCCCATGGATCCTCCAGGACCACCCCGTCCAACAGATGGGCTTTGATAGTTTTCGGGCTGGTTTTCATCAGACGGTCGAGCGTCTGCTGGTCAATCCATTTGTGGCGAATCAGGGATACGCACATCGCCTGATAGCTGACACCGACACGCAGTGAAAGCTGATAGACAGCCCGCGGATCCCCCAAATCACCAGCGTTCCATCGATACCGCTCCATGATCCGGCGCAGCAACGACTTTGGCATGAGGAACTCGGCACCGAAAGCATTCGCAGCGACTTCCTGCAGCATCTTCGGCGAAGCCCCTCGTGGACGCAAAATCTGCTCTTCGCTATCGAGGCTGAAATCATGGCCCATTTCAAGGTGACCAAGTTCATGGGCCGCAGTGAACCGCTGCACGGGCAACGATCTCCCCGTGGTCACCAATACACCGGGGCAAGGGTCACGAAGACAAAGACCGAGCAGCCCGTCGAGGGGCCGGAACAGTAGAGCGATTCCGCGCTCATCGATGGACCGAAACACATTTACGCGGCCACTGACATCATCCGGCCGATTGACCGCAAGTTCGGCATGAACTCGTGTGGCAGCTTGAACGCCTTGTATCTGGGCTTCTCGGTAGTTCCTGGGCGTCATTTACCGCGTTGGCCATCTGCTCGAGATTTCAGAAACTTGGCGAACTGAAGGAGTTCTGCCTGATCCTTTTCCGTCAATCCTTTCGCCTCACGTGCCAGATGCTCGACCATGGGCGGCGGCTCGGAGGCCTCCCCGGTCAGTTCGGCGATCGTCGTCTGGCAAATCTTCGCCAGCTTGGTAAGTTCGATGGCATCGACCTTCCGCTTCCCGCCTTCCGCGAGTGAGACCGCAGAACGCGATATGCCAAGAAACTCAGCGACCTCCTCTTGCGAGAGGCCGACATATTCGCGGGCCTCCTTTAGTCGGTTGCCCAGAGCTAGCCTATCGTCACTCATGGCTGATCTAGTCTATTCAGGCCGATCATCTTCATTATCCTCATCCAGTTCTAATCGCATTAATGGATCAGCACAAAGCGCCCGGAGCTTCGGGATTATATCTTCAATAAAGTCATCCACCGTTTCATAGCCACCCTCTCGGATTATTTTCTCTGCTGGAGGCATATCCCCTAGATGAGCGGGGATAACTACGGCCAACATGACCACGGCGGTCAGCGAATCAAAGCTATTAGACAACCCCCCTGCCGCCCCTCCTGGGGGCCCATTATCCACATTTGCCGCCTTGCGCAGTTCACCCTCAAGCTTCACCCGGATTTCCTTGTCAAAGGTCGCTTTGGAAATCGGATAGAAATCCTTTTTGCCCTTGCCCATGAGGTCCGTCCGTTCGATTTCGAAATCATAATAACAGATATTTGTTCGAATATCGAACACTCTTTTAACGCGCATATCAGTGCCATAGGCCACATACCATTTGATCAGCCCAATCTATTTGCAAAACGCTCAGTCCGAAGATGCGCATACCGCATTAACATCTCTGGCCGCAGATGGCCGCTAATGGCCATAATCTCGTTGTCCCGGAGATCGGTGCGCTCGAAGAGCCGACTAACCGCCTCGTGGCGGAGGTCGTGCCAGCGGAGATCGGGGAACAGGTCCTCGGTGACCACGTCACGCCAGGCGTGCCCGAACGCTCTGGGCGTCTCCACTGGAAACACCGTTCGCTTGCCCAGGACGATTACGTTCGCCGGAGTGAGCTCGCGGAACGCCTTCACAGCGCGCGTTGAGAGGGGTACCCGCCTCGGCCGGTCGTTCTTGGTCTTCGGCAGATCGCAGTGCGGATACTCGGCATCCAGCCTCACCCGGTCCCAGGTCAGACCTGCGAGCTCGGCCTGACGCATGCAGGTTTCGAGGCTGATGACGACGGCGGACTTCAGCCAACTGCGGGAGCTGCCGGCGCAGGCCTCGAGCAGCCGGACCTCCTCGTCCTTCCCGTCCTTGTCCAGATGAACGTCGAGGCGGCGGTTGCGGCCAGGGCCGAGGGAAGGACGCACCTTCTCACCGACTGGATTGGTCAACTCAACCTTTAGCGCCAGGCCGGCTTGGACGTAGACCTGGGAAAGCGTGTTGAGGCGGTGAACGATGGTCTGGGGGCTACAGTCCCCGTCCTCGAGCAGATCATCGCGCCACTCGATCAGATCCCAGGGCTTCAGGGACACGAGAGACCAGTTGGCGAAATCCGAGGCAATCCAGTATTTCAGCTTCGAGACCTGGTTCTTGGCATGCTGGCTCTTGGGCACCCGCTTACCGGTCTTCTCGTCGACGGGCGCCACTCGATCCAGGAACCATTCGCAGGCCTGCGCGACGGTCATTCCCTGGACGGCGCGGCGATCCTCGTATTCGTCGCCGACGACTTTGCCTTCCTGGATATCAGCCCAGCGCTTGGCTGCCTCATAGGTTTCTTCGGTGCGCGTGAGGGTGACCACCTTCCCGCCGACCTTGCGTCGAATGCGGGCTCGCCATTGATAGGGGCCACGTTGGTCAATCGTCGCCATTTCCGCCTCCGGAATCACCGATGGGGCGGACGCGCTGGACCACCCTTGGACCACACAGCTTGGTCCAATCTGGTCCAAAAATTCAAGGGTAATTCAGGGTTGCGAGACTGAAAACCGCAGAAAGCTTGGAGCGGGTGAAGGGAATCGAACCCTCGTCGTAAGCTTGGGAAGCTTCTGCTCTGCCATTGAGCTACACCCGCAGAAAGGTGCCGAACCCGTTGTTTCCAAGGGTTTCCGACCGTCTGAGAATATGAACGAGAACCCTGGAAATGGCAACCCCAGAACCGTCAGTGTGACGAGAGTGTGGCCGGATGTGGCCGCGCTCGCAGGGCATGGCTCCGAGGGGCTTGCCTCTCCCTCCCTCGTCCGGCAGGGGGAACTTGGACTTGCCCGGAAAGCGTGGAGAGCAAAGGTGTTAACTTTGCTTGAGGACGACTCTGATGACAGGTTCAGGAATGAGGACATTCACCGACGAA
>NZ_JAGTUF010000031.1 GCF_018224925.1 Magnetospirillum sulfuroxidans | reverse complement strand
AAAAGCCCGTGCCGCTTCGAGGCCGAAGCTGCATAGACAGAGAAACGCTCTCCACTCTTTCCGGGCAAGTCCAGTGATGCCCTGCTCGGTGTCGGTCCACACGCTCGCCGGATTGTGGGTGAGGACCAGTTGCAGCACCGGCACGTCCAACTCGGTCAGCGCCGCCCCGGCACCCGCTCGTCGGCGCCCCGCCGCGCCCGTGCCCAGGCCAGATAATCCGCCGTATTGTCCGCGCCATCATAGTCGGGATGGTACAGGCCCTCGGTGGGGACATCGGTGGGGGGCGGCGGTTCGGTCTGGGGCGAGCCGTCCCCGGCAAGAGTGCGCAGCAGATTGACCAGATTGGCGATTCCGCCCTTGGCCAGATAGGCGTTGCGCCGCGCATAGGCGGCGGCGCCGAAATCGGTCGAGGTGTCGCGGGCCAGATCGAAAGTTTCCGGGGCGGCGGCCGAAGTCTGGAGATGGATAATCCTGCCCTGGGCCGCGGCGACCAACAGGTCGAAGCCGGGAATGGATTCCGCCCCGCCATGGGGCAGCAGGATCAGGGCGTCGGCCCGCCGCACCTCGGCGACGCATTCGGCGATACGGGTGTTATCGAACAGATCGTCGCGCGAGCGGGCGACCACCTGGATCGGCTTATCTCGGCCGTGGTTGACCTGACGCAGGGCGGCGCCCAGCAGCGCCAAGGTGGTGCCGTTGGTGTCGATGAAGACGACGCGCATCTCAGACGGGGACATGGGGTGTCTCTTTTCGGTGGGGGGATGTATCATCCGCTTGCCTCGCCTGACAGGACCACACTTTCCAGCCGTCGGGTGGTGGTCTGCCATTTGTCGGCAAAGCCGAGCGCCAGCGCCGTCGCCGCCAGCGATACCAGTGCCGCGGGTGTAAAGGTGCCGGTCCTGGCGGCCAGAGCGTCGCGGTAGCCGGCAAGGCGGTCGAACCGTCCCGACACGGTGGCGGCCAGCAGCGCGGCTTGCTGTGTGGCGATTTCGGGCCAGCAGGTTTGCGGAATCACCTGCCAGCAGACTTGGTCATAGAGGTGAATCAGCGCGCTGGTGGCGGCGACGCTGGGCGGATCGCGGTCGAGGGCGTGGCGGTTGCGGCCTGCCAGCGCCGCCAGTTCGTCGTCGGGCAGCAATTCGGCCATGCGCGCCGCCAGGGCCTCGGTTCCGGCGCCGAAGCGTTCGAGCAATTGCCCGCACGAGCATTGCCGATTGGGCGACAGACCGTTCTGCCAGACCAGGGTGTCGCGGATGGCGCGGCCGACGGCGCGGGCGATCAGTTCGCCCAGCTTGCTGTGATGTCCGGCCGAACCCAGCGGAGTGGCGCCATCGGCGGGGGCCATGACGGCGATCTGGTCGGTGCCGGTGCCGGTGGCGATGGATGGCGATTGCCGCGACGGCACCGACAATTCCTGAAGCAGGGCGGCTTTCGCCTCGGTGGCGGTCATCACCGCGCGCACCAGGGCGCCATCGGTCAGCGGCGTGTTGACCGCCAGCATGACGTTGATGGTGCCCTGTTTCTCCGGGCCGATGTCGCCGATGCGATGAAAGAGGGCGTCATATTCGTAATAGGAAGCCGGGTCGCCGGCGCGGGCGGCGTTGCCTTCGACGCCGCCGGTCGCCACCGCCACCACGGCAAGCTCGCGGTAGGTTTCCTCGGCGATGCACAGATTATGCATGTTGGCGGCGGTGCCTAGCCCCGCCGCCGCCTTGTCCTCCAGGTCGTGATCGGTCAGTAGGGCGGCCTGATACTGGGCGGGCTGGCGGTGGGCGGCCGTCAGATGCGTCATCTGGTGGCCGGCCGGTTCGCAGCATTGATGGTTGAACACCATGTCCAGATGGTCGGTCACCCCTCCATGGGCTGGGCAGGTCGAGATCACCTTGAACGGGCGCAGGAAGCGGGCACTGACGAACTTGTCGTCGCGGTGCAGTTCGATGGCGTCGAAGAAAGTCCGCAGCAGCATGTTCAGGCTCCCTGCCGCACGGGCGACCACGGCTGGAAGAAGGGCACGCCCTCGTGCCGCCCCCGCGCCACCGCGATGCCGAACACTTGCGCCAGACAGGCATCGCTCAGCACCTCGGCGGGGTTGCCCTGGGCCACCAGCCGCCCCTGCGCCAGCACGGCGACGCGGTCGCAGAAGCGCAGGGCCGAGGACAAATCGTGCAGCACCAGCACCACGGTGTCTCCGCCTTCGGCGCGCCGCCGCAGCACCTGCATCAGCGACAGTTGATGGCCCACATCCAGATGGGCGGCCGGTTCGTCGGCCATCAGCACCGGGGCGCCCACGGCCAGCGCACGGGCCAGCAGCACACGCGCCCGTTCGCCGCCTGACAGGCGGTTCATGGGACGATCGGCCAAGGCCTCGACGTCGGCCTCGGCCATGGCCCGGGTGATGCTGTCGTGGTCCTTGGGTGTCAGGCGCACCTTGCCGCCGTGGTGCGGCGTGCGCCCCAGCGCCACCACCTCGCGCGCCGCCATCGGCCAATGGCTGTCGCTGCCCTGGGGCAGATAGGCCAACCGGCGGGCGCGTTCCTTGGGGGCAAAAGACCGGATTGGGTGCCCCTCCAGGAAGCCGCCCTCGGCGGGGATCAGACCGGCCAGGGCGCGCAGCAGGGTGCTTTTTCCGGCACCGTTGGGACCGATCAGTCCCAGCATTTCCCCCGTGCCGACGGATAGCGAGACGTGGGACAGAACCGGACAGTGATCCAGCGTCACCGACAGGGCGCGGGCTTCGAGTATGGTCATGAATGGCTCTTCCTGATCTTGAGCAGCAGCGACAAGAAAAACGGCCCGCCGACGATGGAGGTCAGCACGCCCAGCATGATTTCCGAGGTGGACGGGATCAGCCGCACCGCCACGTCGGCGGCGGTGACCAGAAGGGCACCGCCGATGGCGCTGGGCAGCAGCAGGGCCGAGGGGCGGTTGCGGGCCAGCGGCCGCAGCACATGCGGCACCACCAGCCCGACAAAACCGATGGACCCGGCGACGGCAACCGAGGCTCCCACCGCCAGGGCGCAGCCCAGGATAATGGTGAGATTCAGCCGGGCCATGCTGAAGCCCAGACTGGCCGCCGCCTCGTCGCCCAGGGTCAGGGCATCCAGCGCCGGGCCGCAGCGCAGCAGCACCAGGGCGCCGACCAGCACGAAGGGGGCGGCAAGTTGCACATCCTGGAAGCTGCGGTCCTTCAGCGATCCCATCAGCCACAAGATGATCTCGTTCACGGCGAAGGGGTTGGACGACAGGTTCATGGCCAGCGAGGTGAACGAAATGGCCAGCGACGAGATCACCACCCCGGCCAGGATGATGGTCAGGGTGCCGGCCCGCGTGCCGGTGATGGTCAGCAGCAATAGGGTGCCCAACCCGGCCATGACGATGGCGGCCAGCGGCAGCGCCCAGGCGAAGGCGGCGGCCCAGCCGAAATAGAAAGCGATGACGCCGCCCAACCCGGCGCAGGCCGAGGTGCCGATCAGAGCCGGTTCCGCCAGCGGATTGCGCAGCAGCCCCTGTAGCGCCGCACCGGCGATGCCGAGCGCGGCGCCGACGATGAGGCCGAGCAGGGCCCGCGGCAGCCGCAATTCCTGCACCACCAGCACCATTTTGGACTCACCTTGTCCGAACAGGGCGGCCATCACCTCGGCGGGGGCAAGGCTGACCGAGCCGATCAGCAGAGAGCCGAGCGCCAGGACGGCAAGCCCGCCCAGCAACAGAAAATACCAGCGAGGACTCATGGTGTGTCTCCGCCCTGGCGGGCGGCGTGCAGGAATTCCACGCCCTCCACCAGGGTCCAGTTGCCGCAGGCGGTCTTGTATCCAGGGATGTTGACGACGGTGACGCTGTCCCGAATTTTCTGGAAGACCGGGTTCTGCATGAAGCGGGCGGACAGCCGGTTGGTCTTCATGGCGAAGTTGGCCTGCACGATGGCCGGCGGCCGATGCAGGACCAGGGTCTCCAGGTCTAGCCTGGCCCAGCCCTTCATACCCAGTTCGGTCGCCAGACTGCGGTATCCGGCGGCCTTCATCTCTTCGTCCACATAGGTCCCGGCGGCGGCGGTGCCGTAGCCCGAATTGAAATAAGCGGCGACCACCGAGCGGTCGGCGGGGGTGCTCGGCACGGCCTCCAGTCGGCGGCGCGCGTCGTCATCGAGCGCTTTTGCCGTGCCTTCCGCCTTCAGCTTGCGGCTGACGATCGCCAATTGCTCCCAGATGGCGGGAAAGCTGTTGCGGGACGGGATGCGCAAGACCTCGACACCCAGGCGTTGCAGGGTGGACAGGGTCTTGCTGTCGCCCATATCCGATCCCAGCACCAGATCGGCCTGGGCCATGATGTAGCTTTCGGCGTCGTTCTTGATGGTCGGCAGGCGTGCAGCCCGATCCGCCAGGGCCGAGATGATCGGATCGTGCCCCAGGGCGGAAACGCCGATGATGTTCTCGGGCGGCAGCAGGGCCAGGGGGTATTGGTCGGCGCACACCATGGTCGAGGCGACCATGGGTAGGGCCGGGTCGGCCAAGGCGGGGACCGCCAGCAACAGCAATCCGGCCATCAGGGATTTCGTCGGGATCATCGCGCGAGCCTCAGATCAGTTTGAAGGCGATGGGGACGACCACCCGTCCCGCCACGGCGACGCCCCCGGCCATGGCCGGGCGCAGGCGCCAATGCCAGACCGTGGTGATGGCCGCCTGGTCCAGGACGTCGTGGCCGCTGCCATGCACCAGTTCCACCCCGGTTGGACGACCATCGGCGCCGACCTCCAGACGCAGCACGACACGTCCCTCGACACCGCGCCGCCGCGCGCTCCACGGATAGTCCGGCGCCGGTGTCTGCGCGGTTCCCAAGGCGTAGGCGGGCGCGGATACCTCCCCCTCCTTGCCCGTCGTTCCGCCGCCAGTTCCCGCATCCGTTCCCCGTGCCGTTGCGGCGGCGCCGTCCGCCGTGCCGGCCTCGGCCGGCGGCGGCGTGGCGTCCTGCGGTGCGGCAGCGCCGTCGCTGGCCGCTGTGGTCGGCGGTGCCGGAACCGGCTTGCTGACTGGGGGACGGGGCGTGGATTTGACCCGCGCGGAGGTGGATCGAGGTGGTGCTGGTGCCGGCGTTGGCGCCGCGATCCCGGCGGATGGCGCCGCGGTGACGGGTTCCTCGGCTGCCATGACCAACTCCACCACCATCGGCGGCGTGAGCTCCGCCGCCGGCCGTGCCATCGGCAGGAACAGGGGCAGGGCCGCCGCCACATGCAACGCGACCGAAGCGACCAGCGCCGGTTGGCTCCGGCCGATGGTGGCGGACGACAAGGGGATGCGAAGGGCGTTCATGCAGGGCGGCTCCTGGCCGGTTCATGCCCGCTTCCGCCCCGCCCGATCGATGGGATCTGGTTCGGCCCCCAAATAGCGGGCGCGCAAGCCATCCCACAGCTCCAGCCGCGACCAGTCAGGCTGGGGCAGCATGCGGTTGTCGGCATGGAAGGGACTGGGGAGGAACACGCTCAATTGCTGTTCGCCGCCGCCGTTGAACAGCCGCAGCCCCCACGAACGCGGCGTGTCGTCCTCAGCGAGGGTGCGGCTGAACTCGGCCCGTGCCGTGCGGCGCCAAGCCGCCACCTCCGGCGGGCTGGCCTTGTGTTCGCCGATGCACAGGTGAAAGTGCCAGAAGCCGAAATCCACCGTCAGATAGCCGTCGGCCAGATCGACATTCCGGGGCGCGTCGGCGACGCGGATTTCGAACACCGCACCCTGCACGGCAGTGCCGAACACGATCTTTTCCCAGTGGTTCTGGAAGATGTCGGCCAGCAGGCGGAACAGGAAATCCTGGTCGGTGGGCAGTGGAAAGGATTCGACGCGGCCGGCGCCGAATTCCTGGCGGATGACGGACGCGACCGCGCCGACCATCAGAACGACGCCTTCACGCCGGCGAACACCATGCGGCCGGGGGCGCCGTAGGTGTCGACTTCCTCGTACTGCTTGTTCAGCAGGTTCTCGACCCGGCCATAGACCTTGGCCCAGTCGGTCAACTGGTACGCGGCGGCGAGGTCGAAGGTGACGAAACCGCCGATGTAATTGCTGGTGGCGCTGTCGAACTGACGCCCCACCGCGCGCAGGGTGGCGTCGGTGGTGACACCCTCCAGCGGCTGCCACGCGGCACCGAAGGATGCCTGGTTCTTGGGACGGCGGGCCAGCATCTGGCCGGTGGTGTTGTTGCGGCTGTCGGTGAAGGTGTAGGTCGCGTTCAGCCGCAAATCCTGGGTGACGTCAAAGTGGCCGCTCACTTCGGCGCCGCGGGCGCGGGTCGAGGCGATGTTGTTGTAGGTGTTGTTCCACTGAATCAGGTTCTGGATGCGGTTGTCGAACCAGGTGACGTCGACAGCAGCGCGACCGTTCAGCAATTGCTGCTCGATACCGGCATCCCAGCCGCGGCTTTCCTCTGGCTTCAGGGACTGATTGCCGTAGGTGGGGTGAAACAGCTCGTACAGGCTGGGGGCGCGGAAGCCGGTGCCGTAGCTGCCGTGTAGCCGGGTGGCGGTGGCGTCCACCAGATAGGCGGCGGTGCCGCGCCCGGTCTTGTGGGTGCCGAACGTCTGGTGATCGTCCAGGCGGCCGCCCATGGTCAGGAACAACGAATCCAGCGGGCTGAACTGGTAGTCGACGTAATAGCCGGTGTCGGTGACGTCCTTGGCCATGTTGCTCTGCTTGGTGCTGTCTTGCTTGTTCTCGACGCCGAAGACGATGGTGTGGTTATCGGGGGTCAGCTTGGCGGTGCCTTGGTATTCCAGCTTCTGGCTTTCGCCGTCGAAGAAGCTCCTGGCGCCGTTGGAGTACCGCCGCCCAGCGCGGATGTCGCGCTCGGCTTCGGAAATGGAATAGGCCACGGTGTTCTTGAAGCGGCCATCCAGCAGCACTAGGTTGGTGGCCAGCCGGGCGCTGCGCTCGAAGGTGCGCTGAATGTTGTCGTCGTCGCGGGCGATGCCGCCGCTCCAGGCGTCGGTGTCGACCTTGGCGCGGGTGAAGCGGCCGGCGGCCTCGACGTCCCAGATGTCGGTCAACTTCAATCCCAGGCGGGCGTTGGCTGTGTCGTTGGTATAGGGATCGTGCTCGGAATTGCCGGTGCGATCCGAGGCCACGGAAATGCCGTCGGTTTCGAAATGCGTCACGCCGAAGGCGTAACTAACGCGGTCCTGCGAGCCCGAAACGTTGGTGCCGGCGGAATAGGTGTGCAGGCTGCCGATCTCGGCATTGGCGCTGACGCGCGGCTTGCCCTGGCCCTTGCGGGTGATGATGTTGATGACGCCGCCCACTGCCTCGCCGCCGTACAGCAGGCTTTGTGGGCCGCGCACCACCTCGATGCGCTCGATGTCGGCCGTCAGCAGGTTGCCGAATTCGTAGGACGGCTGCGACCGACTGGGGTCGGACATGTCGATGCCGTCGATGATGACCTTGGTGTGATAGGACTCGGCGCCTCGGATGCGAACAGCGGTGGTGCGTCCCGCGCCGCCGGCTTGCGACACTGCCAGGCCGGGGACGTCGCGCAGCACCTCGGCCACGGTGGTTTTCTGGCTGCGCTCGATCTGCTCGGCGGTGATCACGGTCACTGCGCTGCCGATCTTCTCGCTTTTGGTTTCCACGCGATTGGCGGTGACCACCATTTCACCGTGGGTTTCCTCAGCTAACACGGGGGCGGCGAAGACGGCCGCGCAGGCGGCTGCCACTTTGACAGCGGCTGAAAAAGGATGCACTTTGGGCATAACAGACTCCGTCTGTGTGAATGGACCACTGTTCACGGAAGGGGCTGGAGTCCGCCAAGATCGCCAGTCCCTTCCATCTTCAAGCACCGCGTAATCGCGCGGCAGGCTCTCAAACGCCATGCAACCGCACGGCAGACCTCGACACGGCGCGCGAAAGCACGCCGCAAGCGGCCTTGTTCGATCCTGTCGGAGAGAGGGGGAATGCCCAGACTCCGAACGGGACGACGAAAACACACGTCACCATGTTCGGAAGGAACTTCCGGCCCGACGAGACACCCCGCTCGAACGGTTGGGCGACGACGTGAGGCAGGTCTCCTGGCTTGCGGGTCATCGCGTTCGTCCGGCCTTCCCGGGAGAATCCCAGTGACCATTGTTGGACGAGCGCTCTCCGCTCACAGTTGCGGGGGCAGCCACGGTTTCGGCCCCGATTGGGTCGTCCTCACCGTGTTCCCGTTTTAATCCCCTGGGGTTTGCCCATTGGGGAACCTTCACGTGGCAAAAGAAATGGCACAGGCTGATCGGGCCTGTCAATTATGACCTTTGGTTTGTCATGGCTCTCGGACGGTGCTGAGCGCCGTGCGCAATCCCAGGCGCAGGCGGGTGCAATCGGCGCCATTGGCGATCCAGTGGTCTATTCCTCCGGTTTCGTACAGCACGAATTCGGCGATACATGGTTGGGGCGGCTGGCCGGCGGCAGCGTAAGCCATGTCGGCCAGGCTGCGGGCGATGTCGCGCAGCAGATCGGCCGCCTCCATCAACTCGGCGGCGTCCAGGGTGCGGTTACCGGCGTGCAGCTTCCAACCGTCGGCGCGGGCCTCGACCATGAACGGCGCCATGGCGGGTGGGCTTTGCGGGACCGCACGGGCGGCGAAGTTCAGACGGATGACACTGTCGGCCGCGAAGCCGTCGACCTGTCTCGACATGGTTTCCCCTTCCAGCATGGGAACGGGGCATCCGAGCAGGCACGCCGACGGGCGCGCTCACCCACCGGGACACCCCGCCCGACGACGTTGACACGGGTTGCGGCAGGTCTCCTGGCTCGCGGGTCTCGGCTTTCATCCGCCTTCCCGGGGGGTGCCCCAGTGGCATGGTTGGACTGCGGCTCGCCGCTGACAGTTGCGGGGGCAGCGCCGGACTCGCACCGGCTTCCCTCTTAGCCCCGGATATTGATGCTCCGGGGGCCGTAACCACTAGGGACGGTATGGGGGCGGCGCCCCGGTGTCAAGCATGGCAGAGGCATAGGGCTCGAACTGGCTGCGGTTTTCGTCCACCGCCAGCGGCCGGCCCACCGCCGGGAAGGCGCGTTGCGGGCAGGCGGCGCGTTCGCACACCCGGCAACCGCCGCCGATGGGGGTGGCGGCGCTGGGATCGGCCAGATCCAGGCCCTGGGAATAGACCAACCGGTTGGCGTGGCGGATGTCGCAGCCCAGGCCGATGGCGAAATTCTTGCCCGGTGCCCCCCAGCCGCCGGAACGATGCGACACGGTCCGCGCGATCCACAGATAGGTGCGGTCGTCGGGCATGCGCGCCATCTGGGTCAGGATGCGGCCGGGGCTGGCGAAGGCCTCGTAGACGTTCCACAGCGGACAGGTGCCGCCGCCGCGCGAGAAATGGAAATCGGTGGCCGATTGCCGCTTCGAGATGTTGCCGGCGCGGTCGACGCGGACGAAGAAGAATGGCACCCCCTGCGAGCGCGGCCGCTGTAGGGTGGACAGGCGGTGGCACACCGTCTCGAAGCCGATGCCGAAGCGGCCGGCCAACAGGTCGATGTCGTAGCGCAGTTCCTCGGCCGAGGCCAGGAACAGGCCGTAGGGCAGCACCAGCGCCCCGGCGAAGTAATTGGCCAGGCCGATGCGGGCCAGCGCCCGCGCCTCGGGCCCCGAGAACTTGCCGCGCCGGGTCAGGTCGTCCAGTAGCGCACCCTGAGTGAGGAAGGCCAGTTGCGTCGCCATCTGGAACGCCTGCTGACCCGGCGCGCGGTTGGGCGGCAGCGTCAGAACGCGGTTGGTGTGGCCATAACGGCGGTGGCCGATGCCGTCCTGGTGGCGCACCGTGATGCCGTGCGCCTCGGCCAGCAGGCGCTCCAGCCCGCGCTCCATGTCGCCCGCCAGCAGAGTGTGGCGCTGGAACAGGCGCTCGGCGGCATCGTCCAGTTCGGCGATGTGGTTGCGGCGGTCGTAGAAGAAGTTGCGCACTTCCTCGTGCGGCATCAGCGCGGTCATCGACTGGCCGCGCTGCTCCAGTCCGGCAGCCAACGCCTCGGACTTCTCCAGGGTCTGGCGATAGCGGCGGTGCAGGTTCAGCACCGCGCGGCCTAACGCCGGCATGGTGGTCGCCAACTGGCGGATTTCCGCCTGGGCTACGGTATCGCCAAGTTCCGCCAGGGCGTCGCGCAGTTCGCTGGCCAGCCGCGCCTCGGCATCCTCATCCAGCGGAATGGCGGTGCCGAACACCTCGGCGATCTTGTCCACCACCGCCGGGGTCAGCGGCCGCTGGTCGTGCTCCAACTGGTTGACGTAGGTTGTGGACAGTCCGAGCGCGCGGGCCAGCGCCGCTTGGGTCAGGCGCTTTTCCTCGCGCAGGCGCTTCAGCCGCACGCCGGCAAAGACCTTCTTCATTCGCAAAATCCGCAAAAGCAAGGGGTGACGCTTGCAAGAATTAGCCCTTTTGCCGGTGCTGCGTCCAGATGTCTTGCGTATGTTGCGAATACGACAAGGAGATCTCCCATGACCGAAGCAGCCCTGTCCCTGGCCGCCGGATTCCCCACGCCGACCCGCGAGCAATGGCTGGTGGCGGTGGACAAGGCGCTGAAGGGGGCACCCTTCGACAACAAGCTGGTGACGCATCTGCCCGAGGGCATCGCCGTGCAGCCGCTCTACACCCGCGCCGACAGCCCGGCGGAAGGTGGCCTGCCGGGACTGGCGCCCTATACGCGCGGCGCCACGGCGGGCGGCGAGGGTTGGGCCATCCGCACCGAGCATGACGCCGCCGATCTTCAGGCGGTGAACACGGCCATGCTGACCGATTTGGCGCGCGGTGCCACCGCCCTGACCCTGCGGCTGGACCGCGCGGTGCGGGCCGGGCTGGACGGCGACGATCCGCGTGCCGAAGACCTGGCCGGAAGCGACGGCGCCATGGTCTATTCCATCGACGATCTGGACCGCGCCCTACGCGGCGTCTATCTGGACATGGTGCCGCTGGCGCTGGAGGCGGGAGCCCAGGCCGAACCGGCGGCCGCCCTGCTGGTGGCGCTGTGGCGCAATCGCGGTGTGGTGCCGGATCAGGCGCGCGGCGCCTTCAACGCCGATCCGCTGGGCGTGCTGGCGGCAGAGGGCGTGCTGGGCCAAACGCTGGACGGGGCGCTGGCGCGCATGGCCGGACTGGCCGCCTGGACGGTGGAACACTGGCCCAATGTCACGGCGGTGGGGGTGGACACCAGCGCCCATTACAACGCCGGCGCCACCGAGGCCCAGGATCTGGCCGCCGCTTTGGCGACCGGGCTGGCCTATCTGCGGGCGCTGGTCGAGGGCGGGCTGGAGATCGACACCGCCTGCCGCCAGATGGCCTTTACCCTGTCGGTGGGCTGCGACCAGTTCCTGTCCATCGCCAAGCTGCGCGCCGCCCGCCTGTTGTGGGCGCGGGTGACCGAAGTGTGCGGCGCCACGCCGCCGGCGCGGGCCATGCACATCCATGCTCGCACCGCCGCTCGCATTCTGTCGCGGCGCGACCCGTGGGTGAACATGCTGCGCACCACGGTCGCCGCCTTTGCCGCCGGGATCGGCGGGGCCAACAGCGTGGCGGTGGCGCCGTTCGACGCGGCGCTGGGGCCGTCGGACGATTTCGCCCGCCGCATCGCCCGCAATTCCCAGGTGCTGCTGCAAGAGGAATCGTCGCTGACCAAGGTGGCCGACCCGGCCGGCGGCTCGTGGTATGTGGAGGCGCTGACCCGGCAATTGGCCGAGGCGGCGTGGGCGCTGTTCCAGGACATCGAGGGCCGGGGCGGCATGGCGGCCATCTTGCTGGACGGCTGGTGGGCCGGGCAATTGGCGGAATCGTGGGCGGCGCGCGAGAAGAACATCGCGAAACGGAAGGATTCGCTGACCGGCATCAACGAATTCCCCAATATCCTGGAGCAAGCGGTGGAACGGCCGGCGCCCGACTTCGCCGCCCTGCGCATGCAGGCGTCGGTGCGGCTGGCCCCGGCGCGGATCGAGGTGCCGTCATTCGCTGCGGATAGCCTCGACGCCCTGGTGGACGCCGCCGAGCAAGGCGTCAGCATCGGCCGCATGGCCGCCGCCCTGGCCGAGGGAGCGGGCTTGTCCATTCCAGCCCTGCCGCGCCATCGCCACGCCGAAAGTTTCGAGGCGCTGCGCGATGCCGCCGATGCCCACAAGGCGGCGACGGGCGCGTGGCCGGTGGTGTTCCTGGCCAATCTGGGCCGGGTGGCGAGCCACACGGCGCGGGCCACCTATGCCAAGAATTTCTTCGAGGCGGGCGGCATCCAGGCCCTGGGCAATTCCGGCTTCAAGGATGCGGAAAGCTGCGTCCAGGCGTTCAAGGACAGCGGCGCCCGCATCGCCGTGCTGTGCGGCGGCGATAACCAGTACGAGGAGCATGCGGAAGCCTTCGCCCGCGCGCTCAAGGCCGCCGGGGTGCAAACCCTGTTCCTGGCGGGCAATCCCGGCGACAAGCGCGACGCCTATGCGGCGGCGGGTGTCGATAGTTTCATCTCGGTGGGCTGCGATGTGCTCGCCATCCTGCGTTCCACCCTGGCCGATCTGGGAGTCGCCCTGTGATGTCCACTTTCCCCGATTTCACCAAGATCGCCCTGGGCACCGATAGCGATAGCGATTTCCAGGCATGGCGCACCCGCTTCCTGGCCGAGACCGGGAAGATGCCGGAAGAGGCGCTGTGGCAGACTCCGGAATTGTTGGACGTCAAGCCGCTGTACACCGCCGCCGATCTGGCCGGGCTGGACCATCTGGAGACGCTGCCGGGACTGGCGCCGTTCCTGCGTGGGCCGTATCCCACCATGTATGTCAACCAGCCGTGGACGGTGCGACAATATGCCGGTTTCTCCACCGCCCAGGAATCCAACGCCTTCTATCGCCGCAATCTGGCGGCGGGGCAAAAGGGCCTGTCGGTGGCCTTCGACCTCGCCACCCATCGCGGCTACGACAGTGACCATCCGCGCGTGCCGGGTGATGTGGGCATGGCGGGGGTCGCCATCGATTCCATCCTGGACATGAAGGTGCTGTTCGACGGCATCCCGCTGGATCAGATGTCGGTGTCCATGACCATGAACGGCGCCGTGCTGCCGGTGCTGGCGGGTTATATCGTGGCGGCGGAAGAGCAGGGCGTTTCCGCCGACAAGCTGTCGGGGACCATCCAGAACGACATCCTGAAAGAGTTCATGGTCCGCAACACCTATATCTATCCGCCCAAGCCCAGCATGCGCATCATTTCGGACATCTTCGCCTATACGGCGGAGCACATGCCGAAATTCAACTCCATCTCCATTTCCGGCTATCACCTGCAAGAGGCCGGGGCCACCGCTGATCTGGAGCTGGCCTACACCCTGGCCGACGGCGTCGAATACGCCCGCGCCGGTATGGCGACCGGAATGAGCATTGATCAGTTCGCGCCGCGCCTGTCGTTCTTTTGGGCCATCGGCATGAACTTCTTCATGGAGGTGGCCAAGATGCGTGCCGGGCGCATGCTGTGGGCCAAGCTGATGAAGCAGTTCGACCCGAAAAGCGACAAGTCGCTGTCCTTGCGCACCCATTCCCAGACCTCGGGCTGGAGCCTGACGGCGCAGGACGTGTTCAACAACGTGACGCGGACCTGCATCGAGGCCATGGCCTCGACCCAGGGCCATACGCAAAGCCTGCACACCAACGCCCTGGACGAGGCGCTGGCCCTGCCCACCGATTTCTCGGCCCGCATCGCCCGCAACACCCAGCTTTTCCTGCAACAGGAAAGCGGCACCTGCCGGGTGATCGACCCGTGGGGCGGCTCGTATTACGTGGAGCGGCTGACCCGCGACCTGGCGGCCCGTGCCTGGGAGCACATCCAGGAGGTGGAGCAGAAGGGCGGCATGGCCAAGGCCATCGAGACCGGCATTCCCAAGATGCGCATCGAGGAAGCCGCCGCCCGCACCCAGGCCCGCATCGATTCCGGCCGCCAGACGGTGGTCGGCGTCAACAAGTACCAATTGGACGAAGCCGAGAGCATCGACGTGCTCAAGGTGGACAACACCACCGTGCGGGCGCAGCAGATCGCCCAGCTTGAGAAATTGCGGGCCGAACGGGATTCCGTGCGCTGCCAGCAGACACTCGACGCCCTGACCAATGCGGCCAAGACCGGTTCCGGCAATCTGCTGGGGCTGGCGGTGGAGGCTATCCGGGCGCGGGCCAGCGTCGGCGAAATCTCGCTGGCCCTGGAAAAGGTCTATGGCCGCCACAAGGCGGAAATCCGCACCATTTCCGGCGTCTATGCGGGCGAGGCGGCGCGGTCGTCGGACAAGGTCGCCAAGGTTCAGGCGCTGGTCGAGGATTTCCGCGCCCGCGATGGCCGCCGTCCGCGCATCATGGTCGCCAAGATGGGCCAGGACGGCCACGACCGTGGGCAAAAGGTCATCGCCACCGCCTTCGCCGATCTGGGTTTCGACGTGGATGTCGGCCCGCTGTTCCAGACCCCGGCGGAAGCCGCGCGGCAGGCGGTGGAAAACGACTGTCACATCATCGGTGCCTCTTCGCTGGCGGCGGGCCATCTGACCCTGGTGCCGCAGCTCAAGGAGGAACTGCGCAAGCTGGGGGCCGAGGACATGATGATCGTGGTCGGCGGCGTCATCCCGCCCCAGGATTGGGATGAACTCTATGCCGCCGGTGCCACCGCCATCTTCCCGCCCGGCACGGTGATCAGCGAGGCGGCGGAAAAGCTGCTGGCGAAGTTGAGTGAGCGGGCGGGGTATGGGCCGAAGGCGGCGTGAGACCAATCCGTCTCGTTCCACCATTTCCCCCCGGCGCATCCCAGACGGACGCTGCACGCATTCCACACGCCTATTGTGAAACTATAGTGAAACAGCGGGTTTCCGGTTAATGCACCGTGCACACCATGCATGGATCGAAGCTGCGGACGATGTGCTGAACGGCAATCGGGGTGGTTTCCCCCGCTTGCAGGGTTGCGCCTTCCAGCGCTTGTTCCAACGGGCCGGGATTGCCGGTGGCATCGCGGGGGCTGAAATTCCAGGTGGTGGGGGCGATGATGGCGTATTCGCGGATAGAGCCGCCTTCCAACGTCAGCCGATGCGACAAGGCGCCGCGTGCCGCTTCCACCAGGCCGAAGCCGCTGCCGCGCAAGGGCAGCGGTGATTCGACGCAGAACGGTTCGCCGGGGCGGATTTGTTTGGTCCAGCCTTCCATGGCGATGACCAGACGGGCCAGTTCGATCAGGCGCAGCACGACGCGGGCCAGAACAGTGCCGCCATTCGCCCCCAGGGCGCGGGCCAGCGGATCGCCGGCGACCAGATGACGGGCCAGGGCGCCGGTCTCGAAGCTGCGCCCCTCCAGGCGTGGCGCCTTGCACCAGGAATAGGCGCCGTCCTTGTCGGCGTCGGGTTGGGTGGGGCCCTCCATCCAGGCGCTGGTCAAGTCTTCGCTGACGTGGCGCGGAAGGAATGGCGCGGCCACACCCTCGGCGACAATGCCCGCCGGCCACAGGCCGAAACTGCCATGAGACAAGAATCGGTTTGGTCCGCGCCCCAGGCGTTCCAGCCCCAGATCGTCGGCAATGTGCAGGAACAGGCGGAAATCGCCCTGGTCCCAAGCGGCGGCGGCGCTCCAGCTGTGCAGGGCGGCGACGCTGTCGAGGGCGGCGATGGTTTCCAGTCGGTCGGCGAACAAGGTGGTTTCCAGGGCGGCGCGGAAATCGGCCAGGATGGCCAGCAGGCGGATGCGTTCACCGCTATCGACGCCCTTGGTGACGCCGCCGGGTTGCAGGGCCAGGGAATGTGGCCATTTACCGGCCAGCAGCCCCATCAGGTGCAAGAAGCGGGCGCGGGCCGGCACCAGTGTTTGCGCCGTCTGTCCGCCCTCGGCGGCAAAGCGGCGCCGCGCCGTCTCGAACCACGGCCGGCCGGCATAAAGCGGGCGGGCGAAATCGGGCATGAAGAACAAGACGAAATGGGTCAGGTGGTCGGCGGCGTTTTCCGCCGCCAGCACCAGGTCGGTCACCAATCGGCCGTTATCGGGCATGCCGGCGCCGGCGATGGCGGCGATGGCACGGGCGGCGGCCACCGATTGCGAGACGGAACAGATCCCGCAAATCCGTGGAGCGATGACCAAGGCGTCTTCGGGCGGACGGCCGGCGAGAATTTGCTCGAAGCCGCGATATAACGGCGCGGTGACGCGGGCCGATTGCACTTGACCGGCGGAGAGTTCCAAGGTCACTTCCAGATCACCCTCGACCCGGTTGAAGGGGCCGATGATCAGACGGGTCGAAGAGGGGCTCATGATTGTTTCGACGGCAAGCGGGCGGGGGGGATGATGACGTGGTCGGCATGGGCATTGGCGCGGACCCGCTTGGGCGTCGCCGATTTGGACAATGCCGCCAGGGCGATGAACCAAGCCTTGGGCATATCCACCGGAAGACCGACCGGAATGCCCGCGACCTTGGCGGTTTCGGTGAATGGGGCGCCGGGGTCCTGGAAGCCGGGGGAGGTGCAGTTGATGCAGGCATAGCCGCCATCGGTGCACGATCCATGGCCGTTCCAGCGGCGGATGTTGCAATCGCCGGGGGCTTGGGTCGCCTTGCAGCCAAGATTTTCCATCAGGCAGCCGCGATCGGATGGCCGCGCCGCCGAAGCCTTGAATTCGTAAAATTCATTGCGGCCGCACCCATGATGGGCCAAGTGATCGGCGAAGGCACGCGGTCGGCCCAGGCTGTCCAAGGCGCAGCGATCCGACAAGGCCAATTCGGCCAGACTTTCCACCAGCCAGCCGGGATGGGGGGCACAGCCGGCGACATTGATTACCGGCAAGCCGGCTTGGCCGCGAAAATCGGCGCCCAACAGGCTGTTATCGCCATATTGCAGGGCGACGGCGTCGGTGGGATTGGTTTCACCGGCGGGAATGCCGCCAAAGGCCGCGCACGAGCCGACGGCGACCACATGACGGGCGTGGGCGGCGATGGCCTTGATCCACTGGGTCACCGGCTTGCCGGTGCCCGACATGATCTGAAAACGGCCCGTGCCGTTGGGGCCGGTCAGCGCCGCGCCTTCCACACACAAGGCATCGACCCGGACCCGGCCGGTGGCGGCGTCTTCCAGGATGGACAGGGCCTCGGCCCCGGTTTCCTCGGAAAGTGACGGATGCCACAGCAGGCGGATGCCGAAGCGGGCCAAAGCCCGCACCAGACCGACATCGTCGGCGGCCAGCGCCGACATGGTGCAGCCACCGCACGAGCCGGCCTGAAGCCAGAGGATGGAAAACGGGGTGATCATCGGGCCAGCTTAGGCCGGGCCTTGGCCCTGACGCAAGAGCCGCTCGGCCGGCAAGGTGACGGTGATGGTGGTGCCCTGGCCGGGCTGGCTGTTCACCATCAGGTCGCCTTGATGTAATTCCACCAGGGATTTGGCCAAAGGCAGGCCCAGGCCCAGACCCTTGGCCCGGTCACGGACAGATCCCACCTGACCAAAGGGTTGCAGCGCCGTGACAATCCCGGCTGCGTCCATGCCGCAGCCGGTGTCGCGGATTTCTAATGTCGGACGGGTATGTGGATCGACGCCGATGGCCACGTGCACATCACCGCCCGGCGGGGTGAATTTGATGGCATTGGTCAGCAAGTTGACCAGCACCTGTCGCAGGCGCCGGGCATCCCCGTACACTTTCATTGCCTCGGTCTGGTGGTGGGCGTGCAGGCGCACGCCTTGGTCGCCGGCCGCCGGCCCCATCATCTCGATGATCTCGGCGGCCAGGGTGGGCAGGCATACCGGCATTTCCTCCAAGGTGATGTGGCCGGATTCAATGCGGGCGATATCAAGGATGTCGGTGATCAGGCCGTGCATCATCTTGCCCGCCTGCAAGATGTTGCCGACCATGGCGAGTTCGCGCTCGGCCAGGGGGCTGTGCGGCGAGGTCAGCAATTGGGCGAAGCCCATGACGGCGTTCAACGGCGAGCACAATTCATGGCTGAGATGGGTGATGACGCTGGTTTTGGCGTCATTGGCAGCCTGGGCCTTCGCCGCGATGTCGCGCAATTGGATGTCTGCCTTCTGCAAGGCGCCGATGCGTTCGATCTGATCCAGGTTCTGATACAGGCGGCAAAAGAATTCTTCCGGCACGAACGGCTTGTTCAGGTAGTCGTTGGCGCCGCTTTTCATGAATTGGGCCGACACGACGTTGTTGCCATAGGCGGAGACGCCGATGATCACCAGATCGTGGCGGCTGCGTTTGCTCCTGATCTTGCGGCACAATTCGACACCGTTCATGCCGGGCATGTTGTAATCGACGATGGCCAGATTGATTTCCGGGTGAGCCTCACACAGGGCCAGGGCTTCATCGCCGCAACTGGCCTGCAGCACGGTGAAGCGGTGCAGGGTGAGGAGATCGTGGATGTAATGACGTGAAACGCGGGAATCATCGACCACCAAAATGGTGGTGTGCTGGTTCCGGCTGATCCGCTGCACCAGATCAAGCACCAGATCGAAATTTCCCGGTCCGTCCTTCGTGATGTAATCGACCGCATGCTTGGAAAGGACGAATTCGCGCAATTCATCGCTAAACGAGCCGGTGAAAACCACCGAGGGAATCTTGTAGGGGGCGACCACGTCGATGATTTCGCCGTTGGCGGCGTCGGGCAGATGCAGGTCGAGCAAGGCGATCAGGATGGAATCGCCGTGCTCGGCCAAGATGATCCGCGCTTCAGCCGCCGAGGCCGCGCATAGCATATGGTAGCCCAGCCGCCCTTCAATGCCGCGACGGATGATCTGGGTGAAGAAGCGGCTGTCCTCGACGACGAGAACTTTATGCATTGCGGCCCCCCTCTTTGATCGGGCGAAGACCAGAAGACCAGAAGACCATACCATAGGTATGTGGCTAACGCCAGGGGGAGGGGAGCTTATTCCGCCACGGCGACGGACGACGGGGTTCCTTCTGCCTTGGTCGGGGCGGGCCGGCTGGGAAAGGTCGAGATGATCGAACTGACCAGGGCGGCCAGGAACGGCATGCTTTGCACCACCAGCACCACCGCCCACAGGCGGATTTCAGGGTCCTGGTAATTATGGCCGGGAAGCAACACCGCCACCGCCGCCAGCCAGTGGGCCAGCATCAGGGTGGTTTCCTCGGCCGTCATCTTCACCGCATCCTTGATGCCGACCTTTTCCGCCATTTTGGGTGTGCGCATGAATGGCGTGTGCTTGGTGAAGATCCCCTGCCACATGGCCCAGGCAATGGCATAGGTCAGCCCCATGCCGGCCACCGCCGACAGCAGGCGCTGTTTCCAGCCGCATTTGACCCGGGTGGTGTAAAGGAAGATGTGGTGGATGATCTTGGCGATGAACACGCCCACCGTGGGCAGGATGAAGAAGGCCAAGGGAGTGTCGAAATAACGCGGGGCGAACACCATGCCCGCCGTCCAGAACAGGCTGGTCAGACAGAACATCAGATAGAAGCCGTCGGCGAACCACGGCAACCAACCGGAAATGAAGTGATATTTCTGTCCGGCGGTCAGGCCGGTTTCCCGGAATGGAACCAGGGTTTTCCAGTGGGCCTTGAGGATCTGCACGGCGCCATAGGCCCAGCGGAAGCGCTGCTTCTTGTAGGCCATGAAGCTGTCGGGCACCAGGCCGTGGCCCATGCGTTCTTGAATGTAGACCGATTCATAGCCCAGCTTCATCATGCGCAGGCCCAATTCGGCGTCCTCGACGATGCACCACTCGGCCCATTCGCCGGCATCTTCCATCGCTTTTTTGCGGACCAGGGTCATGGTGCCATGCTGGATGATGGCGTTGGCTTCGTTGCGGAACACCATGCCGATATCGAAGAAGCCGGCATATTCCCAGTTGATCATTTCCTTGAACAGGTCGCGTTCCCAGTCACGGTGGTCCTGGGGGGCCTGAACGTGGCCGACCTTGGGATCCTCGAAATAAGGCACCAGCGACGACAGCCAATCCTTGCGCACCTGATAATCGGAATCGACGACGCCGATGATCTCGGCTTCCGGGTCGGTGACCGACAGGCCGAAATTCAGCGCCCCGGCCTTGGCGCCGGGCCACGGCGCGAGGTGATAGAATTTCACCCGGTCCCCCAACGAGGCGCAATAGGCCTCGATCGGTTTCCACACTTCTTCCTTCTTGGTGTTGTTGTCCAAGACGATGATTTCGAAGTTGGGGTAATCCAGCGCCATCAGGCTGTCGATGGTCAGTTTGACCATTTCGGGCGGTTCGTTATAGCACGGCAGATGCAGCGACACCTTGGGGAAGCGCTTGATGACATCGGGGGCATGCGGCTTGAACCCGCGTTTCAACCGTCCGGCCCAGGTCAGTTCGGTGACTTCGATGCCGTTGATCAGGACCACCACCAGCAACAGCAATTGCGCTGGCAGCAAGACGAAGATCATCAACTCGGTGGCGGGGGCCAGATCGCGGACCACCGGGGTCGACATGGTCCAGATCACCAAGGTGGCGGCAAATTGCACCAGCATGCCGAAGAACACCTTGCCGGCAAGGCGCAAATCCTTCCAGCGCATCAGGAACCACACCACCGGCAAAAAGGCGATCAGGGTCGCGGCGGCGGCTTGGAACGGCCATTCCTGGAATTCGATCACCGGGCCGATCCAGTCGAATTTCGGCGTGCGTTCAACGGTGAAGATGCCCCAATGCTTTTCCGAGGCGGTCCCGTCCAGATTGACTTTCCAGGGCTGATCGAAGGCTTCGACGACGTTGTAATCCAGCCCTTCCTCGTTTGCCCAATTGAGGAAGCGGCGCAGGAACAGCGCTTGGTTGACCAGGGATGGTTCCGCCCGGCCATAGGAGCGCCCGGCCGACGGCCAGCCCACTTCACCGATGAACAAGGGCTTGTCGGGATAGGCGGCCTTGACTTCGTGCACCATGCGCTGGGTGAAGGCCAACGCTTCGTCGATATCGACGCGTTCCCAGAACGGCAAGGTGTGGATGGTGATGAAATCGACTTCCTGGGCCAGTTCCGGGTGTTCCAGCCAGATCGACCACGCTTCCGCCGTGCTGATCTTGACGCGGGCGGGGATCTCGGCCCGGACCCGGCGGATATAGCGGATCATCTGTTCCGGCGTCAGACGGTGCAGCGTCAGATTTTCGTTGCCGACGATGATGCGCTCGACGTTGGGATTGTCGCGGGCGATGCGGACGATATTGTTGATTTCCCGCTCGTTGCGCCCCAGCCGCTCGTCCAGCCAGGCGCCAGGCAGGGCTTTGATCCCATGCTTGCCGGCCAGTTCGGGAACTTGGTCCAGCCCCTCTAAGGTGGAATAGGTGCGGACCTGGTTGACCTTGCCCGACAACATGGCGAGGTCTTCGTCCATTTCGTCGCGGGTGGCCAGCAAGGTGTCTTCCAATTGCGGCATCAAGCGGGCCACGGTGGGATCATCGTCGGCGCGCGACGGCGAGAACGACACCGATTGAATGGTGCCGGCCCATGGCAGGCCGCTCTTGGGTTGGTTCAAGGCTGCCCAGAACCCGAGATTGGCGAGGACGATGACGATAAGGACGAGGATGCCCGAAAGACGCATGGAAGCTGTAATCCACCAGGGGGAATATCACTACCGGACAGTATTCCGTCCCGAATCGGCTGTCCAGAGACCACGATGACAGCACGGGCATGCGGCTAAATTGGGGCACGGCGTTTACGCTTCCCCCAGCCGGCCGGGCAGGCTAAACAATTCGGTTCAAGTTTCACCGCAGATGGACCCTTCATGACCGCTCTTCCCCCCATTGCCGCCCGTATCGCCCAGGAATTGGGGGTGCGTGAAGCCCAGGTGACCGCCACCATCGCGCTTTTGGACGAAGGCGCCACGGTTCCCTTCGTCGCCCGCTATCGCAAGGAAGCCACCGGCGGCCTGGACGATACCCAGTTGCGAACCCTGGACGAGCGGCTGGTTTATTTGCGCGAGCTCGAGGAACGGCGGACGGCCATCGTCAAATCCATCGACGAACAAGGCAAGATGACCCCCGAACTGGCTGGTCAGATCGCCAGTGCCGACAGCAAGGCGCGGCTGGAAGATTTGTATCTGCCTTATAAGCAAAAGCGCCGGACCAAGGCCCAGATCGCGCGCGAGAACGGATTGGAGCCGTTGGCCGATGCGCTGCTGGGCGACCCCAATCTGGCGCCGGAAACCGAAGCGGCCCAATACGTCACCGAGGCGGTGGCCGATATCAAGGCCGCCCTGGACGGGGCGCGTCAGATTCTGATGGAGCGCATGGCCGAGAACGCCACCTTGCTGGGCGGCTTGCGCGATCATTTGTGGGACAGCGCCGTGCTGTTTTCCACCCTGGCCGAGGGCATGGCGGAAAAGGGCGCCAAGTTCAGCGACTATTTCGATTACCGCGAAGCGATCAAGGCCATTCCGTCGCACCGGGCCTTGGCCTTGTTCCGTGGTCGCAATGAAAACGTTTTGAATCTGAAACTATTGCCGGGCGACGAAGCCGCGGTTCCAGAAGGCCAGGTTTTCAAAGGCCCCGGCGAGTGCGAACTCAAGATCGCGCGGGCCTTTAACATCGCGGATCGCGGCCGTGCCGCCGATGCCTGGCTGGCGGAAACCGTGCGGTGGGCCTGGCGCGTGAAAATTCATCTGCATTTGGAGTTGGAGCTGACCGGCCGTCTGCGTGAAGCGGCGGAAGAGGAAGCGATCAGCGTTTTCGCCCGCAATTTGCGCGCGTTGCTGTTGCAGGCGCCGGCCGGGCTGCGCCCGACCTTGGGGCTTGATCCGGGCATCCGCACCGGCGTCAAGGTCGCCGTGGTCGATCAGACCGGCAAGGTGGTCGACACTTCCGTCGTTTATCCGTTCCCGCCCAAGCAGGACATCATGGGGTCGTTGATGACCCTGGCCGGTCTATGCCGCAAGCACAAGGTGGAACTGGTGGCCATCGGCAACGGCACGGCGTCGCGGGAGACCGAACGTCTGGTGGTCGAGCTGATGAAGCGCAATCCCGAACTGAAGATGGAAAAGCTGGTGGTGTCGGAAGCCGGCGCCTCGGTCTATTCCGCCTCGGAATTGGCGGCCAAGGAATTCCCCGGTCTGGACGTCTCGCTGCGCGGCGCGGTTTCCATCGCCCGGCGCTTGCAGGACCCCTTGGCGGAACTGGTCAAGATCGATCCCAAATCCATCGGCGTCGGCCAGTATCAGCACGACGTCAACCAGTCGCGTCTGGGCCGCCAGTTGGATGCGGTGGTGGAAGATTGCGTGAACGCGGTCGGTGTCGAGGTCAACACCGCCTCGGCCCCGCTTTTGGCCCGCGTCGCCGGATTGTCGGCCAATGTCGCCGCCAATATCGTCGCCTTTCGCGACGCCAATGGCCCCTTCGCCAGCCGCGAGGCGCTCAAGCAAGTGGATCGGCTGGGACCAAAGGCTTTCGAACAGGCGGCGGGCTTTCTGCGCGTCGCCAACGGCAATAATCCGTTGGATGCCAGCGCGGTTCACCCGGAAGCCTATGAAGTGGTTCAGCGCATGGCCCGTGCCGCGGCCTGCGAGCTGAAGGCGATGATCGGCGATGTCACCTTTCTGCGGTCGTTGAAGCCGGCGCAATTCACCGACGAACGTTTCGGCGAACCGACGGTGCGCGACATCATCAAGGAATTGGAAAAGCCCGGCCGCGATCCCCGGCCTGAATTCAAGACCGCGTCGTTCAAGGACGGGGTCGAGACCATGGAGGATTTGCAGCCCGGCATGATCTTGGAAGGGGTGGTCACCAACGTCACTAATTTCGGTGCTTTCGTCGATATCGGCGTTCATCAGGACGGCTTGGTGCATGTTTCGGCCCTGGCCGACCGCTTCGTCAAGGACCCGCACGAGGTGGTCAAGCCCGGCGACGTGGTCAGCGTCAAGGTCTTGGAAGTAGACTTGAAGCGAAAGCGGATCGCGCTCACCATGCGCAAGGGCGATGCTCCGGCGCCGGCTCGGCCGCAAGAACGCGATCAGCGAGAGCATTCGCGTCCGGCGGCGGGCAAGGCGCGGACCGAGGCCAAGCCGCCGGCCGGCGGCATGGGCGGCGGTGCTTTCGCCGAAGCCTTCGCCCGCGCCAAGAAAAAGGGCTGAGATCATGCGGATCGGGATGGTTCTGGTGCTGATCGCGTTGTCGGCCGTGGCCCCGGCGCGGGCCGCCGGTCTGTCGGGCGCCAATGATCCATCCATTGTCATCGGCTTTGTCGCCACCCGTTCAGGCGCTGGTGCGGTGGGCGGCTTGGACAGCGCCGATGGGTTTGCCCTGGCGCTCAAGCAATTGGGCGGGCGATTGAGCAATCAGGAAGTCCGGGTGGTGCCGGTGGACGACAAGGGCTCGCCCGATGTCGCCCGCCGGCAACTGGCCCGGATTATCGCCTCGGAACGGCTGGACATGATCGTGACCGCGGTGTCACCGTCATCCCTGGCCGCCATGCTCAAGCCGTTGGCTGAATCGCGTTTGTTCGTGCTGAATTTGGAAATGCCGCCGCCGCGGGTGGCGGGTCCCGATTGCAACGCCAATATGTTCACCCTGGCCCCGCCCAATGATGGCCCGCATCAGGTGCTGGGATATCATCTGGTCGCCGATGGCGCACGCCGGCTGGTGGTCATCGCCCCGGAAACCGGATTGGCCGATCTGGCGGTGGCGGCGTTGAAAAGCAGCTTTCCCTTCGAGGTGACTGTCTTGCGGCCCAAGCGCGGGGCCGCCACTTTCGAGCGAGAGATTCGTCGAATCGGCGAGATCAAGCCCGATGCGGTCTATTCCTTGTTGGGCGGCGGCATGGGGGGAGCCTTTATCCGCACCTATGACGCGGCCGGCGGCAAGGACATGGCGCCGCTTTATGTCAGCGCCGACGCCATTGCCCGGCCGTTGCTTCAGGCCATGGGCGACGCAGCCCTTGACGTGCGCGCCGTCGCCAATTGGAGTCCCGACCAGGAGGTGGGGGGCAACAAGCGGTTGGTCAGCGATTTCGAAGGCGAATTCGGTCGGCCCGCCTCGGAACGGGCGGCGCGCGGTTATGATGCGGCGCTTTTGCTTGATGCGGCGATCAAGGCCAATAACGGCAGGACCCATGATGTCGAGGCCATGCGGGCGGCGCTGCGGCGGGCGGAATTCCCGTCGGTGCGCGGAACGTTCCACTTCAACCACAATCACCAGCCGATCATGGCTTATCTGCTGTTGAAGGTCACCCGCGACGCGCGCGGCCGGCTGACCCACGAAACCATGACGCCGCTGCTCAAGGAATGGCGCGACCCGCATAGCGGTGCTTGCGCCATGCATTGGGCCGATGAATACGTGCCGGCCCCGCCCAAACCCAGCAAAAAGAATTAGGGCGCGACCCTTGCGAGTCGCGCCCCTTTTCGTCGGTCTTTAATTAGCCGCGCTTGCCGTGGCCGTGGCCACCGGGGCCGGCACCCTGGCGGCGTTGGCCGCCATTGCCACCCGGACCGCCATTCGAACGCGGACCGGCGCCACCCGGGCCGCCAGCGCGGGAACCGCCGCCGGGAGCGCCAGGACGGCCCGAACCGGTCACCGCCTTGGGACGGTTGCCGCCGACGAAGGGGGTCCGACCGCCACCGCTGCCACGCTTGGGCGCGGTGCCCTTGCCGCTGGCGAACAGACGGGCGATGGGCTCGGCATGGTATTCATGCTCGATATCCACCGGCACCGGCTGCTGGATGATCTTTTCGATCTGGCGCAGATAGGCCACTTCCTCGGCGTCGCAGAACGACAGGGCAATGCCCTCGGCGCCGGCGCGCGCGGTGCGGCCGATGCGGTGGACATAGCTTTCCGGCTCGTTCGGCAGCTCGAAATTGATCACGTGGGTGACGTTGTCGATATCGATGCCGCGCGCGGCGATGTCGGTGGCGACCAGGGCGCGCACTTCGCCGGAGCGGAAGGCGTCGAGCGCCCGCTGGCGGGCGTTCTGGCTCTTGTTGCCGTGGATGGCGTCGGCGGTGACGCCGTCCTTGACCAATTGCTCGGCGACGCGGTTGGCGCCGTGCTTGGTCCGGGTAAAGACGATGGTGCGGCCGACGCCGTCGCTGCGCAGCAGGTCCAGCAGCAGGTTGCGCTTGTTGTCGCGGCTGACGAACATCACCTTTTGCTCGATGCGTTCGGCGGTCGACGACACCGGGGTGACTTCGACGCGGACCGGATCGCGCAGCAAGAAGCTGGCCAGATCGGACACGGCCTTGGGCATGGTGGCCGAGAACAGCAGGGTCTGGCGGCCGGTGGGCAGCAGCGAGGCGATCTTGCGCACCGGTTGAATGAAGCCCATGTCCAGCATGCGGTCGGCTTCGTCCAGCACCAGCGTTTCCACCGTGCTCAGGTTAACGAAGCCTTGGTCCATCAGGTCCATCAGGCGGCCGGGGGTGGCGACCAGAACATCGACGCCGCCATTGAGCGCCCGGACCTGCGGTCCCTGGCCGACGCCGCCAAACACGCAAGCGCGACGAAAGCGCAGGTTGCGGCCATAGGTGGCGAAGCCGTCATTGATCTGGACGGCCAGTTCGCGGGTCGGGGTCAGGATCAGGTTGCGGACGGTGCGCGGCGCGGCGCGGCGCTTGTCGCCAGCGATGCGGTGCAGGATCGGCAGGGCGAAGGCGGCGGTCTTGCCGGTGCCGGTCTGGGCGATGCCCAGCATGTCGTGGCCGGCCAGCAGATAAGGAATCGCCTGTTCCTGAATCGGGGTCGGCGTGGTGTAGCCCTCGGCGTCGAGGGCACAAGTCAATTCTTCGGCGAGGCCGAGGTCTTTGAACGAAGTCATAAAGCTCTTTCACAATGGATCGCGCGCCGCCGGTTGTCCGGCGGCGGGATTTTTGGCGCCCGAAGGGTGCGCGACCAGCGGGAGGGGGGCCTTTTTGCGGAAATGGCGCCTGGAATCAGGTCCGGCGCCAGCGCACAGGCGCTAAAAGGCTGCGCGGGTTATAGCAGGAGTAATCGCTGCATTGCAATAGAAGCTTTTGACCACGCCAAAACCGCCTCGCCAGAAGGCTCCGACGCAAAGGCAAGCTTCAGTCAGATTGGTGGCGCGCCATCGGAATAGGTCCGTGCGTCAGCGCCAGTCAGGATCAATGACGGCGCGGCCCTTGCGTTCTTCCGCCAATTTGTGGACATGGGCCAGATTGCGGGCGGCAACTTGCGCCGGACCTTTCGAACCATGGGCCTTGAAGACTTCGTGGGCGTCCTCGAAGGCTTTGGCCGCTTCGTCCAGATGGGCGACGCCGCCGCCATGACGGTCCATCAGGAACAAAGCCGAGCCCAAGGTGTTCAGGGTCGAGGCCCAAGCCAGCGGCATGCGGTCGCGGGTGCGCACTTCCAGCACCAGATGGCAGGCGTCGATGGCCCGTTGCAAGACTTCGGGGTTCTTCAACTGCTCGCCATAGACTTCCAGCACCTGGGCGATGGAATTCATGATATCGGCCCAGCGGTTGGGGGCATCGACGCGGGTATGAACCTGAAGCGCCGCTTGCAGGCAGCCCAAGGCCTCGCGCAGCAAATCGCTGTCGCCGGTCAGCAGGTCAAGGCGGTGCAGGGCAACCCCCAGCCGGGTTTGGGTCGCGGCCCATTCCTGTGGCAAGGTTCCCCGCGTCAAATTCTCGGCGGCAATGCGCCAGTGCTTGACCGCCAGTTCCAGATAAGGCAGGGCCTTTTCCTTGATCCGCTCGGCCCGCGCCGTCAGCGATGCCGCCAGATATTTGTGGATCAGCCCGGTTTCCCATGCCGGATCGGCCCGGCCCAGGCGTTTTTCCGCCCCCAGATAGGCATTGGCGGCCTTGTCGAACCAAGCATCGGCTTGTGATGGCGGCACGGCCAAGGCGCAGGCGGTGCTGACATGGGCGTAGGTCAGCAAGATGCTGCGTTGCTGGCCCATGGACAAGGCCATTGGCGGCTTGGCCGCCAAGGTTTCCAACGGTTCGATGGCCAGTGGCAGCAGGCGACGAAGGGCGGCGCGCTGCATTTCGTTGCTGGGATCGGCGGCGGCCAAGACGGCGGCATAGAGCATGTGGATCTGTGGCTCACCCAGGTTCAGCGGCAATTCCAGGCGGAATTGCGGGCTGAACACCGCCGGCTTTTCTTCATCCGCCACATTGGCGCCGGCAAAGCGCAGGCTATAGCCGTCCTTGGAGACATTGCCCCACACCAGCAGATCGGCATCTTCCTCGGCCACGGCATGACGGGTGTTGGTGACAATGGCGGTCACCTGCATGGGGTCTTGCGGGTTTTCCAGCAAGAAGGGACGGGGCAGCGGTTTGACCCTAAGCGTCTGGCGCAGGTCCAGCGCCTTGTATAATTGCTGCGAGGCGGCGCCATCGGGATTGTCGCCATTCATGGCGGCGACGATCACTGAAAAAACCGCCGGCTCGGCGCGGGGAACCGGGGCGACTTCGGCGGTTTCCTTCGCTGTCGGCTTGGGCTGAAGCATCTTGGCCACGGCGTCGAGCAAGCGCGCCAGACCGCCGCCATTGGCGGGATTATCCTCGGGCGGCGGGTCGGGGTGCGGCTGAGGCTGAGGCTCGATCCGCGCCGGCAAGGTGTTGCGCGCAGGCGCACCAGCGCCGGGTCGCGTCAGCGGCCGGGTGAATTTGGCGCGGGGATCCTCGGGCGTGGTCATGCGGGTGGGTTCAGGCTTTCAAAGTCCAATATATCACATTGCCCGCTTCTGGTTAGCAAGCGGTGAAGATGTGCGCTATCCACCGATCAGGTCCAGCCATTGCTGTTCCGACAACACCGTCAGCCCCAGCTTTTCCGCCTCTGTCAGTTTGGAACCGGCATTGGGGCCGGCAACCACGTAATCGGTTTTCTTCGACACGCTGCCGACCACCTTGGCCCCCAGCATCTCGGCCTTGGACTTGGCTTCGGCCCGGGTCATGGCGACTAATTCGCCGGTGAACACCACCGATTTTCCGGCAATTGGCGAATTGCCGGCCTCGATCTTTTGCGCTTCGGCAATGGTCAGTTGCGCGGCCAAATCGTCAAGGGCGCTGAGGTTATGGTCTTCGGCGAAGAAAGCCAGGATATCATTGGCCACCGCCGGGCCGATATCCTCGATGGAAATCAGGTCGTGATAGGCTTCGTTTTCACGCGGCACCGCCGCCAGCATGGCCGCACGCCAGGCAATGAAGGTGCCGTAATGCCGCGCCAGACGTTTGGCGGTGGCTTCGCCCACCTGACGAATGCCGAGGGCGAAGATGAAGCGTTCCAAGGTGATGGTGCGGCGGGCGGCGATTGCCGCGAACAGCTTGCTCACCTTCTTTTCGCCCCAGCCCTTGAAGTTCTGCAAGCGTTGCAGCCGGCCGGCATTGGCGGCTTCCAGGCGGAAGATGTCGGCGGGCTTGGATATCCAGTCGCCCTCGCACAGGAAATCAATGTTCTCGTCGCCCAGCCCGTCGATATCGAAGGCGTTGCGGGAAACGAAATGGCGCAGCTTTTCCTTGACCTGGGCCTTGCAGGCCAGTCCGCCGGAACAACGGCGGATTACCTCGTCCCCGGTGCGGAGCGCATGACTGCCGCAGATTGGGCAGATTTCAGGGAAGACAAATTCGTGTGCGCCGCGCGGTTTGTCCATGACCACGCCGACCACTTGGGGGATGACGTCGCCGGCGCGCTGGACGATGACGGTGTCGCCTTCACGCACCCCCTTACGGGCGATTTCATCCTCGTTATGAAGCGAGGCGCGCGACACCACCACGCCGCCGACATTGACCGGGCGGAGATGGGCGACCGGGGTCAGCGCCCCGGTGCGGCCGACCTGGATTTCGATGCGTTCCAGGATGGTGGTGGCCTGTTCCGCCGGGAATTTGTGGGCGATGGCCCAGCGGGGGGAACGGCTGACGAAGCCCAGACGCTGCTGCCAGTCGAAACGGTCGACCTTATAGACGACGCCGTCGATGTCATAATCGAGACTGGCGCGGCCGGCGCCGATGGCGGTGTAGCGTTCCAGCAATTCATCGGCGCCGTGGCAGCGGCAGATCAGGTCATTGACGGGAAAGCCCCAGGCGCGCAAACGGTCCAGAAAGTCCCAATGGCTTTCCGCCACCGCGTCCGAGATCTCGCCCAGGGCATAGGCGAACAGCGATAACGGCCGCGTTGCGGTAATCGTCGGGTCTAATTGACGCAACGACCCGGCGGCGGCGTTGCGCGGATTGGCGAAGGCTTTGTCGCCCGCCGCGTCCTGGCGCCGGTTCAATTCCAGGAAGTCGGCCTTGGTCATGTAGATTTCGCCCCTGATTTCGATGACGGCGGGGCCATTATCGAAATGTTCGGGGATCTTGCCCTTGGCGATCAGGGTGCGGATATTGGCGGTGACGTCCTCGCCCTCGCTGCCGTCGCCACGGGTGGCGGCGGCGGCGAACTGGCCGTTTTCATAGCGCAGGCTGATGGACAGGCCGTCGATCTTGGGTTCGGCGACAAAGGCGATGGGCAGGTCGGGCGGCAGGGCGAGGAAACGGCGGATTTTGCCCTCGAACTCGCGCACGTCGTCATCGGCGAAGGCGTTGTCCAACGACAGCATGGCGACGCCGTGGCGGATTTTGCCAAACCCTTCCGCCGCCGGGGCGCCGATCTTTGCCGTGGGACTGCCGGCGGCCAGATCGGGGAAGCGGGTCTCGATGGCCAGCAGACGCCGCCGGGCGTCGTCATATTCGGCATCGTCCACTTCGGGGGCGTCGGCCTGATGATAGGCCAAGTCCCAGCGGGTCAGGTTTTCGCGTAACGAAGCCGCTTCGATGCGGGCTTCGAAGGGCGTCAGGGATGCAACGGCGATGGGCGTCTTCATGGCGCGGTTATAGCGCCGTCACACCGCCGCCATCAAGCCGGGTTCATTGGTGCCGGCCTGTTTGATGTGTTCGGTGAAATAGGTGATGCGTTTGGCGGCATCGGCCGCCGGCTGGCCGAAATAATAGCCTTGGGCATAATCGATGCCGACGCCGCACAGATTGGCCAAGGTCGCGGCATCTTCGACGCATTCGCCGACGGTGACGATGCCGAGGTCGTGGCACAGGCCGGTCATGGCCTTGAGCACCGATTTGCCCTTGGGATCGGCGGCGTCCATGACGAAGTCACGGTCGAACTTGGCGAAATCCACCGGCAGGTTGCGCAGCAACTCGAACGCGGCCCCGCCCGAGCCGAAATCGTCGAGCGAAATGCGCGCGCCCAGCTTGCGGATGCGGGTCAGCAGGCGTCGGGCTTCGTTCAGGTTATAGATCTGGGCGGCATCGGTGATTTCCAGCACCAGCCGGCCAAGCACCGAGCGGTTCTCTTCCAGCATCTTCAGCAAGCTGTGATAAAAGCCGGGATTGCCGAGCGAATGGCCGGAAATGTTGATGGAAATGTGGGCGAGGGTGGAGATCGTCCCGGTTTCCTTAAGCAGTTTCAATGCCTTGGTCACGGTGAACAGATCAAACTCGCCGATCAGGCCGACATCGGTGGCAAAGGGGATGATCTGCGGTGGGGCGAACAAGGTGCCGTTGTTGTTGATGCGCGAGAACGCTTCGTATTTCAGGACCGCGCCGGTGCGGACGTTGACGATGGGCTGGAACAGGAAGATCAGCTTGTCTTCGCCCTTGATCATCTTGCGGAAGTTGCGCACCCGGGTCAGGGTGTCGGCGACCGCCAATTGCGCCCCCTCGGCCAGCGACTTCATGGAAAACTGGCTGCTGTTCTTGACGAAATTATTGATGATATAGCCCAGTGCCTTGGCGATATCCTCGTCCGACAAGGTGGAATCTTCCATCTCCAGCGTCGCCGACCGCATCTTGATGGTGGCGCCCTTGGTCTTGTCGGAAAAGCGCTGAGCGACCAGCGAAACCCGCTTTTGGATTTCCGCCGCCGGCATTTTGTCGTCATGGACCAAGCCGAACGACGCACCGCCCAGAGTGCCGGCCGAGGTGCCGCGAACCGAACATTCCTCCATGGCGTTATGCATGGTCGATAAAAAGCTTTGCGCGGCCTTGGGGTCCAACGCCGCCAGATTGCTGCCCGACAGGTCGAACAAGGTCAAGGTGTAATCGGTGCCGATGCGGTTGGCCTCGTTCAGGCGGCTGCGCACCATTTCGATGAACAGGCCCTTGTGATCAACCTCGCCGGAAATCCGCTCTATTTCCATTGAGGCCATGGGCGGCACCCGCGATAGCACCAGATGAAAGGTGTTGGGCAGATGCGGCAGGCGAATGCCGGCCAGACGCATGCGCGTCACCGTGCCGCCCGATCCCATCAGGGTAAAAGGAGTGTGATCCAGCCGCGAGGTGTTCTTGAGGCGCAGCAGGCAATCGTCGAAACGCTTGCGGTCCCGCGGCAAGATAAATTCGGATAAGGATCGGCCAAGCAGGTCGGAATCCGACAAGCCGTAGAGCGCTTCGCCGGCGCCGGTACAAAAACCGATCGTGCCGTCGGCATCCATTTCCAGCAGCACATCCGCGCCAGCAAACGAGAAGGCGATGAAGCGGTCACGCTGCGCCTTCAGCTTGTCGACAAGCGATGAATCAACGCCCATCAAGTCCCTCCCAACCCCAGACTATGGCGGTCCCACCCCACCTAACGCTGAAATTAAAGGAATCTTAACGTGTGCGCAACAAGTGCGCATCGGGTTTACACCTGGGCGCGTGCTTTTTATTTAGGCGGCGCGGATTTGCGTCATGAAATCATCGAATTGGCTGCGCAACTGGTCGGCTTGCCGCGACAGGTCATCGACGGCGCCCAGAACCTGCGATGCCGCCTGATCGGTGTGGGTGGCGGCGGCGGCCACCCGATCGACGTTGTCGACGACGGCGCATGTCCCCAATGCCGCTTCGTGCAAATTCCCGGCGATACGATGGGTGGCGGCATCTTGCTGGGTCATGGCGGCGCTGACCGCCAGGCTGATTTCCTCGATCCGGTGAACGATGTCGCCGACTTCATGCAGCGATCCGACCGAATCCTTGGTGGCCTGCTGAATGGCTTGAATTTGGCGGGTGATCTCTTCGGTTGCCTTGGCGGTTTGGGTCGCCAGATTCTTCACTTCGTTGGCGACGACGGCAAAGCCCTTGCCGGCCTCGCCGGCACGGGCCGCTTCGATGGTGGCGTTCAGCGCCAACAAATTGGTCTGGCCGGCGATGGCGTTGATCATCTTGACGATGTCGCCGATTTGGTCGACGGCGCTGACCAATCCCTGCACCTGCGTGTCGGTGCTTCTGACCACTTGCACGGCTTGCTCGGTGATCTGGCTGGTTTGGCCGGTGCGTTCGCGGATGGCGGAGATGGACGACGACAATTCCTCGCCCGCTTGCGCGGCCTCTTGGACGTTGCGGGACGAGGTGTCGGTGGCGGTGGCGGCGGTGGCGACCTGTTCCGAGGTCTGGCGGGCGATGCCGATCATGCTTTGCGCGGTCGAACGCAACGTCACCGTCGCCTGATTCAGCCGCTCAAGCACGTTGACGACCTGTTGATTGAGGTCGGCGACCAGGGATTCCACCACTTCTTGGCGGCGCAAACGCTCGCTGGTGGTGCGTTCCTGGTCGGCCTGCAATTGGGCGTTGGCTTGGCCATTCTCGCGGAAGACCACCACGGCGCGGGCCATGTGGCCGATTTCATCGACGTGATCGGTATGGGGTACGTTGGTGTGCCACAACCCCCGAGCCAGCGAGGCCATGGCGGCGGTCAGTCCGCGCGCCGGCTGCGAGATGCCGTGGCCCAGGCGCCACGCCAGAACGCCGCCGATGATCAGACAGACCAAGCCGATGGCCACCGTCCAGCGGGTCAGGTGGTTGACATCGGCCA
The DNA here is from genome assembly GCF_018224925.1 of Magnetospirillum sulfuroxidans. GTDB lineage: Bacteria > Pseudomonadota > Alphaproteobacteria > Rhodospirillales > Magnetospirillaceae > Magnetospirillum > Magnetospirillum sulfuroxidans. The sequence goes on along the minus strand of NZ_JAGTUF010000031.1, from coordinate 1,349 downwards.
AGATACTGGCTTCGGGAACCGCGATCAGGAATGACCAGCTTTGATCGGCGCCGGCAAAGCGAATGGGGACGATGTGGATGTAATGTGGCGCCCCGTTCATCGTCACCATGCCGTCGAAGGGCAGGCTGGCGGCGATGGCGGTCTTGGCGGCATCGGGCAGGTCCGCGGCCGATTGCGAGGATTTGGCCTGATCTGGGTGGGCGATATAATTGCCCTGCGGCGACAAGATGGCGGCAAAGCCGTCGCCATAGGGCTTGATGTCGCGGACCAGTTCCGACAGCCGGTCCAACGTCAGGTCGATGCCGGTGACGCCGATGACTTGGCCGTCTTTCAGGATGGGGAAGGCGGCGGTGGTCATGGTCTTGTTGGTGTATTTGTCGAGATAGGGTTCGACCACCGCTTCTTTTTTGGCGGTGGCGGCGACACGGTAATAATCGTTTTGGGAAACCGCCTCGAAGCTTTCACCTTCGTCCAGATTGGCCTCGATCGCCTTGTCGCCACGGACCCACAACAAACTCAGGCGGCCGGTGGATGGCAGGCCCAGTCGCTCACCCTGAGTGCCGGTGAAGTCGCTATCCTTGCCGTCGAAGGCATTGTCGGCCATATCGACCCAGGCGGCGGAATACAGCGCGTTATGGTCGACAACCTGGGCCAGATAGCTGTTGATGGTGCGGCGATTGAAGGAATGCGCCAATTGCTCGGCCCGGACGATGGCGGCGGTGCCGCGGGCGCTTTCCAGCGCGGCGGCGATGTTGGCGGCGACGGTGGCGCCGTGATGGCTGGCGGTTTCGCGGGTCAGGGCGATGGCGCCGTCATAGGCGGTTTTGCGACTCAGCCATAAGGTGGAGATGATGATGGCGGCGGCGCTGAAAATCAGGATCGCCAAAGTGCTGGCGATAATCTTCCCCTTCAGGCTTTGCGTAACCTTGACCACGGCTTCCCCCTCCAACGTCGTATGACCGAGTCTCAGACTAAAGGCTGAGTTTCAGTTTTGCTACCATACGAGGACAGGATGTGTTGGCAAGGCGAAGATTTTCCTGATTCTAAAAATGCCGTCCAGGGCACTGCTTTTACTGAACTATGCGCTTTTGTGGGGGCGGGGCCAGGGGTAGAGCCGTTCCAGAAAGCATCGTGAAGCCATTGCCCTTCACCGCTTTAGCCTTTTAAATCGGCCGACGGCAAAAATAAGCCGCATAAAAACGGGAGGAGACTAACCATGCGCAACCTCATGAAATGGGGTGTGGCGGCTGTTGCCGCGTTCGGGTTTTCGGCGGCCGCCCACGCGGCGGAACCCGTCAAGATCGGTGCGTTTTTGTCGGTGACCGGGCCGGCGTCGTTTCTGGGCGAAC
>NZ_JAGTUF010000030.1 GCF_018224925.1 Magnetospirillum sulfuroxidans | reverse complement strand
CCTCGTCGACGCCGCTGAACGCTTCGGACCGACGGGGAAAGGGGGCGCGAACACGCCTTTTTCCGCACCCTGTTAATCTGCGACATATCCGGCATGCTTGAGGTAGTTCCAGCATTCGTCGGGCGAATAGAGGTCGCAGATACTGCCGACGGCCCCCCATAGTTGGCTGATCGTGCGTGCCCCGATGCGGCGAAGGTGAGCTTTGAGCTTGGCGAAGGCCATTTCGATTGGATTGAGATCGGGGCGGGAGGGACAGGAACCATGCGCCGCGTTCCTTGAGGATGGCCTTGGCCTTTTCGCTTTTGTGGCTGGACAGATTGTCGAGGATGACGACGTCGCCCGGCTGCAGCGTTGGAGCCAGTTGCGTCTCCACATAGGTCTCGAAGATCTTGCGGTTCGTCGGCTTGTTGATGGTTCTGAGCCTAGATCAACAAGGCCTCTAACCATGTATCCAGATCCGGCGGCGACAGCACCTCGTCCCATGATATGGGGGGCGGAAGTGTGGGGTCGTCCAAGATGCCAGCGAGGGTATCTGCGTCCACGTCTATGGCTTCTACCCCCGGCGGAAGGGTATGCAGCGCGACCAGCCCACGCGGGAGGAAGCGGAAGGTGGGCAATCCGCCGAGCAAAGATTCTAGCCCCACGGTGCCGGTTGAGAAAATAACGCCGGCTAATTTCTGCTGTTCGGGCAGCGGCAACTCGGTTCGGCGGAGTGTCCCACTTTCGGCCAGTTGGAACGGGAACATGGGATGAGCCTTGACCAAGAAGCGAATTCCCTTGGGGAGTTTGGTCAGGGCGTCTACCATTTGAGAGGATATGGCTGGATCATGTGAAAGGGCGACAAAGAACGGTGCCGTCGGATCATGGGAGAGGCGCTGGACGGGAGAAATGCGCAGTGAACCTGCGATGCGCAGACGTTCGGACGGCACGCCCCAATCCCGCAATTGCGAAAGATAACCCGGTCCATTACACAACAAAACATCGGGTAGCTCGGTGATACCGCCGGGATTGGGGGCGGAACTTTGATTATACATATGGCGACCAACTACCACGTGTTGGTAGCCCACGGTTGCCACTTGCAGGAGTCGTGCCTGAAGCACCAGAGAACGCTCCCACGGATGGTTTTCCCACGGCCAGCATACCGATCGGGGGCGAATGGCGGTTAGCCAGCGGCGATGACAATGGGCCTGCCAGGCATTAGCGGTGCCACTGCCTCCTGCCCCCTCCAGATGAGCAGCCCGCCGCACAAGCCAGGGGTAGGGATACCCTGCTTTTGGGCGCCAGCGAGAAAATATCGTTGTTAGAGCAAAAAGTGGGTGGCCCCACGCGTGGAGGCTGGCTGTACGATTGTCAGCCGAGAGTTCCATCGCCCGCACCGAGTGGCAATCGGTATGCAAAACCCGTTTGAGGGCGGGAATGTCGCGCATCAAGGTGCCGAAATAGGCATCCTTGCCGTCGGTACTGCTTGCGGGGTGGCCATAGACCACTAATACAGCGTCACCTATGGCATGGTTGGCGCGAGTCGAACGAGTCCGCAGGGCGGCAAGGGCAGCACGGACGGCAACACGTCCTCGCGAGATCATGCCTCGTAATCCGCCGATGAATTCGCGACGCCACAATTTCGGGGGGCGACCGGCGCTGACGCCGTCTAAGTCCGCCAGATGGCGGAAAACCCATGGATCATCGCACAGGATCAGAACATTTTCGGGCCTAGTTGCAATTTGTCCGACGAGCCGGCCCCAGGCCATCATCAAGCCCAGATCGCTGTTGTAGGGGGCGCAGGTGGGGGCGTGAGCAATCCGACCACCCGGGGTTTCGGCTAAGAGACGCCCAAGTGCCCACCAATCATCGCGGATGTGATCGAATGCCTCTTCTAAGGCCAAGGCTTGGCCGGGGAATCGGCGTTCAGGATCGAGATCGGGTTCGGGGGCGGTCACCACCATCCACCAGACATAGCTATGTGGAGTGGGGAGATCGGTACTGCGGTGGAGCAAAACAGGCATGGCCGTCTCAAATTCCCAGCGGCGAATCGGTGGCCAATACACGACAGAGGGGGGCCAGGGTGTCGGCGATGATCTTGTTTCCCAAGGCAGAGAGGTGACCTCCATAGGAGTCATGAATGTAGAGAGGCCGTTCGTCACCTGTCGCGAGCAGCGCAGGGGCCATGTCAGCCACTGGCATGTGGTTGGCAAGGCGGCGGAGAAAAGGCGCGTAATAGTGATCGCCGGCACGGATTCTGGCGAGGTCTAGGAGCTGTGGTAACATCACCACGATGGCCCGTGCCCCTCGTTCGTACGCTTGGTCACGGAAACGTAGACAAAGGGCTTCAAGCAGATCTACCGGTTCGGCCTCGCGGTAAAGAGAGGCGGTGAGGGTGATGTTGCGTTGCATAATCTGGGTGAAGGCATGTTCGCCGCCGACTATCCGGTCGGCAAGAGCGGCAGCGATCAGCGGTAGATGGCGCTGTGGGCGGGCCAGGAGGCGGAGGCTCCAGGGAAAGCCCAGCAAGTCTGGTTTGAACTTGCGTTTCCAGAAGACGTCGTCACGTTTCAACGACGGCAACAATTCGCCGATGCGCAGGAAGTCTTCTGGGGTGCGAATCGGGTTAGGCATCAAGTGTAGCCTGTGATTCGATAAGTGGAAGCGCGGTTTGAAGGCGAAAATATTTCCATATTCACTGAAATGCTTCCACACCGACAGGCATCGAGAGATCGTTTCAGGTACTACGGCCATGATTGCGAGCGGAGTTTGGCGCCAATCGCGGTCTAAGCGTAAAAGTGCTTGATCAAGTCCATAATTGCCAACGCCGAAATTCTGCACGTTGCCGGCCAAAGCCTGCGACAGACCGTGACTCCAGGTCTCGTCGTCGTTGACTTGACGGGCAAAAGCATAGGAATCACCCCATACAGTCACTTTAACTGGCTGGTTGTCGAAGTTTAGGTTGTGGCGGGCACCATCTGCGCCGATGGTATAGCTAGTGATGATCCCGCCCTGACCGGTTTCGCGATGGGTGGTGCCCGGCTTGCGGACCCACCCCAGATCGGCGTCCCAACCGTGTTCAAGAAAACGATCGAGACCGGCGCGGTCAATGGGTGGATCAAGGTCTCGCGTAGTGATCAGCCATTTGCACCCAGGGCGCAGCCAAGCCACAAGGGTCGCAGCTGCCGCTTCAGCACTGGCCAAACCGGCAAGGATCGCAAGCATCCCCTCGGTCATGGTCAATCCAGTTTGGGCATTTGAGCGAGAATGGCATCGACACAGGCATCGATCCCCAACGCCTGTTCCGCTTCGCCGAGAACCAGATCGGAGTTACATGGGCGAGGGAAGGGGATGTGGAGGCCAACCACATTGGGGATCTGACCGCTTCGCCCACCGGCATAAAGGCCTTTGGTGTCTCGTGCTTCTAATGTCGGCAAGGGAATATCGAGAAACACCTCATAATACGAGGAAAAATTGGCGCGATTCCAGGCCAGCCACTCGGGAAATATGGATAGTACGGCACAAATGACGTGGATACCTTGGCCATCCATCGCTCGGCAGAGATTGGAAATCCGCTCGGCATTTTTGCGCCGACCCTCGATGGTGTGATCCACGTCGTTACGAAGCACGTCACGGAAGGTATCCCCATCTAATAGTAGGAGATGTCGGCAATCCGGCTTTAACCGTCCGTACAATCGTTCGGCGATGGTGGTCTTACCCGCACCGGACATGCCGATCAGCCAAGTGATCATGGTGCGCTTTCCTCCAAGGGGGTCAACAGCGCTTGCCAGCGCTCGGGGGCTATCTCGGGGATCTGGGATAGCCGTTGGGCGATAAGCGGCAAAAACTCCCGCACCAACGGATGGTCGGGTCGGAAAAGGTTATTCTGCTCCAACGGATCGGTGGTCACATCGTACAATTCGTTCCCCTCGGGTCCAAACTTGTCTTCAGGATCCATGTGTTCCTTCCACAGGAAGCCGTGGTTGGGAGTGCGGACCGCCATATACAAGGGGCGCAGTGCGAACAGACAATTGCCGCCATAAAAGGTCTCGAGTACCAAGTGACGGCGTGCCGCCGCCTCGGGACTAGTGACGGGGCGTCCTTCCCATCCTTCAGCCGGGTCAATCCCCGCCAAGTCGGCCAAGGTCGGCGCCAAGTCTAGCAGGCTAGTCATAGTTGGGACACGTTGCGGCTCCAGGCCTGGATGGCTGAACACCATGGGCACCCATGTATTATGGCGATGCAGGCGAAAGTAATGACTGTAATTGCCGTGTTCACCCAGTTCCTCGCCATGGTCGCCGCAGACGACGACCAGAGTGTTGTCGGCATGATCCGAAGCGTCGATGGCATCGAGAATACGACCGATTTGCTCATCCACGTAACGCAGGGCTGCGTCATAAAGAGCGCTCCACGCCGGGCGGTGATCGGGGTGGAGTGGTCGTTTGTGGGGGGCGATGGCAAGGTCTATGCTACGCCCATAGCCCAGTGCCTCCAGGTAGTGGTGAGCGTGCCGGTACCAGCTTTGCCCCTGGCCTGGCAAATAGGGCACATGGGTATCGAGAAAATGAGTCCAGACGAAGAACGGCTTGCTGTTCTGTTGTTCGCGGATTACTCGGATCACCCGGTTTGCCAAGGCGTGACCATCGACGAATTGTTTGATGCGGTTCTGGCGTAACACTGCACGCGAGGGACTTACAGCGGCCAGCATTTTATTGGTCACTCGATGCAGCGCCTCGCCCACCAACCGAGCGGGTTTGCGGCACAGCCGCCAATCGGCGGCCATCCATTCATGGGCTTCAGGAATTTTAGTGAAGTAGCGGTCCACATAGGCCATTGGATCCGCACGGAAACGTTCCCGATGACCGGCCACGTTACGTTGTATGGCGGGATAGTCAAAGCCATCAAGTATCAAATGAGTATTTGAAAAATCTACTTGATCAAAATCAATTGTTCTAAGTTTATTTTCACAATAATCATTGAGATCATGAAAAAGTTTCTCAAAAACCTGGGTTATTAGAGATAGCATCTCATCATTGGATAGGCGACCATTCCTCCAGTTTATGATGGAACTCTTGGTGCGGTTTACTGCTGTTCCCATCAGTCCTTTGGGGGAGTACAGATGCTCTTCTCGGTCAAAGTCCTGGCCATAGCCGAAGTAGCGGCTGACCCATTTGAACGAGGACAGCACGTTCATGGACCAACCGGCGCGGTGGAAAAGGGAAAATACTGATTCTGGTCGCCCCATCGCACCGTTGTCATAGCCGCCGTGGGACAGTGGGCGGGTTGATGTCAACATGGATGGAAACGAGCCTTGGGTAAAGGCGGCCAACGAATAGGCATTGTCACAAACGATAGCACGCTTGGCCAATCGCTCTAGGTTGGGCGTGGTTGGGCGATCATAGCCGTATAGGCTACAGCGGTCGGCGCGCAAGGCATCGACCGAGAGGAATACGACGTTCGGACGATCTAGGGCCATCAGGCGGGGAACGGCTGGTAGAAGCGGGTGATGCTGCCGTCGGCGATCATCTTCTGGGCGCTTTCATAATCAGTCACTGTGTCGATCTCGATCCAACCATGATCAATGGGCACTGCATGGGGCGGGTGGCCCATTAGCACCATTTCCATTAAAAGATCAGTCATATAAGCCTTTTCCAGAGGTCGTTTCGCCATCCATGGACGGAAAACATGACCGATCGCGGCCCTGGTATCCTTCAGGATAGGGATGCCTGCACCTCGATAGCGCATCAAGCCGATATACTGGGCTTCGATATCATCAATGCAATTCACTTTATTGCCGATGTCGATAATGCGTCCTTTTTCGTCCAGACGTAAAGATTCGGCGTCGTCGAGTGGGTTGGTAAAGCGATGCTGCCAATAGCTGCGCCAGCCGGTATCAACAACTACGGATACTTCGTGTGGCGCAGCCATCAGAGCAGTAATAACGCGCGGTTCGTAGACGATATCGGCATAAGCGACGATGGTGTCGTCGGTCAGAACCGATTCGGCGCAGAACAGGGTTTCGACCATGTTGGTGGTCTCCCAATGGGGATTAACCACCAGTGGCAGGCCAAGGTATTGAAACGCTTCACTGCGGTAGCCGACAATGACGGTGACATCAGTGATTCCTGCGGTCTTTAACGCGGCCAACTGACGTTCTATCAGCGGGATCCCCGATAACGGGACCATGCATTTGGGTTTGTCGTCAGTGTAGGGGCGCAACCGCGAACCGCTACCAGCGGCAAGGATGATGGCGTTGGTCACAGTCGCTCTCCGTGGACAAGGTATTCAAATAGGGCTTGATCTTGGGGGCGGCCTATACCGCGCTCTGGATGCCACATGATCCCCGCGACCGGCAAGCCCGGCATGCGGGCGGCCTCTATATTGCCAGCGCTGTCATGGGCCAGACTGTCCAGTCCCGGAGCCAGAGCGGCTGCCGGAATCCCAAAGCCGTGATAGGAGTTGACATTTCCGACCGATCCCAGTATCGCCGCGCCGGACGGGGTGACGGTAAGTGAATGTGGGTGGGCGATGTGGCCGATCACTGGTTCCAATCCCCCACCGAGATGCAGGTTGAGCAGTTGCAGGCCGCGGCAGATACCCAACAGCGGACGGCGGGCGGCAATGGAGGCAGCCAGCAAGGCGTGCTCGGTGGCATCGCGGTCTGGGGTCAGCCCAATATCGTCACCGCCAGTCAGGATCACTAGGTCGGGGGTTAACGCCGCCACATAACCCACCGGGTCGGTCAACCGATTGGGCACCAGGATTGGCGTCATACCCCATTCTTGCAGGCGCAATATCCAATCCTGAGCCAGGCTGTCGCGGGGTTCCGCATAGCTGGCGGCCTGGGTGACGCGCATCGTCAGTGCTACCCTGAGAGGCGGACGGGCGGTCACGGCAGCAAATTCTTGGCGGCCAGCTCGGCGGCGAGCTTCTGAAAATAGATGGGGCCCGGATGGTCGAAGGTGATGAAGTTATCAACTTGGTGCTGATAACGGTGATCAAGTACGATAACGCGACTGTCCAATTGCTTCAGCGCCCTGGTAAAGATGCGATCAGCCTCGGTGACGAAGTTCTCACTTTCATAGACGGGTGGCACCACGAAAACCACCTGGCGCCCTGCCTTGCGACCCAGGCGGTCGATGTCGAGCATGTAGCGGATAATCGTATCTTCATCACCTGGCTTGAGCCAAATTTCCTTGCGATGCTGGTTGAGTAATAAGTTGGTGCCGAAATAACCTACACGCACCGAGCCGTCACCTTTAAAGCCCTGTAATTTGGCGCTGCCCGAGCAGTCGCGCCAAAGCACCACCTGGCGACCGAGTTCACCGGCATACGAGGCCAGCGTTGACGGTAGCAGGTTAACGATTCTGCCGGCGAGGCCGTGGTGAGGTGGGTTTCTGGTCAAGTCAATGCACAGTTCGTCTGACGAACGCAAGAAGCCCATGCCCCCAGGGAACATTGAAGACAGCACAGACTGATAATTCAATATGATCTTGACCTCGGCCCGCAAGTCATTGAAACGGAGGTAAGCGCGCTCGTACCAAGATTGTTGCGGTCTATCTTCTGTGTACTTACCATGCAGATCGCGTGGTAGTTCGCCGTTGTAATTGATAATGTGACCACCATTGTCGTTGTTGGGGGTGGTAACTTGAACGATGATAGTGTCGGTCGGTAACTTACCGATCTCGTTTAGCCACGCCAGATAGTCGCGAATCTCGGGTAGCGCCAAATTGGCATACCAATTGTTGAAGAAATACCCCTCATTCGTACCTGCCGGACCAAAGGCAGTACGGTCGAAATAACCGAATTGATGATTACCAAACACGCCCACGCGAGGAGGCGGGGCCTGTTCATTGAAGCCGATCTTGACGGAGCCGGCCTGACGTCGGGTCAGGCCCAACTGCAACAGGTACTCACCACTCTTGAGTTGGGTGAAGTCGATCGGTTTCGAGCGGTATTCGGGCAGCCTGAGGTGGCCTGCGACGGCTAGCGTCACCAAGCTCAAAAACACGGCGATGGCGATGATGGGGTTGCGGTGTCTGAAGGGAGAGGTCATGACGGCCCCCTAAAACTGAAAATAGATGAAGGTGCGCGCATAGTTTAAGAAAAGCACTGACATGAAAGTCCCGATCCCCAACAGCACCGGGTTATCGAGGAAGCTGGGACGATCAGTATTGAAGATTAATTTGTCTTCACGGACAAAGAAGGTCCAGGCCGCGACGATGCCCATGATCAGCCAATGATGCAGGCCGAACGAACTAGCCCAATGAGTGCTCGTGGGGGCAAGTCTGGCAAGGAGATCCACATAGCCGTCCGGCTTGAGGAAGAACAGCGGCCACCCCAAAGCGACAACCATGAACGTTATGCAGCGTTGCACCAGAAGCGGCCAAGCATCCCACCAGCGGCGACTGAAATGATACAGCAGCACAAAGACAGCATGATAGCCACCCCACAGCACGAAATTCCAGCCAGCCCCATGCCATAATCCAGTGACCAAGAAAACGATCAGGATATTGCGCACATAACGGTCGTTGCCACCCAATTTGAGATAGACGTAATCTCTCAGCCAAAACGACAACGTAATATGCCAGCGGCGCCAAAATTCTTTGGGCGAGGCCGACATGTAGGGTTCACGGAAATTACGGGGAAAGTCGATCCCCACCATCTTGGCCAAGCCAATGGCCATTAGTGAATAGCCCCAGAAGTCGAAATAGATGACGAAGGCGTAGGACAGCACGTAGTACCATGTGTCCCAGTAATTGTTTGCGGCAGCGAATAGCGGATAGCTCTCGTGCAGACCACGTAACATGTCAGCGAAGAAGGTCTTATAGAAAAGACCAATGGCAAAGAATTTGATCGCACCATTCCAGTCAGCGTCAATTTTTCTTTCGGTGGCGAGGCGGGTAAATTGCTGTTGTAGGTCGGCGAACCGTAGGATAGGTCCGGCGATCAGATGTGGAAACAGGCAGAAAAAGCTGGCCAGCAGAGTCAGAGATGAAGTCGCCTTGACCTTGCCGTCATAGACGTCCAATTCGTAGCTGATAATCTTGAAGGTGTAGAAGCTGATACCAGCGGGTAGAGCGATGGCGAGAACGGGCGCAAAAGCGGTACGGACTGTGTCACCGACTCCGATGGTGTCAAGGGTGAAGCGTAAATACTTGCCAAGGAACAGCGTCAAAAGTGGCAGCGACACAGCTGCTAGCAGCGCTCCAGTAGAGCGGTGGCGGCGGAATAGCAGAGCAAAAGCATAGCCCCATAAGACGCTTGCGATCAGGAAGGCAAGCGGCAGCAGGCCTGAGATTCCGTAGAATACTAGCGAAGCGAGGAGCAAAACCCTCAAGCGCCAAGTTGGCGGCACCGTATAGGTCAGGCCAATGACGATTGGCAGATACAACAATATGAATTCAAGCGTGTTGAAATTCAAGGTGCCCCCCTCTCCCCTCTATCCGCTGCGCCGATAAGCTGGGAAAACTGCCCGCCTTTTGCCGCCAGGGATTCATAGGTCCCCGTCTCCGCGACCACGCCGCGATCGAGTAGATATATTACGTCGGCTTTGCGTACGGTGGAAAGGCGGTGTGCAACGATGACAACCGCCAATTTATCCCGCAATCCTTCGATAGCCTTAAGGACCGTTCGTTCGGATTCATTGTCCAGTGCGCTTGTCGCCTCATCCAAAAGCAGTACATCCGGCTTACCCAATAGAGCCCGCGCCAGGGCGACGCGTTGGCGCTGACCACCGGATAGGCGTATTCCGCCCTCTCCGGTGATGGTATCAAGACCATCGGGAAGAGTTGAGATTACCTCGGTCAAATCAGCCGCTGCTATAGCGTCCTCGATGTCCTGCTGCGGATAATTGCGGCCAAGCAGCAGGTTATTGCGCAAGGTGTCGTTGAACAGCATCAGATCTTGGGTGACATAGCCCAAACGCCAGCGCCAGCTCAACATATCCAGCGAAGCGAGGGGGCGACCATCGACGAGAATCTCGCCGTGAGTGGGTGAACGCAATCCCGCCAACAGGTCGATGATAGTCGATTTGCCGGCCCCGGACCGGCCAACGATACCGACCATCTGGTTGCGACCGATGGCCAAATCGATCTTGTCCAGTACCGCCGCGCCCTCAGGTTCATAACGATAAGTGACGGCACGAAAGGATATGCCCTCGACCAGACGATGGAATTCCTCGCGCTGACCGGCACCAGTATCTTCCCGCGCAGCAAGGGTCTCGGTCAGCAATCGTTCCAAAGGTACCAATGCAGCTAAATTGATCAAACAACTCTGGTATTGCTGTTGCAATTGCGCAAGTCGTGGAGCTAGCCGTGATAAAATCAGCAGCATTCCCAGTAAAATCGGCAGGTCCACTCCCAATCCACCAGTGGCTACGGCCAGAAGTCCGGCAAACACGACCACCGGTAATAATTGGGTAATGAAATAAGCGGTTGCGGTGGTGATTTCACCTTCGGCGAACACATGGCTGACGCGGTCAGCCAGGCTGGCCATGCGTGCGCTTATCATTGCCTCCGCAGCAGTGACCCTGATTAGACGCAAGCCCCGCAATAAGTCTACGAGACGGTGGCTGTATTCCTGATTTGCGGTTGTAGAGGCTTCGCCCAGAAGTCCAGTCCGGCGCATAAGCGGTCGTACAACCACGGCGACCAGGATTAGTAAGGCTGTGCTTAGTAGCAGCAATTGCCACGACATCAAAACGCCCAGTGCCAGATAGACCAATATCTGGAATAAAGTGCCCAGCAGTGAAATCTGGCTGGCTAAGGCGTTGCCGGCGCGGTGGCACTCGGTTAGCAGCAGGTTGACGGTATCCCCCGAGGACTGACGGGCCATATGGCTCCATCGCGCGTGGAGTAAGGCATCGAGCAAAGCTGTCCGGCGTTGTGCAATGAAGGCGAACTTGGCCCGCAATATGGTAATGTCGCGAGCCCAGGCCAGGGCGAAGGACCCTGATACGGCGACCAGTACCATGGCGATCATCACCAGCGGCGAACTGACCAGCCCAAGCGCCTCCAGCCAAGGGCCGACCACTGGCACCGAGCGGGCGATGCCGCTATCGCCGCCAGTCAGGCGCTCCATGAGAGGGAGAAACAGAGCCAACCCAAAGCCCTCTCCTAACCCAGCCACCACTGTCAGGGCCAATGCCGGCACGGTACGCGGCAAACTGCCCAAAGCTTTCAGGAAAGGTCTCATCCCTACCGTCACGCCTCGGCCAAATTGATGGCGTTGGTTCGTTCGATTTCGGGCAGCATGGCGTAATATTTACGGTCGCGGTAAACGAATTGAATGGTCTGGGAGCGGTCGTAACCAGTTTCCAGAATGTTCCGTATCAGCCGAACCTTTTCCTCGGAATACCATAGATCGTAATCTACCTCGCCAGCGAATTCCGACAACTTTTGGTTGTCTTGACGGCTCCAACTGGCCACATCGAAATCCAATCGGACGCGGTTGCGGCGGTTAGCTTCGGGGATACGGTCGAAACACTCGGCGAAATTGTAGGTCATGGTGATATAAGTGCGCAGGCTTTCCAGCGCACTTTCCACGTAGGCCGGATTGCAGCCGGCCTGTAACAGCAGCTCGCGACCTACGGTAAGAGAGGCGGTAAGCCACGAATCGAAACCATCGACATTCGCGAGTACGATGTACTTGTTCATCAAATTGTCGCCGTACTCACCGGAGAGAAGTTTGTCGTAATGACTTTCGGCGAAGGCTTGGACCTGCTCACGGCTCTCGAAGAGCTCGGCTTTGGCCTCGGCTGCGAACATTCTCATCTGGCGACCGGCCTCGCTGTCCTCGGTCAGCACCTTGCGGTAGGTGCCCTCGATCCAATCCCAGATGGACACGCCGTTCTCGCGCAGGAAGCGCCGCAATGTGTTGGCGGTGTCGGAATTGAATAAGGTATTGATGACCGATTGAAGATTGCGAATCTCGAGATAATCATCGAGAGACATGGTGTCCGTGGCAACCACAGCTTCCTCGATCTCCACGACGGTTTCGCCGTTATATCTGCCGAAAGCCCGTGGAATGATGCGGTAACAGGTTTTGAACCCGTACATCTCGCGCTCGGCTTGGCTTGCCAGCGGCGTACCCTTTAACATGACCAAGGTCATAATGATGATACGGTTCATGTCCAGATCGATCAGCGCCCGGATGCCATCGATGAAAGTCTGTCGTGTCTCGAGGGGTAGATTGACGATCAGTTCAGCATAGGCGTCCTGACAGTCATTTTTCACCTCGACGAGTATCTGGCGCATTGCCTCGGTGGAGATATTCTTGCGCCGGATGGCCTCAAGGGTGGGCGGATGCATGGATTGCGCCGCCATGGTGAAGTAAAGGCCCCATTTGAGGATACGTGACGTCTCTACGATGCGCTCTTTCTGGTTCTTACCACTGGAGGTGTTCAGGTGGCGGGGCCAGTCGAACCTATCCTGCATGCTGCGAATGATTCGGGCATAGTCCAGACTTTGCACATACATGCCGAAATTGTTGTCGCCCAGGCAGAGCTGAACGTCGTGGCGTCCAGCCAAACGGTCGGCGCAATAGCGCAAATCGGCCTCGAAACGCTCGGGCGACATGAACCGAACCTTTGACCACATATCGATGGATTCGCGGCAGAAGGTGCAGGTGAAGGGGCAACCGCGTGTCGGCTCAATAAACGGGTGGAGGTTATCGGCGAAGAACTCGTCGAATAGTCCGGTCTGGTAGGGGCTGGGTACTTCGTCCAGGCTTAACAGGCGGGGGCGGTCGGGGCCTTCGACAACGGAAAGGCCGTCAGGTGCTACTTGACAGCAGCCCATGATCGGTTCAAACCCCATCGGGTCTTTGCCATCCACCACCGCTTGGACGATCTCGGTAAAGGTTATTTCGCCCTCCCCCGGCACGCAAATGTCAATCTGGCGGTTGTCCAGCATGAAGGCTGCGCGCGAGGAAACATCAATATCCAATTCGGGACTGCCAACGACGGTAAGCGTGTTCCCACGACGTCTCTTGACGAAATCTAGCAGATGAAGCGTCAGGCTGCGGTTCCATGTATAAAAACTACACCCGACGATATCAGGCTGAAATTCTTCGAATTCCTCGAAAAACTTCTCGCCCGAGCGATAGAGTCGGAGATCAATCTTGGCGGCGCGGACATTTTTGATGGCATAAGCACCGAGCAGTCCGAGAGCGATGGGCATCAGAAATGAATGGATTCCGCGGGTGGCGTGACGGACATCGCACAGTGCTATTTTTATTGTTTTCATTTCACCACCCCTGTTGATCCCCGGTCGTGCCCCCAAGAGTGAGAGCCTCCAACTGATTCCAGATACGGAGGCCGGCCGACCGTGTCTGATCAATGCTCAAGAAATACGAAAGAATACGGGAATTATCTGGATATTTTTTCGACAATACCACATCAGCGGCACCAGCAATGTCGAAGGTTTCATCAGGGAGAAAGTGATCCGCGAACAACGAGTGGGGTGATAGCAAGACCGGTACGAAAGGACGACCGGAGGCGATGGATTCGAGCATGGAGCCACTGACAACCGGTCCAATCACCACATCGGCCGCTTCAAGGTAATCCCCCAGGTTGCCAAAACGGGCCATGTGGCATTGGATGCCGAAATAGGCAGCGATTCGAGTGTAATAGTCTAAGACGTCCTGTCCTGGATGGACCTTCAAGGTGACGTCGAGTCCGCCAGCGCTCAAACGGCGAGCCAAGGTGACAAAGTACTCATATTGGTTCGCGACGCGTGAGGCGAAATCGGCTACCGGAGTTGCATATTGCAGCAGCAGCACCGAGGATCCGCCGGCAGGGCGCGGTGCTAGGGCGCAACGCTGCTCTGCAATTGGACTGCCAGTCCGTACGGTCCGTACCGATGAACCGATGGTCTTAAGCCATCGCTCCATCTGTTCACCCCAACTGAAGACATGATCGACCAAGGGTGGTGCATGATCGAAAACCAAGGCGGGAATGCGCGAAAAACCGATATGCGGAGCGTGCCAAGTGATCACCCGCTGAATGCCTCGCTGCCCCGCAAGGTCTAGCAATATGTTGGTGAAGGGATCCTGCAATCCGTCAGTCAACACGACCTTAGGGTTGGCGCGGTCAAGTATCGCACGGGCGTGAGCGACATCAGCAGCCACAGCATGAAGGCGGTGGCAGGAAAAAAACTCGCGCTCAACAAAATTACGAATTCTCGTTTCGCGGTCATTGATAGCCGGACAATTCCGCCAATGATCCCGGATGAATTCGACGATGAGATCGACCCGGCGTCTATCATCGGGTGAGAGACGACCACGCGCGGAGACTAAGAGAACACCGGCGACAAGTCTGCGCAGCAGCGTCCCCACGTTCTTTTTGTTGGGATACCAATCAGCCAGAATAACAGGAAATATTTTGCCGCCAGCAAAAGCCTTCAGCAGTGGCGATGTATTGAGGTGGGTGCAAATCAGCAAAGCACGCGGTCGGTTTGGGGCCAACAATCCGCGCGCCGCACTAAGGACATCTAATGTCCAGGAGAACACCGCCTGTAGAGGCCGAGTCTGCCTAGGCTGGACGGGTTTGGCTGGTGGCTTTTGTACTTTCGTTGCGGTGGAGCGGACATCTTCCACGGCAATCCCCCGTGCCCCGGCCAGAGCGCAGATGATGGAGAATATCTCATCTTGGTCCAGAGACGGAATATCCGACCGAAACTCAACAAACCGCACGAGGCTGGGCTGCAATCGTTCCAGCACGCCATTAACCATGGCGGTAATGCGTTCGTAATCGGCAATGTAGCTGGAAACCAAGCGGGCCAACCTGCGGCTCAGAGAAATTCCGTCGATTGTGGTGACATCTTTTCCCCTCACCATGGCCCATTCATAGCCCTTGGTGAAAATTTCACGACTCAGTGCATCGAAGTTCACCTCCGATAGCACCTGCCCCGCATAGAAGATGGGCTGCCCGCCATTCCGCCGCTTCTGCCAGAGTAGCCAGTCATTGGTGACGGGCAGGAGAATATCGCTGTCGCCTAACTGGTCCTCGGAGTGGATGAGAATGATGGGTTGGCCGATTGTGACCGGATCCCCCTCTTTTAAGGCGAAGCAATGCGGCAAAATTGCACTCATCCGTTAAATCTGCCTAAAACCGCGAAAGGTTGTATCGCGTGTCTTGTAGAGGTTGCTCACTTGCTCCGCCGTGCGCTTGTGCTGGTTGGTGAAGTACGAGTTCAACAAGGTGATATTGGCCTCCGTCAGTGCTTCGTAGAAGTCGTCTTCGGCCATGTCGGTGAAATTACAACACAACAAGTCGGAGTTGAGGTGCTTGTTTTCGTAGAAATCTTCGACGTCCTTGAGCAGGCCCTTCTTGATCGCATCATAATAAAGCGGTGAACCAGGATAGGGGGTGACCGGACGGATCGTCCGAATTTGGGCGAAATCATCGTATTTGAGCAGGAAGGCGACAGATTTTTTCAGTGTCGTGCGGTTATCGCCTATGTTGCCGAAGATGATATTGAGGCCCGGGCTGATGCCAACCGCCAAGGTCTCTTCAATACCGGAAACAATCAGATCGTCAGTAAGCCCCTTTTTCATGTTCTTTAGAACGGTATTATCAAGAGATTCAATACCGTAATTGATGAACACACAGCCTGACTTCTGCATCAACTTCAGAAGCTCGGGCTTGGCATAGTTCAAGCGGCCATTACAATCCCACGTGATACCAAGATCCGCCCGCAGGAACCCTTCACAGATTTCGGTGGCGCGTTCGACCGAAGTCATCAGCAACTCGTCCTGGAACGTGATGCGGGTGATGCCGAAATCTTTCTTGAGGTACCGGATTTCCTCGATGATCGCTTCGGTACTGCGCGGCCGATGGCCGGTATCCATGCGATAGCAGAAGGTGCAGCGGAACGTGCACCCGCGCCCTGAAAGCAAGGGGATCACCATGTCGGTAGGCTTGCACTTGGCAACCCGCAACAGGCGATAATATTCCATGGGGAATTTGTGGTAGGCCGGCCACGGGATGGTGTCGATATCCTCGATCAGCGCGCGCCGGGGATTGATCGTAACCGTATCGCCTTCGCGGTAGGCGATACCTTCGATAGCCGCCAAAGATGTCTTATTGGCAATGGCCGCCATCAGTTCCACGGTGGTCAGCTCGCCTTCGCCCATGACGATAACGTCGGCCTGCATCTTCTTCAGGAAGAACTCAGGCTCGGGCGTGGGGCCGAAGCCACCGAGAATGTAGAAGGGCCGGTTTTTCGAGCGATTGATGGCCTGCGAGAGAGCAATCAGCTTGCGGTACTGATAATAGCCGGCAATGACGCTGACGCCGATGGCGTCAAAGACGTTGGCATCAAGGTATTCGGTCAGATGAGAATCCGGGTGGTGATGCAAATCCTGACTGTAAATGACAACTTCATGGCCCTCTCGCTCCATCACGGAGGCCACGTAAGCCATGCCCATGGGGAAGGAATGGGTGTAGGACCCGTTGTCATAGACGACCAGCAGAACTCGCATCGTACGCTCCAACCGAACTAGAGGCTTCAGGTGGCCTCAGGCTTCCTTAACGAGATAGCAGGGCGATGCCGAGACCGACATCTTGCGAACCTGTTCCGGACGATTGTTTTCAGCCAGGAATTCGTTCACGGCCTGCCGTGCACCCGGGAATCCTTCGTAATCGTCAAGAATAAGGATGCCGCCACGGACAAGGCGCGGGAAGATGGACTCAAGCGCAGCCTTGGTCGGCTTGTAAAGGTCAACGTCGATATTGGCGATGGCGACGCTCACGGCGCCGTTTTCCTCAAAGAAATCAGGCAGCGTCGTGGTGATGTCGCCCGCCACCAGCATCACGTTCTGCTGCAGGTTTTGTTCAGCCAGCATGTCCATCAAAGCCTCGCGGCCGATGCTGAATTCACCGGCCGTTTCGATGAAGTTCTTTCGCTTGGCTTCATCGGCCGGATTATCCGCATCGGGAAAGGCGCCGAAGGTGTCGAAGCCAAGGAAACGGCGGGTGTGGTCGGGGTGGAACAGACGCGCCAGCTTGCGGAAGCGGCAAAAGGACGCGCCCTTGAAAACACCGACTTCAAGGAAAGCTCCCGGCAGGCCAAGCGACATTTCATACAGCTTTGCATGGGCCAGAAACTTACCGACGCGGCTGGGATCGCACCATTGGAAGAACCGTGTCTCTTCGGCGAAGGTATCCATTGTCGTTATGCCTTTCGCCGCTGAACCAAGGTGTCGCCGAGCACGACACCGTCAAGGTCGGAGTTCTCAAGGGTGAAATAGGCTTCCTTGGGACCAAGCACGATCGGGTGGCCGTGCAGGTTGAAGCTGGTGTTAAGCACCGCGCCAACGCCGGTGATCTTCTCGAACGCGCTGATGAGGGCGTGGTAGCCCGGATTACGGCGCTGCTCGAGCAATTGAGGGCGTCCGGTGAAGTCGGCGGGATGCAACGCCGCCACCAAATCGCGCCGGCCCATTTCGGTGCTGTCGAACGCCATGGCCATGTAGGGGCTGCGCAGTCCCTTGGGATTGAGCAGATAATCGCCGGCCCGTTCCGCCAACACGCTGGGGGTGAAGGGCATCCAGAAGTCACGGAACTTGATAGCGGTGTTGATCTTGCGCACCGTGTCGTGGCGCCGGGGATCGGCCAGAATGGAGCGGTTGCCGAGCGCCCGCATGCCGAATTCCATCCGGCCCGAACAACGCGCCAAGATATCGCCGTCGGCCAGCAGCGCGGCGACGCGGTCCGGCGAGGCGTTCTCGACGATATCGTATTTCTCGCCTGCGCGGACTTCAGCCAAATAGGCCTTACCCTCTTCGTCCGAGAATTCGGTGCCGAGATAGATATTGTCGAGCGGCGCGATCTTGCCCACGTCGCCGCCGCAAGCCAACTGGTTCTGCCAATAGGCCCAGTAACAGGCGCCGATGGAGATGGAGGTATCGCCGGCAGCCGGCGATACGAAGAAGTCTTCGACCGCATCCAGTTGGGCCATGGCGCGGCACGCCTTGATGTTCTGCGCCACGCCACCCGAGAAGACGACCCGGTTCAAGCCGGTTTCACGGATACAGTTGCCGAGCCATTCGCACAGCACGTCCTCGGTATAGGCCTGCAACGCGCCGGCGATGCCGTCGAACCGGTGACCGGACAAGGCTTCCTGATAATGGAAGAACATATCCGAGGGCTTGTTGCCCAGGCGCAGTTTGATACCGTCGATCTTCTGCAGACCGTCGAAGACCTTGTAGCTCTTCGCCTGCTCATACTCGTTGGCATAGGGCGCCAGGCCCATGACCTTATATTCGTGGTGAACCGGCTTCAACCCGAGCAAAAGGGTGATGTAGCGGTACAGCCGCGCCAGATAGTTCTCGGTGGTCGTGTCGAGGAAGGTCAGGCCCTTCTCGGAAATCCGCGCCACCGTTGCATTGCTGTGGTCACCCATGCTTTCGCACGTCAGCGACAGCACTTCGCCGCGCAGCGGGCTGGCGAAGTAGGCATAGGCGATGTGGCAGCTTTCATGCGTGATCGCATGAACCTTGGCACGATCGGCGCCCAACAAATCGGCGATGTTATCAAGCCGGATGCGGGCTGCTTGATCGCGCTGCTCGGGCGTCAGGTAATAACTGAGATAGTCGTCGAGCTGATAGCCGTTGTCGAAGGTGAAGTCCTTGCGATCCTTGAACAGCGACCAATAATCGACGGACTTGTCTTCGTAGCGCAACGGCTTCCAAAAGGCGTGCTGCTCGTAGATATAGTCATCGACCGAGAAATTGGCCTCGCGCTTCAGCTTCATCACCAGCGGATTAGGGCGCTCGGTGGAAACGGCAACGTGGTCCACATCCTTGATGGATATGCCCGCTTGGCGCAACACGGCCTGGATGGCGAGACGGGGAAAGCCGCAATCCACCTTGAGGCCGCTATAGCGTTCCTCTTGGGCTGCAGCGACGATCACACCATTGACGAGGACGGCGGCGGAAGAATCATGACCGTCGTGAATGCCGAGAACAATTTCCATCAATCGCCACCTTGGCCTTCTTTGGGTTGCGAAAAGCTATCATTTCGGCCAACGCCCGTCGACCGCCGCGACACAACGCGGGGTCTACCATAACGCGGACCTTGGGGCGGCACGCCCCGATGGCTGGGAGAGGTGGCAGGCACAGATGCTACCAAGCCGTCCAGCCGCCATCGACCACCATCGTCTGGCCGGTCATGTAGCTGGACGCGTCCGAGGCCAAGTAGACCACGGCACCGACCATTTCACTGCGGTTGGCCATGCGCCCAAGCGGCACACGCGCACCGTAATTGCGCTGGAAGGTCTCGTTCTGACCGCTCTCGACGCCACCCGGCACCAGCGTGTTCACCCGGATACCCTTATCCGCCCAATAGGTTGCGAGATGGCGGGTCAGGCCCAGCACCGCCGCCTTGGACGCCGAATAGGCGGCTGGGGTGGTGATTTGATAGCCCATGTATTCCGAGCCGTCATAGATGCGGAAATCCGGACCAACGACGCCGTAGGTGGACGCGGTCTGGATCATACTGCCGCCGCGCCCCTGCGCCACCATCAGCTTGCCCACCGCCTGGGCGACCAGGAACATGCCGTCAAGATTGACGCTCATGATGTCGCGCCACACTTGGAAATCGAATTCCTCCAGCGGCTTGAAAAAGTCGCCTGGATTTTTGCTCTTGCTGGCGGCGTTGTTGTGCAGCACGTCGATGCCGCCCAGCCGGTCGACGATCTGCGCCACCATGTCACGCACTGAATCCGGCGAGGCAACGTCGCCGCTGACCCCAATAGCCCGCACACCGCAGGTTTTTTCCAAATCCTGCGCCAACCGCTCAGCCGCTTCGGCGTTCACGTCAAGCACTGCCACCTCGGCGCCATGGGCAGCCAGACCACGGCAAACCTCGGTCCCAATGACACCGGCGCCGCCGGTAACCACCGCGACTTTGCCGGAAAGGTCAAAAAGGTCAGCGTATTTTTTGTCAGCCATGGGGATCTTCTTTAGTGGACATCATGAATTCGACGAAGCGGAAATCCAGTTCCGTATCAATATCGATCGACCGCTCTTCCGGCATCTGGAATAACAGCGTGTCCTCGCCAAGGACGACGTTGTGGTCCGAAAAAAGAGCCCGGCGGCACCACGCGAATACCGACGCATTTAGATCGAAGCACTTCGGCGCATCCTGACGGCGCACGATCGGACTTTCGAGTGGCTTACTTAGTCGAACACGTCCACGAGCGTCAAGCTCAACGAGGTTAAAATAGGGCGATCGGCGCGACGGCATTGCCGACACCACATTGGCACAACCGCTTTGCTCAAGCAAAGCAATGGCGCCACGGATATCGTCAAGATTGCGCAGCGGGGCGGTACAGTCGAGATCGACGATGGTGTCGAATTGCCACCCGGTCTCTTGTTCGACGGTCATGGCGCAATGGCGGATTGCCGGCACCTTGGCCGCATTGTCCGAGGCCATCTCATCGGGCCGCTTGACCACATGGCTGGCGCCATGTGCGCGGCCGGCGTCAAGGATGGCGTCGCTGTCGGAACTGACGGCAATGGCGTCGAACATGCCGCTGGCCGCCGCCTGCGCCAATGTGTGTGCGATCAGCGGCTTGCCCGCCAACTCGCGCAGATTCTTCCCCTTGACCCCCTTGCTGCCACCACGGGCGCAAACAACCGCAAGCCTTCTGGTCATCGTTTCACCCATTCCTGATGTGTGGCCGCTCGTTCGGCTGCGTCGATAACCCGCATCACCTCTTCTCCTTCGTCGAGGGAGCAAAGCATATCGTGGAGCCCATCGAGAACGGCGCGATGCTGCGCGATATAAGTATCGTCGCGACCGGGGTGCACGCGGAGGAGAATATCGTCACGGAACTCCAAGGTGCCATTTATCAGATCGGCCCGCAAGGTGCCTTCGTTGGTAAGGGCGGTAATCAATCGACGTGGCGCGCTATCGACATAATCAAGCGTGACCGTCGCTACCGGAAAGTGTGGGGTTTGTAGCAAGAGCGAGAACACATCGTCGCTATCGATCTGCAAATTAGACAGGTGGCCGCCTGCGGCGGTTAGTGCCGTCCAGCCTCCGCTCATCCAAAGCGTATAGTCCAGTTCATGTGACAGGTCGCGTAGCACGCCTCCTCCTAGGGCCTTCAGGGCTGAATAACCCTTGCGGTAGTCAGAAAGGGGTCGCCAATCCGGCAGGTAGGAGCCGCAAGTCACATGCAGGGTGAATGAATGAAGACTGCTGAGCCGCTGGTGGAAGGCCTGCAACAAGGGGTGAAAGCGCAAATTATAGGCGACGAACCCATGAGAAAACTGGTGAGGTGGTAAAGACTGGGCATGAGCGGTCAATGGCTTTTCTACTAGGACCATGCCATTGAAACCCTGTTCCGCGAGAATGCAGATGTCGTTGGCGTGTTCGCCGGTACTGCTAGCGATGACCACGTAATCCGGTTGCCAATGGGATAGTGCTGTGGCCAGATCACAGTAGAGATGGGGAAAGTCGATCGGACGCCGGCAGACTACGGCAACCTCGCAGTCCAATTCTCCCAGCAGACGGGCATGGCGTTGGCCGATGGAGCCGTAGCCGACAACCAGGGCGCGCGTCACGGAAAAACCGTATCAAATTCACGATTGGCCTGATGATAATCATCAGGTAGTCCGATATCCATCCAGTATTCGCGGATGGGGAAGACTGCTGATGGAAGGCTCCTGCTGATCAACCGATCGAACAAGCGTGGCATATCAAGAAATTCGTCTTTGTCCACTAAAAACAAGACTTCGGGGCTGAGCACATAGATGCCGGCATTGACGAAAAAGCGGTGGATTGGCTTTTCCTCGATGCTTTTGATCCGGTGACCGTCGATATGGACCACACCATATGGAACCTGGAAGTCGTATTCACGCACACACATGGTGGCCATCGAGCCGTGTTCGGCGTGATAATCGAGCAGATGCAGCAGGTCAATCTTGGTTAGAAGATCGCCATTCATGATGATGATTGGCTCTGTCGGCACCTCAGGCAACAAGGACAGGGCACCAGCGGTTCCCATTTCCCTGGTTTCCTCAAGGTAGCGGATTTCGGCATTCCATTGCCGACCATCGCCGAAATGGTCCTTAACCATTTCGGCTTTATAATTAACCGAAATCAGAAACTGATTGAAGCCCTGCTCAGCGATATGAATCAGGATGGTTTCGAGCAGGGGGCGCGAACCCACTTGTAGCATGGGCTTCGGCGTGCTTTCGGTTAGTGGTCGCAGGCGTTTTCCTAGGCCGCCGGCCATCAGCACCACGAGATTGGAGCGAATTTGGGGGCTGACCGTGGTGACCACGCCTTCTAGTCCGACCACGCAGCCATGAGAGTCGATGACTGGGACAAAACGGTATTTTCCGGCGGCTGGCATGGCGCGGATCTCCGCGCGCGAAAGTGTTGCGCTAGCGGTGAAGGGAGTGGCGTTCATCACCTGATCGACTGGATCATGCAACGATATCGAGCGCAGGATACCTCGGCGGATATCGCCATCAGTCACCGTACCGAGCAACCGGCGATCAGCATCAACCACCAGCCCGATGCGTGCCGTGTCGATGACCTTGAGCGCTTCACGAATGGCGATGCCCTCGGGTATCAGGGCGCTTTCCCAGTTTTTCACGATCCCATCTCCTTCGCGGGCACGCCAACGACCCGTCCACCTGCGGATACTGGCCTGACAACCACAGCCCCAGCGGCCACCAGGGCGCCTTCGCCGATAACCATGTTCTGGATGATCACGGCTCCTGCCCCCACATGGGCGTCCAGGTCCACCCGCACGCCTCCGCACAGCACAGCTCCCGGAGCCACGTGGCAATGGTCGCCGATCACACAATCATGGTCGATGCGAGCACCAGTATTAACGATCGCATTCCGGCCCAGCAAAACTCCAGGCTGCAATACCGCCCCGGCCATCACTTGCCCTCCCTCGGCTATCATTGCCTCGCGACCGATGACCGCCGAAGGATGGATGATGGTGGCGAAGCGATACTGCGCCGCTTTCATGCGCTCGAACAGATGTCGCCTGTGTCTCTGTCCGGTCGAACCAATTCCATTGGCCAGAAGGATGTCTTGGGGTCGCCAACGCTGAAGTTCTTGGTCCCCGCCAACCACGGGCACACCTAACAGCGTGGTTCCATGTCGTCCCGTATCAGAATCGACAACAGCGATGACCTCGATCCCCGCTTCCAGCAGGACTTCAAGGATCACCTTACCGTGACCACCGGCTCCGATGACTACGGTCGGCAACGGGACTGACATTGCCGGCTTCACGGCTCGATCCCCTCATCTTCGGCATAGGCACGGGCCGAGATCTTGCCGAGCACATCCCAATAGAGCATAGGCGAGGTTCCGGTTCCCGGTCGTTTAGCCGTTACATTATCGGCAGTCAAAACCTCGCCGGTGGCAATAGCGCGGCGTGCCACCAAGCTTTTGCGCACCACGCGGGCATTTTCCCATTCAGCCCCTATCGGTCGCTTGTGGCCATCGCCCAGTGCGACCTCGACGGCTCGTACAGCTTTGACTAGATCACTCAGCTCAGCCGGGTCAAGGGAGGCCCGGTGGTCGGGGCCGTCCATGTCACGATCGAGGGTGAAATGTTTTTCGATCACGGTGGCACCTCTGGCGACGGCAGCGACGCTGATGGCCACTCCAGGTGTATGGTCGGACAATCCAACCGGCATGCCGAAAGCAGCAGCCAAGGTGTCCATGGCGCGCAAATTCACATCGCCGTAGGGCGTGGGATACTGGCTGGTGCAATGAAGTAGGATGACGTGCCGGGCCAAAAGAGAGCGAACACCCGGCTGGTCCAGGGCTTGGGCCAAGTCAGCACGACAGGATGGGGTGTCGGAACGGGTCAAGCCCCAGGCTAGAACCGCCAGTGCCTCCTCGATTTCACCGAGCACACTCATGCCGGTGGACAGAATGATCCGCTGACCAGCACGGGCCGCCGCCAAAAGAAAAGGGGCGTTGGTGATCTCCCCAGATGGCAGCTTGAGAACGTCTAACCCCAATTCATCGGTCAAGAAATGCAGGCTGGGAAGGTCGAAGGGAGTCGACAAAAACTGAATGCCAAGCGCAGAACAATGCGCCTTCAACTCACCAAATGCCGGAAACGGTAGTTCCAGGCGGCGCAGCATCGTCTGCTGGCTTTCACTGGCATTGGTTGTTTCCAGCTGATAGCCGCATTTTCCGGCATCAGCGGCGGCGATTTCTCCAGCGACGAAAGTCTGGAATTTGACCGCATCGGCACCGCAAGCAGCAGCTACCTCGACCAACCGGTGTGCTAGCCGCACATCACCATTATGGTTGACCCCGGCTTCGGCGATGATGAATGCGGGCATCAACGGATTTCCTTGAGCAACATGAAGGCCTCCGCTGCCGCCACTCCAGCTTGTGCTCCCCGGCACATGGCCAAGGCGCGTATCGCTTCAGCGCTGCGGGGGAAGGGAAACACCCCCATTTCACTGGCAAAATGTGAAAGCAGCGCGATCTTACGACTAAGATACGGTGTTATGTCCACGAAAACATTGGGCTGAAAGGGCAACCGGTCGGGTTGAACCGCGAAGTCGGTTTCTGATTGGATTTCACATACCAGTAGCCGCCGGACATAGGGAGAACGGAATGTTTTAGTGGCGGCGGCGACTGCTTGGAAAACCAGACGGTGATCGGAGTGCACATCGCCAGAATGAGGCGTGTAAACCGTGTCGGGGCGTATGGTCTCGATAACCTGGGCCACAGTCGCAACGAGATCACTCAAAGGCAAGGTGTCGAGGCGAGCGGTAGGCAGGCCAAGCTGCGTCACTGATGCGAAACTGTAATCTGCTGCCATATTGTCGATGGCGGTCGCCCGTTCCGCCATTCTCTGCGCCGACCATCCGAATTCGGGCGACACGGCGGTAACGATCAGCCAGTGAATTTGGTCACCTTCCGCACGATGGCGCAGCAAGGTTCCGCCATAGCCAAGTGTCTCATCGTCAGGATGGGGGGCGACCGCCAGGACCACACTCACAAACATTCTCCAAGATGGGGAAGGGTGG
This sequence comes from Magnetospirillum sulfuroxidans, assembly GCF_018224925.1. Classification (GTDB taxonomy): domain Bacteria; phylum Pseudomonadota; class Alphaproteobacteria; order Rhodospirillales; family Magnetospirillaceae; genus Magnetospirillum; species Magnetospirillum sulfuroxidans. The sequence continues at coordinate 10,658 of NZ_JAGTUF010000030.1, read as the reverse complement.
GAAATTCGTGCTCAACCAAGCGCACGGCGCCATCGCCGCACTTGACCACAATATCTCCGTGGACAACTTCAATTACCCGACCAGGTTCGAGATCAGAGGCAGCAGCAGCCGGTTCGGCATGCCACACTTTGACATCCTGTCCATGCCAGATGCAATGTGCGCCTACGTAGGGCCGGTTCAGCGCACGGACCAGATTACGGATGCCGGCAACGGGCATGCGCCAGTCGATTTGGCCATCGGCGCGGCTACGTTTGCGCCAATATGTGGCTCTGGCATGATCCTGGGGCCGGCGGTCCAATCGTCCAGATATTAGACCAAGGATGATATCGTCAAGTTGATCTTCGGCCGCGTCGGTGATCTTGCGGTATAGCGAAGCGGCGTCATCTTGCTCGGTGATGGAAATCCGGCGCTGACTGATGATATCGCCTGAATCGGCACCGTCATCCATGAGAAAGAAAGTGGAACCCGTCTCGTCCAGGCCAAGCGCCAGCGCCCAGATCAAAGGATGACGGCCACGGTTACGCGGTAGTTGTGCCGGGTGATAGCCAATGACTCCGAATCGAGGCAGGGCCAATAATTCAGGTTTGAGTAGAAAAGACCAGCCCAAGCAGAATATCACATCCGGGTTCCAGGTGCGCACGGCATCGGTGATAGCGTTCTGATCGTTGCCTTCAACGAACAGGCACGGAATACCGCGCGGTTCCGTCAATTCGGCCAAGGAGCGGAAATCAGCGTTGAAAGACGACGCGCGGCGGGTCACCACTCCCACCACTTCGACCCCACGGGCCAATAGACGGGTCAACATGTCGTGGCTGAAATCAACACATCCGATGAAGGCGGCCTTCATTGTCACACCGGGATATCGTGAAAGCGTTTCATCAAGATACCATCAAGATCAAAGTCGCGCAGCACCTGGGCAATACGGGCTGAGGCTCCCGGTTCTCCGAATGGGTATGGGGCGACCGCTGCTAAATCTCGAAAAGCGGGATCAAGAGCGCATTGAATGGCGTCAGCAATAGCCTCGTGGTTGTCGCCACAATCAATTACCGATTGTGCCCGCACTCGACCACGCTGTCGCGGCCCGATGTTCACGGTGGGAATTTTGACAGCGGGAGCTTCCAGCAGGCCGCTGGATGAATTACCGATAACCGCGTCGCACCAACGCAAGGCGCCGTAATAGCGCCGCTGGCCCAAGGTCTCAACCATGGTCAATCCCTCACTCCGGTGGTCCCTCCAACGGGCAAAGGCATCATTCACAGCATCGCATCCAGGGTCAGCGTTGACGCCGGTGACTACTAGATGGTGCTGCGGGAAGCGGGCAAGCGCGATTGCTAGGTGATCAACCGCACGACCGGGATCGTCTCCGCTCAGTGTCACCGGATGATAGGTAATCAGAAAGAATGGCCGCCCGGGAGCGATGCCCAAATCCGCCTCAACCTCTGCGCGACTCATTACGGGGGTCGCCGCCAGACAATCAATGCCGATGGAGCCGAAATTGAATACCCGCTCCGGCGTCTCTCCCAGTTGGATGACGCGACGGCGATAGTCTTCTGCAGCGGTGAAATGCAGATGCGCTATTTTGGTGACAGCGTGCCGGATAGCTTCGTCGATCAGGCCTTCGGTGGCTTCCCCGCCGTGGATATGGGCAATCGGGACTCGGCACAGCATGGCGGCCACGGCAGCAGCCAATATCTCGTAACGGTCTCCTAAAAGCACAACCATATCGGGGTGGAGATCGTCCAGGGCTTGCGCCATTCCGGCAATCCCTTGTCCCATGGCACAGGCCACAGCCGTACCGCTGTCCCCACCGAGATCCAGGGGGATGCGGGCGTCAATGGAGAATCCGTCCTGTGCGATGGTTCGCCAAGTTTCGCCAAAACGTGGGGACAAATGTGCGCCGGTCACCAGGACTTGCAGGGTAATCGCCGGATCATTCGCAAGCAGGCGCATCAGCAGTTGCAGTAGACCGTATTCTGCTCTTGTGCCGGTGACAACGCAGATACGCCGTGTCATCCGTGCGATTCTCCGAGAGTCACGCTGGACGGAATATTGATCAGACGGTCATAGAGAGACTCTGCTACCTTCAAATCACCGTGTGGCGCCAGCGCGTAGGGAGCAAGCCGATGCATGAGTTGCCATGCTGGTCGCGTCATTAGTCCCGCATCATTGGTCGCGGTCAAAATGGCGTCGCGAGCGCTACGATCAGGGTGGTCGAGTAAGATGACATTGAGCCAGTAATTACTGCAGCATCCGCTTGGTTCGGTGAAGAAACTGACGTTCGCCACGTCCCGGAATGCTTCGGCATAGCGCTGGGCTAAGGTGCGCTTTGCAGCAACGTAATTGGGCAATTGCTCGAGTTGCGCGCAGCCCAAAGCAGCGTTCAGGTTCGGCAGACGATAATTGTAGCCGACACGGTCATGCTCGAACTCCCAGCGATGAGGCAGTTTTGCCGTCGTGGTGAGGTGTTTGGCTTGGCGGGCGAGATAAGGATCGTTGGTCAATACAGCACCGCCGCCGCCGGTCGTGACGATCTTATTGCCATTGAATGAAACCGCCGACAGCACACCCCAATGGCCGGTATGACGTCCCTGATAGAACGACCCTAACGATTCGGCGGCATCCTCGATAAGTGGCAGATGCCAGCGTGCGCACAATGCGGCCAAGCGGTCGAGTTCCACCGCATGGCCGTAAGTATGCATGCAAACTACCGCACCGATGCGGCGCCTCGTGAGCCGATTTTGGCACACACCATCGACGATCTCCGCCGTTTCATTTAGCCGCGTTTCCAGCGCATCAGGGCACAGGCCTAGCGTCGTTGGGGAAACATCAACGAAATGCGGCAGGCCGCCGCAATAGGCGATCGCCGCACAGGTGGCGGCAAAGGTTAGAGGTTGGCAGATAACTTCGTCATTTTGACGGATTCCGGCCAGCATGAGGCAGACATGCAGCGCGGCAGTACCGTTGACTACGGCACTTGCATGGCTGATACCGGTGTAATCCACTAACATCGTTTCGAAACGATCGACAAATTTACCGGCGGTAGAGACCCAGCCGGTGTCGATACATTCTTTGACGTATTCCCATTCATGACCGCGAAACAGCGGTTCGTGTAGCGCTGCCATCGGTCCTGCCACCGAGGCGATGGCGGCGACCACGTGAGCAGGTTCGGGGGCGAATGGGGTCAAACCTTTGGCTCCCAATTACCGAAGAAGCTGGTCGGCTGGGCGATATCGTGGAACATTCCTTGGTTGATGGCGTTGATAAGTTCCCGGATGCCATCGGCGACGGTGTAGCGTGGCGTAAAGAAAAGATGTTCGCGGACCTTGGAAAAATTGACTCGGTAATTGCGCGGGTCCGAACCATGCTCCTGATAGCGCACTCGGGCTTCTGGCAATTGTTCCAAGATGGAATCGACGATCATCTGCTTGGTATTGTTGTTTGTCTCGCCACCGGCATTGAATACTTCAAAAGCTACCCGTTTCACTGGCGCTTCGATTGACCGACGGATCAGTTCCGAAAAGTCGCGCACGTGGCAATAGGGACGCCATGTGTGGGCATCAAACACCAGCAGATCCTCACCCAGAGCCATGGCGCGAGTAAACTCGCTGATAGTAAGGTCAAAGCGCATGCGGGGGCTCAATCCGAAGGCGGTGGCAAACCGCAGGATCACCGGGGTGTAATCGACCTGTCCCTTGAGGGCCAACAGCTTATTTTCGACCGCCACTTTGGACTGGGCGTATAGCGAAAGCGGCTTGAGCTCAAAATTCTCGTCGGCGAGTTGATCGCCTTCGATCAGTCCGTAATTGGAACAAGTAGAGATGAACACTACGCGGTTGAGACCTCGCCCGTCGAGCAAGCGGATCATGGTGTCATGGCCTTGGTCGTTGACCCGCGCGGCAGCGTCAGGGAAGTTCTTGGTCACCGGGTCTCCCACCAAGCCGGCCAGCAGTACCACATCGGTGACGCCGTCGAGCAGTTTGGAAAATTGCGTCGGCTCGGCCAGGTCGGTGTTGATGAATTCGTAGCCAGGTCGGTTCAGATGGGGAACAACCGAAAGGCCGTGGCCATAGACGAGCTTGTCGGCACAGCGCACCTGATAACCGGAATCCAGCAAATGGCTCGTCAGCACCGAGCCAATGTAGCCCGCGCCGCCGACGATGAGCACTTTGCGCCCATCAATCGCGCGTATGGATGCAACGTCGCTGGCAGCCCTCATACCTTCCTCGAATACTTCCGCCTGATAGTTTTCGGGCAGAGAGGCGTTGATCAGGAAAGCGGAGTTGGTGATGCTGTGCACCAGGGTCTTGGAGACGGTCACGGATATCCTCGCCAACAGGGTCAATTTAATTTAGTGATTTCAGTGTGCGGGCGGCACAATTAAGCTCCACCGCGCGGGAAACGGAAACCGAGTTGAATAGGCGTTCGCCACAACCGATGGCGGCGGGTAGCCCAAATTCGGCGCAGCGGATGGCCATGTGCGAATTTGCACCGCCGTTCTTGGTGATCAACCCGCTAATTCGGTGCGAGAATATCCAGTCGAAGCCAGGATCAGCGCTTTCGATCAGGACGACGCAGCCTTCTAAATCGGTGTTGATTGCGCCAGCAACGACGGCGGTGGGGGCGGTGACTGATTTGCTGGTGATGAAATTGGGGTGGCCGATGGGGAGGCGTACGACATCGACGTCATCGGCCTCGGTGATCAGCTGAGGCAAACGCACCGCTCGAGTCAATCGATAGCCTTCACGGCCTTTGGTAACTTGGCGGGCTACAGTTGTGCTGTCAGGGGCAGCCAGAATATCGCCGATGGTCAAGAAGGACGCGTCCTCACGGCTCAACCCCCTGGTCTCAGCCCAGACAGCCACTTCGACGAGCAGATCACTGACATAGCGGCTGAAATTGAATTTGGCCTCTTCGCGGGCGGCGATGGCGGATACCATATAGGCAAAAAGGCGGTCAGAGTCGCAAGCAAGGCCAGCTTCATCCAGTAGGGCCTGGGTGGCGGCATGTTCGCGAGCACTCAAGGTGAATTGGTGCAGTTCCTCTGGTGCCCGGCTTGCGTGGCCCAGGTAAAGCTCGGGCTGTTCGTCGTAACGGCGCGACAGTAAGTCATAAGTGCCTGGGCGGAGGTGACCGTAGCAGCTGAGAAAATCGGCTAGCTCTAATCGTCCCTCGGACAGGGCAAACATCGCGGACACCAACTCGCCGGCCACGGTATGAATACTGCGCAGAAAGAGGTCGGCCCGATCAGGGGTCAGCGCATCACGCGCCTCCAGGGAGCGAAGGAATGACATGGCGATAAAGCCGTGGCGCGCCAATATGGAGAAAGGCAAAGTACCATTATCGATGCACGACATGACCAACTGGCGCATGCGCTGGACACCCTTCCCTCCCTTGGGAACCGGTAGGCGGGTACGTTCGGTGAGTGCCGGGATTTCGGCCTCGCCGGCGGTCAGGGCGTGCGCAGTTAGTCGAGTCAATGCCCGGTCGAGTTGCCTGATGTCTGTGAGCGAAAACCCAGATAGCAAGATACCATCGGTGGCGGTGGCGAAAGAGAAGTCGCGGCAGGTGATGGCCACGTCGAATTCAACTTTGTCATGCAATTCGGGCCGTTGGCGCAGTGATCTTAATTGGTGATCAACCAAGCGGGTGGCCAGATCCTCGGGCAGGTCGGCGGGCAGAAAGGAATTGAGCGAACAACGGATGTCGATGTAGGGCCGACCGGCGAATGCGACCAGTAATGGTTTCTCCACCCGACGATAGCCCATATGAGCGCGAGCCTGCCACCAAGTTTGATCGGTGATCAAGGTACGGTAGAGTGACAGTGCCAGCGGCTTAGGGGCGCTGCCTATCATTTCGGCCGGATTCCAGTCGGTCATGTCACTAAACAAGGTGGTACTGCCAACCACGCCAGCTTCCGGAACCAACCGTTGAGTGATGGCGTCACGTAGAGTGCCGATACTGGAATCGACTATAGTGTCGTCGCCCTTGACCCAGGCATGGCGGGCGGCCAGGGGGCGAACTTGTAAGATATAGGTACGATCGTTGCGTGTAATGCAAAATTCGACATCCAGCGCTGCCGACCCGACTACCGCTTCGATCTCGATTACTGTTGAGATCAAGCGGCGTATGCGTGGGCTGTGGATAGCCTGAGGCCGGCTGCGGTGAACTAGGATGCACTTGCTTTCGGCACCGCCGGTCACGGTGTCGGTACGGCCGGAGAAATCGTCGTAATTGATTACGTAATAAGGGCTGCCAGTGTCCAAGTCGCGGGTCAGCACGACGCCGGCCAGGGCCACGTTCTCGACCATGGGCTGTACGAGAACCTGATTTTCGGCGGCGGGATGGTCACCGTAAGAGGCCAGAACGGCTTCCACCGCCTGACACAGGGGGACGTGATCGGGATCAACGTCGATGACACTATGATAGGCGCCAGCCATGGATTGATGCCAGCCATCCTCGTTGGAGGCACTGGATCGCACGGCCAGCCGTCCCTGAGAAAATCGGGAAAGAATGGCGTTCAGCACACAGCTGGGGTTTTCCCGCCATTCCTGTACTGAGAAGGCGATTTGCTCGCATACCTCGCCTTCGGTCAATAATCTCTTCAACTGAGCCAGTACGTCAGCCTTGCTGCCGAAAGCGAACTTCTCCGCTGCCTTACTCGATTTCGCTTCATGCATCACGGGATTGGACCTTAAGCGTGTCAATTGGCACTGAAGCCGATTGAATGCTATGCACGTTTTGGTTTGGAATCTCCGGCGGTGAATCTTTGGCCACCGGGCGCTGCTGGCGCAACGAGGACAGCATGGCGGGGGCCAGGATGCCATCATCATCAAGCATCAGGCGGAGCAAGGCGAAGGTATTGGGCGGATACCACATGGCGGTGACGACGATAGCGTCTGCTGGAACGTCGAGAGCCTGGTGGATCGGCAGATCCAGATAATGCGTCCGATCAGCCCGGGGATCGATCAGAGCCAATAATTTCATCCCTGTTTCTCGAGCACACAAGATGGCAACGTCAGTTAATTCGTTGAGCCTATAAAGGGCAAGGCGAAGCCATCCTCGCGTGGCACAATCGGCGAAAAGCGAACTGAATTGATCGCGGGCATCAGGAAACAGTGATAAGGATTGCGACAGGTCTTCTGATGTCAACCGGGCCTTCTTGGCAAAGTTTTTCTGCGTTAGATAATATGAAAGGCGTTTGGCACGGGTTTGGTTGATCTTGTCCCAGTCCTTAGTCGTGCGGCGCTTCATAGTGGCGTTAATAACTCCCACGGCGGCGCCAACATAGTTAGCGACAAGGCGTCGATGGGCACATGAACTTTCTGCCACCACTCTCAGCATCCCCAAAGTGACCACACTGCTTTGATAAAGGCGGACAGAATCGGTTCTCAGGTCAAATTGTGAATTCAAAAACATACCCTGGACTATAGTAGACAGGGGATTTAACGGTCAAGGTGTGTTCGGCGCGTGAACGGTCGGCTGATTGCCACGCTTAATTTGGTCACCACCTGCTCTAAAGCAGTCTCCGTCATGCTCGGCACCAGCGGCAAGGTCAGACTTTGCCGTTGTGCCCGCCAGGAATGGGGCAAATCCCCAGGCCGATGGCCAGAACGGGCAAAGGCCGGGTGGCCGTGCTGGGCATAGGTGCCTAGCGTGGTTTCCACTCCGCCGGCCCGTAAATCTGTGACCAAACAATCTCGGTCGATACCGTCATCAAGCAGAATGACGAAGGACTGGAAGGTGCCGATGCCGGGGATGTCGAATTGCGGCAACGACACGCCAGCCATACCGCTCAGTTTTTCCCGATACAGCGCCGCTGTGCGGCGACGGTCGTCTAAGATGGAGGCCAGCCGCTTCATCTGAGCGATGCCCAGCACCGCCTGCACTTCCGACAGGCGGTAATTATAGCCGTTCTCAACAAACTCCAGTCCGACCTTAGGGCCGGGACGACCACCATGACTGCGCAGCAAGCGTAAGCGCTCGGCCAAGGCATCGTCGTCGGTGGTCACCGCGCCGCCTTCGCCGGTGGTAATTAGTTTGCGCGGATGGAAGCTGAAACATCCCACTCCCGGTCCACCGCCGCAATGGATGCCGTCACGTTCGGCACCGATAGCGCAGGCGGCGTCTTCGACCACGAACAGGTTGTGTTCTTCAGCCAGAGCGGCGATGGCCTTGATGTCGGCGGGCATGCCGAAGGGATGGACCGGCATGATCGCCTTGGTCCGTTTCGTCAGCTTGCGTGCCGCATCGTCAATATCCAGGTCGAAAGCGCCGGGCCGGCAATCGACGAAGACGGGAACGGCGCCAGTCTGGATAATGGCGTTGGCGCTGGCCGGGAACGAAAAATCCGACACTAGAACCTCGTCACCGAGGCCAATTCCCTTGGCGGCCAGGGCTAGATGCAGGGCGGTGGTCGCCGACGTGGTGGCGATGGCGTGCTTGACGCCGACGGTCGCGGCGATTTGGGTTTCGAATTCCAGCACCTTACGACCGCAGGTCAATTGGCCCGATTCGATCACTGCCCGCAAATCGTCGGCCACTTCATCAAAGGTCAAATCAGGGCGGATGATCGGGATCACGATTGCTGTCCCCGGTACCAGGCGATGGTCTGTTTCAGCCCGTCTTCCAGGCCGGTCGGCGCCACCGGGCCGATCAGGGCGGTGGCGGCGGCGACGCCAGCACAATGGCGGCGCACGTCGGCGGCGCGGGGCGGTTGCCAGTCGATGCCGCCGTCATAGCCGATTTCGGCGCTGATGCCATCGATGATGGCCTTGATGCTGGTTTCGCGCCCCGAACCCAGGTTCAGCACCTGTCCTTTGATGTCATCGCGCAACGCCAGTTTTAGGGTCGATTCCACCGTGTCCCCCACATAGATGAAGTCGCGAGTCTGCAAGCCATCGCCTTGGATCATGGGCTGACCGCCTTCACGGATCTTGCGCAAGGTCAGCGGGATGATGGCGGCCAATTGGCCATCGTTTTGGCGCGGGCCATAATTGTTAAAGGGACGAATGAGGCTGATATCGGCGCCGAACATGTTGACGTAGGACACCAAGAGCAGATCGCCTGCGGCCTTACCGGCGGCATAAGACGTTTCCGCCAGCAAGGGATGGTTTTCGTCCATGGGTACGCTTTGGGCGCTGCCATAGACTTCTGAGGAGGAGAAGTGTACCAGTCGGCCATAGGCCCCCTGACGCTGCAGTTCCGCCAAAGAAATGGCGATGTCCAGATTGACCCGGCAGGCGCCAGCCGGATTGAAGAACGAATAGAGCAGCGCCTTGGTGGCGAGATTGAAGACCAGATCGGGCTTGACCTTGTCCATCACCGCCGCCATGGCGGTCAGCTCCCCGGCATCCTCACGCAGGACCGAAAGACGATCGCCATACAGGCTACGGGCATCGTCTAGGTTTTCTTCTTTCCCCAGAAAGAAGGTGTCGACCACTGCCACATGGGCAGCGCCTTCGGCCAGCAAAGCATCGACCAGATGGCTGCCGATGAACCCGGCGCCGCCGGTGACGACCATGCGCTTACCGCTGAAACGCCCTGTCATATCAAGCTCCCGCTTTCAGGGCGTCTTGGATGGCCCAGGCCAGCCGTAACGAGCGGAGCGCACTGGCGCCATCGGTCTTGGGCTGGCCGCCTTTCTTGACCACCTCGACGAAGTGGCTGATCTCGCGGACCAACGGCTCGGAATGACGGACATAGACACGGTCCATGGCCAAGTCCATGACATAGCCGCCGGCCGAACCGGTGGGAAGGTCCGAAGCGCGGCTTTGCCGGTAGATCATCATTTCCTGGCGCAGGTAATCGGCCTCGATGAAGCCGATATCGGCGGTAATGTGCAACTGGCGGATCTTGTTCTGGGTGATGCGGCTGGCGGTGAAGCTGGCCACCGTGCCGCTGGCATAGCGAACCAGGGCGGTGACGAAATCGTGACCAAATCCCTGGACATCAATGCCCTGGGCCTGGACGCTGACAATGTCGTCGCTGATCAGGCCGTTGGCGACGTCAAGGTCGTGGATCATCAGGTCCATAACCACATCGACATCGGTGATGCGTGAGGACACTGCGCTCATCCGCCGCGCGTCCAGGGCGAAGACCTTGTGGCCACCGGCGAGGAACTGGCCCAACTGATCGACGGCCGGATTGAAGCGCTCTATATGGCCAACCATCAGCACGGCACCACTTTTTTCGGCGGCACCGATGAGCGCTTGGCACTGCTCTTCACTCACCGCCAAAGGCTTTTCCACCAAGCAGTGAATGCCATTGGCCAACAGTAAGGTGCCGATCTCGCCATGGGTCACCGACGGGCTGGCGATGGTGACGGCATCGACCTTACCGATCAGATCCTCGACCCGATCGAACACCTGACAGCCGTATTGCTTGGCCAGGGCTTCGGCGCGATTGCGGTCGGGATCGACCAAGCCAACCAGTTCCGGCCCTTGCAACTGGCTGTAAACCCGCAAATGGTTTGACCCCATGTTGCCGGTACCGACCACGGCGACGCGCATCACTAAATCCTCCGAAGTAAGATGGGACTTTGTTCCATGCGGGCAGCATCCGGGTCAAGGATGATGGTGATCGGCCAGCAGTTCTCAGTATGGCGCGTCAGGCGAGGGTTTGGGGTTGCAGGGGGGCGCTACGGGATGTTGTGTGGTCAG
>NZ_JAGTUF010000002.1 GCF_018224925.1 Magnetospirillum sulfuroxidans | reverse complement strand
AAAGATCCCGACGTCACCGCGCAGCTGACCAAGATCAAGAACGCCCCCGGCGTTCAAGCCATCTTTAATTTCGGCTTTGGCCAAGGCCCGGCCATCGTCACCAAGAACTACAAGCAATTGGGCATCACCCAGCCGCTGTACCAATCCCATGGCGTGGCGTCGAAGGATTACATCCGTCTGGCCGGTGACGCCGCCGACGGCGTGCGTCTGCCCGCCGCCGGTCTGGTGATCGCCGATCAACTGGCCGCCGCCGACCCGCAAAAGCCGGTGGTCAGCGCCTTTAAGAAGGATTACGAGACGGCGTTCAAGGCCGAAGTCTCGACCTTTGCCGGCCATGCCTATGATGGTCTGCAACTGGCGTTGTCGGCTATTCAGCGGGCCGGATCGTCGGACAAGGCCAAGATCCGCGACGAGATCGAAAAGACCTCGGGCTATGTCGGCACCGGCGGCATCGTCTCCATGTCGCCGACCGATCACATGGGACTGAATCTGTCGGCGTTCCACATGGTGGAAATCGTCAAGGGCGACTGGAAGATGCTCGACTGAGGCTGGTCGCATTCTCCGCCACCGGGCGGGAACGTTCAGGTTTTAGCGAAAATCGAAGGACCAGATGATGGCGGAGCTGTTGCAATATCTGTTTTCCGGACTGACCTCGGGGGCGATTTACGCCCTGGCCGGTTTGGGCTTCGCCATCATCTACAATTCCAGTCATGTGATTAATTTCGCCCAAGGTGAATTCATCATGATTGGCGGCATGGCCACCGCGACCTTGAATGCGGCCGGCATGCCGTTGCCCTTGGCGATCATGGCGGCCATGGCGGTGACCATGCTGGTCGGGGTGATGTTGGCGAAATTCGCCATCGAGCCGGCGCGCGACGCCGACGTCGTCACCATCATCATCATCACCATCGGCGCCTCCATCTTCCTGCGCGGGGCCGCGCAAGTGGTTTGGGACAAGGAATTTCATGCCCTGGCCGCGTTTTCCGGCGAGGTTCCGATCAAGCTTGGCGGCGCGACCTTGATGCCGCAAAGCCTGTGGGTGTTCGGGGTGTCGGTGGTGGTGATCGCCGCGCTGTGGTGGTTTTTCAACCGCACCCTCTTCGGCAAGGCCATGCTGGCCACCTCGTTCAACCGGTTGGCGGCGCAATTGATGGGCATCGGCGTCAAGAAAGTGCTGTTGGTCAGTTTTGCCTTGTCGGCGCTGTTGGGCGCGGTCGGCGGCATCGTGGTCACCCCGATCACCTTCACCAATTACGAGGCCGGCATCATGCTGGGGCTGAAAGGCTTTTCCGCCGCCGTCCTGGGCGGCTTGGGCAACGGCATGGGCGCGGTGGTCGGCGGTTTGATCGTCGGCATCGCCGAAGCCCTGGCCTCGGGCTATCTGTCATCGGCCTATAAGGATGCCATCGCCTTCATCATCATCTTGTTCGTGCTGTTCTTCATGCCCAACGGTCTGTTCGGCAAAAAGGGCGTGGATCGGGTGTGATCATGACGACCAAGCTGATGAACGCCCGCTTCGGCGGCATGGCGGTGCTGTCTTTGGTGCTGGCGCTGGCTCCCTTGGGCTTCGCCAACGCCTATTATTACGATGTGGCGGTGACCGTCTTGTTCAATGCCGTCATCTGTGTCGGGCTGAACCTGCTGATCGGTTATGGCGGTCAGATCAGTTTAGGCCACGGGGCGTTTTTCGCCCTTGGCGCTTATGGCAGCGCCATCGCCACCAGCCGCTGGGGATTTGCCCCGCTGACGGCCATGGCGGCCAGTGCGGTCATTGTCGGCTTGGCCGCCTTTGTCGTCGCCCGTCCGATTTTGCGGCTGAAGGGGCATTATCTGGCCATGGCGACGCTGGGCATCGGCATGATCGTCCATATCGTGTTGAAGACCGAGGCGCACTGGACCGGCGGTCCCGATGGCTTGAGCGTTGATCCCTTGGTGGTGGCCGGAATAACCGTGGCCACCGACAGGCAGTGGTACTGGCTGTCCGCCGCCGTGTTGATGTTGGCGGTGTGGTTGGCGCTCAATATCGTGCAATCGCCGGTGGGGCGGGCACTGCGCGCCGGCCACGGAGCGGAAATCGGGGCGCGGGTGGTCGGCATCGACACCACCCATTACAAGGTTCTGATGTTCGTGGTTTCGGCGGTGTTCGCCAGCGTCGTCGGCTCGTTGTTCGCCCATAAGAACGGCTTTATCACCCCCGATATTGCCAGTTTTCATCGGTCGATCGAATTGGTGACCATGGTGGTGCTGGGGGGGATGGCCTCGATCTTCGGTTCGGTCATCGGCGCCCTGATCCTGACCTTGTTGCCGCAGATGCTGACCGCGTTCGACGATTACGAAGCCATGGTCTTCGGCGCCATCATGATGGGAACCATGATCTTCATGCCCAAGGGCTTGCTGCCCAGCCTGAGAGTGGCGGTGAAAAAGAAGCTGGGGCAACGCTCATGAGCTTGTTGACGGTCGAGGCGCTTTCCAAGGAATTCGGCGGCGTCCACGCGGTGCAGGATTTGTCGTTCGCGGTCGAAGCCGGCGCCATCCATTCCATCATCGGCCCCAACGGCGCCGGCAAGACGACGCTGTTCAATCTGATCACCGGCCTTTATGCGCCCAGTTCCGGCCGGGTGCGACTGGACGGTCGCGATATCACCGGCCTGCGGCCCGATCATTTGGCCGCGCTGGGCATGAGCCGCACCTTCCAGAACCTGCAAATCTTCTTCAACATGACAGCCATGGAAAACGTCATGGTCGGGGCGCATTTGCAGCTGGACCGCCGCTTTTGGCCGTCATTGCTGCGTCTGCCCGGCATGGTGCGACGGGATCGGGCTTGCCGCGATTCTTGTGCCCAATTGCTGGATTTCGTCGGCTTGTCCGCCTATGCCGAGGCTGAAGCCGCCGCCATGTCCTATGGCGCCTTGAAGCGGCTGGAAATTGCCCGCGCCCTGGCCGCCCGCCCCCGCCTGCTGCTGCTGGACGAGCCGGCGGCGGGGTTGAACGCCACCGAAAGCCGCGAGATCGACGCCGTCATCAAGAAGGTGGCGGCCCAAGGCGTCACCGTGGTGCTGGTGGAGCATGACATGAAGATGGTCATGGGCATTTCCGATCATATCCTGGCGCTGGATTACGGCCGAAAACTGGCCGAGGGCAGCCCGGCCCAAGTGCGCGCCAACCCCGACGTCATCGCCGCTTATCTGGGAGCCCATGTCTGATGCTGTTGGAGGTCACCCATCTGGCCAGCCATTACGGCCGCATCCAGGCCCTGGATGATATTTCGCTGCGCGTGGACGAAGGCGAATTGGTCGCCCTGGTTGGCGCCAATGGCGCCGGCAAGACCACTTTGCTGCGATGCCTGTCCGGGGTGCAGCCGCTCAGCGGCGGACGTCTCTTTTTCGACGGTGTCGATATCACCCGCATGGCCCCGGAAAAGCGGGTGGCCCTGGGCATCGCCCAAGTCCCCGAGGGACGTCAGGTGTTCGGCCCGCTCAGCGTCGAAGATAATTTGCGCTTGGGGGCTTATCTGCGGCGGGATCGGCAGATCGGCGACGATCTCGACCGCATGTACGCGCTGTTCCCGGTGTTGTTCAAGAAACGGGAATTGCCGGCCGGCACCTTGTCGGGCGGCCAACAACAGATGCTGGCCATCGCCCGAGCGCTGATGAGCCGGCCGCGCCTGTTGTTGCTGGACGAGCCGAGCATGGGACTGGCGCCGTTGCTGGTGGCCGAAATCTTCGAGGTGATCGCCGGCTTGCGCGGCAACGGGGTGACCTTGTTCCTGGTCGAGCAAAACGCCCATGCCGCCCTTGCATTGGCCGATCGCGGCTATGTGTTGGAAACCGGCTCGGTGGTCATGAGCGATCATGGGGCGGCCCTGCTGGCGGATGATCGGGTTAAGGCGGCCTATCTGGGGCTTTGACGCCACAACCAAAAGGCAATAACCCCCAAGTCCTGAAATCTCTTTGCGGGACGGATGGCGGTAAAAACGCATGGCGGGGCGGGCGTGATCATGCTTCAATATCCCTCGCTTTTCCGAGGGGTGCCATGAAGCGCTGTACCGCTATCCGTCACGTTGCCTTCGAGGATCTTGATCTGCTGGAGCCGGTGCTGCGTGATCGTGGCTTTGATATCCGTGTCCTTGACGCGCCCTTGGGGGGGGTGGCGGAACTGGACCCGCTGGCCGACGATCTGTTGGTGGTCCTCGGCGGGCCGATCGGTGTTTATGACGAGACCGATTTCCCTTTTCTTGTGCCGGAAATTGAGCTGGTCCGTCGCCGCCTTGACGCGGATCGCCCGATTTTGGGGTTGTGCCTGGGGGCGCAGATCATGGCCCGCGCCCTGGGCGCCAAGGTCTATCCCAATCCCAATGGCAAGGAAATCGGCTGGTCGTCCCTGTCCTTGACCGACGAGGCGGCGGCCTCGCCGCTGGCCGGGCTGGGAACCCATCCGGTGCTGCATTGGCATGGTGACACCTTTGACCTGCCGCGCGGGGCCATTCGTCTGGCCTCGACGCCGGTGACCGCCAATCAGGCCTTTTCCATCGGTCAGTGCGGGTTGGCGCTGCAATTCCACGTCGAGGCGTCGGTTGCCGGGCTGGAACGCTGGTATGTCGGGCATGTGGGCGAAATCGCCGCCACGGCCGAGGTGTCGGTCGGCCAATTGCGCGCCGCCGCCCTGACCCAAGGAATGGCCATGCAAAGGGTCGGGCCGGCCATGTTCGCCGATTGGCTTGATCAGGTCTGCGCATAGCTGTTCAGGCGACAGGAACGAATGTATAGTAAGGCTGATCGCATTGGCGATCGCCAACAACCGGAAGAAAACGGCAGTGGATGATACGCTAAGAGAGGAAGACGTCGCGCGGTTGCTGGCCAATCCTTCGGCCGATGTCCGCGCTGAGATCGCCGACAAGATCGCCGGGCAGCACCAGGGGTTGAGCGAGTCTCAGCGCAGACTGGCGGAAGATATCTTTCGCTTAATGGTCAAGGACGCCGAAGTTCGTGTGCGTGAGGCCTTGGCCCGCCAGCTCAAGGAAAATCCGACGGTTCCCCATGATGTGGCGGCCAGTCTGGCCCGTGACGTCGATTCGGTGTCGCTGCCCATCTTGCAGTTTTCCGAGGTGCTGACCGACGAGGATCTGGTTGAGATCGTCAAAAGCCAAAGCCCGGAAAAGCAGGTGGCGGTGGCCAAGCGCGCCCATGTTTCGGCCGGGCTTGCCGATGCTTTGGTCGAGACCCATAACGAAACCGTGGTCGCCACCTTGGTCGGCAACGAAGGAGCCGAGATTTCCGAGGTCACGTTGCAGCGGGTGGTCGATGAATTCGGCGCGTCCGATGCTGTCGGGGCGCCGCTGGTGGCCCGGCGCGCCTTGCCGGTGACGGTGGCCGAACGGCTGATGACCAAGGTCTCGGAAAATCTGCGCCAGGCGTTGATGGCGCGCCCGGACGTGTCGCCGGAAACCGCCACCAATCTGATGTTGCAGGCGCGCGAACTGGCGGTGCTGGGGTTGGCCGACGCCGATACCGATGTGCTGAAACTGGTCGATCATCTTTATCGCAACGCCCGCCTGACGCCGTCGATCATTCTGCGCGCCGTGTGCATGGGCGACATGACGTTCTTCGAGGCGGCCATGGCCAAGTTGGCGCGCATCAAGTTGGAAAACGCCCGCACCTTGACCCATGACGCCGGCAAGCGCGGCTTCGAGGC
Organism: Magnetospirillum sulfuroxidans; assembly: GCF_018224925.1. Lineage (GTDB taxonomy): Bacteria > Pseudomonadota > Alphaproteobacteria > Rhodospirillales > Magnetospirillaceae > Magnetospirillum > Magnetospirillum sulfuroxidans. Next base: position 248,408 of record NZ_JAGTUF010000002.1, on the reverse strand, counting down.
GCTGTTCGACAAGGCCGGCTTGCCCAAGGCGTTTTATGCCGCCATGCGGGCCGCCATCGACGTTTCCTATGAGATGGAGTATGACGGCGGTCCCAATGATCGGGAACGTTTCTCGCGTCGGATGATCGAGCGCATCCTCACCCAGTACGGCGATTTGGGGGTGGATTTCGCCAATGATGATCTGGAATATCTGCTGGCGAAGATGAATCAATTGCCGGCAACCAATTTAAGCGAATAACCATCCCCGGCGGGATGCAAAGGGAACTGGGTAGGGCATGGCGGAGAAGGATAAGCCGGCGGCGCGTAAGCCGGTGGATAAGGACGCTGAACTGCGTAAAGAAATCATCCGTACCATCAAGGGGCCGGTCATGGCCCGCTTGCTGGAACTGGTGCCGGCTTTCGGCGCCTATGACGATCCTTATGTCACCATCATGTCGACGCCCGATTTGTTGAGCGCCTGTCTGCAATTGGTGCGCACTCGGCGCGATAAATTTCAGGAATTCCTGACCGATGCCAGCGGCAATCCGGTCGGTACCGACGATGTGCCGCTGCGTTGCGGCCGGTCGGTCGATCTGATCGTCGGCATGGTGGTGCGTTCCGGCACCAAGGCCTATGCCGATAAGCGCTGGGGGACGTCCGGCACGGTCGGCAAACCGGTGGTCGCTCCGGCGCAAAAAGGCCTGCTCGACAAGTTGAAGGAATTGGTGGGGGGCAAGTGGGGCGAACTGGAGCAGCCCAAGCCCAGCCCGACCCAAGGCGACAAATTCTACGTCGCCATCAAGGATCATCTGGATTTCGACTGGCAAGTGCCGCTGATCCCCTATTTCGCCGAATTGCCGGTCAAGCTGATCAACGAATTGGGGCGTGGCGTTACCGCTTTGCGCACCCCCGAAGGCATCGCCGCGCTGGCCGATATCGGCCGCCATTCCATGGATCAGGCGCGCAAGATCATGTCGGACGCGATGATGCGCGAGATGTTGGATACCCAGCCGTTGGCGGCCAAGGGCGTCGCTTTCCTTGGTAAGGATCGCTACGAGTTCCTGCACGGCGCCGTCTATGAAAAGATGGGCGAGAATTTCTGGGAAATGTGCGTCGATTGCGATCGTCTGGAAGCCATGGAAGTTCAGAACGCCAAGGATCTGGAACAGATGGCCGAATGGCTGCATCTGATTTCCGGCGATACCATCACCCAGATCGTGACCTATCTGCAATTCCACCAGATTCCCATTTTCCTGAGCGTTGGTCAGGAAAAACTGGGGGATCAGGTCTTTAGTGAAATCTTCGGCCCGCCCGGCAACAAGAAACTGATCAAGCTGTTTTGCGAAAAGGTGGCGCGGACGCCGCTGGATCCGGCAGATCCGCTGGAAGATCTCAAGCGCCGCCTGCCCGATGTCTTCAACGCCTATATGCGGTCGCCGGCCGATTTCGAAAAAGGGCTGTGATCAGTCCTTTTTCTTGTCCATGTGCTGGCGGAAAGCCTCGCATTGGTCCTCGCGCTCGGCCCGAGGGGTGAACCATACCGCGTCAAAGGGCAAGCGGTCGGTTTCATAGGTCGCCGCATAAGCGGCCGGGTCGGTCTTGTCGGCCACAACCTCGATAAAAGCGATGGTCAGCACATTGCGACCGGGGGCCATCTCGGCCAGATGGCGCGGGACGGCCCGGTCGGCCCGCACATGGCCGGCCCCGGCGATCAGCACCGATCGCGGGGATTGGCTCAGCGTCCAGGCCATGGCGGCGTCGCGGCCACGCTGAACCCGCACCATGGCGGGCAAGGCCCGTGCCGGCAGCATGTTGCAATGGCCGGCCTGGATGTCTTCTTCCATGGCTTGGCGGTCGGCCGGGTCTTGCGGCTTTTCCAGTCCAAGTTTGCCGGTCCAAGCGGGGGGAATGTTGCCCTTGGCGATGATCTTCGTGTCGTCCCGTGACAGATTGGCGGCGGCCAGCACGGCGCCGCCGTTCAGGGCGGCCTGGGCAATGGGGCGGTACATCCGCCAATCGGGCCAGCCCGATTTTTCCCATTCCACTGCTGCCGCTAAGCCGTCGGCATCGCGCGGATGAGTGGAAAGATATGTTTCCAAGGCTGGGGCTTGGGCGGCGTCGAACATTTCGAAGGCCAGCAACGGCTTAATCGGAGTTTCCATCAGCCGGCGGACCATCCATGCCTGTAAGGCGTGATGATCGGCATTGTCATGGGTTTCCCCCAGCAGCACGATATCCGCCTTTTCGGCCTGTTCGGCCAGGGATTGGGGACTGAGAAAGCTTTGCGTCGCCGGGCGCCAGATGTGACCGACCAAGGGGTGGTCGCGTTCCTGTGGCGAGGTGAAAGCAGGGGGCGTTTCGGCCCGGACAGGAAGAGCAAGCAAGGTGACGGCAACGGCGATGATGGCGCTAAGGCGCATGGCACGGTTCCAAAATGACGGCTTCGCGGCCGCCAATATACGCCGATAGGGGGCGGCAGTCCTCTTTCACGCAAAGGCGGTGATCGGCCACCGCGTCCGAGCGGGCCAGAATAATCCGCGGCAGGGTTTGCGCGTAAGGTGTCCAGATGTACCAGCCATCACGATGAACGGCGTTTTCCCCCGGTTCCATGCCGGCGCCGCTGCCTTTGATCCGCGCCTCGGTGGCGGTCAGCCCCGCCTCGGTCAGCCGCCATTCCTCTCTCCACTCGATCTTTTCGATGGAATGGAGCCAGCGCAGGGAAAATCGGCCGTCGTCAAGCTCGACGCGGCCGGTGGCGGCCCCGACCAGGGCCGCCAGACACAAAGCGATCATGCCGCCAATGCCGCCTTGCGGCTTTTGCGCCATTGCCAGGCCATGAAGGTGGCGGCGGCGGCAAAGCCCAATTCGTCGGTGATCGGCAGGGCGGCGACCAGTAGGCCGGCCCCCAAGGTGGCCCAGGCCCGTTCCGTCCAGGTCAGATCAGTGAAGAAATGGCCGATGGCGGCCCCGCCCCACAAGGCGATGCCGAGCAAGGCCTTGAACACCATGTAGGCAACCAGCAGCACCGATGGGTCGCCTTGCAGCATCAACGCCGGTTCGTAGACCGCCATGAACGGCACCACATAGCCGGCGGCGGCGATACGGGTGGCAAGAAGCCCGATTTGCATATGGCCGGCGCGGGCAATGGAACTGGCCGCCAGCGCCGCCAGCGCCACCGGCGGGGTCAAATCGGCCATGATGCCGAAATAGAACACGAACATGTGCGAGACGATCAGCGGCACCCCCATTTGCAGCAGGGCCGGCGCGGCGATGGACGCGGTGATGATGTAATTGGGAATGGTCGGCAGCCCGGTGCCCAAGACGATACAGGCAATCATGGTCAAGACCAGGGCCAGGAACAGATTGCCGCCCGACAGGGCCACCACCGCCCCGGCGAAGCTTGAGGCGATGCCGGTCAGCGTGGTGACGCCGATCAACACACCGACCAAGGCACAGGCAACGCCGACGCCGACGGCGTTGCGGGCGCCATCGGCCATGGAGCTAAGAATGGTGTTGAGGACGCCACGGCCCTTGGCGAAGAACAGGCAGGGCAGGGCCAGCCCCAGAACCAGGGTGGCGATCAGAATTTCGGCGCGGAAGCCGGCGCGATTGAGGGCGGCGGCCGACAATCCCAGGCCAACCCAAAAGACCCAGCGCAGTAATTGAGCCGGAATGGCACCGGCCAAAGCGTGGCCGACGATCAAGATGGCGGTGCAGCCCAAGCCGATGACGCCGGCAAACAGCGGCGTGTAGCCGGAAAACAGCAAGGTGACCAGGGCGATCAGCGGCAGGAACAGGTACCACCCCTCGCGCACCGCCTTGAGCGCACTGGGGCATTCCGATTTGGGCAAGCCCAGCAGGCCGCGCCGTCCGGCCTCAAGGTGAACCATCCAAAAAACGCTGGCATAGTACAGCACCGCCGGAATGATGGCGGCCAGGGCGATCTCGGAATACGGCACGCCGATGGTTTCGGCCATGATGAAGGCGACGGCGCCCATCACCGGCGGCATGATCTGCCCGCCCATGGACGACGTCGCTTCGACCGCGCCGGCAAAGGCCGGGCGATAGCCGAATTTGATCATCAGCGGAATGGTGAACTGGCCGGTGGTCAGGACGTTGGCGACGCCCGAACCGTTGATGGTGCCCATGAAGCCCGATGAGATGACGCTGACCTTGGCCGGCCCCCCCTTGGCCCAGCCGACCAATCCCAACGACACGTCGTTGAACAGGCGGATCATGCCGGCATGTTCAAGAAAGCTGCCGAACAAGATGAACAGAAAGATGTAGGTGGCGGAAACGAAGGTGGGGGTGCCGTAAATACCCTCGGTGCCCAAGAATAATTGGTCGATCAATTGGTCGAAACCAAAACCGCGATGGGCCAGCGGGCCGGGAAGGTCTGGTCCCAGCAGCGCATAGGGAATGAACACGCCGCAGATCAGCGGCAGGGCCAAGCCCATGATCCGGCGGGCGGCTTCGAATACCAGGGCGATGGCGATAACGCCGACGGTCAGATCGGTGATGGTCGGATCGCCCGAGCGCACGATCAGGTCGGCTTCGAACACCCAGTGATAAAAGCCCAAGGCGAACCCGGTCAGGCCTAAAACCCAGTCGTACCAGGGGATTTGGCTGCGGCCGTGGGATTTGTTCAGGCCGAACAACAAGAAGCTGGTCAGCAGCAGGAAACCCACATGGACCGAACGCACCACTTGCGTCGATAGCGGCGTGAAGGTGGCGGTCCACACCTGAAATAACGAAAAGGCGATGCCGACGATGAAGACGGCCTTGGCGGCGTTGCCGTGCAAAAACCCATGCGCGCCGTGGTCATTGGCATCGGAAGCGGTGCTGGTCATGAAAATCCCCGCGATTGGAAAGGGCCGGAACGGCGCCGGGCGCGATGGCCCGGCACACGTCGGGTCTTAATACCGGTGAACGATTGTTCGCGTGTGTGCCGGTATTATTTCAGCAAGCCTTTTTCGCGGTAATACTTGGCGGCGCCGGGATGCAGCGGCACCGGGCTTTCCACCGCCGATTCGGACAGGGAAATCGCCTTGGCGGCAGCATGAGCGGCCTGGAGCTGGTCGAGATTTTCGAACAAACCCTTGGTCATGTCATAGGCCAGTTGGTCGGAAACGCCGGAATGGGTGACCAGGAAGTTTTGCACGGCGGCGGTGGGCACGTCGGCGGTTTGACCGCCATAGGTGCCGGCGGGAATGGTGGCGCCGATATAAGCGGGGTCGCCGACCTTGGCGATGATATCGGCCGGAATCGGCACGATGATAATGGCGACCGAATTGGACAGATCGCGGATCGAGGCGACGCCCAAACCGGCGGATTGCAAGGTGGCGTCGATCTGGCGGTTCTTCATCAGATCAACCGATTCGCCGAAGGGCAGGTATTCGACGCGGTCGAAATCCTTATAGGTCATGCCGGCGGCGGCGAAGATGGTGCGGGCATTGAGTTCGGTGCCCGATTTCGGCGCGCCGACCGAGATTTTCTTCCCCTTCAGATCGGCCAGGGTCTTGATTCCCGATTCGGCCGAGGCGACGATCTGGATGTAATTGGGATAGATGCCGGCGATGGTGCGCAGCTTGTCGAGCTTGACCTTGAACCCAACCTCTTCGTTGCCGTTCCAGGCTTGGGACAGCGAATCGCCCAAGGAAAAGCCGATTTCACCCCGGCCTTGGCTGAGCAGGTTCAGATTTTCCACCGACGCCTTGGTCGCCTGTACCGAGGCCTTCACGTCGGGGATCTTGCCGTAGATGTTGGAAAGGGCCACGCCCAGGGGATAATAGACCCCGCTGGTGCCCCCGGTCAGGACGTTGACGAATTGCTCGGCGCGCGCCGGCAGGGCTGCCATCATCGACACCGCCACCAGGGCGGCGGGGATCATTCTCCGCATAAATTCCTCCATGTGTGTATTTTCAGAATTATTTTCGAATAGAGTAACCCGAGCGCCGGGCTCAGGCAAGGCGCTGGTCTGACCAGAGCCGGCAAGGCAAAGAAAAAGGGCCGATCCTGCTGGACCGGCCCTTTGATATTGCAGTGCGATACTAGGTTACATCATGCCCAAGGTCTTGGGCAGCCAGATGGAAACCGCCGGAACATAGGTGACCAGCAGCAAGAAGCCCAGCATGGCCAGCAGCCACGGCATCACCGCCACGGTCAGTTCGGAAATACCCATCTTGGTGATCCCCGAGGCGACATAAAGATTGAGGCCCACCGGGGGATGGCACATGCCGACCTCCATGTTGACGACGATCAGAATGCCGAAATGGATGGGGTCGATGCCCAGCTTCATGGCCACCGGGAACAAGATGGGGGCCATGATCAAGACGATGGACGACGGTTCCATGAAATTGCCGGCGGCCAGCAGCAAGACGTTGACCACCAGCAGGAAGGCGACAATGCCCAGTTCCTTGCCGACGATCCAGTCGGCGATGTGATGGGGGATGTTTTCGTTGGCGAGAACGAAGCTGAACAACACGGCGTTGGTGATGATGTACAGCAGCATGGCCGACATCGACGCCGACGACAGCAAGATCTTGGGCACCCCGCGAAGCGGCATGTCCTTATAGATGAACACGGCGACGAAGAAGGCGTAGACCGCGCTCATGGCGGCGGCTTCGGTCGGGGTGAAGATGCCGGAATAGATGCCGCCGATGACGATGATGATCAGCGACAACCCCCACGAGGCGTCTTTCAAGGTGCGCAGACGCTCCCCCCAACTGGCCTTGGGCAGACGGGGATAGCCGTTCTTCCAGGCGCGGTACCAGGTGACGGCGCCCAGCAGGGTTGCCAGCATCAGGCCGGGGATGACGCCGGCCATGAACAGGGCGCCGACCGAGGAATTGGTGGCGACCGCATACATGACCATGACGATGGACGGCGGGATCAGGATGCCGAGCGCGCCCGAGGTGGTGATGACGCCAGCGCCGAACGAGCGGGGGAAGCCCTGCTTGATCATGGCCGGCAGGATGACCGAGCCGATGGCGACGACGGTGGCCGGCGACGAGCCGGAGACGGCGGCGAACAAGGCGCAGGCGATGACGCCGGCCAACCCCAATCCGCCATGCCAGTGCCCGACCATGGCCGTGGCAAAGGCGATCATTCGTCGCGCCACCCCCCCGTGGGTCAGGAAGTTACCGGCCAGGATGAAGAACGGGATCGCCATGATCTCGAACTTTTCGATACCGGTGAACAGCTTCAAGGCCACCGATTCGATCGGCACGTTGGTCATGGTGAACAAGAAGGTCAGAACGGTCAGACCCAGCGAGATGGAGATGGGCATGCCGGTCAGCATCAGCACCAGCAGCAGCCCGAAAATCACCAAGGCGCTCATTCGCCTTTCTCCTTCTTCTCGCCTTCGTGGTGGGCGATATCCTTGGGATGCAGGCCGTCGTCCATTTCGAACCAGTTGATGTCCTGGGCGGCGCGCTGATCGTCGCTGCTGTCTTCTTCCAACCCTTCCACGTGGCCGTGGTCATGGTGCGGCAATTCGCCGGTCTTGAGGAAGGAAACGCAGACCTGGACGAAGCGGAAGCACATCAGCGCCGATCCCAGCGGAATGGCGGAATAGACCATCCAGGTCGGCCATTCCAGATCCGGGGTGGTCGGGCCTTCGTACAGATCCTCGGGGGCGATGCCGAACAGATGGAAAATGCTGTAATGGGCGCCGTTATCCCAGACGAAGGTGCCGCCCAGAGTGGCGATGGTGCCGGTGAACAACGCGCCGGCCAGCAGGCCGAAAACAATGAACTTGCCACGCATGCGCGCGTCAAGGCGGTTGATCAGCACATCGACGCCCACATGGATGCCGGTGCGCACGCCATAGGCGGCGCCGAATTTGGCCATCCACACGAACATGATGATGCACAATTCCTGGGCCCAGGCGAAATTCATGTGGCCGACGTAATCGTACAGAAAAGATACGCCCGAGGCGTATCGGTGCATCACCGCGACGAAAATAATCACCGTCGCCGTGGCCATGAGGAAGGCGATCAAAGCTTCCTCTAAATGATCAAGGGCCTTGGTAAACATGCTTGCTCCGCGCACGAAGATGGGGGCGTCCTGACGGACGCCCCCTGGTCACATTATGATCAGTTCTTGAAGCCCAGCTTGGCGGCTTCGGCGTAGACGGCCTGGATAATTTCCTTGCCGACGCGGCCTTCCATTTCGGCGTGAACCGGCAACAAGGCCTTCCGCCACATGGTCAACTCGTCCGGGGTCGGCTGGTAGAAATCGGTCTTGCCGGCGGCCTTCATGGCGGCCAGAGCATCGTCGTTTTCCTGCTGGGCGATGGCATTGGCGAAGCGCGAGGCTTCGTTCATGGCGCCTTCCAGGATCGCGCGGGTGTCGGCCGGCAGGCCGTCCCAGAACTTCTTGTTCACGATCACCGCATAGCCCAGATAGCCGTGCCGGGTCAGGGCGGCGTACTTTTGCACTTCGTGCATCTTCTGGGTGTACATGTTGCTGGGCGGGTTTTCGGTGCCATCGACGACGCCGGTCTGCAAGGCCTGATAGACTTCCGAGAAGGCCATGGATTGCGGCAGGGCGCCGAGGGCGCGCATCTGCGCGTCCAGCACCTTGGACGACTGAATGCGCAGCTTGACGCCCTTCAGGTCGGTCGGCAGCTTGATCGGCTTGTTGGCCGACATGATCTTGAAGCCGTTATCCCAATAGGCCAAACCGCGGATACCCTTGGTTTCCAGCTTCTTCAACAGGCCCTGGCCGACCGGGCCATCGGTGACGGCGCGCAGCACTTCCTTGGACGGGAAGATATAGGGCAGATCGAAGACTTCGAATTCCTTGACGCCCAGCGGGCCGAACTTGGCCAACGAGGGGGCCAGCATCTGGACGGCGCCCAATTGCAGGGCCTCCATCTCTTCCTTGTCCTTGTAAAGCTGGCTGTTGGGGTACACCTCGACCTTGACCGCGCCCTTGGTGCGCTCTTCGGCCAGCTTCTTGAACATTTCGGCGGCCTTGCCCTTAGGCGTGTCCGGCGCCACCACGTGACTGAACTTGATGACGATGGGGTCGGCGGCCAGGGCGCTGCCCGAAGCCATAACGCCGGCGACCAGACAGCCAAGCAGGGTACGGAATTTCATAGGGATTCTCCTCCCGGGAAGTTTTGGTAAGCTTTATCCGCCGGATTGTCAGAAACTTTCGTGCAATGGGCTATTGTGGATATCCGTCAAATCGTCATCATGGGGAGGGCAAACGGCGGAGTTCCGCCATCCTCAACCCTGGATTTGTGGACTTTCCGTGCCGCGCAGCCTGCCTTCCCGCCCTGCTTTCCAAGCGATGCCGGCCATCGCCATGGTTTTGGTCGTCATGCTGCTGGGGGTGTTGCTGTGGTTGTTGCACCGCAATGATCAGGAAGAAGAGCGGCTGACCCTGATCAAGGACATCTTGTGGGTCGAACAGAACATCCATTTTCATCTGAGCACCGACGAAGAAAAGCTGGGGCAATTGGCCACCGATCTGGGGCGTCATTCCCTGTCCTTGGATCTTTTGGAAAACGCGGCGCGAACCTTGATCGCCAATAATCAGGAATTTGATCGCTTTCTGCTGCGCGGGGGCGACGGGCGCTTGTCGGTCTCGGTGCCGCCATCCCAGGGCGAGCCGTCGGGCAGCGTCGTCGGCGAGCCGGCGCCGTGGTGGCCGGCCTTTTTGCTGGCCCGTTCCACCGGTCGGGTGGCGTGGAGCGTTCCTTATTTCATTCCGGGGCGCGGCGCGGTGTTCGAAGCCCACGTGCCGGTCTACCAGGACCATGCCTTCGTCGCCATGCTGGTGGCGGTGGTGTCGGTGGATGCCATGCTGACCCATCATGTGCCGTGGTGGGTGGCGGAAAAATACAAGATCGAAATCATCGATTCCAGCGGGGTGGTGCTGGGGGCCAAGACCGGAGTGGAACTGGCCGAACCGGGCGCCAGCCACCAGGTGCGGTTGGAACCGCCTGGGCAGGGGCTGGCGGTGGTGGCCACCGTCTATGACCCGGAAGGCAAGCTGGCCCGCAACGTGCTGGCCGCGTCGATCTTTATTTTGGCCTTGCTGGCGCTGTCCAGCCTGGGGCTGGTGCGCCGCCATGTGCGCCGCCGTCTGGCGGCCGAGCAGGCCCTGGGCGAAGAACATGCCTTTCGCAAGGCGATGGAGGATTCATTGACCGTGGGCATGCGGGCCCGCGATCTGGATGGCCGCGTCACCTATGTCAATCCGGCGTTTTGTCGCATGGTCGGCTGGAATGCCGACGAACTGGTCGGCATCATCCCGCCCATGCCCTATTGGGTGCCGGAATTGCTGGATGAAACCATGCTGATGCACCGTCAGGTGTTGGCCGGCAAGGCGCCGCGCGACGGTTTCGAGATCCAATTCCGCCGCCGTTCGGGCGAAACCTTCTGGGCCTTGATCTATGAAGCGCCGTTGATCGACGCCAATGGCCGCCATACCGGCTGGATGGCCTCGGTGGTTGATATCACCGAACGCAAGGCCTCGGAGGAAATGGCCCACCAGCAGCAGGAAAAGCTGCAACGCACATCACGCCTGATCACCATGGGGGAAATGGCCTCGACCTTGGCGCATGAGCTGAACCAACCGCTATCGGCCATTGCCTCTTACGCCACCGGCTGCCTGAATCGCCTGGGGGCGGAGAGCTTCACCCCCGAGGAATTGCGGCTGCCGTTGTCCAAATTGGTGGCCCAAGCCCAGCGTGCCGGTCAGATCATTCGTCGGGTCCACGATTTCGTCCGCAAGTCGGAACCGCAATTGCGGGCCTGTTCCGTGCCCCGATTGTTGGCCGAATCCTTGGCATTCATGGAACTTGACGCCAAAAAGCGCGGCGTCGCCATCGTCTTGCGGAGCGAATCCGACAGTGCCGTTGTCGATGGCGACAAGGTGCTGCTGGAACAAGTCATCTTGAATCTGGCCCGCAACGGCATCGAGGCGATGAGCCACCTCCCGGCCAGTCAGCGCCGGCTGGAGGTCAACTTGCATGCGGATGACGGGCAAGCCCTGGTTTCCATCCGCGATTTCGGTTCGGGCATTGCCCCGGATGTGCTTGAGAACCTGTTCCAGCCGTTCTTCACCACCAAGGAGGAAGGCATGGGCATGGGCTTGAATATCTGCCGGTCGATCATCGAATTCCATCGCGGCCGCCTGTGGTTCGAACCACATCCTCAAGGCGGCAGCATTTTCTTGTTCTCGTTGCCCTTAAGGAATGCCGCATGAGCTCCGACAGCGTTTTCATCGTCGATGATGACGAAGCGATCCGTGACGCCTTGTCGTGGCTGTTTCAGTCGCGCGGCGTGTCGGTGCGGTCCTTTGCCTCGGCCGAGGATTTTCTCGCCGAATGGCGGCCGGGGCTGTCGGGGTGTCTGCTGCTGGATATCCGCATGAGCGGGATGAGCGGACTGGATCTGTTCGACCGCCTGCGCGAAGTGTCGGCGTCCTTGCCGGTGATCTTTCTGACCGGTCACGGCGACGTGCCCATGGCGGTGTCGGCCCTGAAGAAGGGGGCGCTGGATTTCGTTGAAAAGCCGTTCAACGACAACGAATTGGTCGACCGGGTGATCGAGGCGCTGGCCTTGTCGGCGCAGCGGCGCGAGCGCGAGGCCGATACCGCCGGCATCGCCAACCGGCTGGCCAATCTGACCGCGCGGGAACGCCAAGTGATGGATCTGGTCTTGGCCGGCAAGCTGAACAAGGTAATCGCCGACGATCTGGGTATCACCATGCGGACGGTCGAGGTTCACCGGGCCCATGTATTCGAGAAAATGGCGGTGAAAACCGCGGTTGAGCTGGCGCAATTGCTATCGTCCTATCGGGCTGAACGATGAAACTGAAGTTTTTTTTGCGCTTTTTCGGTTTTCCGTCATTTCTAACTGGACGATCAGCACCTATGTCAGGCCTTTGGCTTTCGAGCCATTCACCACAGGTTAGCGGGGAGCGATGAGCGGGGGCGAGCACAGCAATGGTCATCATGCGGCCAATGGGGTTTTGGCGGCATTGCATTCCTTTCTTCGACTTGAATCGGCTTCGGGCATCATCTTGGTGGTGACCATGGTCTTGGCCTTGGTGGCGGTGAATTCACCGCTGGCCGGCTGGTATGATGGCCTTTTGGCGACCAAGGCGGTTGTCGGCATTGGCGCCCTCAGCATCGACAAGCCATTGTTGCTGTGGATCAACGATGGTCTGATGGCGGTGTTCTTCTTGCTGGTGGCGCTGGAAATCAAGCGCGAGGCGCTGGAAGGCGAATTGTCGTCGCGGCAGCAAATCCTGTTGCCGGCCTTTGCCGCCTTGGGCGGCATGCTGGTCCCGGCGGTCATCTACGCCAGCCTGACGTGGGGGAATGCCGAATCCTTGCGGGGCTGGGCCATTCCGTCGGCCACCGATATTGCTTTTTCCTTGGGCGTGCTGTCGCTGTTGGGCCGCCGGGTACCGCTGTCTTTGCGCATCTTTTTGACAGCCTTGGCCATCATCGACGATCTGGGCGCCATTCTGATCATCGCCTTTTTTTATTCGCACGATATTTCATGGCTGGCCTTGGCCGGTGGCGGCGCGGCGCTGGTGGTGCTGTGGCTGTTCAACCGCTTTGGCGTGGTCAAGCTGTCGCCTTACATGCTGGTCGGTCTGGTTTTGTGGGTATGCCTGCTGAAATCGGGTCTTCACGCCACCATCGCCGGCGTTCTGTTGGGGCTTTGCATTCCGTTGCGGGTTAAAAACACGCCATTGCGACGGCTGGAGCACGGTCTGCACCCGTGGGTGGCTTATGCCATTCTGCCGATTTTCGCCTTTGCCAATTCCGGCCTGTCGTTCACCGGAATGAGTTTGGACAGCCTGGCCGATCCGGTCTTTCTCGGCATCGCCGCCGGGCTGTTCATCGGCAAGCAGGTGGGGGTTTTCGGTCTGTCGTGGCTGGCGATCCGGCTGCGCCTGGGGGCGCTCCCCGAGGGGGCGACGTGGTCGCAGCTCTATGGTGTGTGCGTTTTGACCGGCATCGGCTTCACCATGAGTCTGTTTATCGGCGGCTTGGCCTTTCCCGATGGAAATGCCATGGTGGAGACCAAACTTGGGGTGATCATCGGGTCCGTCGCCTCGGCGATGGTCGGCTGGGCGCTTTTGGCCAGGATTTCGCCAAAGCTCGCCACCCGACAGGCATAATATAAACGGGAAGGAAGCATGGCCATGAGTTGCCAAGCCATCATTTCGGCACCGCCAGCGGTGCTGGGGAAGGGGGACACGGTGGCCGAGGCCGTGGTCGTTTTGCGGGAAAAAGCGGTCAGCGCCCTGCCGGTCACCGATGCCAAGGGGCATTTCCTCGGTGTTTTCGGCCTGCGCGAGCTGATTGCCCTGCTGCTGCCGCGCGCCGTGCGGCTGGGCGTCGAAATGGGGGAATTGGGCTTCGTTTCCGATTCCATTGATGACCTGCACACCCGTCTGGGGGCGCTGGGCAAGGAAAGTGTCGGCAAGCACATGGCGCCACACCGGGCGGTGCGGGCGGAAACGCCGCTGATTGAGGCCTTGATGCTGTTGTATCGCGGAGATTCTTATCTGCCGGTGGTTGACGGCGCCGGCAAGTTGATTGGCGTCGTCACCGCCACCGATGCCATGGCGCGTGTGGTGGAGAACGTTTGATGCATGGTGAAGCGCATGCCTGGGTGCCCCAGGTCCTGTTTGGCTGGGACGCCGTATGGGTTTCAACCCTGGTTCTGATCGCCACCTATGCGGTGATCATGAGCGAAAAGATCAATCGCGCCATCGCCGCCTTGCTGGGCGGCGGCGGGATGATTTTGCTGGGGGTTTTGAACCAGGAAGCGGCGATCCGTGGCGTTGACTTCAACACCATCGCTTTGCTGACCGGGATGATGATGGTGGTGGCCATTACCCGGCGCTCGGGCGTTTTTCAGTATGTGGCCATCTGGTCGGCGAAGAAGGTGCAGGCCAATCCGGCCGGTATCTTGTTCATGCTGCAAATCATCACGGCGGTGTTTTCGGCCTTGCTCGACAACGTCACCACCGTGTTGCTGGTGGTGCCGGTTACCTTGGTGATCACCGAGGAACTTAAGCTCAAGCCGTGGCCGTTCCTGGTGGCGCTGATCTTCTCCTCCAATATCGGGGGGACCTCGACCCTGATCGGTGATCCGCCCAACATCCTGATCGGTTCGGCGACCGGACTGACCTTCAACCAGTTCGCCTTTAATCTGGCGCCGGTGGTGGTGGTCATTCAATTGCTGTCTTCGGCCCTGTTCCATCTGATGTGGGGCCGCAAGCTGCGGGCCAGCGCCGAGGCGCGGGCGCGCGTCATGGGCTTTTCCGAAGCCGACGCCATCACCGATCCGCGTTTGCTCAAGCAATCCCTGGCGGTGTTGACGCTGATCATCGGCGGCTTTATCGGGTCTCATTCGCTGGGGCTGGAGCCGGGTACGATCGCCATGTTCGGCGCCGCCTTGCTGTTGCTCCTGTATTGCCTGGGCAAGGACGCGGAAGAGCAATCGCACGAAGTCCATCATCTGTTCGGGGAAGTGGAATGGGTGACCATCTTCTTCTTCGTCGGTCTGTTCATCGTCGTCACCGGCGTCGAAAAGGCCGGGGTGTTGGCCATGCTGGCGGAAAAGCTGGTGTCGATGACCGGCGGCGACATGCGGGTGACCGCGGTGGCGATTTTGTGGGCCTCGGCGATCATTTCCGCCGTCGTCGACAACATTCCCTTTGTCGCCACCATGATCCCGCTGATCAAGAGCATGGCCCCCACTTTCGGTGGCGAACGGGCGATCGAACCGTTGTGGTGGGCGCTGTCGCTGGGGGCTTGCCTGGGCGGCAACGGCACTTTGGTCGGGGCTTCGGCCAATCTGACCGTGGCCGGTCTGGCCGAGCGCGCCGGTCACCCGATTCGCTTCATTCCCTTCATGAAGGTGGCGTTCGGATTGATGTTGCTGTCCATCGGCATTGCCAACGTCTATCTGCTTTTACGCTATCTCTGACACTTGGTTCCAATTGACCGTATGGTGTGTATGTCGTCCATATGTTGGCGGAGATAGCGGAGGGCTGGTAAAAAACAATCAGCTTGCAGCAGTAGATCGGGAACAACAAATTTTTCCCGCAAACCATGCCGTCTTGTCATCGCGATGCAGGAATGATGGCTCGGGGCGTTCTGCACCTCACGCCATCATTCCCACGCGATCGCGGCTATATCACGCGATGGGACACGACCTGTTCGGACGTGTCCGCGTTCTCACTGACCCCAGTCAGAATACTTTTCGCAGACCTTGTTGACCTTCTGACCCTTGTCGGATTCAGAGAACTTGGCCAAGCCACCGGTGAAATTGTCGGGAGTTTCGTTCCACAGGCAGGTGCACCAGGCCTGCGCCTTGGTTTGCCCGCGGATCGGGCTGGCTTCTTCGCCGCCTTCATACTTTTTCAAGGCATAGGATACGCAAGACTTGTACTGCGCATCGCCGGCGGGAACCGTGTTGTATTCGGTTCCGGCGAAAGCCATGTTCGCGGACAGCAGGGCGATTGCGGAAACAGCGGCAACCATCAGAGTCTTCATGAAATAAATCCTTTCTGTCCATACTTGTGGGGTATTCATTAATATTGCAGGAGAGGATCTTTGCCCCTGGCCGTTGCCGAATATAGTGAAGCGCTGGTGTGGATGTGATGTTGCCATGCTGTGAATGGCCATCCATACCTGGAAATGTCGGGGCGCGATGATCCCTTGTCGAAGGTTGGATCAGCTTTTATGATCCAATCCGGAATAGAACTTAAGGGTGGGGAAATGAACAATCCGGAAAGCCGTGCATCGCCCGCTGCGCAGAGCGAAGCTCAGCCCCGGCTGATCGTTTTGGACGATGATCCGATAACTCGTTCGATGATTGCCCGCTATTTCGCCACCGAATCCTTTTTGGTTCAAGAAGCGGCCTCGGCGTCGGAATGCCGCATCCTGCTTCGGCAGAGCACACCGGATCTGATTTTCGTCGATATTCATCTTCCTGACGCCAACGGCATCGCCTTCGCTCAAGAGATTCGGGCGTCGAGTTCGGTCGGACTGATTTTCGTGACGCAGCGCGATTGTGAAATCGATCGGGTTGTCGGTTTGGAATCCGCTGGCGATGATTACGTGATCAAGCCCGTCAACCTGCGCGAATTGATGGCGCGCTCCCGCGCCCTGTTGCGACGTCGGATGTTGGATCGCGCCCCCGCAGGCCATTGCAGCGTGGTGACGTTCGGGGATTACGTCATGGACATGACCCGACGGGAATTGGCGCTGCGCTCGGGGGCGCAAGTTCAGTTGACCCGGGGGGAATTCGATTTGCTGGCGGCCTTGGTCGATGCCAAGGGGCGGGCCTTGTATCGGGATTTTCTTGCCGAAGTGGTCAGCAGTCGCACCGAAATGGGGGATGCGCGAACCGTGGATTCATTGATCGCCCGTCTACGTCGCAAGTTAAAGCAAGGCGGTGACCTGGGGGATGCGATCGTGACCGTCACCGGCATCGGCTATCGTTTTGGCCTGACGGTCGGAACCAGTTAAGATCAGATCTCCTTTCCTGTTTGGCTTGAACACAGCCGTGCCTGACGGGCCAAGAGTCTTAGGCCGACGCGGCGGTCCGCGTCCAATTGTACGATCTGCTGATGCAGGAATGATGCGGTTCCGGTTTTGGCCATGCTTTCGATGCGGGCCGCCTTTGTCCTGATCTGCACCAGAGCAAGGGGGCCCGACGCGCTACACAATCGGTGCGCCAGGGCCTCGATGCGGGCAAGATCCCCGGCAGCGGCGGCAACGCCCATTTCCGCGATCATCTGGCGGGCGACACGGTTGTAGGTGCGGGCCAGGTGGATCATTTCGGCCAAGCCCAAAATCGCCACTTGTCGGTCAAGGAAGTCCGTATCGACAACATCCATCATGTGATCGCTCAGAATCTCAAGCTGAACCGGTTTGGCCAGACCGCTATCCATGCCTGCCGCCAGGCATTGGGCTAAGGTCTCATCGGTCAGATCGGCGGTCATGGCGATGATCCGGGGGCGGTCGGCACGTCCGCGTTCCTGCTGTCGGATCTGTCGGCTTGCTTCCAGCCCATCCATGTCAGGCATGTGCAAATCCATCAAGATGACGTCGAACGCCGTGCTTGCGGCGGCGGCGACGGCTTCCATGCCATTCTTGGCCAAATGCGGGTGATGGCCCAGATGTTCGAGTAGGCGCCGGGCAACACGCAAATTGATCTCGTCGTCATCGACCACCAGGACCTGCCGGCTGGCCCCCTGGTCTCCAATCCGCTTCGGGGCGGCGGGAATGGCTGTGGCCATGGCGGCGGCTTTGATTGGAACATCCAGCTGGAAACAACTCCCTTGCTCTGACGTCGCCACCAAAACCAGTGTCCCCCCCATCTGCTCGGCCATACGCCGGGAGATGGCCAGCCCCAAGCCGACGCCGCCAAATTTTCGCGTGATGGAATCATCGGCTTGGACAAATTCGCCGAAGATGGCCTGGCGCATGGGGGCGGGGATGCCGATGCCGGTATCGCTGATCTGAAACGACAACCATGCTTCGCCGTCATCGGTCAGAGTGGCCACAAGGCTGACGGTGCCGCTATCGGTAAATTTAATGGCGTTTCCAAGCAGATTCAGCAAGATCCGGGACAGCTTGGCCCGATTGACCCGGATTATGGGGGGCAGGTCGGCGGGCGTCGTGGTGATCAGCGTCAATCCCTTGGTCTCGGCCTGATTACGGACCAGATTGACGATTTGAGTCACAAGGCCGGCGATGTCCACCTCATGAAGCAACGCATCCTGATTGGCGGCGCCGTCACGGCCGTATTCCAGAACGTTTTCGACCAAATGGCGCAGCATCTCTCCGGCTTGCTTGGCTGTGCTCAGACAATCCTGGTCTGGCGCCCGTGGATCCAAAACCTGCAACATCCCCAGCAATCCATTCAGCGGCGTTCGGATTTCGTGACCAATGATGGCGAGAAAGCGGGATTTCATTTGATCCGCCGTTTCGGCCACCACTTTTGCTTTTCGCGCCTCTTCCTCGCCAGCCACGGCCCGTTGCATGGCCGCCTCGACCTCGGCCGTCTTGGCGTCGACCTGAAGGATCAGTTCCTGTTCCCGTCGTCGATAATAAGCCTTGCGGACCTGGAGCGCCGTGGCGATGGCGGCCAGGAAAAGGCCGAAGACCAGCAAATGGAACCACACCGTCTGATACCAGGCCGGCAACACCCGGATGTTGACCACCAATGGCGGCGCCCACAGGCCGATACTGTTGCTTCCCAAAATCTCGAGATGGTGGCGTCCGGGAGCCAGATTGGTGTAGCTGGCCATACGGTGTTGGGAATCCACCGACAGCCAGTCGCCGCCATCAAGCCGGTAGGCATAACGATTACGCTCGGGGGCCGAGAAATCCAGTGCGGCGAATTCGACGGAAAAGCCGGAATCCTCGGGCAGAACAACAATCTCGCCCAAACTGCTCAAGCTTCGCGGTCCGGCGCGCACATCGGTGACGACGACCGGAGGTGAGAAATCCCATTTGGGCAAGGATGTCGGATGGACCTGGACCATGCCGCCAAATCCGCCGAAAACCAGAACGCCATCGGTGGCTTTGGCCGCGGCCCCGGTCCAGAACGTCTTGACCTCGACGCCTTCCGCCGGCCCCAAGATGCGGACCTTCAAGGTGTCGGGGTTAATCACCGCAAGGCCATCGCCGGTCGCCGCGAAGATCATGCCGGCGGAATCTTCGATGATCGATAAAACCGGACCGTTCGGCAGCCCATCGGCCGCCCCCAGGCGGGTGAAGCGGGGCTTACCCACCTGTTCGGGATCGAAGATGCAGATGCCGTTGGCGGTTGCCAGCCACAGACGGCCGAAGCGATCTTGGGTAATGCTGGTAATGCTGTCGCCGGGCAGGCTTTCGGGGTCGTTTGGATCGCTGAAGATGCGGCGAAACGTTCCCGTCTCGGGGTTTTCCAACAGGTTCAATCCCCGCTGGGTTCCCAGCCACAGCCGCTGGGCGCGGTCGCGGAAAATCACCACGACACTGTTGTCGCTGAGGGTCTTTGGGTCCTTGCGAACCGAGGAATACAGCCTGGGCGGACCGCCATTGCGGGGGATATAGGCCAATCCCATGTATCCGCCCGCCCACAGGCCATCTCCTTCCACCAACAGCCCCCAGACATTGGCGTCGGCAAGCGGTGGGTAGGATTGTATGGTTCCGCTCCCCAGATCGATCTTACGCAAGCCGGTCGATTGTCCCACCCACAACGTTCCATCAGCCGTATCGGCGATGGCTTGGACGGTTCCGGCGGGCAAGTCCTTGGGCCAACGCCCATCCGGCCGGGTCTTGATGGAATTGGTTGCGGGATCCAGCAGGACCAAGCCGGCCGAACGAAAGCCCAACCATAGACGGCGATCCTTGGTCGTGGTGACGCTGCGGACATCGTCGCCGGGAAGGCCGTTCTGGGTGTGCGGGACCATGGTCATCACCCGTTGATTGGCGGCGATGTGACGATCAATTCCGCGCAGGCTGCTGATCCAAACCAAGCCGGAACGGTCCACCAGCAGGCCGGTGACGGCATTATCGGCAAGGCTTGTGCTGCTGGCCGGGTCATGACGAAACAGTCGGACGGTCTTGCTTTGCGTGTTCAGCTCGCGAATGCCGCCGCCATATTCCCCCACCCACAGCAGGCCCGGACGCGGTTCGACAAAGGCGGTGACGCGAAAACCGGAAGGCGGCAGGGCGGTTTCCAGATTAACTTTTCTGCGGTCGGCGTCGATATGACCGACACGGCCCCGGCGGCTGCCGAACCAGATGGTTCCCCCACTGTCCTCGAACATGAACGACGTGGCGTCGCCTTTCATCGAGGCGGGCATTTTGATCGAGGTGAAGGCGGTTTCATTGGGGGCTCGCCACATCAGCCCCTCGGAGGTGCCGACCCACAGGCGGCCGCTACGATCGACAAGAACACAGCTGACATCGCCTTGCGGCAAGGCGTTTTCACGCGTCCACTCGCCGGTTGTCTTGTCGAGGCGGAATAACCCTTGCCGTCCGGCGATCCAGATGCCCCCGGCGCCGTCACCGGTCAGGCCAGAGGGGCGGCCGAAGTTTCCGCCCGGGTGGCGATAGGCGGTGAAATCCTGGCGCACCGGATCAAAGCTGGCGACAAGGCCCGAGACTGAACTGAACCAAAGCCGCCCGTTGGGGGCGGAAAAGGCGGCGGTAATGATGTTTTCGGGTAATGAACTCGCAATATTGTTGTCGTGACGGAACACTTTCATGTGATAGCCGTCCCAACGGGCGATGCCGCCAGGGGTTGCCGCCCAAATAAAGCCCTGACGATCTTGCACCACCCCCAAGGCGACCGGATAAGGCAATCCATCCGCCGTGGTCAGGTGGTTGAAGACCGGGGTGGCGATATCGGCCCAACGGCCTTGATCGGTATCCGGCGGACGCGCCAAAGCGCTTCCGCTGATGAGCCGGACGCACACCACCAGCAGAAAAAGATAAAATCCCCACCGTTTCCACAGCATGACCATGAGGCGACACTAACCGCTTGCAACCAATAGCGTCCAGCCAGGATCAGCTTATGGAGATTCGACGTGAACGGCTGTCAACACCCTATCCATAGGCCGTCCACATCGGTAATTTATTTAAAATCCAAGCAACCTAAGCCCAGAACCGGGCCGATATCTAAAGGAAGAAATATTGTGGCCGATAGCGTCGCTCGAGTAAGCATTCTCGACAGGGCCGGTATGTGGGTCGAAAGCGATCCAGTTCAAAAATTCATCACCGGCCTGATTGTTTTGAACGCCATCATCCTTGGCCTGGACACCTCCAAGGCGGTGATTGCCGCCGTTGGACCGATCTTGACCGTCATTGATGACGCGATCTTGGGTGTTTTCATTATCGAATTGCTGCTGCGGATCGGTTATCGCCGGTTGTCGTTCTTTCGCGATCCGTGGAGCTTGTTTGATTTCGCCGTCGTCGGCATCGCCGTGGTTCCGACCACTCCGGGCCTTGCTGTTTTGCGGGCGCTGCGTGTCTTGCGCGTTCTGCGCCTGATCAACACGCTGCCGCGTCTTAAGCGTATCGTCGAAGCCTTGCTGTCGTCCCTGCCGGGACTGACCATGATCATGATGCTGCAATCGCTGCTGTTTTATGTTGCCGGCGTCATCAGCACCAAGGTGTTCGGGGATGAATTCCCCGAATGGTTCGGATCGCTGGGCGATTCTTTCTACACCTTGTTCCAGGTCATGACGCTGGAAAGCTGGTCCATGGGCATCGTCCGGCCGGTGATGGAGAAATTCCCGCTGGCTTGGGTCTTCTTTGTACCGTTCATCCTGATCGCTACCTTTACCATGCTAAATTTGTTCATCGCGGTGATCGTCAACGCCATGCAGACCCTGCATGAAGAAGAATCCGCCGAAGTGAACGAAGAAATCCGGGCCGCAGCTCATGCAGAATCCGAGGGTATTGCCCAGGAACTGCGGAATCTGCGGACGGAAGTGGCCGCCCTGCGGCAATCGCTTGATGGTCGACTTCAAGACGTAACTTCCAGCAAATAAGAGGGCACTATGAAGAAACTGATGCTTTTGGCTATGACCGCGTTTTTGTTCAATTCCGCTGCCGTTTATGCGGCCGGGGCCATTGCGGTTGACGACGAAGAGGGCACTTCGGCCAGCGAAGTGGGCTATGGCATTGGCCAGGGGGCGACTCGCGATGCCGCTGCCGCCGATGCGGTGAAGCAGTGCAAGTCCTCTGGCAACAGCAACTGCAAGGTTGCGGTGAAGTACGACACCTGTGGCGCCTATGCCGCCTCTAAGGGCTATTCCGGGATCGGCTGGGGTTCGAGCGAAGCCGTCGCCAAGAAGAAGGCCCTCGAGGAATGCGGCTCGGGCTGCAAGATCGTGGTTGCCGACTGCGACAAGTAAGACCGTTTAGGTCTGGACTGCCACGATGGTGCGCCGGATGAAGCGCGCACCATCGTGGTGCCCCATATTTCCCTTCAATAGAGTTATGGCTATGGCCTTCTGGCGCTCTGTGTTGACCATGTCGGCGGGGGTGCTGGCGCATGCTGTCGCATTGGCGGGGACAGCCTCGGCCGGTGATAGCCTGCAATCCATCCTTCAAACGTATCTCGCACAAGAGGAACTGGCCGGCGGAATCTTGCTGGTTTCAACGCCAGACCGCCGCGAAGTGGTGGTGGCGGGGATCGCCGATAGCGCCACCGGCGCCCGCGTCAGTCCCGGCAGCCGCTTTTACGTTGCCTCGGTGGGCAAGATGGCGGTGGCGACGGCGACGTTGCAATTGGTGGACGAAGGGGTGTTGAAATTGGACGCTCCCATCCTTCCCTTGGTCGGCGGCGTTCCCGATCTCCCCAGATTGCCCAATGCCGGCAAGGCGCGGCTGCAACAGCTTTTGGATCATAGTTCGGGCATCCCGGACTATTTGACCGACACCTTTTCCGATGCTTTTCACGCGAAACCCAAGACGTTGACGCCGGCTTTTGCCCTTCCTTTCGCCTATGGCGAGCGGGCCACGGGCCGCCCCGGACAGGCCCATGAGTACAGCAACAGCAATTATGTGCTGTTGGGCGACATCATCGCCACGGCCGATGCGACGTCCCTTGACGCCGCCTTGCGCCGCCGCATCTTGGATCGGGCGGAAATGACGGACACCACCGTCGGGGCGAAGTCCGGCGATCATCGCTTGGCACATGGTTATGCCGATTTAAATGATGACGGCGCCGAAGAAGATGTCAGCCAATACGCCTGGAACTCTCCATTGGGTGACGGCCCGTTGGTGACGACCGCCGCCGATCTCGAACATTTTCTCTTTGCCCTGTTCCGTGACGGCAAGCTGTTGGCCCCGGCCATGCTCCGGCGGATGACAGCCCCCTCGGCCCAAGAAGAGGGCTATGGCTTGGGCGTCGAGTTGGGAAAGGATCGCTGGGGCAAGTGGTACGGCCATACCGGCGTGGATGACGGTTTCGAGGCTGAAATCCGATATTACCCGGATCGCAAGACCGCCTTGGTTTTCATGACCAACGGAAACAGCATATCCGACGAGTCGATTATCGACACGGTGGTGACAGCCCTGTTCGTGGGGCCGAAGAGCGGGAAGAAAAACTAGCTCTCTTTTTCGAATGGTGGGGGATGGAATGGATTCCATAGCGGATAGCAAGTTCGGTCTGGGACTTGGAAGGCAAGAAAAGACGCTTTCGTTTCAAGATCTGATCGCGCCTCTTGGCCTTGATCAGTTCATGGCGACGTATTACGAGAAGAAAGAACTGCGTATTCAGCGCAACGATCCTCAGTTTTTCAGCACGTTGCTGACCTTGGACGATATCGACCATCATTTGACCCATGTCGGTCACAATTATCCCAGCGTCAATGTCGCCAATGCGCTCGATAGCGTCCCCAAAGAGGCTTTTACTTTTTCCGATGGCCGGATCGACAAGACCCGTCTGTACGAGCTGTATTCCCAGGGCTGCACCATCGTCATGCGCCACATGCATCGGACGGTTCCCGCCCTTGCCCGGTTGTGCCGGTCGGCGGAGCAGGTGTTTTCCTGCGAGTTCCAGACCAATGTTTATTTCACCCCTCCCGGTGCCCAGGGGTTCAAGATCCACTATGACACGCACGACATCTTTGCCTTGCAGGTGCTCGGCAAAAAGCGCTGGCGCATCTATGGCACGCCGCGCGAATTGCCGTTGGCGCGGCAGGATTTCAATCCGACCAAGGACTCGCCCGGCGACCTGTCGGCTGAGTTCGATCACAATGCCGGCGATGTCTATTACTTTCCCCGGGGTCTGGTTCATGACGCGGTGACATCGGCGGAGCCGTCGATCCATATCACCTTGGGCATGCTGTCGCAGACCTGGACCGAGTTGATGCTGGAATCATTGCTGGCGGTCTGCCATGAAAATGTCGAGTTCCGCCACAACCTGCCCATCGGCGCCTTGGCCGAGGCCCCGGATCTGGCGGCCATGGAAACGACCTTTCGGCAGCTGGTGTCTCGTTTCGCCGACAAAGCTCGGTTCGAAGACATTCTCGAACGCTTTCGCGATGCCTTCATCACCAGCCGCCAGCCGCTGAACTGGGGCCGTTCACGCGATCACCTGCTGTTGCCTGAACTGAACGCGGATACCGTGGTCGGCCCCCGGCCAGAGCTTGTCTGCCATCTGCGAGAGACGGCGGATCAGATCGTCTTGCATGTCCACACCGCCGAAATCGCCTTTCCGGCGGCGGTGGCGGCGGCTTTGACCTACTCGCTCGGCACGCCGAGCTTTACCGTCCGTGACATGCCGGGCCTTGCCGATGACGCCAGTCGTCTGGTTTTGGCACGCCGGCTGGTCCGGGAAGGAATCCTGACCATCGCCTGAGCGTCTGGCCGCCAGGGTTTCTTTTTGACGCGATTTTCAACCCTTTGCCAATTCAAGGAGCACACATGACTGAGAAAAAGAATGTCGGCCTGCCGACCCTCTCGGAAGAAGACATCACCACCACCCGGCACATGAGCCGTCGTTCCTTCCTGGCGTCAACCCGTATGGGTGTCGGCCTGGGCGTGGCCTCGGCCGTGTTCGGCGCCGGAATGCTGGCCACCCCGGCGCATGCGTCCGACCGCGAGAACCAGACCGACACCGATCCGGCTAACCAGGATCATGCCGGCCAGACCGATAACGACTGAGCCTGACGGAAGATGCGCCGGCGACAAAGACAAAGGCTTGCGATGGTTGATCGCCAGCCTGTCGACGGCGCATCCTTTGATCGCGGCGACAGCCTTTATATTTCTTTATATTTTTTATATTTCCGGCGTCCGTGATAAACGCCGTCGTATCATTGTGATGGGGAGTGGGTGGTGGGAGACGTGCGATTGCAGGCCGCCTTGGTATGTGGCGCCGGCCATTCCGGATCGACCTTGTTGGGGATGATCCTCGGCAGCCATTCCCAAGCTTTCTACATGGGAGAGGGGGGGAAAGCCCGCTATCTTGGAAATTCGAAAACCCCGGTACACAAGCGGGTTTGCAAACTCTGTGGCGAGGATTGCCCGGTGTGGAAGGATTTCCAGTGGACGCCGCCGCGCGCGCTTTATCAGCAGGTCGCCGAACGGACCGGACGGCGCGTCATCATCGATTCCACCAAGAACGATGACTGGATCACCGAGCGGGTGGCGGAAACGCGCGCCAGCGGCGGACAGCCGACGCTGTTCATGTTGTTGCGCGACGGTCGCGCCGTGGTCAATTCTCGGCTGCGCAAATATCCCGATCGCGACCCAGAGCAGCAGATCCGCCAATGGATAGAGCAGATCCAGCGCTCCCAGGCCCTCTATGCGCGCTTCGATGGCCCCAAGATGCGACTTCACTACGAACATCTTGCCGCCGAGCCGGATACGGTCGTGCGCCAGGCGTGTGATGTTCTGGGGCTCGACTTCGAGCCGGCCATGCTGCAATTTCACACGGCGGAGCATCACCCCTTGGGCGGCAATAGCGGGCCGCAATACATGGTGGCGAAGCAGCGTTTCACCGATCCGGAACAGGCGTTCGTCACGCTTAACCCGAAATCGCGCCAATTCTATGACGCAGAGACCCAACCGATTCGGCTGGATCTGCGATGGAATGAAGAAATGACGGCGGAAAACATTCGGATGTTCGAGCGGATCGCGGGTGAATTCAATCAGCAAATGATGTCGATGGATTGATGATGACAAAAATTGATCTTGTTTTTCGCCATGTCGATGAGCGTACGAAAGACGTTTCCTTGGATCTTGCCATCCGCCATATCCAGCCGGATCGCGTTCATGTCATCGATCATGTCCGGCCGTTTTCGGAATGCGTCAATCAGATGCTGCGCATCCCCTATCGCGGCGATTACGTGGTCTTTGTCGATGCGGATTGCCTGATCCTTGAAGATATTCGCGGCTTCATCGAACGCTGCGACACCGCCTATGTCGATACCTATGTCTCGGACCGCTTCCGTGGGCGGCTACATTGCGGCGTGCACATCACCCGCAATGACCTGGTCCGGCGCATGGCCCAGGTGGTGCCCCCCAACGATGATCTGCAATACGTCTTGCGGCCGGAATCGCGGATTCGCACCCTGGCCATGGCCCCGTTGATGATGAGCAAGCAGTTTCGCAATTTCGATATCTTGCACGATCATTTTCAGTATTACCGACACATCTTCGCCAAATACGCCTTGCGCGAATTACGCAGCCGCACCGAAACGCAATTGCCGGTCCTCAACATGGCCATGCAACGATGGCCAGAGCCCAATGACGAGCAGGACGATTTCGAAATCGCCCGCCATGCCATCGCCTATGCCCGCCATTGGGTCGCCAAGGACAGTCGCGCCGATCAGGTCAACGCCTTCATCGAGGCCTTGGACCAGCACGCCGATAGCGAAATGGCCCGGCTGGGCATCGCCGAAAAGGACGCCTTCTCCGAGGATCACCTGAACGAATGGCTGGAACGCAACAACGAGCGTCAGGTCTATGGCGCCCAGGCGCCCAAGCCCAAGGTCTTTGGCATCGGCCTCAGCCGCACCGGGACGCGTTCACTGACCCACGCGTTGCAGATCCTGGGGTTCGACACCATTCATTACCCCTTGGACCCCGACACTTATAACGAGATCGCCAATGGTCAGTATGACCTGACATTGCTCAAGAACCATGATGGCATCACCGACATCACCGTCGCGCCATATTTTGCCCAGTTGCACAAGCGTTATCCGGGGTCGAAGTTCATCCTGACCGTGCGGGACAAGGAAAGCTGGCTGCAATCATGCCAGCATCACTGGTTCAATGCCCCCCCCTTCCTCGAGGATGGCGAACCGGAACCAGAGCACCGCTTGCAGATCCGTCGCTTTTTCCGCGCAGCCACATACGGATGCTATGATTTCGTCCCCGAGCGGTTTTCGTGGGTCTATGACCAACACGTAAAGAATGTCTTGGAATATTTTAAAGATTACCCTGACGATCTGCTGGTCATTGACGTTTGCGCCGGCGAAGGCTTCGAAACACTGGCGCCCTTTTTCAATCGCCCCATGCCCTGCGCCGTCTTTCCGCACAAGGGGGCGGCTCTGTCACAGCAGGTCGTCAGCGAATTGAAAAAAGAGATGATCGATGCATAATACCGCCCGGCCAATGAACTGATCCGTTGGATCAGTTCATGCCGAGACGGCTTGGCTCAAGTGCCGCTCGGGCTTGCCGGCCGTCGGAACAGATCATTTCAAAGGGCGGCCGGCATAAGCCAACAGCAAGGCCTGCGCCAGCAGGGGTTTTGCTGTTGTCACCACCGCGACCATGCTTACATTGGTCGGACCGAACCGATGGGGATGGCGATGCAGCGCGTAGACGACAAAAACTTGCGGGCCCGGGTCAAGCTATTCGGCAATCTGCTGGGGTCGGTGCTGTCCGAACAGGAGCGGCCGCAAGTGCTGGAGACCGTCGAGGCCTTGCGCAAGGGTTTCATCCAGCTGCGCCAGCACGAAGACCCGGCCAAGCGGCGGGCGCTGATGCGGCTGATCGGCGCGCTTGATCCCCATACCCTGTCCCATGTGGTGCGGGCCTTCGCCACGTATTTCCTGCTCGCCAACATCGCCGAGGAGGATTTCGCCAACCAGCAGCGTCGCCGCCATGTGCTGAGCGGCGAGCGGCTTTGGTACGGCTCGTTCGACGATACCTTGCGCGAACTCAAGGCGCAGGGGATGAGCGTCGAACAATTGCAGGAATTGCTGGATGCCCTTCGCTTTCAGCCGGTCTTTACCGCCCATCCGACCGAGGCCAAGCGCCGTGCCGTCTTGGAAGCGCAGCGCCGGCTTTATGTGCTGGCGCGGCGGCTGAACAATCCCAATCTGGCGGAACATCAGCGCCGCGACCTCAATGGGCAAATCCTCAATCAGGTTCAGGTGCTGTGGAAGACCGACGAGGTTCGCATTCAAAAGCCGGTGGTCGAAGACGAGATCAAGAACGGCCTGTTCTATTTTCGCGAAACCCTGTTCGACACCGTGCCGCGGGTTTATCGCAATCTGGGGCGGGCGCTTGATAACGTCTATGGCGAAGAGGGCGGGGCCAAGGCGTTTCGCATTCCCGCCTTCTTGCGCTTCGGCTCGTGGATCGGCGGCGATCGCGACGGCAATCCCTTTGTCACCGACGCGGTCACCAAGCTGGCGGTGCGGCTGCAATCGCGGGAAGTGCTCAAGCATTACCGTCGCCGAATCGAAGAGCTGCAATTGCAGTTGACCCATTCGGCCTCGCTGGTGCGGCCCTCGGCCGCCTTTGAGGCGCGGTTGGAGGCCGATGCCGATATTATCGCGGCGGCGTTCGGGGCCAAGCCCGGCCGCTATGCCTTCGAACCCTATCGCCGCAAGCTGCATCTGATGCATTACCGTCTGGGGGTGCAGATCAGTCGGATCGAAGCCTTGCTGGATGGCCTGGCCGATCCGGGGCGCGGCGCCGGCTATGCGGCGGAAGACGATTTCATGGCCGATCTGTTGGCCATCGCCGATTCGTTGATCAGCCATGGCGATGCCAATGTGGCCGATGCCGAATTACAGGATCTGGTCGTACTGGTGCGCAGCTTCGGCTTTTTCCTGGCCGAATTGGACATCCGCCAGGAATCCACCCGCCATACCGAGGCGGTGGCCGAATTGTTCGCCAAGGCCGCCAATCTGCCCGATTACAACGAACTGAACGAAAGCGCGCGCATCGGCGTGCTGGCCGATCTGTTGTCCCATGCCGGCACGCCCTTGCTGTATGCCCAGGACCTGTCCGAGAACACGCGGGAAATCCTGCGCGTCATGCATACCATGGCCGGGTTGCGGCGCGAGATCAGTCCGCACTTGTTTGGCGCCTATGTGATCTCGATGACGCATCAGGCCAGCCATGTGCTGGAGGTGCTGTTTTTGGCCAGTTTCGCGGGCTTGTGCGGCCGCCATCAAGATGGGACCTGGCATTGTGACATCCGGGTGGCGCCGCTGTTCGAAACCATCGAGGATCTGTCCAAGATCGAGCCGACCCTGGTCCGTCTGCTGGATGTGCCGGCCTATCGGGCCATGCTCACGGCGTCGGGCAATGTGCAGGAAGTGATGCTGGGCTATTCCGATTCCTGTAAGGATGGCGGCATCCTGGCGTCAAGCTGGAGCTTGTACAAGGCCCAGCGACTGATCAGCCAGACGGCGCAAAGCCGAGGCGTCGCCTGTCGCATGTTCCATGGCCGTGGCGGTTCGGTCGGCCGTGGCGGCGGTCCCACCCATGACGCCATCATGGCCCAGCCGCCGGGCACGGTACGCGGGGATATCAAATTCACCGAACAGGGCGAGGTTCTGTCGGCCAAATATTCCAATGCCGATACCGCCACCTATGAATTGACCATGGGGATTTCCGGTCTGATGAAGGCCAGCCGGTGCATGAGCGTGGCCTGTGTCCCCGATCAGCCGGATTTCATGGCGGTGATGGATGAACTGGCGGTGCGGGGCGAGGACAGCTATCGCGATTTGACCGACAAGACGCCGGGTTTCATCGATTATTTCTATGAAGGGACACCGGTGGCCGAAATCGGCCTGTTGAATATCGGCTCGCGTCCATCGCACCGGGCCAAGGGGGATCGCTCGAAATATTCGGTGCGCGCCATTCCTTGGGTGTTCGCCTGGGCGCAATCGCGACAGATCATTCCCGCGTGGTACGGCATCGGCGCGGCGCTTAAGGCGTGGCGGGGCGATGATCCGGCCCGGCTGGCCCGACTGCGGGAGATGGCGCGGGACTGGCCGTTCTTTCGGGCCTTGCTTTCCAACAGCAAGATGTCCTTAAGCAAGTCGGAGCTGTCCATCGCCCGCGAATATGCCAGTCTGTGCGGCGATGGCGAATTGGCGGCATCCATCTTCGCCCGCATCGCGGCGGAATACGAAGACAGTGCCGCCCAAATGCGCGAGGTGTTCGAAAGCGACGAATTGCTGAGCGATAACCCGCAACTGGCCATGTCGCTGGCCCGGCGCAATCCCTATCTTGACCCGCTCAACCACATCCAGATCATCGCCTTGCGCCGCTATCGCGACGCCTCTGACGCCGATCCGGCCGAGCGTGCGCGCTGGCAATTGCCGCTGCTGCGTTCCATCAACGCGCTGGCGACGGGGATGCGCAACACCGGCTGAGGATCGCCCGTCAGAACTGCATGAAGGGTTTGGCGCCGCTGGGGCCGAACAGATAGACGATGAAGGGTTCTTTGTCCCCCGACATGCCGGGGGAGCCTTGCGGCATGCCCGGAGCGGACAAGCCGGTGGCCTTGGGCCGTTCCTTCAGCAGTTTCTCGATGGCGGCCAACGGCACATGACCTTCCACCACATAGCCGTCAATGATGGCGGTGTGGCACGATTCCAGGCGGGCGGGAACGCCGAATTGGCGTTTGATCCGGTCGATTTCATCGGTGGCGATGACCTTGGTGGTCCAGCCATTTTCCTGCATGTAATCGGCCCAGCCCTGGCAACAGCCGCAACTGGGATTCTTGTACATGGTCAGTTCGGCCGCCAAGGCGGGCAGGGCCAACAGCGTAAGAGCAAGAGAGAGAATGTAACGCACGGGAGATACCTCCGATCTGGATGAGCGATATTGATCGTCGCAAGGGGGGCGGACCATGATCTCGATCAATCGGGCCGAGTGAAATCAATGAACTTTTCGATCAGGTGATTTAGCGGAAGATAAAAATAAACCATTCGGTTCGTTGCGCCGCAATAATGCTGTTCTTTGAATGTAGAGCAAAATCCATGCGGCAAAAACATGGCTCCCATTCATCTGCATCGTTCTTCTTATTTTAAATAGAGGCGCTATACTTTCGTCACTTTTAAAAGGCTGGAGCTGCTTAAGGCCTTGTCTGGCCAGCATCCCATCACATGGCTCCAGCTTTCGCGCAAGCTTGATCGATCCCGGTCTCATCAGGCATTCGCCGGCTTGGGATGGGCGGGGCGGATGCCATTGGGGGAGTAACGCCATCATGTGGCTCATCACCTTGCTGGTGCTTGCCATCGGCTTTATTATTTTCGCGACGGCAAAGCTGAAAATGCATGCTTTCCTGGCGCTGTTGTTGACGGCGTTCGCCTTTGGCGTCCTGGCCGGCATGCCGTTGGATGTTGTGGTGAAATCGGTGAATGACGGTTTTGGCGGAACGATCGGTTCCATCGGCATTGTCATCATCTTGGGGTCGGTGATCGGGACCTTCTTGGAAAAATCGGGGGGCGCTTGGCGTCTGGCCGAGGGCATCTTGAAGGTCACCGGCAAGAAGAACGTGCCGCTGACCATGTCGATCATGGGGTATGTGGTGTCAATTCCGGTATTTTGCGATTCCGGTTTCGTTATCTTGTCATCCTTGAACAAGGCCTTGGCCAAGCGTGCCGGCGTCAGTCTGGCGGCGGGGGCCATCGCCTTGTCGCTGGGCCTTTACACCACCCACACCATGGTGCCGCCGACACCGGGGCCCATTGCCGCCGCCGGCATTTTGCAGGCCGATCTTGGTCTGGTCATCCTGTGGGGCGGAATCATCGCCGCCCTGGCCTGCGTCGCCGGTTGGATCTTCGCGGTGACGGTGGCCGCCAAGGTCGATATCGCCCCTTATAAGGACGGCGAGGAACCGACCGAGATTCCGTCGTTGGATCAGGCACCGTCGCCCTTGGCCAGCCTGTTGCCGATCTTTCTGCCGATCGTGCTGATCGTTTTGAAATCGCTTAGCGATCTGCCGTCCAAGCCGTTTGGGGCTGGCGACGTCAGATATGTGCTGTCATTCATCGGTCAGCCGGTGGTGGCGCTGCTGCTGGGCTTTGGTCTGGCCTTGTTTCTGCCGAAAAAGCTGGAAAAAGACATGCTGGGTAATTCCGGCTGGTTTGGTCAGGCGATCATCAATTCGGCCATCATCATCCTGATTACCGGGGCGGGGGGCGCGTTCGGCAAGGTGTTGCAAAATTCCGGCATCGCCAAGCTGGTCGGCGAAACCCTGGCATCGATGAATCTGGGCATTTTTCTGCCGTTCCTGGTGGCTGCGGGCATCAAGACGGCGCAAGGGTCGTCAACGGTGGCGATCATCACTGCCGCGGGTCTGATGGCGCCGCTGATGACGGCCTTGGGCTTTGACGCCCCCATGGCCCGCGCCTTGGTGGTGGTGGCCATCGGCGCCGGCGCCATGGTGGTTAGCCATGCCAATGACAGCTTCTTTTGGGTGGTGACCCAGTTCTCGAACATGACGCCGGAACAGGGCTACAAGCTCCAGACCCTGGGAACGCTGTTTCAGGGCGTGGTCGCCGCCGTGGCGGTCTATGTGGTCGCGGCCATCGTTTTGTAACGCACTGCCTTTGGCGGGCGGCGTCCTTTGGCGTCGCCCGCTGTTTGGAAATTTATCGCGGGACAGATGCCATGAGTCCAATTGACGATCCGCGCGCCTTGTTGCGTGCTTTGTTCGATGCCGCCGTTACGGCGGCTTTACCGGGAGCCGGCGTTGTCGGTCGGTTCCTGCCGCCGCCGCCCAAGGGGCGCACCCTGGTGGTGGGGGCCGGCAAGGGGGCTGCGGCCATGGCCAAGGCGGTCGAGGACGTCTGGCAAGCGCCGCTCTCCGGTTTGGTGGTGACCCGCTATGGCCATGGCTGTCCGACCCGGAATATCGAGGTGATCGAGGCCGGACACCCCAATCCCGATGGCGCCAGTCAGGCTGCGGCTCAGCGTATTTTGTCCATGGCCGGGGAATTGACGGCGGATGATTTGCTGCTGTGCCTGATTTCCGGCGGCGGTTCGGCATTGATGGCCTTGCCGGCGCCGGGCTTGACCCTGGACGACAAGAAGATGGTGACGCGTGAGTTGTTGCGCTGTGGCGCGGCCATTGATGAAATGAACATCGTGCGCAAGCATTTGTCGGCCATCAAGGGGGGACGGTTGGCCGGCGCAGCTTGGCCGGCGCCGGCGACGACGCTGATGATTTCCGACGTCCCCGGCGACGATCCGTCGATCATCGCCTCTGGTCCGACCGTGCCCGATCCATCGACCTTTGCCGATGCCCGGGCGGTGGTGGCCAAATACGGCATCGCCGTGCCCGCCGCCGTGCGCCGTCATCTTGACGCCGGGGCCGAGGAAAGCCCCAAGCCCGGTGATGCCCGTCTGGGCAAGGCCCAGGCGGTCTTGATCGCCACGCCGCAGAATTCGTTGGAAGCCGCCGCCGCCGCCGCCCGCGCCGCCGGGGTGACACCGTTGATTTTGGGTAATTCGATCGAGGGCGAGGCGCGCGAAGTGGCCCGCGTCATGGCCGCCATGGCTCGACAAGCGGCCGATCATGGTCAGCCGGCGGCCGGTCCATGCGTGCTGCTGTCGGGGGGCGAGACCACGGTGACGGTGCACGGCAACGGACGTGGCGGTCGCAACGCGGAATTCTTGCTGGCCTTGGCCGTGGCCCTGGATGGACATGATAAGGTATGGGCCATCGCGTGCGATACCGATGGCATTGACGGCACCGAAGACAATGCCGGCGCTCTGCTGGGGCCGGACAGCTTGGCCCGCGCCGCCGCCAAGGGCTTGGATGCCAAGGCGCGGCTGGCCGACAATGATGGCTATGGCTTTTTCGCCGGCCTCGGCGATCTGGTGGTCACCGGCCCCACCCGCACCAACGTCAACGATTTCCGGGCGATCCTGATCCTCCCCTGAAAGGCGGGGGGCTAATCCCCCCTACCGGCTTAAGCCGAGCGGACCAAGGACTGGCCCAGTTGATCGAGTAATTCGAGAACTTCGTGCGATGCCTGGTTCATTAGGTCAACCGCAGCGTTGGCGGCGTCCAGGTCGCCCAGATCATTCAATTCCAGTGCGCGTTTGCCATGGGCATGGACGCGCTGGTGCGGATCGGCCAGACGGACGAAAGCCGGATGGTTCTTGATTTGGTCATTGTCGACCGCGTCGTACCATTTGCCCAAACGGCAGCTATGATGTGTGGACAGGCCGTCGGCCTTGAGGCTGTTGCGTTCCAGCAAGCGGTCGATGACGCCGCGCTTGAAGCGGACGTGATCGTTCTTGGCGATCTCGATGATGCTTTCCGCCGTCGGATTATGCGAGAAATCCTCGACCCGCTGATCAAGGACGGTGGCGGCCTTTTGCATGGCTTCCAGCACTTCCGAGATTTCATCCAGATTGCGGTTGGACAAGTCGGCGATGCGCAGCGATCCGCCTGAAATTTCCGCCGCCGCCGCCGATTGCTGGGTCAGGATGCCGGCGATGTCGCGCATATGGCCGGTGACGCCGTCAACCCGCTCGGCGATGGCGCCCAAGCGGCCGGTGACCTGATCCACCGCCTGCTGTCCCTCGCTGGCGGCGACGCTGCTTTCGCGCATCGCTTTCAAGGCGGCGGCCATTTCCTGGGTCAGCGTGGCGATGCGGTTGCGGATGTCCTCGGTGGCGCGGCCGGTCTGGTTGGCCAGCCCCTTGACCTCGGCCGCGACCACGGCGAAGCCCTTGCCGGCTTCGCCGGCGCGGGCGGCTTCGATGGTGGCGTTCAGCGCCAGCAGGTTGGTCTGGCTGGCAATGGCCTCGATCTGATCGACCATGGCGCCGATCTGCTGCGAGGCGGTGGCGAGATTACGGATCTTGTCGCCGACATCCTCGACCGCCTCGGTCAGGCCTTCGGTGGCCTGACGGGCGGTGCTGGCGTCGCGGACGCCGTCGCGGGCGGCGGTTTCGGCATCGCCGGCCTCGGCGGCGGCGACTTCGGAATTCTGGGCGATGGTGTTGACCGAGGCGACCATTTCCTCGATGGCGGCGGCGATGGCTTGGCTTTCTTGCGCCGCCTTGCGCACGTCGCCCATCATCCTGGCCAGGACGACGCCGGCCTCGTTGCTTTGGATGGCGGCTTGGACGACCCCCGCCAATTGGTCCCGCATGCTGTTTTGCAAGGTGTCCTGGCTGTCTTTCATCTCGGTGACCAGGCGTTTTTGTTCGGCTTCCATCCAGGCCAGCTTTTTCGCTTCGTCGCGGACCACGGTGACGGCGCGGGCCATCTGGCCAATTTCGTCGTGCCGCTCGGTACCGGTCAGATCGCTGGTGAAATCATGTCGGCTGATGCGGTCCATGGCCTCGGTCAAATGACGGATCGGGCCCGTGATGGTCCGGGCCAGCAAGATGCTGATGAATATGGTGACGACCAGGGTTCCCACCACCAAGAGCGCGATGGTGCGATGGATTTCCGACAATTGTTGGGCATAGCCCTGACCGTCCATGGTGATTTCGATGACGCCGAAAGCGGTCCCCGAAAAATCCTTGACCGCCTGGCCCAGGACCGAGAGGCGTCGGCCATCTTCGGTGAAGGTGCGGAGCACCGGCGTTCCGGCCATGGCTTGACTGAAATCCTCGGGGCTGAGGCGCGTCGATTCGACACTGCCGGCGAACAGCTTGAATCCGCTTTCAGCCGGGATCACAAGGGCGGCATCGACGTTATGGCCGCTCTTGAAATTCTCGAAGAACGCCTTGCCGAAGGACAGGCCGAACTCGACCGAGCCGATATGGCGCCCGCTTGCGAACAGCGGGACGACACCGCGCACGCCCAGGCCGGCGCGGCCGATTTCCAGGCCGCGGGTGGGTGTCTTGCTGGCATTGGTGCGGATGATGGTTTCGCGAATTTTCGACAGGTCATCGCCGAATTTCGCCGGCTGGTGGGCGCGCAAGAACGATGTGGCCGGTGGCAGGTGGAACTGGAATTGTTCGACGGCATAAGGCTTTTTCAATTGGCTGAAAACGGGCACCATTTGCGCGCTCAAAAGCTCGCGCTCGCCGGTTTCGACCATTTCCGGAACGCCGGGGAGGGCGGCGATCACCGAGGCCATCGCCTCGGCCTGCTGCGCACTGGCATCGACGGCTTCGACGATCTGGTCGAAATGGTTGTGCAACTCGACCTTTTCCGCTTGCGTGATCATAGTGGTGAAGTAGCCGTTGACGGCAAAGCCGATGACCAGGGCCGAGGCCAGCGAAACCCCGACCAAAGCCAGACCAAAGCGAACCGCGATCCCCATGCGCATAGCAACATTTCCCCTGATACTGAAATTATCGATCGATTATATGTATTCTCATGGCCCGAACTGGGCCGATATCTGCTGTGCCAGCTGACTTAAACATATGCAACTTATTGATATAATTGTACTATTCATAACATTGACGACGCGCGGTCACGAATCTTCACCCCGGATCGGACCACCAGAGGTTCAAGCCTATGGCAAAAAGTATCAAGAAGATCCTAAATTACGAATATTACGACCAGGGGATTAGCGTCGTTCGTGTCTTGTGCGTTGCCGAAGTGCTGACCATGGGACCTGTTTTTGCTCTCCCCGCGCTTCTTCCCGACTTCATTTTGTCTTTTAAGTTGTCAAGTGCCGAGGCGGGCTGGCTTTCCGGGATCACCTTCGCCGGTTACGCGGCGGCGGTACCGGTCCTCAGCGCCTTGACCGATCGCATGGATGCCCGGCGGGTCTACATCGCCGGAGCCTTGGTCGCCGGGCTGTCGGCGCTGTTGTTCGCCCTGCTGGCGCAAGGCTTTTGGAGTGCATTGCTGTTTCGCGCCCTGGCCGGGATCGGCTTGGCCGGCAC
This sequence comes from Magnetospirillum sulfuroxidans, assembly GCF_018224925.1. GTDB lineage: Bacteria > Pseudomonadota > Alphaproteobacteria > Rhodospirillales > Magnetospirillaceae > Magnetospirillum > Magnetospirillum sulfuroxidans. The sequence goes on along the minus strand of NZ_JAGTUF010000002.1, from coordinate 211,861 downwards.
CTATATGCCGGGGCTGAAAGCGATGGTGGACCGCACCGCCGGACCACAGCAGCCGAAATGGCTGAGCTGGTACACCGCCAGTTTTTCCCTGGGGACCGGCATTTCCTTTCTTGCGGCCGGCCTGTTGGCCCAAGGGCTGGGGTGGCGGGGCTGTTTCGCCGTATTGGGGGGCGGGGCGGTGTTGGCCGCTGGTCTGGTTCTGCTGTTGCGTCCTCAGACTCCGGTGGTGGTCTTGGGGGCGAAATTGCTGGATTTGCGTCCCGTTCTGGCCAATCGCCAAGTGATGGCCTATGTGCTCGGTTATTTCGCCCATATGTGGGAATTGTTTGGGCTGCGCTCGTGGATGGTGGCCTTTTTGGCCTTTGCCGCCGCCGGTCAGGCGGTGCTGACGCCGACGGTGGCGGCCGCGGTGTCTTCGCTGGTGGCCATGGCCGCCAGCATCGGCGGCGCCGCATTGGCGCTGCGCTTCGATCGGGTCCGGGCCTGTTCGGTCTTTGCCTTGTCCTCGGCGGCCCTGGCGCTGCTGGTCGGGCTGTCGGCCGGCTGGGGCAGCGGCTGGGGGCTGGCGGTGGTGGCGCTGATGCTGGTCTATAACGGCGTGGTTCAGTTGGATTCCGCCGCCCTGACCACCGGGACGGTGCTGGCGGCCGCCCCCGAACGGCGGGGCGCCGCGATTGCCGTGCATTCGCTGGTTGGTTTCATTGGCGGTTTTCTCGGGCCGCTGGGCTTTGGCTGGGTGTTGGACATGGCCGGCGGCCATCAATCAGCCCCTGCCTGGACCTTCGCTTTCGCTAGTCTGGGAGCGGTGGCGGCGTTGGGGCCGTTGGCCTTGTGGGGCTTGAATCGGACGAAGCGGAACTAATGTTTGCTTTATTAGGTCGTTCTTAATTACTGTATCGCTCACCAATAAGGCCGCAAAGGCCAGTGGACAGGGAACACGGACAGGAGAGCATGGTCCTTCGCTGACGGCGAGGGGGCTGGGTCCGTTTGCCTGCCTGACTGGCTCAATCGCGACCGCCCCCGGTGACCTGCTTATCGCGAAAATTGATCCTTTGAATTTTCGCGATAAGCAGGTCACGCACCAAACGAATTGTGCGGCAATTCCGAAGCGGGGCATGACCCTGTTTCGGAATTGCCGCACACGGGAGCCAGTTCATGCGAGACCCCGTTACTTCTTGCGATTCCCAGCTTGGCCGGGCCGAGGTCAAGACCACCACCTGCTATATGTGCGCTTGCCGCTGCGGCATCCGCGTCCATCTTCGCGACGGCGAGGTGCGTTATATCGAAGGCAACCCCGAGCATCCCCTGAACAAGGGGGTCATCTGCGCCAAGGGCGCTTCGGGGATCATGAAACAATATTCCCCCGCCCGGCTGACCAAGCCGCTTAAGCGCAAAGAAGGCGCCGAGCGCGGCGCCAACCAGTTCGAGCCGATCGAGTGGGACGAGGCGTTGTCCATGCTGGGCGACCGTCTGGACCATATTCGCAAGACCGATCCGAAAAAGCTGGCTTTGTTTACCGGCCGCGACCAGATGCAAGCGCTGACCGGCATGTTCGCCAAGCAATTCGGCACCCCCAATTACGCCGCCCATGGCGGGTTCTGCTCGGTCAACATGGCCGCCGGCATGATCTACACCATCGGCGGTTCATTTTGGGAATTCGGCGGTCCCGACCTTGAGCGGGCCAAGCTGTTCGTGATGATCGGCACCGCCGAGGATCACCATTCCAATCCCATGAAGATCGAGCTGGCCAAGTTCAAGCGGGCCGGCGGTCGGTTCATCGCCATCAATCCGGTGCGCACCGGCTATGCCGCCATCGCCGATGAATGGGTGCCGATCCGCACCGGCACCGATGGCGCCTTGCTGCTGGCGCTGATCCGTGAACTGATCGAAACCGGCCTGTTCGACCGCGATTTTCTGATGCAATACTCGAATTCGGCCGAATTGGTGATCCAAGATCCCAGCCGCGACGATTTCGGCCTGTTCGTGCGGGACCCGTCGGTGGCGGTGCGCCCCGATACCTTCGAGACACCCGATCGCTTTTGGTGGGACAAGGCGACCGACCAGCCGGTGCTGTCGCGGACCAAGGGGAGCGAAGGACGGCTGATGGGCGAATTCGCCATGCCCGACGGCACCCCGGTCAAGCCGGCCTTTCAGTTGTTGAAGGATCGGGTCAAGGATTACACGCCGGAATGGGCCGAGGGCATTACCGGCATTCCCGCCGCGACAATCCGTCGGCTGGCCCATGAAATGGGCATCACCGCCCGCGACCAAAAGATCGAATTGCCCATCGCCTGGACCGATTCGTGGGGCAACGAGCATCAGACGGTGACCGGAAATCCGGTGGCTTTCCATTCCATGCGTGGCTTGGCGGCGCATTCCAACGGCTTTCATACCATCCGCGCCCTGGCCATCTTGATGAGTCTGCTGGGGACCATCGACCGTCCTGGCGGTTTCCGCCATCGGGCCCCGTTCCCGCGGCCGATCCCGCCTTGTCCCAAGCCGCCCAAGGGGCCGCATGCGGTCAAGCCGTCGACGCCGCTCGACGGCATGCCGCTGGGCTGGCCGGCCGATCCCGACGATCTGTCGGTGGATGGCGACGGCGCGCCCATGCGTCTGGATAAGGCGTTTTCCTGGGAATATCCGCTATCGGTGCACGGGTTGATGCATAACGTCATCACCAATGCCTGGCGCGGCGACCCTTATCCCATCGACACGTTGTTCTTGTTCATGGCCAACATGGCCTGGAACTCGACCATGAACACCTCGGAAGTCCGCAAGATGCTGACCGACAAGGATGCCAATGGCGAATACAAGATCCCGTTCATCGTCGTCGCCGATGCCTTCCAGTCGGAAACCGTGGCCTTCGCCGATCTGGTGCTGCCCGATACCACCTATCTGGAACGCCATGATGTCATGTCCATGCTGGACCGGCCGATTTCCGAATTCGAAGGTCCGGTGGATTCGGTGCGGGTGCCGATCATGCCGCCTTTGGGCCAGTCGCGGCCGTTCCAAGACGTGCTGATCGATTTGGCCACCCGCCTTAAATTGCCGGCTTTCATGACCAAGGATGGCGGGCGGAAGTACCGCGACTATCCCGATTTGATCACCAATTTCGAAACGGAACCGGGATCGGGCATTGGCTTCTTGTCGGGGTGGCGCGGCAAATCGGGCGAAAAGTCCTTGGTCGGCGAACCCAATCCCAATCAGTGGGACATGTATGCCCGCAACAACAACCATTTCCACTATCACCTGCCCAAAAGCTTCCAGTACATGCGCAACTGGAACAAGGGCTACCTGAGTTGGGCTCAATCCAACCGGCTGGTGCGCTATCACGACCCCATCAACATCCATATCTATTCCGAGGTGTTGCAGAAATTCCGCTTGGCGGCGCAGGGCAAGTGGAAGGGCAAGCAGCCCCCGGACGAGTTGCGCCCCCGAGTCGAACAATTCTTCGACCCGCTGCCGTTCCATTACGCGCCGCTGGAATGGTCCAAGACCGATACCGGTCGCTATCCGCTGTCGGCGCTGACCCAGCGGCCCATGGCCATGTATCATTCGTGGGATTCGCAAAACGCCTGGTTGCGGCAGATCCACACCGAGAATTACATCATGGTCCATCCCAGCGTCGGCACCGCCAACGGTTTCGCCGATGGCGGCTGGGTGTGGGTGGAAAGTCCCTGGGGCAAGGTTCGCTGCATGGCCCGTTTCACCGAGGCGGTGGAGCCGGGCACGGTGTGGACCTGGAATGCCATCGGCAAGGCTTCGGGCGCTTGGGGGTTGGACGGCAACGCCAATGAATCCAAGCATGGTTTCTTGCTCAATCACCTGATTTCCGAGGAATTGCCCAATATGGTCGGCGGCCGCCATGTCTCGAACTCCGATCCGGTGACCGGTCAGGCGGCTTGGTATGACGTGCGGGTGCGCATTACCCCGGCTGGCGCCGATGACCCCGAGGAAAGCTTCCCGCAATTTCCCACTTTGGGGCAATTGCCGGGGCAAACCGGCTTTGGCGCGCGGATGCGTTCGTTCTTTGCCGGCAAAAAGCGTTGATCGGGGGGCATGAACATGGCGAATGAAAAGCAACTGGCCCTGGTCATCGACTTGAACGTCTGCGTCGGCTGTCACGCCTGCGTGACCAGCTGCAAGGAATGGAATACCTCGGGCTGGGCCGGGCCGATGCCCGACCAAGATCCCTATGGCAAGGACCCGAACGGCGTCTTTTTTAACCGGGTGCAGACGTTCGAATGCGGCACCTTTCCCAACACCGAGACGGTGCATTTCCCCAAATCCTGCCTTCACTGCGAAGACCCGCCCTGCGTGCCGGTTTGTCCGACGGGGGCGTCGTACAAGCGCGAAAGCGACGGCATCGTTCTGGTCGATTACGACAAATGCATCGGCTGCAAATATTGTTCGTGGAATTGCCCCTATGGCGCCCGCGAATTCGACGAGATCAGCGGGGTGATGAAGAAATGCACCTTGTGCGTCGATCGCATCTATGACGAAACCTTGCCGGCCGACCGCCGCAAGCCGGCTTGCGTGCTGGCGTGCCCGTCCAGCGCCCGCTTGTTCGGCGACGTCAAGGACCCGGATTCCGAGGTGTCCAAGGCGATCCGCGACAATGGCGGTTATCAGTTGTTGCCGGAAGCCGGCACCAATCCCGCCAACCACTATCTGCCGCGGCGCAAGATCAACGCCAATGTGCATGAAGACCAGTTGGCGCGTGCCGACAATCCACTGTCGCGAGAGGCCGAACCGCCCAAATTCGGTGGCCCGACCATCGACGACGCGTCTCAGTGGTAAGGGAAGGGAGATAACATCATGCGTCCTGCTTTTTCCGTTCTCTTTCTCACCACCTTGATCGGCGCCGGCCAGGGTTTGCTGGTCGCCCTGGTCGCCGGCCAGTTGTTTTTGGTGGTCGGCAGCGGCGGCATCACCGAATCCGGCGGCTTTTACGCTGTCGGTTCGGCGCTGGCCCTGGTGTTGCTGGCCTTGGGGCTGTTGGCCTCGTTTTTCCATCTGGCCAATCCGCAACGGGCTTGGCGTGCCGCCACGCAATGGCGGACCTCGTGGCTGTCGCGCGAAGTCATCGCCCTTCCGGCGGTGATGGGGATGGCTGTGCTTTATGGCGGCTTGCACTGGCTGGGCTGGGATATGGCCTTGATGCATTTCGCCAATGGCAAAAGTCTGGATCTGACCATGGCGGTGGGGTTCGTCACCGTATTGGCTTGCTTCGCTTTGTTTTTGTGCACCGGCATGATCTATGCCTGCGTCAAGTTCATCCGTGAATGGGCCAGTGTGTGGACGGTGATCAATTACACGCTGATGGGGTTGGCCTCGGGCTTCATCCTGGCCGCCGCCTTCGCCGCCAGCAGCGGCGCGGTGGTGACCGGATTGTTCAGCGGCACGGCGCTGGTTTTGATCATTGCCGCCTTGTTCGGCCGGGCCTATAGCCTGTGGCGCAACGCCCGCATCCGTCCGGTTTCAACCCTGAAAGGGGCCATCGGCGCGCCGCACCAAAATATCCGCCAAGTCAGCCAGGGGTTTGGCGGCAAGTCGTTCAACACCACCGAATTCTTTCACGGGGCGTCGGCCGATACGGTCAGGATGCTGGTGGTGTTTTTCATCGCCGCCGGTTTTATCGCTCCGGCGGCCTTGGTGCTGATGGGGGCCACCGCCTTGCTGTGGCTGGCCTTCGCCATTCAGTATGTCGGTCTTTTAGCCGAACGCTGGGTGTTCTTCGCCCACGGCAACCATGTGCAGAATCTGTATTATCAGCGCAAGGCGTGAGCGGAAGGCGCTTGGGTATTGAAGCGAAAGGCCCGGTGGAAACACCGGGCCTTTCGTCGTTTCATGGCGCCGGCATCCTGGCGGCTCAGCCTTCTTCGGCGTTGAGTTTGGTCGCCAGGGATTTGGTCAGGTCATAGACGCTGCGGCGGATGGCCTCGTCGCTGATGCGGTGATAGTTGCGCATCATCTCCAGCCCCTCGCGGCCGCTTTCCGGGGCGGCAAAAGGCGTCGGTTCCTCGTGCAGGCCGATGGCGCCATGGCGGGGCATGTCGTCGAAGAAAAAACTGACCGGGACGTCCAGCGCCTCGGCGATATGGTACAGCCGGCTGGCGCTGATGCGGTTGGCGCCACTTTCGTATTTCTGCACCTGCTGAAAGGTCAGACCCACCGATTTAGCCAGTTCGGTCTGGCTTAACCCCATCAGAGTTCGGCGCAATCGCAGCCGAGCCCCCACATGGGTGTCAACGGGATCGGGGTCTCCGGTCTCCGTTCGTGCGCGGTAAATTCGCTTGCTGTTTGTTTCGGCGGTCATGATATATCGTCATTGAATGGATGGGATTGCATACAATACCCGTGCTGGTAATTGTGTGCAACACCTCCATCCCACCTACTCTGGGGACGTCCAACCGCATTGCCGCAAGGTTTCGACCATGTGTGGCGGGACCGGGGCGGTGGCGATGATGGCCGGCTTCTTCGGATTGAAGGGCAGGCGGATCGAACGGGCATGCAGGTGCAGGTGCGGCGACACCAGATCGGCGGTGCCGCGGCCATAGGTCGAATCGCCAACGATCGGACAGCCGATGGCGGCCAGATGGACTCGGATCTGGTGGGTGCGGCCGGTTTTGGGTTTGGCTTCGATCCAGCTCAGGCGGCCGTTGCTGCCCAGCACCCGATATTCGGTTTGCGCCTCTTGCCCCTTGTCATCGACGACCATGCGCCAACCGTGGCGGCGTTCCAGTTTTTTCAGGCGCTTGTCGATCAGGCCGGTTTCCGTCGGTGGCTTGCCGACCACGACCGCCCAATAGGTCTTTTCGGCGCTGCCCTCGGCAAAGATTTCGCCCAGGCGGGCCAAGGCCTTGCGGTGTCGGCCCAAGACCAGACAGCCCGAGGTGTCGCGGTCCAGCCGATGGGCCAGTTCCGGGTTGCGCGGCAGGCCAAAGCGCAACGGCTCCAGCAGGTCCATCAGGTGATGGCTGCCGTCGCGGGCGCCGGCATGAACAGCCAATCCGGCCGGCTTGTCGAGGATCAGGACCATGGCATCGCGATAGAGGACGCGAGCCAGTAATTCTTCTGGGGTCATGGCGGGAACGGCGTCGGTTGGCACGTCTGGCCCTTGGGTTTGAGTGCGGCACACAGCTCGGCGGCCTTGGCGGCGCTCAACGGTCCGGCGATCAGCCGGTGCGTGACGCCCAATTCGCCCAGATCGGCGCGCACCACCTTATAGGTCAGGGCGGCCAGATCGGGGTGTTCGGTGGTCAAGGCCTTCCACGCCTGCTCGCCATGGCTGGCGCTGCCCATGGACAACAGATGGATGCCGGCCTGACCGGCGAAACCGGCGGGCAAAGCCGGCGCGTTGATTTCGCTGGGGGATGGAATGATCTTTAATTCGCCGGAAACGCCGCCTTGCAGGCGCTCCATCGGCCGGCCGCTGCCGCTGCCGCTGCTTCTTGGCTTCTTCGGCGCCACCGGCTTGACCGGCTCGGGCGGGGGGGCGGCGACCAGGGCTTCCGGCAGGGCGTTGCCGTCCAGCAATGCCTGTACCGCGCCGGCTTCGGCCTCTTTTTGCCCCCGCGTGATCAACCCCGAATCCTGCAAGCGATCCAAGCGATCCAGGGCGCGGCGAGCCGATTGTTTGTCGGGAATGGTCACCGGTTCACGGCGGGATGGGGTTTTGGGCAATACGTTATCGACCAGAAAGTCGCGCTGCGCCTGGGTGCCGGGCTGGTCCCATAAACGACGGATGGCGTTTTCCAACACGGCCGGGGCCGGGGCCGGGGTAAACAGGCCGGCGGCGGGGGGCTGGGCGGTGGTCACCGGCAGCAGCGCCCCCATGTTGGTCCCGGCACGTTCCCCAGCATCGGCGGCGGGGATCAGGCCGGCTTCGGCCAGTCGGCGAATGGCGAGAAAGCGCAAGGCGGCAGGGTCGCCGCTCAGCAGCGCCTCGGCTTCATCCTGGCCGATCAGGCGCGGGGGAAAGGGCAGATCTTCGAGGCTGGCTGGTTCGGGCTGGGCGATAGAATCGGCCTGCGACGGCAATGCGGTCGGTTGGTACAGCGGTTCCAGGCCGGGGCGGGGCTTGTCCGGGTTGGTCGCCTGTTCCAGTTTGGCCGCGGTGGATTGCACATAGGAATTCACGCTGCCGCAAGCGGGCAGCAGCAAGGTCAACATCAGCAATGGCAGGGCGCGCCGCATTCCGGTCTCGATGTGCACTTTTATTTGGCGGCCATTTTGGCCGGTTGCCGGGCCTTTGCAACCCTTAACCTTGCGTTTGCGCCGTGGCTGCGGCACAACCGCGCCATGGATTCATTGGATAAAGCCGCCCATTTGGCGGAAAACGGGCGTTTCGATGCTGCCTTGCGGCTGTTGGCGAGCTTGGCCGGGGATGATCCGGCCCTGGCTGCGTTCCGGCGCGGCGCCGGGGCCTTGAAGGCCAACAATGCTTTTGCCGCCGTCGCCGCCTTTGAAGCGGTGGCGAAACTCGCCCCGGATTTTCCGGCCTTGCGCGATGCCCTGGTCAGCGCCTATCGCCGCGACGCCCGTTATGACGACGCCATCGCCCTGGCCCAGGCGGGCGGCACGACCCGGCAGATCGGCTATGAGCGGGGCATGGCCCATCTGGCCCTGGGGCAAGCCGATGCCGCTTTGCACTGTTTCGACGCCGTCTTGGCGACCGATCCCGATCATGCGGTGTCGTGGTTCGCCAGCCACGCCGCCGCGCTGGAATTGCACGGCCTGGAACCGGCCTTGCGGCGCTTGGCGCGGGCGACCGCCTGCCGGGGGGCGAACGGCCGCTATTGGGCCTTTCCCGTCGCCTATGGCCTGCTGAGCGGGGCGGATGTGGCGGCGCTGGAGGCCGATCAGGTGGCGCCGTTTCCAGCCCGTCGGTCCCTGGTTGACGGGGTACGGGCGCTGGCGCCGTTCTTGCCGGGACCACCGCGCCTGTTCGGGCTGAGTGGCTCTGCCTTGGATTTCGCCCTTGGCCAGGCGGAAATCACCGGTCTGGTGCTGGAATTCGGGGTTCGGCGCGGGACCTCGCTCAACCGTCTGGCGGCGACGGCCGGTCAAGACGTCCACGGTTTCGATTCATTCGAGGGATTGCCGCAAGCCTGGGGGGCGGAGCCGGCCGGAATATTGACGACCGGGGCGCAAATGCCGGTGGTGGCCGCCAATGCCAGCCTGCATCCCGGCTGGTTCGACGATACTTTGGCGCCGTTCCTGGCCACCCATCCCGGCCCCGTGCGGCTGGTCAATATCGACAGCGACATCTATGCCTCGGCCCGCCAAGTGTTGTTCGCCCTGGCGCCGCGCCTGGTCGCCGGCAGCATCATCGTCTTCGATGAACTGATCGGCAACCGGACCTGGGCCGAGGACGAGTTCAAGGCTTTCTGTGAATTCGTCCAAGCCTTTGACGCCAAAGTGGAAATTTTGGCTGTAGCGCCGTTTTCGAAACAGGTGGTCATGCGAGTCTTGACTCTGAGCGTCTGATGGTCAGAGTCGGGCCTTGATCAAGGAGAGACAAATATGACCGTAGCCATCGAGATGGGAACGACGCAGGCGGGCATCGCCGCGACGCTCGATCTCGAGGAATTGCTGGCCACCCGCCTGCTGGTTCAAGGCAATTCCGGCTCGGGAAAGTCGCATCTGCTGCGCCGACTGGTGGAGCAAAGCGCGCAATGGGTGCAGCAAGCCCTGATCGACCCCGAAGGCGATTTCGTCACCTTGGCCGAACAATTCGGCCATGTGGTGGTTGACGCCGCCGCCCATACCGAGGCGGCGCTGCAACAAATTGCCGCCCGTGTGCGCATGCACCGGGTGTCGGTGGTGCTGAACCTGGAAAACCTGGAAACCGAACGGCAGATGCGCCATGCCGCCGCCTTTTTGGGCGGGCTGTTCGACGTCGATCGCGATTATTGGTTCCCCATGTTGGTGGTGGTGGACGAAGCCCAGTTGTTCGCCCCCGCCGCTGCCGGCGAGGTGTCGGACGAAGCGCGCAAGGCGTCGCTGGGGGCGATGACCAATCTGATGTGCCGTGGCCGCAAGCGCGGGCTGGCCGGCATCATCGCCACCCAGCGTCTGGCCAAGCTGGCCAAGAACGTGGCGGCCGAGGCCAGCAATTTCCTGATGGGCCGCACCTTCCTTGATATCGACATGAGCCGCGCCGCTGATCTGTTGGGGATGGAACGCCGTCAGGCCGAGATGTTCCGCGACCTCAATCGCGGCCAGTTCATCGCCTTGGGGCCGGCTTTGTCGCGGCGGCCGCTGTCCATCCGCATTGGCGACGTCGCCACGGACGGCCGCACCGGCAACGCCCGCCTGCTGCCGTTGCCGGAAAAACCGCCCGAGGATGCCCATGATCTGATCTTCAAGGCGGGCGAGAACGAAGTGCTGCGCCCGGCCAGCCGCCCGGCGCCCATGGATACGGCGCAATTGCTGGCGCAACTGGCCGCCACCCGGCCGCCGCCGCCGCCGCCGGGGGAGACTTTGGCCCGCGAGGTCGCCGCCGCGCCGCCGCGTCCGGCCGAAGGCCCCAAGGCCAGCATTGACGACGTCTTGCGCGAGGTGCTGGCCGACCCGGAAGCGGTCTATCGTTCACCCGCCCAGGTCTATCAGGATTTCCTGGTGCGCTGCCGTCAGCACGGCATTCACGGCCGCAGCCTGGACATGAGCGCTTTCCGCCGCAAGATGGCCTCGGTCCGCGCCGGCGTCGATGCTGAAACCGCCGACACGCCGGAATGGGATCAAGCCCTGACCGTGGCCGCCGCCCTGTCCGAAGATATTCAGCCGGTATTCCTGCTGCTGGCCCGCGCCGCCCATGATCAGGCGGCGTGTCCGTCCAACGCCCAGATCGCTCGGGCGCGGGGCTCGCGCTCGCCCCGGCGGGCGCTGGGATTGCTGGAACATATGGAAGGCCAGGGGCTGATCGTTTCCGACATCGACGCCTATGGCAACCGCACCATTGCCGTGCCGGCGCTGGGCTGGCAAACGCAGCCCGGCAATCCCGATTCCGAAGACGTGGACGAGGTGGCATGAGCGGCGCTCGCGGACGAAAGCGTCGTGTCGGTGAAGCATTGGCCCAGCCAGTCGATGAAAACGCGGACGCGGGGGGCCAATTGCCGGTTTTTCGGGTAGAGCACTGAAACCGACAAGGGCGGCGGCGGGGTGGCGGTGAGGATCGGCACCAAGCTGCCGCGGTGGAAATCCGCTTCCAGCCGATAACGCGGAACCTGAATGATGCCGAGCCCGTGGCGGGCGCATTCCACCAGACTTTCCGCCCCGTTGACCGTCATCGGCGCCGGTAGGCGCAGGGTCTGGACGGTGTCGCCACGTCTGAATTCCAGCGGCAATACGGCGCCGCTGGCGGAAGAATGAAAGCCGACCATGTGGTGGCCATCCAACTGGGTGGGGCTTTGTGGCGTTCCCCGAACGGCGAGATAGCTTGGCGCCGCGCAGGTGACTTGGGGCAGCTGGATCAGAGTTCGCGAAACCATATCGCTGTCGGCGATATTGCCCGAACGCAGTACGCAATCGACGCCTTCGCGGATCAGATCGACCAAACGGTCGCCTTCGCCCATGAACAGGGCGATGTCCGGATATTCGGCCAGGAAGGCGGGCAGAGCCGGGATCAGGAAGTGACGGGCCAAACTGCCGTGCACATCCACTCTCAGGCCGCCCCGAGGCTTGGCCCCGGCGAAGGCCTCTTCGGCCTCCTCGATATCCGCCAGGATGGTCAGGCAGCGGCGATGATAGGTCTCGCCCTCTAAGGTCGGGCTGACTTGGCGGGTGGTTCGATGCAGCAATCGCACCCCCAGCCGCGCCTCTAATCGCTTGATCGCATCGGTCACCGTCGAGCGCGGCAGCCCCAGACTTTGCGCCGCCGCGGTGAAGCTGCGTTGTTCGACGACACGGGTAAAAATCCGCATGGCATCCAAGCGGTCCATGGCATTATCCGAAAATAGCGAACAGTGAAGGCGCATAATGGGTGATTATCCGGCCTGAACATAGGTTTATCTGTTTCTGATCCCGACAATGTCGTCGGCATGGCAGAGACGGAGAACGATGATGCATGAACAAGCGGGCAAGGTCGCCCTGGTGACCGGGGCTGCGCGGGGGATCGGCGCGGCAGTGGCTGAGCGGTTGGCCCGCGACGGTTTCGCAATCATCGTCAATTATGCCGGCAGCGAAGCCAAGGCACGGGTATTGACGGATAAGATCAAGGACTCGGGCGGCCAAGCGCTGGCCATTCAGGCCGATGTCGCCGACGCGCAGGCGGTGCGCCACATGTTCTCGGCGGCCGAGGCTGCCTTTGGCGGCGTTGACGTTTTGGTCAACAATGCCGGGATCATGGCCCTGGCGGCTATCGGCGCCTGCAGCGATGACGCCTTCGACCGTCAAATCGCGGTCAATATGCGCGGCACCTTCAACACCTTGCGCGAAGCCGCCAATCATTTGCGCGACGGTGGCCGCATCATCAATTTCTCCACCAGCGTGCTGGGGCTGCGGCTGGAAAATTACGGCATTTATGCCGCCACCAAGGCGGCGGTCGAGGCGATGACGGCGATCATGGCCAAGGAAATGCGCGGACGCGGCATCACCGTCAATGCCATAGCCCCCGGCCCGACCGCGACGGATTTGTTCTTGGACGGCAAATCGCCGGAACTGATCGAGCGTTTGGCCAAGATGGCGCCGTTGGAGCGTCTGGCCACCCCCGAAGACATCGCCGCCGCCGTGGCCTTTCTCGCCGGCGCCGATGGCGGCTGGATCAATGGTCAGGTGTTGCGGGCCAATGGCGGGTTGGTCTGATCTGATCCCGGTCGGCGTCTGATACCAAATCCCGCTGAGTGGAACTCAGCGGGATTTGGTTAGGCCCAAGGGGCCGCGCGGCTTATGCCGCGGGAGGCAAGGGTTTCGGAGAAACCCGCCCGCCGCTTGAGGGGGCAGGGGATCGGTTGCGATCACCGGGATGTGGTCTGAGCCTTGCCGCCTCGGCATGATTAGAGGGCGGTGGCGATCTTGGCGGCGATCGCCCCGCTTGCCGCCATCAGGTCGGCGGCTTCTGCCTTGATCTGCAAGCCTCGCTGGCCGCCGTTGACGACGATGAAGGCAAAGGACAAGGCGCTATCGTCAAGGAAGGCGCGCAGGCGCTTTTTCTGTCCCAAGGGACTGATGCCGCCGATCTTGTAGCCGGTGACGCGTTCGGCATCGGGGCCTTTCATCATCGCCGCCGCTTTCTTGCCCGCCGCCGCCGCCAAGGCCTTGAGGTTCAGTTCACGGTCAGACGGCACGATGGCCACCAAAGCTTCATCGCCGGCTTGGACCATCAGGGTCTTGAACACTTGCGCCGGCGGCAGGCCCATGGCCTCGGCCGCCTGCAAGCCGATGGATGGGGCGTTGGGGTCGTATTCGTATTCCAGCAGGGCAAAGGGCTTGCCGGATTTTTCCATGGCCATGGTGGCCGGAGTTTTCTTCGCCATGAGTGGATGATAGCCAAAGCGACGGACAAGGGGAAAGAGAATGCGGGGAGGCGAGGGCGGGCCTAGCCGTCGGCCCCCGGTTTGCCGCCGCGCAAGGCCTTGATGCTGCCGCGTTTGGTCTTGCTGTCCATGCGGCGTTGTTGACTGCCCTTGGTCGGCTTGGTCGGCCGGCGCTTGGGCGGCGGCGGCTTGGCCGCCTCGCGCAGCAGATCCACCAATTTGGCCAAGGCCTCGGCGCGGTTGCGCTCCTGGCTGCGGTGTTCCTGGGCGGTGACGATCAAGACGCCGTCCAAGGTCAGGCGCCGTCCGGCCAGCTTTTCCGCCCGCGCCTTGACGTCATCGGGCAGGTTGACAGAGCCTCGCAGGTCAAAGCGCAGCTCAACGGCGGTTTCCACCTTGTTGACGTTCTGCCCGCCCGGTCCACTGGCGCGGCAAAAGCTTTCCTCGATTTCGCGTTCGTCGATGGCGAGGCGGCGGGTGATGGGAATCATGCGCGATCACTGTCCAAAATCATGCTTGCCGCCGGAAGGACCGGGCGACGGGAAAATCATAAGGGCGGGACGACCGGCTGTCGCGACCAATGTTTGCAGCCAATAGCGGCGGTCTCCGCTGTCTCGCGCTTATGCCTATGGTATCGGCAACTCTTATTAAGATTGCCGCCTTGGAAAAATAGTCGGAAAAATGGTTGTGCATAGCGCTATCGGCTTATGGAAGAATACCATGGCGATCGAAGTGACCCTTACTGCTGGTGCCCGGCAGAACCTGACGTCGATTCAAGCCACCGAGAAACTGGTGGGACGCACGCAAGGGCGCTTGTCAACCGGCTTGAAGGTCTCTTCGGTGGTTGACGACGCTGTCGCCTTTTTTCAGGGGCGCGCCTTGGGGGATCGAGCCAAGGGATTTATGCAAACCAAGGACGGGATCGCCAACGGCATCGGCTCGATCAAGGCGGCGATGGATGGATTGTCCAGTGTCGAAGACGTCATCATTCAGATGAAGGGGCTGGCCTTGGCGGCCAAGACGGAATCGCGCCAGGATATCCGTCACCAGATGTATCAGCAATACACGGAACTGCGGAAGCAGTTGGACGCCATCGCCAATGATTGCCATTTCAACGGCATGAATCTGATCGGCAATCCGGCGTCGGATGTGTCGGTTCAGCTCAGCCCGGCCGGGGCCGAGCCCATGGCCACTTTAGACATTCGCGGGATCAGCATCACCGCTGACACTTTGGGGCTGGAGCCGGCCACCGTCGATGTCTCTACCGCCAATTACGCCAGCGATGCGGCGGTGCGGGCGAAATTCGACAATTGGGCGGCCGGTATGATTGCCATGACTAATTCCGGTGCGGGGCCGGCGGTGGCCACCGAGACGATCCTTAGCGGCATCGGCGCGAACAAGGCGCTGAGCTCTGGGGGCAGCTGGGTGTTGCTTTCCGATGCCGATGGGATGATGAGCCTGGATGCCGAGGATCCGCTCAATTCCTTGACCGCCGACGAGCAATACCGGGCGGTGGTGGCGCTTCAAGGCTATATGAGCAGTGGCGGCAACCCCGGCGACGAAGTCTATGATATCGGCTCTGGCTTGGTTGACGGCGCTTTCACCTCCGCCAATTATCCGGCGCTGACGGTTTCCATGCACGATTACCCATGGGAAAGTCAGAGCCACTACATCGGCAATATCGATCATCATATCGCGACATTGGACAGCGCGCTTCGCTCGGTGCGCGCGACCATGGCCGAGATGGGCAATAACATCGCCCTGCTTCAGGTGCGCGACGGTTTCGCCGGCAATGCGGCCCTGATCGCCACCGAAGGGGCGGGGAAGATGATCAATGCCGATCTTGACGAAGAAGGCGCCAACATGGTGGCCTTGCAGACCAGGGCGCAATTGGGACTTCAGGCCTTGTCCCTCGCCGGTCAGGCGGACCAGGCGGTTCTTAATTTATTTTAGCGGCTTTGGGGCGGCCGCAACGGGGCTTTGGCCAAAAGCCAAAGCCCCGCCATCGGTCAATAGCTCTTGTCTTTCCACATGGCGGTGTTGAAGCGGACCACCTTGTTGCGGCCGGTATCCTTGGCCTGATACAGGGCGACGTCGGCGAATTTGACAGCCTGCCAGAAGGTGTCGCTGTCGCTGGGGAAATCGGCGACGCCGATCGAGATGGTCTTGCGCAGCACGGTGGTGCCGGCCTGGATATCCAGGCCTTCGACCGTGGCGCGGATCTTCTCGGCGATCTGATCGGCCTGTTCCGGCGAAGCATCCAACAGCACGATGAGGAATTCCTCGCCGCCATAGCGGATGACCATGTCCGAAGCCCGGACCGCCTGACGCAGCACCTTGGCCATGGCCTTGATGACGGCGTCGCCGGCATCGTGGCCATAGGTATCGTTGACCATTTTGAAGAAATCGAGATCCAGCATCATGATGCCGACCTGGGATTGACGGCGCTGGACGTTGGCGACCAGAGTATCGACGTATTCTTCCAGGAAGCGGCGGTTGTTCAGTCCGGTCATCGGGTCACGCAACGCCGATTCGCGTAAGGTCTCCATCAGCTTTTTGGTTTCCAGCACCGGCGCCGCCTCGCGCAGATAGACGCTGACATAGGGGACCTGTTCCTGCATGCGGGCTTCGTCTTCGGCGGAGACCACCAATTGCAAGACATTGCCGACCGCGCCGGATTGGATGATCGGCAGGCAGATATGCTTGCGCTCGCGCGCTTCTTCCGGTGGATTGAAGGAATAGCAAATGCCCGGATTAAGCACGCCGTCCACCAGATGGCCGGTCCGTCGCGCCCGGCAGCCTTCGGAGCGGACCAGAATCTGCGGATCGCACCATCGGCACGACGCTTGCGGCATGCCGTCGACGTAAAGCGGCGTCATGTGGTTCTTGTTGGTCTGCATCTCGTAGATGGAATATTCACGGATGCCGAATTCGCCTTCCAGGGCGCGGGCGAGGCGGGTGTGGATTTCGGACTTGGTTTCGTCTTCCTCGATGGCCTGCTTGAAATGGGCCGCGCGCGTCAAGCCTTCGACCATGTCGATGGTCGCCGACAATTGGTTTTCGTCGGGCGATGGCGTGTGGCTGGTCAGCCGCGCCACATTGGCGCCGATGCGGGTCAGGCCTTCGTCCAGGAATGCGAGCAGACGGTTCATGTCGGTGGCGATCTGGCCGATCTCGTCCTTGGTGACCTGTTCGACCTTGGCCTTGAAATCGCCGCGCAAGGCCCGTTGAACGGCGTTTTCGACGTCGATGGCGGTGGCCGATACCGGGTTGATCATGCGACGGATCAAGACGAAGGCGATGCCCATGAACAAGGCGACGATGCCGATCAGCGCCGCCACCGTCAGCATGGCCTGGGTTTTCAGGTTGCCGATGGATACCTTCATGGTCACCGCGCCCAACACCATGCCTTCCTGCACCTCATGGCATTGCAGGCAATTGGGTTCGCCGCGATTGCTGGCGATGAACGGAATGGTGCCCCGGATCAGGGTGTCGCTCTCGGTTTCAATGATGTCGTAAAGGGGTTTGCCGTCGCGCAGGACCTGATTTTCCAATTCGTCACTGGGGGCTTCCTCGTGCAGGCCCGAGCCGAATTGCTTGACCACGGCGGGCGAGCGGACAACGCGGGCCGAAGCCAAGCCTTGCACTTCCATCAACCGCTTCAAGAAGCTTTCCCGTTTGTCGATGACGCCGTTGATCATGGATTCGGTCAGGTGGACGCGAACGATCTCGGCGGCGGTGCGGATATGCTCGGATGACGACGCGATGGAAAAGCTGCGAAACGCGAACAAGCTGATGACCATCAGCAGCGCGATCAGCACGGCGGCGATGGCAGCGAACAAGACGCTGATCTTGATATTGAGATTCATAACCCCCAGGTCCCCCAAAAACAGCCCCACTGCCTTTCTGGCAGCAGGTCAAAACGCGCGAAAGAATAATCCTCATGGCATAAGGGGGCAATGGTGGCGATTTGAAAATTGTGAAATACCAAAAGTTAGTGCCTTTGCCCGCGCGGCGCACAGACGGTCGGCTGTGCGTAATACCAAAGGGTAATATGAATGTAGTCTAGGGTGTGGGTTTTTGCTATGTAGGGGCGGAACTCCGATGGATGGGGATGGCGATGGTCAAGTTACAGCGCTTACGCTTGCGTTTTCATGTCAGCATCACCAGCGCCATCCTGGCCGTGATCGTCGCGGTGACCATCGCGGCCATCGCCAACGTCTATTATTCCAGCACGCGGGCGGCCGAGGAATCGGCCTCGACCTTGTTCTCGGAAATCGCGGCGCGGGTGCAAGGCCAGATTGATCGTCAGATGGGCGACACGCTATCGCTGGCGTCCTTGGGCGGGCGTTTGCCGGCGGGGTTGGCGGCGGTGGAAGGCGATGGCGTCACCCACCCGGTCGTCCCGTTCCTGATCGATAGTCTGGCCAATGATACGTCGTTGTATTCCCTGTATTTCGGCTATGATAACGGTGATTTCCTGCAAGTCATCGCCGCGCGTCAGGATGTCCGGATAACCGTCGCCCACAAGGCGCCGGAACAGACCTGGATGATCATTCGCGCCATCAGCGGTCAGGGGGACGAACGGATCCAGAGCTGGACCTTTTTGGACCAAGGCGGTTCGGTCATCGGCTCGGCCAGCGACGCCCAGCCGGGCTATGACCCGCGCCAGCGCGGCTGGTACAAACCGGCGATAGAGGCCAGCGACAAGGCCGTCCTCAGCGCGCCTTACCTGTTCAATTCCCTGCAACAGCCCGGCATCACCGCATCGCGGCGGCTGCCGCGCCAGGCTGGGGTTTTCGGCGTCGATATCACTTTGGCCGATTTGAACGGTTTTGTCGGCGGCCAAAGGGTGTCCGCCAACGGCGGCATTGCCTTGCTTGACGACAAGGCGCGGGTGTTGGCGGTGGGTAAGGCCATGTTTGGCGACAGCGTGCCGCCATTGGCGCAATTGTCCGACCTGCATACCCCCATGGCCACGTTGTTGAGCCGGGTTTTGGCCGATGGTCAGCGCGATCAGAATCAGTTGGTCGAAGTCGAAGGCGGCGGCCGTCTTTTGGCGCGGTTATCCGATTGGCGAGCGGATAACGGTTTGCCCATCACCATTGCCGTGTTGGCGCCGTTTGATGATTTCACCGGCCATATCCGTCATATGCAAGGTCAGATGCTGTTGCTGGCCGGCATGGTCATGCTGGTGATTCTGCCCTTGACCTTGCTGGTGTCTTCGCGGATTGCGGCGACCGTGCGGGCCTTGGCGGAAGAAGCCGAGCGGGTGCGCCATTTCGATTTCTCCGGTCGCGGCCCCGAGGATTCCTTTATCTTGGAATTCTATTCTCTTGGCCAAGCCTTCGGCTCGATGAAGGAATCGCTGGCGCAAAAGGCCTTGGCGCTGGAAGTCGCCCAGGTGAAGTTGGAAAAGCTGGTGGGCTTGGGCATCGCCATGTCGTCGGAACGCGATTCCAACAAGCTGATGGAAATGATCCTGATGGGGGCCAAGGATCTGACCAATGCCGATGGCGGCACATTGTATATGCGCACCGAGGACGATACCCTGCGCTTCCAGATTTTGCGCAACGACACCTTGGGCGTGGCCGTCGGCGGCGTCTCGGGCGAGCTGCCCAATATTCCGGCGGTGCTGCTGAAAGATGCCGAAGGCAACGCCAACCATCGCAATGTGGTCAGCCATTGCGTCCACGAAGAGCTGACCATCAACATCGTCGACGCCTATGATTCCAGCCAGTTTGATTTCTCTGGCACCAAGGTGTTCGACGAACGAAACGGCTATCGCTCGCAATCCTTCCTGACCGTGCCATTGAAGCCGCGCGGCGGCGACGTCATCGGCGCCTTGCAGCTGATCAATGCCCGCGTCCCCGGCACCAACGATATCATCCCCTTCGATCCGGCCATTCAAAGCTTTGTCGAGGCCTTGTCGGCGCAAGCCGCCACCGCGCTTTACAATCGCCAGCTTTTGGATGCCCAGGAAAAGTTGATGGATTCGATGATCCAGATCATCGCCGGCGCCATCGACGCCAAAAGCCCCTATACCGGCGGCCATTGCGAACGCGTGCCCGAACTGGCGCTGATGCTGGCCGAGGAAGCCGGCAAGGTCGCGACCGGCCCGTTGGCGAATTTCGCCTTCAAGTCCGAAGAGGAATGGCGCGAATTCAAGATCGGGGCCTGGCTGCACGATTGCGGCAAAGTGGTGACGCCGGAATACGTGGTCGACAAGGCGACCAAGCTGGAAACCATCTATAACCGCATCCACGAAGTCCGCACCCGCTTCGAGCTGCTGCTGCGTGACGCCGTCATTTCTTATATGCAAGGCGTGATCGGCGGCGACGAGGACGAAACCGTCTTGCGCGAACGCATGGAGGCGCGCCGCGCCCAATTGCTGGAAGATTTTGCCTTTGTCGCCGAATGCAATGTCGGCGGCGAGTTCATGGCCCCGGAAAAGGTCGAGCGCTTAAAGCTGATTGCCGAACAGACCTGGGTGCGCACGTTCGATGACCGGCTGGGCTTGTCGCACGAGGAATTGAAGCGTTTCCCCGCCGACAAGCCGGATTTGCCGGTGACGGAAAAGCTGCTGGACGACAAGCCCTGGCACGTCATCCCGCGTCCGGGCGGCAAGGAACGCTATGCCGAGTTCAACTTCGCCGTCAATATCCCGGAAAACCTTTATAATTTCGGCGAAGTCTACAATCTGTCGGTCAGCCGCGGCACCTTGTCCGAGGAAGAGCGCTTCAAGATCAACGAACACATCATGCAGACCATCGCCATGCTGGAACGTCTGCCCTTCCCCAAGCACA
Organism: Magnetospirillum sulfuroxidans; assembly: GCF_018224925.1. Lineage (GTDB taxonomy): Bacteria > Pseudomonadota > Alphaproteobacteria > Rhodospirillales > Magnetospirillaceae > Magnetospirillum > Magnetospirillum sulfuroxidans. Next base: position 191,577 of record NZ_JAGTUF010000002.1, on the reverse strand, counting down.
TGCAGCGTGTGCCCGAATATGCCGGGACCCATCACGAAACCATGATCGGCACCGGTTATCCGCGCAAACTGGATGCCAGCCAATTGTCGGTGCCGTCGCGGATCATGGCCATCGCCGATATCTTCGAAGCCCTGACCGCCTCGGATCGGCCGTACAAAAAGGCCAAGACATTGTCGGAATCCATCAAGATCTTGTCGTTCTTCAAGAAGGACAAGCACATTGACGGCGATCTGTTCGACTTGTTCCTGACCTCGGGGGTCTATAAGGAATATGCCGAGCGTTTCTTGCTGCCGGAACAGATCGACGAGGTGGCGGTGGAGCAATACCTGACGAAGACGGCGGCGGAATAATCGCGGCCACCCTGTGACATGACCCGAGTCGGCCCCTAAGGGCCGAACCAAATCCCGCTGAGGCATCAGCGGGATTTGGTGTTACCCGATGGCGGTGACGTCCACGGCGACGTGGACGGCATGTTCGCCGCCGCCCAGGACCACGCCTTTGATCGGGCTGACATCGTCGTAATCGCGGCCCCAGGCAACCACCACATGGTCTTCGCCGGCGGTGGTGTTGTTGGTGGGGTCCAGGTCAAGCCACCCCCAGCCGGGGATGAAGACGGACAGCCAGGCGTGCGAGGCGTCGGCGCCGACCAGCTTTTCCTTGCCGGGGGGGGCGACGGTGCGGATATAGCCGCTGACATAGCGCGCGGCCAAGCCCATGGCCCGCAGGCAGGCGATGCCGATATGGGCGAAATCCTGGCAGACGCCGCGCTTTTGCGCGAACACGGTGGCGAGCGGGGTGCCGACACTGGTGGCCACCGGGTCAAAGGCGAAATCGGCGAAGATACGCGCATTGAGGTCGAGAACCGCCTGGGCCAGCGGTCGGCCGGGGGGAAAGCTGGCGGCGGCATAGGCGGCGGCGGCGTCCAGGGCGGGGATTTGCGGCGACGGGAACAGAAAGTCCATGGCCTCTTCCAGGTGCGGCGCGGCGCTGTTGGCCAGATCGTCGCGCACCTGTTCCCAGGCTGGACCGTCCAGGTTTTGCAGGCCGAAGGACTGACTGGTTTCCACCTCGAACACCGCTTCGATTTCCAGTTTGGAATGGGAATCCTGGACGGTGAAAAAGGTTGTCGGGTTGCCGAAGTAATCCAATTGGCCGTCACGCAGCACCGCCGGAGCGGGGCGAATGGTCAGGCGGACTTTTTCATAGCGCTGGTTATAGACCTGACGCGGCCGCATATGGGCGGCGTGGTGCGACAGCAACACCGGCTCGCCGTATTCGTAAACGGTCAGGTGGCGGACCCGGTATCTCATGCCAGCAGCTCCGGCGGGCGCACCGGCAGACGCCATTGCGCATGGCTGAAATATTCCCGCGACAGCACTTCCGACAATTCCCACAGCCGCGAACGGAAGTTTTCCAACAGGCGCTCGGCGTCGTGATAACCGCCGTCGCGGTCGTAACGGGCCAACACCAGGGCGTCGGTGGTTCGGGCGGTGCCGCACAGCACCGTCATCAGGCGTTGCTCGGCCCGCAAGAAGCCGTTGCTGCCGGCGATTTGGGCCAGGGTGTCCATATGTTCGGACAGCGCCGCCAATTGAAAGCCAAGCGACCGCGGATTGCTTTCGTCGCACAGCAACAGATCCAGCACGGCAGCCAGACGCGGCGCCGCCAGATAGCGCGACCGATAGGTCATGGCGCTGTCCCACAGGTCCAGCAGCAATTCCATCGGCACGGCGTCTTCGCTCTCGGCATCGGTCAGGGCGCCGCCCAGAGTATCGACGATGGTGGTGGCCCGTTCCACCCGGCGGCCTGAATCCATGAACAGCCACAGCGGCCCGCGCGTCATGTTTTCCATGGACAGGCCGTTGACCGCTTCGATGGTCAGGATCAGATCGTTCAGGCGTGACGGGGTGTCGCTGCGGGGGCCGTCCAGATGCAGGCGGCGAACGTCGTCGCGCAGCCGTTGCAGGGCGCGCCAGGTGTCCACCGACAAACGGTCGCGCAGGTTGATGACCACCCGGAGCAGCTGATCGACTTGTTCGCTCAAGCCGTCCTCGCCGCCGCCCAGATGGTGGGCGATCAAGGCGCGGGGCAGGGTTTCGGGCTTTTCCAAGGCTTGCGGCGGGATGTGCAGACCCAGCCGGGCCATGATGCGGGCGGTGAAGATGGCCCGCGCCGGATCGTTTTGGTCCAGCGCTTCCTCGATGCGGGAAAGGGCGGCGCGCAACAGCCGGGTCGAGCCCTCGCAGCGTTCCACATAGCGGCCCAACCAGAACATGTTGTCGGCGACGCGCGACGGCAGGTCGCGGTTGCCGCGCACCAGTTTGACCGGGGTTGAACGGCGGCGCGGCAACAGGGCCGAGGTCGATGATTGTTCAGCGATGATCCACAGATCCTTGCTGCCGCCGCCGCCGGTTTGCAAGCGGGCGGTCAGCAAATCGCCTTGGGTGGAAACCCGGGCCAAGCCGCCGGGCATGACCTGCCAGCCGCTTTCGGTGGAAACGGCGAAGACGCGCAGAACCATGGAACGCGGCTCGAAATTTCCCTCGCTCCACACCGGCACGGTGGACAGGGAATCCACTTGTTGGGCCACCCAATCGGTGGGGCGGGCCATGATGTCGGCGATGGCGGCTTGGTGCTCGGTTTCCGACAGGGCGGCGCCGAGGCGCGGGCTGATGCGGTTGTGAAAGGCGGGACGCAGGACCAGCCGGTGCAGATTGGCGGCGACGAAGGCGCGGTCGCTATCGTTGCCGCACCACCAACTGGGCACCGACGTCATCATCAGGCTTTCGCCCAGCAGATGGCGGGCGATGCTGGGCAGGAAGCTTTGAATGGCGCCGCCGTCCAGCAGGCCCGAGCCCAAGGCGTTGACCACGGCGACATTGCCGGCGCGGGCCGATTGCAGCAAACCGGCGACGCCCAAGGTTGAATCGCCGCGCAGTTCCAGGGGGTCGCACCATTCGCCGGTGGTTCGGCGCAAGATGACATCGACCTGTTGCAATCCGGTCAGCGTCTTCATGTAGACGTTGCTGTCGCGCACGGTCAGATCCTCGCCCTGGACCAGGGTCAGACCAAGGTGGCGGGCCAGGAAGGCGTGTTCGAAATAGGTTTCGTTATAAGGGCCAGGGGTCAGCAACACCACCTGGGGGGTTTCGGTGCGGCGCGGCGACAGCGCCTGTAACGACCGCCGCAACGCCTCGAAGAAGGGCGCCAGCCGCTCGATATGGGTGGCGCGGAATTGTTCGGGCAGGATGCGATTGACGATGGTGCGGTTTTCCAGGGCGTAACCGGCCCCGGCCGGGCTTTCGGTCCGGTCGGCCAGCACCCGCCAGGCGCCATCGGCGCCGCGCACCAGATCGACGGCGTACATGTGCAGATGGTGGCCGCCAGCCGGCATCCAGCCATGGCAGGGGCGCAGGAACGCCGGATTGGCATGCAGCAAGGCCGGCGGCACCAGCCCCAGGCCGATCAGCGTCCGCTTGCCATAAAGATCGGCCATGACTTCGTTCAGCAACCCGGCGCGCTGGGCGACGGCGCGGGCGATCCAGTCCCATTCCGCCGCCGGCAGCAGCAGCGGCATGGGGTCCAGCGTCCACGGCCGTTCCAACCCTTCGGGGTCGCCGTGAACGTTATAGGTGACGCCATTGTCGCGCAGCAGGTTTTGGCCCAGTTCCCAGCGTTGCACCAGATCATCGGGGGACAATGCGGCAAAGGAATTGAGAAAGGCACGCCAATGGGGACGTGCCTGCCCGTCAGGGCCGAGCATCTCATCGTGCACGCCATCGGGAGGGGCGTACATTTGCTCGACCTCAAGCGGCCCGGCGTTCTGCCAGTCGGTTTGTCGACGCTTGATCTTTGCCTCCCCTACTGCAACCTAAGGTCCAAGGTGTTGGGATAGTCGGGGTGAATACGTCCCGGATTGGCGGCCACCCTGCCATGGGAATGACCAAAGGGGAAGAAGCGAGCGCGTCGACGGGCCTCGGCCTCGTACGAATTCACCGGGAAGGTCGAGTAATTGCGGCCACCGGCATGGGCCACATGATGGGTGCAGCCGGCCACCGCCTGACCGGTCCAGGTGTCGATCAGGTCGAAGACCAGGGGCGAATGCACGCCGATGGTGGGGTGCAGGCACGAGGCCGGCAACCATGCCCGATAGCGTATCCCGGCAATTCCCTGGCCACAGGTGCCGGTATCGGCCAAGGGCACGATAACGCCGTTGCAGGCGACCTTATAGCGTTCGCCCAACAGGTTGGAGGCCTTGACCTGCAAGCGCTCCACCGACGAATCCACATAGCGCACGGTCCCGCCGGCTCCGGGCTCCTCGCCCATGACATGCCAGGGTTCCAAGGCATTGCGGATTTCCAGGCGGATGCCTTGGTGATTGATTTCGCCAACCACCGGAAAGCGGAATTCCAGATGGGGGGCGAACCAGGCGCGGTCGAAGGCGATGCCTTGACCGCCGAGATAGGCGACCACGTCGTCAAGGTCGTGGGCGATCCAGTGCGGCAGCATGAAGCGGTCGCGCAAGGCGCTGCCCCAGCGGATGATCGGGGCGGTATAAGGCTGGTCCCAGAAGGCGGAAATCAGCGCGCGCAGCAGCAATTGCTGCACCAGGCTCATGCGGGCATGGGGCGGCATTTCGAAGGCGCGGAATTCGACCAGTCCCAGCCGGCCGGTGGGGCCGTCGGGGGAATACAGCTTGTCGATACAGATTTCGGTGCGGTGGGTGTTGCCGGTGGCGTCAACCAGAACGTTGCGCAAGATGCGATCGACCAGCCACGGCGGACACGAGGCGCCGGGGCCGGGCAATTGCGACAAGGCGATTTCCAGCTCGTACAGGGAATCGTCGCGGGCTTCGTCGATGCGCGGATGTTGACTGGTCGGGCCGATGAACAGGCCCGAGAACAGATAGGACAGGCTGGGATGGTTCTGCCAAAAGCGGATCAGGCTTCCCAGCAGATCGGGGCGGCGCAGGAACGGGCTGTCGGCCGGGGTGGCCCCGCCCAAGACCATGTGATTGCCGCCGCCGGTGCCGACATGGCGGCCGTCGATCATGAACTTTTCCGTGCCCAGACGGGTCAGATGCGCTTCCTCGTACAGGGTTTCTGTATCGTGCACCAGTTCCCGCCAATGGGTCACCGGGGTGACGTTGACCTCGATGACGCCGGGGTCAGGGGTGACCTTGATGGTCTTGAGGCGGTGATCGGTGGGGGCGGGATACCCTTCAATGCGCACCGGCTGGTTCAGAGCGGCGGCGCTATCCTCGATGGCTTCGATCAGATCCAGATATTGCTCGGCGGTCTCCAGCGGCGGCAGGAACACGCACAAATGGCCTTCGCGCGGCTGCACGCACAAGGCGGTGCGCACAGATTCCGACACCATGCCCTTGGCGGTCTTGCGCAAGGCATGGGGTTTGCCGGCGGTCTGCGGGATGACGCGGGCATCGGCCGGCTCGGCCGGCGCCCGGCTGGTCATCGCCCGTTGCCGCAAAGGCAAGGGCGGGCGTTGCTCGAACGGGTCGCGTTCGACGTGGAACGGATAATCCTCGGGGGCGATGAACGGCAGGCTTTCCAGCGGCAGGCGGAAGCCCAAAGGCGAATCGCCGGGGATGCTGACCAGACGGCCGTCGCGGGTCGGCCAGGGCCCGGTGATCCAGCGGTGTCCGTCCCGCGCCTGCCACGGTTGCAGCGGCAGCACATGGCCGATGGCGTTGCCCAGGCCGTGGCGGAAGACGCGGGCCAGTCGGGCGCGTTCCTCTGGATCGGCCAGCCGGGTGTCGTCGGGGGTGACGTTGACCGGCAGGTTTTGTTCGCGCATCAGGTAATAGGCGGCGTCTTCATAGGCCGGCAGGGCGAATTGCGGATCGGTATCCAGCTTTTCCGCCAACAAGGCGGTAAAGGCCGCCGAGGTCTCGATGCTGGGATTGGCGCTGTCGCCTTCCTGGGCGATCAGCTCGGCCCGATGCCAGACCGGTTCGCCATCCTCGCGCCAGGTCAGGGCAAAGGCCCAGCGCGGCAAGCTTTCGCCCGGATACCATTTGCCCTGGCCGTGGGTGATCATGGCGTTGGGGGCGACGCGGTCACGCAGACGGCGGATCAGGGAATCGGCATAGCTGCGCTTGGTCGGGCCGACGGCGTCGGTATTCCATTCGTCGCTATCCATATCCAGCGCCGAAACGAAAGTGGGCTCGCCGCCCTGGGTCAGGCGCACGTCGCCGGCTTGCAGGCGCAGGTCGACCTTGTCGCCCAAAGCCAGCACCGCCTGCCATTGTTCCTCGGAATAGGGTTTGGTGACGCGCGGGGTTTCAAGAATCCGGGTCACGTCCATGATGTGTTCGAAGCTGACCGTGCACTTTTCCACCGCCCCGGTAATCGGCGCCGCCGAGGTCGGATCGGGCGAGGCGGCCAATGGAATATGGCCCTCGCCGGTCAGCAGGCCCGAGGTCGGGTCCAGGCCGATCCAGCCGGCGCCGGGCAGATAAACCTCGGTCCAGGCGTGGAGATCGGTGAAATCCTCTTTTGCCCCGGCCGGGCCATCCAGCGACTTGATGTCGGGGACCAGTTGGACCAGATAGCCGGAAACGAAGCGGGCGGCCAAGCCCAGATGCCGCAGGATCTGCACCAGCAGCCAAGCCGAATCGCGGCACGAGCCGGTGCGCAATCCCAAGGTTTGTTCCGGCGTCTGTACGCCGGGTTCCATGCGGATGGTATAGCTGATGTCGTTTTGCAGGCGCTGGTTCAGCGCCACCAAAAAGTTGGTGGTCTGCATCGGCGCGGTGGGAATGGATTGCACATAGGCCTTGAGCAGCGGTCCAGCGTCTTCCTTGAGCAGGAACGGGCGCAGCTCGTGATCCAATTCGGGGGGATAGGTGAAGGGAAAGTTCTCCGCCGATTCTTCCAAAAAGAAATCGAACGGATTGACGATGGACATATCGGCGACCAGATCGACGTCGACGATGAATTCCGTCACCTTTTCCGGAAACACCAGCCGGGCCAACCAGTTGCCCTGCGGGTCTTGCTGCCAGTTGATGAAATGCCCCTTGGGCCGCACATCCAGCGAATAGGACAATACCGGCGTGCGCGAATGCGGGGCCGGGCGAAGGCGGACGATCTGGGGGGAAAGGGCGACCGGACGGTCGTAATGATAAACGGTGGAATGACGCAGCTTGACGTGAATGCCCATGATCCCTCGGATACGCGGCGAAGACTAAAATGGTTCGGGACACCCTAGCACAGGGATCTGGGATATGGCCTAAAAAATAGGCGCATAACGGGATGCTCAATATGTACGCAGGGATTCGCCTGACCATGCCGCTTGTCAACCGTATGGCGAATCCGGCACCATGACGCAATGGAAGAGCCGGCACGACGCCATGGTCTTGCTTTGAGATGGTTTGTTCGCGCTTGCGCGGCGGCGGTGCTGGCGGTTTTCCTGGGCTGGGGGCCGCTTCAGGCCCAAAGCCAAAACGATGAGGATGGCGCGCGGCAAAGCATCACCGTGGTCATCGACGACAATTATCCGCCTTACATCTTCCGCGATCAGGCGGGCCAGCTTCAGGGCATCCTCAAGGATGTCTGGGCCTTGTGGTCGGAACGAACCGGCATCGCCGTGGATCTGCAAGGCATGGATTGGGGGCAGGCGCAACGGCGGATGGCCGAGGGCAAGGCGGATGTCATCGACACCTTGTTCCGCACCGAAGCGCGCGAGAAAACCCTGTCTTTCTCGGCGCCACACGCCACCATCGACGTTTCCATCTTCTTTCATCGGGATTTGTCGGGAATCGTCGATGCCAATTCCCTGCGTGGCTTCACCGTCGGCGTCAAGGCCGGCGACGCTTGCATTGATTGGCTGAAAGGGCGGGGGATCACCTCTATCCGCCCTTATCCCAGCTATGACGCGGTGGTCGAGGCCTTGGCGGCGCGTGAAACATTGGTTGCCTGCATCGATCGACCGCCGGCTCTGTACCTGATGTACAAGACCGGTGTTCAAGACGTGTTGCGGCAGACGCAGACGCTCTATTCCGGCCAGTTCCATTGGGCGGTCAGCAAGGACCGGCCGGCGCTGCTGGCGCTGGTGCGTCAGGGGTTCGAACAGATCAGCCCGCGTGAGCGCGCGGTCATCGAGGAACGCTGGTTCGGCTCTTCCGTCAATGGCCGTTTGCAGGCCGAAATCTGGCGCAGCTTGGGAATGTATGTCCTTGGCGGTTCGGCGCTGGCGCTGGTTCTGTTGGGGTGGAACTGGCTGCTGCGCCGGCAGGTGGCGCGCAAGACCGCCAGCCTGACCCAGGCAATGAATGAACTGGCGGAAAGCGAGGGACGGTTCCGGACCATCTTCGACAATGTCAACGACGCCATCTTTATTCACGAGGTCGAGAGCGGCCGCCTGCTGATGGTCAATCGCCGCATGCGCGAGATGTATCGCGTCGGGGATGTCGCGGTGGAATCCATCCCCCTTGAGCGGATCAGCGAAGGGCGTCCGCCCTATGGTCAGACCGAGGCCGAGGGCTGGATGCGGGCGGCGACGGCGGGAATGCCGCAGCAATTCGAATGGTTGGCGCGCAGCTGGGACGGCGAATTGTTCTGGGCCGAAGTGGCGATCCGCCGTGCCAGCCTCAGCGATGGTCAGGACCGTTTGCTGGTGGTGGTGCGCGATATCTCGGAACGCAAGGTGGCGCAGGCGCGGCTGGAATTCCTTGCCCATCATGATCCGTTGACCGAACTGCCCAATCGCTTGCTGCTTCAGGATCGGGTGGAGCAGGCCATCACCCTGGCCGAGCGGGAAAATCGGCGGATGGCCCTGCTGTTCATCGATCTTGATCAGTTCAAGACGGTCAATGATTCGCTGGGTCATGCGGCTGGGGACCGGCTGTTGAAGGATGTGGCCAAGCGGTTGCGCCAATGCGTGCGCGAAAGCGACACCATCGCCCGCCTGGGCGGCGATGAATTCATCATTGTTCTTAATAATCCGCGCGATGCCGACGCGGTGGTCGAGGTGGCCGAGAAAATCCAAAAGGTGATGACGGCGCCGCTGTTCATCGACGATCAGGACATCAATTCATCCCTGTCCATGGGGATCGCCCTTTACCCCGATGACGGCGACGATTTCGACACGCTGTTGAAAAAGGCCGATACCGCCATGTACCACGCCAAGCAAAGTGGCCGATCAACCTATCGGTTCTTTGCCGCCCGCATGAATGTCGAGGCCGTGGCTCATCTGGCGTTGCGCAGCGGCTTGCATCGGGCGCTGGAACGCGGCGAGTTCGAACTGCATTACCAGCCTCAAGTCTCGTTGAATGGCGGGACGCTGATCGGCGCCGAGGCGTTGATCCGCTGGAATCATCCCGAACGTGGTCTGGTGCTGCCCGGTGAGTTCATCCCGGTGGCCGAAGATAGCGGCCTGATCGTGCCCATGGGCGATTGGGTCTTGCGCGAAGCCTGTCGGCAAGCGGCGCTGTGGCAGGCGCAAGGCCACAAATTGACCATGGCGGTCAATCTGTCGGCCCTGCAATTCCGTCGCGGCGATCTGGAAAAGGCGGTGGGCGAGGCCTTGGCCGAAAGTGGCCTTGACCCCGCCGCGCTGGAACTGGAACTGACCGAATCGATCATGATCCAAGATCACGAAGCGGTGATGGACATGGCCCGGCGGTTGGGCCGCATGGGCGTGCAATTGTCCATCGACGATTTCGGCACCGGTTATTCCAGCATGGCCTATCTCAAGCGTTTCGCCGTCGATAAGCTGAAGATCGACCAGTCGTTTATCCGCGACGTCCACACCGACAATGATAGCGCCGCCATCACTCGGGCGATCATCCAGATGGCCCATAGCCTGAACCTGACGGTCATCGCCGAAGGGGTCGAGGACGAGGCCGCCGGAATCTTCCTGCGCGATCACGGCTGCGATCAGGCCCAGGGCTATCTGTATGGTCGGCCGATGACCGCCTTGCGCTTTGAAAAAACCATCCTGGACGGGGCTATTTCTTCCGACGCTTGAGCTCGGATTTGGAATAATTGCTGAAATGACCTTCGCGCGCGGCCTGGGCCCGGCCCGCCGATAGCAGGCCGTCGACCTTGCCGGCGGGGGCCAGAGAGCCGATCAAGCGTTCCAACCTGTCGCTGCCGCATTCGGGGCAGACGGGCGTGTCCGACGATCGCACCAGGGTTTCGAATTCGGCCTTGCAGGCCGTGCACTGAAACGAATACAGCGGCATGGTTCCTCGGCGGTAAGAAAGGGTGACGGCGGATGCCTTAGTATAGCTCATTGTGCGGGCGCGAAGGCAAGAGCCCTTGCCATCATTTTTGCCCGCGAACCCGAAGCAGATAATCATTCAGGCTTTGGCCGGCGGTTTCGCTGAAGGCATCCGCGGTCACCGTGACCGCGCTCATGCGGTCCAGACGGAAGGCGCGGAAATCATCGCGCAGGTCGCACCATGCCACCAGGGTCCAGACATGCCCCCAGAAAAACAGCCCCAACGGCCGGACGGTCCGGCTTGAAGCGGTGCCGTCTTCGCGCACATAGTCGAATTTCAGGCGGTGACGGGTCGAGGTGGCGGCATGGACATGGTCAAGATTGGCGCGGGTTTGCCGGGGCGAGCGGAAATCGGGGGCGAACAGGCGTGATTGTTCCATGCCGGGGCGCAGGTTTTCGGGGATGACCGCTTCGATTTTAGCCAAGGCCTGGCTGGCGGCGCGGCCCAATTGGGTGCCGGCCCAGGCCTGGACCATGCGGGCGCCGATCACCAGGGCCTCCAGTTCGTGGCGGTCGAACATCAAGGGCGGGATATCAAAGCCATCGCGCAGGATATAGCCGGCCCCGGCGGCGCCATCGATGGGCACCCCCGAAGCGATCAATTGGGCGATGTCGCGATAGATGGTTCGTTCCGACACCTCCAGCCGGTGGGCGAGATGGCGGGCGGTGGTCAGCCGCCCGCCGCGCAGGGCTTGTAAAATCTGAAACAGACGATCGGCCCTGCGCATGGCCCGGTTTCTCCCGTTGGTTAGGCCAGCGAATGTAGGCCGACGGTGTTGCCTTCGCTATCTTCGAAATGGGCCATGAAGCCCCACGGCGCCGGCAAGGCGGTCTTGGCCAAAAGCACCTTGCCGCCGGCCGCTTCGACGCGCGACAGCGGCTCGGCCAGGTCGGCGCCGCCGTTCAGATAGACCACCGAGGCGGCGCCGGGCTTATGGTGATCGCCGGCCTTGACGATGGCCCCCTTGACCGCGCCCTCCTCGGCATCAAAGACGATGACGTCGCCGGCGGTGTCGCAGGCCATGCGGCGTATCGCCTGGGGGAAAATCGCCTGATAGAAATGCTGGGCCCGGTCCAGATCGGTGGCTGGAATTTCGAACCAGACGCAGACATTGGCGGAGATTTGCATGATGGTTTCCTTTTGTGTTGCCATGGGGTGGGGCGCGCCATGAGCAAGACCATAGCAAAGCCCTGCTGACAGCGTGGTGTCAGCAGGATGCCGGCCGGGTTGAATTCGGTCATGAACTGCCAATTTGTCCACCGAGACTCTTTTCCGGCCTTCGGCTTCGCGGTAAGGTCTGAACCAAGCTGGACGGGTGAGCCGTTCGCTTTAGGGAGGCGGGCCGGCCACGGCCGCCAAAAAACGGACAAAGGAAACCATGCGAAAAGTCCATTCAGACGCTACGAGCGCCCTTGCCGGGCTGTTGCGCGACGGCATGACCATCATGGCCGGCGGCTTTGGCCTGTGCGGCATTCCCGAAAATCTGATCGAGGCGATCAAGGAAGCCGGGGTCAAGGACCTGACGGTTATCTCCAACAATTGCGGCGTTGACGGCTGGGGCCTGGGGCGTCTGTTGGACAACGGCCAGATCAAGAAGATGGTGTCGTCCTATGTGGGCGAGAACAAATTGTTCGCCCAACAATATTTGTCGGGCCAGCTTGAGCTGGAATTCAACCCGCAAGGCACCCTGGCCGAGCGCATCCGGGCCGGCGGCGCCGGCATTCCCGCCTTCTTCACCAAGACCGGCGTTGGCACCGTCGTCGCCGACGGCAAGGAAGTGCGCGAATTCAATGGCGAAAAATATGTGATGGAAACCGGCCTGATCGCCGATCTGTCCATCGTCAAGGCGTGGACCGGCGATAGCGAAGGCAATCTGGTCTATCGCAAGACCGCGCGTAATTTCAACCCGATGATGGCCACCGCCGGCAGGATCACCGTGGCGGAAGTGGAACATCTGGTGAAGCCGGGTGAAATCGACCCCGACCACATCCATACGCCCGGTATCTATGTGAAGCGCATCATCTTGGGCACGAATTACGAAAAGCGCATTGAACAGCGCACCACGCGCAAGCGGGTCTGAAGGGGAAAAAACGATGGCTTGGACTCGTGACGAAATGGCGGCTCGTGCCGCCCGCGAACTTCAGGATGGCTTTTACGTCAACCTGGGCATCGGCATCCCCACTTTGGTTGCCAATTTCATTCCCGATGGTATGGAAGTCACGCTTCAATCGGAAAACGGCATGCTGGGCATGGGACCGTTTCCGTTCGAAGGCGACGAAGACGCCGATCTGATCAATGCCGGCAAGCAGACCATTACCGAATTGCCGATCTCGTCGTTCTTTTCCTCGGCCGACAGCTTCGCCATGATCCGTGGCGGTCATATCGACCTGTCGATCCTGGGGGCCATGCAGGTGGCTGAAAACGGCGATCTGGCCAATTGGATGATTCCGGGGAAGATGGTCAAGGGCATGGGCGGCGCCATGGATCTGGTCGCCGGTGTCAAGAAGGTGGTGGTGGTGATGGAACACACCGCCAAGGACGGCGAAAAGAAGCTGCTCAAGGCCTGCAACCTGCCGCTGACCGGTGCTGCCGTCGTCGACATGGTCATCACCGATCTGGCGGTGTTTGCCATCGACAAGCATGGTCAGGGCGGCATGACCTTGCTGGAAATGGCTGATGGCGTCACCGTCGAGGAATTGCGCAGCAAGACCGAGGCTGATTTCAAGGTCGCCTGATCCACGGATTGTCTTTCGCATGATCGAAGGCCGGGCTGTCGCCCGGCCTTTTTCATTACGGCGTGCCGCCGTGGTTTTCATTACGGCGTGCCGCCGTGGTTTTCATTACGGCGTTTCGCCGTGGTTTTCATTACGGCGTGCCGCCGGGAGGGTGTCGCTGTTCCGCCCACTGCAATAACGCGTCCAAGGCTGGGCACAGGGCCTGCCCCCAATCGGTCAGGCGGTATTCCACCTTGGGGGGGATCTGCGGATAGAGCTTGCGGACGACGATGCCGTCGGCCTCGAGCTGACGCAATTGCTGGGTCAGCATTTTCTGCGAGATGCCGGGGATCAGCCGTTCGAAATCAGAAAAGCGTTGCACCTTTCCATCGAAAAGATGGAACAAAATGATCAATTTCCAGCGCCCATCAAGAAGTCTAATCGTGGCTTCGACGTCGGAAGCTGCTGTGGTGGGGGTATAGAGCTTGCGCATGGGTGCGTAACTTACTTTTTTGTGCGTTCTTGCGGAGTAATGATTTTATGTTGAAACTTCATGATCATCAATCCTTGCCCGAAGGTTGCGATCATGAGTATTCATCTTCCCGGTGCTGTTTCTATTTTCTTCGATGTCAGCAATGGCGGCGATTCTTCCGGCCTGCGGCACATCCTTGCCGCCGACGCCGTTGCGCATGATGAAGGGCGTAGCCATGAAGGATGTCAGGCCGTCCAGGCCTGGTTGCAAGAGGCGCGGCGCAAATACCAATACCATGTCGCGCCGATGGCGGTTCAGTCCCAGGACGAGCGGGTGACGGTGGCGACCAAGGTCAGCGGCAACTTTCCGGGAAGCCCGCTTCAACTGGAATACGTCTTTCGGATGGCCGGTGATCTGATCCAATCGGTGGAGATCCGGTGATGGAGCTGTCCTTGGACGACCTGCGGGGAACCAAGGCGGGGGGTATTTTTCCGGGCTTCGCCGGTGGCGTGATCAGGCGCTGATGGTTACCGCCACATCCTTGGGCGCTGCCCAATAGGGCGACGACGTCACCAGAACGCCGGCGCCGGCACGGGCGTAAGCCGCGGCGTTGCCCGCATTGACCCCGCCGGCGGCGGCCAGGGTCCCGCCCCAATCGGACAAGGCATGGGCGGTTTCGGCCACCTGTTCAGGGCTGAATTTTTCCAGCTGCAACACATCTGCTCCGGCTTCGGCCGCTTTCAGCGCCGCTTGCAGATCGGCCACTTCCATCACCACTTTCTTTTCCGGGCAACGCCGCTTGAGTTCGGCGATCACCCCGGAAAGCGGACGATGGCCGGTAAAGGCCAGATGTTCGGCAAAGACCAGCACGGTTTCCGATAATCCCAGCCGATGCGGCACGGCGCCGCCGGCCAAGATCGCCTTGACCGCCACCGCTCGGGTACCGGGAAACGACTTGCGGGTACAGGCGACGGTGATGTTGGGATTGACCGCGTGGGCGGCGGCGACAAGGGCGGCGGCGGCGCTGGCGATGCCCGAGGCCATTTCCAATAACGTTTGCGCCACCTTCCAGCCCAGCAACAGGGCGCCGGCATCGCCCTTGGCCAGCAAGATATCGTCGCCGGCCGCCAGATGCGAGCCGTCGCCGGCGATCACTTCGACCTTGGCCCCGGCCAGTTCCAGCAGGCGGGCGGCTTCGGCCCCCAGGGCCAATACCATGGCGGAGCGGGCGGCAAAGCGCATGCGGCCGGCAACGGAACCGATGGCCAAAGAGGTGGTGGTCAAATCGCCGAAGGGGGCGTCTTCGGCCAGCCAGGTCTGCAAAACGGAATCGGCAAGACGCATGACGGATCCTTGGGATGAAAGGGGCATGGCGGCAAAGCCAGTAGAACGCGCTGTCCGCCGCTTGTCCAGGGGATGACGGCCGCGTCCATGGAGGGTATGGGAATATGAACCTATTTAAAAACGAAACGTTTCGTTTTATATATAGCGTCATCAAACGTTCTTTCCCTTCACCAACAAGGACTTAATATCATGAACGCTCGTATCATCTCCCAATCCGCTTTGGCTCTTTCGCTTGTGGCTGGCCTTGCCGTTGCTCCGGCCCTGGCCTCTGAAACCGTCTTGGTTCTGCATGATGAGGGCAATAGCGGCCCGCATCTGGTTCAGGTGGAAAGCGCCAAGCCGGTGACCACCGGTTCGGCCGCGACCGCGACCGCGACCGCGGCCGTTGTGGTTCTGCACGATGAAAGCAACAGTGGCCCGCACGTGATTATCCGCTGACCCCAGGAAGGGGCTGCCCATATCCTCCCGATGGGCGGTCCCTTCGGGCAGGGGGGTAGCGGCGCGGCTGGGGCTATCGTATGATCAGCCATTGCCAAAGGAATTGCGCCCGTGAACGCTCCCGATCCGATTCGCCATCAGGGCCGGCCCCGTTGCGAAGCCACACGATTAGCCATTTTGTCGGCCGCGAGGCGGATGTTTGAAACGTCCAATCTGCGCGACCTGACCATTGATGCCATTGCCAAGCAAGCCGGCGTGTCCAAGGCCACCATCTATCGCTGGTGGAACAACAAGGCCGAGCTGGTGATGGATGCCTGCATCGAGGAATTGCGCCAAGACGCCACCTTCGACCGAAGCGGTCATTCGGCGGTGGAGATCATCACCAACCAGATGCGCCGGCTGATCAAGGTCTATAGCGGTCCCACCGGCCGCATGGTTGGGCAATTAATGGCCGAAGCCCAATATCAGCCGGAAATCGGCCGGCGCTTCTTGGTCAATCATGCCGAATCCCGATGCCGCGAATTGATGGAGATTTTGGGCGGCGAGCGCGACAAGGTGGTTTTTCTCGCCGACCTTTTGTACGGCCCCATCTATTTCCGCCTGATCCGTCATTCCTGCCCCTTGGACGCGGCGTTCGCCGATCATTTGACCGCTCAGGCGGCCCAATGGATCAGCCAATGGCAGGACGGGACTTTCTGTGCCGGTTCACCCGTCACGGAGACCGGCCGTCCTTTGCCATGATCCGTTCATTGTCCGGGCGGGATGAGACCGGTTTCGGTTCAGGCGAGGGCCGTTTCCTTTCGCGCCAATAATCCTTTCAGTTCACCCACGCAGGAACCGCAACCGGTCCCGGCTTTCAGCGCCGCGCCGATAGCGGCGACGCTGGAAACCTGGCCGCTGGCGATCAGGCGCTGGATGGTGTGCAGCCCGACGGAAAAGCAGGCGCAAATAATGGGGCCTTGGTCGGCTTGGCCACCAGGGGCCTTGCCGGCGAGGATGGCGGTGCGTTCGCTTCCGTCCTCCAAGGAGGTGCCGATCAGTCCGGCGACCCAAGCGCGGGCCATGTCCGGCCGGTCGGGGGCAATGAACAAGGCCGCGACCAATTTGCCATCGGTGATCCAGGCATAGCGGGCGATGCCGCGGGCGGCATCGACGATTTCCAGCCGATGGGGGCCGAAATGCTGGTCCAGGGCGTCGAGTTGGGCGGCGATCTGCGCGGGCGCGGTTCCGGCCATCTCCACCACTTGCGCCGGGCCTTGGCGATGGCGGCTCCACCATGGCGGCGTCAGCGGCGGCGGGGCCGCGCAGATCAACGCCCCAGCCCAGGTGGCGGCGAAAGGGGTCACCCGCACCGCCGCATGCTTGGATTCCGGCTGTCCCGATAGCGGATCGGTATGACCGGGCAATAGCCTGCCGACCAATCCTTGGGCAGCGAAGCAATCGTTCCAATGCATGGGTAAAAAGACGTGGCCGGGCTGTTGTTCCTGCGTCAGCCGGGCGCGGGCGATCATCTGGCCCAGACGGCTGCGGATCACGGCCAGGGCGCCGTCGGTCAGGCCCGCCTTGGCGGCGTCGTCGGGATGGATATCAAGCAGCGCCTCGGGCCGGTGCCCCGACAATCGGGGAGCCAGGGCGGTTCGGGTCAATGTGTGCCAGTGGTCGCGATACCGCCCGGTATTCAGGCGCAGCGGATAGCGAAGGCTGAGATTTTCCTTGGGCGGGCGATGGCTGACCGGGACCAAGACGGCACGGCCGTCGGCGGTATAAAAGCGGCCGTCGCCGAACATGCGCTTGCCGCCCCACTGGAATGGACGGAAGCGGTCGTAATCAAGGCTCAGGGCCTCGGACAGATCAAGGTCGCGGCTGCCGCCGTTTTCGAAGCCGGTCAGACGGGCATATTCGTCGAACACCTGTTGGGGGCCTGGCCAGGCGAAAGCCTGGCCGTGGCCAAGAACGCGGGCCACTTGCGCAACCGCCCACCAATTGGCGCGGGCCTCGCCGGCCGGGGACAGGAAGGGCGCCTGCCGGGAAATGGTGCGGTCGGAATTGGTCACCGTGCCGCTTTTTTCGCCCCAGGCATGGGCGGGCAGTTTGATATGGGCAAAGCGCAAGGTGTCGGTATCGGCGACGCCATCCGAGACGATAACCACCGGGCATTTGGCCAGG
Source organism: Magnetospirillum sulfuroxidans (assembly GCF_018224925.1). GTDB lineage: Bacteria > Pseudomonadota > Alphaproteobacteria > Rhodospirillales > Magnetospirillaceae > Magnetospirillum > Magnetospirillum sulfuroxidans. The sequence goes on along the minus strand of NZ_JAGTUF010000002.1, from coordinate 174,200 downwards.
GCGCGGCGGACCAGATCGCTTTCGGGCAGGCTGACCGCCGGATTGGTGGCCATGATCCACACGGCCTTGACCTTGCCGGCGTCAATGGCGCGGAACAGTTCGACCGCCTTCAACCCTTCGGAGGTCGCCATTTTCGCCGCCTTCCAGAAGCGGCCGACGCGGTCGATGCTGACCGGGTCAAAACCCATATGGGCGGCCAGTTGGTTGGCCAGTCCGCCGACTTCGCGCCCCCCCATGGCGTTGGGCTGGCCGGTGACCGAGAACGGTCCCATGCCGGTATGGCCGATGCGGCCGGTGGCGAGATGAACGTTAAGGATGGCGCTGACCTTGTCGGTGCCGGCCGAGGATTGGTTGACCCCCTGGGAAAACACGGTGACCACCTTGCGGGTGGTGGCGAACAGGTCGAAGAAACGGGTCAGGTTGCCGCGATCCAGGCCGGTGACGGCGACATCGCCGGCCCGCGCCGCCGCCAAGGTTTCGCTGAAACCGGTGGTGTGGGCGTCGATAAAGGCGAAATCCAACGCGCCCGCCGCCTCGCAATGGGCCAGCAGCCCATTGAACAAGGCGACGTCCGAACCGGGGGCCAATGGCAGATGCAGATCGGCGATGTCGCAGCTATCGGTGCGGCGGGGGTCGATGACCACCACCTTGGTGCCGCGCAGGTCACGGGCTTTTTTCAGGCGTTGGAACAAGACCGGATGGCACCACGCCAGATTCGAGCCGACCAAAACCACCAGATCGGCGCGTTCAAGGTCTTCATAGCAGCCGGGGACGGTGTCAGAGCCAAAGGCGCGGCGGTGGCCGGCGACGGTGGACGCCATGCACAAGCGTGAATTGGTATCGACATTGGCGGTGCCGATGAAGCCCTTGGCCAGCTTGTTGGCGGCGTAATAATCCTCGGTCAGCAACTGACCGGACAGGTAAAAGGCAAAGGCGTCGGGGCCGTGCAGATCGGTGACGGCGCGGATACGCCCCGCCGTCTCGGTGATGGCGGTGTCCCAATCGCTGGGGCGGCCATCGACCACGGGCTGCAACAGCCGGGTTTCCAGGCCCAAGGTGTCGGCCAGGGTGGTGCCCTTGGAACACAGTCGGCCATAATTGGCCGGGTGTTCCGGGTCGCCCCGCACCGCCCAGCCAGCGGCGGACTTTTCGGCGATGATTCCACAGCCGGTGCCGCAATAGGGACAGGTGGTGCGGATGGGCTCAGCCATGGGCCACCGCGGCGACGGCGTCCAGGCCCAGCAGCAGGCGGCCGCCTTCGTCTTTGAGGGCCAAAGGGGTGGTGCAGCCTTCATCGGGGGCGTCGGCATGTCCGCTATTGAGGTCGATGACCCAATTATGCAGCGGACAGGCGACCTTGCGGCCCATGACGATGCCTTCCGACAAGGGGCCGTTCTTGTGCGGGCATTTGTTGATCAGGGCGAAGACTTCGTCCTCGGCGGTGCGGAACACCGCCACTTGCCCGAGCGCGGTTTCCACCGTGCGGGCGCCCAGGCGGGGAATGTCGGCGATGGTGCCGATATCGATCCAGTTGGTCATGTCAGCTCACCACCGCTAAGGATTGGAATTCATGGGCATCGACGCCGCCGCCGGCCCGTTCCGCCCACGGGTCGTCCTGGGCAAAGCTTTGGGCGAACAAGAAGCGGGCGTAGAGCGCCTTGCGGCCGGCATCGTCTTCAAGGATGCGCGCCTTGATATGGGCGAGGCCGACACGTTCCAGATAAGGGGCGGTGCGCTCCAGGTAATGACCTTCCTCGCGGTAGAGCTGCATGAAGGCGGCGGAATATTCCAGAACCTCGGCCTCGGTGGTCAGCCGGGTGAGCGGATCGGTCACCCGCACCTCGATGCCGCCATTGCCGCCGATGACCATGTCATAGCCGGCCTCGACGCAGATGATGCCGATATCCTTGATGGTGGCCTCGGCGCAATTGCGCGGGCACCCCGACACCGCCAGCTTGACCTTGTGCGGCGTCCACGATCCCCACATCATCTTTTCCAGTTTGATGCCCAGGGCGGTGGAATCCTGGGTGCCGAAGCGGCACCATTCCGACCCCACGCAGGTCTTGACCGTGCGCAGCCCCTTGGCGTAGCCGTGGCCGGAGACCAGCCCCGCCTGGTTGAGGTCGCCCCAGACGGCCGGCAGATCTTGCTTTTTCACCCCCAGCAGGTCGATGCGCTGACCGCCGGTGACCTTGACGGTGGGAATGTTGAACTTGTCGGCGACATCGGCGATGGCACGTAATTCGGCCGGGGTGGTGACGCCGCCCCACATGCGCGGAATGACCGAATAGGTGCCGTCTTTTTGGATGTTGGCGTGGACCCGTTCGTTGATGAAGCGCGAGCGGTAATCGTCAACGTATTCGCCCGGCCAGGCGCACAGCAGGTAATAATTCAGCGCCGGCCGGCATTTGGCGCAACCATCGGCGGTTTTCCAGCCCAGGGCCTCGCGCAAATCCGCCATGGTCTTGAGCCGCTGGTCAAGGATGGCATGGCGAACATGGTCGTGGCCGTGATCGGTGCATTTGCACATCACTTCCGGCGCGGCGGCGTCGGACCCGGTGACGAAGGACAAGATGGCCTGAACCGTCGGCGTGCACATGCCGCAACTGGCCGAAGCCTTGGTGTGGGCGCGCACTTCGTCCAGCGTGGTCAGACCCTTTTCACCGATGGCCTTGACGATGGCCCCCTTGGAGACGCCGTTGCAGCCGCACACCTGGGTGTCATCGGTCATGGCGGCGACATTCAGACCGGCCTTGCTTCCGCCGCAACAATCCTGATCGGCGAAGCCTTGGCCGAAGATCAGGCGGTCGCGCATCTCGGCGACGTCCTTGTTGCCCTTGATCAGGTCGAAATACCAGCCGCCATCGGCGACATCGCCATACAGGACGGCGCCCACCAGCCGGTTGCCGCGCACCACCAGCTTGCGGTAGACGCCCTTGGCGGCGTCACGGAACACCACTTCCTCGTCACCATCGTCTTCGGCCGCCAGCTTGCCGGCGGAAAACACGTCGATACCGGTGATCTTGAGACGGGTGGACAAAGCCGGGGTGACGTAGCTGGCGACGGTGTCCCCGGCCAATCGAGCGGCGCAGACCTTGGCCTGTTCCCAGATCGGCGCCACCAGGCCGAAGACTTGGCCGTTATGTTCGACGCATTCGCCCACCGCATAAATGTCGGGATCGCTGGTCGCCATGTCGTCGCCGACCAAGATGCCGCGATTGATGTCCACATCCGCCGCCTTGCCCATGTCGACATTGGGGCGGATGCCGATGGCGACGACCACCAGATCGCCGGGAACGGTGCGGCCATCGGCCAAGGCGACGCCCTCGGCCCGTTCGCTGCCGATGATCCGTTCGGTCTGGCCCGAGGTGAAGAAATGCAGGCCGCGCTCATCAAGGTCACGTTGCAGCAAGGTGCCGGCCTCGGTGTCCAATTGCCGTTCCATCAATGTCGGCATCAGATGCACCAGGGCAACGGGCATGCCGCGCCGTTTCAGGCCCCAGGCGGCTTCCAGGCCCAGCAGCCCGCCGCCGATGACCACGGCGCGCTGCTTGGCCTCGGCCGCCGCCAACATCTTGTCGATATCGGCGATATCGCGGAAGGTGACGATTCCGGGCAGGTCCAGGCCGGGCAGCGGCGGCATCAACGGCTTGGAGCCGGTGGCCAGCAACAGCTTGTCATAGGCGACGCGAAGGCCCGAGGCGGCGGTGACCGTCTTGGTCTTGGCGTCAATGCCGATGACGGCATCGCCCGCATGCAAGGTGATGGCGTTTTGCGTGTACCAGGCGCGTGGGTTGATGATGATGTCGTCGATCTGCTTTTCCCCGGCCAGTACCGAGGACAGCATGATGCGGTTGTAATTGGGGTGCGGTTCGGCGCCAAAAACGGTGATGTCATAGCGGACCGGGGCGCGGGCCAGCAATTCCTCGACCGTGCGCATGCCGGCCATGCCGTTACCGATGACGACCAGACGTTGGCGGGGGACAGAATTCATCACGAAAGTCCTTCTGCATGCTCGGGCTGCGCCGGAGTTTCAGAGCCTGGGGCGGGATCGAAGCGGACACCGCCCAACATCAGGTCCGGTCCCATGGCGATCGGGGCGGTGGCCTTGTCCAAAATCCAGGGTTGGGCATGGCCGCCTTCGCTTTTGTGGTCGATCAACGGCACCGGCAATCCCAGTTCCAGGGCGGCGAGGCGGAACAGGTCGGGGCGATAGACTTCCTCGGCGATGCGGCGAAGATCGACGCTGTGGCTCAATTGGCCCCAGCGCTGCATCTGGGTCAGGTACCACATGGCTTGGCTGCGCCAGGGGAAGTTGGCGCAATGGGCGGAAAAATGCGGCGCTTGCGGTCCGGTCAGGGCGGCGCGGGCGGTTTCCCGCGGGACGTTGACATAGGCCGGTTGGGCCATGATATCGGCGGTTTCGCCGCGATTGGCCTCGCACCACGAGGCGGCGGCGAGAACCGCCTTGATCAGGGCGTTATGGGTTTCGGGATGGCTGTCGGCCCAAGCGCGGGTGACGCCCAGCACCTTTTCCAGACGGCCGGCGAAGATGCTGTCCGAGGTGGCGACGATGGTGCCCAGATCCATGCTGGCGGCCAGCGACCCCCAAGGCTCGCCGACGCAAAAACCGGCGATGTTGCCGGCCGACATATGGCCGATCATCTGCGGCGGCGGCACCACGGTCAGGCGGACATCGCGGTCGGGATCAATGCCGGCGGCGGCCAGCCAAAAGCGCAATTCGTAATTATGGGTGGAAAACGGATAGACCATGGCGAAAGCCAAGGCCGGCCGGCCGGCCAGTTTGTCGTCGGCGATCACCTGCTTGAGAGCGGCGCCGGTCAGGCCGCCCTGTGCCAAGAGGCGATGACACAGCGCCGCCGACAAAGTGATGGTGTTGCCGCCCAGATTGAGGGCCAGGCCGGTGATCACCGGTTCGCGGATGGCCCCCAGACCCAAGCTCATGGACAGCGGCATGGGGGCGAGCATCTGGGCGCCGTCCAGGGCGCCGACGGCGACCTTGTCGCGGATATTGGCCCAACTGGGCTCGCGGCTGATATCCACGTCCAGGCCTTGTTCGGCGAAGAAGCCGCGTTCCTTGGCGACGACGATGGGGGCCGCGTCCATCAGCGGCACGATCCCCAGTTTCAGGCGGTTCAGTTCCAAAGTCATGGCGGTTTGTCCCTGATTCAGCCGGCTTTCGCCTGGGCGCCGTGTTCGTATTCATCCAAGAAGTTCAGAACTTCCTGGCGGTAGTGGTAATAGCGGGGATGATCCAGCAAGGCGCGGCGGGTGCGCGGACGCTCGATATCCACATCGACGATCTTGCCGATGCGGGCATGGGGGCCGTTGGTCATCATCACCACCCGGTCGGCCATCAAGATGGCCTCGTCGACGTCGTGGGTGACGCAGATGGCGGTGACCTTGGTCCGCGCCCACACTTCCATCAGCACTTCCTGCAATTCCCAGCGGGTCAGGCTGTCCAGCATGCCGAAGGGTTCGTCAAGCAGCAGCAGTTTCGGCGACAAGGCGAAGGCGCGGGCGATGCCGACGCGTTGCTTCATGCCGTTGGACATGTCGGCGGCGGGGCGATTAAGGGCATCGGCCAGACCGACGCGTTCCAGGTAATAGGTGACGATGTCGCGGCGTTCCGCCGGGCTGGCGTGGGGATAGACGCGGTCGACGCCCAGGGCGACGTTTTCCAGGGCGGTCAGCCAGGGAAACAGGCTGGGGGCCTGGAACACCACGGCGCGGTCGGGGCCGGCTTCGGTGACTTCGCGCCCATCCAAAATGATGCCGCCTTCCGATACCCCGGTCAGGCCGGCGGTCATGGTCAGCACGGTGGATTTGCCGCAGCCGGAATGGCCGATCAATGAAATGAATTCGCCCTGCTTCATCTTGAGATCGAACCCATCGACCACGGTCAGCGGTCCCTTGGCGGTGGGATAGATCTTTTTAAGCTGGGTGAATTCGAGATAGCGGTCGGGATTGTTGGCCCGGCCGGCCTGGGCATAGGCCTGGGGCGGTCGGTTGGCGGTGATCGGCAAGACGGCGGGAAGACTGGTCTTGCTGTCGCTGATGGCGGCCTTGCTTTCGATGCCGGCGGCCATCAGATAGGCGGTGATCTCGGCCCGCAGACGCTTGAAGGTTTCATCGGAATTGACGGCGGTGCGGTCGCGCGGGCGCGGCAGGTCGACGGTGAAGGCGGGGCCGAAGGTGGCGCCGGGGCCGGGGTTCAGGGGAATGACCCGGTCGGCCAGCAACAGGGCTTCGTCGACGTCGTTGGTGATCAGCACCACCGTCTTCTTGTCGCCGGACCAGATCGCCTCGATCTCGTCTTGCAACTTGGCCCGAGTGAGGGCGTCCAGGGCCGAAAGAGGTTCGTCCAGCAGCAGGATTTCCGGGCGCATGGCCAGGGCGCGGGCGACGGCGACACGCTGGCGCATACCGCCGGAAAGCTCGGCCGGGCGGCGGTCGGCGGCGTGGGCCAGGCCGACCATCTGGATATATTTGGCCACCATTTCCGCCCGTTCGGCCGCGCTTGCCTTGGGGGTGGTGGCGTTGACCGCCAGGGCGATGTTGCCTTGGACGGTCAGCCACGGCATCAGGGAATAGCTTTGAAACACCACGCCGCGATCAGCGCCGGGGCCGGTGATCTTTTTACCATGCAGCAGAATTTCGCCCTGATCGGGCTGGCTGAGGCCGGCCATCAACGACACCAAGGTGCTTTTGCCCGAACCGGAGAAACCAAGGATGGCGATGAATTCGCCTTCTTCGATGGCCAGGTCGATGCCGGCCAGGACATTGGTGCGGCCGAAGCTTTTGCCGACGCCCTTGAGTTCCAGAATTGCCATGACAATCGTCCTGATCAACGGGTGGCGGAGAAGGTGAACATGGATTGCAGCGCGAACATCAGCCGGTCGAGCAGGAAGCCGATGATGCCGATGCTGAAGACGGCGACCATGATCTTGGCCAGCGATTGCGACGAGCCGTTTTGGAACTCGTCCCACACGAACTTGCCGAGCCCTGGGTTCTGCGCCAGCATTTCGGCGGCGATCAGCACCATCCAGCCCACGCCCAGGGACAGCCGCAGGCCGGTGAAGATGTAGGGCAGCGACGACGGCAGCACCAACTTGCGCACGGTGGTGAACCAAGACAGGTTGAGCACGCGGCCGACATTCATCAGATCCTTGTCGATGGAGGCGACGCCGACGGCGGTGTTGATCAGGGTTGACCACAACGAGCACAAGGTCACGGTGATGGCGGAATTAAGGAAGCTTTTCTCGAATATGGGGGTGTCGCTGACGTAAAGGGCGCTGACCACCATGGTCACCAGCGGCAGCCAGGCCAGCGGCGAGACCGGCTTGAAAATCTGGATCAAGGGGTTCATCGCCGCCTGGGCGGTCTTGGACAGGCCGGACAGCACCCCCAGCGGCACGGCGATGATGGTGGCGAGCACGAAGCCCATGAAGACGGTCTGCAAGCTGGTCCAGATCTGATCCACATAGGTGGGCTTGCCGGTGTATTTGCGGATCTTGATTTCGGCGTGGGGATCCTCGCTCCGCAATTGGGCGTTGCGCTTGTCTTGGCGTTCGTAGAAGGCGTCCGCCTTGGCCCGTTCGGCCACATGGTCCTTGGCCAGAACCACCACCTGCTCCCACACCTGGGCCGGGCCGGGAATGGCGCCAAGCGAGGTCTGAACCTGTGGCGCCGCCACGCCCCAGGCCAACAAGAACAAGCCGATGGACAGCATGGGGATGCCCAGTTGACGCCACAGCTCGGCCGCTTGCTGACGCGGGGCGTCACCGATTGCCAGTCGGATCAGCGGGGCGACCCAGCCCAGACCGGCCACCGACAACATTGCGGCGATCTTCAGCAAGACGGGGACGATAACGGCGGTGGTGGGCTTGGGGGCCGGCGCATTGCCGGCGGCCTGGGAAAGGCTGGTCATGTCGTGTTGTCCTTTTTCGCGGCGGGGAAAGGGCGGGCGACGGCCCGCCCCCGGTCCGTTGCTTACTTGGCGATCACCTTGTTGCCGACCACGCTTTGAGCGCCCTTAAGGCCGATGGCGAAGTTCTTCAGGTAATCGTTGGGCTTTTTGCCGTCGAAGGTGATGGCGTCGATGAATTCATTGGTCGGCGCCCGATAGCCGTCAGAGCCAAAGGGGAAATCGGCGGCCTTGGCCTTGCCTTCGTCCACCAGCATCTTGGCGGCGCTCAGATAGATGTCGGGGCGATAGACGCTTTTGGCGGTGTCGGCGAACCAGGCATCGGGCTTGGCCTCGGCGATTTGTCCCCAGCGGCGCATCTGCGACAGGTACCACACCGCGTCCGAGTAATAGGGATAGGTGGCGTTGTAGCGAAAGAAGACGTTGAAATCGGGAACGTCGCGCTTGTCGCCCTTTTCATATTCAAAGGTGCCGGTCATGGAATTGGCGATCACCTTGGCGTCGGCGCCGACATATTCCGGCTTGGCCAGGATCTTGACGGCTTCGGCCCGATTGGCGTTGTTGTTTTCATCCAGCCATTGGCCGGCGCGGATCAGCGCCTTGACCACCGCCAGATGGGTGTTGGGGTTTTTGCTCGCCCAATCGGCGGTGACGCCGAACACTTTTTCCGGGTTGTTCTTCCAGATTTCGTAATCGGTGATCACCGGGACGCCGATGCCCTTGAAGACGGCGGCCTGGTTCCATGGCTCGCCGACGCAATAGCCGTTGATGGTGCCGGCTTCCAGGGTCGAGGGCATTTGCGGCGGCGGCGTCACCGACAACAGGGCGTCGGCGCCGATCTGGCCCGAGACGTTGTCGGGGCTGTAATAGCCCGGATTGATCCCGCCCGAGGCCAGCCAGTAACGCAATTCGTAATTATGGGTGGAGACCGGGAAGACCATGCCCATGTTAAAGGGCTTGCCGGCGGCCCGGTACTGGTCGATCACCTTCTTCAGCGCGTCGGCCTTGATCGGGTGCACAACCTTGCCGTCCTTGTCCTTGGCCAGGAACGGCTTCATCGCTTCCCACACATCGTTGGAAACGGTGATGCCGTTGCCGTTCAGGTCCATGGAAAAGGCGGTGACGACATGGGCCTTGGTGCCATAACCGATGGTGGCGCCCAGGGGCTGGCCGGCCAGCATGTGGGCACCGTCCAATTCGCCCGAGATCACCCGGTCGAGCAGAACTTTCCAATTGGCCTGCGGTTCCAGCGTGACGTACAGGCCTTCATCCTCGAAAAAGCCCTTTTCCTTGGCGATGGCCAGCGGCGCCATGTCGGTCAGTTTGATGAAGCCCAGCTTCAGCTCGTCCTTTTCCAGCTTCAAGGCGGCGGCGTCGGCGGCCAAGGGCGCCAATGCCGTCATGGCGGCGGCAAGGCCCAGGCCCAAAGCGGCGCGGCGGCTGAAAGTCATCGGAAACACCGTCTTGCTCGTCATGCTTTGCTTCCTTCGTGTGCAAAGGCCAAAAACAAAAACGGCGTTCCACGGGGCTGCGTACCCTCTGAATCCAGAGGAGCAATCCGTGGAACGCCGTTGTTCCTGGTTCTCGTCGGACGTCATCGCCCGGAAGAACCGTTATCTGATCTCGGTGCGCGGTCTTCTCGCCATTGAGACAACCACGTCGTCCCATCGTAAACGCAAGCGGCATGCCAATCGCGCAACGGCGGATTTTCAGGACTTTCAGGATTTGTGGATTTCCGCTGCGCACAAAAAATAAGCGTAAAGCCGACTTGTGATTAAAATACAAGCAATATGCGCCGTGATCGTCCGTTCGGCGACGAGAAGGCTTTGGCCGCGAGGCCCGATCCGCGAGCGCCGATGGGACAGGGGCGTGCCGCCGGTGGCGATTGTGCCATGCAGGGTTTTCGAGTTTTATTGCTGTCTGTTCATATAATTTTAGATAAAAGTGATCATTACAAATATTTTTAGTCAAGTGTTGTTGGTCTGTTTAATCTCATTCGCAGAATCTCTTTTTAATAATGATTGTAAAACGCAGAGTTGTTGATGCATACTTAGGTATCTGGTCGATTGTGTGGAGGCGGTTATGGGCGTGTCATTTTTTTCCGGTGCTGGTGCCGATGCATTGGCTAAAATCAAAGCCTTGGATACATCGCAGGCGATGATTGAATTCGCCATGGATGGGACCATTCTGACCGCGAACAGCAACTTCCTCGGCCTGATGGGCTATGACCTGTCCGAGGTCCAAGGGCGCAAGCATGCCATGTTCGTTGACGCCGCTTATGCGGAGAGCAAAGAATACATTCAGTTCTGGGAAGGGTTGCGTCAGGGTAGAGCCCAGGTCGCGCAATATAAGCGTATTGGTAAGGGTGGGCGTGAAGTCTGGATCGAAGGGTCGTATAATCCCATCTGTGACCGCAACGGCACGCCTTACAAGGTGGTCAAACTGGCCGTCGATGTGAGCCAGCAAAAGATGGATTTGGCCGACATGGGCGGCCAGGTGCAGGCTGTCTTGAAGTCGCAGGCGGTGATCAGCTTCGGTCTGGATGGCATTGTCGATGACGCCAATGACAATTTTCTCGGCGCCTTGGGCTATGGCATCGAAGAGATCAAGGGGAAGCACCATCGCATGTTCGTCGAACACGCTTATGCTGACAGCGCCGAATATAAGGAATTTTGGGCGGCCCTTAATCGCGGCGAATTTCAGCAGGCGCAGTATAAGCGAATCGGCAAAGGTGGGCGTGAGGTGTGGATCGAGGCGTCCTATAACCCGATCTTCGACATGAATGGCAAGCCGTTCAAAGTGGTTAAATTCGCGACCGACGTCACCGATCAGGTCAAGATGCTGGCCGATCTCAAGACGCTGATCGACGTTAATTTCGGCGAGATCGACGGCGCTTTGTCGCAATCCGAAACCAAGGCCAGTGGCGCCAATCTGGCGGCGGCGGATGCGTCGTCCAATGTGCAGATGGTCGCTTCGGCGGCCGAGGAACTGGCGGCCTCGATCACCGAAATCTCTTCATCCATGGCCAAGTCGCAGGCGGCGACCGAAGATGCCTTTCAGCAAGCCGCCGCCGCCGATGAAGCCACCGGGCGTCTGGCCGAGGCAACGTCGAACATGACCGGCATCGTCAGTCTGATCCAGGGCATTGCCAGCCAGATCAATTTGCTGGCGCTTAACGCCACGATCGAATCGGCGCGCGCGGGCGAGGCCGGCAAAGGCTTTGCCGTGGTTGCCAACGAGGTCAAGAATCTGGCCAATCAGGCGGCCAAGGCCACCGAGCAGATTTCCCGCGAGATTTCCGGCATGCAATCCATTTCCAACGACGTTGTTCTGGCGTTGAGCCAAATTCGCGGCGCCATCGGTCATGTCCAGGAATATGTGTCGGTGACCGCTTCGGCGGTGGAGGAACAGGCGGCGGTGACCCAAAGCATGTCGGCGAACATGCAAGGCGCGGCGTCGTCGGTGTCGACCATTTCGGAAAATATCGACGAGATTTCGGTGGCGGTGCAGCAAGTCGGCCAAGCGGTGCAAAAGACCAAGGGAGCCGCCAGCGTGCTGGCGCGCTGAGCCGGCAATGCCTTATGCCGCCCGGCCCTTGGGGCCTAAGACCAAATCCCTTGGGTTTCACTCACGGGGATTGGGTCTTAGCCGAGGAGCTCGGCCGCTTCGATAATCTTGTTGGCGATGTCGATCAGGCGCAGTTTTTGGTCCATGGACATGCGCCGCATCAGCCGATAAGCCTCGTCCTCATCGACCTTGCGGCGTTTCATCAAGATGCCCTTGGCTTTTTCCACCAATTTGCGTTCGGCCAAGGTGGTGCGAGCCTTGTCCAATTCCAGGCGTAATTCCTGAAATTGGGCGAAGCGGGCGATAGCGACGTCAATGACCGGGCGGACCCGGTCGGGTTTAAGGCCATCGACCACGTAAGCGGCGACCCCGGCGTTGATGGCGGCCTTGATGGTTTCCGGTTTGCCGTCCTGGGCGAACATGACCACCGGCCGCCGTTGTTCCATGGTGACGCGGCGCATGTCTTCAAGCGTGTCGCGGTCGGGGCTGTCGATATCGACGATGACGACGTCGGCGGCCAGTTCAGCCAATTTGCGGGGCAAATCGGCGCCGGTGGCGCAGGTGGCGACGACGATAAAGCCGGCGCCTTCCAGTGCATGACGCACTGAACTGGCGCGGTCGGCTTCGTCGTCAACCACGATCACACGCAGGCTCATGCCTGGGACTCCGTCAATTCGCCATGGGTGACGCAAAGGGCGTGCCAATAAGGTTTCTAGGATACCTCAATGGCTTGGCGGCGGAACCAAGGACAGGGAGCCTAAACTTTGGGCAGCTCAGTCGCGAAAATTGACGAATTGCAGCGGCTGGTCCACCTCTTGCTGGCGGATCAAAGCGATGACTTCCTGCAACTCATCGCGCTTTTTGCCGGTGATGCGCAGTTCGTCGCCCTGGATCGAGGCCTGAACCTTGATCTTGCTGTCCTTGATCGCCTTGATCAGGGTCTTGGCCACGTCTTGGGCGATCCCTTCTTTGACGGTGACTTCATGGCGCAGGGCATTGCCCGAGGCCTTTTCCGGCGTCTTGCTGAAATCCAAAGCCTTGGGATCGACCTTGCGGCGGGTGAAATAGACTTTCAGGAAGTCATGCATCTGCGACAGCTTGGAATTGTCGTCGGCCAGGATGGTGATGACCTGCTCTTTCCGCTCCAGGCTGCATTTAGCCCCTTTGAAATCAAAGCGGGTGCCGATTTCGCGTTCGATCCCGGCGATGGCGTTGTCCACTTCGGCCATGTCGGTCTTGGAAACAATGTCGAAGGAAGGCATGGGAACCCCAAAAATGAAACATTGATCCCCTTGGTTTAGCCGATGGCGGCCTGTGTGGCTAGTCCCGTGAAAGGTCTTCAATTCAACGATAATATATACTAATGTATGGGGCATAGCAAAGGGGCTTAGGATGAATTGCATATCCCAGATGGACGCTTCGTGTCTGACCTTTCACCTTGATGGCAGATTGACGTTTCGCGACTCGATTGCGTTCGAAGCGGTGATCGCCCAGATCTCCGAATGCGGATTGCCGTGGGTCCGCATTGATCTGACGAATCTGGATTATCTGGATTCATATGGCATCGGCATGATCGCCCTGGCCCAGGGGGCAGCCAGTCTTGCCGGCGCACGACTGGAATTGGTGAATGCCCGTGATGCGGTGGCCGAGGTGCTGGAGCAGATTTCCTTTGAATTCATCACCCTGACGGCGGAAGAGGGCGGTTTACGGATTTCACCATTGCACTGTGTCGGCCGGCAAGCGCGGGTTGCCTTGGCCGGGAATTTTGTTGTCAAGGATCAGGGCTGCTTTTTGCCGGTGATCCAATCCGTGATTTCAGGTGATTTCAGTCACTTAACCATCGACATGGGGCAGTTGCGCTTCATCGATTCCATCGGGGTGTCCTTGATCATGACGGCGGCCGATGAGGCCCGGAAAGTGGGCAAGGAACTGGTGTTGGGCAATCCACAAGGCGCCGTCCGTGAATTACTGCGCCTGACCGCCATAGACACGGTAATCCGGGTCAGCTAAGGCCAAATCCCGATGAGTGAAACGCATGGGGATTTGGTTAGCCCCCAGGGGCCGCGCGGCTTGAGGTTCCCGATGATCGGTTCTGATCCGCGGGATCCGAGAAGGCGGCCGTCAGGAAACGTTGCTTAGCTGGTGCAGGATTTTGCGGAATTCGGGGATGTCGAGCGGCTTGCGCAGATAGCGCAGAAAGCCGGCCTTCATGCCATTGCGAATGGTGTCGGGCATGACGTCGGCGGACAAGGCGACAACCGGGATCGGGCGCAACTCGGGATCGGCTTTCATTCGCATCACCGCTTCGATGCCGTTGATGCCGGGCAGGTTGATATCCATGATCACCAACCCTGGCTTGTACTGTCGGGCCAGGATCAAGCCCTCTTCGGCGCTGGTCGCGGTCAGCAGCCGGCATCGACAGCACGAATCCTGGGCGATGATCTCTTCCATCAATTCGATGTTCGAGGGATTGTCCTCGATGTAGAGCAAGGTGAGCTGACAGGTGGAGCCTGTCGGCAGGGTCGCCTCGGCCGAGATCTGGAGGCCGGCGGCGTCTGACTGGCGGGCGGCGCGGGGGATTTCCAGCCAGAAGGTGGTGCCGAGGTTTTCTTGGGTGAAAAAGTCGATCTGCCCGCCCATGGCTTCCACCAGCATTTTCGAGATGGTCAGGCCGATGCCGGTGCCTTCGACGCTGGAGGCTTCGGCCCCCAGGCGCGAGAAGGGGGTGAAAACTTCACTGCGGCGTTTTTCCGGAATGCCGATGCCGCTGTCGCTGACGGCGATGCGGACCGGTCCAGTCTCGCCGTGGCTGATGGAAAAACGCACGGTGCCGCCGGTCCGGTTATATTTCACCGCATTGCTGGCCAGATTGATCAGCACTTGCTTTAAGCGGGTGAAATCGGCCTCGAGGATCGGGGCCGATTGAGCGGAAATTTCGTCGATCAGGGTCACCTTTCGCCGCTCGGCCATGGTGGCGATCATCGGCATGATGTCGGCCATCACCCGTTGAAGCTGCACCCGTTCAAAGGATAGCGACAGCCGCCCGGCCTCGATGCGGGCCATGTCGAGGATGTCGTTGACCAGATTGAGCAGGTGGTTGCCGCTTTTGAGGATGCTGTCGGCATAAAAGCGTGGCCGTTCCCCCAGATTGTCGCGGTCGGAATTGACCAACAATTGGGCGAAACCGAGAATGGCATTCATCGGCGTGCGCAATTCATGGCTCATGGAGGACAGGAATTCCGATTTGGCCAAGCTGGCCGCTTCGGCCGAACGCTTGGCTTGACGCAATTCCTCCTCGCCGTCGCGGCGGCTGGTGGCGTCTTCCTCGACGGCAACGAAATGGGTGATCGATCCGGCGGCGTCGGTGACGGGGGAAATGGTGGCCGACACCCAAAGCGGCGATCCGTCGCGGCGACGGTTGCAAAACATGCCGGACCAGGTTTGCCCCGCCAGGATGGTCGGCCACAAGGTACTGGCCGGGGGCGACAAATCCCGATGCCGCAACATCGAGGGCGGCTTGCCGATGATATCGGGCAGCTCAAAGTCAGTCGCCTTGAAAAATGCCGGATTGGCGTATTCGATCAATCCGTTGACATCGGTGATCAGCACCATGGTGCCGGAATATTCCAAGGCGTTGCGCAACACCCGCGCCAGGGTCTGGTGTTCCTGACGTTCCTTGATTTCAGCGTCAAGTACCGCGCTTTGGCTTTGTACCTGTTGGTGCAACGAGGTGTTGAGATGCTCCAATTGCTTGAGCAAAAGCCATTGTCGCCGGCCACTGTAAATGGAGGTGGCGATCATGATCGTCATCAGGGCCAGCAACAAACCGGCTTCGCGCCACAAATCAATGAAGAATTCAGCGGTCGGGGCGGCCACAACCACCCGCAACGGAACGCCGGCCACCGCCGAGGTGGTGACCAGATGGGCGGTGCCGTCAATCTCGACCGCGCGCAATCGTTCCGGGCTTGCGCGCGCGGCCAAGATGGGGTCGATCATGGCGATGTTGCGGCCGATCATCTCGGCCCGCCAGGGGGCGGCGGCAAGGATGGTGCCGTCGTCGCGGATGATCCAGGCGATGCCGTCGGGTTTGATGCGGGCGGTTTCCAACGGGCGTTGGATTTCGTCCATGGACAGCATGCGGACCAATCCGCTGAAAGCCGCCGAGGATACCCGCAGCGACAGCGGCCATTGCGGCATTCCCGTCGCGGGGTTGATAACGGGGGTGCCGGGAAAGGCGGCGCCGGCCTCAAGTTGGGACAGAACGCGGGCATAGTCGCGATCAGAGACGTCGATGGCGGTGGTCTGGCCAATGGCGCTTTGTCGCAATTGGTGGTCGATGGTCAAGATCAGCGGCGATTGTATCGGCTGATCCGCCCCCCCTGATCGCAGCGATTCACTGGCGATCTCGAATGTTTTGGCGACATTGAGCGTGGTGGCCCTGATCAGGGCGGAAAGGGTCGCCTGAGCCGAAATCTGCTTGTCGCTGTATTCTCCCGCCAGCCACACCACCCCCCCCAGCAGAACCGCCACGTTCATGGCAACGACTGGAATAATCGTCTGGATGCGGGATTTGCGCAGGGTCAGGGGCATTCTTCCGTCTAGATTTCTTAGGACAAAAGGGTTCCACCGAAAGGCGGAGACTGATCTTACATAGTGATGAGCTGGCCGTCTTCATCTTTACAATGTCGGATTTTTCGTACGCACTATGCATTGTGTCCCTTTCTCAAGGCTTTTGCCCCGTCATGTCCGTGAAGCTTCCTTCCGCCAGTTCCGCCACCGTTCGGGCCTTGACCGTGCGGACCTTGGTGTTGGTGATGGGGTTGGCGACGCTGTTGGCGGCGGCGATGATTGTCTTGATTGTCAACATGGCGGGGTTGAACGAAGAGGCCGAGGCGTTGCAGCGGGTCGGCGGTCAACGGATGATGGCCCAGCGCGCCGCCCTGCTGGTCAGCAAACTGGGGCAGCCGGGCACCACGGCGCTGGCGCGCCAGCGTTACCGCAACGAACTGGAGCAGGTGGCGGAACATTTGCGCGACGATGCCCGCTGGTTGATCGACAACCCCGATGTCCCGGCCGAGGTGGCCAGCCTTTATGCCACCGCCTGGGATGGCGAAGCCGGGGTGATGGTCCGGTTTCAGACGATTCTGCAAGCCTTTCTGGACGGTAAGGATAAGGGCAACAATCTTAATCACCGCGAGGCCATGCTGTTTAATGAAGAGGCGGCAAGCCGCTATCGGCAACATGCCACGGCCGAACTTGATCAACTCAAGGCGGTTGCGGTCGCAGCCTTTGGCGTGTTGTGGGGGGGATTGGGGCTTTTGTATCTGCTGGCTCTGCGCCCGGCCATCGCCGAGGTCCGGCTTCAGGTTCGTCGGCAGGCGGCATTGGAAGATGCGATTGTTCAAAGTGGCCATGGCGTTTTATTGCTGGATCGCCACGGCGCGATCAGCTTCGCCAATGCCTATGCCGAAGATCTGACCGAATATGGGGGCGGGACGCTGATCGGCCTGGGATTGGGCCAGGTGCTGTTTTCCGCTTATGGCGAAGATACCGCCGACATCATCATGGAAACGGCCTCTCGCACCACCTGGCGGGGGGATGTGCGGATCATTCGCCGCTCGGGGGCGATGATCTGGGCGGAAATGGTGGTCTCGGCGGCGGCTTCGGAAGGTGGCTATTTGGTCATCATCTTCGACGCCACCCAGCGGCGCGAGGCCGAGGCCAAGCTTCGTCAGGCGCGGGAACGTTTGGCCGCCGCCATCGAGACGGTGGATGACGGCTTCGCCTTGTTCGATGCGGAAGAACGCCTTGTTCTATGCAATCGCACGTTCATCAATCAGGTGCCGCAATTGGAGCCCTGGATCGTTCCCGGCGTCAGTGTCGCCAGTTTGCTGGTGCATACCTGGAAATTGGGATTGGTGGACACCGAATTGCCTTTGGATCAGTTCACCACCTTGCGGTTGGCGCAGTTCCGTTCCGGGCAAGGACAAAGCGAGTGGCGGCTGAGCAATGGCCGCACGCTGCGCAGCACCGAGCGTCGCACGCCCGAAGGGGGCCGGGTGTCGGTGATCGCCGACGTCAGCGCCGCCAACGCTCATCGCGATCAATTGCGCCAGGCCTTGGAACAGGCCGAGGCCGCCAACCGCAGCAAGACCGTGTTCTTGTCGTCCATGAGCCATGAATTCCGCACCCCCTTGAACGCGATTCTCGGCTTCGCCCAATTGCTGGATGCCACCGCCGACGGGCAATTCGGCCCCAGCCAGCGGCGTTCGGTTGGCCATATCCTGCGTTCGGGCCAGCACCTGGCCGACTTGATCGGTCAGGTGCTGGAATTGGCCGATCTGGAATCGGGCAAGATTCAACTCAATGTCGAACGTTTCGATCTGGCGGCGGTGGCCTTGGACTGTGCCGGCCGCGTGGCCGAGCGGGTCCGGATGGCAATGCTTGAGATGCGGCTGACGGGGTGTGAGGGGCCGGTTGCGGTGAGCGGCGATCCGGTCCGCATGGCCGAAGTGATTGACCATCTCTTGTCCAACGCCATCAAGTTCAACCATTCCGGCGGCAGCGTCGAATTGACGGTGCATCGCGCCGGCGACGGCAAGATACGGCTGACGGTGACGGATAGCGGCTGTGGGATCGCCGCCGCGCTTCAGTCGCAGGTGTTTCAGCCCTTTAACCGATTGGGGGCCGAAGGGTCGAATATCGAGGGGGCGGGGATCGGTCTGGTCATCTCGCGCACGTTGATCGAGCGGATGGGCGGGACCATCGGCTTTTCCAGCGTCGCGGGGCAGGGCAGCAGTTTCTGGGTCGAATTGGCGGCGCTGCCGTCTGCGCAGGATGGGGCTGGTTGTGTCGGGCGGGTGCTGTATGTCGAGGCGCATGCGCCGAACCGCGCTGTTATTAATCAGGTGGCCGAGGCCAATTCCGGCTTGGACGTCACGGTTGTCAGCGATCCGGCCTTGGCCGGGCGTCTGGCCATGACGGCGCAGCCGGCTTTCGATCTGGTCATCGTCGATATGGTTCCGCCGGGCAGCGCCGGGTTGGAATTGTGCCGGTCCTTACGGCAAGAGCCGGCGACCCGTTTCCTCCCGGTCGTGGCCTTTAACGCGATAAACCAAGAGGGCGAGGCGCTGCGGCTGGCGGCCCTGGGCTTTGACGCCCATTTGGGGGCAAGCGCCGACGCCACGGCGCTTACGTCGCTGATCCGCCGCTATTGTCGACCAGGCTGATCATGGTCGCCAGCATCGAAGCGATCAGGGTGTGTGTTCCCTCTTCGCTTTCGGCCCACACATCCGAGCGGACCACGGTCAAGGTGCGGCCGGGCTTGAGCACTTCGGCGCGGGCGATGAAGGCCTTGCCGGCGGCTGGGTTCATCAGGTTGATCTTGAATTCGGTGGACAGCACCTCGGCCGTTTCCGGCATCAGCGACAGGGCGGCATAGCCGGCGGCGGTGTCGGCGATGGTGGTGGTGATCCCGGCATGGACAAAGCCGTGTTGCTGGCACAGATCGTCGCGTTTGGGCAAAATCACCTCGCAGCGTCCTGGCTCGACCAGACCCAGGCGGGCGCCGATGGTGTGCATCAGCGTCTGTTTGGCGAAATTCTCAGTGACCCGACGATGATAATTCGAGTCCTTGGGGGTGAAGCCGGTCATGGCCCGCCTTTCCTTGTCTTCACATCAAACCGTCTTGGGCACGCGGGATGACCGCGTGCCCAAGGGGGGGGTCAGTGACTCATCAGCACCGGCAAGGTCATGTGCTTGAGCACATAGCGGGTGCCCGACCCGCGCAGGCGCGACAGGCCGTATTGGCCGTGGGCGCCCATGACCAGCAGGTCGGCGCCCAGATCGAAACTGCGCGACAGCAGCATGTCCATCTTGCCGATTTCTTCGTCGGGCAGGAATTCGCCATCGGCGGGGATGCCCAATTTGGTCAGATGATCGACGATGTTGACGGGGGGCATGTTCTGGCTGTTGCTGCCATCATCGTGGGCGCGCATGGACAGCACGGTGACCGTCTTGGCGCTGGTCAGCAGATCAAGCGCATCATGGACGGCGCGGGTGGCCTCGCGGCCGGCGTTCCAGGCGACAACGATGCGGTTGGCGACCGAGCTGTAATTGCCGAGATAGGGGATCACCAGCACCGGACGGCCGCAATTGAGCACCGTCTGTTCGACCATGTCATCGGGGGTCAGCGAATCCTTGGGGTCGTTTTGCCCCAGCACCGCCAGATCGAAATAGCGCGAGCAGAACATGATCTCGGCCGCGACGAAGCCGGGCTCGCCATGGGGCAGGGTCCAAAACCGGGTGTCGAGACCCTTGGTCATGGAATTGAACAGGATTTCGCCCTCGGCCTGGGCCTTTTTCAGGCCGTCGCTGGCAAGGCGGGCAACGGCGGCGGAGCGGTGGCCGTCGGTTTGGGCGAACAGGCCGGTCAAGCGGGCACCGAAACGCTTGGCCAGATCGACGGCGACCTCGATGCGCATACGGGTGCGTTCACCGGCATCAATGTGAACCAGAATGTCCTTCATGGCTTTACTCTCCGTTAGCCCGCTTCCGCCGCCAGGGCGCGGGCAATGACCAGCCGTTGGATGTCGCTGGTGCCTTCGTAAATCTGACAAACCCGGACGTCGCGGTAAATGCGTTCTACCGGGAAATCGGCAAGATACCCATAGCCGCCGTGAATTTGAATGGCGTCCGAGCAAACTTTTTCCGCTGTTTCACTGGCCAGCAATTTGGCCATGGACGCTTCCTTCAAGCAAGGCTGACCGGCGTCGCGCAAGGTGGCGACGTGCAGGACCAATTGCCGCGCCGCTTCGATGCGGGTGGCCATGTCGGCCAGCCGGAAGGCCACCGCCTGATGTTCGATGATGGCCTTGCCGAATTGCCTGCGGTCCTTGGCGTAGGCGGTGGCGTGTTCCAGCGCGGCGCTGGCCATGCCCACCGATTGGGCGGCGATGCCCAGGCGTCCGCCCTCTAGATTGGCCAGGGCGATCTTGAGGCCTTCGCCTTCCGCCCCCAGCAGGTTGGCGGCGGGGATGCGCAAATCCTCCAAAATGATCTGGCAGGTGTCCGAGGCATGCTGCCCCAGCTTGTCTTCGATGCGGGCCACATTCCAACCGGGGGTGTCGGTGGGAACGATAAAGGCCGACAGCCCCTTTTTCCCCGCCGCCGGGTCGGTGACGGCGAAGACGATGGCTACCTTGGCGTTCTTGCCCGAAGTGATGAATTGCTTCGAGCCGTCAAGGACGTAAAAATCGCCGGCCTTGCGGGCGCGGGTCTTGATGGCGGCGGCGTCGGATCCGGCTTCCGGTTCGGTCAGGCAGAAACAGCCGATCCATTCGCCCCGCGCCATCGGGCGAAGATAGTGTTGCTTTTGCGCCTCGGTGCCGAATTTCAGGATCGGCATGCAACCGACCGAGTTGTGCACGCTCATGATGGTCGAGGTCGCCCCTTCGCCGGCGGCGATTTCCATCAGCGCCAGGGCATAAGAGACGTAATCGGTGCCGGCGCCGTCATATTCCGGCGGCACCACCATGCCCATAAAGCCCAATTCCCCCATTTCCGCCAGTTCGGCCGCCGGAAAGGCATGGTCCCGGTCGCGCATTTCCGCGCCCGGCGCCAGACGCTCGCGGGCGAAGGCCCGTGCGGTGTCGCGGATGAGGTTTTGTTCTTCGCTCAGGATCATGTCAGCCGCTCCACTGCCAGGGCGGTGGCTTCACCGCCGCCGATACACAGCGAGGCAACGCCCTTTTTCAGGTCGTACTTTTGCAAGGCCGACAGCAGGGTGACGAGGATACGCGCGCCCGAGGCGCCGATGGGGTGCCCCAGGGCGCAGGCCCCGCCATGAACATTGACCTTGTCGTGCGGCAGATCCAGATCCCGCATGGCCGCCATGGTGACGACGGCGAAGGCTTCGTTGATTTCGTACAAATCGACGGCGCCGGCCTGCCAGTTCAGCTTGGCCAGCAGGTTGCGCATGGCGAAGACCGGGGCGGTGGTGAACAGATTGGGAGCCTGGGCAAAGGTGGAATGGCCGCGAATGGCGGCCAGGGGTGTCAGGCCGCGCTTTTCCGCCTCGGACAGCTTCATCATCACCAAGGCGGCGCCGCCGTCGGAAATGGACGAGGAATTGGCCGCCGTCACCGTGCCGCCGTCGCGGAACGCGGGCTTGAGCGTCGGAATCTTGTCGGGCAAGGCCTTGCGCGGCTGCTCGTCCTCGGCCAGCACGGTTTCGCCCTTGCGGGTGCTGATGGTCAAGGGCGCGATTTCAGCGGCGAGATTGGCGGCCTTGCGGGCGCGGTCCAACGAGGCCAGGGCGAAATTATCCTGGGCTTCGCGGCTGAACTGATACGCCTGGGCGCAATCCTCGGCGAAGGTGCCCATCAGTCGTCCCTTGTCATAGGCGTCTTCCAGCCCGTCAAGGAACATGTGATCCATCACCCGACCATGGCCCATGCGATAGCCGCCACGGGCCTTGTCGAGCAGATAAGGCGCGTTGGTCATGCTTTCCATGCCGCCGGCCACCATCACCTTGTTGGTGCCGGCGATCAGCATGTCATGGGCGAACATGGCCGCCTGCATGCCCGAACCACACATCTTGTTGACCGTGGTCGCCCCGGTGGAATCGGGGATGCCGGCGCCGCGTGACGCTTGACGCGCCGGAGCCTGGCCCTGGCCGGCGGGCAGGACGCAGCCCATGATCACCTCTTCCACCTGATCGGCGGCGACATTGGCCCGGGTGAGCGCCGCCTTGATGGCGTGGGCGCCCAATTGGCTGGCGGTCAGACCTGACAATTCGCCCTGAAAGCCGCCCATGGGGGTGCGGGCGGAACCGACGATGACGATGGGGTCCTTGGAGGGATCGGTGGTCATGGACTGCTCTCTTCTCACAGCATGTTGATGATGATGGTCTTCTTGTGGGTGAAGTGCTCCAGCATGGATTCCAGCGAAGCCTCCTTGCCCAGGCCCGAGGCCTTGACGCCGCCATAGGACAGGTTGGGCTGCACCACCAGATTCTGGTTGACCTGGACGAAGCCGGCTTCCAAGCGCCGGGTGGCATCCATGGCCATCTTCAGATTGGTGGTCCAGATGGTGGCGCCCAGGCCGTAATCACTGTCGTTGGCGGCTTCGATCACGCCATCGAAATCGGTCCACTTGATGACGCAGCAGACCGGGCCGAAGATTTCCTCGCGGGCGATGCGGTCGTCATTGGTCACCCCGGTGAAGATGCGCGGCTGGACAAAAAAGCCCTTTTCCAGCTTGGGGTCGGTGGGCATGGCCGAGAGCGCGATTTCGGTCGCGCCCTTGGTTTCACGGCCCAATTTGATGTAGCTGTGAACACGGTCGAATTGGCCGTCGGAAATGATGGTGCCGATATCGGTCTTTTCGTCCAAGGGATCGCCCATGACCATGGAATTGACCTTTTCCTGAACCTTGCGGACGAATTCGTCATGAATGCTTTCATGGACGAAAATGCGCGAGGACGCGGTGCAGCTTTGGCCCTGGCGGGTAAAGCGCATGCCGGCGATGGCGCCGGCCACCGCTTTTTCCATGTCGGCGTCGGCACAGACGATCATCGGGCTCTTGCCGCCCAGTTCCAGGGTCACCGGGATCAGCTTTTCGGCGGCGGCCTTATAGACGATCTTGCCGGTTTCGACCGAACCGGTGAAGGTGACTTTCTTGACGTCGACATGTTCGACCAGCGGCGCGCCGCATTCCGGGCCGAAACCGGCGAGGATGGAAAACAGGCCGGGCGGCAGCACTTTGTTCATGATCTGGGTGACGCGCAGCACGGTCAAGGGCGCTTCTTCCGCCGATTTGACCACCACGGCATTGCCGGCGACCAGGGCGGCGGCGGCCTTCATCGCCATCAACAGCAAGGGCACGTTCCACGGGATGATGGCGCCGACGACGCCGACCGGCTCGCGCACGGTCATGGTCATCATGTCGGGGTGGAAGGGAACGGTCTCGCCCTTGAGTTCGCTGGCCAGACCGCCGAAGAACACGAACATGTCGGCCAGAACGCCGGCTTCGACCCGGCTTTCGGTGCGCAGCGCCTTGCCGGTTTCCAGCGCCAGCAGGCGGCCCAATTCCTCGACATGATCGGCCAGCACGCGGCCGCATTCGGCCACCAGCTTGCCGCGATTGCGCGCCGGCAGTTTGGCCCATTCCTTTTGCGCCGCCTTGGCGGCCTTGACGGCGGCATCGACATCGGCCCGTTCCGAGAACGGCGCGGTGGCGACCTTTTCCCCGGTGGCCGGATTGCGCACGTCGAAGGTCTTGCCCGACATGGCGGGACGGAATTCGCCGGCAATGAAGTTCAATCCCGACAGGGACTTGGCCAGCTTGAAGGGATCAAGTTCGAGAGAGGTCGACACGGTCATGGGATGTCTGTCCTTGTTTCTTGGTTAGCTGCGCTTGTCTTCGATGACCTTGCCGTCATTGGGCAAGGCGCCGGGGGCGTGGAAAGCGACGTTGCCTTTCAGCTTGCACACCGATTGCATGGTGTCGCGGATGCTGGCGGCCAGGGACTCGCTGTGATCGGCGCTTTCGACATGCAGGGTCATGCGGTCGGCGTCGCCATCCTTTTCCACCACCAGCTTGGCGCGGGCGATGACGTCAAAGCGCTTGGCGACGTCGTTGATCTGGCGCGGATGGACGAACATGCCCTTGATCTTGGTGGTCTGATCGGCCCGGCCCATCCACCCCTTGAGGCGCATATTGGTGCGGCCGCACGGGCTGTGACCGGCCAGGACCGCCGACAGATCGCCGGTGCCAAAGCGGATCAGCGGGTAATCGGGATTGAAGCTGGTCACCACCACTTCGCCCACTTCGCCGGCGACGACGGGGTCGTTGGTGCCGGGGCGGACGATTTCGACGATGATGCCCTCATCGACGACCAAGCCTTCCTTGGCCTTGCTCTCATAGGCGATCAGGCCCAGATCGGCGGTGGCATAGGCTTGCACCACATCGACGCCAAGATCGTTCAAGGATTGCCGCAGCGGCGGCAGCAAGGCCTCGCCCGAGACGCAGGCCTTGGTCAGCGACGAATGATCCAGCCCCATCTCGACCGCCTTTTCCAAAATGATCTTGAGGAAGGACGGGGTGCCAGAATAGCCGGCGGGACGCAGATCGGCCACCGCGCGGGCCTGTTGTTCGGTGTTGCCGACACCAGCCGGAAACACCGGGCAACCGATGGCATGGGCGGCGGTTTCAAACATGATGCCGCCGGGGGTGAAGTGATAGGAAAAGCAATTGTGCATCAGCTCGCCGGGGCGGAAACCGGCGGCCCACAGGGCGCGGCCGATGCGCCACCAATCCGTGCCGCCGCCTTCCGGGTCATAGATCGGACCGGGCGAGGCGAAAACGCGGAACAGCTTGGATTTGTCGGTGGCGGTCAATCCCCCGAACGGGGGAGCGGCTTGTTGCAGGTCGATCAGATCGGATTTGCGGGTCACCGGCAGACGGGCCAAGGCGGCGCGGTCGGCGATGTCGGCCGGGTTCACATCGGCCAGCACGGTGGCGAAATAGGTGGCCTTGGCCTTGGCGTGGGCGATCTGGCCGGGCAGCGCGGCGAACAAGGCCGCTTCGCGCGCATCGGTCGAACGGGTTTCGCTGGCATCGTAGAATTCGTTCATCTGGTTTTCTTTCGCTCCGTCACTCCCGCCTGGGCGGGAGTCCTGAAGGTGCCCCAATATTGTTTCCGCAACCCCAAGATGCCCGCTGGCGCGGGCGTGAAGAGGGGGGTTACAGCCAGCGCTTACGGCGCTTGTAGGATTTCAGGTTCTTGAACGATTTCCGTTCCTTGTCGCCGCCCAGATAGAACTCTTTGACGTCTTCGTTGTTGATCAGGTCTTCCTTGGCGCCATCAAGCATGATCTTGCCCGATTCCATGATGTAGCCGAAATCGGCGACTTTCAGGGCCATGCGGGCGTTTTGTTCGACCAGCAAGATGGTGATGCCCAGGTCATGGCAAAGCTGTTCGATGATGCCGAACACTTCCTTGACCAACAGCGGCGACAGGCCCATGGACGGCTCGTCCAGCAAGATCATCTTGGGGCGCGCCATCAGGGCGCGACCGATGGCCAGCATCTGCTGTTCGCCGCCCGACAGGTAACCGGCCATGCCGGTGCGTTCCTTCAGGCGGGGGAAATAATTGTAGACCATGTCGATATCGTTGCGGATGGCCGCCCCGCCGTCGCGGCGGGTAAAGGCGCCCAGGCGCAGGTTTTCCAGGCAGGTCATGTCCTCGACGATGCGGCGGCCTTCCATCACCTGGAAGATGCCGCGACGAACGATGTCTTCCGGGTTCTTGTTGGCGATTTCCTCGCCCTCGAAGGTGATGGAACCGCGGGTGACTTCGCCGTCTTCGGTGGCCAGCAGGCCGGAAATGGCTTTCAGCGTGGTCGATTTGCCGGCGCCGTTGGGGCCAAGCAGGGTGACCACCTTGCCCTTGGGCACTTCCAGGCTGACACCGCGCAGCACCAAGATGACGTCGTCATAGACGACTTCGATGTTATTGACGGACAGCAACGGCTCTTCCGGGGCGAGCTTCAAGGCGGGTTCGGCCATGATCGGACTACCTTCAAGGCAAAGGGTAAAAAGGGTGGTCCGGCGGGACCGGACCACCCGGTTTCACGTGCTGATTACCAGCCCAGCCACTCGGGGCGGCGGGGCAGCTCGACGCTGTGGACCTTGTGCATGGAGATGGAATCGCCCTTCACATCGGCCTGATAGACCATCACCTGGGTGCTGCCGCGATGGTCGTCGGCCTTCCACGACGACGGCAGGCAGACGCCTTCCAGACCGGCGGGAACCCAATTGGCCTTTTTGTACATGGAGGCCTTGATGTTGGGGCCGGTGACGCCGCCGGGCATGGTGGCGGCGATGTCCATGGCTTCCTTCATGTAATAGGCCGAGCAGACGCCGCGCATGTAATGCACCGGACGGTCTTCCTTGCCGGAAGGATCGGAGACCTTGGAGATTTCACGCACCAAGGCCATGCCCGGCGTATTGTCGTGCCAGGTGGCGGCGGCGACAACCCAGACCATGCCGTTGGCGGCTTCGCCCGAAGCCTTCAGACCGGCTTCGTCCATGCCCCAGATATTGCCCATGAACTGGGCCTTGGTGCCGACCGTTTCGCAGCTTTTGAGCAACGAGATGGTCGAGCCGGCGGTGTTGGCCAGATAAGCGTAATCCGCGCCCGATTCCTTCAAGGACAGACACTGGGCCTTGAAATCGCCCGGCTTGAGCGAATATTGGATCGGGTTGAGGATTTCGAAGCCCTTTTCCTTGGCAAAAGCGCCGCAAGCATCCTTGGGAGCGTTTGGATAGGGGTGATTGTCGCCCATATGGACGAATTTCGGCTGGCCCTTGCCGCCCTTCTTCTTCCAATCGGCGGCGGCCCAATCGACCAGACCGCGACAGCCGTCGGTGTAGCTGGGACCATAGAAGAAGTTATAAGGCGCCGGCTTGGCCGAGGTCTTGCCCATGGGGTCGGTCAGGTGGCCGGAATAAGAGGCGGAGAAATAGGGGATCTCATCCTTGGCGACGGTGGACGACAACGCTTCGGTGTCGCCGGTGCCCCAACCCTGGATGGCCGCCATCTTGGTTTCCGACGTCCATTTCTTGTACTGCGCCATGGCGCGCGGCACCTGATAGGAATAGTCGACGGTCTCGAAATTGATCTTGGAGCCACCGACGCCGCCATGGGCGTTGATGTAGGTCATGGCGTCGGCGACGCCGGCGGCGAACGGCTTGGACACCGAAGCGGTGGCGCCGGTGAGATCGGCCAGATGACCAACGAAAATGTCCTCGGCCTGAGCGGCCTGGACGGTGACCAGGGTCAAAGCGGCACTGGCCAGAAGAAGTTTGCGCATTCGTATTTCCTCCCAATGTGTTTTTGGATTGAAGCGGACCCTTGGGGGCCTCGTTATTGGCTTAGTAAGAGAACGGATAAAGCTTCCAGTAGGAACGGATCAGGCGCCAGCGATGGACCAATCCGTCCGGCTCGAAGATCAGGAACAAGATGATGGCAAGGCCGATGGAAGCCTGCTTGATATAGGCCAGACCTTCGGTCAGCCAGCCGACATCGCCCCCGATCAGGCTTTTGGTGATCGAGACGCTGCCGGCCATCACTTCCGGCAGCAACACCATGAAGGTGGTGCCCATCAAGGTGCCGGCAACCGATCCCAGGCCGCCGATGATGATCATGCCAAGGAATTCGATGGACATCAGGATGGTGAAGCCCTCGGCCGAGACGAAGCCCAGGTAATGGCCGTAAAGGGCGCCGCCCAGGCCGGCGTAAAACGATGACAGGCCGAACGACAAGATGCGGTACTTGGTCAGGTTGATGCCCATGACCTCGGCCGACAGGTAATGGTCGCGCACGGCGATAAAGGCGCGGCCGTCTCGGGTGCGCAGCAGGTTGCTGCCGATCAGGAACATCACCACCACCCAGAACAGGACCACGTAAAAGAAGCCCTTGTCGCCGGACAATTCATAGCCGAACAGATTGACCGGCGCGGCGGCGGCGCCGCTGGAACCACCCGAGAACCAATCGGCGCGGGCGAAGAAATCTTCCAAGATGAATTGCGAGGCGAAGGTGGCGATGGCCAGATACAGGCCCTTCAAACGTCCGGCCGGGATGCCGAACAGCAAGCCAAGCACGGTGGTCATCGCCGCCGCCAGCGGAATGGCCAGCATCACCGGCACGCCGAATTTGTTGTTCAGCCAGGCCGAGGCAAAGGCGCCGAAGCCGAAAAAGCCGGCATGGCCCAACGAGATTTGCCCGGTATAGCCGACCAGGATGTTCAGCCCCAGGGCGGCGATGCCCATGAAACCGATCTGGATCAACAAGCTGAGATAGTAATTGTTGACCAGCATGGGGGTGGCGATCAGCAGCAAGACGGCGCCCACCGCCCACGCCCGCATCACCGGGGTGTCGAAAATGGTGGTGTCCTTGGCATAGCTGGTCTTGAACTGTCCGCAGGGGATCAGGCTGGAGGAGATCATCGGCCTAGACCCTTTCGATCTTGTGAGTGCCGAACAGGCCGTAGGGTTTGATCATCAAGATGATGATCAGCACATAGAACGGCGCCACGGTGTACAGATTGCCGAGATGCAGCCATTGGCCATCGACATATTCAGCGAAATTTTCCAACAAGCCGATGATCAGACCGCCGACGATGGCGCCGATGATCGAGTCGAGGCCGCCGACGATCACCGCCGGGAACACCTTGATGCCGAAGAACGACAGCGCCCCGGACACGCCGTTGACCATGCCGACGACGACGCCGGCCAGGGCCGAGACCATGGCCGAGATGGCCCAGGCCATGGCGAACACGTTCTTGACCGAAATGCCCAGGGATTGCGCCACTTGTTGGTTGAAGGCGGTGGCCCGCATGGCCAGACCCATGCGGGAATACTTGAAGAACCAGGCGAAGCCGATCATCACCAGGACCGATACCACCAAGCTCATCAGATAGGCCGGCTGCACTTGCAGGCCGAACACATCCACCGCCTTGACCGGGAAGATTTCGGGGAAGGGCTGGACGTCGGCGCCGAAAATCCACTTGGTGATCGACTGGAAGAACAACGACATGCCGATGGTGACCATGATGACCGAGATGATCGGCTCGCCGATCAGCGGTCGCAGCACCACCATTTGCAGGGCGATGCCGAACACCATCATGAAGACGAAGGTCAGGGGGAACGAGAACCAGAACGGCAGGCCGGCTTCGACCACCAGCCACCAGCAGGTCCAGGCGCCGATCAGCAGAAATTCGCCTTGGGCGAAATTGACCACCTGGGTGGATTTGTAGATCAGCACGAAGCACATGGCGACGACACCGTACAGCGTGCCGACGATAAGGCCGTTCAACAGCAATTGAGTCAGAAGATTGCCGGACATGGGGGCGTCTCCTATTCGGCCGCTTGCGCGACGGTGGGGGGCGGCAGCAAGGTGATGACTTTCAGTTCGGTCTTGACCCGAGTGGTCGAACCGTCCTGGAAGGTGATCACCGCGTCCACCGGCACCATCGGGCGGTCGGCGTACATGGAATCGATGATGTCGCCGTATTTTTCGTTGATGACGCCACGGCGCACCTTGCGGGTGCGGGTCAGTTCGCCGTCATCGGCATCCAATTCCTTGTACAGCAACAGGAATTTACGGATGCGCTGCGGCTCGGGCAGGGTGGCGTTGACCTTCTCCACCTCGGATTTGAGCAAGGCGTAGACCTGCTCGAGGCCAGACAGGTTGGTGTAGTTGGTGAAGGCGATGCCTTTTTGCTCGGCCCATTTCGAGACGATGGAATAGCGGATGCAGACCAAGGCCGAAAGATAGGGCTTGTCCGCGCCCAAGATCACCGCCTCGGCGATGAAGGGCGAGAATTTCAGCTTGTTCTCGATGAACTGGGGCGAGAAGCGCACGCCGTTCGAGGTGGTGGCCAGATCCTTGATGCGGTCGATGACCACCAGGTGACCGTTTTCCGGCTTGATGTAACCGGCATCGCCGGTCTTGAGCCAATTGCCATCGACGATATCGACCTTGGACGCTTCCGGGTTCTTGTAATAGCCGGTGAACATGCCGTCGGTGTGGGCGACGATTTCACCGACGCCGTTATGGTCGGGATTGTCGATACGCAATTGCGCGTCATCGAAGGGAATGCCGACGCTGTCGAAATCAATGTCGTTGCCGCGATGGACGGTGTAGGCGCCGGCCAGTTCGGTCTGGCCGTAAATCTGACGCAGCGGCACGCCCATGGCCAGGAAGAAGCGGAAGGTATCCGGCCCCAGGGCGGCGCCACCGGTCGCCGCCGATTGCAGATAGGAAAAGCCGATACGGTCGCGCAGCGCCTTGAACAAAATCATATCGGCCAGCCACGAACGCTTGCCCTGGTCTAGCGCCCGCATCCCCAGCTTCATGCCCAGATCGAACAGTTTGCGCTTGAGCGGGGTCGAATCCATCATGCGCGAGCGAACCTCGGCGGCGATGGCTTCCCAGGTCCGCGGCGCCAGCAAGACGAAATGCGGACCGATTTCGCGCATGTCGGGCATCTGCGTCTCGGGTTCCTCGACGAAGTTGACGATGTTGCGACAAATCAGCGGCTGCCCGACGGCGTAGATCTGTTCCATGATCCATGGCAGCGGCAGCATGGAGACATAATTCTGGCCGGCGCTTTTTTCATCGGCGCGCAAATAGGCGGTGCAATGGCGCAGGAACGGCCCCGATTGCAGCATGGCCAGCTTGGGGTTCGAGGTGGTGCCCGAGGTGGTCACCAGCACCGAGACATCGTCGCCCTTGCCGGCGGCGACGTCATTGGCGAAGCGGTTGGGGTCCTTGGCCGCCAGATCGTCGCCCATGGCCCGCAAATCGTCGGCGAAGATCAGCTTGTCATCGGCATATTTGCGCATGCCGCGCGGATCGAAATAGACGATGTGGCGTAAGGACGGAACTTCGGCGGCGATTTCCAGCAGCTTGTCGACTTGTTCCTCGTCTTCGGCCAGCACGACCGAGGCGGAGGTGTAGTTCAGCAGATAAGCGACTTCGGCATTCATGGAATCCTGATAGACGCCCATGGACAGGGCGCCGACCGAATGGGCGGCCAACTCGCCCCACAGCCATTGGGGCCGGTTCTTGCCCAAAAGGGCGACAACGTCGCCGCGCTGCACGCCGATGGCGGCCAGGCCCTGGGCCAGACGGCGAACTTGGTCCAGGTAATCGGTCCAGGTGAACAGATTCCAGATGCCGAATTCCTTTTCCCGCATGGCGATATCTTTCGGCCAACGGCGGGCGTTTTCCATCAACAGCTTGGGAAAGGTGTCGAATTGACTGACGTCGTTATAGTCGTGGCTCATCGTCATTCCCCTGTCAGGCCACGGCTTCGGCGGCTTTGTCGTCGTCATCCTCGACGCCGAGATAAGCGACTTTGACGCGTTCGTTGCTCATGATGTCGTCGGGCAGGCCGTCGGCGATCTTGCGGCCGAATTCCAGCACGATGACCCGGTGCGAAATGTCCATGACCACGCCCATGTCATGTTCGATCATCACCACCGTCATCCCCCATTCTTCGTTGAGGT
Organism: Magnetospirillum sulfuroxidans; assembly: GCF_018224925.1. Taxonomy (GTDB): domain Bacteria; phylum Pseudomonadota; class Alphaproteobacteria; order Rhodospirillales; family Magnetospirillaceae; genus Magnetospirillum; species Magnetospirillum sulfuroxidans. The sequence goes on along the minus strand of NZ_JAGTUF010000002.1, from coordinate 142,606 downwards.
CGACGATGTAGCGGGCCATGTCCTCTTTTTCTTCCAGGTTCATGCCGGCCATGGGTTCGTCCAGCAAGATGATCTTGGGTTCGACCGCCATGGCGCGGGCCAGTTCCACCCGCTTGCGCAAGCCGTAAGACAGGGTGCCGGCGGTGGATTTGCGGATATGGGTGATTTCCAGGAAGTCGATGATGTCCTCGACCTTGCGGCGGTGGGCCAGTTCTTCCTTTTGCGCCCCCAGCCAGTACAGCCCGCCGGTGGCGAAATTGTTCTTCAGCAGGTGGTGGCGGCCGACCATGATGTTGTCGAGCACGCTCATGTGGCCGAACAGCGCCAGATTTTGGAAGGTCCGGCCGATGCCGATGGTGGCGCGCTGGTTCGGCGTCATCGCGGTGACGTCGCGGCCTTCGAAGAAGACGCGGCCGGCGGTCGGCTTGTAACGGCCGGAGACGCAGTTCAGCATCGAGGTCTTGCCGGCGCCGTTGGGGCCGATGATCGAGAACAATTCACCCTGGTTGACGTGGAAGTTGACCTCGGTCAGGGCGCGGACGCCGCCGAAGCCCAGCGAGACGTCGCGGACTTCCAGCAAGGGGGATGGGCTGTTCATTTGTCCCCCCTCAGCATGTTGATGATGCCGGAGAAATCAGTGCCGGCATGGCCGGAACCGGCATAGAGCGCGTACAATTGCGACGCCTGCGAGCCCAACGGCACCGAGGCGCCTGACTTGGCGGCGGCTTCGACCGCCAGCTTTAAATCCTTCAGCATCATGGCGGCGGCGAAACCGGGCTGATAATCGCGGTTGGCGGGCGAAGTCGGCACCGGGCCGGGCACCGGGCAATAGGTGGTCATCGACCAGTTCTGCCCCGACGACTTGGACGAGATGTCGAACAGTTTTTGCGCGTCCAGGCCCAGCTTTTCCGCCAAGGCGAAGGCCTCGCAGGTGCCGATCATGGAGATGCCCAGCAACATGTTGTTGCAGATCTTGGCCGCTTGACCGGTGCCGGCGCCGCCGGCATGGACGATGGTCTTGCCCATGAGCTCAAGAAAGGGCAGGGCCTTGGTGAAGGCGGCGTCGCTGCCGCCGACCATGAAGGTCAGGGTGCCGGCTTCGGCCCCACCGACACCGCCCGAGACCGGCGCATCGACCAGCATCTGGCCGTTGGCTTCGGCGGCGGCGGCCACGTCGCGGGCGCTGGCGACGTCGATGGTCGAGCTGTCGATGAACAGGCAGCCCTTGGGGGCGGCGGCCATCACCCCGTCTTTGCCCAGATAGACGGCCTTGACGTGCTCGCCCGCCGGCAGCATGGATACCACCACGTCGGCGTCCTGAGCGGTGGCGGATGCGGTATCCACCACCTGGGCGCCGGCGGTGGCGGCCATTTGGCGCGCCGCGTCGGACAGGTCGAAGACGCGGACGCTATGTCCGGCCTTCAGCAGGTTGCGCATCATGGGGCCACCCATGTTGCCCAGGCCGATGAAGCCAATCTGAGCCATATCCTCGTCTCCTTCCCTGTTCACGTCGTTATTTTTTAGGCTTGGGTCAGCGCCCGGCCGATGATGACGCGCATGATTTCGTTGGACCCTTCCAAGATGCGGTGGACGCGGAGATCCCGCAGGTACCGCTCGATCGGGTATTCCTTGATATAGCCGTAGCCGCCGAACAATTGCAGGGCGCGGTCGACGACGGAAAAACCGGTATCGGTGGCCAGCCGTTTGGCCATGGCGCACAGCGTGGTGGCGCCGGCTTGCTTGCCGTCGACGGCGCTGGCGGCGCGATGCAGCAACAAACGGGCGGCTTCCAGTTCGGTGGCCATGTCGGCCAATTGGAACTGGGTGTTTTGGAAGCTGGCGATGGTCTGGCCGAATTGCTGGCGCTGGTTGGTGTAGTCGACCGCCAGCCGCAAGCATTCGCGCGCGCCGCCCAAGGAGCACGCGCCGATGTTCAAGCGGCCGCCATCCAGGCCCTTCATGGCAATCTTGAAGCCTTCGCCTTCCTGGCCGATGCGGTTGGCGACGGGAACCCGGCATTCTTCAAAGATTACCGCGCTGGTCGGCTGGCTTTTCCAGCCCAGCTTCTTTTCCTGTTTGCCGAATGACAGGCCCGGCGTGCCTTTTTCCACCACCAGGCAGGAAATGCCCTTGGGGCCGGGGCCGCCGGTGCGGACCATCACCACATAAACGTCAGACGACCCGCCGCCGGAAATGAACGCCTTGGTGCCGTTGAGAACATAATGGTCGCCGTCCAGATGGGCCTTGGCGCGCAAGGACGCGGCATCGGAGCCGGCACCGGGTTCGGTCAGGCAATAACTGGCGAATTTGGTCATGGTGGTCAGGTCGGGCAGCCAGCGGCGCCGTTGGTCGTCGGTGCCGAAGCTGTCGATCATCCATGCCGCCATGTTGTGGATGGAGATATAGGCGGCGGTGGAGGGGCAGGCGGCGGCCAGTTCCTCGAAGATCAAGGCGGCATCCAGGCGGGTCAGCGCCGATCCTCCCACGTCTTCCTTGACATAAATGCCGGCGAATCCCAGTTCGGCCGCCTTGCGCAAGCAATCGGCGGGGAAGATTTCCGCTTCGTCCCAATGGGCGGCATGGGGCGCCATCTCGCCTTGGGCGAAATCGCGGGCTGCGCCTTGGAACGCTTCCTGATCTTCGGTCAGGTCGAACTGCATCGTGGTTTCATCCCTGCTGCTCAAAAACGAACATACGTTTTTTTAATGGCGGCGCAAGAGGGATGATGAATGGTGCCCTCGGACGCTGCCTCTCGCCCCTGGAAACTCTGTCGGTTTCCTGCTGGGCGATGGTTCAGGGGTAACACAACCCAATTCGGCAGTCCAGTGTCTGTATACGCAGGGGCATTTTTTTGTGTGCGAAAATGCGCGGCTTGGGTACCTTGTCTCAACAGTATATAAAGTCCCGCAGCAGACGGGAGCGGAGGAACCATGGCCACCAAGAAGAATGATAAGACGGCGACGCGGGCCGACGAAATTCGCCAGGTGATCGAGGCCGAGATTTTTTCCGGTCAATTGCGCCCCGGCACCCGTCTGGACGAAGAAAGTCTGGCGGCGCGTTTTGGTCTGTCGCGCACCCCGGTTCGCGAAGCTATTTTGCAATTGGTCTATTCCGGCCTGGTGGTCAAGCAGCCGCGCCAAGGGGCCGAGGTGGCGCCTTTGGATTTGCATCGCATGGTGCAGATGTTCGAGGTTATGAGCGACATTGAAGGGCTTTGCGCCCGCTATGCGGCGCGGCGCATGTCGGCCGAGGAAAAGACGGCGCTGCAAGCCTTGCACGCCCGTTCCTGCGCCTTGTGCGCGGCGCGGGAATTGGATGAATATTACGCCGTCAACCACGCGTTCCACGAGGCGGTCTATCGCGGCAGTCACAACGTGGTGCTGCAAGACATGGCCCGTTCGCTGTTCGCCCGCCTTGCCCCTTATCGCCGCTATCAGCTCAATCATCCCAAGCGCATCGACGAATCCTATGGCGAACACGGCGAGGTTCTGGATGCCATTTTGGCCGCCGATCCTGACCGCGCCCAAGCCGCCATGCGCAAGCATGTGACCATTCAGGCGGATATTTTCTCGGAATTCGTATCCATCATGCGATAGCTTGTATCCAATGTTGTCAATTTTTGGATACAAAGCTCTGGCCTGACGAACATCCCTGTGCTAGTCCTTGGACGCTGAATTTCGCGCCGGCCATCAGAGCCGACCGTCCCAGGGAGGATGTTCATCCATGTCCGACAATCTGTTCGAGCTGTTCCGTTCGCGCTTTCCCGCCGATCGCTCCCGCCCGTTCATCATCGTGCCCGCTGGCCCGGTGTTTTCCTATGGCGACCTCGAGGCGGTTTCCGCCCGCTTCGCCCATGTCTTGGTGGCCTCGGGGGTCAAGCCCGGCGACCGGGTCGCCGTGCAGGTGGAAAAATCCCCGCAAGCCATCTTCGTCTACATGGCCTGTCTGCGGACCGGTGCGGTATTGTTGCCGCTGAACACCGCCTATCAGCCGGACGAGTTGGAATTCTTCCTGTCCGACGCGGCGCCGGCGGCGGTGATCTGCCAGCCGGGGCGGGCCGAGCAATTGGCCGCCATCATCGGCAAGACCGGGATCGCCGCCCGTCTCTTGACCCTTGGCGCCGACAATACCGGCAGCTTGGTCGATGAAGCCGCCAGCCAGCCGGCCGATTTCGCCACGGTGGCGCGTGGCGGCGGCGATGTCGCCTCGATCTTGTATTCGTCCGGCACCACCGGCCGGCCCAAGGGGGCGATGATGAGTCACGCCAATCTGGCCGCCAATGCCCAAACCTTGCACCAATTATGGGGGTGGCAGCCTGATGACGTGCTGTTGCACGCCTTGCCGATCTTTCATACCCACGGTCTGTTCGTCGCCACCAATTGCGTGCTGCTGAACGGCTCGGCGATGATTTTCTGTGCCAAATTCGATGCCGAGCAGGTGCTGGACTTGCTGCCGCAAGCCAGCGTGTTCATGGGGGTGCCGACCTTCTATACCCGCCTGCTGACCAGTCCGCGCTTGAACGCCGACACCTGCCGCAATATGCGGCTGTTCATTTCCGGCTCGGCCCCGTTGCTGTCGGAAACCTTCAACGATTTTGTCAGCCGTACCGGCCACACCATCTTGGAACGCTATGGCATGACCGAGGGCGGCATGTTCACCTCGAATCCGTTGGTCGGCGCCCGCAAGGCCGGCACCGTCGGCCCGGCGCTGCCGGACATGGCGGTGCGGATCACCGACGACAATGGCGTCGTCTTGCCCCAGGGCGAGGTTGGCGGCATCGAGGTCAAAGGCCCCAACGTCTTCATCGGCTATTGGAACATGCCGGAAAAGACCAAGGCGGAATTCACCGCTGACGGCTTTTTCAAGACTGGCGATGTCGGCGTGATCGATGCCGAGGGCTATGTCTCCATCGTCGGCCGGGCCAAGGATCTGATCATCTCGGGCGGCTATAACGTCTATCCCAAGGAAGTGGAAGACGTCATCGACCGCTTGGACGGTGTCGTCGAATCCGCCGTCATCGGCATGCCGCACCCGGATTTCGGCGAGGCCGGACTGGCCATCATCGTCGGCGAAAGCGGCCGTGAATTGTCGGCGGCGGCCGTGTTGGCCGATCTCAAGGGGCGGCTGGCCAATTACAAGGTGCCCAAGCAGGTGGTGTTCGTGCCGGAATTGCCGCGCAACACCATGGGCAAGGTGCAAAAGAACGTTCTGCGCGATTTCTATGCCGAGATGTGGAAAACCAGCCTGGAGCAAGCATCGTGAGCGAAGCGGAAATTCTGTTTGAACGCCAGGGCGGCTTGGGCCGCATCGTTCTTAATCGGCCCAAGGCGCTGAACGCGCTGACGCTTGATCAGGTTCACGCCTTGCATCCGCAACTGGAAGCGTGGGCCGCCGATGACGCCGTCACCGTGGTGGTGATCGAGGGGGCGGGAGAAAAGGCGTTTTGCGCCGGCGGCGATATTCGCGCCTTGTACGACGCGGCCAAGGCCGGACAGATGGAGCATGTCGCCACCTTCTATCGGGACGAATACCGGCTGAACCGCAAGATCAAGACCTATGGCAAGCCCTATGTCGCCATGATCGACGGCATCGTCATGGGCGGTGGCGTCGGCGTTTCGGTTCATGGCCGCTATCGCGTCGCCGGCGACCGCACCCTTTTCGCCATGCCGGAAACCGGCATCGGTTTCTTCCCCGATGTGGGCGGCGCTTATTTCCTGCCGCGCTGTCCGGGGCAATTGGGGATGTATCTGGGGCTGACCGGGGCGCGGCTTAAGGCGGCGGATTGCCTGTATGCCGGCATCGCCACCCATTTCGTCCCATCGGCGCGCAAGGATGAAGTGCGCGCCGCCCTGGCCGAGGCCGAGGACGTCAAGGCGGTGCTGGACGCTTTCCATGCCGATCCCGGCCCGGCGCCGCTGGCGGCGCGGCGCGACCTGATTGACCGCTGTTTCGCCGCTGACAGCTATGACGGGGTGTTGGCCGCCTTGGCGGTGGAAGATGACGCCTTCGCCGCCGACACTTTGGCCGCCATCAACGGCAAGTCACCGACGGCGGGCAAGGTGGCGTTCGAACAAATTCGCCGTGGCGCGGCATTGGATTTCGACGCCTGCATGGCCATGGAATTCCGTTTGTCCCAGGTCTATGCCCCGGCGGCGGATTTCATCGAAGGCATCCGCGCCGTCATCATCGACAAGGACGGCAAGCCGGTCTGGGCCGAACCCGCCAGCACCGAAGCGGTGGCCCGCGCTTTTGACACGGTGCCGGCCTGTGGCGATCTCAGCTTTTAAATAAAAATCCCAGGGAGGGACTTCATGCTTATCCACAACTGTGCCGCCATCGTCACCGGCGGCGGCTCGGGCCTGGGCGCCGAAACCGCCCGCGCCTTGGCCAAGCAGGGCGTCAAAGTCGCCGTGCTTGATCTCAACCAAGCCGCCGTCACGGCGGTGGCGGCGGAAATCGGCGGTGTCGGCGTGGTCTGCGACGTCACCAGCGCCGAATCGGTGGAAGCCGCCCTGGCTGCCGCCCGTGAGGCGCATGGACCGGCTCGCATCGCCGTCAATTGCGCAGGAGTGGCGACGCCGGGCAAGGTGGTCGGCCGCAAGGGGCCGATGCCGCTGGAATCATTCGCCAAGGTCATTCAGATCAACCTGATCGGCACCTTCAACGTCATGCGTCTGGCCGCCGCCGACATGCTGGGGCTGGAGCCGCAAGACAATGGCGAACGCGGCGTCATCGTCAACACGGCGTCCATCGCCGCTTTCGATGGCCAGATCGGCCAAGTCGCCTATGCCGCCTCCAAGGGCGGCGTCGCCAGTCTGTCATTGCCGGCGGCGCGGGAATTCGCGCCCAGCGGTATCCGCGTCATGGCCATCGCGCCGGGCTATTTCGGCACGCCGATGGTCAATGGCATGCCGCAAGAGGTGTTGGACTCGCTGGTGGCCTCGACCTTGTTCCCGCATCGCTTGGGCCTGCCGGAAGAATACGCCCGCATGGTTTTGTCGATTATCGACAACCCCATGCTCAACGGCAGCACCATCCGCCTGGATGGCGCGGTGCGGATGCCGCCGGCGTAAGGCCCGCGGGCTTTGGGTGAGGCGCGGCCCGTGACGGGCCCGCTCAGTCGCCGCGCAGGCTTTGATAAGAAGAGGTTCTCATGACCACGTACGAAAACATCTTGGTGGAAACCCAGGGCAAGGTCGGCCTGATCCGTCTGAACCGGCCACAGGCGTTGAATGCGCTGTCCACGCCGCTATTCGAGGATCTGGCCTTGGCGCTGGATGCTTTTCAGGCCGATGACGGCATCGGCTGCATCGTTTTGACCGGTTCGCCAAAGGCCTTTGCCGCCGGGGCGGACATCAAGGAAATGAAGGATTTGTCCTTCATGGATGTGTATTTCCGCGATTTCTGCAACACCGGCTGGACCCATGTCACCACCATCAGAAAGCCGGTGATCGCCGCGGTTGCCGGCTACGCCCTGGGCGGCGGGTGTGAATTGGCGATGATGTGCGATTTCATCATCGCCGCCGACAACGCCAAATTCGGTCAGCCGGAAATCAATCTGGGCACCATGCCCGGCGCCGGCGGTTCACAACGCCTGACCCGCGCCGTCGGCAAGGCCAAGGCCATGGAAATGTGCCTGACCGGGCGGCAGATGGATGCGGCCGAGGCTGAACGGGCCGGGCTGGTCAGCCGCGTCGTGCCGTTGGCCGAATTGGAGGCCGAGGCGCTGAAAGCGGCGGAAAAGATCGCCTCGATGTCGTTGCCGGTGGTGATGATGGCCAAGGAATCGGTTAATGCCGCCTTTGAGACCACTTTGGCCGAGGGCATTCGTTTCGAGCGCCGACTGTTTCATTCCACCTTCGCCACCGAGGATCGGCGCGAAGGCATGGCGGCCTTCGCCGATAAGCGGCCGGCGATGTTTATCAATCGCTGAAAATGCGGGCTATCGTCCGTCACGGTGGAGAAGGTGGCTTTTGAAGCCAAGATCGTGACGGATGATATGCTCGACCAGACCGGTGCGGGCATGCAACAGGGCGCCGAGGAATTGCGTCTCGTGCGGGGCGGAAAGCAGCGGCGACACCAACCGACGCAGATGGTCGTGTTCGCGCCGATGCAGATGGGAATCGGGAAAGGCGATATCGTCGAACACCCGTTCTTCGGTGCTGAAGTGATGGGCCAATAAGGCGGCGACGTCTTCTTGCGCCAATTTATGGCGCGCCTGCGACGGGTCGGTCGCGGCGGCGAAGCAAAGCTCGTTGCATAAATTGATCATCGAGCGGTGCTCGGCGTCGATCTGGCCTTCATCGATGCCAAACGAAACCAACCAGGGGACTGGTCGCAATAAGCTGTCTTTGTATGCCGGCACCGGGCTTCCCTCCCCCCCTGCGTCCTGGCTGCGAATAAGAGGTAGTGTAAAGCGGGGGATGCAGGCGGCAAAGGCAAATGTGCGCATGCGGCATTTTCTTTGGTTGTGGCGCTAACCTTTCCAGGCGGCTCTGTCGGCTTCGCGCAGGGCATCGGCACGACTGATCCCGATATCGCGCAGCAAGCGGTCATCCAACCGAGCCAAAGCCCGCCGCTGTTGAGCCCGCTCGATCCAGGTCATCACCGCGTCAATTCCCCGGATGATGGGAATATTGATCTGGATAGAGGGGAAAATTGAACCCGTCCAATTGATCCGTATCATTGGTGCAACTCCGATTGAAGCGATATTGAATCAATGATTGACGGGGCAATAGAGTCAATTGCATTATTGAAACCATGTCAAATTGGCTCCCCGATCTGTCCGCCTTTCCCGGCCCGAAATACCGCGCCATCGTCGATGCCATTGCTGCTGACGTGGCGGCGAAACGGTTGCCGCTGGGAACCCGCATGCCCACCCATCGTGATCTGGCCTGGCGGCTGAAGGTCACGGTCGGCACCGTCGCCCGCGCTTATACCGAGGCTGAACGGCTTGGCTTGCTGTCGGGCGAGGTTGGGCGCGGCACCTTCGTCACCGATCCCGACAAAAAAGATTCCGCCCTGGGGCAATACTTGTCGGTAGCCTGGGCGCCACATCCCGGGATCATCAACATGGCGGTCAACCGTCCCTCTGGCGATCAGGGGGCTTGGGCGGTCGGGCCGGTGCTGGCGCAATTGGCCAAGCGGGCCGACCTGCCGCAATTGCTGTCATACAATCTGGAAAGCGTTGCCCAGCGCCATCGGGTGGCGGGGCGTAAATGGCTTGCCCTGGAAGGGGCCGAGGTGGGGCTGGACCAGGTTTCGGTCACCGCCGGCAGTCAGCAGGCCCTGGTGGCCGCCATCGCCACCCTGACCCGGCCGGGGGATGTCATCCTGGCCGAGGAATATACCTATCCCGGCTTCAAATCGGCGGTCACCTTGTTGGGGCGCTCGCTTGTCGGCGTGATGATGGACGAGAACGGCCTGATCCCCGACGAGGTCGAGCGCGGCTTCGCCAAAGGGGCGCGGTTGCTGTACACCACCGCCACGGTGCAGAACCCGACCACGGCGACGCTGGATGAAAGCCGCCGCCGGGCCATCGCCGAAGCCGCCCGCCGCCATGACGCCTTTATCATCGAGGACGGCGTGCATCGCTTTCTCGATCCCACCGCGCCGCCGCCCATTCTGGTGCACGCACCGGAACGCACGCTTTACCTGACCACCTTGTCGAAAAGCGTGACGCCGGGGCTGCGGACGTCCTTCGCGGCGCTGCCGGGCGAGGTCAAAGGGCGTTTCGATGCCGCCATCGGCGCTTTGTCTCTGGCGCTGCCGATCCCCTTGCTGGAAGCGGCCTGCATGCTGATTGACGCCGGCATCGCCCAGGAAGCGGCCGAACGTCAACGCCGCGACGCCTTGGCCCGCATCGCCCTGGCCGGCGAGATTTTGGGGATTGCTAAGCCGCGTCCGGCCTTCAACATCTGGCTACCGATGACGTTGCCGTGGACGTCATCGGCCTTTGTCGCCGAGGCGGCGCGCCGTGCCGTCAGCCTGCCGCCCACCGATTCCTTCGCCGTCGGCCGGCCGCACATGGACGGCGTCCGCGCTTCGGTCACCGCCCCGCCCGATATGGAGACGCTGGCGCAAGCCCTGCACATCCTGGCCGATCTGCTGGCCTGCGGCAGCGCCCCTTTGGCCATGACCGTGTAATCCCAAATCCCGTCAGGCCACCGCCGATCGGTCCCGATCAGCGGGACATGGCAAATGTCACTGGAACGCAGGGCCAAGCCCTGTCACGGTGCCGACATGCGTCCTGATTTTCCCGAAACCGTGCGCGCCTTCCTGCGCATCGGCCTGCTGTCTTTCGGCGGTCCCGCCGGCCAGATCGCCACCATGCATCGCATTCTGGTGGACGAAAAACGCTGGCTGGATGAACCGCGTTTTCTGCATGCGCTCAATTTCTGCATGCTGCTGCCGGGACCGGAAGCCCAACAATTGGTCACTTATGCCGGCTGGCTGCTGCACGGGGTCAAGGGCGGGTTGGTGGCCGGGCTGTTGTTCGTGTTGCCGGGCTTTGTCGTCATGCTGGGGCTGGCGGCGCTGTATGCCGGCTTTACCCATGTGGATTTCGTCCAGGGCCTGTTTTTGGGGCTGAAACCGGCGGTGCTGGCGGTGGTGGTGCAGGCGGGCCTGCGCATCGGCGCGCGGGCGTTAAAGGACATGTGGGCCCGAGGCTTGGCGCTGGCGTCGTTCGTGGCCATCTTCGCCGTCGGTTTGCCGTTTCCGCTGATCGTGCTGGCCGCCGGTCTGGCCGGCTGGTGGCGTGGTCGTGACGGCATTGTGGCACGTGGCGCGCCAGCCAAGGTTACGACGGGGACAATGGGCGCGATGGGGACAATGGGCACGGTGTCGCTGTGGCTGGCGCTGTGGCTGGCTCCGGTGGGATTGGCCTGGATTCATGGCCACGGCGCCTTCGCCGTCATTGGCCTGTTCTTCGCCAAATTGGCGGTGGTGACCTTTGGCGGGGCCTATGCGGCGCTGTCCTATGTGGCGCAGCAGGCGGTGGAAAGCCATGGCTGGTTGAGTGCCGGTGAAATGCTGGACGGGTTGGGGTTGGCGGAAACCACCCCTGGGCCGCTGGTGCTGGTCAATCAATTCGTCGGCTTTCTGGCCGGGTATCGTCAGCCCGGCGATTTCAATCCGTGGCTGGGCGGCGTGCTGGGGGCCAGCCTGACGGTCTGGGTTACCTTCGTTCCCAGTTTTCTGTGGATTTTTGCCGGCGCCCCCCATGTGGAGCGGTTGCGCGGTCATGCCGCTTTGTCGTCGGCATTGGCCGCCATCACCGCCGCCGTGGTCGGCGTCATCTTCAATCTGGCCCTGTGGTTCGCCTTGCATGTGGCTTTTTCCCGCTTCGACGGTTTTTGGCCGATGTGGCGAACGGTGCAGCCCTTATCCTTGGTGTTGGCGGTGGCGGCGATGATCGCCATCTTGCGCTTCAAGTGGGGCATGGTGCCGGTGCTGACCGTCTGCGCCGCCGTGGGGGCCGGGGCGCGGCAGTTGGGCTGGGCCTAAACGATCGTGCCGCCATCCCAGCGCCGGGCCAGGAACAGGGCCAGTCCGGCGCCGACCAGCGATAATCCGGTCATGACGAAAAAGGCGCTGCTGCCCAGGGATTCGTACAATCGGCCGGCCAGGGGGCTCATCAGTCCCGGTGCGGCCCCCATGGCCACCGCCGACAGCATGCCTTGTGCCCGTGCCGACAAGGTGGGGGGCACGGCGCGGGCGATGAAATGCATGGCGCCGAGATGGGCGCAGCCAAAGGTCGCCGCGTGCAACAGCTGGAACGCCGCCAATGCCGGGATGGCGGTGAACATTCCCAGCCCCAGCCAGCGGACCATGCCGGCGCAGGTGGCGATGATCAACAGCCGCCCCGGCCCCAGCTTGCCGACCACCCAACCGGAAAAGGCGAACAGCACCACCTCGGCGATGACGCCTTCGGCCCATAACAGGCCGATGGTGTCGCCGTCGATGCCCGCCGCCTGCCAATGGATGGTGGCAAAAGCGTAATAGACGGTGTGCGAGGCGGTGCCCACGCTGGTGGTGGCCAGGAAGGCGAGAAAGACCGGATGCTTCAGCAAGGGCCATAACGGTGTGGCCGGGGCCTTGCCGCGGCCGGCGGCGACCGAGGTGGGCAGGCACCAGCACGCCAGGGCGGTCAGGCCCAGGGCGGCGGCGACCACCCAAACCATCACGGCGCTTGGCTGGCGTGTCAGCAGGCTGCCGGTGGCGATGGCGCTGGCGATGAAGGTCAGCGATCCCCACAATCGCACCCGGCCATAATCCAGGCGGTGGCGTTGGGTTTCCATCATCGCCAGGCTTTCCCCCAGCGGAAAGATCCCGCTCCACAGCCCTACCGCCAGCACGGTGACCGCCAGGATCGGACCGAAGCCGTCAACCAGCGAGAACAAAAGCCAGACCAAGGTGGCGCCGGCGGCCAGCAGGGACATGGGGTGGCGGCGGTCGCCATGGCGGTCGACCAGATGACCGGCAGCCGGGCCGACCATGATCTTGGTCAGATAGGTGGCGGCCATGATCAGGCCGATATCGGTGGCGCCCAAGCCCTTGTCCTTCAGCCATAGCGGCCAGAACGGCATATGGGCGCCGACTGCGGTGAACAGGGCGGCGTAGTAGAACGACAAACGGGCGGCGGTGCCGTGGCGGCTCATGCAAACAGACGGGTCAGGGCGATGCCGCGTTCGGCCAAATCCAAGACGCATTGATCCGAGGCGAGGAAACGGTACTCCACCGCGCGCTGGTCGGTCAGGCTGTCGGCGGCGCGGAGGGCGTCATCGACCATGCCGGGATGGACCATCATCAGGCAGTCGGGGCCAGGATTGCTGGTGAAGCGGCGGAACAACTGGTCAAAGGCGATCTTGCCGGAGAAGTCGTAGACACCGCGAAACGAACAATTATGGCGGATGCCGGCCTGATCGAGACGACGGCGGAAGCTTTGGCCCAAATGCGAAATCACCAAGGCCCGCAGCGGTGAGATGCGGCGAGCCATGATGGACAGCGACGGTTCAACGCACGAGCGAATCCAGGCCCGGCCGGCCAAACGCCGTTGCCACGCCTTGATGACCGCGTCGCCGACGATCGGCAATTGATGGACATGATGATGGCCGTCAAGAAAATCGGGCGGGCGGCCAAAGGCGGTTTCGAAGGCGTCGAGCTGGCGGTCGATTTCGGCGGCGATTTCGTCCGCGTCCAACCGGCCGGTCAAGGCGCGCTTCAACAGCGTGCCCAACCCAGGCAGGGTGCCGCCCGCCGCCAGATCGGGCATGGCGCCCAGCGGGGTCTGGTCGGTCAGGGTGATATGCAGGCCGATCTCGGCCATGCCATCCAAGGGCTTGAGCGCGGCGGCGGCTTCGGGCCAGTATGGGCTGCCGGTCATGCAGCCGGTGGCCTGCAAACGGCCAAGGACGATCAGGTGGCGGATGGCGGCGCTGACGCCGGGGGCCAGCCCGTAATCATCGGCGCACAGAGTGATCTTGGGGCGGAGATTGACCGCCTGTCCGCTTTTGTCCACACTGCCGCCCATAACTGATTCCTATGGTGTGCCATGATCGAGAAGACTGACATTTCCGCCCCGCCGGTTCTGTCCCTGGTGGTGCCCATGTTCAACGAGGCGGGCAATCTGGACACCTTGTTCGCCCGACTGACCCAGGTGATGGCCGATCTGGGCGAAAGTTACGAAATCGTCTGTATCGACGACGGCAGCAAGGACGACACCGTCGCCCGCGTGCTGGAACATCGCCAACGGGACCCCAGGATAAAGGTGGTCGAGCTGTCGCGCAACTTCGGCAAGGAACTGGCGTTAACCGCCGGCTTGCATCACACCAGCGGGCAAGCGGTGGTGATGATCGACGCCGATTTGCAGCATCCGCCGGAAACCATCAAGGAGATGATGGCGAAATGGCGTGACGGCTACGAGATGGTTATCGCCGTCCGCCGCGACCGAGAGCAGGAAACCGCCTTCAAGCGTTTGGCGTCCAAGGCGTTCTACGAGATGTTCGGCCGGGTGTCGGAAGTGCAATTGCCGCCCGGCGCCGGTGATTTCCGCCTGCTGGACCGCAAGGTGGTCGATGTCTTGAACGCCATGCCCGAACATGCGCGCTTCATGAAGGGATTGTATGCCTGGGTCGGTTTTAAGCAGACCATCATTCCCTTTGACGTCGCCGACCGCGCCCATGGCGAAACCAAGTTCAATCTGTTCCGGCTGTGGCGGCTGGCCATCGACGGCATCACCTCGTTCACCTCGGTGCCGCTCAAGGTGTGGACCTTCATTGGCAGCTTGGTGGCCAGTTTCGCCTTGCTGTACGGCTTGCTGTTCATCGTCAAGACGCTGATCCTGGGCATCGACGTTCCCGGCTATCCGTCGTTGATCGTCGCCATCACCTTTTTCTCCGGTGTGCAGTTGATCAGTCTGGGCGTGATTGGCGAATATCTTGGCCGAGTGTTCTCGGAAGTGAAGAATCGGCCGCTTTATGTGGTGCGCAGCGCTCATGGCTGCCGCCGCGAGGTTGACAAAGGCTAAGCCGAAAGCCCATATCCCCCTAAAGCAGATGGAAAAGGTGGGGAAATGCTGTCGAGCAAAGCCAAATATGGCTTGAAGGCCATGGTCTATCTGGCACGCAATGGCCAGGACGGCGCGGTGCTGATCGCCGATATCGCCGAAGCTGAATCCATCCCCAAGAAGTTCCTTGACGCCATTTTGCTGGAACTGAAAAATCGCGGGTTCTTGTCCTCGAAAAAGGGCAAGGGCGGCGGCTATTCCCTGGCCCGGCCGGTTGAACGCATTACCGTCGGTGACATTGTCCGCGTGCTTGACGGGCCGTTGGCTCCGGTGCAATGCGTGTCGCGCACGGCCTATCGTCGGTGCGACGATTGCCGCGACGAATCCGGCTGTGCCGTGCGGGCGGTGATGGGCGAGGTTCGCGACGCCATTGCCGCCATCTTGGACAACACCTCTTTGGCCGATATGGCGTTTTTGAAAAAGCCCGAACCGGTGCTGATGTACGATATCTAGACCGTGATGCCCCCATATCCCGGTGCTCGGAACTCACCGGGATTGCGCTGGATCGGTTCTGAACACGGCGTTCAGATCGCGGGCAAAGTCAGTCGGAACCTTGCGCCGCCGCCGGGGGCATTTTCCGCCACCAATGCGCCGCCATGGTCGCGGACGATGCCATAGCTGATCCACAATCCCAATCCGGTGCCTTGGCCCACCGGCTTGGTGGTGAAGAAGGGATCGAACACCTTGTCGAGATTTTCGGGCGGGATGCCGGGGCCGGAATCGGTGATTTCCACCGCCACCTGTGCGTCTTGGCGGTGGCCGCTGACGGTGATGACGGCCTTGTTGCCCTGATCATTGACCGCATCAAGGGCATTTTCCATCAGATTGACCATGACCTGATGCAATTGGCCGGCATGGCCGGGCGTCAGCAGGACCGGCGGCAACGAGATGACCGGATCGGGCAGGGTGCTGCGGCCCTTGATTGCCCAATGAACGGCGTTTTCGGCGATTTCGGCCAGATTGACCGCCTCGGCGCCGCCTGATTGGCTGAACGACAGACGTTTGAGCGACTTGACGATATCGGCCACCCGTTGCGCCCCTTCCTGGGTTCCGGCGATCAAGGCCGGCAGGTCGGTCATCAGGGTGTCGATGCGCAGGCTTTTGCGCAGCGCCTCGCGCTCGGTTTCATCGATGCCCTGGTGGATGGTGCCCAGATAGGCCTCGAGACGTTCGCGGTATTTGGTCAGCACATGGACATTGCCGACGATGAAGCTGATGGGGTTGTTCAGTTCGTGGGCGACGCCAGCGATCAGCCGCCCGAGCGAGGCCATCTTTTCTTGCTGCACCAATTGCGCCTGAGCCTGCTTGAGGGCTTCATAAGCCCGGCGAAGCTCGCCCACCGGGCGGCCGGTCAGCACGGTGCCGGCGGGCAGGCCGCGATGATCCAAAAGTGTGGCGCAGGTCAAGGCGACCGGGTCGGTGACGCCCTGACCGCGATGGACGAAACGCACTTCGCGGTCGCCGCCGTGGCCGGCTTCCAGCCAATGGTTCAAGGACCCGACATCCTCGGCCAGGAAATCGCCCAAGGGGTGGCCGACCAGATCGATTTCGGCGATGTCGGTCAGGCGCAGGAACGCCAGATTGACTTGCTGGATACGACCTTTGGAATCGCAAACGACCAAGATATCGGATACCGATGACAGCACCGAGGTGATGAAGCGCTGGGCTTCCTCGAGCGCGGTGTTTTTTTCCTCGAGTTCAATCTCGTACTGGATCAGGTCGGAATAGACCTCCTCCATCTTGCGGATGACTTCGATCCACGCCGCCTCTTGGGCCTGGGCGATTTCGCTGTTGGCAAGTTCCGGGGCCATGGCGGGGGGCTTGCCCATCAATCCGGGCGCTCGAGGCCGTGACGGTTGAGCTTGGCCCGTAAGCCGACGCGGCTCAGGCCCAATTCCTCCGCCACCCGGCTGATGTTCCATTGGTGGCGTTGCAGCGATTCGCCCAGGATGCGCGCCTCGACGACGTCGATTTGTTCGCGCAGGCCGCGGCCGCCGGCCGGGATGCTTTGGCGGCCCTGACCGCGAATGCGGGGGCTGACCAGTTCGGGGCCGATCACCGGGCTTTCGGCCAGGGCGACCATGCGCTGCATCTCATTCATCAATTCCCGCACATTGCCGGGCCAGTCATAGGCCGACAGCAGGGCCATGGCCGGCGGCGACAGATGGGTGACGCTTTTGCCGAAATTGCGGGCGGTATCGGCCAGCAATCGGGTGGTCAGCACGGCGATGTCTTCGGGGCGTTCGCGCAAGGGCGGGATGTGGATGGGGAAGGCGGCCAGACGGTAATAAAGGTCGCGACGGAAATGCTTGTCGTGGACTTCTTGTTCCAGGTTGCGGTTGGTGGCGGCGATGACGCGCACGTCAACCTTGCGGGTCAGCCGGGCGCCGAGCGGGCGGATTTCGCCTTCCTGCAATACGCGCAGCAGCTTGACCTGAAAGGCGGGCGAGGTTTCGCCGATTTCGTCCAGAAAGATGGTGCCGCCATCGGCCTGCTCAAACAGGCCGATGCGGTCTTCATAGGCGCCGGTGAAAGCGCCTTTCTTGCAGCCGAACAATTCCGATTCCAGCAATTGGTCGGGCAGGGCGCCGCAATTCTCGACGACGAAGGGCTTGCTTCCGCGGGGCGAATTGTAATGGATGGCGCGGGCCAGCAATTCCTTGCCGGTGCCCGATTCGCCGGTGATCAAGACCGAGATGTCGAAGGCGGCGACGCGGCTGGCCATGCCGATAGCCTCGGTCAGCGGCGAATGGGGGGCATGGGTGATGCGGTCGAAGTGGTGGGCGCGCTTCAGCTGGCCGGTCTTTTTCGCCACCTGGCTTTCCAGCATGGCCGGCGCCACCTTGAGGTCCAAGGAGGCCTGGGCCGAAGCGGTTTGCAATTGCCACAGATGCAACCCTTCGCGGATGGTGCGGATCAGTTCGTCCGGTTCCCACGGCTTGGTGATGTAGCGATAGATGCCGGCTTCGTTGATGCCGGCGATGATGTCTTCTGACGCGGTATAGCCGGAAATGATCATGCGCACCGGATCGGGCCAGCGCTCGCGCACCTGCTTGAGAAAATCGACGCCCTGCATTCCCGGCATGCGCTGGTCGCACAAGATGGCGTGCACCAGTTCCTGATCCAACAGCCCCGCGGCCTCTTCGGCATTGGAGGCGGTCAGAACCTGGAATTCATCGGCGAGGACGCGGCGCAACGCCTCTTGCGACTGCCGCTCGTCGTCGATAACCAAGATGATCGGCAGTTTCGTCACGGGGGCGCCTTGGGGTCCGGGGTGGTTTTGTATTGTGGGTGGGAAAAGCCGCCCGAATCAAGGGGGCGTTGGCTGTTGGCGGCAAGGTGTTCATATCCCGTTCAAGCAAGGCGCGAATGATTATCACATACCTTTGTCATTATGCTCCTGACGCATGACGTGAGGGTGTGATGGCATCGTGGCGGAAAATTAAAGCGGACGAGGTGACGATGGAACGCCGCCGTTTCACCCGCTATGCCGGTGATGGGCTGATGGTGATGCTGGGCGGTAAGCTGTTGCCGGCCGCCGACGTGTCTTTGGGAGGGGTGCGGCTGACCGATCCCGGCACGGTTGAACGCGGTGCCGTGATCAGGGTGCGGGTCATCCCGCATCAGGGCGAAGTGGTGTTGCTGGGGCAAGCGGTCGAGGTGGAAGGCCGGGTGCTGGCGACAGGTCCGGCCGGCTTGCGCCTGGCTTTTCTTCGAACTGGTTATTCCCTGGCCAAGCTGGTGGTGCGCCATGCCCGACGCCAGTCCCTGGATGGATTGTTCATGCCGAGCGGCCGCTGACCTCGGCCAGGGACGTGCGGACCGAATGAAGCAGAACTTCGCGCAACCGCGCCACCCCGTCGGCGACCAGACTTGAAACATCGCTGACTTCCCCGGCCAAAACGCCGGTATTTGATGCCTCGCCGGAAACCTGGGCGATGCGTTCGGCCACTTCCTGCGCCGCATCCGATGTTTGCGCCACGTTACGGGCAATTTCGGCGGTGGCCGCGCCTTGCTGGTCAACGGCGGAGGCCACGGCGGTGGAAAGCTCTTGTACCGTGGCGATGCTGCCGACGATGGCCTGAGCGGCGGCGACCGCCTCGCGGGTGATGGACAGGATATGGCCGATCTGGGCGCCGATTTCGTCGGTGGCCCGGGTGGTTTGGTTGGCCAGCGATTTGACCTCGCCGGCGACCACGGCAAAGCCCTTGCCGGCATCGCCCGCGCGCGCGGCCTCGATGGTGGCGTTCAGCGCCAACAGATTGGTTTGGCTGGCGATTTCATTGATCAATTGGGTCACTTCGGTAATCTTGTCAACGGTTTCCGCCAGCCGGCCGATTGTGGATTGCGCCCGATTGGCGGTGTCGCTGGCGTCGATGGCCGCATCATGGGCGTTGTGGATGGAATGGCGGATTTCGCTGATGGAAGCACTTAATTGTTCGGACGCCGCCGCGACCGTTTGAGCGTTGGCCAAGGCCTGGGCGGCGGCGGCGGCAACCCCTTGGGCATCGGTATGGACGCTGGTGGCCAAGTTGGTCATGCGCACGGCATTGTCGGTCAGGCGCTGGGTATATTGCGATACCGTCGTCACCGCTTGGTCGGCCTGGGCCTCGATCGTGTCGGCCATTTGGGCCAGGGATTGGTGCTTTTCCTGTTCAGCCTTGGCTTCCATTTGCCGCTGGCGGTCGCGCAGGCAATCCGCCTCGATGGCGTTGTTCTTGAAAATCGCCACCGCTTGGGCCATTTCGCCCACTTCGTCGGCACGTTCGGTATAAGGGATGGCGACGGTCATGTCGCCCACGGCCAAGTGGCGCATGGTTGCGGTCATCGCCGTCATCGGGCGGATGACCCCCACGGACATGGCGGCGACGCCGGCAACGATCAACGCTAAGGCCAGGACAGCGACCCCCCAGGCCAAGGCCATCAGCCAGGCTTCGCGTTCCGCCGCCTCGTGTTCGGTGGCGGCATTCATGGCCTCGGCTTCCTTGACGATGATGTCGATGACGGCGCGGTGATCGGTGTAGGCCTGGGCCAGACGGGCATAGGATTGCCGCGCCACATCCATCTCGCCGGCTTGTAGCGCCGGCAAGAACACCGTGCCTGCCTCGGTGAAGAAGGCAAGGGCGAAGCCGTGCGAGCGTATGGTCAGCTTGTCGGCGATGGCATGGTCCAAGCTGGATTGAACCCAGAAATCATGACGCAGGTCGTAATCTTGGCGCAATTGCCGCAGCCGCTCGGCCCGGGCGGCGGCGCTGGCCGGCTCGTTCAGCGCCAGTGTCGCTTCAAGATAGGATTCGATGATGTATTCCGGTGGCGGCAGGATGTCGGCGACCAGATCCTTTCCCAGGACGATCCGCTCGTACAGCGGTCCGCCCACCTTTAGCTCGCTGATGGCGCGCATGCCGGTGGCGGCGACGGCAATGATGCCCGCCACGGTGACGATGGCAAAGATATGCATCAGGACGGCTATGCGCAGGCGGGGCATCGGCGATCTCCGACTTATGACTGAAACGTGAGCATACAAAAGAAGGTGCTCAGCAATTGTGCATAATCATAAGATCATTAATGTGCAACCTTATTGTCGCAATGGGCATTGTGATCGGGGATGTCGGGGCAGGCCGGCAAGGTGAAGCTGACGGTGGTGCCGTGGCCCAATCGGGATTCCAGCCCGATGGTGCCGCCGTGGCGTTCGACGATGCGCTTGGCGATGGTCAGGCCCAAGCCGCTGCCGGGATATTGCTCGGGGCCATGCAGACGGCGGAACAGGTCGAAGACGCCATCCTGAAACGGGACATCGATGCCGATGCCGTTATCGGCGATGGTGATTTTCCAGAAATTCTCGGCGGCGGTTGCCGCGATGGATAGTTCGGCCCGGTTGCCGCGCGGCTGGAATTTCAGCCCATTGCTGATCAGGTTGCTGAACAATTGCCGTAATTGGACCGGATCACCGCGAACCACCGGCAAGGGGGCGCGGTGAATCGAGGCATTGTGTTGGGCCAGACTGGCGCGCAATTCGTCCAAAACCCAATCAAGCAGGTGATTAAGGTCGATGGATTGAAATGGGGCGGGGGTGGTGGCAATGCTGGAATAGTCCAGCAATCCCTGGATTTGTTCGCGCATGCGAATGGCGCCCTGGCTAAGGAAGGCCAGGTATTCGCGCCCTTCCGACGACAAGGCGTCGCCGTCGCTGCGTGCCAGCAATTGCGAGAAACTGCAAATGGTGCGGCAAGGTTCCTGCAAGTCGTGGGCGGCGACATGGGCAAAACGTTCAAGCTCGCGGTTGGAACGCTCTAACTCGGCCAGTGAACGACGCAGCAATTCTTCTTGTTGTTTGAATACGGTGATGTCGCGGGCGACGAAGATCATGCAATCCTTGTCATCAAGGCGGAATTGTTCGGCCGAAACCAGGGCGTCGAAGATTTCGCCGTTCTTGCGTTTGGCCCGGCTGTGGAAATTGGTCAACCGCCCTTGCTGCATCAGCGCCAGGACCAGGGCGGCACGGTCATCGGGGCTGGCCCAGATGCCGACGCTGAAAGAGGAGCGGCCGATGACATCCTCGCGCTTGTGGCCAAGATAGCTTTCAAAGCCGCCGTTGACATCGATAAAGCGGCCGGTATCGCGTTCGCTGATGGTGACGATATCGGGGCTGGCTTCGAAGATGGTGGCGAATTTCAGTTGGGTTCGGCGTTTTTCCCAGGCCTCCTGCTTCAGATGTTCCAAGGTGCGGGCGATATCGCCGATCTCGTCGCTCCGATCGGTGTCGGGGATGATGGTGTCGGGATTGCCTTCGTTAACATCAAGCATGGCGGTGCGCAGCCGGGCCAACGGCTTGGTGATGGCCAAGGTCAGGGCGGTGGAAACGATTCCCCCCAAAAGCAAGGCGACGGCAATGACGATGATCACCGTTTCACGCAATCGGTGGCGTAGATCTTGCGAAATTCCGACCCGCTCACTGGCTTGGGCGTTGGCGGCGATCATCGCGTCGGCGATGGTTTCAACGACGTGATCGAACAACCAGCTGCCACGGTGAAAAGCCTGGAGACGGGTGTCGATCATCCCGCTGGTGACGGCGTCGATATTCTGATCGATAAAGGCGCGCAAAGGTGGCCATGCCGTTTGCACCGCCAAGATATCCGCAGCGGAGCTGTCATCGTTGGCGCTGGCGACGGCCAGATTTTGCGCGATGATCTCTTGCTGACGCTTGATCTCGGCAACCCAGTCATTGCGATGGGCTTGGCCGGGAAAAGCAATGCTGTGGGTCAAAACGCTTTTGATTTCAAAGATGCGGTTGCGCACCTCGCCCAGGGCGTGACTGGTGGTGTAGGCGTGACGATGCAGTTCAGCGGTGCCTTGGGCGGCACGGTCGATGAAAACGACGCTTAAAGCTCCCAGTCCCGCCAATAATAATTGCAGGACCACAAACCCCAAAGCGATGCGGTGCTTTAGGCGAATCAACGGCACGTTTATACCCTCTCCCTATCCCGCCGATCAGCATAGGGGCGATGGCGTCACGGCCATAGCCTCCGAGAGTATAGAATATAATACCTTGGTATTGTAAAGAGGTGGGGCAAAAAAACTACTTTTGCCGATGGGCAATGGCCAAAAGGAAACGCCGCTCTTGCGAGCGGCGTTTCCCTGCGGGGGGGGTGGGGATGGGCGGGAAGGCCCCCCCCGACAAATCGCCATATGGAGCCGAGTTCTCGCCCCCGTTTGACGAATACAATGTAGCAATTCTGTGAACAGAAGAAAACAGAAAAATATCTGGACATAGGTATTACGAGTACTTACATACAAGTCTACGTGTTTTACCTGTAAAACCCGGTAAAATTTTACCTAAATACCCCTAGCCTTCGCACCTGTTCGGCGGCACCATTGGTGCGGTTCACAAGAAGGCTTCCCATGGCACGCACAATCCTCCGCCTGATGTTGTTGCTGGTCCTTGCTCTACCTATGGATGGGGCATGGGCGCAGGCGCAATTTCCACAAACTCCCTTGCAGGTGATCAGCGTTGACGGGGCTCGGCACGGCTTTACCGTCGAAGTGGCGACATCGGCCGATCAACTGGCCCAAGGCTTGATGTATCGGACCAAGATGGCCGCCGATGCCGGCATGCTGTTTGATTTCGGCGCGCCGCGCGCCATCTCCATGTGGATGAAGAACACGCTCATTCCGTTGGACATGGTTTTCATTACGGCCGATGGCGTGATTGCCGGAATCGCCGAACGGACGGTGCCGCATTCCACCGCCACGATCGCGTCCCCCGGTCCGATCAAGGCGGTGCTGGAACTCAATGGCGGCACCGCCTCGCGGTTGAAGCTGAAGGCGGGCGATCGTGTGGTCCATCCGATCTTTGGCTTGCCCTGATCACGGCGCGCCCGCGAGCTGACGCAACGGGCGCGGTCTTGTTCATCCTCGGTTCAGGCAAAGGGGGATAGGCTTTTGGTCATGAACTGGAAAGCCATACCGATAATCGCCCTTTTCATGGCTTGCCCGACCGCTTGGGCGGGGGAATCTGACCATGACCGGGCTCGCCGCGCCGTCGAGGATGGACGCATCCTGCCACTGCGTGAAATCCTGACGCGGGCCGAGACCGCCTATCCCGGTCAATTGATCGAGGCTGAACTGGAAGACGACCACGGCAAGCTGATCTATGAGATCAAATTGTTGACCAAGGATGGGCGGCTGATGAAGCTGATCTATGACGCCGCCAGCGGCGAGGTTCTTAAGGTTCGACAGCGGGACCGGCCATGAGAATTTTGGTTATCGAAGACGAACCGGCGCTGACCTTTCGTTTGCAACAGGTGTTGGAGGCGGCGGGATTCGCCGTCGATACCGCCTATGACGGCGAAGAAGGCTGGTATCTGGGGGATAATGAAACCTATGACGCGGTGGTGTTGGATCTTGGTTTGCCCAAGCTGGACGGCATCAGCGTGTTGCAGCGGTGGCGGGACGCCGGAAGGGGCATGCCGGTGCTGATCTTGACCGCACGCGGCCGCTGGGCGGAAAAGATGCAAGGCTTCAATGCCGGCGCCGATGATTATGTGACCAAGCCGTTCGAGATGGACGAGGTGGTCTATCGCTTGCGGGCGCTGATTCGCCGCGCTTCCGGCCATGCTCAGCCGGAACTGGCCTGTGGGCCGGTGCGGCTGGATACCAATGGCGGCCGGGTCAGTGTTGACGGCATGCCGGTGCAATTGACCGCGCAGGAATTTCGCATTCTGTCTTATCTGATGCATCATCCGGGCAAGGTGGTCAGCCGCACGGAATTGATGGAACACGTCTATGACCGTAATTTCGACAATGATTCGAATGTGTTGGAAGTCTTGATCGGCCGGGTGCGCAAGAAAATTGGCGCCGAAATGATCCAGACCGTGCGCGGTCAAGGCTATCTGCTGTCAGAGCCGCCGCCGCCATGACCCGGCCGGCCCCCAGTCTGTCCGGCCGTCTGGTGGCGGCGGCGCTGATCTGGCTGCTGGTTCTGCTGTTGGTGGGGGGCTGGGTTCTGGCCTGGGCTTTTCGCGACAGCGTCGAGCGGGAATTCGGTCAGCGGCTTGACGCCATGGTGCGGGCGACCATCGCCGCCACCGATATCACCGCCGAGGGCGTAACGGTGGCTGACCGGCCGTTGGGCGATCCCCGCTTTGACCAGATCTATTCGGGGTGGTACTGGCAGGTGTCGTCCCCCGACGGTCACGTCTTGCGCTCACGTTCCTTGTGGGATCAGGTGTTGCCGACCACCAATGGCGGGGCTGACGACGTCGCGTTGCGCCATGCCGTCGGCCCCAAGGACGAACATCTTTTGGTGGCCGAGCGCGATATCCACATGGCCGATGACGGCGGCATCGTCCATGTGCTGATCGCCGCCGATCTGGCCGAGGTTTCGGCCGGCGTGCGCCGGTTCCACCTGTTGCTGGGCACGGCCTTGGGATTGTTGGGTCTGGGCATGGCGGTCGCGGTGCTTATTCAGGTCCGGTTTGGCTTGCGGCCGTTGCGCGGCATGATGACGGATCTGGAAGCGGTGCGCCAAGGAGAGCGCGCCCGCTTGTCGGGACGCTATCCGCAAGAGGTGGCGCCGCTGGCGGCGGTGATGAATGGCGTTCTCGACAAGGATGCCGAATTGATCGAACGGGCGCGCACCCATGTGGGCAATTTGGCTCATGGGCTGAAAACCCCGTTGGCGGTGATCCAGGCGGAAATGTCGGCGCAACCCAACCGCCGGGTGGTGACGGCCCAGGTGGATTCCATGCGTCGGTTGATCGAACATCATTTGGGGCGGGCTTCGGCGGTGGCTGGGACCGGCCGGGTGGTGGGCGAACGGGTTGCCGTGGCCCCCATTGCCGCCGATATCGCCCATGCCTTGAACAAGGTCTTTGCCGACCGCAATCTGCAATTGGTGGTCGAGGTGGCCGATGATGTCCGTTTCCACGGTCATGCCGAGGATTTGGCCGAGATGCTGGGGAATCTGATGGAAAACGCCTGTAAATGGGCGCGAGGTCACGTGCGCGTGGGGGCCGTGGCAGGGGCGGACGGGATTACTGTGACCGTCGCCGATGACGGCCCCGGCTTGACCCCAGAGCAGGCCGAAGCCGCTTCGCGACGGGGAAAGCGCCTGGACGAAATGACCGAAGGCTGGGGATTGGGGCTGTCCATCGTGGCGGATCTGGTCGCCGTCAATGGCGGCAGCCTTGATTTTGGCCGCTCCACCCTGGGCGGCCTTGAGGTCCGGCTGCATTTACCCTGAGCTGTATTCGCTCCCTCGCATTCCTGGTGCATGCATTTGTGGGTGGACAGAGGATGTGAAGCCACCGCTATAATTCTTTGGTATTGATCGTGCGGTCGTTTCGCGGTGGGTTCTGTCGTGCTGAATTTCTTGAGGTCGTGCTTGCCGCAGTTTTTGGCGTCATCGACCATGCGTGTGGTGTTCTGGCTGGTGGCAGGCTTGGTTCTGGCCATCTGGGCGTTGGCATTGCGGGAGTTTGGCTCTCAGTACCAGCGCTACCGGGTTACCCAGGAATTGATCGGTAGTAATGCAACCGTCGACCATCTGCTGTTGGTGGGGCGGAACCTTATTTTCGAACGTGGGCGGGTCAATTTGCGTTTGGCGGCCGTGTCGCCGCAAGATGACGTCAGCGTTGATTTCATTGCCCGTCTGCGGCGGTCGGGGCAAGAACAGCTGACGGCGGCCATGCCGGGTTTGGCGGTCGAGATGGCGGCTGATCTGACGGCACGCTGGCGTGCGCTCGAAGAGTTACGGTCCACCATCGATCCGCAGCTGGCCGTACCGCTGGCTCAGCGCGACGGCCGCATCAGGGAGCTGTGGTACCGCGAATCGACGGAATTTCTGGGAAAATTGCAGCAGATACTGCATTTGCAGGCTTTACGGGGCAATCGTTTCGATCCGTCCTTTCGCCTGCTGACTCGGGTCAAGCTGGCGACGCTTAGCCTGCGGGACGCCCTGGGCGAAGAATCGACCCGAATTGGCGCCGCCGCCGCCCAAGGGGCAGTGTTGAATGCGGCGGCCTTGTACGATCTGGCCCGGTTACGCGGGAAAAGCGATGCGATATTGGCAGCGATTCGCAGTGACATCGACGCCGCCAACCAGCCCCATTTGCGGGCCGCTTTGGACGCGGTCCAGGTGGATTTGCAAGAACGCTTACATCCCTTGCAAGACGAGATCATCGGCCGATCCCAAGCCGGACACCATATGGTTCTGCCGGCCAGTTCCTATAGCAGCGTCGCCGTTCCCGTCCTTGATGGGGTGATGCGGCTGTTCGATGCCGCCCAGGCGCATTGTGATCTGAAGGTCAAGGGGATCCAGCGGCGAGCTACTGTGCTGATGGGCGTCAGTCTGGCACTGACGGTGGTGGCCTTGGTGCTGGGGGGGCTTGCCCTGGTCATTTTGCGTCACCGTTTGCTGAGGCCGTTACGGACCATTGGCGCCGATTTGCGCAGCCTGATCGCCGGGCAAGTGCCGTTAATTGATGAAGGGGGGGCAAACGGTGACGAACTGGACGACATGCGCGCGGCGGTGGTTGCCTTTCGCAATATATTGTCGGATCGCCAGGCGCTGTGGGACGCTTTGCCGGATTTGATCTGCCTGAAGGACGAAAGCGGGCGCTGGCGCGGCGCCAATGGCGCTGCCGTTCGCTCTTTGCAATTGACGGCGCTGGATGTGCGCGGCAAGACCGATGACGAAATTATGCAGGCTTTCCCACATTTACGGCTCTGGTTGCAGGCCGGTGTCGCCGGCGACATGGTGATGTGGAAGAGTGCCGCCCCCGTCACCCGCGAAGAGGTGATCGCCGGGATACAGGGTGAGCCGGCATTCTTTCAGGTCATGCGCATTCCGTTGTTTCATGCCGATGGAACGCGGCGCGGCCAAGCCATCATTGGCCGCAACGTCACCGACCACCGACGGGCCGAGACGGCGGCAGCGCGTCTCGCCCACCAGAACCTGCTGATTTTGGAATGCGCGGGCGAGGGCATTACCGGTATCGATGCCGAGGGGCGGACCATTTTTTTCAATCGCGCCGCCAGCCGTATGACCGGCTGGGATGTGGAGGAACTGATCGGATTGCCCCAGCATCAGGTGCTGCACCACACCCATACCGATGGAACGGCGCATCCCATGGCGGAATGCCCCATATGGCAGACCCTGGCCGACGGCATCGCCCGTCATTGCGACCAAGACGTATTTTGGTGCAAGGACGGTTCGCCCTTGCCGGTGGAATTCAGCGTCAATCCCTTGATTGAAAAAGATCTGGTGCGCGGCGCGGTGGTGATTTTCCGCGATATACGCGCCCGGCTTTCGGCGGAAGCCGAAATCGGTTCGTTGCTGGCGGAATTGAAGCGATCGAATACGGAATTGGAACGTTTCGCCTATGTGGCGTCGCATGATCTGCGTCAGCCGCTGCGCATGATCAACGGCTATATGTCGCTGATCAAAAAGCGTTTGGCCGATAAGCTGGGGACGGACGAAGAGACCTTTTTCAACTTTGCCACCGATGGCGCCCGGCGCATGGATCGGATGATCTGCGATTTGCTGGATTATTCCCGCATCGGCCGCAGCCGCGACATGGAGCCGGTGGACCTGGGGGCGGTGCTGAGCACGGCCATCGACAATATGGCCGCCGCCATCGGCGAATCCGGGGCGGTGGTCACGGTGGCGTCCGGCTTGCCGATGGTGACCGGGATCGGTTCGGAACTTGAACGTTTGTTCAGCAATCTGATCGCCAATGCCATCAAGTTCCGCCGCCCGGAAATCGTCCCTGAAATCAGTGTCGGCTGTGCCGAGGACGGCGATTTTTGGGTGTTGTCGGTGCGTGATAACGGGATTGGTATCGCCCCTAAAGATCATCCGCGTCTGTTTGCCATTTTCCAGCGTCTGGTGCCGCAGGAGCAATACGAAGGGACCGGCATCGGCTTGGCATCGGTCCGCAAGATCGCCGAGCACCACCGTGGCCGGGTTTGGGTCGAATCGGAATTGGGCCAGGGGGCGACCTTCCATGTCGCCTTGCCCAAGGCCGCTGCAATTTAAGGCGGGATCAAAGGCCCGACGCTCAAAAGCTTTTCGGCAACCCCAAAACGTGGGTGGCGACGTGCGACAGGATCAGGTTGGTGGAGATCGGGGCCACCTGATACAGCCGGGTTTCACGGAATTTGCGTTCAATGTCGTATTCCTCGGCAAAGCCAAAACCGCCATGGGTCTGCAAGCAGGTATCGGCGGCGTGCCACGATGCCTCCGACGCCATCAGCTTGGCCATGTTGGCTTGCGATCCGCAGGGTTGGCCGGCATCGAACAAGGCGATGGCCTTTTGCACCATCAAGGCGGCCGCTTCGCTTTCCACATAAGCGCGGGCGATGGGGAATTGGACGCCTTGATTGGCACCGATGGGGCGGCCGAACACTGCGCGGGTTTTGGCGTAGGCGCTGGCCCGGTCGATGAAAAAGCGGGCGTCGCCCAGGCATTCGGCGGCGATCAGCAGACGTTCGGCGTTCATGCCGTCAAGGACATAGGAAAAGCCTTTGCCTTCTTCCCCCACCAAGTTTTCCACCGGCACTTCCAGGTCATCAAGGAAGATTTCGGTGGTGGCGTGGTTCAGCATGGTGCGGATCGGGGTGATGGTCAGCCCCTTGCCGACCGCCTGACGCAGATCAACCAGCAACACACTCATTCCCTGCGATGGCTTGTCCACCTGATCGCGTGGGGTGGTGCGCACCAGCAACACCATCCAATCGGAATGCTCCGCCCGCGAGATGAAGACCTTCTGACCATTGACGACGTATTTGTCGCCGACCCGACGGGCAAAGGTGCTGATCCGGGTGGTGTCGGTACCGCTGGTCGGCTCGGTGACGCCAAATGCCTGAAGACGGATGGAGCCATTGGCGATGCCGGGCAGAAGTTTTTGCTTTTGTCCGGGGCTGCCGTGCCGCAGCACTGTGCCCATGGTGTACATCTGGGCGTGGCAGGCGGCGCCGTTGCAGCCCATCTTGTGCATTTCTTCCAAGATGGCGGCGGCCGCCGCCAACCCCAAGCCAGAACCGCCATATTCCTCGGGGATCAGCACCGACAAAAAGCCGGCGCGAGTCAAGGCGTTGACGAAAGCGGTCGGATAAGCGCGCTCGGCGTCCAATTGACGCCAATATCGGCCCGGGAAGCCTGCACACAAGCGGCGCACGGAATCGCGAATTTCGGGGAAGGTTTCGGGCGTGAGCATGGGGGTCAACCGCGGGGTTGGGTCAAAAGGGCGCGGGCGCGTTCGACCACGGGGCGATCAACCATCTGGCCATCAACCGAACAGACGGCGCTGCCGACGGCCTCGGCCTCGGTCCAGGCGGTGACAACCCGCTCGGCCCATTGGCGTTGTTCGGGACTGGCGGCGAAAGCTTGGTTGACCAGCGCGACCTGAGCCGGATGAATGCACAGCGCCCCGGTCATGCCCATGGCTTGAGCCTGGGCGATGCTGGCGCCATAAATGTCGAGGTGCTGGAAATTGGCCAATGTATCAGGCAGGCCTAGGGCCATCAGGCCCTGCCCGGCGGCAGCCAGGGCAATCATCTGACACGGCAAGGTCAAGGAGGCGCGACTGGGCGGGGCGCGCAACGCCAGGGAAAAATCCTCGCTGCCCAAGGCTAGACCGATGATCCGGGGCAGGGCGGCGATGACCGGCAGATGGGGCAAGGTGGCGGGCGATTCGATCAGGGCGATCAGGCCGATTCCCCGGCGGGCAAGCCCGCGCTGCTGCTCCATCGCGTCAAGGATGGCATCGACGGCGCGCACTTGCAGATCATCCTTGACCTGGGGCAGCATCAGGGCCGTAAGACCGGGGCGAACGACCGCGTTCAAATCGGCGTAAAGGTCCAGCCAGCCGGCATTGATGCGCACCACCACGGGGATGTTGTATCCGTTAAGACGCTCTATCCAGGCGGCGATGCCGGCGCGGGCGGCGGCTTTACCTGCGCAGGGAATGGCGTCTTCCAGATCTAAAATGACGGCATCTGCCCCTCTTTCATGCAGCTTGGCCAACAGCTTGGCGTTGTCGGCAGGGGCGAACAGCAACGAACGCCAGCGCGGGGTGAAGGGGGGGATCATGCGGCCTTCAGTTCTGCGCTCATGGCGACGGCGCCGCTGTGGTCAAGCGCCCACAAGGCGGCTCCGCCGACGATGGGGGCGCCGCATAGGCTGAACGGGTGAGTGTCGAATAATGGCCGCTTGGCGCGGAAGCGAAAACCGGTAACCCGCGCGCCGGGATTGTGGCGCAGGAACAAATCGGCCAGCAAGGTGGCGGTAAGCGGGCCGTGGACGATCAATCCGGGATAGCCTTCCCTTTGGCGGCAATAATCGCGGTCGTAATGGATACGGTGACCGTTGAAGGTCAAGGCCGAATAGCGGAACAGCAGGACCGCGTCGGGGGTGATGGCGCGTTGCCACCGCGCCGGCATTGGCGGCGCGACCGGCGGCGGCGGTGCATCGCCCGGTTGGGCCGGCTGGCGATAGACGATGTCGTGGATTTCGCGCAAGACGATGCCGGTTTCGCTGTGCACTTCATGTTCGACGGCAACGAAGACCATGGGGCCAGAGCGGCCAGATTTATGGCTGACATCCTTGATGCGGGAGATGCGGCGGACGGTGTCGCCGACGTGCAGCGGCTGCGGGAACGACAGATCGCCCCCTGCCCACATGCGCCGGGGAAGCGGTACCGGCGGCAAAAAGCCGCCGCGATGGGGGTGGCCGTCGGCGGCGATGTCGCGGTGCAAGGCACGGGGCAGGAAATATAGCCAATGTCCCAAGGGCGGTACCGTGCCGACGGCCCAAGGCGGCGTGTCGTGATCCAGGCAAGCCGCCAGCCCGGCCAGCGGCGCGGCGCACAGCGTGTCGGTGACTTCCTCGTGGGTTCCGATCCAGGTTTTGAGGTGATCCAAGGTCATGGCGTGAACTCTTCGCGGATAGAGCGGCTGTGTTGGCCCAAGCCTGGGACCGGTCCGGGCTGTTGGTCGTGGTCGTGCCAACGGATCGGCGGCGCCACGGTGGATACTGGTCCCGATGGCGTTTCGACGGTGATGCGGCGCAATTGTTGATGAACCGACAGATCGTCGACGCCGTTAAGACGGCCAAAGGCGATGCGGGCGGTGGTCAGGCGTTCGATCACCTGCGCCTGGGTCAACGGCAAAAACACGGCGGTGATGATGGCGTCCAAGGCGGGGCGATGGGCCACCCGTTGGGGATTGGAGACAAAGCGCGGGTCGGTGGCCATTTCGGGGCGGCGCAGCACCTCGTCACAAAAGCGTTGCCATTCCCGTTCGTTCTGAATCGACAAGACCACCTGCCGCCCGTCGCCGGCGGCATAGGCGCCATAGGGGGCGATGCTGGGGTGATTCAGCCCAACCCGTTGCGGCGCCGTGCCGGTGTAATCGTAATGCATCAACGGAACCGCCATCCAATCAGCGACCGCATCGAACAGCGACAAGGCGATGGCGCTGCCTTGGCCGCTGCGTTCGCGTTCGAACAGGGCTTGCAGGATGGCGGCATGGGCATATAGGCCGCAGGCGATGTCCGCGACCGAGACGCCGACGCGTCCCGGCCCTTCGGGCGCACCGGTGATGGCGGCCAGACCGACCTCGCTTTGAACCAGCAGGTCATAGGCCTTCATGTCGCGATAAGGACCGTCCTCGCCATAGCCGCTGATATCGCAGGTGATCAGGCGCGGATGACGGCGGCGGAGTGCGGCCGAGCCAAAACCGGCACGTTCCGCCGCGCCGGGGGCAAGGTTTTGAATGAACACGTCCGCCTGGCCTAACATCCGCTCCAACAACGCGGCGTCTTCGGCGTGCTTGATATCCAGCACCAGGGATTGCTTGCCACGGTTGATCCAGACGAAATAGGCGCTTTCGCCATGGGCGACGTGGTCGTAGCCACGGGCGAAATCGCCATCGGCCCGTTCGATCTTGATGACGCGGGCGCCAGCATCGGCCAGCCGCGACGTGCATAAAGGTGCCGCCACCGCCTGTTCCAAGGCGATGACCAGGATTCCGTCCAACGCTGCGTTCATATTATTGCGTGCCGTGCCAATTCAAACCTGGGCCAGCTTAGCTTGTCGATTGCTATGCGTCTAAGATATGGTTCTCATATTAGATATCGCATTTAGGTATATCGTGGATCTGCATAAACTTCGCAGCTTCATCTGCATCGTCGACCAACGCAGCTTTTCCAAGGCGGCATCGCTGCTGCGCATCGCCCAGCCGGCATTGTCGCGTCAGATTAAGATGCTGGAAGAGGATTTGGGTGTGCCGCTTTTGGTGCGGACGGGACGGGGAGTGGTGGCCAATGCGGCCGGCGAGATCGTGGCGGATCATGCCCGGCGGCTGTTGCAGGCGGCCCAAGCCCTGCGTGAAGCCGTCCATGCCGAAGGGGGGCAGCCATCGGGGGCGTTGTCGTTGGGGGTTCCGCCATCCTTGGGCATCAGCTTGCTGCCCTTGTTGGGGCTGGGGTTCCAAGAACGTTTTCCCAAGGTCCGGCTGCATCTGGTCGAAGGCTTTAGCGCCTCGATCCATGAATGGATTTTAGCAGGGCGGCTGGATATGGCGATCTTGTACGAGATGTCGTCCATGGGTCATCTGGTAGTGACGCCATTGCTGGAAGAGGCGACCATGTTGGTCGGCCCGGCAGGATGTTTCGCCCCAGGGACTCGGGTTTCGCCGCAAAGGCTGGCGCAAGTGCCGCTGGTGCTGCCGGCGCGGCCGCACCGGTTGCGGCTGATGATTGATTCTTTGGCTTTGACCAGTCAGTGTGCGATTGATCCGGTGATCGAAATCGACGCTCTGCCGGCGTTGATCGAGGCAGTTCGGCTGGGACGGGTTTACACGGTCTTGCCTTATGCCTCGGTCGAATCCATGGTTCAGCGGGGCGAATTGACGGTGGCCGAAATCGACACGCCGTTGGCGACGCGGCGGATGGCCTTGGCCCGACCGACGGAAAAGCCGTTGTCGCCGGCTGGCTTGGCGTTGGAGCAGGCCATTATTCAATTGGTGTGCGATCATGCTCAGAGACTGCGCTGGCAACCGTTGATTCAGCCGAATGGATGATGAAGCGAGGCTTGCCTTAAGCGGCAAAACGCCTTAGAAACAGCCCACTCGGGGAGTAGCTCAGCCTGGTAGAGCATGGCGTTTGGGACGCCAGGGTCGCAAGTTCGAATCTTGTCTCCCCGACCAAAAGGGTTGGATTCCAAGACTATCCCAAGGAGAGTGTCCATGCAGGTTCGCATCTATCGTCCGGCCAAGACCGCCATGCAATCGGGCAAGGGCAATACCAAGGCTTGGGTGCTGGAATACGAACCGGCGTCGCCAAAGGCGGCCGATCCGCTGATGGGCTGGCTGGGTTCGGATGACATGACCCAGCAGGTGCGCATCAAGTTCGCCAGCAAGGATGAAGCCGTGGCCTATGCCAAGCGCAAGGGCCTGGATTTCCAGGTATTCGAGGAAGCGACGAAAAAGCCGGTGCCGGCCAAGAACTATTCCGACAATTTCCGCTTTGATAAGCTGGAATTCGGCCGCTTCTAACCCTCGCCGGCACACGATTTCGCCGTCGGCGGGGCTTTGCCGGGCTTGATCCTTGGTGTTTCCCCGACATCCGCGCGAAATGTATGCCGTCGGTCACCCCGTTGACATGCCGGCCCGAATCAATTGCGCGCCCTTAGCTCAGTTGGATAGAGCAGCCGCCTTCTAAGCGGCAGGTCGTTGGTTCGAATCCAACAGGGCGCGCCATATTTTCGGAATTATGTAGCAAACGCCACCACCCGGAAAATGACGGGCGGAGCCGGTTTCCCGTAGATTCGGGGACATGAGCGACACCACCACTCTCTCCAGCCTACGCGACAAGCGGTCGGCAATCGCTGGCCGGATCATAGACCTCCAGCAGGAACTGGATCGCCTTCAGGCGGATCTATTCCACGTCGATGCCGTACTGCGACTGTTCGGCCTGTTACCCGAAGACATTCCGACCAAGGGTCGAATACCAAAACGATCAACCTATTTCGGCCGGAACGAGATCACGAGGCGCTGCTACGACATGCTCCGCGAAAGGGAGATCGTCTGTGCCAATGACATCGCGGAGCGGGCGATGCTGGACAAGGGGCTGGACCCTAAGGCAGATCGCCGGCAGCGATTGGATTTCGTTAAGCGCATCCTGGTTTCCCTCCACGATCTTCGCAAAATTGGAGCGGTGGAAAAGATCGGGCACGCCCGGAACGTTAAATGGCGCCTAATCCTCGATGATGAACCAGAAAATGACGGTGCCGCTTGAGCGGTGCTCGTGAGCAAAAAAAACGGGAGGATGATCACATGGGGTGGGCTTAGGGGGTGAGGTTAATTGTCGGATTTTTGCGTAGCACCTCATTGCAGCTCTCGGGAAAGCACAACTTCCAGCCGGCAGAACCTTTGCCGCGTTCGTCCAGTGAATTCATGAACAGCCCATCCGTTCCCAAGATCACGAAAGCCAATGAATGTTTCGTCTGACGGACGAGATTGCGCCAATTTGCGCTATCCTGCCCCGAAGGGGACGGCACGGGTTCAGGATGTGTGTGCCACTCTCCAACGTATCCAATGGTTCCTGCACTGCCCTTCATAGCCGCGTGTATCGCGGCCACGTGCCCCGCATCTCGACGGTCGAACGCATGGCTGCGCCTTAGGTCGTTTTGCATGGGTTGGGTACAGTCAATGACCTCGATATGAGGCCCGCGCAAGCTGCCAATCAGCACCCCCCCTGCTTCAGTAGCCACAGGTCCGGTCTGGCGAAAGGCCATCATGAGTTGGAACACACGGGGCCGCAGAAGAATTAGGCCGCGCTCGTCGCCTGTTGGGGCGTGGATTGATTCGAGCATGCGCGACAGCCTTTCTGGTGGGCGACGTTATGGGATCCGCTGGCACGAGCGAAATCCGAATCAATTTGATTATGTCTGAATGGCCGTCTGGTTCCGTCCCGCAGCCAATCGATAACGCTTTGAAGCGCTAGAGCCGCCGCCTGTGTTGATGCTGAAACAGGATATCGAACGTAGGAAGCTTCTGCGCACGAGGCTACAACCACGCCCGCATCGGGGGCCGCCTTGAAAAGAACCTGAAAGCGAGGCGTGCCATCTGGCGTCTTGAGGCACCGGTAACATCCGGTTTCTGGCCAAGCGTTCAGAAATGCGACGCCAGCCGCTCCTGGCCCTTCAATCCAACTATGGAGAATTGGCGGGAACTTACTGGATGATGGCAACTGCGACAGTCTCCAGGCATTCAGCCATTCTGAAATAGCTTCATCACCGGTTGCCTCGATGATTAGGTCGTAGCGCCACATATCCTTGCGAAGATTTCGCACATCCTCGGTCCAGACATCCACCAGGGCCGGTCCGAGTGGTTGGCCGAGATATTCCTTACATGCAGCAGCCTTATTTTGCATGAGGTAACGCAGACCAAGGATATGGCGCCCCAAGTTTCCCGGCATGAGCACGTCGCTGTCCACCAGCGTCAATCGCCCCCCATCAATTCCGGCGCCGATTTTGAGCAGCATTTCGGCGAGAAAGCCGCCGATCGTGCCGCAACCGATTAGCATCACCTTCTTGCCGGCGAGGCCGTTTTCCCCGAGATTTCGTCGGACGAGGTGGTCCTGGTCGAGCTTTTGAAACGTCATTCTCTTCAGGGGCCAATCTTCTCGATCGAATGCGTGTAGAAGCGCTTGTTGCCGCGTCTTGAACTCTGGGCGCCGATATTGTTTTGGCACCTCAAAAAAGCCCCCGACACACGCGTTTGGCGCATCCAAGACTAACAAAAACTTATGACCGTTTCGGAGATCAATGTGTTTTCTTGCCTCTGCGGCAATAACAGGAGAGATCCATGCTAGAAAATCCAAAAAATTCTGGACTGTCTTGACCGGCCAAGGTTGGGTCGGTTTTACCGGATGGCGCCAGTTCAATACATAAGCAGGCCAAATTGATTTTATTTCTACCCCGCCAGCTGGCCAAGCCCGCCCATAATCCTGCGCTTGGTCCTCTGAGGCCACAAGCACACTAATGGTGTTTTTTCCCTCAAAATTAAAGAGTGTCGCCGCTCCGGAAAATCCCTGCGGGAGTGTGCTGAATGCTGGGTAGTCCGGGTCCCAAAGCAATGGAAACTCGCGTTCTGCCTCCGCGTCGTTTTGCCCGGAGACGAGCTTTTCCAACAGCGCCTGCGCCTTGTTCAGGCAGGCCCCCACCATACCCATCGGATTGAGCGGGTCCATCCTTGAAAGTTGTGGGTCTAGGTAGCATAGGCCGTTGTCGGGATCGATATGTGGCAGCGGATTTGAGAGAACCCCAGGCCGGTCCAGCAACGTGATTGATGGTCGTCGGACCATATCTTCGTCAAGTTGCAGGAGAATCGGGACGTCAAATGAGCCCGCGCGCATAGCCCCCTGGTACGCGAGCCGAGCCTTGGCATGCGAGACCGGTTTATATCCGGCCTCGACGAGCGCCCGATGGACCTCTCGATGCCAATCGGCCATCAGGCGGAATGCGAGTGGTTGGGGATGATTGCCGGTGCCAGAACACGTGGCTCCACGCTGGTAACCACGGCTTCAGCCGCATCTACGTGGAGGAGGTCGGGGCGATCAGGCATACGTGGGCCGAACGCATGCCGAAGGTTCTTCAGCGCCCGTTGGCGCTGGCAATGGTCCTCAAGCGCTTCGGAAAGAAATTGCTTCAGATCCCAGGCCTTTTGGACGACATCACGCCGATCCTTGGGCTCCAGACCTCCATCCAGATACTTGCTCGGATCACCTTCGGGCACGTCGATGGTGGGATTGGCGACCTTCTCCGTCAGTAAGCCCGGCAATTGCTCAGCCACGCGCAACAATGCGAGGTCGTCCCGATCAGGATCCATCCAAGTGGTATCGAAGATGGCAACAGTATGGGCCATCAGGGCAATCGAGGGCACACCACCAGTCGGGAAGTGCTGATCGCGCCAAACCTTCAGATAACGACAAACCCGACGCAACTGCTCGCCGTGCAGGTCCACCTTCTCTTCAAACCAGTCCTTGATCTTCTTAGGGTCGGATTGTTGCCAGCCGTTGTCCCTGTGCGCAAGCCAGACCTTGTCGCTCTCCAATGGTTTCTGGCGCATAACAGAATCCTGGGCAAAAAACGACTCGGCAAAGGCGACGGCCGCCTTTTCCAAGTACTCCTCGTACTCATCGGGATAGGCGTACAGCGGAACGTCAATGTGGGCGCCAAATGGCAGGGAAACACGGCAACACGTCGATTTACGCTCCATTTCCCAGCCTGGATTCAGGGAGCACAAATGCGCCAAAATGTCACCGACCACCTTGAACAGCAGGTTGCTGGCAACCTTTGGCGGTACCTTGTCAATAACCTCTAACGGCAAATACATGCCGTCGTCGAGATCCATCTCCTGCGGCGGCTGATGCGCGGGATTGTTCAAGGTGCCGTAGACGAACGAGCCCTGAGAGGCGAATTTGGGGCTGAGCCGCAACGGCTTCATGGTCTGCCGGTCGATCAATCCCAATTGTTGCTGGGTGGTCACATCCTGGCTCAGCATATGGAAACCGGCCTTGAGGTGGGCGCGGATGGTTTTACGCGCCTCTAACAACTGCCTACGCTGGGCATCAGAGGGGGTGATGGCTTTCAGGAACGCGGCCGGATCTCGACCCGCGAACAAAGAGTGGGCGTTTACGGATGCGGCCATAGGAAAGCGACCCTCCAAGTCATGGGGTTCTACCACATATTGGGCATGTCCTGACGATATAGTGGCTTATTTTCCAGCCGCAAGCCGGATTGACGTAAAAACATTGAATGCGAATCGCGCCCCGCGCTAGAAGATAGGAGCCGTGTCCGCATATCAGCTGGAACGCGGCGCCAAGAAGCTCATGCATCGATGGTGACGAATGTATCGGATTTTTGGGCCTAAATTTTGGATCACGGCGATCAGCTATGTCGTGCTCGCGACGAATTTCGCATTCGGTTTGCTGGACGAATATCTTCCCGAAATCGGTGTGGAGCCGTCATTCGGAAAAGTTGTGTTTTGGGTCCAGGTTGTCATCGCGATCTTCTTTGTCACCCCAATCTGGCGCTTATTCTGGAAAGCATTCCCAAAAATGAATGATTGGGTCTTTCCGGATCTGAATGGCGAATGGGAAGTGGAGATTTGCAGCAATTGGCCGCGCATCGAGAGGCTGTTGAAATCTGCTTGCGGGAAGGAGCCATCGATTGATTTTCGGGTTTGCGACGGCGAAGAACTGCCTTCCCTCACTCCGCTAAAGATGCGTGCACGAATAACTCAGACTTGGGGGCACATCCACATTCATCTTTGGAACCCCAATCAGGACACTCCCATCAAGGACTCAGACACCTTCCTCGTGGAACCGATCAGAGGGGGCGAGAATGCGCGCCCCGCGATGAGCTACATGTTCAGCCAGAGGAACGAGACTGATGTCGTTAGCGACGCCCCCATGTTTCATGGGGCCGCCAGATTGGAAATTCAGCCTGGCTACAACGTGATGGAAGGAACTATGTGGTCTAACCGCATGTGGCGGCGGGGCATGAATACTGCTGCCTCGCTTCGTTTCGTTCGTGCGATTTGAAGCGTAACAGTGCAGCTAACGGATTCGAGACTGCGCTAGTGACGAGGCCCCGACAGTTCAGCAACAGGTAGTAAGATCGTCATAATGGGTGAGGATATCGCGCCGGGATAAGTTGCGGCCAAAGGTCTGTGCCCTGACGAGCAAGCAGAAAACGCTATATTTACGGAGACTGAGCGTCCGCTCTGTTCTTTTGCCCAGCCGGGTAGATCGCACTACAGTTGACATCCTCACCATCCAATATCCGCCGAATACCCGTTACATGGCGCAAATTTAGGGTCGCCACAGGGGTTCCCTTCCCGCAAGAGATATGGACGTTGTCAGTGGTTATAAATCGCATATAGCCACGCACTTCTTGCTGCCCCCACACATTCTCCCCCTTTTGAAGAGAAAATGCGAAAGGCACATCGCCACCGACACTCAAGAAGGTCAGGACTCTATCAAATATAGCAAATGGAGCTAGCATGAGCGGAGCTACAATGGCGAGCGCACCGAATAAAAAAATGCCTTTCCGCGTCTTTAATCCCGGTGCGGCATTGAAAAATACAACAACTATAATGGGAATAACGAGAAAAGAGGCGGCATATATTATCCATGCATAACTGGAAAAATCGATGTTCTGTAAACCCTCTGATGATTCCAGGTGGTGGATTCCCATCAGAGATAGCTTCGATACCAGCATAAATACAGGGACTACAAATAGGTTTGCCGCAAGCACTGCATCTCCAGCCCGACTCGTCGCACCTTCAACTAGTGGAGCTGTTAGATAGCGATAGAAGCAGACAATACAGGTAAATATTGATGTTGCTACAATGATTGTAGCAGCAAATATGAACTCCCTGTCTTTCAGAAACAGCGTTCTCATGAATATAATGCTGATGGCGATAACAGCAGGGGCCAACGTTAACCCTATTGCAGTCGCATTGCTAATCTGTACGCGTTTAAGAATTGCGACTTTCATAAAGACCGGGGCAAGACTGTACACTGATAGGATCGCGGAAAAGAACACGACCAAGGCGCCGACAATCCATATGTATACCCCTGTCGTGGCGGCGAAATCAAAAAATGGTATTTCCCGATCATTGCAGTAGAATGCTATGATAATAATGTAGAGTATGCTTGTCAGGGAAAATGCCCACGCCATCGTCGCCATCCTTAGCGCGGGCTCAATGTATGCATGAAATTGAATGATATTATTAATTATTCTTTCGAATATATTGTCATTATCTTCTATATCAGGCATTTCTCACCTAGTAGATCAAAGATATTTTGGTGCTGTAGGCGGCAATGAGGCCGTGTATTGATTGCACCATCACTTTAATCATCATCCATTGTGTGCGTTCGTCAAGATACTCGACGGGCTTTCTTGCTTCGGATTTTTTGGGGGGGGCGTACAACTCCGATCGCCATTGCAATCACTGCGGACTGGCGATCGCGCCAAATAGCTGATCGAGGTCATGTGCGACAATGATCGCATCCCGGCCACCATTGACGACGATGATCGCCTCGGTGCGGTCACTATCGGCATCGCGCAGCCCACAAATGGAACTGAGCCTCAGGGCGTGGCGGATACCGTTGATGTCGGTGACGCACAAGAAGCCGTTGTGGCGAAGTGGTTCAGGCATCTTTACGCCCCTTTCCCGGCCAGTTGAGCTCGCTGCCAATAGCCGCAGAAGTCGATAGAGGGCTTGGTGGCGCAGACCAAGCTGGTGACCAAGCGGAAGAGTTCGCCGTTCGGCTGCCGACGGTTGTCTTCACGGAAGGCCGCTTCCTGGGCATAGCGATCGAGGTAGTCGCCGCTGATATGGTGGTGGATACCGATCTCTGCTCGGCGCAGGCGGGAAAACCAGCTTTCGGCCTGATTGGTGCAGGCACCGTCGATACTGTAGCCGTGAATGTGGTTGACCCGACGCAGGTCGTAATGCGCATGCAACCGGTTCCAAGAACTTGCTTCGTCGGCATGCATGACGCCGCCTCTGGCGACATGGGCACGGATGAAGCCGGTGGCGGCATCTTCGGTGGCAAAGCTCCGGGCTAGGCTGCGGCCTTGGCGCTCACGAACGACGACGACGCAGCGGCGCTTCCCAGACCTGTTCTCCGTCCGCCGCAGATCCTTGCGATCCTTCTTAAGGTTTTCCGGTCGGACATGGCCACCGAAGTAAGCGCCATCAATCTCGGTTACTGTGCCCTCGCCACCGAGGCGATTCTCACGAGCCTCGATCGCCATGGCTTCGCGCAGCTTGTGGGCCAGGACGAAGGCCGTCTTATACTGGACACCCAGGTCGCGCCCCAAGGCCAGTGCGGACTTTCCTTTCACCTCGTTCACAAAGATCACTATCGCCGCTAGGTAGATGCGGAGCGGCAGCTTGTGAGAAGCGAATAGTGTGCCGGAGGTGACGGAGAAGTCCTTTCGGCAAGCCTTACAGCGCCACCGGCTGGCGCCGCTGGGACGCCGACATTCATAGCAGATCGGGCATCCGCAATGCGGACATACTGGATTGCCTTCCGTATCGGCCCAGCGAATGCCGCGAAACACTTCCTCCGCAGCGGCGTCGGTCAGTCCGAACACCTGGGCGAGCGACAACGTGCGCGCCTTTGCGGAAAGAAGGAAGTGTTGGCCGGACGGCCTGGGCATTCGAGCACCTCAAAAATAACGATTTTCGTTATTTGGAAGTGTATAGCGTTATTCGTGCGCGGTCAACGCATCTCGAGCACCATTGACGAAAATCGTTATCACCGTCTAAGATGCCGCATGACTGATAGGCCATTGACGATCGAACAATCCGCTGCCGGGCGCGCGTTGCTTGGCTGGTCCCAACGGGATCTTGCCGAGAAAGCGCACCTAGGGGAAAGCACCGTCCGCAACTTCGAGAAACGGCGCGGGGCGCAGACCTACAACAACGTCCTGGCCATGCGCGTCGCCATGGAAGCTGCCGGCGTCGTCTTTCTCGATGCCGACGAAACGATGGGGCCAGGTGCGCGGCTTCGGCTGAGTGAGAACCGATAGCTGCGGACGCGCGATCCCGGCTCCTTCTGTAGGAGCGGAGGTTCCCGATCTGCTGCCCACGATACTCGACGCGATGACCTATGCTTCTGACGAGGCAAGCCTGCGACGAAGTGGTCGCATTGGGTTGGCGTCCCGGTCAGCCAATAGGATTGGCTCGCGCCACCTGTCGCACCCTGTCATGCGCCGGAACTCGTAATGTGGATAGGTGATGAGACGGTGGATGTTCTCCGCCGGCAGCGGCACGTTGATGGCGCCTTCGTGATCGACCCCGCGTCGGGCAGCTCGGCCGATACTGCACAGCTTCCGCTCGATCAGTTTCAGAGCGAGGCTGGTCTGGGATCTAAGAAACGAAATCGGAACCTCTGCTTCAACGATGCAAGGGGTGCCGATCCGGCGCAGCTCGGGTGAAGTGGAAAGATTGCCTTCGTGGTGCACATACAGGGCCTCGCCGCCCCAATGTTTGAAAAATCTCCCGATCCCACCTTCACCAGCCTTGCCGGGGCGGAAGAAGCAAAACCACAGCATTTCAGCCCGACCGGAATCCGCAGCGCTGTTGCACTCCCTCAGAAGCTTGGCCGTCTGTGCCGATATCAGGCAGGCACTTTCCAACTGGTCAACCCGCTGGTGCAAAAAGAGCTGGTTTGGCAGACGCATGCCGTTGGCTAGAATTTCGGCCATTTCGTCCTCGGTCAGGCGGGTACAATGCCAGCCCCTCAGGGAAAAGGGCTGCATCCGGTCGACTAGGTCGCTGACGGCCAGGTCAAAAGATGCCGCGCTCCCCTGGCCAGCGTCCCAGGCACGGTAGACATCGCCGAACCGATCGAAATGAGCGCAAATCGAAAAGGGCCAAGTTTGGGGCTTGGATAAATCAATCGTCGAGACCACGGGCGGAGCCGAAACCATGGTTATTATTGGCCGTTGTTCAGGAAAATGCTGGAGCGATGTGCGCTTCTGACGCCTCAAGGCGTCGCGCGAGCGCATCTACCTCCGGGTGTGCCTTCCGCCAATGCTTGGGCACGCGTGCGGCGGCGTCCGGTGCCCAGACGTACTGCTCTGGCGCCAGCGTAGCGCGGAATGCCAACGCTTGATCGGCAACCACGACGAAGCGTTGCGACAGAGCGTCTGTCCGAGTGGCGTTTAGCGTCCGCCAGGCTTGCCAATGGACGGTGGCCGACATCGCGTCAGGCCATGCGCCGTCGCATAGACACGCCTCTCCTTCGAGGGCCGCGGTATTGCTCGGATGCGCTTGGCAAATCGCCATCCAGACTTCGCGCGTCATGGCTGTACGCCTGGGTTGGCATTGCTCATCCATTGGCATTTTCACCTCCCCTTCATCCGGCCAGTCTCCATGCGAGGGAAGCAGATGTCCAGACCGCTACCTTGGGTTCTTGGGTTCGAAGGACACCCTGCTGCACCATTGGCATTGCCCTGGAATGGGGGCGGTATCGCCGAGTGTGGCTGAAGACCGGGCCGAAGCTCATTCCCTAAAGACCCTCTGGCTGCCAACTCGGCGGAGCACGGCAACGCTGTCAGGGCGCGGTGAGGAGAAAACGGGAAGAAGGGGCCGCAATTCGCGCAGACAAAACATTGCAGCTCCGCACCACTGGGTGCAAATACCGCAGAAAACTGCGAATTTTGTAGTCACCACCCTCAGTGGAGAAAATGTGGTCGCGTGAAAATGATGTAATGGAGAAATGGAACGGCGGCGTTGTTCGCACACGACACCTTCTCACACCACGCCCCCGCCTTCCATTTTCGGATTGCCAACGGGGTGGTTCGTCACGGATATTTGCCGAACCTACTCCATGGAGGTTCTGTGCATGTAGACACGCTTATCACGCAGAGACATTTATAGAGGCGCGGAGACCCCATCGAAACGAAAAACCCCGCCGTTGACGCGGCGGGGCTTTGATGCGGATGTCGCTGCCAGCCTAAGCCAACACCGACAATCTGAGCATGCGTGAGCATACGCACCTCGCAGCATGCCAGATCGCACGGCCCAGCACAACCATGCTGCGCCCTCTTTCGGGGCGCAAACGGGGAAACTCATGTCGATCCATTTCTTGCTATCTGCGGCCAGCCGCGGATTTGGCCTGCTTCACATCATGCAAATGTCGGATGCCGACATCTTCGCTCTCTTCTGCCGAGCACGATGGCCTTCGACCCAAGGGGCGGCGATCTGCCCTGACTGCAATATGCCGGCTACTGGTCCGGATGCCCGCAAACGCTTCAAATGCAAGTGGTGCGCTCGAAATTTTAGCCTGACCAGCCGGACGGCCTTTCATGGCCGAAAGCTATCACTGCGCCAGTTGTTGGTGGTCGTCACCTTGTGGGCAACCGCAGCGAAAGGAACGTCGGCAGCGCAACTGTCGCGGCAACTGGACGTCAATCAC
Source organism: Magnetospirillum sulfuroxidans (assembly GCF_018224925.1). GTDB lineage: Bacteria > Pseudomonadota > Alphaproteobacteria > Rhodospirillales > Magnetospirillaceae > Magnetospirillum > Magnetospirillum sulfuroxidans. The sequence continues at coordinate 98,531 of NZ_JAGTUF010000002.1, read as the reverse complement.
CGAACAACGTTTGCCCTATTCCACAAGCTTCGGCACAGCTTCTTGGTCGAGTGCTCCGACCGCCAAATTGGCGGTGAAGGAGAGGAGGTCGAATTCGACGGCTGTTATATCGGCGGTCACGTCCGCAAGGCCAATTGGCGCAAAAACCGGCGAGACCGCCGGAAGGCCAGAAACAAGAGCCCAAAGCGCAGGGTCGTGATCGTGGGCAGGGAGCGAAAGCCGACGGGACGGACAATTGTGACCGTTGCTCCGACAGAGGCTGGAGGAGTGCCGTTCCTGGCGCGCCGAATGCGCCCAGGCACTATCGGCTATGGCGATGAAGCGCCCTCGTGGAACGATTTGCATGCCACGCACGAGATTTATCGCATCAACCACGAGGAGGTTTATTCGGATGGGGTTGCTTGTAGCAACCAGGCGGAAAGCTTCTTCTCTCGGCTTCGCAAACTGGAGCGCGGTCAGCACCACCGGATATCCGGCCACCATCTGCACCGCTACGCTGTGGAGGCGGCCTTTCGCGAGGATCACCGCCGCCTTTCTGCGCTGGAATTGGTGATGCTCATCCTGCACTTGGCGCTCAACTGCGGACCAGATCCCGAGTTCAGGGGGTATCAGCGGCGAGTTCGGAAACCTCGGCGTTGATGCGCCATAGGTAACCTCCCTTGGGGCCGGGCGCCGTAGTAACGGCGCCCCGGTTCCGCAGATTGATGAGGGAGCGCCGGATCGCGGTGGTGAGGGCTGAGCGATCGTCGGCAGGCATGCCCGAGACGGCGAGATATTTCTCGACGATGGCCTGAATAGGCAGGGCCTGCCTGGTTGACCGGAGGATGCCGACCAGGGTGCGGCTAAGGCTGCCGCTCCGGCGCCCAGGCCTTTTCTTATCGGGAGGGGTGTCCGTGGTCAAAAGTCGAATGGTCGCATCGAGGTGCGCCACTTCCTGGCGCCTGACCTCCACGACCGCCTCGGCCAGGGCAACGGCTTTGGCGAGAACTGTCCGCTTCCGGAGAAGCACTTTCACCACACTTTCCACGCTGGCCCGGCTCATCGCTCGATCCGCTCCATATCAGTCTGGAGCCGAGCTTAAGCGCCCAGTTTCCCAAAACGAATTGGGTTTGGTGGCGTTTGCTACATAATTCCGCATATTCTCCGTTCCGCCACGGCTATCGGAAAACCACAATCTCTTGCATTCCACACATGCCTCCGATGCATTGGCTGCGGTGGTAAGACCGCTGCATTTTCAGATATGCTGCGCCGCAACAACATGGAGGTTGTTGCATTATGTTGGAAGAATGGATCCGCAATCTGTCCATCGAAATGCTTCGGCAGATTGCCGAAGACGCCAAGGTGGAAGGCAGCCGCATCTGGCAATTGGCCGTGGTCGAATTGCTGTTGCGTCAAAATCAGGCCGCTTTGGCCGCGTGAGGAAAACGGGGCCGCTTTGTCGGCCCCGTCCTTGGCTTTGTCGTTTGTTGCCCCGCATGTCAGCTTGTTCCGGTCAGGGCAAAGCGGATGGGGATTTCGATGGCGGCTTCTACCGTATGCCCGGCCCGTCTGGCCGGCACGAAGCGCCAGGACTTGACCGTCTCCAAAGCTGATTGATCCAGCACCGAATGTCCCGATGACCGCTGAACATTCAGTGTGGCGACGTGGCCTAATTCATCGACACGCACCATCAAGATGACCACGCCTTCCAAACCGCGCCGTCGGGCCAATGTCGGATAAGGCGGTTTGGGGTTGTTGAGGTAAGCGGCATGGGCATTCGGCAAGCTGTCGGCTTCGTCGCCGCTTTTGGTTCCGTTTCCGGCTGTCGCGGCGGCAATGGCAGCCGTGGGGGCCGCCGCTGCCGGTTCAACCCCTTGATCGACCGTCTTATTGTCCGCTTTCGTCTCTACCTCGGTTTCAGCCACGGGTGTTGTGTTTTGCACGGCAATTGTCTTGGCCGCGATGGTTTTGGGGGCGGGGGGCGGACGCGGGATCGTGGCCACGGGCTTGGACGGCGGCTTTTGGATCGGGGCGGCGGCGATCGGTGTTGGGGCCGTCGGTGTTGGGGCTGGGGGGGGCAGGGTGACGAATTCCACCATCAACAGCGGCTGGGGCGGCTGGGGCGCCAAGGGCGGCGCGATTCCCAATAAGGCGAGGGCCGCGGCGCCATGCAGAACCGCCGCCGCCACGGGGCCGCGGCGGCGGCCACCGGGATCGGCGCGCACGCACAGGCGGGGGCCGGCGATCATCATATCCCCACCAACAGGCTGAGACGGCGCAGACCCAGGGCGACCAGCACGCCGGCGCCGGACCAGCGCAACCAGTTTTCCACTCCGCCCTGAAGACGCAGGTTGCGGCCCAGCAGGCCAAGAACCGGAACCACCAGCGCCAGCGGTGTTACCGCCGCGCCCAAGCCGAATACGATTCCCATGATCCCCCCTTGCAGCGGTTGTGCCGCCAATGCCGCCGCCGCCAGCAACGATGCCAGCGGTGCACAGGGGGTCAAGCTAAGAGCGGCCCCCAACAGCAGCGGCGGCAATGGTGCACGGCTGACGGCGCAGCCGGTGGGGCGGCGGGGCCGCCAGACCAGGGCCAGCCCGGCGGCGATTCCGGCCAGCCCGATGGCCCCATGTCCCAACGGCCCAGCCAGGATGCGACCCAGGCTTTCGCCGGCCCAGCCGGCGATGCCCCCCAACAAGCCATAGCCGGCCAACCGTCCGGCGAGAAACGCGGCCAGATCCTCGGCCGCGTCCCAGCCGCCCTTGCCGCGTGCCAGCGCCCAAGTGCCGATGAAGGGCAGGCACGAGGCGGCGCAGGCGGTCAGGCCCACCGATACCCCCAGCACGAAGATTCCGCCCAGCGCCACCAGATCCATGGCTAACGTCCTGCCTTGGCGACGGGCTTGGGCTTGCCTTCGGGGCTTTCCCGCCGGGTCATGGCGTTAAAGGCCGCCGCCGACGATTTTACCAGCGGCAGCGGTCCCAAGCGCAGCGACAAGGTGCCGTCTTCGGGACAAAAGGCGATGCAGCGGCCGCACAAGGTGCAATCGGCATCAAAGGCCGTGGCGCCGCTGGCGGTATGGATGGCGGTGATATCCATGGGGCAGGCCTTGGCGCACAGGCCGCAGCGGTCACAGCGCGCACTGGCCCGTTTGACCAGCCGCAACGGGGCGAACCGCCGCAACATGGCGTGCAGGGCCAGCATGGGGCAGACCCGGCAGAACGGTTGGCGGAACGACAGGGCGAAGACGGCGCCGAAGCCGAAGCCGAGATCACGCAGAACGACGAAGATGATCTCGCTCCAGGTGCCGGCCAACGGCAAGGCCAATTGGTTGACATCGCCGGTGGCCAAAGTCGTGACGATGCGCGACGGGCAGACCTGACACCACGGATCACGGAACGAATGGGGCAACACGCCCATGCCGGAAATCAGCGGCAAGGCGAAGATGGCCAAAACCAGCACGATCCATTTTATCGAGGAAACTCGGGGCCGCCATGCCGGCGGAACCCGGCGGAAGGCCAAATCGAAGCGTTGCCCGATCCGGTGCAGGGCTTCTTGCACCGTTCCCAGCGGACAGATCCAGCCGCAAAACGCCTTGTTGAGGACAACAAAAAAGGCCAGGAACGACAACACGGTGAACATCAACGGCAGGAACAAGGTCATGGTGATGCCGTGCAGCTTCACCAAGCCTTCTCCGACCCGGTGATGCAATTGGTGCTGCAACGGCACCAGCACGCAATAGGCGGCGTTTTCCTGGTCATAGGCGCACGACAAGGCGGGCAGCGCACCCGACAATTTGTCGGCGGAATAATGGCCGACGGCGCCGGCGCCATAGACCAGCACAATCAGGCTAAAGGCTTGCACCCAGGGGCGCAGACGCATCAGGGTCAGGGCATTCATTTGGCGGCTCCGGTGCGGCGGATGACCAGGGGGGCGGCTAAAACCATGCCGAGCACGGCCAGGGCGAAGCCAGCCCAGGGCGAGGTTCCGTCCAATTGGTCGGGACCATAGGTGTAGGCAAAGCTGGCCAGACGCGGGATGGCCCCGCTGCCGAGCCGTGCCGACAGGGCGAAGGCGCTGCCGTTGGGGCGGCCATGGACTTGTGGCGGGCGTTGGTCGATGGGTGGGAAATCGGCGGGAAATGTCACCAAAACCCAACCGTCAAGATCACTGTACAGGCGCTGGTGGGTGCCATTGGCCGTTTCCAGGTTTACCACCGCCCCCGGCAGGGGCTGGCCATCGGCCATCAGGCGGAAGCGCACGCTTTCCCCCGACCGATAGCTGGAATGTTCGCGCGGCAAGCGTTCCGGCAGCAAAAGCAAGCCGGGGCGCGCTGCCGCCAACAGATCGCCGGGGCCGGGGCCGGGATTGCTGAAATAGATGGCCGTGGCGGCCGTGATGAAGCTGCCATCGTGGTCGCTGGAGGCCAGCACCAGATGGTAGTTTCCGATTTCAGGGGTGATCCGGGCCTTGCCGTCATTCAGACTCAGCGACCGGGTCGGGCCTTGCGGCGGCACGACGCGCACCGCGTCGGCGGTCATGTTCAGCGGCGTCGCCACCGCTTCCAGCCGTCCGGCCGGCCGCGCCGTCACGATCGGGGTCGCGGTCCATCCTTGGGCGGCGGCTTGGGCAGAGGGGCTGGCGTGGTCATGTTGAGCCAGGGCGGGAGACGCCGTCGCCACGGCGATGGCGGCCATCAGGAAAATGCGCATGGATGACCTCCGTCTTAGAATTTCAAGGTGTAAGTGGCAAGGAAGCTGCGCGGCGCCGCTCCGCCAAAGGTCTTGCTGCCGTTGGTGTCCTTTTTTGCTTCGGTGGCGTAATGCTGGTCGAACACGTTGTCGATGTTCAGGGCGATGGCGTGTTCCGGCGTGATGTCCCAGCCCAACGAGACGTTGGTGACAAAGGAATAGCCGCCGTATTTCTCGGTGTTGGCGTTGTCCATCCAGTATTCGCCCCAGCTGATGGTCTGGATCCGCGCGTTCAGGCCGCTGTCGTGGCGATATTGGGCGAACAGCGAATATTGGTGCATGGGGATCAGCGGCACCCGGTTGCCGGCGCGGCTGGTGGTGGTCTTGGCGGCGCCGCTGCCGGTGATTTCGGCGAAGCGGTCATAGGTATAGTCGCTATAGGTGTAGCTGCCGCCGATGCTCAGGCCCGGCAACGGGCGGTAGGTCAAGGTGCCGTCAAAGCCCTTTTTCTCGGTCTGGCCGGCATTCTGATAAACCGATTGGCCGTTTTCATAGACCTGGACGATGTCGTCCTTGACCGGGTTGTAGTACAGCGCCGCGTCGAACTGCCATTGGTTCGAACGATGCTTAAGGCCAATTTCATAATTGCGGGACTGGGCCGTGGTCAGGCCAGGGTTGCTGGTCAGTTCCGACGATGACGGTATCTGATCGCCCTGGGCCAGCGAGGCATAGGCGGTCAGCGTCGGGGTTAATTTGTAGCTGGCGCCGATCTTGGGCGATACCAGGGTAAAGGACGGCGTCGCCTGTGACTGGCTGGCGCCCCAGGTGTAATTGCCGGTGGCGTAATTGTATTCGCCGCGTTTATCGGTATCGATCTCGAACATGCTGCGATCGACGCGGCCGCCCAGATCGACGGACAGACGATCGGTGGGGGTAAGGGTTTCCTGGGCGAAGACGCCGGCCAGATAGTTCTTGGTGTCCTGGGTTTCAAGCAGGCCGCCCTGACGGTCGGACAAGGTGGATTTGATGCGGGTGCCGGCGGTGGTGTAATCGCGATAGGCGTATTTGCGCGCATCCAGCGACAGATCGGCGCGCAAGGTAACGCCGCCGACCAAGGTGGAATTCATGCCGGCCAGATTATGGCGGTATTCGCCTTCGATATCGGTGCCGAAGATGTAATTGCCTTCGGACACGTTGATGACGCCGGTTACCGGGTGATAATGCTCCCAGTGATTGGCGTAGACGCGTGGGCGAAAGGTGAAATCGCCGAAATCTTGTTCATAACGGGTGTTGCCGAACAGCGTCCAGGCATCGCGGCCGGAATTCTTGAATGCGTCGGAATTGTCGTTTTGCCGTCCGGTCGTCCGGTATTCATTGAACTGCGAGGTGTTCATGGTGCCGGGCAATTGGGTGAAGCTGTTGGAAAAGCTGATTTCCGAATCCCACGTCCCGCCCGAGGGCATGATCCGGCCGTATTTGAACCCAGCCTGATTGGTCTCGAAATTGTTCCAATGGCGCCAGCCATTCTCCAGCACCCGGCGCGAAGCGGTTACCGCTACCGCCTGAGTGTCGTCAATCATGCCGCCCCAGCGCATGTGCAGATTCTGCGCCCCTTGCGTGCCCAGGCCGATGCGGGCGCGATTGGCGGTTTGGTCGAAGACCGATTTCGACAAGATCTGGATCGTTCCGCCGGCCGAACCGGTGGAGAAAATTGACCCAGGCCCCTTGGCCACCTCGATGCGGTCGATGTCTTGGGTGTCGATAAAATCGAAACGGGTAAAGCTGTCGGGGTCGCTCATCGGCACGCCGTCGCGCAAGACCATGATCTCGCGCACGCCATAGGCCGCCTTGATGCCGGCGCCGCGAATGGACAGGCGCACGTCCGAGCCGCCGTTCTTGCTGTCGACCTGCACCCCCGCCGTGCCCGACAGCGCGTCCTTGATGTTGAACATGCGCTCGGCTTCGATCCGTTCGGAACCGATGACGCTGATGGATTGCGGGACGTCCTTGGTGGCCCGTTCGCTGCGGGTGGCGGTGACGCTGATTTCGTCCAGCACGGTGGGGTCGTCTTCGGCCAAGGCCGGCGGAATAAGGGCAACGAAAGTGATGGCGGATGCGCAGACGCGCCGCCGCAAGGATGCGGAGGACATGAAAGAAAACCTCGTCTAGCCGAAAAAAAAGGAAAGGAAAGGGGGCTAGACCAGGATTGGCGGGCCGCGAGGCCGCGCCGACAGGGTAAGGACCGGACGTGGGGCGGCTTCGTCGCGATAGCGTGGCGACGCAAGGGTGGTGACAACCGGCAACAGTATGCCGGGGGCGACCGAGGGCGCCGTCGCCACCGCCAGCAGGGGCAGGCAGAAGGAGCAGGAAATGCCGGTTTCGGCGGATTGTTGCGTTTGTTCCCAGCCGCCCTGGCCGTCAGCGACCAAGGTGACCATGCCATGGGCGGTGCAGATGACCATGGTATCGGCGGAGGGGGCGGCCTGGGCCGGCAGCACGCCGAGCAACGGCAGCAGGATTTGCACGGCCAGGGCAAGCAGCAACGCCCGCACGGTCGAGCCGTCGGTGCGAAACAACTTTAGAAATCCCCGGCGGTGCATTGCCATGATGCGGATTGCATACCTTGTTCAGGTGTTGGTGGACCATAACGATGGCCGGATCGCCAAGTCAATTCCGTGACGTCGATCAAATGCTGAAATGACTCTGGAAATGGGGGGAATAGCTTCCCAGATATGGCAAAAGTTGTTTTGCCCTGGTGATACCAGCTAGACCTCGGCCGATTTCCAGCATAGCCTGATCATTCCAACAGTCATATGGGGGAGAACCGATGAAAGCGTTGAAGACACTCGCCACGATCGCTGCCGTAATCGTAGGCTCGAGCCCGGCTTTTGCCGGATCGACATTGGATGCGGTCAAGGCCAAGGGTTTCGTCCAATGCGGCGTTAATCTGGGCCTTTATGGTTTCTCCGCCCCCGACGAAAAAGGCAATTGGAGCGGTCTTGACGTCGATGTCTGCCGCGCCGTCGCCGCCGCCGTTTTCGGTGATTCCACCAAGGTGAAGTACACGCCGCTGTCGGCGCAGCAACGCCTGCCGGCCCTGCAATCGGGCGAAATCGACATGCTGGCCCGCAACACCACGCATACGCTGTCGCGCGACACCGCCAACGGCCTGAACTTTACCGTCACCAATTATTACGACGGCCAGGGCTTCATGGTTCCCACCAAGCTGGGGGTCAAATCGGCCAAGGAACTGAACGGCGCCACCATCTGCGTGTTGCCGGGCACCACCACCGAACAAAATCTTGCCGATTGGTTCCGCGCCAACAAGATGACCTTCAAGCCGGTGGTGATCGAAAAGAACGAAGAACTGACCTCGGCCTTTTTCTCGGGCCGCTGTGACTCGTTCAGCTCGGATGCGTCGCAATTGGCCGCGGTGCGGGCCAACGAAGCCCCCAATCCGGCCGATTACACCATCTTGCCGGAACTCGTCTCGAAAGAGCCGCTGGCTCCCGCCGTGCGTCATGGCGACGACCAATGGCTCGACGTTGTGCGGTGGTCCATCTTCGCCATGATCGCGGCCGAGGAAAAGGGCGTCAGCATGGCCAATGTCGATCAGATGGCCGCAACCTCCGCCGATCCCGAGGTCAAGCGCCTGTTGGGCGTGACCGCCGGCAACGGCAAGGCCTTGGGCCTGGATGAGGCTTGGGCCAAGACCATTATCAAGCAGGTCGGCAATTACGGTGAAAGCTTTGAACGCAATGTCGGCATGGGCTCGAAGCTGAAGATCGCCCGTGGCCAGAACGCCCTTTATAATCAGGGCGGTCTGATGTACGCGCCGCCGTTCAAGTAAGAACGGGTCGTTCCCCATGGGCGGGCTGCGGACGACACGGCCGAAAACCCTGCGAGCGCTGGTTTACAGCGCTCGCTTCCGCGGCATCGTCTATCAGGTGCTGGTGGTTGCCGGGGTGTTGGCGCTGGGCTGGTATCTGGTGCAAAACACCCTGGCCAATCTGGCGGCGCGCGGTATCGCCACCGGTTTCGGCTTCATGGGCCAGGAGGCCGGTTTCGATATCGGCGAAGGGGTGATCGCTTATTCCTCTGCCGACACCTATTTGCGGGCTTTGGTGGTCGGCGTCTTCAATACGCTGAAAGTCGCGGTTTTGGGCATCGCCCTGGCCTCGGTGGTCGGGCTGGTGGTCGGGATTTCCCGGCTGTCGCGCAACTGGCTGATCGCCCGTTTGGCCACCCTTTATGTCGAGGGCGTGCGCAACGTCCCGCTGCTGCTGCAATTGTTCGTCTGGTACGGCTTGGTCACCTCGTTGCCGGTGCCGCGTCAGGCCATTGATGTCGGTTTAGGTGTCTTCTTGTCCAATCGCGGCCTGAAGATGCCGGTGCCGGAATGGCATTCATCCTATGGTTCGGTCGTGGCCATGCTGGTCATCGCCGTGATCGGCATGGTCTTTTTGCGCCGGTGGGCCATTAACCGGCTGTACCGCACCGGGCGGCCGTTTCCCTGGATTCTCAGCGGGCTTGCCGGGGTGATTGGCTTGCCGCTTGTGGCTTTCGCCTTGTTTGGCGCGCCGCTGGTATGGAGCGTGCCGGAACTGCGCGGCTTCAATTTCCAAGGTGGTGTCGATCTGTCGCCGGAATTCGCCGCTTTGCTGGCCGGCCTGACCGTCTATACCGCCAGCTTTATCGCCGAGATCGTGCGCTCGGGCATTCTCGCCGTGCCGCACGGCCAAACCGAGGCGGCGCTGTCCTTGGGCCTGTCGCGGGCCAAGACCCTGCGTCTGGTGGTGCTGCCGCAGGCGTTGCGGGTGATCGTGCCGCCCCTGACCAGCCAGTATCTCAATCTGCTGAAGAATTCATCCCTGGCGGTGGCCATCGGCTATCCCGATCTGGTCAGCGTCGCCAATACCGCCATCAACCAGACCGGACAGGCGGTGGAAGGCGTTGCCGTGACCATGGGCGTGTTCCTGGTCATCTCGTTGGCGCTGTCGTTGTTGATGAACTGGTACAACACCAAGGTGGCATTGGTGAGCCGATGATCAGACCGCAAGACGATATCCACAACGCCACCGCCGCCGCCGATGTCGAGGAACCGTCCTCGGCGGTGCTGGCCGCGCCTTCGGCGGTGGTGTGGAAGCCGCTGAACTGGGCCAAAAGCAATCTGTTCGACAGCGTGCCCAACGCCATCATGACCTTGCTGGCCGTGTTGCTGCTGTGGGAGGTGGTGCCGCCCTTGCTGTCATGGGGGGTGTTTAACGCCACATGGTTTTCCGCCGACGGCACCGCCGCCGCTTGCCGCGACGGCACCGGCGCCTGTTGGGCGCTGATGGGGGAAAAGAACCGGCTGATGCTGTTCGGCGTTTATCCCTATGACCAGCATTGGCGCCCGGCCTTGGCCACCGCCCTGGTCATCGCCATGCTGGCGACCAGTGCGCTGCGCCGCTTTTGGGTGCCAGCCCTGGCTTATGCCTGGCTGGGCGTGGTGTTGGTGGTGGCGTGGTTGATGTGGGGCGGTATTCTTGGCCTGCGCTATGTGGAAACGCCGCAATGGGGCGGTCTGCCCTTGACCCTGGGCTTGGCCCTGCTGGGGATCGTGCTGGCCTTTCCGCTCTCTATCGTTCTGGCCTTGGGGCGGCGTTCCAACCTGCCGGCCATCCGCGCCGTCTGCACCGGCTATATCGAATTGGTGCGCGGCGTGCCGCTGGTCAGCGTGCTGTTCATGGCCTCGGTCATGTTTCCGCTGTTCCTGCCCGAAGGCGTGACCATCGACAAGCTGTTGCGCGCCTTGGTCGGCATGACCTTGTTTACGGCCGCGTATCTGGCCGAGGCGGTGCGCGGGGGGCTTCAGGCCATTCCGCGCGGCCAAGAGGAAGCGGCCGATGCCCTGGGCCTGCCTTATTGGCGCAAGATGCGGCTGATCGTGTTGCCGCAGGCATTGCGGCTGGTGATTCCGCCCATCGTCAATCAATTCATTTCCTGCTTCAAGGACACCTCGCTGGTGACCATCGTCGGTCTGTACGATCTGCTGGCGGCGACCAAGGCATCCCTGGCCGATCCTGACTGGCGCCCCTTTTTCGTCGAGGGTTACATCGCCGCCGCCTTGGTCTATTGGGTCTTTTGTTTCAGCATGTCCCGTTATAGCCAGTGGTTGGAGCGCGAGCTCGCCACCGGCACCCGTCGATAGGAGTCCGCATGACCGACGACGCGCCCGTAGTCGAATTGATCGATGTGCAGAAATGGTATGGCGCCTTCCATGTGCTCAAGGATGTGTCCTTGTCCGTGCGCAAAGGCGAAAAGGTGGTGGTGTGCGGGCCGTCGGGCTCGGGCAAATCAACCATGATCCGCTGCGTCAACCGGCTGGAGGAACACCAGGGCGGCCGTATCATCGTCAACGGCATCGAACTGGCCGATGATCTGAAAGCCATCGAAGCCATCCGCAAGGATGTCGGCATGGTCTTTCAAAGCTTTAATCTGTTTCCGCATTTGACGGTGTTGGAAAATCTGACCTTGGCCCCCTTGTGGGTCAAGCATGTGCCCAAGGCCGAGGCCGAGGATCTGGCCATGCAATTGCTTCAGCGCGTGCGCATTCCCGATCAGGCGAAAAAATTTCCCGGTCAGTTGTCGGGCGGCCAGCAACAGCGTGTGGCCATCGCCCGCGCCTTGGCCATGAAGCCGTCGATCATGTTGTTCGACGAACCGACCAGCGCCCTTGACCCGGAAATGGTCAAGGAGGTTTTGGACGTGATGATCGAATTGGCGGGTGAAGGCATGACCATGATTTGCGTCACCCACGAAATGGGCTTTGCCCGCGCCGTCGCCGACACCATGGTGTTCATGGCCGAGGGGCGGGTGATTGAAACCTCGCCGCCGGAACAGTTCTTTTCCGATCCGAAAAGCGAGCGAACCCGCCAATTCCTGGGCCAAATCATCGGGCATTGACCGCTATGAACCTTAACGTCGTCGAAGCCGGTTGCGGCAAGCCGCTGGTCATTTTGCATGGATTGCTGGGGTCGGCCCGGAACTGGGGCGGCATCGCCGCCAAGTTGGGTGAAACTCACAAGGTGATGGCGCTGGACATGCCCAATCACGGCGCTTCGCCGTGGTCGGAATGCATGGATTACCCGTTCATGGCCCGCCAAGTCGCCGATTTCATCAAGGCCCATTGCGGCGGTCGGGCGGCGGTGGTCGGCCATTCCATGGGCGGCAAGGCGGCGATGATGCTGGCGTTGACCCATCCCGAGATGGTGGAGAAACTGGTGGTGGTCGACATTGCCCCCGTCAGTTATACCCACACCTTCGCCCCCTATATCAAGGCCATGCGCGCCGCCCCGATCAGCACGGCGCAACGGCGCGGTGACGTGGAACTGGCCATGCATGGGGTGATCGACGATCCCCGGGTGCGCGCCTTTCTGATGCAAAATCTGGATGGCCAGCCCGGATCATATCGCTGGCGGCCCAATCTGGCGGTGCTGGGCGCGGCCATGGACGATATCTTGGGCTTTCCCCATCTGGCCGACGGCGTTTGCTATGACGGTCCGGCGCTGTTCCTGCATGGCGCCGCATCCGATTACGTGCTGCCCAGCCATGAAGACATCATCGCCGCCTTGTTCCCCCAGGCGCAATGGCGGGCGGTGGAGGGGGCCGGACATTGGCTCCACGCCGATAAGCCGGCCGAATTCAGCGAAATCGTCGGTGCTTTTCTCAGCGCTTGACGGTGCTGTCGTGGGCGAAGCTTTTCAGTAAGGCGTTGCCTTGGCGCACGGCTTCGTCCAGCCCTTGTTGGGCGCTGACCGTGCCGGCCCAGATGGCGTCAAGCTGGGTGTCGATGATGCTGCGAATGGCGATGAAATTGCCCAAGCGCACGCCACGGGAATTTTCCGTTGGCCAGTGCAAGGTGATCTGCTTGATCGCCGTTTCGGTTTCCGGATTGCTTTCATAAAAGCCCTGCCGCCGCGACAGCGAATAAGCGGCGCGGGTGATGGGTAGATAGCCGGTGCGCTGATGCGACGCCGCCTGAACCTCGGGCGTCGAGAGATACTGGAAGAACTGGGCGATGCCGATGTAATCGGTGGGCGGGTGGCCGTTCATCACCCAAAGGGTGGCGCCGCCGATGATGGAATTGCGCGGCGCCCATTGGATTTCCGGCCAATAGGGCAGCATGCCGATGCCAAAATCCAGGTTTTGCGCCGCCTTGAGCTCGCCATACGCGGCGGAGGTGGCCAACAGCATGGGGCAGGTGCCATCAAGGAACTTGGTCAGGGCTTCGTCGCGGTGGCTGTCGGGGACAAACACCTTGTCCTTGACCCAGCCGGCCAGACGGTCGATGTGGCGGACATGGAATGGCGAATTGAATTTCAGTTCGATATCGATGCCGCCGATGCCGTTCTGTTTGCTGGCGAACGGGACGTCATGCCAGGCCGACATATTTTCCAGCAAGATCCACGATTGCCACTGGCTGGTGAAGCCACAGGCATAGCCGGCCTTGAGCAGGGAACGGGCGGCGGTTTCCACCTCGGGCCAAGTGGTCGGCAATTGCTTGGGATCAAGTCCGGCCTGGGCCAGCGCCTTGCGATTGACCACCAGCACCGGGGTCGAGCTGTTCAATGGCAAGGACAGCAATTTCCCGTCCAGGCTGGAATAATACAATGTCACCGCCGGCAAATAGGCATTGTCCATAAAATCAATGCCGGCTTGGGTCATCACCTCGTGGACCGGGCGGATAACGTCGCGTGCCGCCATCATGGTGGCGGTCCCGACTTCGAAGACCTGCACCATGTGCGGAGCCTTGCCGCTGGCATGGGCGGCAAGGGCTTCCTGCATGCTGAAATCGTAGCTGCCCTTGTATTGGGGCACGACGCGGTATTGCGAGTTTTGGCTGTTGAACCCCTGGGCCAGATCGTCGATCCACGCCGCCAGGGTGCCGGGCATGGAATGCCACAAGACGAGATCGGTCTTGGCCTTGGCCTCGTCGCCGGCGGTCAGGAGAGCCGCGCAACAGGTGAGGATGCAACCAATGCGGACAAATGGATTCATCAAGTCTCCTCCACCCCACGTCTTGCATAGCAGAGTTACTGGGGGAAGGCAAATCGACCAATGGTTACATTTGTGTTTCAGGGGGGCAGACAAAAAGCCGCCCGCCAAGGGGGGGAGGCGGGCGGCGGAGGAGTTGTCTTAGAGAGGGAGGCTGACCTCGGAGAGGCCAACATCTGACCAGAACGCTAAGCTATTCGGCGCGGCTAGTCAATAACAATTCTAAGGTGGATTCGCAACTGATGCGGCATCGGCGGCGGCGACAGCTCCGACGGCTAATCAATCTCGCGGGTGAAGGTCAGGGTGTGCTGGCGGCCGCCACGGGCAATCTCGCGCGCCAGGGCCAATTGGCCGATCAGCTTTAGCCCCTTGCCGTGCGGACGGGAAGCATCGCGGATCTGGACGGTGTCGGGGTTATAGCCGCGGCCCTGGTCGGTGATGGTGACCAGGACCGTGTTATCGCGCAGGCGGGCATCAAGGGTGATGCGGCGTTCGGCCTTGATCGGGTCGGCCAGCCGGCGGCGTATTTCCGCCCAATAGGCGCGCATGTTCTCGAAGGCGCGGCGGGGGGAGTGCAACTCCAAATTGCCGTGGACCACACCATTGGCGATGGCTTCTTGCAGGGCCAGCAAGATGTTGCCCTTGGCGGCCTCGCCGATCATGCCGCGGGCAAGCAGGGAATCGCAAAACAGCATGGCGAGGGGCAGGCGATAGGCGGTGCTGGTCGTCATCGAAACCAGCAGGTGATGATCGACCGGCGGCAACGCCAATTCTTCCGCTGGAGTTTGATTCAATTGCGACGTGACGACTTCAATAATGGCGGCAAAGCTGCTGCCAAAGGCTGCGGTCAGCGCGGCATCGTCGCCACTGGCGATCAAGTGAATCGGGCGCTGGGATTGATCGGGAAGGGGCTGCTGACGTGTCGGCAATGCCAGCCAGGCGATCCAAGAGGTCAGAGCGGCGAAATCCACCCCGACCAGAGTGAGGTGGCGTTGGTCGGGGCGGGCGCTGCTGTGCTGGTGCTGGCGACGAATCCACACGGCGGTGGTGTCGTCACTCAGCTGTGCCCGTCCCGGCGGCACCACCGCATCCAGAATGCTGTTGAGGTCGGCATCGGGAAAGCGCGTCAAAAGGGGCTGCAAGCGCTCGAGTAAGCCATGGGATTCCAGGCGGGTGCCGTCATCGGTTGCGATGTCGGTCAGACCGTCGCTGAACAGCAGCAGCTTGGCGCCGGGTGGGAAGGCTATGGAATGATTGGTATAGCTGGCGCGCTCGGTCAGTCCGAGCGGTAAGCCGGTGGTGTCCAATTGGTGAAAGTCGCCGTTCAGCACCAGGACCGGCTTGGGGGCGCCGGCACCAGACCAACGCAATTCATCGCGTTCCAGGTCAATCAGGCCGAAGAACAAGGTGGCGAAATGCCCCCGCATCAAATTGCTGCGCAAGGCCCCGTTGAGGAGCTTCAGGAAATCCGCCGGTTCACGCATGGCGGTGCTTTGCTTGCTGATGAAGGCGTGGAGCCAAAAGGTGTTGAGCGCCGGCATCAGGCCGTGGCCGGAAAAATCGGCCATCATCACCGCGACCAAGGTGTCGCTGAGGGAGTGGACGGTCCAGATATCGCCGCCGACGCCGTCCAAGGGCTCGACCCGACCCTCGATGGCCAAGCCATGGTTGCCGCGCAGTTGCTCAAGCAGCGCCGGTGCCGGGAACAAGGTGCGCTGCATTTCGCGCGCGCCCTGCATTTCCTTGTGTATCCGCTGGTTGGTGTCGCGCAGGGTGCGGACCATGCGGCGGTTTTCCAGATGCACGCGCAAGCGCGCCGACAATTCCGCCGGCCGGATCGGCTTGGCCACCACGTCCGAGGCCCCGGCTTCGAAACAGGCCAGCACGTCTTGGGGGGTGGTCAGCGCCGTTTGTACCAAGATGGGGATGTCAACCCAGGCGGGGATGGCGCGAATGCGGGCACAGGTGGCGAAACCATCCAGATTAGGCATGACGATATCAAGGATGATCAGATCGGGATGCACCGTTTCCAGTTTGCGCAGGCAATCCAGACCATCACGGGCCTCAACGATGGTGCCGATGCCGTTGCGGCGGGCGATCGCGGCCAGCAAGTCACGATTGATTTCCTCGTCATCGACGACCATGACCGTGGCCCAGGACCAATCTTGGGGCGTGACGGTGGCGGTCAATGAAGTCTCGGGTTGGGCCATTGCGGCACTCCGATGGGGCGGCGAGGAAGGTTTGGGAAAGACATGACAAAAGACTTGTTCGGGCCGGGCGGTCCTGTCACCATCCGGGCCATATGCTGCTGAAAGCATAGGCCAGAATGGTGTTCCCTTCAAGGTCGCGCGAAGTAAGGGTGAGAGTAATGCAGTACAAGGTTCAGAATGACGGAAGCACCGCCCTGGTCACCCTTGAAGGGCAGCTTGATTTTTCCGCTAATGATACCTTTGAGAAATTGCTGGATGGGCTTAAGTCTGCTCCGCCGTCGAAGCTTATATTTGACCTGAGCGCTCTTTCCACTATTGATTCTGTCGGTCTTGGTCTTTTGTATATTGCCAGCGAAGATTTGGAAGGCGTTCCGGTCGTGTTGCGCAATCCGCAAGGGTATGTCGCCCGCCTGTTGGAGCTGACCGACGCCGCCAAGATGTTCCAGATCGAACGCTGACCAACACCTGTCCCGGCCGCCGGTTCCGGTGGCCGGTTCCGTCTTTGTTAGCTCACTGACTGAATATAGCTGGTCACCTGCCCATGCATGGAATTGACCACCGAGGCCAGCTTGCGGGCGCTCCAGATCACGCGCACGGTCCCGGCACAGGAATGGGCCGAGGATTGCGACAGCTGCGACACCGAAAGCGACACGTGTTCGGCTTCTTGCACCACCCCTTCGATATTGCGTGAAATCTCTTGCGTCGACGCTTCTTGTTGCTGCACGGCACCGGCAATGGCGGCGGCGATGCCTTCGATGCTTTCGATGGTGTGAACGATGTCGGCGATGGCGTCGATGGCTTCGCGGGCTGCCGATTGCACCGATTCCACCTGGTCGGTGATGGTGCCGGTGGCGGTGGCGGTTTGATTGGCCAGCTTTTTGACTTCGTTGGCGACCACGGCGAAGCCGCGCCCGGCCTCTCCGGCGCGTGCCGCCTCGATGGTGGCGTTCAGTGCCAAAAGATTGGTCTGACCGGCAATCGTGTTGATCAAGCCGACCACTTGGCCGATCTGGGAAATGGCCTGAGCCAGTTCATCCATGCGGGCGGAGGTGGCGCTGATCTGGGTGGTCGCCTGGCGGGCGACCGCGCTTGATTGTGTCGCTTGACTGGCAATTTCGTTGATCGAGGAAACCAGTTGGCGGGTGGCTTCCGACACGATTTCCGCCCGCGCGGTGGTGGCCTGGGCTGCCTCGCCGACATCAAGCGAACGGCCGCCGGTGGCTTCCGAGCGTTGGGCCATCATGTTGGCGGTGTCGCTGATGCCTCGGGTTGAAGTCGCCACATTATCGACCATGCCCTTGACGGTCATCTCGAATTCAATGGTTTTGGCGTCGCGGCTTTCCATGGAAGCCAAGATGACGTTGATGGAACGGACAAAGCGCAGGAAGTCGCCGCGCAGCCCTTCCTCGGGGATGTAGCGGAAATATTCCTTGCGTTGAGCCGCCGCCATGGCCGCGCCGATTTCCTTGGCAAAGGTCTCGGTCAGGTCCAGCACCCGGTTCGTGGATACCAACAATTGGCCGATTTCATCGTCGCGGCCGATGCGGATCATACGGGCATTCAGGTCGCCCTTGGCGGCCTTGTTCATCACTTCGCCGGCTTCTTGCAAGAGGACGGCGACCTTGTTGATGTGGCGGCCCAGGAAGACGGACAAAGTCAGCCCCAAGGTGGCGACAATGACCAGAATCGCACTGATCACCCAAGCTCGGGTTCGGCCGGCGGCAGTGGCGGCGGCGGCGGCGGCGCGGTCGGCGGCCATCAACGTGTCGGCACTATCGATCAGGCTTTCCAGCGACTGAGTCAAGTTGCGGGCCTGCTGGTCGAATTCTTCCATGTGGCGGTTCCCGGCACGGGTTCCTTCCGCCACATAGGCATTGGCCATGCGTATCCCGGTGTCGTAATAGGGCGGGAAGGCGGCGTCAACGGCATCTAAGGATTTGAGCAGCGCCTCGGCTTGCAATTGCCGCCCCAGATCGCGGGCTTGTTGCAGGTCCTTAAGGAAGGATGCGCGATAGCGGGCGGCATTGTCGAAACCGTCATCCAGACCGTTTTCGCCTCGGGTGGCGGAAACGTCGCTCAGATATTGCTGGACCTGGATGATGTCCATTTGTATCTGCCGGGTGGTCAAAGCCAGGGGCGACATCAGGGTGTGAAAACGGTCAAGCACCTGATCTTGGGAATTGGCCTGTTGCAGGCTTTGCAAGATGCCGCCGAAGCTGAACAGGGCCAGCAGGGCAACCACGGCCAGGAAGCCGCCGGTGACCACACGCGCCTGCTTGCGGATCGATGTTTTGACGTTCATGGCGGATGCTCCTAACGGCCCAGGCTCAACACGAAGCGGTCGTAGCTGGAAAAGCCCAGCGCCGTCACCGCCTCCAGCAGCATGGCTGATGATTTTTCCAGGCCGGCCTTGCGATCATCCGTGCTTTCGACCTGACGCAGGCGGGCATACAAGGCGCTGATGGTGTCAACCGCGCTCCGCTTGGGCGCGCGGCGGCAGGAATGGTAGCCGATGATCTTGCCTTCGGCATCGACGCTGGGGGTGACGTGGGCCAGAACCCAATAATGATCGCCGTTCTTGCTGCGGTTGACCACATAGGCAAAGACTTCGTGTCCTTGACTGATGCGGTCCCACAAAAGCTTGAACACGGCACGCGGCATGTCGGGGTGACGGATCATGCTGTGTGGCTGTCCCAGCACTTCTTCCGGGCGATAGCCGCTGATGTCGATAAACACATCGTTGGCATAGATGATCCGCCCGGTCGTATCGGTCTTGCTGACGATGATTTCGTCTGTCGGAAAGGTACGTTCGGTTCCGGTGACAATACGATCCATTAGTCATGCCCCGATGGTCTGGCGATTGGCCGGAAGATACCGTCACCACGCGGGACTGTCATCACTTTAAGAGAAGACAAGGGCATCGGTATTGTAAACGGTTTGCAAATAGGTGGGCATTCTTGCCCATTTGAGTCGTGATTAGAAGGAAGTCATCGGTACTATTGATGGGGTTCGGTATCTACGGCTGAAACGGTAAAATTGAAGGTCGATCCCGTGTTTTCTTGGGATTGGACCCATATTTCCCCACCATGGCGCT
This sequence comes from Magnetospirillum sulfuroxidans, assembly GCF_018224925.1. Taxonomy (GTDB): domain Bacteria; phylum Pseudomonadota; class Alphaproteobacteria; order Rhodospirillales; family Magnetospirillaceae; genus Magnetospirillum; species Magnetospirillum sulfuroxidans. Next base: position 79,518 of record NZ_JAGTUF010000002.1, on the reverse strand, counting down.
CGACAATTCGTTTGCATATGGCAAGGCCGATCCCCGTTCCTTCGTATGCGCCGATTCCGTGCAGACGTTGGAAGATCATGAAAATTCTGTCGTGATACTCGGGCGAGATGCCGATTCCGTTGTCTTGTATTGAAATGATCCAGGTGTCCGCCTGACGATGGGCCGATACGGTGATTTCGGGGAAGCGGTCGGCCGCGCGGTATTTCAGGGCATTGCCGATCAGGTTTTGCAGCAGACGCACCAGCTGGGTTTCGTCGCCCATGATGTGCGGCAGGTCTGGGGGATAGCTGATCCGGCCACCGCTATCGGCAAAGGCCGAAACCAGATTGTCGCAGGCGGCTTGGATGATCTTGGTCAAATCAACGGATTTGGGCTGCATGCCGCGGGAATCGATCCGGGAATAGGCCAGCAGATCCTCGATCAGCTGTTTCATGCGGATGGCGCCATCGACGGCGAATTGGATGTATTCGCGTCCCGCCGCGTCCAGCCGTTCGCCATAGCGGCGTTCCAGCAATTGCAGGAAGCTGGCGACCATGCGCAAGGGCTCTTGCAGGTCATGCGAGGCGACATAGGCGAATTGCTGCAAATCCTCGTTCGAGCGGCGCACCGCCGCCAGCATGCGGTTACGGTCGCGGATATCACGAATATAGCCGGCGATGTAGCTGCGGCCGTCATGTTCCAGCCACGAGGCCGAGACTTCCACCGCAATAATGTCGCCGCCGGCGGCGCGGTGCGTGGTTTCGAGAATGCGGGTGTTGTGAAGCTCTGGCGTATTCCACAGAGTTTCGGCCGTTATTGAGTTGAAATTGGGGTCCCAATCGGGGATGCGCATGGCCATCAGCTCGGCCGCTGATTTGCCGAAATGGCGGCAGGTGGCGGCGTTGACCCAAACCATGCGGCCACCGTCATGCGGGTCCATGCAATAGATCGGGTCGGCGCTTTGATCGACCAGGGCGCGAATGAAGCGCAAATCCTGCTCTGCCCGGACGCGTTCGGAGATGTCGATGGCCACGGTGACGAATTGGTGTGGCGGGTTATTGCCGTTGCGGATCGCGCGCACCGACGCGTCGACCCAGATGCAGCTGCCATCGTGGCGGACAAAGCGTTTGTCCAAGCGATAGCGATTGACCTGCCCATTTATCATGGGCTCTTGCAGCAGACTTTCACGCAGGCGGTCGTCGGCATGGGTCAAGGTCCGCATGTGGAGGTCCAAGGCCTCGTCGGCGCCGATCAGGCGCAGGAAGGCATCATTGGCCTGCATCACCTGGCCCAGCGAATCGGACAAGACGATCGCCGCTTCCGAGGTGGCAAAGATCGAACTGAGACGCTGTTCGCTGGCGCTTAGGGCGAATTCACGCAGGCTGGCCCGGTGCAGGGCATCGCGCAATTGCATCGCCGCGTCTTGCATGACCGCCATCTCGGCGGTGGCCGGATGAGGCAAGGGCTGGGCTTGAGTGGCGCCGTCAAGGGTGTTGCGCATGGATTGCGCCACCCGCAAAACCGGAATTAACAGATTGCTGCGGATAATCAGCGCCGCCGCCGCCAAGATCAGCAAGATGAATACCCCAACGGCGATGCCAGAGCGTCGGGTCAGGTCGGAAATGGCTGAAAGACGGTCGAATCGCTCGATCATCAACCGGGTGGCGTCGTCGGCCAGCCTTCCTTGCAGGTTGACCAGGATGCTTTCCTGGGGCATCCACAAATCGCGGGCGATCTTGTCCAACTCCGCCATCCGGGGGGCGGCGTCGGCCTGGGCGCGCAAGGCATAGGCCCGTTCCCGCTGCGCCACCACCTGGCGGATGGTCCCGTGCACCGCCATGACCTGATTGCGCAAATCCTCATCGAAGGTCAGGGACGGATGAAAAGCCAAAGCCTGAGCGGTAATCGAAGCTTGCCGCCAATCATTGGGCGCGTTGGCGGTGGCGGCGACCCAGCCGAAGCGGATCAGGCGCTCCAGATTGGCGGTGGCGCGCTGGCGTTCCAAAATGCGCGGAAGCGTTTCTTCCCGGCTGGCCTCGATCAAGGCATGGGTGCTGGCGCCTGAAATCGTCATGGCCACCAGCGCCGCCAGCACGGCAATGGTCAAGGCCAGCCCCACGGCGGCCAAACGGCGCCGTAATGACGGCAGGTGTTCTTGGGCGGTGGTCGTCGTCACGGAATTTACAAAATGTCGAAGGGGAAGTAGCGGGCAATCAGCGGGCGATAGCTGCCGTCGCGCAAGATGGTGCTGATGGCGGCGTCCAGCGCTTCCAGCACTTCCGGTCGACCTTTGGTGACGACGATGTGGACCGTTCCCGACAGGCGCGGATCGCGCAAGGGGGGGCCGATATAATCAAAGCCGCGGCCTTGGTTGCGGCTCAGGAATTCCAGGACGCTGACGGTGGGCAGCAGGGCCAGGCGGCAGGTTCCGGCGGTCAACCGGTCGAAAAGCTCGCGAAAGGTCGAGACGGCCATGAGATTTTCCGCCGGACCGGGCTGCTCGGCCAGAAATGTCTCCTGGATGCTTTTGCGCACGACGCAGACAGGGTGTTGGGCGCGGGCCTGGGATGGATCGACGACCGCCATGCCGGCGGCGCCGACGAAGCTGCTGGTGGATCGCCAGATCGGGGCCGAGAACAACATCTTGTTTTCGCGTTCGGCGGTTTTCAAGGTGTTGCCGATGCCGATCTGGAAGGTGCCTTCCTCGATGCCGGCGAGGAGCAGGGGGAATGTCGTTGGTTCCAACGAACAGCGCCGCGCCATGCGTTGACACAACAGCTTGGCCAATTCGACATTGAAACCGTCAAGCCGGCCGCTGGGATCGGTGATGATGAAGGGTTGGGCCGTCGTGGTGATGCCGATCACGACATCTTGTGCCCGTGCCGACGGGGCGGCAAGGCCGATGATCAGGCAAAGACTTAGGATGGCGCGTATCATCGGTTGGACCCGCAAGTAAAATCCAGACCAGAGAAAACCACCTTGCCGGAGCGGTCAACGGATTAATGTCGGCAAAGGCGATCTGTCTTGTCCAGCACCGCGCGCCACATGGACCACGCCACCGCCGGCAGCATCACGGTGGCGAGCAGTCGTAAGAAGACTTCGGTGGCGCCGCCGCGTTCGCCGCGCAACAAGATGTCGTCGGTGCAGGCAAAGCGCTGGGCGAAGGCGCCGTCACATTCCTTCATCCGCTCAACCATGGCGGGGGAACGGTGGTTGCCGACATTGTCGGCGTTGATTTCGGCCAGCAAGGTGGTGCCGACCACGGCGATCCAGGCGCAACACAAAAACCCCAGCACATTTCCCATGATGTGCAGGCGGTGACTCAGTGTTTCCAACGGATTGCGGTGGCGTCTGTCCACGTGCCTAGCCTTCTGCCGACGGGTGGAGTGGTCTTGTCGGGGCCATTATGCGCGTTTTGTCGTTCTTTCGGCAATCATCAAGTGATTATTCGCGGGCCGAGAGCATACGCCAGCGGCGTTCCGCCTCGACCGCTCCTGCTACGGCGGCGGGGGGCAGAACCAGGCAGTTATTTTCGTCGGTCTGACGCAATTTCAGGCAAACGCTGATCGCCTTGTCCTCTTTCAGGCCGGCGATCAGGCCGCGATAGCGTACGCCGTCGAACGGTTTGATGGTCACGATCGGCTTGCCGCCGCCCAAGGCCGGGGAAACTTCCCGCTGGCGCTGGGCCAATTTCCGGCGCACGGCGGCTTCATCGCGACCAAAGGCCACTTCGATGGCCCAACCGGGGGGCATGCGGGCGGCCGAGGCGATGTCGCCGGGCATGGTCCCGCCGGCACAGACCTGGGCCGACAGATCCGGGGGGCTGCGATCATCATTGGCCAATTGCAACAAATTGCCGCCGGCCGGGGCGGTGAAGGCCTTGTTCATCAGTCCCGATGTCAGGGTCAGACGCTGGCCCTTGGCCGCCGCGCCCATGACGATCGCGATGGCGCTGTGGCCGTTGCGGGTGGCGGCGGCGGCCAGATTATATCCGGCCGGGCAGGTGAAGCCGGTCTTGAGGCCCTCGGCCCCCGGATACGAGGCGACGAAGCCGTTGACGGTGGGCAGATTGGCCTTGCCCCAGTGCATGGAGGTGCTGGCGAACAGCGGCCAACGCTGCGGGAAATCGCGCCTCAGCGCCAAGGCCAGCACCGCCATGTCGCGGGCGGTGGTGAGGTGGCCGGGGGCGGTCAGGCCGGTGGCATTGAGGAAATGACTGGCATTCATGCCCAAGCGTTGGGCCTGTTCGCTCATGCGCTGGGCAAAGGCCGCCTCGCTGCCGGCCAGATGCTCGGCCACCGCCACCGCCGAATCATTGGCGGAACGGACCACCAGGGATTTCAGCGCTTCGGCCAGACCGATGGTGGAGCCGGCTTTCAAGCCAAGAACCGAGCCGCCTTGGCTTGCCGCCTTATCCGAGACGGTGATGCGGGTGGCGGCATCGGCCTTGCCGGCGGCCATGGCTTGGAAGGCAAGGTAAACCGTCATCATCTTGGTCAAGGAAGCCGGATGGCGGGGCTGGCCGGCTTGGCTTTGCTGCAAGATGGCGCCAGAGACGGCGTCGATGACGATAGAGGCCGGCGGCGGCGCTTCGCCAGCGCCGGCGGCTGCGCTGGCCAGCAGGACGGGCAGGGCAAGGATGAGTTTTCGCATGGGGGGCGGATCACATCATCCCTGCGCCCGGCATGCAAGGCTTTCACGCGACTTTATCGACAATATCGTAGAATTCGCTTTCCTCCCGCGCGACCCTGGTCTTGAGCAGGGCCAGCACCGTGATGGTGTCGGCGACGAATTGGGGGGGATTGCGGGCAATGGCCAAGGGGCCGGGCCAGGATCGCTTGTAGGAATCGAAGCGGGTTCCCAAATCGCCCATTTCGGTTTGAAACCGGGTGGCGATCTGGCGCAGGTCAAGATCGTCGTGACGCAGGCAACGCGGGTACAGGCTGTTATCTTCCAAGGCCAAATGGATGGAGAACTTGCCGAACAATTCACGCACCGCCACGACCGCCGCGCTGGGATCGGCGGTGATGGCGGCGGCGTCCAGAACCGCTTCGATGCGGCTGGCGATGGCGCGGAGTTCCTGGTGGTGTTTGCGATAGGTTTCGGTCGGGCGCATGGCGGTCTTTCCTGTGCTGGGAATGCCGCCTTAATACCCGACAAAAACAATATGGTATTTGACCTTTATCAAGCTGCGATAGGCTCTATATACCGCAGCTTGAAACTGTGTTTTAAAAGGCGTAGCCGATTTTGGCCATGGTCAGCCAATTGTTGGCGCTTTCGGCCTCGGTCCACTGATAGCGGCTTTCGATCCCAAACAAGGCGTGCCCTTGGATATAGGTGGCGGAAACGCCGAATTGGACACCGATACCGTCATCCAGATCCTTGCCGTCGGCCCAGACATAGCCCAGGCCGGGGCCGGCCCCGATCCACACGCCGGAATTGGATTGAAACACCCAATGCAGGTTCCATTCGGCGCTGTCGAGTTTCAAGCCGTCGCTGTCGGCATGGTTCCATGACAGCATGTGGCGGAGCTTGCCGGCAGGCATTTCGCTCCAGATATCATCGGCGGAGAGTTCCAGGCCATAAGCCGGACCACCACTGAAGCCGTTGACGTCGGCGTCCCACCAACCGCCCTTGGCGGCCATGGCGATGTTCGGTTTGGGGCCATAATCGCCGGCCTGGGCCGACAATGGGGCGGTCAAGGCCAGGACGGCAACCGCCAGGGAAAGTATGAACGGGCGCATGGCGACCTCCTTTGCTTTGGGATTTGCCATGGATCAATCATTAATCTGCGATCGGTGGGGCTTGTTTACCAGGGGCTTGTGCGCATGGCTGAGCTTCAGTCTTTGATCGGCTGCGTATCGCCGTCGCCCAACGGTTTTTGCATCAGGACGCTGTCGATCCAGCGGCCGAATTTCCAGCCGACCGCTTTAAGGATTCCAGCATCGTTGAAGCCGCAGGAACGATGCAGGCATATGGAGCCGGTGTTGGCGGAATCGCCGATGACCGCGATCATCTGGCGATAGCCCAAGGCGGTGCATTCGTCCAACAGGCGGGTCAACAAGGCCTTGCCGATGCCTTGGCCACGGGCATCGGCATGAATGTAGATGGAATCCTCCAGCGTCCAGTCATAGGCTGGCCGGGTCCGATAGGGGCCGGCATAGGCATAGCCGCGCACGATCCCGCCAGTCTCGGCCACCAGCCAGGGCAATCCCTTGTCGGTCAAGGCGGCGCGGCGACGGGCCATTTCCTCCATCGCCGGCGGATCAAGTTCGAAACTGGCGCTGCCGGTCAGCACATGATGGGCATAGATGGCCTGGGCGGCGGCGATGTCGGCGGTGGTGGAGGGGCGGATAAGCATGGCGCCACTTTAGCATCCCGCACCGCCGTCTGGAATCAGCTGATGCGGTAGCCAATGCGCAAGGCCCCCCAATGGCGGCCGCGCACCATGATCGGGGCCGAGGCATCCTTCATCATCACGTATTTCCCCCCGCCCATGTTGCGACGATAAGATTGCAGCAAGAACGGTTCGGTGTTGCGGGCGGCGTCCAGTCCGGTTTGGTCGTCAAACAGGCGGCGGTTGCGGCAATGGGCGTTGTTCCAATCGGGATCTTGGCTTTGCGGTTGGGAAAAGTCCGGGTTGTGGGTGGGAAGAAAGCCGTTGCGGTCGACGGCGGTGCAAAAAGCGACGCGAGCATCGAAATCCAGCACCGGATCTTGATGCGGCGGCAACAACTGATCGGTCAGGGCGACGAAAGCGGTCAGGTGCTGTTGCGGAGCCGTCGCCGGGACGGGCTGATAATCCTGGTCGAATAAAGCATCGAGACTGATCCGGCCGTGGTCGAGCGCGTTCTCGAAGGCGGCGGCGATGGCGGCCGCCTTTTGCTGCGCCAGGGTGATGAACGGTTCGTCGTCGGAATGAAAGCCGGTGTCGGCCACATGGGCGAGAAAAGATTCGATCTCGCCGCGCAGATGTTCGGCTTGCTGGGCCAAGTGGTGTGATGAATCCAGCACGGATTGCGCCGTGCTCTGAGTCGACAGGCTGGCCTTGCCGACGCTGCCGATGATGGCGTTGACGGCGTGGGTGGCCTGTGCCGCCAGTTCGGCGCCGTGGGCGATTTCGCGGGTGGCGTTGCCCTGTTCCTCGATTGCCGTGGTCATTTCCGTGGCCAGCCGGCCGATATCGCCGACAACCTCGATGATGCCGTCCATGGCGCTGGCGGCGCCGTCGGTCACCGCCCGCATGGCGTTGATTTGGCCGGATATTTCATCAGTGGCCTGGGCGGTTTGTTGGGCCAGATGCTTGACTTCTTCGGCCACCACGGCGAAGCCCTTACCGGCTTCGCCGGCGCGTGCCGCCTCGATGGTGGCGTTCAGGGCCAACAGGTTGGTTTGATTGGCGATCAGCGCGATGGTGCGCAAGACGCCTTCGATTTCTTTCGAATTTTCCACCACTTTGTGCATGGCCTCGCCGGCTTGGGCGGCGTGTTCGACCGCGGTTCCGGTGACCCGGCCGGTGTCGCGCATGCGGCGGTCGATCTCGTCGATAGAGGCCGCCAATTGGGTTGCCGCCGCCGCCATCGTGTTGACGCTGCCGGCGGTGCGGTCGGCTTCGGCCCCACCGCTTTCGGTCTGCTGGCGGGTGTGCTCGGCGTCACGGGACATGGCTTGGGCGTCGGTCTGCAATTTTCCCGCGGCCAGGGTGACCGCGTGGACGATGGTGCCGACCTGGGTTTCGAAGTCGCGCATGGCCTTGTCGAGATCGCGGCTGCGCAATTCCCGCTTCTGGTTCTGCTGATCTTGTTCGTGCCGCAACTGGTCGGCCTGGGCCAGGGCTTGGCGAAACACGGCCATGGCCTGGGCCATGGCGCCGATTTCGTCGTTGCGATCGGTGGCGGGAATGGTCAGGTCGCGGTCGCCCTGGGCCAGACGTTGCATGGCTCCGCTCATGGCTGCCAACGGTCCGGTGATGCCGCGGGCGAACAGCACGCCGATGGCGCTGACCAAGCTCAGCACGCCGATGCCGGCCAGCAGCATGTGATTGCGCATGGCGTCCACCGGGGCCAGGACCTCGTCCATGGCGGCGTCGGCAACAACCCGCCAGTTCAGGCCCAAGGACTGCCCGGCTTCGGCGCTGGCGCTCATGTTGGTCTTGGGCGCGGTGGCTCGGTCGAAACGCGGCTTGCTGCGCGGGGCGCCATCGGCGCCCAACACATAGGCGTCGCCGGTTTGTCCCAATCCTTGCGGGTTGCCGATGGTGGCGTCCAAGGCCTCGGCTCGCAGGCGAAAGGCGATAACCGCCAGAACGGTGGGGGCGTTGGGGGCGAGCAGGATCGGCGCGGCCAGGAAAGCGGCGCTGGTATCGCCATGGCGGGCGTAATCGCTGGCTCGCACCTGTCCGCCTTGAGGGGCGGAGGCAATGGCGGCGACCAGATCGGCCAAGGCTCCGGCGGGCAGGGGGCGGGCGAAATCCTCGGCTTTGGCGACGCTGTACAGCACCTCGCCCTTGGGCGACACAATCAAGACGTCGGCCAGTTGGCGGCGTTGGCGCAAATCATCGAGCCAAGCCTGGAGGCGTTGATGCGCCATGTCGTACAGGCTGTTGCTGTCCGGCTTTTCCAGTTTATGCAGAGTGTCGGGGCCGTATGGATTGGTATCGACATAGCGATGCCGCAAGGTGGCGGTGATGTCGCCATTGGCCGCTTCCAAGCGCCAGCCATTGGCCAAGCCGATGACCCCGTCGCGAAGAGAGCGGGTGTTGGCGGTCAGGGCCAGATCGCCGACCAGACCCTCCAACAAGGTGTCAACGGCGCCGGCGCGTGCCTGCGCCAGCGCGGTCAGCCGCTCCTGAGCCGCCATACGCAGGCGATCGGCGGCGGTGATATAGGCGAAAATGCCCAGGCACAGGGCGGTGACGACGCAGGCCGCCACCAAAGCCGCGGGAATGCTGTGGCGCAAAAGAAAACGCTTGCTCATGTTTCCTCCCAGAGGATCGCCATGAATGGAAATTATAATTTTGCTCGTGGCGATAAGGACGTCTGAGTGCGGGATTGTTCCCGTCATTTATAGGGCGGAGTAGAGCAATCTGAATGTGTGTGCGTCAATGCATGTGCGTTGCACTGTTACTGATCAAAAGTATAGAAAATTTCGAAATGTTTCCGATGTTTCCATTTGTATTCATAGTGTGACGAAACGTTATTTTAACATGAAAAAGGCGCACCGCTTTCACGGTGCGCCTTTTTGATGAAATCATGCTGATATGGTCAGGTGGTGATGCGATAGCCGATGCGAACCCCGCCCCAATGGCGTCCGCGCACGGTCACCGGGGCCGAAACATCCTTCATCATCACGTATTTGCCGCCGCCCATGTCGCGGCGATAGGTTTGCAACAAGAAGGGTTCGGTATTGCGGCCGGCGCGCAGGCCGGTGCGGTCGTTGAAGATGCGGCGGTTGCGGCAATTGGCGTTGTTCCACACCGGATCCGCGCTGGGGGCGTGGGAAAATTTGTTGTTATGGGTGGGCAAAAAGCCGTTGCGATCGACGGCGACGCAAAAGGCGACCCGCGTGTCGAAATCCAGGATCGGTTCCTGCACGGCCGGTAAGGCCTTGTCGGTCAGCGCCACGAATTTGGTCATGTGCTGGGCTGGATTGCTGCCGGCGATTTCTTGATAGGCCTCGTCAAACAGGGCCTCCAAGGTGATTTGGCCGCCCTCCACCGCCTGGGTGAACAAAGTCGAGACTTTGCCGGCGATTTCTTGCACCAGCAAGATGAACGGGGTGTCGCCGGTGCGAAAACCGGAATCGGCGATATAGCCGATCAGGTCTTCGGAATGGGAGAGCAGCGAGGTGATGCGCTCATCGGCACGGCGCAGGCTTTCGCTGGTCATCGAGATGCCTTCGAAGAACTTGTCGATCTCGGTGATGACGTCCGAACATTGAGTGAGCGAGGTGGTGGCCGCGGCGGAAATGTCGCTGACGCGGGATTCCACCGTGTCGATGGCTTGGCCGAAAACCGATACGGCCTGATTGATGACGCCGACGCCGGAATTGACCGAATCGGCCATTCGCAAGGTGTCGGTGGAAGAGGAAATCAGATCGGTGACCGAACCCGATAATTTGCCGACGGTGTCGTCGATGCCGGCGGTGACGTCGGCGGTTTGCCGGGCCAGGGTCTTGACCTCGGTGGCGACAACGGCGAAACCCTTGCCGGCCTCGCCGGCGCGGGCGGCCTCAATGGTGGCGTTGAGCGCCAACAGATTGGTCTGGCGGGCGATTTTTTGAATGTCGCGCGACATGGTTGAGACTTCGCCCAGCGCGCCTTCCAGTTCCTCGAGTCGCTCCTCGATGCCCTGGACCGATCCGACCAGGCGGTTGATGTCGCCCAGGGCGGCGCCGATGGTGCCAAGCGATTCGCTGGATTGCTGGCCCGCTTGGCTGGTGACGTCACGGGTCTCGCGGCCGGCGGTGTCGATACGGCGGATCGCTTCGGCCATGGTATGGGCGATGCCCTTGAGATGGCCGAACAGTTCTTCCTGGTGTTTGACGAATTTAGCCAAGCCGTCGATGGTGCCGGCGATATCGGCGACCTCCAGGCTCAGATTTTCGATTTTTTCCAGGACTTCCGAGGCGAATTGATCCGCTTTATCGGAATCCGGACGGACCTCGCCCACATGCACTGTCATCCATGCCCTCCCTTGAGGCGTTCTTATTTTAACCCCGAGGACTTTTTGTCCCTTATGGCTTGGAGCTAGTTAAACAAACGGCGGACGCCGGGTCAATCGTCACACAGGATTAGCGAGGCTGGCATGGAAGTATGAGCTTACTTTCCCTGTGCCAATTTCAGTCGGCGTGAAATAAATATGGGAGATACGCACTTGGATTGCTTCTAAAGGTATCTTTTCTAATACCTATGGTCACGGCAAAAGGGTCCAGGTTCTCAGCCATTCGGCGACACTCCATGCCTGGGAAATGCAACCGCGCGGAGTGTGCGGTGGGGCGCCATCGAAGACTTCGGCGATGGTGCCTAAGCCGAATTGACTGAGGTGAGGGACAAAGCCAGCCAGATCGGCGGCGACGGTTTCCGTGTCGTTGGGATGCGCTTTCAGCCAGGCTTGGGCAAATGGCCCGATCAGCCATGCCCACACCGTGCCTTGATGATAGGCGCCGTCACGTGCCCAGCGGTCACCGGTAAAATGCGGTCGATAGGCCGGGTGGTCGGGGGCGAGCGAGCGCAGCCCCACCGGCGTCAACAGGGCGCGGCGCACCGTGGCCAGCATTATCGGCCAGGCGGCGGGGGCCAGCACCGGATGCGGCAACGAGATGGCCAGTAATTGATTGGGCCGCAAGGTCGGGTCATCGCCGTCCTCGCCATCGACGACGTCGTAAAGATACCCCCGTTCTTCCGACCAGAAACGGTGGTTGAACGCCGCCCGGATACGGCCGGCCAGGTTGTCTGTTTCTGTGGCGTCCTGCCCCAAAAGCCGCTGCCAATCGCCCATACAGGCGACCGCATTGTGCCACAGCGCATTGATTTCCACCGCCTTGCCGCGACGGGGGGTGACTACCCAATCTTGCACCTTGGCGTCCATCCAGGTCAGTTGCAGCCCGGCTTGGCCTTGGCGCAACAGACCGTCGGCGGGGTCCATGGCGATGCCAAAGCGGGTGCCGGCGCGATGATGGTCCAAGATGTCGGTCAAAACCGGCATCAGGCTGCGCAGGAAGTTCAGGTCGCCACTGGCGGCGACGACGCGATCGACGGCATGAAAAAACCACAAGCTGGCATCGGCGGTATTGTACAAGCCGTCTTCGTGCCCATCCGGAAACATATTGGGGATCAGCCCATGGCGCACATGGCCGGCGAAGCCGTGCAAGATGGCCTTGGCTTCGTCGATGCGGCCGGTCACCAGGGTCAGGCCTTCCAGCGCGATCATGGTGTCGCGGCCCCAATCGGCGAACCAGTGATAGCCGGCCATGATCGTGCGCGCTTGGGGGGCGCTGGTGCGGTGGCGCGGCTGGACGACAAAGGAATCGGCGGCCAGCACCAGCTCTGCCGCCACGCCATCGCGGCAGGACGGATGGGCGCGGTCCAGCAAGGCGCGGCGCCGCAGGATCTCGGCGGCGAAGGCATCCCCGGCGGCGGGTATTTCGCAGCCCAAGGTCAGTGCCGCCGGATGGTCGCCATCCAGCCGGCACAGCAGATGACCGGGCGACCACAAGGGGCCTTGCGCCGGGTCGCCACCCTCGGCCTCGTTGGCGTAGAACATGGTAGTGGTCAGCGGCTCGGCGGCGGCGCTGACGTCTTCGGCCGCAAGAACAAAGCGGAGCGGCGGCAAATCGGGAATGTTGGCGGTCAGGCACGGCCCCCAGGCCACGGCTTCGCCCCAGGCCGGGGCGGCATCCACCGCAAGGCCGTGCGGGCGGGCCTGGATCCACGGCTGAAGGGTCAGGCCGCGGCAGGGTCCGGCCAGAACCTGCCAACGCGCATGGGTGACGTTGTGGCCGTATTCCATCACCAAACGGCGCTCGATCACGCATTCAGCCCACTGAAACCGCCATACCGGCAAGCCCCATTCAAGTCGGAATTCGGTCAGCAAGGCGTCAGCATCGGTGCCGGCCCCCAGGGTGAACTGGCGATCATCGGTCAGATGGATGGTTTCGATCATGCGGTTGACCAGCATGGTCCGGCCCCAGGGCGGCGGCAATGCCGCCACCAGCCATCCGTGATAGCGGCGGATGGGGGGACCCGCCAACGGGCCGCAGGCATAGCCGCCCAGGCCGTTGGCAATCAGCCATTCACGCGGCGCCTGGGCCGGTTCGCTGATGGGGTGGATGATGCGCGTCGGGATCATGAACCCAGTCTCGTCGGTTGACCTGTGCCCATGGTGTGGCCTGTTCCGGCTTACGGCAAGCTGGGAATCCGTATCGGAGATTTGCTAAACTGCGCCACCATCCACGCACGAGGCGGGAAAGGCTGACGCATGAGCGGCTGGGGCTGTGTTCACGAAGTCAACGAAACCTGCACCCGCGTCGCCGGTCGTCCCTGTGATCCCGGAATGAAGGGCTGCGTGCTGGCCGGGCGCTTTCGCTTTTCCAACGATGACAAGAATCGCCCGGCGAAGAAGCCGTCGGCGGACGAAAAAAATATTCCGAAATCGGAATAATCAGCGGCCATTCCCCAGTTCGGGCAGCCAGGTCGCGGTGCCCGATCCTTGCGGCGGCGAGGTCGGCTTGGCCGGACCGGAGGGCGACGGTGGCGGCGGCGCTTTCGGCGCTTCCGCTGTCGATGGTTCGTCGCCGCCGATGGCGACATCGTCCAGGGTCGGGACGGCGGCATCCTTGCTTTCGCTTTTCTTCGCCGTCTTGGTCAGGTTTTTCACCCGGTTGTCGATATTGGTAATGGCGGCGCGGTCGGAATCCACCGCCTTGACCCATTCGGCCCGTTCCGCCTTCAGCGCCGCATCCAGGGCGTCCAGGCGCGCGGTGAAGGGATGGGTCAGCTCACTGACCTTGCTTTGGGCTTCGGTGTGCATGTTGGCCTTGATCTTTTCGATCTCTTCCAACAGGTCGCGCTTGATCCATTTGGATTTCTTGTCCAGTTCGTCGCCCATCTTGTTCAGGCGATCTTCCACTTCGGAATTGATCTGGACTTTGATTTCATAGGCCGATTTGACCAGATTGGCCATGTACATCATCAGGCCGCCGCCGATGATCAAAACCACTCCGGCTGCCAAGGAAATGATGAGAACGGTGGAAAAACTCATGAAATCCGCCGGGCCAGAATGAAAAATCGAGATGTGCGCTTGCTGGCCGCCACTGTGGGTCATCGGGGATTGCAATGCAATACCTGTTGCCGGACGCATGGTTTGACTGCTTTCGCAGTTGGCCTTGTTGCGATGTCGCAACAAGTGGCAGTGTTGCGCCACTTGGCGAAGATTTCATCGCAATGCGGCAAGCGCTGTTGACTCGCCGGCTTTGTGATCTGAATATCCGCCATTCCACATCCGTACGGGGGATGCCCATGTTCGCTCGTCTGTCTCGCTTCGCCGCTTTCGCGGTGGTTGGTTTGGCGGCTGTTTCCGCCCAGGCCGAAGACAAGGTTTTGAACGTCTACAACTGGTCTGACTACATCGCCAAGGACACCTTGGAGAAATTCACCAAGGAAACCGGCATCAAGGTCAAATACGACACTTATGGCGACAACGAGGTGTTGGACAACAAGCTGATGACCGGCAAGTCCGGTTATGATGTGGTGTTTCCGTCGGCCTCGCCGTTCTTTGCTCAACAGATCAAGGCCGGTGTGTTCCAGAAACTGGATTTGGCCAAGATCCCCAATGCCGCCGGTCTGGACAAGGCGGTGATGAAAAGCCTGACCGTGTCCGATCCGGGCAATGCGCATGGCGTGCCGTATATGATGGCGGCGACCGGGTTCGGGTTTAACGTCGATGCCGTCAAGAAATTGCTGCCGGATGCGCCCACCGATTCCTGGGCCATGCTGTTTGACCCGGCGGTGGTGTCCAAGCTGAAGTCGTGCGGAATCGCCTTGCTCGACACGCCGTCCGAGGCGGTGCCGGCCATTCAGATGTTCCAGGGCAAGGACCCCAATGTCCAGACCGAGGAAAACCTGAAGGCGGCCATGGATGGGCTGATGGCCGTGCGCTCCAGCTTCCGGTACATCCATTCGGAAAAGTACCGCGCCGATCTGGCCAACGGCGATATCTGTCTGACTTTGGGCTATGTCGGCGATTTGGTGCAGTCGCGCACCCGCGCCGCCGCGGCCAAAAAGAAGCAGAACATCCAGATCGTCATCCCCAAGGAAGGCGCCTTGGTCAATATCGACATGATGGCCATTCCGGCCGATGCCCCGCATCCCGATGCGGCGCATGCCTTCATCAACTTCATCTTGCGCCCCGACATCGTCGCCGAGATCACCAACGAAACCGGTTATGCCAACGCCGTTCCCGCCTCGCTTGCCAAGGTGGAGCCGGAAATGGCCGCTGACCCGGTGATCTTCCCGCCCGATAGCGTGCGCGCCAAGATGATCACCCCACCGTTGCCGGCCGGCAAGGACTATGACCGGGCCCGTTCGCGCGCTTGGGCGAAGTTCCGCGCCGCCAAGAAATAAGGACGATCCCGGTGAGTCTTGCGGTTCGTCCGGAACGTGAAGCCCGTCCCCCGGCCATTCAAATCCGAGGGGTGGAAAAACGGTTCGGCGACGCCGTCGCCGTCGCCGGGATTGATCTGGATATCCAGGAGGGGGAGTTCTTCTCCCTCCTGGGCCCGTCTGGCTGCGGCAAGACCACGCTGCTGCGCATGATGGCCGGATTCGAAACCCCCACCGCCGGCAAGGTGCTGATCGCCGGGGCCGACATGACGTCGGCGCCGCCCTATGAGCGGCCGGTGAACATGATGTTTCAGTCTTATGCCTTGTTTCCACACATGAATGTCGCCGACAACGTGGCGTTCGGCTTGAAACAAGATGGTGTGGCCAAGGCGGAGATCCCCAAAAGGGTGGCCGAGGCCTTGGATCTGGTGCAGATGGGCGATTTCGCCAAACGCAAGCCGCACCAGATGTCGGGCGGCCAGCGCCAGCGCGTCGCCCTGGCCCGTTGCCTGGTCAAGCGCCCCAAGGTGGTTCTGCTGGACGAGCCGTTATCGGCGCTGGACAAGAAGCTGCGGGAAAAAACCCAGTTCGAACTGGTCAATATCCAAGAAAAAGTCGGCATCACCTTCGTCATGGTCACCCACGACCAGGAAGAGGCGATGACCATGTCCACCCGCATCGCGGTGATGGATGCCGGCCGCATTTTGCAAGTGGGCCGCCCGCACGAGATTTATGAATACCCCACCAGCCGCATGGTCGCCGATTTCATCGGCACCGCCAATTTCTTCGCCGGAACGGTGGAAAGCGCCGCCAATGGTTTGGTGACCTTCCGCGCCGCCGGCATCGAAGCGCCCTTGACGGTGGCTGGCGCCTTGGCGCCGGGCAGCGCGGCAGCGGTGATGGTGCGGCCGGAAAAAATCCTGATGGGGCGCGAGGCCCCGGCCGGCGCCGCCAATTCGGTGTCGGGGATGATCAAGGAAATCGCCTATCTGGGCGACGTGTCGATCTATCATGTTCGCCTGGATTCGGGCGTCATGATCATGGTGACCAACGCCAATTTGCGCCATTCGGCCGAACCGGCGGTGACTTGGGAAGACCGTGTCCACCTGTCCTGGCATCCCGGCAACGCCGTGGTTCTGCCATGAGAGTGGCGGGCGGTCGTCGTGAATGGGGCCGCCGGCTGGTGCTGGCGGTGCCCTATATCTGGCTGGTGGTGTTCTTTCTGACGCCGCTGTTGATCGTCGCCAAAATCAGCTTTTCGGAGATGCGGCTGGGCATTCCGCCCTATGAGCCGCTAATCGATTGGGCGCAAAGCGGCGTGGCCATGGTGCGGGCCAGCTTCAATAATTATGCGCTGCTGTTCGAGGATGATCTTTATGTCCAGGCCTATATTCAATCGCTGACCATCGCCGGCATTTCCACCCTTTTGTGCCTGTTGATCGGCTATCCCATGGCGCTGGGCATCGCCCGGGCGCCGGAACGGTCGCGCGGGCCGTTGCTGTTGCTGGTCATCGTGCCGTTCTGGACGTCGTTCCTGATCCGCGTTTATTCGTGGATGAGCATTTTGCGGGATGAAGGCGTTCTTAACCATGCGTTGATGGGGTTAGGGCTGATCGACGAGCCGTTGGTCATCCTCAACACCGATTGGGCGGTGTATGTGGGCATTGTTTATTCCTATCTGCCGTTCATGGTGTTGCCGCTTTACGCCACCTTGGAAAAGCTTGATCCGTCGCTGCTGGAAGCCGCCGCCGATTTGGGAGCACGGCCCATTCGCGCCTTCTTGGCGGTGACGCTGCCGCTGTCGCTGCCCGGCATCGTCGCCGGCTCGTTGCTGGTGTTTGTGCCGGCGGTGGGGGAATACGTCATCCCCAACCTGTTGGGCGGCGGCGACACCCAGATGTTGGGCAAGGCGTTGTGGGACGTGTTCGCCCAGACCCGCGACTGGCCGTCGGCCTCGGCGCTGGCGGTGGCCATGCTGGTCGCCCTGGTCATTCCCATCGCTTTGTTCCAGCGGTTGCAAACCCGCCTGGAAGAAGAGGAGCGCCGCTGATGCGCCGGTCTTCCGCCCTGACGACGGCGCTGTTGTTCGGCTATGCCTTTCTTTACGCGCCCATCGCGCTGCTGATGGTCTATTCCTTCAACGCTTCCCGCGAAGTCAGCGTCTGGGGCGGCTTTTCCACCAAATGGTATGGCGAATTGCTGCAAAACCAGGCCTATCTGGATGCCGGATGGCTGTCGTTGAAGATTGCCGCCACCAGCGCCACCGGCGCTTTGATTCTGGGGACGCTGGCGGCGCTGGTGCTGGTGCGCTATGGCCGCTTTCGCGGCCGGCTGTTGTTCAACGGTCTGATCACCGCCCCCCTGGTGATGCCGGAAATCATCTTGGGGCTGGCCATGCTGCTATTGTTCGTGGCTTTGCAGGACCTGATCGGCTGGCCCGATGGTCGTGGCTTCACCACCATCGCCATTGCCCACACCACGGTGGGCATGGCCTATGCCACCGTGGTGATTCGCTCGCGGTTGGCGCAGATGGACGAAAGCCTGGAAGAGGCGGCCATGGATCTGGGGGCGCGGCCGATCAAGGTCTTCTTCCTGATCACCATCCCGGTGATCGCGCCGTCCTTGGCGGCGGCGTGGCTGTTGGCCTTTACCCTGTCCTTGGATGATGTGGTGGTGGCGCAATTCGTCTCGGGCCCCGGCTCGACCACCTTGCCGATCGAGGTGTTTTCGTCGGTGCGCCTGGGCGTCAGCCCGCAGGTCAACGCGCTGGGCACCATCATCGTCGTCGCCGTCGCCGTCATTATCGGTGTGGCGTGGCGGCTGAGCACGCGCAAGCGCTGATAGACGGTTTGGCTTTGTCAGGTCTTGAATTCCGGCTTGATCCGATATGATGCAACCTTGACATTTTTAGTCATTTCGCTGTCTTCACAGGATGCCATGTATTGATCGATGTCCTGGATACCATTCATGCTTTCGCTCAAATGCGACCACATCTTTCCGTTTCCTTGCGAAAGTCCGACGTGAATTAGTCCTTCGCAAGGTGAGAAAAAACACAGAACGCGGCCAGGATCTATATTGCTTCCATCGGTATGTTTCTTCATGTCCGTGAGGAGAGACATGAATTTTTCTGGCTCTTCATATGCGTTTGTGGAATTTATTGCTTTGGCGGCTGCTTTCAGCAAGTACCCCTTCTCTATCAAGAAGTAAAGCAATGCCTGCCAGCAGTTCATAGATTCTTTTCCCTTTGGTTTTCCAATGGCATAGTAGAAAAATGTGTTGTTGTTCTCGTCGCTTGGATATGAGTAGCCAAGGGCGCTGAGCCTTTCCTGGTCTTCATCTCCGGGAAGCGGGGTTGAGGGGCGCTCCATGCGTTGCACCGTCCCCGTGCGGACCGCCGGTGCCGAGTGGGACGTGATAGGCGGCGCGGAAATTGCGGCGGAGCCGAATTGTGTCGGCGGCGGCGGCGGCCAACGGGAGGTGGTGTCCATCTTCGGCTGAGCGCTGGCGGCTGTTGGGGCGAATTTGGTCGGTGGCGGCGCGTGTGACCCTGGGGTGGGCGTTCGGGAGAGCTGCGGTTTCGGCTGCAACAAACCCTTGGCTGGGCCGAATTTGGTGGGCGGTGGATGGTGCCGAGACATGGCTCTCCCCCAAAGTGGACGCACCAAATGCAGGCAAGGGTAGCTTCTGATTACGTGTTTTTCAACCGGTTTCGATGCCTTTAGATCAGGAACAGATCGTCCAGCGCCTTGAACAGGTCGTCGCCGAAGCTGGGCCCCTTGTGCAGCACCGGCACCTTGCGCGGCAGCAGCGCCAGCGATTCATCGTGGCTGTCGAGCGAGGTGATGACGGCAATGGGGATATTGCGGGTACTGGGCATGGATACCAGGGCGATGGCCAGATCAATGCCGTCCAGATGCGGCATCAGGGCCGAGATGATGACCAGATCGGGCTTGCTTTGTACCGCGAGGGAAAAGGCGTCGATGGTGTCGGGCACCACCAAGGTGCGATAGCCGCATTGCTGTAGTTCGCGTTCGACATAGCGGGTCTGGGCGCCCGGCGGCATGACCAGCATGACCTCGACTTCGCGGATGGCGATGTCGGCCAGATCAAAGCCCAGTTTGCGCGGCAATGCCCGCACCAGGGACGAGGTTTCCTTTTCCGCCGTTTCCGGGTTATCGACCAGTCCTTGCATGCGGTCGATATAGATTTGCAGATCATCCCAGGCCCGAGGCGGCAGCACCTTGGGCGCTTGGGCGAGGTAATCGTCCAGACGTCGAGAGACGGTGGAGAGGGCGCGCAGGCCGAAATTGCTGGCCTGGCCGCGCAGGCGCAAGGCGGTGCGGCGGAATTCCGCCACCACCTCGGCCTCGGGGGTGTGGGCATGGCGGCCGCTGTCGAGGAGAACGTCCAGGGCCTGCACGGTTTCCGCCGCTTCGTCGAGAAACTCCCGCCGCAAGTCATCGGAGAGATCGTGGTAGCTGTGATGGACGTTGGCGTTTTCGGTCATGATGCAGCTTTGCGGCAAGAAGCGTTTTCGAACCCGCGTCAGCTTACCCCAGGCGAAGGCATCGGGCCATCCCCAGCACGGTCCGGATGCCAGATAGTAGAGGGGTACCAAAAGTGCATATTGCAAGCCATTGAAAACGCGGTGATGCTATCTGCACAGGTGTGATTTGTGGGGATGAGGTTTTGGGTTCGGAAAACACCATCGAGCGTATCGCCAAACGAGAAATTTTAAGCTGTCCGCCGGCGACGACGATCCTTGAGGCGGCGCGGGCCATGTCACAGGCCCGTTGTTCCTCGATTGTCGTCACCGAAGACGGCCTGCCTATCGGGATTTGGACCGAGCGCGACGCGCTGAACGTTGATTTCGCCGATCCCGCCAGTTTGAATCGCTCCATCGTCACGGTGATGAGCGCCCCGATCAAAACAATTCACGGTAAAACCAGTTTGGGCGATGCCGGTCTGCGCTTCCAGATGGAAGGGGTGCGGCATTTCGTTGTTATCGACGATTCCGGCCATCCCACCGGCGTTGTCAGTCAAAGCGACGTGATCTTGCGCCATGGCGTCGAACATTATCTGGTGCTGCGCAATGTCGGTTCGGCCATCAATCGGCCGATGGTCAGCATCCCCCCCCAGGCCTCGCTGGCCGAGGCGGTGGCGCAGATCAATGCCGGTCGGGCCGATGCCGCCGTCGTGATCGGCGATCACGGCGAAGCGCCGGGGATCATCACCGAACGCGATTTGATCCGCATTATTGCCGGTGGCGGCGACGTGCCGGTTTGTGTCGGCGACATCGCCAGCCGGCCGCTGATCAGCGTGTGCGAGACCGACAGCTTGCTGTCGGCGCGCAATATCTTGGAGGAACGCCATATCCGTCATCTGGCGGTGGCTTCCGAAAGCGGCGAATTGAAGGGGGTGTTGTCGTTCTCCGACATCTTGGCCTCGCTGCAATACGAATATGTCCAGCGTCTGGATGAAGCCCTGCGCGAACGCGACGAAGCGTTGCTGAAGTCACGCAAAGACCTGCATTTGGCCCGCAAGGTCATCGAGGCGTCGCTGGACGGCATCATGATCTGCAATCCCAAGGGATTGATCGAATTCGTCAATCCCGCCTTCACTCAATTGACCGGTTTTCAGTTCGACGAGGTCATCGGCCAAAGGCCGTCGCTGCTGCAATCGGGTCTGCATGACGCGACGTTTTATGACCGCATGTGGCAATCCCTGCATCTTCAGGGCATCTGGCAGGGGGAGATCTGGAACCGTCGCAAGACCGGTGAAGTCTATCCGGAATGGCTGACCATTAACGTCATCCGTGACGAAGATGGCGTCATCACCCAATATGCGGCGGTGTTTTCCGATATCAGCGAACGCAAGAAAACCGAAGAGCGCATCAAGAATTTGGCTTATTTCGACGTGCTGACCGGCCTGCCCAATCGAAGGCTGTTCACCGACCGTCTGCAAGTGGCCATCGCCCACGCCCATCGCCACGGCGTGCAATTGGCCATCATGTTTCTTGATCTGGACCTGTTCAAACGCATCAACGATTCGCTGGGGCATGGCATCGGCGATCAGGTGCTGTGCGAAGTGGCGCAGCGCCTGGAACGTTGCGTGCGCGAAGGCGACACCGTCGCCCGGTTGGGCGGCGATGAATTCGTTGTTTTGCTGCCGGAAATCGAACACGTCGAAGATGCCGCCAAGCTGGCGGATCGGGTCATCAGCTACGTCAAGCAGCCGCTTAAGGTGGACGAACACGAATTGTACGTCACCACCTCGGTCGGCATCGCCGTCTATCCGGAAGATGGCTTGACCGACGAAACCCTGATCAAGAACGCCGACACGGCCATGTACCGGGCCAAGGATCTGGGGCGCAATTCCTATCAGCTTTATACCCCGGCGATGAACGCCCGCTCGTTCGAGCGTCTGGCCATGGAATCGTCGCTGCGTCATGCCCTGTCGCGGCATGAATTCACCTTGGTCTATCAAGGAAAGATCGACTTGAATTCGGGCCGCATGTCAGGGGTTGAGGCGCTGGTGCGCTGGCGGCACCCGGAAATGGGGCTGATTTCGCCGGCCGAGTTCATCCCGTTGGCGGAAAACATGGGGTTGATTTCCGAAATCGGCGCCTGGGTTCTCAGGGCCGCCTGCAGGCAATGTCAGTCGTGGCATGAATTGGGTTTGCCCCGCGTGCGCATGGCCGTCAACGTTTCGACGCTGCAATTCCGCGAAGGCGATGTCGCCGAGCTGGTCAAGCAGGCACTGACCGAATCGGGCTTGCCGCCACAATTCCTGGAATTGGAAATCACCGAATCGGTGCTGATGCAGCGCGTCGATGAAAATGCGCATGTGCTGCAAGAATTGCGTTCCATGGGGATTCACATCTCCATCGATGATTTCGGCACCGGCTATTCGTCGCTGTCTTACTTGAAGCGGATGCCCATCGACGCGTTGAAGATTGATCGTTCGTTCGTCAACGACATCACCGAGGATGGGGACGGCGCCGCCATCGTTTCCACCATCATCAATCTGGCCCATAACCTGAAGCTTCGGGCGGTGGCGGAAGGGGTGGAAACCCAGGAACAGGCGGATTTCCTGCGCGCGCGCGGTTGCGACGAGATCCAGGGTTTCTTGGTCAGTCGCCCGGTTTCCGCCGACGATCTGGTCAGTCTGTTCGATCGCAACCTGCTTTAGCCGGCGGGACGGCATTGGCCGAAACGGTTTTCAGGTAATTGTTATCGTCTGATAACGCTTCTATTGCCTGTACTAAGAAAATCGCCATCCCATCATTGGTTGTATTGATACGATGACTTTTGACTTAGCTTTAAACTTCTTCTTAAATACTTTGAATTTAAAGATAAAGGCTCACGTCAGAAGGAGGTGAGCTTGGGCCGGAGAAGCAGCCTTGGATCGGTGATGGTGGCGGCGGCGGTGATGTCGTCGTTGACGGCCTGCGCCCTGGAGCCAGAGAAGCTTGGTGAAATTCGCCAAGAGCTTGACCGCCATGCGGAAAGTTTGCCGCAAGATATTTTGGCCCAACCGCTCGGCGTTGATGACGCCATCGCCTTGGCGGTATCCCATAATCTCGATTCTCGGGTTAAATTGCTGGAAGAGGTGCTGGCCCAAGGCAAGGCGGATCTGTCCATCTTCGCCATGCTGCCGCAAATGGCCGCCAAGGGGGGGCTGAGCCGGCGGGGACCGGGTAAGGCGACCACATCCAAGGACTTGTCCACCGGCACCAGCGGTAATTATTCCACCAGCGACGAAGCCACCAGCCGCACCAGTGATCTGACGGCAACCTGGAATCTGATGGATTTCGGCATCGCCATGCTGCGGGCCGAGCAGGACGAAGCCCGCGTCACCTTGGTGATGGAAAAGCGCCGCCGTGCCCTGCATCTGCTGATTCAAGATGTCCAAGCCGCCTATTGGAAGGCGGTGGTCAATGAATATGCGGAAAAGAAATACAACGCGCTGGAATTGCGGCTGATCCGGTCGGTCAAGGACGCGGAAGACGCCGAGCGCAGCAAGGTCGGCGACCCCATGCAGATGCTGGGGCATCAACGCGCCATCGTCGACACCATGCGTCAGATTGCCGAGATGCAGCGCCAGACCGCCACCGCTCGGGCCGATTTGGCCGGGCTGATGGGGGTGCGATCCATCGCCGCCTTTCAATTGGCCGAGTTGAAGGAGGGCACCACCTTAATGGTCGAGCCGCCGGCTTCCGACATCGAGGCGTTGCAACAGGTGGCTTTGGATAACCGGCCGGAATTGCGGGGCGAGGAAGCGCAGTTTCACATTGATGTCCAAGAAATCTATACCGAGCTGTTGAAGTCGTTGCCTGGCATTGGCCCGTTTATCGGCGGCCATTACGACGCCAATTCCTATCTCAAGTACAACGCCTGGGCCGATGCCGGGGTTCAGGTGGCGTGGAATCTGGTGGATTTCATCAGTGCGCCCAAGCGGATCGGCCAAGCCCAGAACATCGCCGAGATTACCCGGGCCCGCCGTCTGGCCTTGGGCATGGCGGTGGTCACTCAGGTGCGCGTCGCCGACATTCAGTATCGCCATGCCATGAAGGAATACCGCCTGACCGAGCAGATGGCCACGATTGACCGCCGCATTACCTCGCTGGCCGGCAAATCGCGGTCGGCCGGCAGCGGCAGCGCCATGGAAGAAATCAAGGCCGAGGCCGCCGCCATGCTGTCGACGTTGCGCCGTTTCATTTTGTACTCGGATTTGCAAGCGGCCAAGGCGCGGTTGAATGCCGCCATGGGAATCGACCCGCAGCCCTTGCCGGAGGCGATCCCGCGTGTCACCGCCGCCCTTACCTACTGATCCGGGGATGATTGAAGCGCAGGCCAAGGCGATTTCCGCCTGCCTGCGCGGGATGGGGCATGCCGTCGCCGCTTCGGCCCTCAGGGACAGCTATGGCATGGCCGTCGCCGACGCGGCGGCGCAGCCGTGGATTGTCGCCTTATCGCGCCATGGCTTCGCCGGCCATGTGGAAATGCGAACGAACCCGGCCAAATTGTCCGCCGATCTGTTTCCCTGCGTCGTGCTGGAGCCGGTGGCCAGTCATCTGACCGCGCCGCCGGTTCAGGGCGAGGCCGCCACCGTGCTGTTCATCCGGCCGCAATTGGATAAATCCATCGCGACGACGCCGACGTCGTGGCCGGCATTGCTGGCGTCGTGGAAGCCCATGGTGATGCGGGCCGGATTAGCCGGCGGTCTCGCCAATATTCTGGCTTTGGCGGCGCCGTTGTTTTCGGCCCAGGTCTATGACCGGGTGTTGCCGCACGGTTTGTTGGATTCGCTGGCGGCCATGGCCATTTTGTTCCTGGTCGCCGCCTTGTTCGAGCAGGTGTTTCGTCGCCTGCGCGCCTTGTTCGTCGAAGACGCCTTGCACGAAGGCAATGTGCGGTTGGCCATGGACATGCACCGCCGGATATTGGAAACCCGTTTTGACGGCGCCGCCGCACCGTCGGGGCATCTGATGCGCATGTTGCAGGATTTCGACGCCATCCGCGACGGCTTTGGCGCCGCCGCGGTGTCGTTGCTGGCCGATCTGCCGTTCATGGCCTTGTTCTTGTTCGGTCTGTTCTTGTGCGATCCGCTGATCGCCGTGGTCGTGCTGGGACTGAACGTGGCGGTCAGCCTGTCCACCTTCATTGCCATTCACCGTCAAAAGCTGTTGCATCGGGAATTGTCGCACGCCGCCAGCTTCCGCGCCCAAGCGGCGCAGGAATCGTTCTTTGACCCGGAAAGTGTGCGCCGGGTCGGGGCTCAGGCCTATCTGCAAGGCCGGTTTCGTCAGGGCACGGTGTTGTATGCCGCCGCCGCCCGCGCCATTCGCAGTTTGTCGGCGGCGCGGGGCAACCTGTCCATGCTGGCGCAAAATCTGGCCATGTTGGCGGCCATTGGCCTGGGCGGCTGGCGCGCGGTGGAAGGTCATATGAGTGCCGGCGTCATTCTGGCCGCCACCATGCTGGCCACCCGTTTTACCGGGGCGACCATGCAGTTGATCGCGGTGGTGCCGCAGACTTTGGCGGCGCTGGCCTCGCTTGAGGCCTTGCGCACGGTTACCGGTCGGCCAACCGAGCGGCCGCAGGGAACCGCGTTGATTCATCGGCCCATCGCCCAAGGTCATGTGATGGTCGAAGGGGTGGTCGCACGCTATCCAGCCGCCGCCCATCCGGTATTGGATGGGGTCGATTTGACCATCGGCGCCGGTCACCGTCTGGCGGTGGTCGGGCCATCGGGATCGGGCAAGACCACCTTGGAAAAGGTGCTGACCGGGATCATCCGCCCGGAAACCGGTCGGGTCTTGTTGGACGGGGTCGATATCAGCCTGATTGATCCCGCCGACCTGCGCCGTCATCTGGCGGTGTGTCCGCAAAATCCGCCGCTTTATTCCGGCACCTTGCGCACCAATCTGTCGCTTGGCGGCCGCGCCTCAGATGACGAGATGATCGCCATGCTCAATGGTCTGGGGGCGGGGGGGATCATGCCGGTGGGCATGGGGCTGGATTTCGAGGTGATGGAGGGCGGCCGCAATCTGTCGGGCGGTCAGCGTCAATTGGTGGCCCTGGCCCGCACCTTGTTGCAGGTCGCCCCGGTCACCATCTTGGACGAACCCACCGCCGGCTTGGATGAAGCGACGGAGCGCCGGGCCATCGCCGGCATTCATAAGGCTATCGCTCATCGCAGTCTGGTGGTGATCTCGCACCGGGCGGCGGTTGCCGCTTTGTCCTTGCGGGTGGCGAGCATGGAGCGGGGCAAGATCGTCCGCCTGAGCCAGCGTGACGCGCCGGCGCCACAACCCAAGGGGGCGGGGAGCTGATGGAAAAACGTCGCGCCGGCTCAGCCCTTGATGCCTTTCGCAGTCCGATCCATGGCATTGCGCCGACACTGACGCCGCCTTCGGCCTCGTGGTTGCTGTTGTGGTGCGTGATCGCCTTTGTCGGCATGATCGGGGCGGCGGCGGTGTTGGAACTGGACGAGGTGGTTACCGCTCCGGCCCGTGTCGAGCCGTCGGGACAAATCCGCCATGTCCAGCATTTCGAGGGCGGCACCATTCAGGACGTGCTGGTGCGTGAAGGCAGCTTCGTCAGCGAAGGCGAGGTGCTGGTGCGGCTGATCAATTCGCAAGGCGCGCAGGATCTGGCCGACAAACGCGCCCGCTGGGCGGCGTTTCAAGCCCGTGCCGCACGGTTGAAAGCCGATCTGGCCGGAACCAAGGATATTGCCTGGCCAACCGGCATCGCCATCGATGACGACATCAAGCGGCGCGAAATGACCATTCACACCGAACGGCTGTCCCATCGCGGTCAACAGGTGACGGTGATCCAGCGCGAGATGGAACGTCGCCGCCGCGAAGTGACGGAGACCGAAACCCGACATACCGGTCTGGCCCGCGCCCAATCCAAGGGCACCGAGGAAATGCGCATCAAGCGCAAGGCCTATGATGTCGGCGTGGTCGGCAATCAGGAAATCGTCAAGCTGGAGCGCGAGCAATTGATGCTGGACACCGAAGTGTCCACGGCGCGCGACACCATTTCCCGCCTGCAAGCGCAATTGTCCGAGGCCGAGGCCAAGCTGTCCGAGTTTGAAAAGGGCTGGCGGACCGAGGTGCTGGAAGACATCAGCAAGGTCGAGGCGGAAATTTCATCCTTGAAAGCCACCATGGAGGTGGCCACTGACCGCGAATCCCGCTCTGACGTCCGCTCTCCGGTGCGCGGGATCGTCAAGATGGCCGCCATCACCAGCGTCGGCCAAGTGGCCAAGCCCGGCGATACCTTGATGGACATCGTGCCGCTGGATGACGCTTTGGTGGTCGAAGCCCGCGTGCCGCCGGAAGATATCGGCCATTTGCGCGGCGGTTTGCGCGCTTCGATCCGGTTGTCGGCCTATGACCCGTTCCGCTATGGCCAATTGGCCGGTCGGGTGATGGCCGTCGGCGCCGATTCCATCGAGGAAGCTCACGGCAACGCCACCAGCACTTATTACAAAGTGGTGATCCAGTCGGAACAAGCGGTGCTGCATGACGGCAAGGGCGCTGCCCATGCCGTGCGTTCGGGCATGGCCGGCACCGCCTCGATTGTCATTGGTCGCAAATCCGTTCTGCGGATGATTTTCGACCCTCTTTTGCGCAATGAAGTGATTTTTTCGCTCAATTCGTTCAGACTACCCTGATCAGTCATTCCCAAGAAAGGTGAATGCCATGCCCATTTTGACCGCTCCGGTCGCCGCGCCAAAGGTGCCGGTAACCTTGGTCGCCGACGGTAAGACCGCCCCGGTCATCGGCAAGGTCGCGGCTGTCCAAGGTGAAGCTTGGATCATCCGTGGCGGTGAAAAAATCGCGGCGACCGCCGACGCGCCGTTGCTCAAGGGCGACGAGGTCGAAACGGCGTCATCGTCGTCGATTTCCCTGGTCTTCGCCGACCGCTCCACCTTTGTCCTCAAGGATCGCGGCCTGATCGGGCTGGATGATTTCGTCTTTGATCCGGCCAGCAAGACCGGTTCCGAAAACATCCTGGTGGCCCAGGGGGCCTTTTCCTATGTCAGCGGCGATATCGCCAAATCCCACCCCGGCGCCGCCCGCATCGCCACCCCGGCAATGAATATCGGTGTGCGCGGCACCACCGTGTCCGGCCAAGTGGCCAGCGACGGCTCGACCTCGGTGGCGTTGCAGGCCGATCCCGGTTCCAGTTTCGTCGGCGAAATCTCGCTGACCCGGCCGGGCAGCGACGACGCGCCGCTGGTGATCAGCGATGCCGGTTCCGGTGTTCTTGGCGCCACCGCGGGGTCTTCGTTTTCGGTCAGCACCAATGCGGGGGCCAGTCTGAGCGCGGTGGCCCCCAGTCCGGTCGCGCCGCCGGCTTCGGCTCCGTCTTTGCCGTCGGCGCCGGCGAGCCCCGGTGGTGACGGTAATGGCGGAACCCAGAACAGCGCCCCAGGAGGAACCGGCTCCGGCGGTGACGGTAACGGCAATGGCCCAGAGCCGGTTTCGATCCCCGATCCCGTTCCCTTGCCGCCGCCGCCGGTGCCGGTTCCTCCGGTCCCGGAACCGCCAGTCCCGGAACCGCCAACTCCTGTGCCGCCGGTTCCGACACCTCCTGCTCCTCCGGTTCCGACTCCTCCGGTCCCGATTCCTCAGCCTCCGGGCAATGCTCCCCCGGTCGGCGGCACTCTGACATTGCCAGCCGGAACCGAGGACACATCGACCACATTTTCCGCCGCCACCTTGCTTGGCGCGGTCAGCGATGCCGATGGCGACACCCTGACCATCACCGCGGTCAGTGCCGACCACGGCACGGTTGTCGATAATGGCGACGGCACCTATACCCTGATGCCGGATGCGGACTTCCAGGGGACGATGATCGTCAGCTATGGGGTGAGCGACGGCACCGATACCACCATCGTCACGGCGAGCATGGATTTCGCCAACACCCCCGATGCGCCGGTGCTGGGATCGGTGATCCTGCCGAGCGGCAGCGAGGATACACAGATCATCCTGACCACGGCGCAATTGCTGGGCGGAGCCAGCGATGCCGATGGCGACACCCTGACCATTAGCGGGATCAGCGCCAGTTCCGGCTCGATCGTCGATAACGGTAACGACACCTTCACCTATACCCCCGATCCCGATGTCAACGGCGCGGTGACGTTCAGCTATTCCATCGACGACGGCACCGGCAACGCCGTGCCGACCTCGGCCAGCTTCACCATTGCCGCCGTCAACGATGCCCCGATCCTGTCCAGTTATGTCGGCATGTCGTCACCGTACGAAGACGTGCCGTCTGGCGGTGATACCGTCTATGCCTTGTTCAATACCGGCTTCAGCGACGCTGAAGACAGCGCCGTAACCGGGGTGGCAGTCATCGGCAACAATACGGTTTCGCCCGATGGGGCTTGGCAATATTCCACCGATGGCGGCACCACCTGGGTTGATGTTGGAGGCGTCAACGATGGTACGTCCGCCCTGGCGCTGTCGGCTTCGACCTTGCTGCGTTTCAATGCCGCCGCCGATTTCAACGGTTCGGCGCCGTCGCTTTCTGTCCGTGGCATCGATTCCAGCTATTCGGGGGCGTGGTCGTCCAGCACCGGCAGCCCTGTCAATATCGACACCAGTTCCCGCGGCGGGAGTACCGCCATTGCCGCCAGCGCCACCGAGCTGGCCACCGACGTCAACGCCGTCAACGACGCCCCGACCACCAGTGCGGTAACGTTGGCATCGGGGGCCGAGAACGCCGATTACGCTTTCAGCGAAGCATCCCTTTTGGCGCTTGCCGCCGATGTGGATGGGAACATTTTGTCGGTGTCGTTGGTCACCGCCGATCATGGCACCGTCAATGATCTTGGCGGCGGCAATTACAGCCTTAGTCCTGAGCTTGATTACAACGGTCCGGTGGTGATTTCCTACGTCATCAGCGATGGCAATGGCGGCAGTGTGGCGGGGACCGCCAACGTTTTGATGACCGCCATGTTCACCACCGGGGGCAGCGACACCTTGGATGGCGGCGAGGGCAGCAATACCTATCGTGTGCCGGCGGGAACCTTTGCCGCCGGCGACGTCATCTCCGACACTGGCACTGGCCCCGGCGATATCGACACCATCCGCATCACCAGCAGCGGTACGGTCGATCTGGCCGCCGGAACGGTTGCCGGTATCGAGACGATCAAGATCGATACGGCCAGCGGCGCCACGGTTATTCTGGGCGGCGGCGCCGATCCGCAGCAATTGGTTTCCATCATCGGTGGGGCGGCCAGCGACGTGGTCGCGTTGGCCGATTCCGATTCCGTCTTCAATCTGGGCGGGGTGACGCTGACCGGGATCGAAACGGTGGCCTCGGGCGCTGGCGACGACACCATCCTTTTCGACGAAGTCTCCGCCGCCGGAATCGGCACGGTGGTGGACGGCGACGCCAGCGGCAGCGATATGGATACGGTGGTGTTCACCCAGACCCAGGCGGGCATTCTGGATGTCAGTTCCAAGGTCTTCACCAACATCGAACACGTGGTGCTGCAATCGGGAACCATGGATGCGGTGACGATGACCGGCAACGATCACGACACCACGTTTATCGGCGGTGTCGGCGCTGACGTTGTTAACGCAGGCATCGGTAACGACATCATCATCGGTGGTGGCGGCGCTGATATTTTGACCGGCGGCGGCGGCGCTAACCTGTTCGTCTATGAAAGCCCGGCGCAATCCAGTGAGGCGGCGGCAAGCCGCGACAGCATCACCGATTTCGCCACTGGCGTCGACCATATCAGCATCGGGTTGAGCGGCGCGCATGTCGATGTTTCCGGTTTCGAGGCGGTGGGCGGTTATAATCTGGGACAATCGTCGCTGACCGGCGGCTCTGCCCGTAGCGGCGGGGTTATCGGGGATGGCTTTTATGCCGGCGGTATCGATAATGCGCTGTATATCTATGTGGGGGATACGACATCGGATATCGGGGCCGATGGCGGTTATGTCATCGCCAGCACCAATGCCATTGCCGCCGCAGACCTGGATTTCGTCATCAGCGGCACGGCCGGGACAGACACTTTTGTCGGCGGGGCGGGGAACGACACCCTGATCGCCTCGCTCGGCAATGACAGCCTGACCGGCGGCGGCGGCAGCGATACTTTCGTGCTGGCCGATAACAGCAACACCACCATCTTCGATTACACGGCCGGTCCTGACACTTTGCTGCTGTCCAATGCCGCGTTCGGCTTTGGCGATGCGGGCACTTTGTCGGCCAGCCAATATGGTGAAGGCAGCACCACCATGTCGGCGAGCGCGGTGGATTACGGTGGCGGCAATACCGGCGCCGGCCTTGTCGCCATCGATAGCGGCGGCAACGTGGAATTGTGGAGCACCACCGCCATGGAGGCGGCAAGCTCCAGCAATTCCCACCTGATCGGCACCTTGAGCGGCGTTGATACCAGCGCCTTGGACAACACCAGCTTCCATTTGGCGGTTTAGGCCGAAAAGGCCGGCTTTTCACGGTTCATGCCTCAAATCAAAGGCTAACCGGTGCACATGCTGGCGATGATCAGCCGGCGGACAGGTTGGGGGCCTTGGCGGCCAGTTCGGCCAGGGCCTGTTCGTCGGTCTTCAGGATGCCGAACTCGATCAGCATGTCTTCCCGTTATTCCATGGTGATCGGGGCGGGGATGGTGCCCTTGCCATTGCAGCACCTGGGTCTTTTTTTCGGCAGCCCGTTGAAGAGTGCTGAGCAGCCGTTGCAGGGCATCCAAGCGACGTTCGAGGCTACTGAGCAGGCCCCTTGCAGGTGTTCTTGCTCAAATATCTCGTCAGGGGTGGCGCTGGTGGGCGGCGATGGTTGGGCGATAAGATGCCGGTAAGCATCCCTGGCGGCCTCAATCTGACGGCGTAGGGTGGTTTCTTCGTACCGATGGTCGGCCGGGGCGTCTCTTTCGGGCGGACGAGCGCCGGAGCGGATTATAGAAGCCATTGCCGGGCGGGCCAATGGCGATGTTGCTGGTGGCGATGAAGTTAGATCTTGCTCATGCGGTTGTGCACGCTGGACAAGGTATTGCGCAATTCGGGGTGATGGGGCAGCAGCCGCTCGGCCAGATCACGGACATGCTTGCGGTCGATGGTGCCGCCTTTCCACTCGGTTTCCAGCATTTGGGCGAGTTGGACGATGTCGTTGTGAGTGCTCATGAGGGGGCTCCTGCTTGGCGTTGCGACACGCACATAAGAGCACACGCAAAAACCGTAAGCCATGACGCGGAGGTATACGCGTCGGAGGAACCATGCTCCTACTCCTTCGGGTCGTACCTACGACACTTTGGTATGAAATTCGCCGCCATAGACCAAATGATGGAGGTCAGTGCTTGGCGTCGGCCTTGCCGGGGGCGGGGGCCGAGTCCGGCAGGAAGTCGATATTGACGTCGAAGGTCAGCTCGATCGGGCAGGGGGTGCGATCGATTCCGTCGATATGACAGGTGTTGGGCCAGCCGCCGGCGCTGCCGCGATCCAAAACCATGTAACGGGCGATTTTGCACGAATACAGCCGTTCGCTGGACTCTCCGGGCGCCAACTTGCCCGAGGGAGTCATCCAGGTGCCCAAGGGCTGCTTTTCGCCGTCGAAGGTGCGGATCAGGGTATAAAAGGCGATGGTCGCCGGACTGCCGTTTTCCACCCGGATCACCGTCCGGCACGAGGCGCGCTCGGGTACGCCCGGATAGCTGAACTGGGTGACGTTCAGGCGGATTGCGGGCACAGGGTCGGAAATGCCGCTGGCCGGATGCAGCACCATGTCCTTCACGCCCTTGCTGAGTTCGATGGCGGGCACTTTGCCGCCGCCTTCTTCGCCGCCGCCGGAAGCCATGGCGCTGTTGCCCAAAGCCACCAGCATGCAAAAAGACAAAGCGGTAAGGCGGGGGCGGGACATGGGTCTTCCTTTGAAGCAGCGGGCAAAGGGTGGCATGGGGTCAGCCGACCGGAAAGGACAAAATGACCCGTAAACCGCCTTGTGGACGGTTTTCCAAGGTGATGTCGCCGCCATGGGCACGGATGGCGGCGCGTGCGACCGCCAGCCCCAGGCCGGTGCCGCCGGTATCGCGGTTCCGGCTGGTTTCCAGACGGACAAAGGGGGCGAAGACCTTTTCGCGGTCGGCTTCGGCGATGCCGGGGCCGGTATCGTCGATGATGATGGCCAATTGGCCGTCATCCCGGCGCAGACTGGCATGGGCGCCGCCGCCATATTTGCGGGCATTGTCTAAAATATTGGCCACCGCCCGTTTCAAGGCCAGCGGCCGGGCGGCGGCAATCAGGGATTCCGGGCCTTGATAGGCGGCCCCCAGATCGTCGGACAGACCTTGGACCAGCATGGCCACGTCCACGGGGCGGCGTTCCTCGCGGGTGGCGTCATCGCGGGCAAAAGCCAAGGTGGCGGCGATCATGTGTTCCATTTCATCGAGATCGGCCAGCATTTTCAGTCGTTGCTCTTCATCCTCGACGAATTCGGCCCGCAGCTTCATCCGGGTAATCGGCGTGCGCAGATCATGGCTGATGGCTGCCAGCATCTGGGTGCGGTCATCGACAAAGCGGCGGATACGATCTTGCATGACGTTGAAGGCCTGGGCGGCGGCTCGAACCTCACGCGGGCCACGCTCGGGCAGGGGGGGGGAATTGACATCCATGCCCAGGCGCTCGGCGGCGGCGGCCAGGCCGGCCAGCGGCAGGGTGGCGCGGCGCACCGCCCACAAGGCGGCCAGGGTGACCGCCAGCAAGGCGCCGAGCAGCGGCAGGACGAAGCGGGCCTGCCACAGGGAATCATTGTGTTCCATCGGGGCGAAAACATTCAGCCACGAGCCGTCGTTCAACCGCACTGAAACCTGCAAGGCGACGTCTGTCCCGCCACGGCCAAGGCCAAAAGCCTGTCCCATTCCAGATCCTGGCCCCATTCCAGGCACAGGGCCGGGTCCAGGTCCAGGTCCAGGTCCGGGACCGGGGCGCTCCATCAACGGCGGAGGCGGCAATGGCCCGAGGGTGCAGCGCACTTCGCGGTCTTCCAATTCGCGGCCCAATCTCAGGGCAATGGCGCGGGGCAAGCCGGGCGGAGGGGTCGGATCGGAGACCAGCGGCAAGATTCCCCAGCCGGCCCGCAGGCCTGGGGTGTCAAGCCGGCGCATGACATGGCGGCGGCTTTCCGGCGCGGTTTCTTCCAGCAGGTTGACCAAGGTGGCGATACGTTCGGCGGCATAGCGGCTGCGCAAGGCCGACAACGCTTCGCCGCGATTGCCGACGAACAAGGCCAGGGCGGCCCCCAGCGCGACCAGCACCGCCAGCACCAGAACCACGGCGGTGCGGCCCATCAACGATGTCGGTCCCAATTTCACAATCGTGTCACTTCCGCCGTGAACAAATAACCGCCGCCGCGCACGGTCTTGATCAATTGCGGCTCTTTCGGGTCGTCGTTGAGCTTGCGCCGCAGCCGGCTGACCTGGATATCAATGGAACGATCGAAAGGAATCGCCTGACGGCCACGGGCCAAATCCAGCAATTGGTCGCGTGACAACACCCGGCGCGGATGTTCGACGAAGGCGCGCAGCAGATCGAATTCACCCGCCGACAAGGTCAGGACCACGCCATTGGCGTCGGTCAGATCGCGGGTGGCCATGTCCAGCACCCAATCGTGGAAGCTCAGGCGGTGGCCGCCGCCGATGGCGGGGGCGGCGACAGCGTCGCTTTCCGTCGGGGCGCGGCGCAGCACCGCCTTGATGCGGGCCAGCAATTCCCGTGGGTTGAAGGGCTTGGGCAGGTAATCGTCGGCGCCCACTTCCAACCCGACAATGCGGTCGGTATCCTCGCCCATGGCCGTCAGCATGATGATGGGAATGGCGCAACCCTGGGCGCGCAGGCGGCGGGTCAGGCTAAGGCCGTCCTCGCCCGGCATCATCAGGTCCAAAACCACCAGATCGACGGCGTGGGCGTCCAACAGCTTGGACATCTCGGCGCCGTCGCGGGCGGCGGAAACCCGCAGGCCGTGCTTGGTCAGGAAGCGGGCCAGCAGGTCGCGGATTTCGTGGTCATCATCGACCACCAGGATATGCGGTGTCGTGTTCATGGCTTGAATATAGCCCCGAACCGGGGGCGCGTCCGGTGGTGTTTGGCAACACAAGGTAACAGCCCGATACCCTTTGTTGCCAAATGGCCGATGGGGTGACATCGTCATGTTACAGCCATCTGGTGTTTTAGCTCCATCACGAGTTCACCAACCGATGGAGTTTTCCATGAAGACCAAATCCCGTATCGTCATTGCCGCCATCGTCGCCTTGGCCGCGGTGGGCGCCGTTTCCCAAGCCCAGGCCCGTGGCCCCCGTGGCGATGGCCCGTGGGACATGATGGGCGGTCCCGGCGGCCATTGCAGCGAGCGGGCCAAGCCGCTGACCGAAACCCAGGTCAAGGATATCGTCGAAGGCATGATCGCTTGGCGCGGTGACGACGCCACGGTCGGCGCGATCAAGACCGTTGATGGCGGCAAGATCACCGCCGAGATCGTCGGCAGTGACGGCAAGGTGGCGCGGACCTTGGCTTTCGACGCCAAGACGGGCCGCCCGATTCGTCCGGCCAAGCCGCCGGCGGAATAAAACCGGCCCCCCCCTTCGGTGCGTTGCGCCGAAGGGGGGTTCGGGGCTATAAGCGCTTCATGATCAAACGAATGTTGAAGATCGTCTCCATCAATTTCGGCTTGCTGCTGGTGTTCCTGGCGGCAGCCGAATTTCTGTTTGGGACATGGTTCAGCACGGACCCGTTGGACCAATTGGGCTTGCCGCGCGGCACCAGCACCATCGTCTCGGCCAAGCCGCTTTATCCCGGTGGCGACGAATTCGTCTATCGCCGCGACCATTGGGGATTTCGCGGTGATCACGGCGATCCCAGCCGGATCACCATCTTGACCGTGGGCGGCAGCACCACCAACCAGCTTTATTTGCCCGAGGAACAGACTTGGCAACAGGTGCTTGAACGGCAATTCCACGACAATGGCCGCGCCGACGTTGTCGTCGCCAATGCTGGGGTTGATGGCCAAAGCACGGTCGGGCATTTGCAGTCCTTGCGCGACTGGTTCCCCCATGTCCCTGGCTTGAAGCCACGCTTCGTTCTGGCCTATGTCGGGATTAACGACACCCAGGTGAGCGGGACGTGGGTCGATACACTGCGCCATTACTCGCTTAATCGCATCGTCAAACAAAAGAGCGCGATTTTCCGCCTGAGCCGCCAGATCAGCGGCATGGTGGTGGCGAGCCGGGCCCGTCTGCGCCATCAAGCGGTGGATTATGCTGCCGCCAAATGGACGGAAACCGGGGCGCAGGCCGTGCCGTCCGGCGATTCCAACGTTGCTCAATACCAGCAGCGGCTGAAGCTGATGGCCGACGAAATCCACGCCATGGGGGCGGTGCCGGTGTTCATCACCCAAACGCGCGGGGATTTCAAGAAAGCCGGCGGCAAGATCGTCGGCATGGTGACCGAAGACGGCCCCAACGGCATCGACCAATACCAGGCGCTGATGCCTTATAACGCCGCGACCCGCGATGTCTGCCGTGAAAACGGTTTGCTGTGCCTGGATCTGGCCCGCGATCTGGCATTTGAAGACGGCGATTTCTACGATTATCTGCATAATAGCCCGGCTGGCGCCGAAAAGATCGGCCGCTGGCTTTATGCCAAATTGGCGGGACTGGTGTGACCAGCCCGAAACATGTAAAAATTCGTGTCCTTTTTTGTCGGAGTTGGTGACGTGGTGATGGACGATAAGCTGGTGATCGCGCTGCCCAAGGGACGCATCCTCGACGAGGCCATGCCCCTGGTGCGGGCCGCCGGGATTGAACCCGAGGCGGATTTTGACAATCCCAAAAGCCGGGCCTTGCGCTTTTCCACCAACCATCCGCATATCGACATCATTCGGGTGCGCTCGTTCGACGTCGCCACCTTCGTCGCTTTTGGCGCCGCCCATCTGGGCATCGCCGGCAACGACGTGCTGATGGAATTCGACTATCCGGAATTGTACGCTCCCCTGGATTTGGGCATTGGCGGCTGTCGCTTGTCGGTGGCCGAGCCGGTTGATCTGGCCGAGCACGACGATCCGCGCCGGTGGAGTCACGTCCGTATCGCCACCAAATACCCCGAGATCACCCGGCGCTTTTTCGCCGAGCGTGGGGTGCAGGCGGAATGCGTCAAATTGAATGGGGCGATGGAACTGGCGCCAAGCTTGGGCCTGTGCACCCGCATCGTCGATCTGGTGTCCACCGGATCGACGCTGAAAGCCAATGGTTTGAAAGAGGTTGAGGTGATCGCCCAGGTGACCTCGCGTCTGATCGTCAACCGCGCCGCGCTGAAAACCCGGCCGGTGGAAATGACCGGCTGGATCGATGCCTTCCGGGCTGCTTGCGAGGCGACCAATGTTGCAGCTTGACGCCCGCAGCGCCGATTTCGCCGTCGCTTTCGAATCGCTTTTGCACATGAAACGCGAAACCGACGAGGACGTGAACGCCACCGTTGCCGCTATCATCGCCGATGTGCGCGATCGCGGCGATCAGGCTTTGGTGGAATATACCGCCAAGTTCGATCGGCTGCCGCATCTGACCGCCGCCGATCTGTTGATCACCGCCGCCGAGGTGGATGAGGCGCTGACCCAGGTTCCGGCCGCGCTGATGCAGTCGTTGGAACTGGCGGCCGAACGCATCGCCGAGTTCCATCGTCGGCAGGTGCCGCAGGGCTATTCCTATACCGATGCCGCCGGGGTGCGGCTGGGGCAACGCTGGACCGCGGTGCAGGCGGCCGGGCTGTACGTGCCCGGCGGCACCGCCGCCTATCCGTCCTCGGTGCTGATGAACGCCATTCCGGCCAAGGTCGCCGGCGTTGAGCGCCTGGTCATGGTGGTGCCAACCCCCGATGGCAAGATCAATCCGCTGGTGCTGGCCGCCGCTCGGCTGGCCGGCATCGACGAAATCTATCGTGTCGGCGGGGCGCAGGCGGTGGCGGCGCTGGCTCACGGCACCGAAACCATCCGTCCGGTGGATAAGATCGTCGGTCCCGGCAACGCCTATGTCGCCGCCGCTAAGCGACAGGTGTTCGGCATCGTCGGCATCGACATGATCGCCGGGCCGTCGGAAATCCTGGTGGTCGCCGATGGCGCCAACGATCCGGCCTGGATCGCCGCCGATCTGCTCAGTCAGGCCGAGCACGACACCGCCGCGCAAAGCATCCTGATCACCGATGACGCCCAATTCGGCGCCCGTGTCGCCCAAGCGGTGGAAAGCCACCTGCAGGTTCTGCCGCGTGCCGCCATCGCCCGCGAAAGCTGGCAAGCCCACGGCGCCATCATCGTCGTCCCCGATCTGGCTGACGCGGTGGTTCTGGTCGATCGCATCGCCCCCGAACATCTGGAGCTGGCGGTGGAAAACCCCGATGCCTTGGCCGCCAAGGTCCGCAATGCCGGCGCCATCTTCCTGGGCCGCTATACCCCGGAAGCGGTGGGGGATTACATCGGCGGCCCCAACCATGTGCTGCCGACGGCGCGTTCGGCCCGGTTCTCGTCCGGCCTGGGCGTGCACGACTTCATGAAGCGCACGACGTTGCTGGGGTGTGACGCCGAATCCTTGCGCGCCATCGGCCCGGCGGCGGTGGCCCTGGCCGGGGCCGAGGGTTTGGGCGCGCATGGCCTGTCGGTGGCCTTGCGCCTGAACATGGCGCGCAGTTGATGCCGCATCGCCAACGCATCAGCCATGTCCAGTTGGATGAAAAGACCATGGTCCGGCGCAAGCCGGAGGTCGAGCATGAGCGCAACATCGCCATCTATGACTTGCTGGAGGAAAATTATTTCGCCCTGCACGGCGAATTCGTCGGCCCCTATAATCTGCATTTGCGGTTGGAGGATAACCGGCTGATTTTCGACGTGCGGACCGAGGCCGGCGATGAACTGGCCGCGGTGCCGTTACCGCTCAAGCCGTTCCAGGCCATCGTCAAAGACTATTTCATTTTGTGCGAGAGCTATTACTCCGCCATCAAGAAATCGACGCCGTCGCAGATCGAGGCCATCGACATGGGGCGGCGCGGTTTGCACAACGAGGGCTCGGAATTGCTGCGCGAACGTCTGGCCGGAAAGGTCGATATCGATTTCGACACGGCGCGCCGGCTGTTCACCTTGGTTTGTGTCTTGCACATCAGGGGGTAGGATCGTGGGGGAGTTGCCGTCAGCCGTCTTGTTCTGCTGCACGTTCAACGCCATTCGCTCCCCCATGGCCGAAGGGCTGTTCCGGCGCATGCACGGCACCCGCGCCTATGTCGCCTCGGTCGGGATCAAGGTTGACGAGCTTGACCCGTTCGCCGTGGCGGTGATGGATGAGATCGGCATTGATATTTCCCGGCACAAACCGCGCACCTTCGACGAGTTGGAGGATGATTGTTTCGACGTCATCGTCTCGCTCAGTCCCGAAGCCCACCACAAGGCGGTGGATCTGACCCGGACCAATGCGTGCGAGGTGGAATTCTGGCCGACTTTCGATCCGACCTTGGTGGAAGGCAGCCGTGACGCCCGTCTCGAGGCCTATCGACAGGTCCGCGACGAGCTGGAACGGCGGATCCGTCTGCGCTTTCCCTCGGCGGTCATGGCCAGAGAATAGGACGGATATGGGGGTATCGCTTAAAACAGCTTGACCTTGACTGTGCAAACGCTCACTTATTCCCCCTGCCCGAGACCCAAACGCCTGGAAGGACCTATGGCGAAAGAGGATGTCATCGAATTTTCCGGTACCGTAACCGAATTGCTGCCTAACGCAATGTTTCGGGTGAAGCTGGATAATGAACACGAAATTCTTGCCCACACCTCGGGCAAGATGCGTAAAAACCGTATCCGCGTGCTGGCCGGTGACCGCGTCAACGTGGAAATGACCCCCTACGACCTGACCAAGGGTCGCATCACATTCCGTTTCAAGTAAGTTTAACGCGCGTGGGCGGAGCGACCGAGATTTCTGGTCTTGTTCTGGCGTCCGCCTCGCCGCGACGGCTTGATCTGCTGCGGCAGATCGGCGTCATTCCGGCCCAAGTCGATCCCGCCGACATGGACGAGACCCCGCTGAAGGGCGAATTACCAGCCCCTCATGCGGCGCGTCTGGCCGAGGCCAAGGCCCGGACCGTTGCTTCGCGTCATCCCGGTTGCTTCATTCTTGCCGCCGACACCGTGGTCGCTTGCGGTCGCCGCATCCTGCCCAAGGCCGAAGACGAACGGACGGCGCGCAAATGCCTGTCCTTGCTGTCGGGGCGTCGCCACCGCGTGTATGGTGGTCTGGTGCTGCTGGCCCCCGATGGCACCGCCCATTCCCGTCTGGTCACCACCGTCGTCACCTTTAAATGTCTGGATAAGGGCGAAGAAGCCGCTTATCTCGCCGCGGGCGAATGGCGGGGCAAGGCTGGCGGCTATGCCATCCAAGGCTTGGCGGCGGCCTATGTGCGCCATTTAGGTGGTTCTTATTCCAACGTCGTGGGCTTGGCTTTGCATGAAACCGCCCAATTGCTGAAGGGCGCCGGACTCCATGGCTTCTGAAATCCTCTATTCCTGGGGACCGGGTGAAAGCCGTCTGGCTTTGGTCCGCGATGGCCGTCTGGTCGATCTGGCGGTGGTGCGGCCGGAATTGCTGGCCGGTGCCGTGCTGTTGGGCCGGGTGGTCGAACTGGCGCCGAAGATGGGCGCCGTCTTTGTCGATATCGGTCAAGACAAGCCCGGCTTTCTGCAAGGCGTCAAGGGACTGACCCAGGGGCAAGCGGTGCTGGTCCAGGTCAAGGCCGACGCCCAGGGACTGAAAGGCGCGACGCTGACCACCGAGGTGGTGCTGTCGGGCCGCTTCATGAGTTTCACCCCCATGCGTCCCGGCCTGTCGGTGCCGCGCAAGCTGTCCGATGATCGGCGCGGTCTGTTGCAGGAACGTCTGGCCTGCATGATGGGCGACGACGAGGGGATTGTCGCGCGCCTGCATGCCGTCAATGCCGATGAACCGGCGTTGGAGGCGGATTTGCTGGCCCTGCGCGGTCAGTGGGATCAGGTCTGCCAAAGCCAAGGCAGCGCCCGCGCTCCGGCGGTGCTGTGGCGGCCCGATCCGCTGGACCGCATGCTGTCCGACCATCCCGGCGTTTCGCGGGTTCTGGTCGATGACGATCTTGCCTTTGCCCAGGCTCAGGCGCGATTGGGCGCCCTGGTCGAACGGCACCGCGATGGGTCGGTGTTTTCGCTGTACGACATCGAAGACGCCTTTGCCGCCTGTCTTGCCCCGGTGGTGGCCTTGCCGTGCGGCGGCCGCGTCACTTTCCAGGGGACGGCGGCGCTGACCGCCATCGATGTCGATTCCGGCCCCGCCGCCCCGATCGAGGCCAACCAGCAGGCGGTATCGGTGATCGCCCGCCAATTGCGCCTGCGCAATATCGCCGGCCAGATTATCGTCGATTTCGTTTCCGCCGGCGGCAAAGGCGGGCTGATCAAGCTGATTGCCGCCTTGAAGCAATCCATCTCCAGCGATCCCACCGCCACCCACGTCATCGGCACCACCGCCTTGGGGCTGGTGGAAATGACGCGGGAGCGCCGTGGTCCCAGCTTGGCTGATCTGATGGTGGAAAACACCATTGTCCCCTCGGCCGAGGCCACCGCCTTGCGCGCCCTGCGTTTGGTGCTGAGCGAGGCGCTGCATCGTCCCGGTCGAGCCTTGATCCTGGACGTTGCCGCCGACGTGGCGGCGGCCCTGTATGCCCGTCCCGCCGCCCTGGCCGAGATCGAATCGCGTCTGGGCCGCAAGCCGGTCATTCGCACCACCGCGGGCCTGGGCCGCGATGATGTCGTTGTGTCGGAGGGGTGATGCAAAAGCCGGCCAATTCCAACAAGCCTTGTCCGGTCTGCGGCAAGCCGCCGCATCCCGATTACACCCCGTTTTGTTCGACCCGTTGCGCCGATGTCGATCTCAATCGTTGGCTGGGTGGGGTTTACCGGGTGCAAACCAACGAAATCGCCGATGACCCGGACGGCGCCGAGCAA
Organism: Magnetospirillum sulfuroxidans; assembly: GCF_018224925.1. Lineage (GTDB taxonomy): Bacteria > Pseudomonadota > Alphaproteobacteria > Rhodospirillales > Magnetospirillaceae > Magnetospirillum > Magnetospirillum sulfuroxidans. The sequence goes on along the minus strand of NZ_JAGTUF010000002.1, from coordinate 37,905 downwards.
TCCTGATCCCGGCTTCGGCTTCGGCCGCGGCTTGGTCGACAGCGCCTCGCTGATTTTGGGCTATTTTCCCATTGCCGTCTCCTTTGGCCTGCTGGCGGTGGGGCAGGGGCTGTCGCCCCTGCAAGCCTTGCTGGTCTCCGCCGTCGTCTATGCCGGGGCCAGTCAGTTTGCCTTGGTGTCGCTGCTGGCCGTCGGCGCATCGCCGGTTTCGGTGATCGGGGCGGTGGCGGCGATGAATCTGCGTCATTTGTTCTATGGTCCGGCGTTACTGTCACGACTGCCAAAGGATGGGGGGCGAGTGCCGCGCCCGCTTTTGGCCTTCGGCATGACTGATGAAGTGTTTGCCCTGGCCTCGGCCAGTCTCACCCCTCGCCACACCGAGATGTGGCTGCTGGGGGTGCAGGCGGGCGCCTATGGCGCCTGGCTGGCCGGCACCATCAGCGGGGCCTTGCTGGCCCAGGCCGGAAACGGTCGCTGGCCGGGAATCGAGGCCGGCTTGACCTTTGTCTTGCCGGCGTTGTTTCTTGCCCTGCTGCTGCCGCTGCTTCGGCGCGTCAACGTCGTGCCGCTGGGGCTGAGCGCGGTCACCGCCCTGGGATTATCCCGTTTCATTCCCGGCCATGTCGCCTTGCTGGTGGCGATGATGGTCGGCGCGGCCCTGGCGGCGTGGCGCAGCGGAGACCGTGATGGCGAATGACCTGTTGCTGCCGGTGGTTCTGTTGGGCGGCCTGGCCACCTATCTGATCCGCTTTTTGCCCATGCACGCCGCCGAACGCCTGAACGGCCGCGCCCTGCCGCCCTGGTGTCATCGTTTCCTGCTGGCCCTGGGGCCATCGGCCATCGCCGCCTTGCTGGCGCTGGCGCTGGCCGACCTGCTGCCGATTGCAACTTTTTATGCCGCCGCCCCTGCCGTCCTGGCCGGAGTAATCGCTGTTCTGGCACTTTACCGCCTGACCACCAATCCGGCTTGGTCCACCCTGGCCGGGGCCATCGCCTATGGCCTGATCCACATCGTCATCACCGTGTAAAAAAAAACGCATTGCCCCCTTTGACAGGCGCGGTGAAACCCGATATAAGCGCCTCCTCTTCACGAGACGGCGGTGATTACCAACCCCGCCGGACAGTGCCCAGGTAGCTCAGTTGGTAGAGCATGCGACTGAAAATCGCAGTGTCGGTGGTTCGATTCCGCCCCTGGGCACCATATAAGGCCCTGAAACCAAACCGGTTTCAGGGCCTTTCCATTTGAAGCGGTATCCCGCATCCCCCTTCTAGGTAACATCCCAGGTAACAGCCGGCTTTTGGCCGCTGAAACGAAAAATATTTTTTCGGTTCCGGGCTGGCGCATGGGCGAAAAGCCGAAGTGTGGCGAAAGCATGCCCATGGACAGCCGCAACGTGTGGCGGTAGCCTTCACAGGCCTACCGGTGCGGCTATTTCAAACCGAGGCATCGCGATGCCTCCCGAAAGGGAGAAATCCGATGTTTCAGTACGAAAAGCGGCTCGTGTCGAAAAAGGAGCTGAAGAGCGTTTGCGGCATCCCGTACACGCCCCAGCACATCGGGCGATTGGAAGCGGCGGGGAAATTTCCCAAGCGGGTAAATCTCGGGCCGGGTCGGGTCGCATGGGTGTTGGCTGAGGTGGATGCGTGGGTGAGCGAGCGTATCGCCGAACGCGATACACCCTCTCACGATCCTTCCTTTTGACGGGGCGGGGCTGGCCGGTGTGCACAACCGACCAGCCCATTCTATGTGTTTGCGCCAGCTCGGATAGCCGATTTTCGCTCTAATAAATTGGCCCGCTTGTTTTGGTAGCCATGTCGGTTGGCATACCCTCCATCATTGCAAAGAAGCTCCGGCGAACCTCTGGGTCGTGCAAGTCAAAATTCGCAATATGATGAATTCCCGGCGCCCGAGAGCTTGAGTAAATAGGTGAAGCCGCGTTTTCTGTATTAATCTCAACGATAAGTCCAGAAAAATCCAACTCATAGCATTCATCAAGTAGCTTCTGACCCTCTTTAGGATACCAGTCTCTCAATTTTATGTTATATTCAGGCCTAAAGTACCGAATTAGCCCAGCTTCGACAATTGCTATTGTCTTTTTCTCATCCAATGGTACCCCATCTAATGTGTCGCCAATCCTATTCCCATCCGCCTCTGGCGGAGGCGCATCAGAGCTCCTTCCATCGAAGCTGAAAAATACCTGCTGCTCGTATTGGAACATAAGCAAAACCACTTCAAGGTCTGGTCGCTCCATTGCTGAGTCTGCAAGCACCTTTTGCAACGTCGAATGGCTTTTCAGCCTGTCCGCCGCCGACCTTGTACCATCACCATACGCCTGCCCAACGTAACAAACCTCAAGGTTTCTAATGGAGTTATCCGCCAACACCATCATAGGCAGGGCCATATTAATTAGCGCAGACCAAAGTAAGTCACCGCCAACATCAAATGCCTCTATTTTCTTATACGGATATGCAGACTCCTTCATGCAATGAAAGTTATCAGGAATACCATTCAACTTGAAACTTACCTCTCGCATCCGCCCAAGTTCATTAATAATTATTACACCACGACAAACCCCGTCACCCAGGGAAATGGAACCGGGCTTCAGGGTTAAAGAGGGCCTCCGGCAGATGAGATAAATATGGCAATCGCGTGCGAGTTGGCGCGCCTCCTCCGGCTGATCTTCGATTCTCTCAATATGAGCCGGGTTAACCGCCAGCAAGCCTCGTGAGCAAAACCCCAGACAAGTCTCGGTAAAAAACTGCCTCTTCCCCATCACCCACCTCCCCTACGAACCAGCTTGCATCAGCAAGCATGCAGTTGATGAATTTTCAAAACATGAAATCAATCAATAATTGAAAAACGGCCGATGAGTTCAGTCACTAAGAAAATATTGATGCGCCCGTAACCAGCAAGTTATTCTTTATAATTTAAAAAATCATGGCATGTAGATTTTAGATAACTAATGGCCTCAACTTTAATAATTGGGTCGATCCACCATGAACTTCAACCACAGAACCTTCTTGCGATAAAGGGGGCTATCTTCGACGTGAAAAGGTATTCTCGAAATCCCAGTTCCAGCGCCTCTCGTTCCCCCCTTGGTAGACTGTTAACATAATCCATTATGGCAGCCTTTTCACGGGCAGCGTCTGCCTTGCGTCCCTTCGCTGTCTTTACCTGCTGATCTTCCTGTTCTCGTTCGGCCTGCCGCTCGGTTTCGCGGGCTTGGGTTTGCTTCTGGGCGAATAGGGTGGGTTGCGGTCGCCAATCCTCCTCAATGGCCTTGCGAAGCCATCCGGCGGGGTTTTCCACCACCTCCTTGGCCTTGAGCTTGCGGGCCAAGGTCGTTGTCGCCCATTCCACCAATTCCGGCTCGTGCGTCTGGACGATGGCGCGGGCGGCGTCCTCGGTCATGCCGTGGGTGGTCAAGCGGTTAACAAGGCGGGCAAGGCGGGGATCGTCGCGCAGCGGGTCGGGTTTGTCGGCACGGGCGTTGCGGGTGATGGTGAAGCGCAGCGCCGCCACCTTGCGGCCTTCCTTGATCTCCTCGTACTCGAAAGCGATGTCGGTCTTGGCGTTGATCTCGCGCCGCGCCATGTCCACCACGCGCACGCGAAAATCCTTATAGAAGCGGTAATCCCCCGCCCCGATGCCGCAAAATCACCGCAGATCGGCGATGGTGACAAGGCGGTGGCCGATGCCCTGGTACTGCTTCAACAGTTCATAGATGCGGATGGCATGGGCGCTTTTCATGCCGATGGCGTATTTCAGCGCCACGGTGGTGAAATTGCGCTTGAGGTCGAGCAGGTACGGCATGAGCGCGGGAGCAAGGCAGATTTCCACCATTCCCTCGTTCAAATAGTACTCAGCCGAGGCTATCCAGGTGGCCTGGACGATGACGTTGCGCCCGATGTCCTCCAGGTCGATTTCGCGCTTGCGCAGGCGCCCGGTGACTTCGACGATCTCGCGGTACAGACGCCCGCCAGCAGCCGAGATGCCCGCCAGTTCGGCCAGATCGGCGATGCGGACGCGATAGCGTTTGAAATCCTTGTCTTCCGGGCCGATCTCGGAAAACAGCCAAAGCAGGATGCGTTGCTCTTGCAGGGTGAGGCGATAGCGGGCCTCGATCAAATGATTGTGGCGCGTCACCAACGCCTTTTCCTTCGGCTTGGTGATGATGATGTTGGACATGCGCGGGAAGTAAAAATAATGCAGCCATTCTATGGATAATAGGACACGAGTCAAACCGATGTCCCATTATCGGGCCTTTCCGCTTTGGCTGGCGTTTTTCGTGGTGACGGCGGATTTGTCCTATTTCGCGGGGAAAATGTCCTACTTGGCGGGGAATGTGTCCCACTTCCACGGGGAAAACGTCCCACTTAGCGGGGAATATGTCCCATTTCGGCAACGGAATTGGCTTGGAATAGCGGAAATCCCAGGGCGTAAAACATTATAAAGATTGTATAATATTTACAACAACGCGCGCGAGGCGCATTGAGTGTTGTTGTTTTTGAATTTTTGCTTCTCGGCCCCTTCGGGGAATTTGAAAATTGGCCGATTTTACGGGTGTTTGCCGTTTTCACGATGTCCACCCAGGCTCGACGGTCAAACGCCGCTGTATGGGCCGGAAAAGGGGCGAATTTCGCCCCTCTATCATCCGAACAGCCGCCGGAATAATCCCGGCTTGCCATTCGGTGGCGGCAAAAGCCGCGTGGTCAAATCGTCGTGACGTTGGCGCAGCTCGGCAAGCTCGCGTTCGTATCGTTCGGCGCGGTCGCGCTCGGCCTGTTCGCGGGCTTCCGCCCGCTGGGCACGCTCGCGCAATTCCGCGATCAGATCATCGCGCAAGGGATCGCTGGCGGATGGTGGCGGTGTCTCGGTCGCGGGTGTGGGCGCGGATTGGGGCGATCAGAACACCCGGATCAATTCGGCCATCATCAAAAGGCGCTTGCCGCCCTGGTGGCGGATTTGGTCGCGCCCGATCTCGCCGGAGGCAATCTTGCGCTCAATGGTGCGCTTACTGATGCCGAAAACCTGGACGGCTTCGGATAGTGTGACAAAGGGCTGTGTCATGGTGTGCCGGTGACGGGATAAAGGCAGGGATTGGCACAGTGCCAACCACGCCAGTTTATTGATTTATCAGAAAAATCAAGTGTGACAGGCGGTGCCGTTGCCCGATATTGGCACTGTGGAGGTTTCATATGGTAAGAGTTCCCGGAAGCTCGTGATAACAACTTTTGGGAATCTTCGTTGTCGCACGCTCCCCTGTGCTGAAAGGTTGCTCGAGATCACCCATCCCGCTCCTAAAGAAACACATAACGCAAAAATTAAATGCCATTGATTGTGTTATTGTGCCGTGGCAATCTATAGGTGCATTCCCTCAGAAAGGCGCTGCGATAATGGACACTTTTCTCATGTCATCGTTTAGCATCAATGTATATGCTGGAATAATTGTTGCCATAATTGTTGCCGGAACATCATTTGGATATGGCCTATTCATCCAAAATAAAAGATATAAAAAAGCACGGAAGACAGCAATTGAGAAGATTTCTAAGAGAATAAGTGAAATCCTTCACAAGGAGAGCCTGCATCCGGTCGAAAGAGCTGAATCAATAGTTAGTGCTTGCTCTCATGCAAAATTATCTATTAGTAATCTCGGGCGCCTTCTTAATTCAGATATTGATATGCTTGGCGCATTTGTTAGTGAGGTTGTTGTAATACGGGCTGAAGGGCGGGAAATACCAAATCGCATGGTTGATCAAATAAATCAAAGATTAAGTGTTATTAAAAATACATGGCCTTTAAAAGAAGATTTGATAGAAATTGAGATCGAAAAGCTTCTTTCAGAACTCGGTATTGTAGAAATATAGATAATATTTGTTTGCGTATTATATATTACTATTAATAATAGTTGCATATGGTGCGCTTCTATATATAATCTATGTTTTCTCGAAGATGTTGAATGACGAGCGATCCGCCAGTACCCAACCGGTGCCGAAATCGGCCTTGACGCTGTCCAGGGTGTTGAAGGCGATCAGTTGAAAGGCGCGGCTGTGGCGGAAGCCCGGCAGGGCAAGCATGCGATCCATCACCCGGACAGTGACGGCGGCATCGGTGGAGATGGAGAGCCCGCGCCCGGCGGTGTCGTTGCCGAACAAATGGGCGGGGGCGTCGATCACCGCGTCGTCCAGGTATTCGGCAAGCTGTTTGACGATGCGGCCCACGTCGGGGAAGTTGTGGATTTCCAGCGCCACGGCGCGGCGCTTGGTGCCGGTGTCGAAATGGGCCAAGCCATCGGGGATGATGAAGCGCCCGGACGGCAAGTCAAGGCGGGTTGCTGCCCGTAAGCGGGTCAGCCCCGCGCCCCGGTTGGCCCCGGTCTTGTCGAAATAGTGGCGCATTTCCAAGCAGTCGCGGGCCTCGTCCGCCGCGATCCAGGCGTCAAAGGCGATGCAGCAATCCACATAGGCGGCGCGGTGGGTGAAGTCGTTGGCGTATTGCACGCCGCCGACCGGATAGACGATCTCTGATAACGGACGGCGCAGCATGTCGGCCACCAATTCCGCGCCGCGCTTGGTCAGGGTGTAGATGCGCGGCAAGCGGCCCTTGGCGTGGAAATGCGGGAAGTCGTGGGCCTCGACAAGGTTGTCGTTGGCCCGGCGGCACAGGCGGGGCAGCACGTCGGAACGGATGTGGCTGTCGTTCCGGGCCACCCCGGCGGCGATCATCTGGGCGATGGTCAAATAGCGATAGCGGGCCAAGGCCAAAAGTGCCCGCTGTTGCGGCTCGGTCAGCACGTCAAGCGGGCGTTCCAGACTGCGGCGCTGGCGGTGCTTCTCGGCGTTGGTCTTGGGCGTTTGGCTCATGGGGCGGGGTTAATCGATAGCGAGGGGGCGATAGGCGGACGGCGAAGACGCCGCACGCGGCATGGTGACGGCGCGGTAATAGCGGGCGACCTGGCTGTCGCACAGCGCCTGCCACGCCTCGGGCCGGATCGCGCCTTTATCCTTGACCCGATGCGACGGCATGCGCACCACCACGCCCTTGCGGCTTCCCGCCTTGATGTGGAAATACCCGATGGACAGATTTTGCAACTCGCCCAGATCGGCCCCGGTTTCCTCGGCGATCTTCTTGAGGGTATGAAGCGCGTTCTTGCCGGTGATCTTGACGGCGGTGTTGCCCAAGATGGCCTTGAGCAAATCCTGGCTCATGCCGTCGCCCAAAATCTGCTGCGCCAGGGTCAAATGCACCCCGTATTTCCGCGCTTCCTTCAGGATGGTTTCGACGCTTTCGGAAAGGTAGTTCTGGCACTCGTCCACGAACACATGCACGGGGATGCGCTGGGCCTCGGGCGTGCGGCCCTGCTTGAAGGCGAACGCCTTGAGCCGGGCCATGATGAACTTGCCGATCAGGTTGCTGGTGGTTTCACCGATGTCGCCCCGGCCCAGGCGGAAGATCACCACGGCGCGGCGGCGCAACAGCTCTTCCAGGTTGAAGGTGCTTTGCCCGGCGATCATGCGGTAAAAGGCCGGGTTGCCCTGCAAGGCTTCGTACAGGCGCATGCGCACGCCGCGCTTGCTGGTGTCCATGGTCTTGTCGTTGAATTCGCGGCGGAAGAAGTCGCGGAACAGGGAACCGGCCAGAACCGTGTCGGCGAAATCCAGCCACGGCTTGTTGCGGTCGTCGTCCATGAAATCCATCAAATCGGCCAGGGTGGAGCCGGGCTTGTGCAACAGCACGGTCAGGCACGCGCCGATCAGCGTGCGCATTTGCGGGGTGAATTCCAGCCCCTCGATCAGTTCCGGGAACACCTCGATCAACTGCTTGACCATGATGGCGATGTCGTCGGGATTGCGTTCGTCGTCGGGGATGTCCAGCGGGTTGAACACCGGGGACGTTCCGGGGATCAGCGCCGGATCGATGTAGACAAGGCGCTGGCCGTCCGCCAGTTCCGGCCAATGGGCCACCTGTTCGGCCAGATCGCCGTGCGGGTCGATCAGCACCAAGGCCGGGGCTTTGTTGCGGGTCAGATAGTGAAAGATGATGGCCTTGATGGCTTCGGATTTGCCCGATCCGGCCCCGCCGGTGATGTAGGTGTGCCGCCTGCGGTCGTCTTCCGCTATGGGCAACGTCCACAGGCGATCGAAAAAAAAGCCGTGAGCCTGCGGAGCCTCCGCACACAGAAAACGTATATAGCCCAGGTCAGTGTCTTCGTGATTCTGTTCGAGGGCGTCGCGCCTTTGGCGTTTCTTTTCATACTCGGCAAGTTTAGCGGTGTAAATCTGCCCCAGGCGGTCGGCGATCAACGCCATGGCATAGGGCAGCTTGGCCGGGTCGCGCTCGATGGCGCGGGCCTCGGATTCGATGTATTCGGGCGACGGCTTGGCGGGCTTGGGCAGGTCGCGTTGGGCGAACAGGCGGCGGAACTCCTCCCTCCCCGGCAATCGGTTCGCCAAGGCGAAGGTGTCGGCCACGTCGCGACCGAAGGCGGGCGATCCGGCAAGGCGGAATTCCCCCAGCATAAGGGCGTCTTCCGCCCCTTCGCCCAGATGGAGGGCAAGGGCGGCTTGCAGGGCGTCGGACACGGTTTCGACCAAGGTTTGCCTCCATCCTTTGACCCAGCATTTCAGCCATTTTATGCACCAATGGCGAAAAGTCAAAAATCTCCAGTAAATCAAAGTACTTGGCTATAATATGGGAATTCGGTTCCCTCCTCATTCTCCGTTTTCGTCGTTTCCTCTCGGCTGTGTGTCGTTCGCTCGTCCCCTCGCTCACTCCGCCCAGCCGAACCGGAACCGCCCGAAAGCCTGCGCCTTCGTCGGGCCGCCGCCCGCTGGACGGCGGACGAACAACCGACACCACAATATATCGTCTGCCTGTGCGCGAGCACGCGCAAATCTTGCCATCGTCACACCCAAAAGATAGTATATCGGCATAAAAAACGCGCCTGAGATGTTGGGCGTGTCGCATGGAGGTTTGTGGTGCCCATAGACACTATTGCGCTTCGGAAGCTGCTGAAACTCCTCTATCTCCCGCCGAATAAGAGGCAGGGTGCGATCCGGACGGAGATCAGAAATCAGATCGCCAAGGAAGCCGACCCAGACGCCGAGGGTGGAGGTGATTTCCACATCCCCTTTTGGAGCGATGCAAAGCAGCATGTTTATGGAAAAGCCGATTTACGGCAAAGAACCCTTGCCAGGGTTGAATCCAATAGAAGACGGCAGCGTCTTTATCCGGAATTGACCGAGGGTTTTCTGGGGTGGTGGCAGCAAGAAAAGCGTTGGCGAAATCTGCCCATCGTCTACGTCCCCACTAAGATGAAGTCAAAACTACTACTGGCGGAAATTGGCGTAACCATCAAAATTGACAACATCATGACGCTCGCGTTTGAAGAAAGCGGGCATATGCATGTTTATCCATATTTCAGCGAATCCCCCGACCTTAACGCCGAAGCCGCCAGAATCGGCCTGTGGGTAATCAATGAGGCTTTCCAAGGCGAGCACGCCGATATGCGCATACTTGATGTGTTGCGCGGGCAAGCATTCCGGAAATCAGAGCAAAAGTTTCGTGGGGATGAGAGAGCGCATCTTTTGGGGATGTGCATGCAACTGATTTCGGAATGGGAAACGCTTTGGGATGAGTACCAATAAGGCAGCGATTTCCAGGTATCCTGAGTGCTAAACCGTGCCCCGCTTTTTCAGCGCGGCCAGCCAATCGGCGATTTCGCGGTCGGTGGGGGCATCCGTGCCACCGGAAAGGCCAAGGTCGCGCAGCTTCAACGGAATGTCGATGCGGCTGACGGTTTGCGCGTGGCTGAATTCCTCGTTGCGCAGGCGGCTTTGCAGGGCGTCACGATCCATCGCCAGACGGTCGCGCAAGACTTCGTGCTGGCGTTCGTTCTCGCGGTGGCGTTCCTTGACCTCGGCCAGTTCGATTTCCAGCCGCGCCCGTTCGCGTTCCTCGGCCAGCTTGATATTGCGGGCGACAATGGCCTCGACCACCCGGTAAATGGCGCTGATGATCTCGCGCTCTTCGATCTCCTCAAGCATCAGTTCTTGGCGGAGGGCGAAATATTTGTAGTCCAGGGCCTTGTCGGTCGGGGCGTATTGGTGCTCCAACTCGCGCAGGCGCAATGCGTATTCCCCCTCGATCCGGGCGGTACGCAGGGCAATTTGCTGGTTGGCTTCCGTCATCTGTGCCCGGAACTGGTTTTGGGCGTCCAAGCGTTCCATGGCGTCGCGGTGGCGGGCATCGGTGGCGGTGCGCAGCAAGTCCAGACGGTCGGATTTATCCAAGGTCATGCGCCGCTACTCCTTGGACTTGTCCACCAAGGTGGACAGGGTGGTGAGCAAGGCCGCGTGCCGTTCGCCGCGCTTCTCGGCGATTGCCAAGCGTTCCTGTTCGATGGAAAGCATGTGTTCTTCATGCTCGCGGGCAAGGCGGTTGGCCTCGGCCTGCATGTCCAGGCGCACTTGCTCTTCGGCCTTGGTGCGGGCGGCGGTGATCTCGGCCTCGCGGGCGACGCGCAGCTTGTGGGCTTCTTCTTCGGCAAGTTTGCGTTGCCGGGCCTCTTCCTCAAGCCGCTGGCGTTCGGCTTCCTGTCGCTCGACCTCCAGCCGGGCGGCTTCCGCTGCTTGGCGTTCCCGTTCCGGGCGTCCCTTCTCCCACTGGCGGCGGGCACGGGCGTTGCCGATGGCGCGGGCCGTGTATTGCACGCCCTGCCAGCCCCACCCACCAACTGTACCAATGGAGCGAAACAGCCCCCGGAAGCCCCAGGCGATGCCGCTGCCGGTACGCGGCACAAGGCGCAAGCCGGTGCCCCGCTCGCCGCTGAACAACACCCAGCCCAGCGCGTGCAAGGCGTAATAGGCGGCATAGAGGCCGAAGAAGGCCACGAAAAAGCCGATGATTCCCTTGTGGAGGTTCTCATCATTGACGAAATAGGCCCCGACCGCGATGAACAGGGCGATACCGATGATTGCCTTGTGTCGGGTGTCCGGGTGCATCGCGCTCGCCATCCCTCGAATCGATACCGTTGCGGGCGAAATGGTAGCAGGCGACACCGGAGCGGGAAAGCTGGGCGATGTGAAAATCCCAATCGGATTTGCCGAATCGGTCGCGATGGATAGACTGTACAAAGTCCAAAGCGACCTTTGTCTTTTTACACTTCCCCCATGAAACCGCATCCCGTTCCGCTTTTCGTCGCCTATTACCGCGTTTCCACGGATCGGCAGGGCCGCTCCGGTCTTTGACTGGACGCGCAACGCGAGGCGGTTTTCCGGTACGTCGAACGGATCGGCGGTGAGTTCGCCGGGGCGTTGCTCGAAGTGGAAAGCGGCAAACGGGCGGATCGTCCGGAACTGCAAAAGGCGCTTGATCTATGCCGACGGAAAAAGGCCACGCTGCTGATCGCTAAGCTCGACCGGCTTTCGCGATCCGTCGCCTTTATCTCGAACCTCATGGAAAGCCGGGTGGAGTTCCGCGCCGTCGATATGCCGGAGGCATCCCGCCTGACCATCCACATTCTTGCCGCCGTGGCCGAACATGAGCGGGCCATGATCTCGGAGCGGACAAAAGCGGCGATGGCCCAGGCCAAGGCGCGAGGTGTCAAACTTGGTAATCCCCGCCTGGATAACGGGGAGGCGGCACGGGCAAACATGCGGGCGGCGGATGATTTCGCGGCCAAGGTCTACCCGATCATAGAGGAGATGATAGCCGGTGGGCTTTCGCTTCGGGCTATGGCACGAGAGTTCAATGAGCGGGGTATACGGACGAGAACGGGGAAGTATTGGCAAGCACAATGCGTCCGGAGCCTTATTTTGCGATATACCGGATTGTAGACATCCTCCAGACGATCCTAAAAACCAAAAGGAGCGGCTATATAGCCGCTCCTTTTGGTTCCGACAATGTGTGCGTTGCTACGGGGTGTATTTCCAGAGCTCAGCACCATTCGTCCCGTCATTCGCCGATAAATACAGCGTCCCGTTGACGTTGGTGAGGGAGTTTGGGAACCCATTGCCCACTCCCGGATTAATATCCATCACCATCACTGTCCCCACCGTCGTTCCATCCGACTTCCAGAGCTCAGTCCCATTCGTTCCGTCATTAGCCGCGAAAAACACCGTCCCGTTGACGTTGGTGAGGGAGTTGGGGCTCGAACTGCTCGATCCCGTACGTATATCCATCACCATCACCGTCCCCACCGCCGTCCCGTCGGACTTCCAGAGCTCAGTCCCATTCGTCCCGTCAGTCGCCGCGAAAAACACCGTCCCATTGACGTTGGTGATAGAAACTGGGGACGAACTGCTCGATCCCGTACGTATATCCATCACCATCACCGTCCCCACCGCCGTTCCATCCGACTTCCAGAGCTCGATTCCATTCGTCCCGTCGGTTGCCGAAAAATACAACGTTCAATTGATGTTCACGAGATAGGTTGGGCTCGATTCATTCCCACCCCCCACATATATATCCTTCACCATCACCGTCCCCACCGCCGTCCCGTCGGACTTCCAGAGCTCACGCCCATTCGTCCCGTCACTTGCTGCGAAATACAACGTTCCATTGATGTTCAAGAGATAGGTTGGGTTCGAACCCAATGATCCTGGACAAATATCCTTCACCATCACCGTCCCCACCGCCGTTCCATCCGACTTCCAGAGCTCAGTCCCGCCCGTGTCACCACTTGCCGAAAAATACAACGTTCAATTGATGTTCACGAGATAGGTTGGGCCCGAACCAACAGTCCCCGTACGTATATCCTTCACCATCACGGTCCCCACCGCCGTCCCGTCGGACTTCCAGAGCTCCGTGCCATTCGTTCCGTCAGTCGCTGAGAAATACAGCGTCCCGTTGACGTTGGTGAGGTGGTTGGGGCTCGAACTGCTCGATCCTGGATTAATATCCTTCACCATCACCGTCCCCACCGCCGTCCCGTCGGACTTCCAGAGCTCAGTCCCATTCGTCCCGTCAGTCGCCGCGAAAAACACCGTCCCGTTGACGTCGGTGAATTTGCCCGGACTCGAAGAGCCCGTCCCTTCGTATATATCTTTCGTTATCTCCGGATCGCTCGGAGCTACCGCCGTTCCTATGCTGGTAGCGACGGCTCAAGCGCCACCGCCAAGTCTCGTCCGAACAAAATTTCCTCCGACATTTGCGAGAGCTCCGGTGCTCGAATAAGCAGATATAAAAGTTTGAATATCCGAGTTTGTTGCGAAGCTTGTTCCTGAATAGGATGCAATCACTCCAGAGGCAAAGATAATCCGTTCGTCATCGGAGCTCGGGAGCGAACCGGAAGAGAAAACGACCTTCGGAGTAAAGGCGACCCCGGAAAGACTTTTTCCGTAGACGAGGAAGGACGCAGCGGATGCCTCCGATACTGTCGTCGTCCCCGAGATAGTGAAAATGCTCGGAAGGGCGAGAATATACACCTTTCCGCCCGTACTCGTCTTTGTCGCCACCCCGTTGTAGGTGCCGCGAATATAGGCGAGGGACGGATTCCCGGTGGCAGCGTTCGCACGGTCTGCCCAAGGGGTGGCGCGACGGGTGATATTATCTCCTTCGTAATCGGTTCGCAGGGCATATTCCGGCGTACCGGTCGAGAGGGAGTATCCGTATTCCGTCTTCAAAAGCGGATCGGTCGGCTTGGTCGAGAGTTTCGCCCCGGCGGCTCAAAGGGCGGTAATGACCGCTTCCCCAGCATTCCCCTGCTGCCAGAGCGCAGCACCGGAATAGGTGACGGATACCGCCCCCGATGGCGTCGGAAATGAACCCTGCTTTATGTAATACAGATCAAGTCCCTTGGAAATTAAAGCAAGATCGGAGACACGGGAGCTGTCTCGTGCTGATCCCGCATACCCACCAAGAGATACAAAAGCAATGGTGCCTAGAATGACAAGTATAGTGATGGTGACGATGAGCTCGATGAGTGTAAATCAATGTGACTGCTTCTTAATTGAGCGTTGCGTCATATGTATTGTTTATCAAATAAATGACCGTATTTTATGGCTTTGTGCATTTATTGCAAGTTTTTATATCTGCGTTCTTACCTGCCACATTGTGGTGGTCGCATTCCACTTTCCCCGCCTGAAAATTTGTAAAGTGGCCGTCAATTCATATAATATGATTCGTTAATAGCTAACCGGTACCCAACCATGAGCATGAACACCCAACAGGCCACCCTTGAAACCAGCGTCGAAGGCATCCGCGATGCCGTCGTCAAGGCCGGTTTTCGTCCCGGTCGGCGCGTGCGCGTGCAAGTGGAATACGTGGACGCCAAGGAAGTGCGGGAAGCCGAATTGGCCCGTCTGTCGGCGATCCTCGACCAATACCCGACCGATCCGCAATTTGCGGGGATGAGCGAGGAAGAGGTGATGGCCTATGCCGTCCAGGCCGTGGATGAAGTGCGGCAAGAGCGCCGCAAGCCTGCCAAGTAATCCACCGCCCCATGCGCGTTCTGATCGACTGCAACATCCTCGTTTCCGCCGCCATTTCCGGCGGTGTTTGTTTGCGTGCCATCGCCGAGGCGCGGGACAATCACACCATCCTGATCAGCGAAGAGATTTTGGACGAATACCGGCGGGTCGCCGGGTATCGGAAATTCTCCGAGGGCATCCGCATGCGTATGCATGCCCTGATCGAGGAAGTGGCGTTGCGGGCGGATTATTTGACCATCCCGGCCAATCCGCCACAGACCGAAGAAATTGGGGATGCCGACGATCTCGTCTATGTGATCGCGGCCCATGTGGGCAACGCCGATGCCATCGTCACCGGCAACACCGCTCATTTCACCGCCCCGACCTATGGCAACGCCTTGGTGGTGACGGCCCGCGAGTTCCTCGACATGGTCGGCGGTTGACGCTTCCGCCCGTTCCCGCGCCGTCGGGCGGTATAGTTACCCACGCAGCTTCACCACGTTGCCCCCGTCCTCGGGGGCAACAATGCTTTTCAGATAGTCGGCCCACACGTCCAGGGCGCGGCGCTTTTCCGGAATGTAGGTGTGCTTATCGTACACCGTGGCGGTAATGCCGCGTGGGGCGTGGTTGAGAACCCGCCCGATATGTTCGACCGGCACCCCGAGCTCGGCCATGCGGGTTGCCGCCGTGCGGCGCAAATCGTGTAGGCACCAGGGGGCGACCGTTTCGCGCTCTTCCTGTCTCCGGGCTTCCGCCGCCGCCTTGTCGATCCGGGCCTTGACCCGGCCAAAGCCGGAAATGGGCGTTTCCCCGGTGGTGGTGAAGACGAAATCCGAGGCTATGGACGGCCTGCCCGCCGAGGGGCGATAGCTCACCGGCTCAATGGTCTTGAGGATGTCCACCGCCATTTGCGGCAAGGGGATGATGTGGGTGCGCTTGGCCTTGGTCAGCTCGCGGGGCAACGTCCATTCCCCGCGTTCGAGGTCGATATCCTGCCAGCGCATGCTTGCCACCTCGTTGCGGCGCTGCCCCAGGATCAACAGGATTTGCATATAGGGGCCGAAAGGCTCGCCCAGGCTGGCGAAGGCGGGCCATAGGGCAGCGATCTCGTCGGCCTTCAAATCCCGTTCGCGGGGCTGTTCGGCGGCGGGCGGCTTGACCTGGAAGGCCGGGGAGGTTTCCAGGATGCCGCGCTCAATGCACCAGTTGAAGAGCTTGCGGACATAGGCCAAGACCCGGTTTGCCTGGACGGAAAGCCCGCCATCCACCAGTTTGTCCAACAGGTCGTTGACGTCGCGCCGGGTGATGGAATCGATGGGGCGGTTGCGCCAATGCGGCATGACGTGCAGCTCAAGCGAGCGTTCCACCCGCGCCCACGAGCGGATTTGTCGCTTGCCGTATTTTTCGATGAATTCCCCCGCCACCCCCTCGAAGGTGTTGCGGCGGCGGGCCTCGGTGGCGGCGATCTGCTTTTCCTCTTCCTCACGGGGATCGCCCCCGGCCCCGATGATGTCGATGTATTGCCCGGCTTTCTTGCGGGCGTCGGCCAGCGACATGGCGGGGTATTCCCCCAAGGTGAAGCGCACCAGGGGTTTGCCGTCGATCTTGAGCCGCTTCATCAGCACCCACGAGCGGCGGCCCTTGGCGGTGATGCGGATGCCGAAACCGGAGATGGCCGCATCCCAATGCTCTTCCTGTCCCGTTGCGGGAATGGTGAAGCGGGAAACACTCGCATCGGTGAGCCTTTTTGTCATATCGCGTGATCGCTCCCAGGTAACGCTGAGGTAACAGATTGAGGCGTTTTGCCCCGTTACCTCAAGTTCACGCATGTTCACACGGCGGATAAAAATGTCAATGATACCAAAAGATTGTAAGGCAACGACGTTGCGATATGTTCTGCTATTTTATTCCTGTTTTGTTCTGTTTTCTGCGACTGAAAATCGCAGTGTCGGTGGTTCGATTCCGCCCCTGGGCACCATTACTTTTCTAGAGGCTTGAAACTGCTATGGTTTCAGGCCTTTTTTGTCCCACCGGTCCTTGGTGGTTCGGGAAGTGGGACACTTTGGTCCTCATTTCGTTCTGCCGGGATCAGAAGGTGCATGGCGGAATCGGCCAGGATTTTTCTGTTGGCCTTCTTGGTGTACAGCGCCGCCTGCTTCGGGCTCTCCCAGCCGTAGATCGCCATCAGCTGGTGTTCGGTCGCGCCGTTCTCGGCGGCGATGGTGGCGCCGGCCTTGCGGAGGCCATGGGCGGAACAGTGGACAAGTCCGGCCTCGTTGCAGCGTTTTCGAAACCAATTTCCGAAGCCGTTGGCGGTAAAAGGCTTACCGAACTCTGTCACCAGATAGGCGAGATGGCCAGATTGGGTGGAATCGAGGATGGCGCGCAGTTCTGGCAACAGAGGCAGCTGGCGAACCTTGGTCATCCGCTGACGTCCCTTCGCCTCGGTCCAATGGATATGGCCATTTCTGATCATCTGAGGCCCCAGGTGAACCACGTCTGACCTGCGCACGCCGGTGAAGAGAAGAAGGGCCAGCGCCAGCCTCGCCTTGGTCCCGATGGGGTGTGCCGTCTCGAATTGCTCAACCTCGGTCAGCGTCCAGGTATGGAATCCTTCTGGGTTCCCTTTCAGGTATGGAACGTCGCGGGCCGGGTTGGTCTGTGCCATCAGCACGGTGTCGTCGGTGGCCCATGAAAAGACTTGGCGCAGCGCTTTGACGATGGAGTTGGCTGCCTCGGGCGCGTCGGCGCGGGCGTCGCGCATGGCGCGAACGTGTCTGGGTTCCATCCTGGCGAATGGTTTCTGGCCGTAAGGTGTTCCGCCAGATGTGGCGCCGGCCGCGCAAAGCTTGTCCAAGATGCCGCGGCGAACCCGTCTGGTTCTGTCGTCGAGGCGCTTGAATTCGGCGCACTCGTAATATTTCTCGATCAACCAGCGCAGCGATCCTTGAGAGGTCGGCGCATCGGCGGCCTTGACCTCTCCTTCCAGCGCCGCGATTGCCGCCCGGTATTCGACCACGAATTCCGGGCTGCCGATCTCGGCCAGCAGTCGTTTCTTGCGGCCATTGCGGCGAACATAAACCCGCACGTTGCCGTGCCGATCAACATCCTCGACCACGTATTTCAGCCGCAATTTCATGGCCGCCTTAGTCATTCATCCCAGGGGTTGCGCCCATCGTCATTGGAGAGACAAGAGAACGCTTCGTCAATTTTAAAGCGGTCCCAGACCGTGCGCGCATCGATCTTCACCGCCGCCGGCATGCGGCCGTCTTTGACCATGTCGTCAAATTTCGATGGCGACACCCCGATATAGGCCGCCGCTTGTCCCCGCGACAGCCCGCGGGGAGGCAAGGACGGTGGCAAGGGGTTGACGCGTTCTTCGGCGGCGGTCTGGCTGGCCATGACGTCCCTAGGTCAGCTGGTCGATGTTGGCGTGGTGAACGGTGAAGGTCAGGGCGACGATGGCCGGGTTATCGTGCCAAGCTTCCCCCTTCTTCTTCCCGTGCAGGCTGTCCCACAGGCCGGCGAAGGCCGTTTCCGGCGGGCAATCTTCGCTGACCCCGGACACGCCCTCGGCGATGGCATTTTCCTCTGTCAGCTCCCACAGGCGCTGGTGCCGCACTTCGGACATCACCAGGGTCAGGCGCGAAGCCCAGCGCGGCATATGGATTGAGGGTGTCCACTTATGGCAGCCGATGAAGGTGTTGTCGGCCATGTAGGCTGCATCGCCGGCCAAGCCGGCGAACATCGGCGCGGCGTGGAACGGGCGTATGTCGAGATAGGATTCGCGCACATACAGGCGGTTACCCAAGACCCTCAAAGCCGAAGCATGGGCGGCGGCTAAGTCCAGGGGCATGGAGTTGTCCGCATATGTGCGGCAGGCGATCAAAAGTCAGATCAAGGAGCAGAAGGCACCGACGCCCGCCGATAGGGCGCAAATCGTCAAGGTGATCCGTGATCTTGAA
The DNA here is from genome assembly GCF_018224925.1 of Magnetospirillum sulfuroxidans. Classification (GTDB taxonomy): domain Bacteria; phylum Pseudomonadota; class Alphaproteobacteria; order Rhodospirillales; family Magnetospirillaceae; genus Magnetospirillum; species Magnetospirillum sulfuroxidans. Next base: position 19,528 of record NZ_JAGTUF010000002.1, on the reverse strand, counting down.
GGCGCATCCCGCAACCTGAACCAGCTTGCGAAAGCAGCGAACCAGGCCATGCTTGGGCAAGGCGCCATGCCTTTGGTTCAAGAGATGGAGGCCACGGCCAGGCGCGTTGATCGGCTGGCATTGGATGCGTTCGGCATCCTGAAAATTTGGGCTTGACCGTGGGCACGCGAAATTTTCTCGATGAAGGCCGCCGCCTGAGGTTTCGGGGGCGTCATCGACAAAGCGAAACGATGGGCTGGGGCTTTGCAGATTATGAGGACGTGGCGTTGGGCGCCTCACTGAACAAAACCGCCGCGCACCTGAATGGGACAAGGGCGATTTCTTGTCCCACTATTGTCCCACGTCAAACGGTATCGGGCGGTATCGTCTGATACCGTCTGAAGCCGTAAGTCATTGAAAAGAAAGGGTGGCGGAGGGAGCGGGATTCGAACCCGCGGTAAGCCTTATCGGCCTACGACGGTTTAGCAAACCGTTGGTTTCAGCCACTCACCCATCCCTCCGCAGGAACACTCTTGGTGGGGCTGCTAAACCCCCGTGGCTGGACGGATGTTTCTAACGACTTGTTTGTCGTTGGTCAACTGGGAACCGACATGCCTTTTTGCACAGCCGTACGAGAGCTGATGGTATTCATCCATCGTTGGACGTGCGGGAAGGTGTTGAGGTCGATTCCTTGCCAGTCAGCGCGTTGGCACCAGGGGTAAATAGCCATGTCGGCGATGGAATAAGCCCCGGCGACGAATTCGCATTGGCTGAGGCGGGTGTCGAGCACGCCGTACAGCCGGTGTGTTTCCTTGGAATAACGATCGATAGCATAAGGAATTGGTTCGGGGGCGAATTTGCGGAAGTGATGGGTTTGGCCGAACATCGGGCCGATCCCGCCCATCTGGAACATCAGCCATTGCAGGGTTTCTGCCCGGCCGCGGGCATCAGAGGGCAGGAATTTCCCGGTCTTTTCCGCCAGATAGATCAAGATAGCGCCCGATTCGAACAAAGACAGGGCCTGGCCATCGGGACCATCGCTATCAACGATGGCGGGGATTTTCGAATTCGGATTGATCGCGACGAATTCGGCGGTGAACTGGTCCCCCTTGGAGATGTCGATGGGGTGAACGCGATAGGGCAGGGCGCATTCCTCCAGCATGATGGAGACTTTGCGGCCATTTGGGGTGCCCCAGGTATAAAGATCGATCATTCGGCATGGTCCTTGGCCGAGGAGTGGGAGACCCATATATAGGCAAGCGACAACACGGAAACACCCAGGGGCCAGAAAATCAGTCGCAGCATCGTGTCGATGTAATGGGCCCAGGAATCAAGCGGGGAAAGCAGCAGCGAGATCATCGCGTCGGTCAACGGCAGCGCCATCAGCAGGGCGGACAGGCGCAGCCGGTGTGGGGCAACCAGCTTGGCGAAGTCCTTGCTTGTGGGGTCGTGCCCCAGCGCATTGGCGGGGAGCGTCAAAACGGTGGGAAGAGTGATCCAGGTGATGACGAAAAAGGTGACCAGAAACAAGATGTGATGCTTCCAGGTGATTTCCTCACCCAATTGCGTCATCGCCACGGCTGTCAGCAGCATGGGAAGCAGCGATAGCAGGCCGACCATCAGCGATGTTTTGAGAAAAAGCCATTCCGCGCGCCCCCAGCGGATCCGCACGCTTTCACCGGCAATCAGATTGCGGTGCCAAGCGCAAGCGCAAGGAATGGCCAGCGGCATGGCCAGCAGTCGCAGGGGTAAAGCATATTCCGACCACACCAGGGCGGCGAATTCCAGGGCGAGCATGGGCGAGAAGGCGACAAGCCATTGCCGTGGCCGAAAGCGCAGGGTCAGCAATGCTTGGCGAAGAGTTTCCAGAATGGGAAAGGGCATGCGTAATCCAAGCTATGGTGGTTTTCGGGGGAGGCGCCCGGATTGCGGAATGGGCGCGGGCATGATCCATTGCGGACTTTGTCGAGGTTCGTTCATTGATACGGCGCTTCCGGCCTAAAGTATCAAAATAATCAATGTATTGTAGGCTATCTTACGGATTATTCGATGACCGCTCCGCCGTTTCCCCAGGTGCGGATTATCCAACCCTGCGTCTCGGCCAAAGAGGTCAGTGACGGTGTCGTCTAACACCATCATGGCGTGTCGATCCACCACACGTCCATGCCGGGGTAAATTAAATAAAAAAGGCCTCTGGCCTGCATGATGATCCCTTTATAATAACAGTTAATAACGCTGCTGCTCTGTGCTGGCGGAGGAGAGGCGATAATTGCGCATTAACTCGCTGATGCACTCAATAATTATTTGAGTGATGGTTGTGGTATTGATGGTGCGTATTTTCCAATTCTGTCTATGCTGACCTCATTATCGCCATGCTCGAAGGTCCAAGCGCTGCAAATCGCGGCGCCAGGAGATGATTGAAAATGTTGTTTGGTCGAAAAGCGTCACATCCCCTCCAGCCGGGGGACCAGTTCATCAAGGCCGGGGTGGGCTTTGGCACCGTGTGGGAAATCGTCCGGGTCTGGACGACGGGGGACGAATTGCTGCATGCTCGTCTCAGAAGTCTGGAAAATAACAGCGAAACCATGGCGATTTCGGTCTGTACCTTGGTCAATCCGCGATTTTTTACCCCGGTGCCGAGGCTGAGGTCGTCCGGTGACGGTGGACTTGCGTAGATTCCGTTTCTGCCGCCACGCGGCCGAAATGGGATGATGTCGACCCCAATATCATAACCAGCCAAAGGTGAGGCATGCTCGAAGCACAAGAACAGAAATGGTCGCGTTTGTCATTGGTCGCCGTCATGCTGGTGCTGACGGCAATGGGTTTCGCCCCGTCCGCCGCTCAAGCGGCGCAATGCGAACCCACCGACAAAATCGACGGCAGCACCGTCGACACGGCTCGGCAGAAAATTGAAAAAGGCGGATACCGCCAAGTTCGCGGCCTGAAAAAGGGCTGCGATAATTTCTGGCACGGCACCGCGGTCAAGGATGGGAAAACGGTGAACATCGTCTTGTCGCCGCAAGGAATTGTCATGGTGGAAGGCGATTGACAGGCCGGTCCTCCGCACGGATATGCCTGACCGCTGGCGGGATGGTGCTGTCCATGGTGAATCTGGCGCAGGCCGGTGATGCTTATCGCTTCACGCTGCTTGAGGAGAATGATTCCCTCTATGCTGATTCGGACCAGCATTACACCCAAGGGCTGCGCCTGTCCGTTCTTTCCCCGGCCCTTGCCCGGCAGGACGGTTGGAATGACGCCTTTGACCTGATGGCTGGTCTAGGCCCGGTTTTCATCACCGGCGAGGCGGCGTCGGCCCGGCGGATCAGCTTGTTCTTAGGGCAAAGTATCTTCACCCCGCAAGATACCGCGCGGGTCGATCCCGATCCGGACGACCGGCCCTATGGCGGCTGGCTTTATGCCGGCGTCGGCCTGCTCCAGGAAACCGATCGCCACATGTTGGAACAGCTGGAACTGGCTGTCGGCGTCGTCGGGCCGGCGGCTTTGGGCCGGCAGGCCCAGAACGACTATCATCAGTTTATCAATATCGCCGAAGCCAATGGTTGGGGAGGTGGCATTCAGACCGAACCCGGCTTGATGCTGAGCTATGAGCGGCTGTGGCGCGTGCCTTTGGCCGGTGACGGTGACAATGGCGTCGATATCGTGCCGCAACTGGGGGCCACGCTCGGCAATGTTTTCACCTATGCCGGCGGCGGCGCCTTGCTGCGCGCGGGCAGGAATTTACGTGGCGATTACGGTCCCGCCCGCATCCGACCGGGGTTGACGGGCACTGATTATTTTGACGATGATCACCTTGATGGAGCCCTGGGTTTTTACTTTTTTGCCGGAATTCAAGGGCGTGCCGTCGGGCGCAATATCTTCTTGGACGGCAATTCGTTCCGTCAAAGTCCCCGTGTCGACAAGAACATTTTCGTTGGCGACGTTCAGGCTGGGGTATCGTTGTTCTGGTCCAACGATTTCCACATGACGGTCAGCGCCGTGCGGCGCAGCCGCGAGTTCGAAGGCCAGAATTCCCCCGATGTGATCGGGACGGCAACGCTTGGGTTTTCTTGGTAAGTCGTTTTCGTCGCGAAGTGATGACAGAGATCGAACCGGGCGGGGGACGCGGTGGTTAAGGGGGCTTTGGCCTTGGCCGCCGCCGTTGTCTCAGCGCACCGGCAGCGGTGCCGGGACAAAGCCGATCAGGCGGTCGTTGCCTTCGTTATACGGCTGGGAATAGCAACTGGGCCGGGCGATCGAGGAATAGCAATAGACCTGCTGGCGCGGCGGCGGCGGTCCTGGCCAATCGACGCACCACACCCCTTCGCGTTGGGCGCGAATGGTCGAGCAATCCTTGCCGGTGACCCAGGTGGCCACATGGTCGGTCAGGGTCTTTTTGGTGTTGATGACGCTGAGGACTTCCAGGTTGAGGAAGAGATTGGCGTCGCCGACCCGCGCCATTTCGGTTTCAATGCCGTCGCGGCCGACAAAGGCGCATCCCGACAGCAGCACAAAGGCGGCCAGGGGGGCGATATGCCTGATCATCTTCTATGACCCCTTTGATCGATTCGCTATAATGTCGGACCATCGAACAGGCCCGGTCAAGGCGATTATGACCGATGCCTTCCCAACAAAGCCTTAACGGCCCAACCTTGGCGTGAACGGAGTGGCGATCATGGCGGTGGAAACGCCCCTTTGCGCTTTTGGCTGGCAGGCGCCGGATTTCAACTTGCCCGGCATTGACGGCCGCCCGTGGTCGCTGCAACAGGTGCGCGGCGCCAAGGGCAGCCTGATCATGTTCATTTGCAACCACTGCCCCTATGTGCAGGCGGTGGCCGAACGCTTGGTCCGCGACGCCCGCGAATTGCAGGGGCTGGGAATTGGGGTGGCGGCGATCATGTCCAACGATACCACCGCCTATCCCGAGGATTCGTTCGACAACATGAAGCTGTTCGCCGCCCGCCATGGTTTCAGTTTTCCCTATCTTTTCGATGAAAGCCAACAGGTGGCACGGGCCTATGACGCGGTGTGCACACCTGATTTCTTTGGTTTCGATGCGGGGTTGGGGCTGCAATATCGCGGTCGTTTGGATGCGTCGGGCAAGCAAGCCGGCCCGGCCGATGCCCGGCGCGACCTGTTCGAGGCCATGCGGGGGGTGGCCGAAACCGGCTCTGGCCCGGTCGAACAGGTGGCGAGCATGGGGTGTTCGATCAAATGGCGCCAGCTTTAAGCGGGAAATCGCACGCCGGGTTTGCCTCTGCCCGTCAAGCACACTATGTTGACGCCGATCGAATACCGGAGACTACCCCGTGACCAGTTCCAATGATGATGCCGCTACCGACGTGCTGATCCGCGAGGTCGATGACGATCTGCGCCAGGAAAACCTGGAAAAGCTGTGGAAAAAATACGGCGCCCTGATAATTGGCGGCGCTTTGGCGGTGGTGTTGGCGGTGGCCGGGGCGCAGGCGTGGCGCACATGGCAGCATAATCAAGGCTTGCAATCCTCGGTGCGCTTCAACGAAGCCAACCAGATGCTTGATGGCGCCGACAAGGCCAAGGGGCTGGAGGCGTTGCAAGGGCTGGCGGATGCGGGAACGTCCGGCTATCGGGTGTTGTCCGAGATGAAGCTGGCCCAGGTCAAGCTGGCCGCCGGCGACGCCGCCGGGGCTGCTGCTTTGTATGACCGCATCGCCGCGACCAGTGAGGTCGAGGGACTTTATCGCGACATGGCGGTACTGAAATCGGCCTATCTGAAGATTGAAACCGCTGACGCCGCCCTGGTGGAAAAGTCGGTGACGCCGTTGGCGGTGGAAGCCAGCCCATGGCGTCATTCCGCCCGCGAGGTTCTGGCGTTGTTGGCGCTGCGGGCCGGTGATCGCGACAAGGCCTTGGAATTGTTGCGCAAGGTTGCCGATGACGTGGCCGCGCCGACGGGGATCCGCGGCCGCGCCGCTGAATTGCTGGCGGCGCTGGAAAGCGCGGCCAAAGGTTGAACGGGGGAATGTACATGAACCGTCGTCTGCTGTTGGTCGTGGTGGCTGCCTTGGGCCTGAGCGCCTGCTCTGATTGGATTGGGGAAAAAGAAGCGCCGCCTTTGCCGGGCAAGCGCATTTCGGTGTTGTCGGGGGAACGGAACCTGGCGCCGGAACTGAGCGGCGAGGCGGCGACAATCAAGCTGCCGCCGCCGGAACCCAATGAAGACTGGCCGCAGGCTGGCGGTTATTCCAACCACGCCATGCACCACATGGAAGTGGGCGATCACCTGCAACGGATTTGGCGCAGTTCCATCGGCGAGGGCTCGACCAAGCGCGCCAAGCTGCTGGCTCAGCCGGTTATCGCCGAAGGCCGGGTCTTCACCTTGGATTCCAGTGCCGAGGTGCGCGCTTTCGATGCCCATACCGGGGCTAAATTGTGGGCTTTCGACATTACCCCCAACGATGAGGATGATACCTTCTCTGGCGGTGGCTTGGCCTATGAAGACGGCCAATTGTTCATTTCCACCGGTTTCGCCCAGGTGGTGTCCTTGGATGCCGGCAACGGTCATGTGCTGTGGCGGCAATCCCTGTCCGGCCCCATGCGCGGCGCCCCTACCGTGCGCGCCGGCCGTGTTTTCGTCATTACCGTCGATAATCAGACCCACGCCTTGGCCGCCGAGGACGGCGCCGTGCTGTGGAGCCATCAGGGCATCAGCGAGGCCGCCAGCCTGTTGGGCGGCACCAGCCCGGCGGTGGATGGCAATGTCGTCGTCGTGCCTTATTCCTCGGGCGAATTGTTCGCGTTGCGCGTCGATAACGGTTCAGTGCTGTGGCAAGAGCAATTGACCACCGTGCGCCGCACCGATGGGGCGGCGTCGCTGACCGATATCCGAGCCCGCCCGATCATCGATCGCGGCCGCGTCTATGCCATCGGCCATGCCGATCTGTTGGTGGCCGTTGATCTGCGCACCGGTCGCCGGTTGTGGGAACGCGAGATCGGCGGCATTCAAAGCCCATGGGTGGGGGGCGATTACCTGTTCTTGGTCAACAACAACAATGAAGCGGTGGCGTTGGACGCCAAGACCGGCAAGGTTTTGTGGGTGACCCAATTGCAGATGTGGGACGACGAGGAAGACCGCACCGGCCGTATCATTTGGACCGGTCCCATTCTGGCGTCGGATCGCCTGATCCTGGCGTCGTCGCATGGCAAATTGTTGTCGCTGTCCCCTTATGATGGCGCCGTTCTGGGAACGGAAAAATCCGACGGGGTCAGCATCGCGCCGTCGGTCGCGCAAGGAGTGGTGTACTTCCTCACCGATGATGCCGATTTGGTGGCGTACCGCTGATATGACCTTTACCGTAGCTATTGTTGGCCGCCCCAATGTGGGCAAGTCCACCTTGTTCAACCGACTGGTTGGCCGCCGGTTGGCCATCGTCCACGACATGCCCGGCGTCACCCGCGATCGCCGCGAGGGCGCGGCGACCTTGCTGGGCATGGAATTCCAAGTCATCGACACCGCCGGCTTCGAAGACGCCCATGACGATTCCATCGAGGCGCGGATGCGTCATCAGACGGATACCGCCGTGGCCAGCGCCGATGTGGTGCTGATGCTGATCGACGCCCGCGCCGGGGTGACTCCGCTGGATGCCCATTTCGCCGAGTACCTGCGCAAGCAAAAGACCCCGGTTATTCTGGTCGCCAACAAATGCGAAGGCAAGGCCGGGGCGCCCGGCATGTACGAATCCTATGGATTGGGGTTGGGTGAGCCGGTTCCGTTCTCGGCCGAGCATGGCGAGGGACTGGCCGATCTGTTCGACGCGCTGCGCCCGTTCGCCGAAGCCGCCGGGGCCTTGGACGACGAGGAAGAGGAAGACGATTTCCACCTGCCGCCCACCGATGGCGAGGAAATCGAAACCGAGGATCGGCCCGAACGACCGCTGCAATTGGTCATCGTCGGCCGCCCCAACGTGGGCAAATCGACCCTGGTCAATCGTCTGCTGGGCGAGGACCGCATGCTCACCGGCCCCGAAGCCGGGCTGACCCGCGACGCCGTTTCGGTGGAATGGGAACATGGCGGCCGCCGTATCCGGCTGGTCGATACCGCCGGTTTGCGCCGTCGCGCCAATATTGAAGATCCGGTGGAAAAGCTGTCGGCATCCAATACCCTGGAAGCCATTCGCATGGCCGAAGTGGTGGTGCTGGTGCTTGATTGCGCGGCCATTTTGGATAAGCAGGATCTGACCATCGCCCGCATGGTGGTGGAAGAGGGCCGTTCGTTGGTGTTGGCCATTAACAAATGGGACATGGTGGAAAAGCCGCAAGAGGCTTTGCAACGGCTGTCGGACCGGCTGGAAACCTCGATGCCCATGGTGCGCGGCTTGTCCACCGTGACCATCAGCGCCCTGACCGGGCGCAGCGTCGACAAGATGATGGATGCGGTGCTGGCGGTCCATAAGACCTGGAACCGCCGTATTCCGACCTCGCAGCTGAATCGCTGGCTGGAAGACGTTCTGTCGCACCATCCGCCGCCGGCCTTGCCTGGCGGGCGCCGTCTCAAAATCCGCTATATGACCCAGGTCAAGGCGCGGCCGCCGACCTTCGTCATTTTCGCCTCCAAGCCCGAGGAATTGCCGGAAAGCTATAATCGCTATCTGATCAACGGCTTGCGGGAACAGTTCAAATTGGCCGGCGTGCCCATTCGCCTGTATGTGCGCGGTGGTCGCAATCCCTATGCCGACAAGAAAAAGTAAATGCTTCTCTTCAGCCGGCGCGGCGATGGCCGCGTACGGCCGAAGGGGCGAAGCCAAAGCGCTGGCGAAAGCGGATGGCAAAGCGCGAGGGCGAATCGTATCCGACCTCCAAGGCGATGCGGTTGATGGCGAAATCGGTGGATTGCAACAGCGACAGCGCCATTTCCATGCGCGTATTGACCATGATTTCGCTGGGTGAGGTTCCGGTTTCGGCCAAGCGCCGCCGCAAGGTTGCTTCGCTTAGGCCTAAGCGAACCGCCAAATCCTTCGTCGTCCAGGCCGCATCGGCGGCGGCGGATATCAGTCGCCGCACCCGCAACGCCAGGGGGATGCAAGCGCAGGCGCTGAGCCGAATGCGATGTTGGGCCAACCACAGCAGAATTTCCGCCCCACGGTGACGGGCGACAGGGTCGGGGATATGGTCGGCATCGTCGATGGCGGCCACCGCCCGCTCGAAGGCGGCCAGGAACTCGGCCGGCATCGGTCCGGCAACGCAGGCATCGGCAAGTATGGGCAGGTCGGCGCCGATGGCGTTTTGTTCGGCCAGGAAGGCCTGATCCCAAACCAGACAATGGGCGCGGTAATCGCCGGTCGCAGACGGGCGGTTGGTGACGTCGAAGCTTTGGCCACCGGCAATGGCGAGCATGTGGCCGGCAGGGACCTGCCATTGACGGCCGGCTGATTGCAGTATTTTGGTGCCGCGTCTGACCACGATCAGCGTCGGCTGGTCGATGGTCAGACGGGTGAACCGCAATTCCCGCTTTTGCACGATGGCCGAACTCAGGCCCAAGCCAGGGCGGCTGAAGATTTGGCGTTGGTCGGCAGGGGATTGCGGCGGCATGCGACCTCTTATCGCTGGGCGGTGAAGCTGGTGGTGGCTTGGGCCAGGGCGGCCATGTTCGAGACGAAACCGACCATGGCGGCGGTTGCCTGGGGCGGAACATCAAGCTTTGCCACCGTCAAGGCCTTGACGGTGATGGTGTAGCGGTGGATTTGGCCCGGTGGCGGACACGCGCCCAGATATCCGGGCTGGCCCAGATCGGTGTTGAATTGGACCGCCCCGGTGGGCAAGGCGGCCTGACCGCTGCCGGCGCCGCGCGGCAGGGCGGTGACGGTCGCCGGAATGTCGGCCACCAGCCAATGCCACCAACCCGAACCGCTGGGGGCGTCGTGATCGTAAAGGGTGACGAGGAAGCTTTTGGTTGCGGCCGGAGCGCCGTTCCAGACAATATCGGGCGAGATATTGGCCCCGGCGCAGCCGAAGCTGTTGGCGTAGCCATCGGCGGATAAGCGCCCATGCGGAGCGGCGGTGGTGTGGACGGTGAAATCACCGGCCCAGGCCGTGGCGGGGGCGCAAAGCAGGCAAAGCAGCAGGGACAGTGTTTTCGACATCATCGGCTTCCTGTTTCGGATGGCGTGTGATGTCAGCTTAGGCGCCGTCCTTTGTCGCCATCGTGCCGATCCGACCGAATTCGGTGCCGATCCGCTCAAATGGGGTCAGAAGAATTTTTCCCACAGCGACAGCACGATTTCAAAGACGATCAGGAAGACGATGTACCATTCCACCCGCAGCGAACGGCTGGTATGGACCAGATCAAGCAGGGTCTCGGCGGTGTTGCCGATGACTTCCAGTTTGTGATCAAGCGCACGGGACCGTTCGCGGATTTCGTATTCGCGTTCCAGGCGGCCGAACAGGCCCTCCAATTCCGGCAAGTTCCACAGGGCCTCGGGCTTTTCCAGAACCTCGGCGCGGCCGACCATGCGATGCTGCGTCAGCAGCACGTCGCCGATCTGCGACAACAATTCCTTGATCTTGAAATTGCGGCTGCCGTGGCGCTTTAACCGTCCGGCCAAAGGCTCGACCCGGTCGAACACGGCGGCGACCCGGACTTCGAAATGTTCCAGCAGCATGTCCTTGGCCAAGACGTCGGCGACCACCTGCATGCGTTCGGGGGTCAGTTCGGCCAAGATGATGGTGCCGTCGGGGTCCACATGTTCGGCATTGCCGGCGACAATGTCCAGATGGGCCTGTTCCCGCCCCGGTTCCGCCAACGGATCGCTGACCAGCCGGGTCAGGTCGGCCAGATAATGGGCTTCTTCCTCGGCGCTGACGTCGAACAAGACGACGACGCCATAGCGAAACAGCACGGCATAGCCCTTGCGGCCGACGCGCAATGTCAGCGGCGTGGTGGCCAGCGCCTGGGTTTGTTCGAAGCCGCGGGTATCCAGGCGCTCGCCCAGCAAGAAGCCGCGAACGATGATGGTGCGCCGCTCGGAGGTGGTGTCGATTTGGTCTTGTTCTATCATGGTGGGGCTAATGCTGACGCCACCATGCGCCGAAATCAAGTGAAGCTATTCCGCCGCTTGCCGTGCCGGCGTCACGAGCGATTGGGCCACGGCGGCGGCGGTCTCGGCGATGGCTGTGACGGCGCTGTCCAACAGACAGCTCATTTGCATGAATGAATGGGGGGCGTCGGCATGGATCGACAGCCGATGGGGCACCCCCGCTTGTTCCAGCTTGGCAGCCAGGGCCAGGCTGTCGTCAAGCAGGCAATCCAGGCCGGCGCCGATCACCAATTGCGGCGGCAAGCCGTGCAAGTCAGCCCAGAGCGGAGCCGCCAGGGGATTGTCGCGTTGGGCGAAATCAGCCAGATATTGCGACCAGAACCAATCGACCCGTTCGGTGGTCAAACCAAAGCCGCCGCCACCGAACAGGCGGTGCGAGGCGGTGTGCAGGTCGGCGGAAAACATGCCATAGAGCAAGGCGCCAAAGCGCGGCGGCGGCAAACCGCGATCACGCAAGGCGATGGTCGCCGCCAGGGCTAGATTGGCGCCGGCGGAATCGCCGCCGACGGCCAAGGCGTCGCCGTCCAGACCGTGCTGATGCCCGTGGTGGCGGACCCAGGCGATGGCGTCCAAGGCCTCGTTCAACTGACCGGGAAAGCGCACTTCCGGCGCCAGCGAATACCCCAAGGCCAGCACCGTCACGCCGGAACGCTGGGCCAGCAGACGCAGCAGGCGTTCGTGGGTGTCCAGGCCGTTCAGGGCAAAGCCGCCACCGTGGAAATAGACCAGAACCGGCCGGGCCGGGCCGCCTTGTTCAACCGTGTCGAACAAGCGCAGGCGCAAGGGGGCGCGGTCGGCACGATCGACCACGATGTCTTGGCGGCGCGCCACCGGTGGCAGATCGTGATTCCAGATCGCCTGATAGGCCAAGGCCATGCTTCGCGCTTGGGCCAAGGGGTGGCGCAACGGGTCGGCCGGGCTCACCCCATGTTCGGCGGCATAAGCCTGGATCGCGGCAAGACTGGGCAGGGATGGCATGGATGGGACTCCGTTAAGGTCGTCGCCAGCTTCATACAACATTAAAAGCATGTCAAAGAAAATAAAATAACAACAAAGAAGTGTTTTTTAAGCGGGGTGAAGAATGGGCCGTCGAGGGTAAAATTTAGGGGGATTCCAATATTTCAATTGCCAGCAAACGCTCTGGCGAAAGATTGATTTTTGTGTGGTGAGAGGGCATCCTCTCGCAGGGGTTTCGGTGGCGTGTTGTTGGCCCTGGATGCAGAAACCAAAAATGCATCGGTTGATGATCGTCGGCGCTATAGTTGCGCTGCATTGCAATCGCTGTGCGGCGTTTTGGGTAAGTCAGTGCTTTTGTTGGCGGTTCCGCTTTGTCGGTCATGGCATTACAAAGGCAAGACAAGGCAACGGATCAGTGCACTAACGGCATTTGTTGAACAAGGATCAGGCGGGATGGGTGAGACGACGATGCAGCGGGATCAGGCCGAAGACCGGACCGACAGTGAACTAACCGCTCCGGCCGCGGACAAACCTTCGATCCTGATGGTCGAGCCGCTGATGCCCAAGCCGAAGGCCAAGCCTCGGCGCAAGAATGTCGATAGCGCTACCCGCATGGTGCGCGCGGTCAATTTCGTCGCCGGGATTTCCACCTTCCTGTGGCTGGGCTTTTGCGGTCAATACGTCAATACCAGCATCGGCTGGGACAACATGATGGCGTTGCAGCCGCAGGAATTGGGCGGCATCGTCGGCGCCGCCTTTGTTCCTGTCGCCTTGTTGTGGATGGTGCTGGCATGGCTGGATCGCGGCCGGGTCATGCGTATCGTCGCCCGCGAACTGGACGACCATCTGCGCCGTTTGACCTATCCGTCGGATGAATCCGAGAACCGGGTCAAGGCGGTGTCGGATTCGCTGATGGCCCAGACCAAGGCGCTGACCGAAGCGTCTGAGCGCGCCGCCGTCGATGCCGACAAGGTTCGCACCTTGATGGCCAGTCAGATCGATAATTTGTCCTCGGTGCTGGGACGCGTCGGCGGCGATGCCCGCGACGCTGTCGACGCTTTGCGGGGCGAGGTTGATCGCCTGACCCATGCCGCCGATTCGGCGACCACCCGCGCGCGCGAGATTGAACATCTGCTGCGTCTGCAAACCCAAGAACTCAACATGGTCACCGAAAATGCCGCCGCCAAGGTGCGCGAATTCGGTGATTCCATGCATCAGCAGGTCGAAGCCATCGACCAAAGTTCGACCCGCGCCGCTCAGCGGGCGGAAAGCATGTCGGGACAGATCGCCAAGCATACCGAGGCGTTGGACAAGACCTCGCAGGCGGCGGTCACCCGCGCCGAAATGGTTGGCCAAATTTTCGCCGAAAAGGCCGCGGCCCTGGCCGAAGGCGCGGGCAACGCCGCCGAACGCACCGAATCGGTGGCCAGCACCTTGTCGCAGCGGGTCGAGGCGTTGGAGACGTTGTTCACCCGGCAGAACAACGATTTGGATCAGGCGGCCATTCGTTTGGCCGAACAGACCGGCCGCATCAGCCAGTCGTTGCAGCAACAGGCCACGGGCCTTGACCAGATCACCGACCGCGTGCTGTCGCGCATTCGCATCGTCGAAGAAGCGCTGTCGGTGCAATCGCGTGAAGTATCCTCGGCCTCGGATCAGGCCATGAACCGTTTCCGCGAAATGGAAGAGGTTCTGGGGCGCCATGCCGAGCAATTGCGCACCACCGCTGACGAAGCGTCGGCGCAATTGGGTGAAGTGGGTGAAGTCTTCGCCCAGCGCCGCGACGATGTCGATCAGGCGGCCGAACGGGCCGGGACCCGTGTGCGTGAAAACGGCGATCTGTTCCAATCCCAGGCCCGCGCTTTGTCGGCGGCTTCCGATCAGATGCAGGCCCGTGCCCGCGAGGTGTCGGAAACCCTGCGGCTGCATATCGAGGAATTGGGCAAGGGGTCGGAACGCGCCGCCGGTCAGGCCGAGGCCATCCGCCAGTCGCTGCGCAAGCAGGCCGACGAATTGGCCGACGCCGCCAATGTGGTGTCGACGCAATCGCGCCTGTCCGAAGCTTCGCTTAATCAGCAATCGCGCCATCTGATGGCGACGTCGGATCAGGTGATGGCCAAGGTCAAGACCATCTCGGATACCTTGCGCCAAAATACCAACGATCTGGTGGCGGTGTCGTCGCGGGTTGGGGTTGAACTGGACGCGGTGGGCGAGGGCTTGCGCCAGCGCACCATGGAAGTGGGCTCGGCCGCCACCAAGGCGGTGGCTGACACCGCCGGGGTTTCGGAAATGCTGGAACAGCGTTCCGAACAGATGGGCGCCATCGCCGAACATGTGGCCACCCGTCTGCGCGGCACCATCGACGCCCTGCGCCGGCAGACCGAGCAATTGGTCGCTTCGGCCGATCAGACCCAGGTGACGGTCAGCGCCGTTGGCGAAAAGCTGAAAGACCAGACCGAAGCGGTGGCGCGTGTCGCCGACGATTCATCGGAAGTGCTGCAAGCCTTCGGCCAAGCCATCGCCAAGCACGCGGTGGAAGTGGGCGAAGCGGCGCAACGGGTGTTCCACAACTCGCAGACCGCTGGCGACGCCCTGCGCCAGATCGTCCGCGATTTCGAGGAATCGTCCAACAAGACCGCCGGTCAGGTCACCGGGGCTGGCGACATGCTGCGCGCCGGCATCCGCGATCTCAATCAGGCGTCGGAACGCATTACCTCCAGCGTGCGGGCCTCGGGCGATTCCTTGCGCCGCTATGCGCTGGAATTGCAGGAATCCACGGATCGCACCGGCGCCAAGCTGGAAACCTCGTTCGAGGTTATCCGGCAGAAATCCAATGATCTGGGGGTTACCGGCGAACGGCTGTCGCAGCAGGCGGAAAATCTGGCCGCCACTTTCGGCCGTCAGATCGACGAATTGGTCAGCGCCTCGAAATTGGCGGAAATGCGGGCCGAGCAGATCGAGGATCGCCGCGCCAACGCCTCGGTCGAGCATTTCCTCCGCAATGCCGCCTTCATCGTCGAGAAGCTGCAATCGCTGTCGGTGGATATCGGTCGCATCTTTGCCACCAATATCGACGAAAAAGCCTGGCGCGAGTTCCATGCCGGCGATCAAAGCGTGTTCGTGCGCAAGATTCTCAAGAATCTGGACAAGCACCAGATCGCCGCCATCAAGAACAAGTACGAGGATGATGGCGAGTTCCGCGAATACGTCACCCGTTATCTGGCCGAGTTCGAGGCGCTGCTTAATCAGGCGCGCCAGTCCGATTATGCTGACGTGCTGACCGGGACGTTCACCTCGTCCGAGGTTGGGAAGCTTTATCTGGTCGTCGCCCGCGCCTTGGGCCGATTGGAATAAAGCGACGTTCACGCAAAACGGGGGGCGAAAGCCCCCCGTTTTCATTTCTGGGCACAGGTCGTTTAATCCTGGGCGAAAACGACGATGCGCCGGGCTGTCAGTCCGACCTGTTGTCCCGGTTCCAGCCGCAGACGGGCGTGGGAATCGCGGTCGATCACCGCTTCGGCGTGGACGTCGCCGTCAAGGCGCAAGTCCAGGCGCACGGTGGGGCCAAGCACCACGTGATGGCGGATGGTGGCGTCACGGCCGTGGGGATCGATGTCGATTTCATGGGGACGGATGAAGGCGATGCCCTTGCCGTCGGCAAGGCCGGTGGCGGCGGTGCGCCAATGGGCCACGTGGGCGATGCCATCGCGGATGGTGGCGTCCAGGCGGTTGGCGTTGCCGAGGAACTGAAAGACGAAAGGACTGGCCGGGTTGTCGTAGATGTCGGCGGGGCTGCCGATCTGTTCGATGCGGCCCTTGCTCATCACCACCACTTCATCGGCCAGTTCCAAAGCTTCTTCCTGGTCGTGGGTAACGAAAACCGACGTCAGCCCCATGTCATCGTGCAATTGCCGCAGCCAGCGCCGCAAATCCTTGCGGACCTGGGCGTCCAGGGCGCCAAAGGGCTCATCCAGCAACAGCAGGCGCGGCTCGACCGCCAGGGCGCGGGCCAGGGCGACGCGTTGACGTTGCCCCCCAGAGAGCTGCGACGGATAGCGTGGGGCCAGACCGGACAAATGCACCAGATCAAGCAGGCGGGCGACGCGGTCAGCGATTTCGGCCTTGGTCAATTTGTTGGCGCCCTTGCGGACCTTAAGGCCAAAGGCGACGTTTTCGGCGACGCTCATGTGGCGGAACAGGGCGTAATGCTGAAAGACAAAGCCGACGCGGCGGTCGCGGGTTTGCAAATTGGCCGCGTTCAGGCCATTGAGGTGCACATGACCGCTATCGGCATGATCAAGTCCGGCCAGAATACGCAACAGCGTCGTCTTGCCCGATCCCGATGGTCCCAGCAATGCCACCAACTTTCCGTCGGGGATGCGCAGGGAGACGTCATTCAAAGCGCGAAAAGCGCCAAAGGTTTTACTCAGGTGCGAGACTTCGATCATGGCTTTAGTGTCCGGCCGTGGCGCCAAGCTCGGCCCGATGCCACCAGGCAAGGGCTGTTTTGGCGACCAGGGTGACCAGGGCCAAAAGCGCGAGAAGCGAGGCAACGGCGAAGGCGCCGACGAAATCATATTCATTGTAGAGAATCTCCACATGCAGGGGCATGGTGTTGGTCAGGCCGCGAATGTGCCCCGACACCACAGAGACGGCGCCGAATTCACCCATGGCGCGGGCGTTGCACAGCAAGACGCCGTACAGCAATCCCCATTTGACGTTGGGCAGGGTGACGGCCCAAAAGGTGCGGAAGCCGCCGGCCCCCAGGGTCAAGGCCGCTTCTTCCTCGTCGCGGCCCTGTTCTTCCATCAGTGGGATCAACTCGCGGGCGACGAAGGGGAAGGTGACGAAGAGGGTGGCAAGAACGATGCCGGGGATGGCGAAGATGATCTTGAGATCATGGGCGATCAGCCATGGCCCCAATATCCCTTGGGCGCCGAACAACAAGACATAGATCAGCCCCGAGATGACCGGCGACACCGAGAAGGGCAGGTCGATGAGCGACACCAGCCAAGCCTTGCCGGCAAAATCGAACTTGGCGATGGCCCAGCTTGCCGTCAGCCCGAACACCATGTTCAGCGGCACGGCGATGGCGGCGACGATCAGGGTCAGGCGAATCGAGGCCAAGGTGTCGTCCCCCCCGAGAGAGTGCCAATACGCCAAGACGCCCTTGCGCAAAGCCTCGGTCAGCACCGCGGCCAAGGGTAAGGCCAGGAACAGGAGCAAAAAGCCGATGGCGAGGGCGATCAGCAGCCAACGGATGAGCAGAGGGTCACGGTTCATGAGGCGGCTCCTCGGCGCTGGCGGTTCCACTTCTGCAACAAATTGATGGCCAGCAGCAGGGCGAACGATGCCGCCAGCATCAGGCAGGCAATGGCGGTGGCGCCGACGTAATCGTATTGCTCGAGCTTGGTGACGATCAAAAGAGGGGCGATCTCAGAGAATCCCGGCAGGTTGCCGGCAATGAAAATGATTGACCCGTACTCGCCGACAGCGCGGGCGAAGGCCAGCGAGATCCCGGTCAGCAACGCCGGGGCGATGGCCGGTAAGATGACGCGGACAAAGGTCTGCGACCTCGAGGCTCCCAGGCTGGTGGCGGCTTCTTCCAATTCCCTGTCCACATCCTGCAACACCGGTTCAATGGTCCGCACGACAAAGGGCAGGCCGATGAAGATCATGGCAATGATCGCCCCCAAGGGGGTAAAGGCCACCTTGAACGGCAACAAATGTCCAATCCAGCCGTTGGGGGCGTAAAGCGCGGTCAGGGCGATGCCAGCGACGGCGGTGGGCAAGGCGAAAGGCAGGTCGATCAAGGCATCGATAATTTTGCGGCCGGGAAAGCGATAGCGTACCAAGACCCAGGCGACCAGCAGACCGAACACTCCATTGACGCTGGCCGCAATGGCCGCACCGCCAAAAGAAAGCCGGAACGAGGCGAGGACGCGGGAATCGCCAAGGGTGGCCAGCCATTGCGTCGCCGACATGCCGGCGGCTTTGGCGATCAGTGCCGCCAGCGGGATCAGGACCACCAGCGACAGATAGGCGAGGGTCACGCCCAGGGTTACGGAGAACCCTGGGATGACCTTAGGTTTGCTGGCGGCCATTACTTCTTCGCCACGATGCGGTCAAAGATACCGCCATCGGCGAAATGTTCCTTTTGCGCCTTGGCCCAGCCGCCAAAGACGTCGTCGATGGTAAAAAGCCGCACCTTGGGGAAATTCTGCGCATATTTGGCGGCGATATCTTGGTTGCGCGGCCGGTAATGATGCTTGGCGGCGATTTCCTGGCCCTGCTCGGTATAAAGAAAGTTCAGATAGGCTTCGGCCTGGGTGCGGGTGCCGCGGCGGTCGACGATCTTATCGACGACGGCGACCGGCGGTTCGGCCAGAATGGACAGGCTGGGGGCGACGATCTCGAAGCCGCCGCCGAATTCGTCATTGGCGAGGATGGCTTCGTTCTCCCAGGCCAGCAACACGTCGCCCAATCCTCTTTGGGCGAAAGTGTTGGTGGCGCCACGAGCGCCGGAATCCAGCACCGGGACGTTTTTATAAAGGGCGGCGACGAATTCCTCGGCCTTGGCCGGGTCGTTGTTCCATTTGTTGAGCGCATAGCCCCAGGCGGCCAGATGGTTCCAACGCGCTCCCCCCGAGGTCTTGGGGTTGGGGGTGATGACCTGCACGCCGGGCTTGATCAGGTCGTCCCAATCCTTGATTCCCTTGGGGTTGCCCTGTCGGACCAGGAAGACGATGGTCGAGGTATAGGGCGAGGAATTATAGGACAAACGCTTTTGCCAATCGGGGGCCAGCAGCTTGGCCTTGTCGGCGATGGCGTCGATGTCATAGGCGAGGGCCAAGGTGACGATATCGGCTTCCAGTCCGTCGATGACGCCGCGCGCTTGCTTGCCCGAACCGCCATGGGACTGATTGATCTTCAGCTCTTCGCCGGTCTTGGCCTTCCAATGGGCGATGAAG
This sequence comes from Magnetospirillum sulfuroxidans, assembly GCF_018224925.1. Classification (GTDB taxonomy): domain Bacteria; phylum Pseudomonadota; class Alphaproteobacteria; order Rhodospirillales; family Magnetospirillaceae; genus Magnetospirillum; species Magnetospirillum sulfuroxidans. The sequence continues at coordinate 552 of NZ_JAGTUF010000002.1, read as the reverse complement.
GCGGCGTTGAAATCCTGGTACAGCTCACGCGTTGGATCATAGGAAACATTGAGCAAGGTCTTGGGTTCGGCGGCGCGGGCGCCGGGAATGGCCAACGCAATGGCGGCGGCGATGGCGGCGGCGGCGGCGGCGGCCAGGGTGGCGCGTTTGATGTCTTGGATCAGAAACCAGGTCATGAGGGGCTCCTTGAAAGGGATCAATCCGCATCTCTAAAAATCTATAAAAACATAGACTTTAAGATTGGACAGAGTCAAACCCATAATTCCAAGGGGGCGAGGTGCTAAAGTGTCAGGAGAAAAAGGGGAGGGGACGGCCCTTCCGCCCGCATTCTGCGGGGGAAGGACCATTCGCGGCTCGTTACAGCTTTTCGACCAGCTCAGGCACGGCCTTGAACAAATCGGCGACCAATCCGTAATCGGCGACCTGGAAGATGGGGGCCTCTTCGTCCTTGTTGATGGCGACGATGACCTTGCTGTCCTTCATGCCGGCCAGATGCTGGATGGCGCCGGAAATGCCGACGGCGATGTAAAGGTCGGGGGCGACGATCTTGCC
>NZ_JAGTUF010000029.1 GCF_018224925.1 Magnetospirillum sulfuroxidans | reverse complement strand
GCGTCCGCTGATGCGCGAGGAACGACGGACTCTGCATGAAAAACACCGAGAACGCCGCCAGCCCGATATCCGACATCGTATGGCGGGTGTTGCTGTCCCCACGCCTGTCGGGCAGTCCCTCGCACCGAGCCCGCAGCACACTTATGTACGTCTCAAGCCGCTCCACACCACAGATTGAGTCAGACTTTCGACGCTTTGGGAATCCCCTTTCGTTCCAAAATTAGAACTGCTGGATCGGTGCCAATACTCTTGACCGGGCGCGTGGTAACCAGTAGCCCTAGAAACGGATATTGTCGGCACGGGGGGCAAGGATGACGGGACTGCCTTTGGATATGAGCGCGCACGATCCGTTGCCTTTGCGCGCCAGATTGGAGCAAGACGGCTATGCCATCGGCAAGGGCATGGTGTCGGTCGCGGTGATCGCGGCCATCCGCGAATTCTGGCACAAGGAACTATCCAAGCCCCGTAGCGACAGCGCCTTGATCTGGGGACCCTATTTAGGTGAACCCAACAAGGTTATCCGCGATAGCACCACCACTCATACCATGGTGCGGGCATTCGATATGCTATGGAACCCGCCCATGCATGCGCCGACGCGCGAATTGTGTCTGACACTCAGCCGCTTCCGCAATGAGGTTGCCGGTATTTTCTCCCATGACAGCGAATTGATGACGCCGGAACGTTATGGCGCCTATGTCACCGCGACGCTGTATCCGCCGGGTGAAGGTTGGCTGGTCGAGCATGAGGACGGAGTGCCCAATCGTCGGCACTGGCATTTTCTGTTGCCCTTGACCTTTCGTGGTCCCGACTTCAAGGAAGGCGGCCTGTTCATGATCGATCGCCACGGGACCCGCATTGACGTGGAACAGCATGTCCAGGCCGGCGACGTACTGTTCTTCGATGCCAATCTGCGCCACGGTGTTGATCGTATCATCGGCTATGATGGTAGTGGCGTCGGACGTATGCAGTGCTTTTCGATTCCCACCATTTTGGAATTGCCGCATGCCAATGACCGCCTGTTGGAACTGATTTCCACCAAGCGGTTCGTCAAATCGCGTCTGCGCATGATTCGTGACCGTTTGTTCGGTAAGCCGGTCAATCCCCACCGCGGTTTTTACACTTATCGTAAGTGAGGTTCGCGTGCGTATGTTGTTGAATCGGCTGGTGGACAAATTGTGCGTTCGCCTCGCTGATATCTTGTTAGACAAGATGCAGGCGCGTCTGTTGCACCCCCACGCTCTCTTGCTGGCCGAAGCACAGCGCGACAGCGCCGATTATGCTCGGGCTCACATGGCCCAGGCCTTAGTGTTCCGCAATCGTAATGATCTGTTGCAGCTGGCGGCCGTGCGGGCACCGGCGCAGGGTTCGGTGCTGGAATTCGGTGTCGCCGGCGGTGATTCCATTCGTCTTTTGGCTCAGATGCTGCCGGGGCGGGCCATCCACGGCTTCGATAGTTTCGAGGGGCTGCCCGAGGATTGGCCCGGTCGGCACGAGGCCAAGGGCCATTATGCCCAGACGGATTTGCCAGCGGTACCGGGGAACGTCACCTTGCACAAGGGCTGGTTCGACCAGACCCTGCCGCCTTATCTGTCTGCCGATGCCGAGCCGGTGGCTCTGCTGCATATGGATGCTGATCTTTATTCCTCTACCCGGACGGTTTTGGGATTGTTGGCGACGCGCTTGCACGCGGGGACGGTCATCGTATTCGACGAATATTTCAATCACGTCGGTTGGCGCGACAACGAGTTCAAGGCGTTCCAAGAATTCGTTGCTGAACAGGGGCTGACATACCGCTATCTAGGCTGGAGCTATCAGCAGGCGGCGATGGTGATTGAGTCGCTAAACCCGTAAAACAATTAAGATTGTTTCCGGTGCAGCTCTTCCCGCAAGATGCTGACTGACGGAAATCAAGGATTTTCAGGTATGAGCCAGTGTTATCGCGATTCGGGCTTTGATGCGTTGGGGGTGTTGCGCCACATGCATGAAGAAGGACCGTTGCCGGCACCGGTGAGCCCAATCAAAGTGGTTCATATTTCGCTTTACTGCTTCAAATCGTTTGCGCTCAGACTGTTTCACAATTTGACCAATAATTGCGGTGTCGAATCCCACTGTATTTTTCTGAAAGATACGCTGACCAACCGCCACACTCCCATTTCTGATGTGGAGATGGCGGCAACTTTGGATTTGATCCGTCGGATCGCCCCTAATCTGGTCACCCTGAGCGTGATGGCGCCCTATGTGGTGGCGGCACGCGATCTGACCGCCCGCATCCGGGCACTGACCGATGTCCCGGTAATGATCGGTGGCAAATTCTCGACCATTTCACCAGCCGAAGCATTGGAATTCACTGACTATGCCTGCAGGGGCGAGGGGGAACTTGCCCTGATCGAGGCCTATGATCGGCTGAAATCCGGCAATCACGATTTGCGTGGGATTGTCGGCCTGTGGTTCAAGGGTGATGACGGTGCCGTCATCGACATGGGCCAGCAGCGACTGATCGAAGATTTGGACGTGCTGCCGTTTCAGGCCTTGGGCGAGTCTAATATGCATTTCATCGAATACGACCGTTGCACCACCGACGATCCTGAAGTCGACAATGATGAAATCTGGGTGATGGCCGGGCGCGGTTGCGTTTACCTGTGTTCCTACTGCGTCAATTCGCTGCTGATCCCCATGAATCGAGGCAATGGCCGTTTTGTCCGTCTGCGTTCGCCCGACAGCGCCATCGCCGAGATCAAGCATCTGTGGTCGCGTCAGCCCAAGGCTCATTCGGTGTCGTTTAACGATGAAGTGTTTGGCGTCTTCGACGACTGGACCGACGAATTTGCCCGCAAGTACAAGGAACAGGTGGGCCTGCCGTTTCATTGCGAACTGGTGCCTAAGTTGATCAAGGAAGAAAACGTTCGCAAGTTAGCGGATGCCGGCCTGAACGAGCTGCATTTCGGCATTCAATCCGGCTCCGACCAAATCCGCCGTGACGTGTTGAAGCGTCCAGGAAAAAATCCAGAACTAGTCGAAAAAGCCCATCTTCTGGCTCGCATCGGCGTGGTGCCGCAATTCGACATCATTTTGGGTAGCCCCTTCGACACCGTTGAGGTGATGGAAGAAACCGTCGACATGATGTTGCAACTGCCGACACCGATGAAGCTGAACACCTATCAGATGCAGTATTTCCCCCATTATCCGCTGACCAACCAGGCGTTGGAGCGTGGCTTCATCACTCCGGCGGATTTGACTTATGAGGTGCTGGCCGAACGGGTGATGAAGAACATGGTGTTCATCCCCAAGATTTCCCGTGACCGTAAGGATCAGATGGAGGCGGCGGTCTATCTGTTGCCGTGGCACAGTGTTGCGCTGCGTTACTTGACCGCGCAACTGCGGCGTAAGCCCAACGATTGGCTCGGAATGGCTTTGGGATGGATCGCCCTGATGCGTTATCATCACGATTTTCTGGCCAATCCGGCCTTGATCATGGTGGGCAGGGTGATGCGTGCCGCCCGCATGATTGGACGAGGCGAGTTCAGCCGGTTGGCGAGGAAGATTCTTGGCCGTCTGCCGACGCTGTCGGTACGCTAGGCGTCGTGGCTCACGCCGCGTCATTGTCGAAATTCCTAATCAAGCAGGGCTTCAGCGTCAAAGAAAACACTGCTGGCAACCGAGGCCGGTCGCGATGACGTGGCGCAGGATCGCCGCGTCTGGCGGGAGAAACGTCAGCCCCGCATGTACCAGGAACCGCATCGGCTGGTCTTCATCGATGAGACCGCGACCACCACGAAGATGACCCGGCTGCGGGGACGAGCGCGGCGGGGACAGCGCCTCAAGGCTCATGCCCCGTTTGGACATTGGGGCACCCAAACCTTCGTCGCCGCGCTACGGTGCGACGGCCTGACGGCACCTTGGATGGTCATTGTTGTAGGTCCATAGCCACTCTGTGGCGTAATCCTGCACCTCAGTGATGGTTTCAAAGATGTATTGGCCCAGCCATTCATGCCAGTTCAGTTTCCAGCGAAAAAATTATAGCGAACGATGCAATAAAGCGCACGGAAACCATCGCGCCAGCCGATCTTCTTGCCCTCGTCATAGGTGCGTCCGGCGTAGCTGATGCCCACTTCATAAATCCGTGGCTTGGGCTGCAAACGAGCCACCTTTGCCGTGATCTCGGGTTCGAAACCGAAGCGGTTTTCCTGGATACGGATGCGTTGGATGATCTCGCGCCGGAACGCCTTGTAGCAGGTTTCCATGTCGGTCAGGTTCAAGTCAGTCGCCATGTTGGAAGCCAAGGTCAGGCCCCAATTGGCAACCCAGTGCCAGAAATACAGCACCCGGGTTTCGTCGCCGCCCTTGAAGCGTGAACCGAACACCACATCGGCGCGGCCGTCCAGCAACGGCTTGAGCAGCTTGGGATAATCGTTGGGGCTATATTCCAGGTCGGCGTCTTGGACCAGCACGATATCACCGATGGCTTGTTCGAAACCGGTGCGCAAGGCGGCGCCTTTGCCCTGGTTGATCGGATGGTACTGGCACGAGACAAAGGGGTACTTGGCCGCCAGGGACTTCATCACGTCGGCTGATTTATCGTGCGAGCCGTCATCAATGATGACGATTTCCAGATCAAGACCGCAGCGATCCGCCACGATGATACGATCAACGATAGCCTCAAGAGTGGATTCTTCATTATAGCAAGGGACAACTACGGAAAGCTTGTTCACGGCGAGCCTCGGCGTTCAGCCACTCTGATCAAGGGCGGTTCTACGCAATATTTTGCCTAATTGGCAACAAAGGTTGTCGTGGTTGTCAGCTCGCGGGCGGCGTTGACCACCGTTTCCACGTTCAGATCCAGCATTAGACAAGCTTGGCTACGGTAATCGTAATCGGGGGCGTGGCAGATTTCCTCGAAACTGCGCGGACCGCGGATGCTGGCGCAATGGCGGCCAAAGGGGCCGTAAAAGATTTCCGACGACGGGCCGAACAGGCCCAGGGTGGGAATGCCGGCGGCGGCGGCCATGTGCATCAGGCCTGAATCGTTGCCCACATACAGGCTGGCCCGCTTCAGGCAGGCGTAGACGGTGGGCAGATCCACTTTGCCGATCAGGTTGATGACGCGATCCTTCGGCAGGGCCGCAAGCAAGGGGTGGACCGATTCTTGTTCACTTTCAGCACCGAAGACAGCGATACGGCCGCCATTCTCGGCGGTTAATTCTTGTGCCACCTGGGCGAAGCGTTCGGCTGGCCATTGCTTGCCGCCCCAATTGGCGGTGGGACCCAAAGCCAGAATGGGTGAGCCGGCGGGTAGCAGGCCTTCCGCCTGGGCCGTTTGCTCCGGTGTGTTCCACAAGACCGGGGTGAATGCTTGCTCCAGACCCAGGACCGAGGACAGGTGGTAGAGCCGGTGCTTAGGTGCCCATGATGATTTCAGCACGGCGCGGCGACGGGTGGGGACCACATAGCCGAGGGCCGAACCGCGCAAATCCACCACCAACGACCACCAGGTGGTGCAAGTTTGTTTCCATAAATCCCACCAATGGCCGGCGCGCTTGCGCTTGACCATGGGGATGACCTTTTCAACGAAAGGCGCGGCGGCGAAGAGCGGCGCGGCCGGCGTGCCGCAGGCTACGGTGAAGCGGGCCTGGGGGTATTGTTCGGCCAGATGGGCCAAAAGACCGGTGGACAGAACGGCGTCACCGATGCGGCTGGCGGTGACGAACAGGATGCGCAAGGGTTACAGCCTCCACAACCGCATGGCCGCCGGCAATTCCTTGCCGCGCCACAGGGCCTTGACGTCGGCGATCAGGCCACCCTGTTTCAGCAGAACGTCGAAATTCTCATCGGTGAAAGCACAATAGGGATCATGGGGGACGGCCCCGACGATGCAGTCGTATCCGGTCAAGCCATCCAGGGACGGGATGAGCGTCTCGCCATATTCATGCTGGGCTTCCGCCGGGTCGGCGAAGGGGTCGTGCACCGCCACCTGATGGCCCAGGCTCCGCAGCTTCCTGATGACGTCGATAACCTTGGAATTGCGCAGATCGGGCACGTTTTCCTTGAAGGTCAGGCCCAGCACCAGAATGCGGGACGGACCGGTCAGCAGGTTGGAAATCTTTTCGGCGATCCACGGGCCCATGCCGTCATTGATCCGGCGGCCGGCCAGGATGACTTCGGGATGGTGACCGTTATCCAGGGCGCATTGGGCCAGATAGAACGGATCGACGCCGATGCAGTGGCCGCCGACCAGACCGGGTTTGAAATTCAGGAAGTTCCACTTGGTGGCCGACGCGTCGAGCACGTCATAGACGGAAATATCCAGCTTCTGGAAAATCTGGGTGATTTCATTGATGAAGGCGATGTTGATGTCGCGTTGGGCGTTTTCGATCACCTTGGCCGCTTCGGCGACGCGGATCGAGGCGGCGCGGAAGACGCCGCCGCTGGTCACCGCGCCGTAAATCCGGGCCAACAAGTCGGTGATCTCGGCATTCTGGCCGGCGATGACCTTGGTGATACGCTCGACCGTGTGTTCGCGGTCGCCCGGATTGATGCGCTCGGGGCTGTAGCCGAGGAAAAAGTCGATTCCGCATTTCAACCCCGAGACCCGTTCCAATTCAGGGCCGCAAAGATCTTCGGTGACGCCAGGATAGACGGTGCTTTCGAACACCACGACCGCGCCCTTGCCCATGATGGCGCCGACGGTGCGACAGGCGCTCATCACCGGACCCAAATCGGGGGTGTTGGCCTCGGTCACGGGCGTCGGCACGGTGACGATGAAGACGTCGCAGCCGGCTATCGCGTCGGTTTTGGCCGACAGCTTGATGGTGCTGGCCCGCAATACCGCCGCCTCCACCTCGCCGGTGCGATCAAACCCTTGATGCAGTTCGGTCACGCGCGGCTGGGAAATATCGAACCCGACCGTCGGAAAATGCCGGGCGATGGCCACGGCCAAAGGCAGACCGACATATCCGAGACCGATAACGGCGACTTTCGGGTTTTTGATCATGGTGGAAAAGCTTCTTTCGGCTGGCGATGGCGGCAGTTTCATCACACGGACTTCGGGTTCGTCAACATCTGGTACAAGGTAACAGCCCGTTCGCCGTAATCATTCCAGGAAAAATCATCGGCGACGCGGAGATGGGCCGCCTCGCCCAAGCGGTGGCGCAGGGATTCGTCGGCGGCGAGAATGTTCAAGGCATCGGCCAAGGCGGGGCTGTCGGCGGGCGGGACCAGCATCAAATGACGGCCATGGTCACCGGCATCGGGACCGCCGGTGGCGGTGGATGCCACCACGGCACAGCCCGAGGCCATGGCTTGAAGGATGACCATGCCGAAACCCTCTTCGATGGACGGAAGGCAGAAAATGGCGGCTTGACGGTATTCCTCGGCCAGGGCGTTGTGACTGAGCGGACCACGTAAGATGATTCTGCTCATATCATAACGGTGCAAAAGTGCGGCAAAGCCGGGTTCCTGTGGGCCGACCAGATGCAATTCCCAATCGGCGGGAAGAGCACGAAAGGCGTCGAGTAACCAGGGGATCCCCTTGCGCAGGCCGACCAGACCGGCGAAGAGAATTCGTTTTTTCCGGGGGTGATCTCCAGGAGAAAAGCGGGATAGATCGACGCCATAGGGATTGACGGCGATCTTGGCGGCGGCGATCCCACGGTCAAGGAAAGTCTGGCGGGCATGCGAGCAGCCGGTACAAATCAAATCGACGGATTCGTATTCGGCCAGTTCGCGGGCGATCAGGCGCGGATCGGTCGTGCGCCATTCCAGGCCGAAGCGGGCGTGGGCATCGCGCAAAATCTCGGTCTGGTGGGACATGTGTGTCGAGCCGCGTTCCAGCACCACTTTGAGGCCGTGCGCCCGTGCCGGTTCGATTGCTTCCAGCAAGGCGCCGCTCCACCCCACCAGAATATCCGCCTGCGGCAGGTGGCCTGCCAGGGAACGGGCGAAAGCGCGGGCGATGAACAGATCGGGGCTGCCGGGCAGGTGCAGACGTGGCCACATGCGGCGGATCAGTTCCAGCCACGGCAAGGTGCGCAGCGGCAGCCGCGCCGGGGCGGCGAAGCCCGGATAGGTGGTGTCCAGCCGCGCCAGCAGGCGGCGGGCGTAAAGCTGCCCGGCCAGTTCAAAGGCGTGAAAACGGCCGTGGACGGCGACGGCGACTTTCATACCAGCACCTCCAGAAGCTGTTGCGCTTGGGCATCCCAAGTGTAACGAGCCAGTTCGGTGCGGTCGATTGGGGTGATGCGGCCGACCATCTCGGTCAAGGCTCGGCTCAGTTGGGCAGCGTCGGCGCAGGAACGGAAATCCGCCCCCAAGCGGCTGGCGATGGCCAGCGCCTCGGGGGCTTCTTGCGGCAAGCAGATGGTGGGGCGATCCAGCGCCAGCAATTCCACCAATTTGTGCTGATACAGCGCCCGTGAATTGCGCACATAAAGCGTCGCGTGACAGCCCGCGGCCAAGGCCCGCAAATGGGGCAAATCCACATAGCCGGGGGTTTCCAGGACCAGACCGGCAAAGGCGGCGCGGGCTTTGGCGCTTTCGCTGCCGGCATAGACCAGGGTGGGGCGGTGTCCCCAACGGCGCAAGCCCTCGGCCAACAGGTCGAGATGTTCTTGTGCGTATAGGCCGCCGACCAGCAGCAGGCGGATGCCATCGGCTGGAGAGGGTGGCGGCGGTGGCGGCGGCAGAAAACCCTCATCAATACCGGAATAAACCGTTGTCGCCGGTCGTCCAAACCATGTTTTCACCTCGGCCCCGTGTTGCTCCGACAAGGCGGTGAACGCGGCGGCATCGGTAAAACGCCACGTCAACACCCGGCGCAGCAACGCTGGGATGAACACGCTCCATGGATCCTTGAGATCCGCGATCCATTTGCCGCCAGCAAGACGGGCAAGGCGTTGGGCGATGATCCAGGCGTCGGTATTGCCGAAGGTGGCCCAGCAGGCTTGAGGGTGGAAATGACGGACCAGCAGCGGCAGATACAGGCTGGCCCCATGCCGCCAATCGGTGAACAGACCGCCGCGAAGGGCATAGATTGCCGCCAGTAAGGGCCGCCGCAGCAGACGTGGCCCCCAGCCTTGACGCAAGGCCGCGCCAAGGGCGCCGTCTTGGGGGGGGCAATCCAGCAAAAACGGCTGGGTCCAGTCGTGGCGATCTAAGGCGGTGGGGAGTTCCCCCGGCGACAGCCGTGCCGGGTGGCCGCCCAGGGTTTCGGTCAGTAGCACCACCTGATGGCCGGCACGGGCGCAGGCTTCCGCCATGCGGGCGACACGGGTGGCGCAGACGTGCGGGGTACGGGGGTGGCAGTGGTTGACGAAGACAAGGCGCATGGTTACAGCAGCGGCTGGAATTTATGTTGGCGCGCTGCCGGTTCAAGGAAATGGGCCCGCCAAGCTTCGGTGGCCAGCACCTTCCACAGACCGGCGGCTTGCGTGGTGTCGCCGGCATGGAAGCGACGAATGGCCGAACGCCACCAACGTCGATCCCATAGTGCCGAGAGGCTGGGATCCTCGACCACCTGTTCCACCGCTTTTAACAAGCCGTCATGCAGCCAATTCACCTGCGGCGGCACAAAGCCGTGCTTGCGCCATCTCAGCCGTACCATGTCGGGTAAAATTCCATTCATGGCCTGGCGCAGCAACCGTTTGGTCTCGCCATCGCCCATCAATTGCTCGGCCGGCAGGCCCTGGGCGAATTCGAACAGGCGGTGGTCGGTGAAGGGTAATCGCACTTCCACCGAATGGGCCATGGAATTGCGGTCGCCATAACGCAAAAGTGTGCCGAGGAAGCCATCCAGGGCATCGCGTCGTAAGGCTTCGTGCAGGTTGGCAGGTGGCGGCCGGCGTTCCACGCGGACATCGCCGGTCAAGCCAAAGCTGATATCGCTGCCCTTGTTCAAGCTCCGCGCCAACAGGCGGCGTAAGCCGGTGGGTAATGCAGCATGCCAGGGCTGTACCTGGGTCAAGGCATCACCATAGCGGCTGGCGATCAGCGGTGAATTGCGGCCCCCGCCGCGCAGATAAGCGGTGAAATATTGCTCGTAGCCACCCAGGATCTCATCGGCGCCCTGGCCATCCAGCAGTACTTTGACGCCGTTCTGGCGGGCAAGCCGGAAAACGCAGTACTGGGCGTATTGGCTGGCTGAATCCACCGGTAATTCGTTGGCCCAGGCGAATTGAGCCAACTCGTCCAGCAATACCGACGGTTTGGGGGCGATATCGTGACGGATTGGGTGGGTAGCGGCGGCGATCGACTCCATATACGCGCCTTCATCGGCACTGGTGCCGGGAAAGCGGCCGGAAAAGGTGTGATAAGGCACGCTTTCACCCAATTCGTGCCGGGCCAGGCAGACGATGGCTCCCGAATCCAGGCCGCCCGATAGACACGACCCTAGCGGCACATCGCTTCGCAGACGCAGACGGACCGAATCGGTCAAGAGATCGCGAAAGGTATTGGCGGCGTCATGGGCGGAGAGATGGCGGACTTCCGGGGCTGGCTGGCCGCTCCAATAGCAGGTACTGCGCATCGTCAGGGTGTCGAGGTCGATGCTTGCCGCATGGGCGGGCGGCAATTGACGGATTGCTGGAAACAAGGTGGTCTCGCCCCGGTCCAGACCATCGGCGGGAACCGTCAGAAAGCGAGCCAGCCGCGGGGTGTCGATGACGGAGGAAACCCCCTCAAGCGCCAACAAGGCCTTGAATTCGGAAGCAAAGGCGAAAAAGCCCACGCCGCGCACATAGAGAAACGGTTTTTCGCCGAAACGGTCACGGGCACAGAACAATTGCCGCTTGTCTGTGTCCCATAGCGCGAAGGCGAACATGCCGTTGAAGAATTCGACGCAGGCCTCGCCCCATTGCCGCCAAGCGGCGATAATGACTTCGGCGTCGCCTTCGGTCGTAAAAGCATGTCCGCGGGTGGTCAGCTCGGCGCGGATTTCCCGGTAATTGTAGATTTCGCCGTTAAAGGTCAGGGTTACTCCGTCGGCAACGAAGGGCTGAGCGCTGGCCGGGGTCGGATCAATGATGGCCAAGCGCCGATGGCCAAGCATCAGCCGGCCGTTGGCTCCTTCCCACAATCCGGCGCCATCGGGACCGCGATGGGCCATCAGCCCGGTCATGGCGCGGACGGCTTGCGCATTCACCGACCGTTCGGCCGACATTATTCCGGCGATGCCGCACAAGCCGAAGAAATCTCCTGAGGGTTGCCTTTGTCTGACCGGTGTACTCCATGCCCGCCTCGACAACAAGACCAGCGCTGCCATCAATGGGTTGGAACTTCCGGCGAAGGGATTTACTCTTTTGGCCGACGCAGGACTTCAGCCATGGTTCCGATCAGTGTTGGTATCCTCGTCCATAAACCGGGAACGGACCATCGTCGCCGTCAGGGAAATCTTGACTCCCTGCGCAGCGCGCATGGGCTGAAACACTTTCGTCTTTCATCGTGACGGCAGCGGCGCTATACCCCCACCAATCTGCATACCGGAGCCAATTCGCCATGTCCGACCTTCGCCCCATTCGCCGCGCCCTGCTTTCGGTTTCCAACAAGACCGGACTGATCGAGTTCGCCCGTTTCCTCTCCGAGCGCAATGTGGAATTGCTGTCCACCGGTGGAACCTGTAAAGCGATCCGTGATGCCGGCTTAAAGGTGGTCGAAGTGGCCGAGCACACCGGCTTCCCGGAAATGTTGGATGGCCGGGTCAAGACCCTGCATCCCAAGGTGCATGGTGGTTTGTTGGGTATTCGCGGCAATGCCGAGCATGAAGCGGCCATGGCCGAACACGGCATCACCCCCATCGACCTGCTGGTGGTCAACCTGTATCCGTTCGAAGCCACGGTCGCCAACGGCGCCGGCTATGACGAATGCGTGGAGAACATCGATATTGGTGGTCCCGCCATGATCCGCGCCGCTTCCAAGAACCACGACGCCGTCACCGTGGTGGTGGACGTCGAGGATTATGAGCGGGTGATGGCAGAGATGAGCGCTCATGACGGCGCCACCACCTTGACCCTGCGCAAGCATCTGGCGGCGACCGCTTACGCCCGCACCGGCGCTTATGACGCAGCCATTTCCCAGTGGTTCGCCCGTGAGCTGGGCGACACCTTCCCGCGCCGCGTGGTGGTGGCCGGTGAATTGAAGCAGAACCTGCGTTATGGCGAGAACCCGCATCAGCAGGCGGCGTTCTACGTCAACGGAGTTCAGCGTCCGGGTATCGCCACCGCCCGCCAGTTACAGGGCAAGGAGCTTTCCTACAACAATCTGAACGACACCGATGCCGCTTACGAGCTGGCGGCTGAATTCGATGAGCCCACGGTCGCCATTATCAAGCACGCCAATCCCTGCGGTGTTGCCAGCGGCCCGGATATCGTCAGCGCCTACAAGACGGCTTTGGCCTGTGATCCGGTGTCGGCCTTTGGCGGTATTATCGCCATCAACCGCAAGCTGGACGGCGCCACCGCCGAGGAAATCTGTAAGCTGTTCACCGAAGTGGTGATCGCTCCTGAAGCCGACGAAGCCGCCATCGCCGCCTTTGCCGCCAAGAAGAATTTGCGCTTGCTGGTTACCGGCGGCATGCCCGATCCGTCGTCAGCGGCGATGACATTGCGCAACGTCTCGGGTGGCTATCTGCTGCAATCCAAGGATAATGGTCGCGTCACTCTGGACGGACTGAAGGTGGTGACCAAGCGGGCACCGACCGACCAGGAACTCAAGGACATGCTCTTCGCCTTCCGCGTCTGTAAGCATGTTAAGTCCAACGCCATCATCTACGTGAAGGATGGTTGCACCGTCGGCATCGGTGCCGGCCAGATGAGCCGTGTCGATTCCAGCCGTATCGCCGCCTGGAAGTCAAAGGAAGCTTCCGATGCCGCCGGCTTGGCCCAGGCCGGGACGGTGGGTTCGGTGGTGGCGTCCGACGCCTTCTTCCCGTTTGCTGACGGGCTGTTGGCGGCGGCGGCGGCCGGAGCCACCGCCATTATCCAGCCGGGCGGCTCTATGCGCGATCAGGAAGTGATCGACGCTGCCAATGAAAAGGGTCTCGCCATGGTTTTCACCGGCATGCGTCACTTCCGCCACTAAAAATGAAAACGGGGCATCGCCGGTCACCAGCCGGCGATGCGCTCGAATTCACGGGCGGCGTCGTCCCAGCGCCAACGGCGCTGATGCTCGAGACAGGTCCGATGCTGGCTGGTCCACAGGGTGTCATCGGCCAATAGCTTGATGGAATGGGCGGCGAAATCCGCAGCGCCACGGCTGACGAAGCCGGTCTGACCGTCGATCAGGCGCTCGTTCATGCAGGCGATATCTTCCAGCACCGTCGGTACGCCCATGGCCTGGGCCTCGGCCACCGCCGAACAAAACGTTTCGCCGATATCACCGCGATACATCAGCACGCGGGCCTGAGCCAGTTCATCCACCAATTGTGCCTTGGGCACCGGTCCGCGCAATACAACGCCCTTGTCGACCAGGGCTGCGGCACGTTCCAGCACCGGTCCCATCTTGCCTGCCTTGGCTTGACCGGCGGTGCCATAGGTGGCCATACCGGCGAAGATGTGCAATTGAGCGGCGGGGATTGCCGGATGGACTGAGCTTTCCCAGACATCCAGTAGCCAATCCAGCGACCTGAGCGGGTTCGAGGTGAAAACCGCGCGCGGCGGCGGGGGCGCGCGTTCGGTCGCGTGGCAAAACAGATCGGTCAGGCCGTACAGGACGATCTCACGCCCGCCGGCAAATCCCCAGGCGGGATAGGTGCCGGCATGGCTGGCGCCGGAAAAGACGATGGTCGGGCGGCGCAGCGCCAGTTTCCACTGATAGCGCCATTTCAGCAGATAGCCGGCTGGATTATGGATCCAGAAAATCGTCTTCTTTGCCCCTGGTACTTGACGGATCAGCTTGTCGCCGCGATTGGCGATGTAAAGGTCGGCGGTCCGGGGCAGACCTTCACCGATGGGATGCCAGTGCACGCCGCGATGGGTCACCGCCATTTCGCATTTGTTGTAGACGTGCACATCATGGCCGCGCGCCGCCAAGGCGTTGGCCATTTCGATGAACGAGGTTTCGGCCCCGCCAAGCGGGCGTTCGTCCAAGGTACGGCCATCGAAAACGATGCCGTCGTCGGCCATGACGATATGGGCCATCATTCTTTCTCCAGCCGGGCTTTCAGGTGCGACAACATGGGATAAAGAGCGGCGCAGACGGCGATGATGAAGCCATAGCCGCCCTCGCGGTATCCTCGGCGCGAGACGTAACATTTCCAGAACCGAGACGCCATGCGCCGCACATTGCTGGCGGTCGAGCCCCAGGTTTCGCCGCGGTCGCGCAAATCGCGGGCCTTGGCGGTGGAATAGTTATCCAGGCGGCGGATCATGTCCGAGATATTGCGGTCGACATAATGATTGATTCGGTTCTTCAACATCGGGCCTTTGCGCCCGCGCCAGATCAGGCTGGGGTGGACGCGGTCGTTGCCCCAGGTTTTGGCTTCTTTGCGGAACAAGCCGGGATAAGCGGCTTTACCGAATGATCCGCCCCAGCCATGGCGGACAAGCCGTTCCCCGATGTAGTTATCCACTAAGATTTCGTGCCAATCGAAGGTGGTGGAATCGATGGTGGCACGGATTTCAACGGCCAGTTCGGGGGGGATATGTTCGTCGGCGTCCACTTCCAACACCCAGTCGCCGGTGCAAAAGGCGATGCCGGTGTTGCGGCGCTCGCCCTCCATGTCCCAGCGGCCCTCGAGCAGGCGGTCGGTGAAACGGGCGGCGATGGCCTTGCTGCCGTCGGTGCATTTGTCCAAAACCACGACGATTTCGTCAGCGAAGCTCAGCCGCTCGAGACAGGCTTGCAGCCGCTTTTCCTCGTTATGGACGACCACCAAAGCGGACAAGCGGAGGTGAGGATGTGTCATGCCAGCCCTCGAAGCGGCGGCACTCGCCGGGCCTTGGCCCGGGCGATGGCGGTGTGATAGGTCGCCAGGGTTTCGGCCATGCGGTGATCGAAACGCATGGAATTTTCCGCTAAAGCACGAGCGCCGGCGGCCATGGCGGCGGCACCCGCCGGGTCGGCCATCACCTTGGCGATGGCGGCGGCCAGGGCGGGGCGGTCGGCGGGGGGCACCAACCAGCCGGTATGGCCATCGACGACGATTTCCGGCACACCACCTACCGCACTGGCGACCACGGGGCGGGCGGTGGCAAAAGCCTGGACGGCGACGCGGGGTTGGGCCTCGGTCAGCGACGGGATGACGACCAGATCGCCGGCGATCATCATGCGGGCGACATCGTCGCGATAGCCGGTAAAGCTGATTTGTCCGGCCAACCCCAAGGCGCAGGCCTGGGTGGACAGGCCTTGTTCGTATTGCACCGCCTCGGCGGTGGCGCTGCCGACGATGAGCAGTTTGGGGGTCAGCCCTTGTTGTTTCAGCAAGCCCAAAGCGCCGATCAGATGGTCTTGGCCCTTGTCGGGGCGAATCATGCCGACACAGACGATGACGTATTCGTCTGCGGCGATTCCCCATTCGTCGCGTACCTGGGCGCGGGTGGCCACCGGATCGGGTAACTCGAAGAACTTTTCGTCGGCCCAGCCACCGATGGCAGTGCTGCGCTTGGGATCAGCCAGACCGATTTCACGCAAATGATCGCGAGTGCATTGGGCCACGGTGATGATGTGATCCGCCCCCAGGCGCCATTGCAGCCGGCGGACCAGTGACGGCTTTAGGGGCTGATTGACATGGCGCGAGCGCACCACCGCGCACAGATCCAGGCAACCCATGGCGGCCTTGGCATCACGGGTAACGTGCGTGTCGATTACATCGACGCGGTGTTGTTCGACGATGGCGCGCAGGGCCTTCAGGGTCGGTAGCCGCCAGGGCCGATCGAAGTTGAAGTCAATGACCGGCAGGCCCAGGGCCTGGGCGCGGGCGAAAGGTTCGCCATCGGCGGGGGCCGCCAGCCAGACCGGGTGGTCGTGGGCGACCAGCCAGCGGACCTGTTCGATGGTCCGATGTTCCATGCCGCCCCAATTACGACCGGGAATGGTGTGCAGGATTCTCATGATTCAGACCAAGGCGTAGCGCGACCACCAAGGGGCGGTGGGGGCGGGGGGGATGGTGACGCAGGCGTAGCCGGCGCCGCTCAGGCGGTCGAGCAATTGGCGCAGCAATTCGACCGTCACGGCGGCCTTGAATTGGGAGCCGGGGCGTTCGTTGATGGGCTGGTCATGCATCAAGATGATGGCGCCGGGCAGACGTGGGTCAGCCAGGATGCGATCCACCTCGGCCGCGCATTGTGGCGCGATATCGGCATCGCTTTGACAGCGGGTGGAAATCAGATGGTCCTCGGTGCTGGGTCCCCAATGGGCGATCTGGCAACCGGGCTGCCAGCGTTGCAGCGCCCGGTGCACGGTGGCGTTGCGATAGCCGCCGTTATAGGGCAGGCGCACCAGATAAGGGTTGGGGGTTGGGCGGTGACGGGTCAGCAGAGCCTCGCATTTTTCCATATCGGCGATCAGGCGGTCGGGGCCGGCGCGGTCCAGACGGATATGTTCCCAGCCATGGGCATAGATCGCGTGACCGCGGTGGACGGTGTCGGCGACCAATGCGTCATGTTCCACCGCCCGGCAGCCGGACATGAAAAATGTGGCCTTGCCCCGGTAATGGTCCAACAGGTCCAGCATGGCTGGCATGGTTTCCGGCGTGGGGGCATCGTCGATGGTGATGGCCACCGCGCGCGCGTCGGCAACGTGCCGCAACACCGGGCGCCAGGCGCCCAAAGACCAGGAAATACCCAAGAAAATGTCCTTAATTCGTCCTGAGAATCGGTGCGGATGGTGGCAGGTCCGTCCAGGTGTTGCAAGACCTTGGCACCGTGGCTGGCGCCAAGGGTGAAAATCGGGTATGTCTCGCCGCCACAGCCAATCCCTGGGGGGGCTAATCTCATGTGCGGTCTTGCCGCCATTTTCGCCCATCATGCCGATTCAAAGCCGGTTGATGCCGCTGAATTGCAGCGTATCCGTGATCGCATGACCGTGCGCGGCCCCGATGGGGCCGGACAATGGCTGGCGCCCTCGAATCGGGTCGGGTTGGCCCATCGCCGCCTGTCCATTTTGGACCTTTCCGATGCCGGTGCTCAGCCCATGGCCAGTGCCGATGGTCGTCTGATCATGGTTTTCAACGGCGAAATCTATAACTTCCGGGACTTACGCGACGAGTTGCAACAAGCGGGAGCAATCTTCCGCTCGCATGGCGATACCGAGGTGGTGCTGGAGCTTTATGCCCGCTATGGCGTCGATGGGCTGTCGCGCCTGCGTGGGATGTTCGCCATCGCCCTGTGGGATCACGCTCGCCAAGGCCTGCTGTTGGCCCGTGACGGGTATGGCATCAAGCCGCTTTATTACGCCGACCAGGGGGGCTGCATCCGCGCGGCCTCGCAGGTCAAGGCGCTGCTGGCTGGCGGCGCCATCGACACCAGCCCCGATCCCGCCGGTCATGTGGGTTTTCGGCTGTGGGGGCATGTCCCTGAACCGCACACCCTGTATCGCCATATCCGCGCCGTTGCGCCGGGCGGCTGGATGTGGTGGGGACAAGACGGCAATCATTGCCAGGGACGCTTCTTCGACATTGCGCAAACTATTCGTTTGGCCCCCGCCGATGCCAGTGTCGATCTGGGGGCCGCCCTGGCCGATTCGGTCCGCCATCATCTGATCGCCGACGTGCCGGTGGGGGTGTTCTTGTCGGCGGGGCTGGATTCCACCACCATTGCCGCTTTAGCGGCTCAGGCCATGCCGTCGGAACGATTGAAGACCATCACCTTGGCCTTCGATGAACTGGCCGGTACCGATGGTGACGAAGCGCCGTTGGCCGAGCAGGTGGCCGCCCATTACGGTGCTGACCATGCCACCTGCCGTATTCCCGCCGGCGATTTTGCCGCATCATCCGAGCAAATCCTGGCTGACATGGACCAGCCGTCCATTGATGGCGTCAATGTCTGGTTCGTCGCCCGTGCCGCCCGCCAGCGCGGGCTGAAGGTGGCCTTGTCTGGCCTGGGTGGCGACGAAATCTTCGCCGGCTACGATTCATTTCGCCAATTGCCGCAAGTGGTCAGCCGTTTGAAGGCGTTCGGTTGGACGCCATTTCTGGGGCGTGGCTTGCGCGCGGTCAGCGCGCCGTGGCTGTCGCGTTTTACCTCGCCCAAATGGGCTGGGCTTTTGGAATACGGCACAAATCTGTCCGATGCCTATCTGTTGCGGCGCGGTCTGTTCATGCCGTGGGAATTGCCCCAGGTGATGGACCCCGAGATGGCGCGGGCCGGTTGGCGCGATTTGCAGCCGCGTCTGGCCCTAGCCGAGACCATCGAAGGCATCGATAACCCGCGTCTGGCGGTCAGCGCTCTGGAAAGTGCGTTTTATATGCGCAATCAGTTGCTGCGAGATGCCGATTGGGCCGGCATGGCCCATTCGCTGGAAATCCGGGTGCCGCTGGTTGACACTGTGTTGCTGTCGCAGGTGGTTAGCTTGGTCAAGGCCGGCAAGCCGCCATCAAAACTGGACATGGCCGCCTGTGCTCGCCCAGTTTTGCCTGATGCGGTGCTGAGGCGGCGCAAGACCGGATTTTTCGTCCCCATCGCCCAATGGATGGGGCAGCCGCATCTGCGTGGTTGGGCCGCCACGGTGTTGGCCGGGTTTTAGAACTTGCGGGTCGCCACCAGCGCCGGGTCCATGCGGGCTTGGCGCAGATATTGGGCCAGAGCGGCGAAGCCGATGATGGCAATGCTGGCGACGCCGTCGGCAGCCACCGTGTGGACAATCAACATGTAAGCGGACACGGTAGCAATAGCCGAAGCAGGTCCGGGATACAACATCCGTGCGTCGCCGGCGATGCTTGTGTTATGGAAAGTCCATGTCTGACCTTCGTTCCCTGATCGCTCCCGTTTGGTTGGCCGCGTGGCGTGGCGTGCGCACCGTGGTCCCGCAATCCGGGTATCGCACGCTTTTATTCCATGACGTGCCGCAATCGCAGCGGCCGGTCTTCGCCGCGCTGGTACAGCGTCTGCATGCCGATGGCCGGCTGATCACCCCCACTCAGGCTGCCGCTTCGCCTCGTCCCCGAGGGGTTCTTCTCAGCTTTGATGACGGTTTTCAGTCCAATCTGGAGGTGGCGGAGACGATCCTTGCCCCCTTAGGGGTCAAGGCGTTGTTCTTTATCTGCCCTGGCCTGACCCAATTGTCGGGTGATGCCCAGGCTGCCGCCATCGCCGCTAACGTCTTCGACGGCAAGCGGGCGGCGGGGGATCTGCGTATTCTGGATTGGGACGGGGTCGAGCGGTTGAGTGCCTTGGGCCAGGAAATCGGCAGCCATACCCTGGACCATAAGCGCCTGACCGCATTAAGTCCCGATGCGCGGGCGGAGCAGATCGAGGGTGCGGCCCAGGCCTTTCGGCAGCGTCTGGGGGTGGTGCCCGATTGGTTTGCTTACACCTTTGGCGATGCTTGGTCCGTGGACACACCGTCCTTGCAGGCCATCGCCGGCTTGCATCGGTTTTGTCGCAGCGGCGTACGCGGGGCCAACCATAATAGTGTCAGCCCCTATGCTTTGCGCGCCGATCACGTGGAATTGGGGGGAGGCGATGCCTGGCGGCAGCTGGCGGTGGAAGGCGGGCTTGATCCACTGTACAGCAAGGCTCGGGCCCACCTGGATGGGTTGGCCAGTGGTCTATAGGCTGAGGAACTCGCCGGCCAAACAGTATTCCTGACCCTTCATACCGCGCTTAAAGGCGGCGATGCCGGGGGTCAAAGCCGCGTCGATTCCGCCAAGATCCAACCAGCGGCAGCCTTGCGCCTGTAACGTCACGATCGCCTGCCACAGCAGGAAGTTGTTGGCTTTCAGCTTGCGCCCCATATCGCCGTTCCACCCCACCAGATAGGTGGCGCTGGTGCCGTGGCGGGCCAGCAGGATACCGCCCACAGCTTCGTCCTCGGGGGTGAGAGCACGGATGACCAGCAAGTCCTCGGGTCGACATAGGGATTGGGCCAGGGCGGTGATTTGGGCGGATGGCATGCCGGTAAAGTGTTTGTCGCGCATCAGCGCCGCATAATGTCCCATCAGCCATAGCCGGGTTTCGGCGGTGGCCGAGATATCTGCTGACAGGCCGGCTTTTTCCGCCCCTACCAGCATGTTGCGCCATTTACCGTCCAGCCGCTTACGCAAGACGTCCAACGGTTGCGTCAGATCGATCCAGGCCGAGCCCCAGCATGGCGCCTTGCGGCGGATCAGGCCAAGGCGTGAGGCATGGTCCTGCTCCAGTTCTGGGGCGATGAACAAGGCCGCCGCCCGCCACAATCGCCACGGACGGCGCAAGGCGGTGATGATCGCCAGTTGGTCTTCGAGCGCAAGCGGGCCAAGCCACACCGGGCCGCGATTGAGCCGGGCGATACGCGCCAAGCCTGCCACGCGCTTTTCCAGTACCTGGGCCAGGGCCAGCGGTTTGCCGTCTTGGTGGATGAGCAAGCGACGGGGGGTCCAGCCTTCGGCTCGCTTGGCCTCGCCGTAAGCCCAGCTTTGCACCAGGGCGGATTGGCCGGCCTGGGCGAACAAATCTTCCCACTGGGGGCGGGTCAGGCTGTCGAAAGAGATGTCAAGCATGGGCCAGAGCCTTGGCGTAAAGCTGTTCATATCCTGGCGGTAGTGCACCATGCACCGGCAGCAAAATCACCGACCGCCGCAGGCCGATGGCTGTGGCGTCGCTGACTTCTGGCGGCAGATCGGGCCAGCTCTCCACCGGCAGATGGGCGTGTCGCAAGGCGGCATAGCGGGCGATGGCGATGTCGGTGTGGTCACAGCGCAAGGCAAAGCGATAAGGAGCCGGGCCGTCATCGGTGAACAAAGGGTGCCAGCCGGGCAAGTGACCCAGTGTCTGGCGTAAGGAAGCGGCATTCATGCGGCGCATGGTTGCCTCGACGGTCAGATCGGCGGCGGTCATCAAGCGCAACGACACGGGCGACGGAGTGCATAAGGGCGGCATGGCGGTGGTGGTGGGATCGTCGAGGAAGTTGATTTGTCCTCCTTGCGCTATCCAGGAGCGCAACGGGTCGGGCAGCGCCCATTGGATCAGCCGCCGGCTCAACCAACGGAATACCCCGCCGCTTGATTGCCCTGCTCCGGCGGGTAAAGGGCGATTGCGGGCGACAATCACGGCACCGTCGGGCAGGGCCAGCACCTTGTGCGGACTGTACAGCACATAATCGCCGGATTCCCCGATGCCAGGAGCCGGAGCCAGGGCATGGGCGGCATCTTCCACCAAAATGGCGCCGGTACGGTCACAGGCGGCACGGGCGCTGTCCAGAGGGACCGGATGGCCAAAGGTGTGCACCGTCACCACCATGTCAGCCTGGCCCAGGTTGCTCCAATCGGGCCAACCATTTTCATTGACGGGAACGAAGATCAGCTCCGCCCCCATGGCCCGGAGCGGCAGCAGTGAGGCATTGCAAAACCAAGCCGGTAATGCGACCTTGGGTTTAGATCCCAGCATGCCGGCCAGCAAAGCCAGCGACCAGCACGACCGTGCCAGGACCAGGGATTGGTCGCCGGGACGGCGCCAGCCGGCGGCGGCCTCGGCAGCGGGCTGTGGCACCAAGGCAGACAGGATATTCCAGGGATTGGTTAGGGGGGCGGTGCTGATCATGGCGGCATCATCGGTCTGCTTGGCGGCGGGTGCAACCCCCTATGCATTGACTTCCGAACGCAACATTAGTGCCGTCAGCACGATGAAAGCCCCGGCATAGGCTACCGACAGGGCGATGCCCATATGGGTGGCGTCCACGGCTTGCCCCATGATCAGCGGCCACAGCGGGATCAGCAGGCCACCATATTGCGCCAGTCGGGCGACCAGCAGCCAGCGCACTCGCTTGGACGCCACCACTTCCGACCGCAAGGTTTCAAATAAGGGCAGGAACAGGACCATACCGGCCATGGCCACCAAAATCGGTGCAGCGGGTGCCCAAGGCGCGCCAAAGATCCACGGCACCACCGGATCAGCCAAGGCCCAGGCGAGAATGGCAGCCAGGGCCAAAGGTGGGGCGGTGACCAGCAGGAGGCGTCGGCGCATCAGGCGGCGTTGGCCGCGGCACTCTGTCTGACCAAACCAGACAGCGACCACCCGTCCGCTGATCGGTTGCAGCACTTGTTGCGGGACCAGGGCCAGTCGTTGCGCTTGAAAGAACAGTCCGGCACCACTTAGGCCGGTGCCAGCATTGACCAGCAACAGGGTCAGGCGGGAGAAGCTGTTCTCTAGCATGGCATCCAGCCAGACGCCGCGTCCGTCCCGCAAAACCGCTCGCCATTGCGACCAGCCGACCCAATGGAAACGATAAAAAGATATGGCGCCGATGCCAATCAAGGCGGCTAATCCGGCCAGGGCGAAAAACAATTCGCGCACATACAGGCTGTCCGCCCCGATTCCGGCCAGGACTAAGACAACGGCCAAGCCATGTCCGCTGATCTGGACCATGGTTTCAACGATGGCCAAGCCGCCAAAGCGCAAGCCGCGTTCGAAGAAAGCCCGATTCTGGTTGGTCCAATGGCCGATCACCAGGGCCAGGACCAGGCACCAATCGGTCCACTGAGTGTTGCCGGAACTTACCATCAGCGCCGTGATCAGCAGAAATGCCACTATGGTTTCCCAACCGATGACTGAAAACAGCAGATCGCGGCGCGGTACATTCATTTCAGCTTCAAGGGTGCGGATAATCAATGTGTTGGTGCGGATGGACAGAACCGACAGCACCAGGGCCGCCGAGGCCTGGATCACGGCGAAACGACCGAACTGGGCCGGATCGAGATGGCGGACCATGATCAGATTGGCGCCAAAGGCGATTACCGCCTGGGCAATTGCGCTGGCCACCAGAATCAGGCCGGAGATGGCGACCCGTGGGGTTCTTGCCATGGGGGTCAGCCGGGTTTGCGCTGGGCGGTGTTGGACAGGATTTCCATCAGTCGTTCCACATGCTGATCCCAGGTATAGCAGGACAATACCCTTTTGCGGCCGATGTCGATCAGTTCAGCGCGCAAGTTGGGGTCGTTATCCAGGCGGTCAATGCAGGCAAGCAGCGATGACAGCGACAGCGGGTCGAAATAAAGCGCGGCATCGCCACAGACTTCGCGGTTGACTGGGGTGTCGGCGGCAAGCACTGGAATGCCGCTGCTCATGGCCTCGGCCATGGGGTGGCCGAAGGTTTCAGAAATGGACGGAAAAATGAAGATGTCGTGGTTCTGATAAAGCCTGGGCAGGGCTTCATAAGGCTGCCGGCCCAAGGTGACCGTCTGGGCCGCGATGGCCGTGTCAATCAAGATACGATCATGGGCGCTGCCCAGGAAATCGTCCAGTTCCTGCCGGGTCATGGTGATGGTGGCATGGGCTTGGCTGCCACGGGCGACCAGTGCCTCGACCGCCTGGCAGACCAAGCCGGGACGCTTATGCGGATAATACACTGACACGTAAAGCAGCCGCAGAATGCCGTCGGCCTTCCATTGCCGGGGCGCCTCCGTTGCTGGGATGAAGGAATGGCTCATGGTGCCATAGGGATTGACGGTGATCTTTTGTTCCAGGTCGGGCGACCACAGCGACAACAGATCGCGCATGGCTGCGGTCGGCGTCATCACCTGATCGGCGCTGCGAGCCGAGGCGATGATCAAGCGGCGGCGGGCCTTGCGCTGCAACGCTGACCACAGGCCCTGTTCGGGCGAGACATTGGCCAGATAAAACGGATCGAACAACCCGCCTTCGCGCACCAGCAAAACCTGGGGTACCGGGCAAGCCAGCAGGCCGAAATTGGCCGACGAAAACAACACATCGGGTTTGCGGCGGCTGACGATCCGGCGCCATTGTGTCTGCTCCCAGATCAAGCGCAGGGCCGGGCGCAAATCGCTGGCAGTGACCCGCAGCATGTTGGGCCGGTCGGCACCGGGAAAGCGTTGGGACACGGCGAACTCGGCAGTGTCGTTACGCTCTGCCAGACTGTCCATGAGATTGCGGGTATAGGTGACGATGCCGCCCATGCGGGCGGAAATGGCGTTGATCAGGATTTTCATGGTGTCTTGGATTCCCCGAACAGCCGACTCAGGATGCCATGCAGGCGGGCATCGTGGCTATGGCCGCGTTCAATCATTGCCCGAGCCGCTGCCTGAGCTGCGGCTATCCGTGCCGCATCGTCGGCCAGCCAGCGTTGTGCCTGGGCCACCAGATCATCGTCATCGCGGAAAAATCCGGCCTCGGCCTCGGAGTGGACTAAGGCGGCGGCTTCGTCGGAATATTCGTGCAGCATGAAGCCGCCGCAAGCCGGAATTTCCACCGTGCGGCAGGTTTGCCGGTCGCGGTTGCCCCTGCGCAAAAAGCCCAGGGTGATCTTGGCCGCACCGACCACCTTGGCATAATCGTGATCATAGACCGGGCGGTTTTCAATGTGCAGGTTGGGGTGACGGTCCGTCCAGGCGGCCCAGCCATTGCCCCACACCCGGACGGCGATGCCGGCTTCGGCCAGCCGCAGCAGGCTGGCGGCGCGTGGGGTCTCGAAGGTACCGACAAACGCCATATCTGCCTGCAAATCCTGGCGTTCGATTTCGCTGACCGGTGTCGGGTGATGCAAGCCGGGATCGAAGCTGTTGTTGACGAACAGCATCCGGCGCACGCCCAGCGATGGCACTTCATCCGCATTCAGGTTGAACGATTTGGTGGTCAACCACCAGTCGAAGGCGGGCATGGCGCGTTCCAGCCAGCGCGACCGGTGTATAGAGTTCATCATGTCGTCTTCGGAATACCAAGTCAGCAGTGCCTTGGGCGCCACTTGCCGCAACCGATGCAAGGTGGCAGCACGGATCATGGGGGCTGCTTCGATCCACACCAGATCGCAATCCTGGTCGGCTACCGTCAATACCGCGTTGTTGCAGTCGGCAGGATCGGCGGGTAGGCGCAGGCGATAGCGCAACCGGTCCATCAGGCTGGGACGGTCTTCATAGGTGGCGCCGTCGCGGTTGATAGGTATCACCCGGACCCGGTGGCCCAGCCGCTGTAATGCCGCCACCCGTTGTGGAGTGCGGCTACCGGTGATGGTCTGGCCGATGACCACGATGGAGAGGGGCTTATCCAAGGACATGGGCCACCGCCTGATGCACCCCGGCCAGATCGGCGCGGAAGTCCCAAGTGGCGATGCGGGCCGCCGCCGCTTGCCCACGGATTTCGCTTTGTTCGAGAACCCGGACCAAGCTGGTGGTTAAGGCGGCGACATCGCCGGCGGCGAACACCGCGCCGGTGCTCTCATCGACCAGATCGAAGGCGGCGCCAACCTGATCGCTGACCACCACGGCGGTGCCGCAGGCCATGGCCTCGTTCACCGCCAATCCCCAGGGCTCGTGTTCTGATGGCAGCACGAAGACGTCAGCCAGGGCATAAAAGGCCGGCAACTGGGTCTGGTTGCGGAAGCCGGCGAAGATCATCCCCGATTCGGCCATGGCTTCCAATTCGGTGCGCATTTCGCCGTCGCCGACCATTAACAGGGGGGGGCGTGGCAGAGGCAGGGATTTCCAAGCGGCGACCACCTGTTCGGGGTGCTTGCGCCGCTGGAACTTGCCTGCATACAATATCACCCGTTGTTCCGGTTCGATGCCCAGTTCACGGCGCAAGGATGCGGTGTCGGCCTGGGCGGCGAAGAAATCGTTGTCCACGGCATAGGGCACGGCAAAAATGCGGTCGTCGGTAATGCCGAAACGCCGGTAATAGGCGCCATTGGCCGAGCCGATGGCGAGGAAGGCCCGGCAATGGGCGAATATCCATCGCAGATAAAGCCGCTTCAGCCAGCCGTGCGGCCCCTTGCCGTCGGGCATGGCTCCATCCCAGTTTTCCGCCCGCATCAGTACCGGTTTGCCCAAGTGTGCCGCCAACCGCAAGGTCCGGCGCATGATCGGGCTGGCCCAGCCGTGCAACCAGATCACATCGGCGGCGGCGATTTCGGCTGTCAGATCGGTTTCCGCCAGGGCGACATTGTCGTAACCGTCGCGTAAAGGCACATCCCAGCGCACATGGGTGCGGAAGCCGGGATCATGATAGCCATCGACGGTATCAACCCGTTCGAACAAGACCCGCAAGCGCAAGCTGGAATCGGCGGCAATCAGGCGCAGGAGCGGTGCTTGGTATTGGATGGGGTGGCTGACCAGATAGAGCAGGCGTGGGCTCATGGGTGTTCCCCCCAGACGGCCTGCCAATTTTCGTCAAGGGCCTTGCGAAAGCAGGCGGGGGAATAACGGGTTTTTGCCACATTCCGGGCGGCGTGCCCCATGCGGTGGTGCAAAGCGCGGTCGATGACCAGACGCAGCAAGGCTTCAGCCATTGCCTGGGCGGTAGAGTCCACCAGAAAACCGGTCTCGCCGTCGCACACATAATCCTGCGGGCCACCGCACCGGGTGGAAACCACCGGTACGCCGCAGGCCATGGCCTCGATGCCGACGATGCCGAATCCCTCTTGCGCCGAAGGTAGGGCGAAGACGTCCAGCCCGGCATAAAAGCCGGGCAGATCCTGGCGTGGCAGCACGCCTTGCCATTGTACCAGCGCTTGGGCGCCCAGGGACCGGATCATGGCGGCAGTGGACTTGTCGGGTTGTCCGGTCAGGCGTAGGCGGATGCGCGGATCGCGGCCATGGGCGATGACGATGGCGCGGATCAGCAGACCAAGATTCTTGCGGGGGTCGTTGGGCCGTCCGGCGAAACCGATGATGCCGGCTTCCGCTTCGGTGGCGGCGGGGCGATATAGATCGGGATCGGTGGGAATAGGCATGATCCCGCTCCCTGCCATGGCGAAGCCCAAACGGCGGAACATGCCAAGCGCATGATGGCCGACGGTGACGATGCGACCGGTACCGGCCAGGATGCGCCGTTCCATCGCCGCTTGCACTGGGCCGATGACGGCGTGGTCGATCAGGCGGCGCGGCCATGTCATGGCTAGGCGGCGGTCCAGCCGGTCGCCCAGCATGTCACTGGCGCACCACACCAGATGCGGCACCTTGGCGGTCCGCAAAGGATTGGATACCAAAACGGTGCCGCCCACCGCCACATGGCGGTCATGTGCGTCGATCAGCGCTTGCCAGCGCGGTGATGGCAGGTAATAGGGAAATTCCAGCTCGGCCCAGCGGCAGCCTACGGCGACGGCGTCGAATTCGGCGTCGAAGCATCGCCCCGCTTCGACCCCTGGGTGGCGCAGGCTCCAGGGCGACGGGCTGAGGTGACGGTGACTGGACAGTGGCGCATAATAGGCGATGGTGATGTGATGACCACGCGCGGCCAACTCTTGCGCCAGCAACCGGGTCTTGGCCGGAACGCCGCCTTCGAACGGCGGCAAGGTGATGATCAGGGTGCGTTGGGCCATGGCGGTGGATCAGTCCCGCCGTGCGGCATCGACCAGAACATCGGCGGTCTTGGCCGCTGTCTGTTTCCAGGAATACAGATGCGCCCGTTCCAGGCCGCGGCGGCTTAGTTCTGACCGGGCGGCGGGATCGTCCAGCAAACCGCAAATGGCTTCGACCATGGCCTGGGTATCGAGCGGGGCGAACAGGCGGGCGGCGTCACCCACCACTTCCGGCATGGCCGTGGTGTTGGAACTGGCGATGGGTGCGCCACAGGCCATGGCCTCGACCAGCGGATTGCCGAAGGTTTCAATGGTCGAGGGAAAGACGAATACGGTGCAGCTTCGATAAAGCTTGATCAGCTGTTCCTGTGAACAGCCGCCCAGGAAGGTGATGCTATGTCCGATGTTCAATTGCTCGATATGTTGCAGCAATTCACTATAATAATCGGGGTCGATGATGCGACCGGCGATCAGCAGATGGGCCGAAGGCTGGTGCGTTTGCAGCATGGCCATGGCCTTGATCAGGGTGTGCAGGTTCTTTTGCACATAGATGTCGCACACCGCCAGCAAGGTGCTTTGTTCGCGGGGCACAGAAGCATCCGGGGTGAAGGCCGGGGCGATACCGTGATTGATGATTTCGATACGTTTAACGATCAAGTCCGGCAAACCGAAGCTGAGGGAGCGGCGGGCGTAATCGGATACGGCGATGGCTCGGCGGCAGGTGATCAGTGACAAGGCGGTGGCCAAGGTCAGCATGCCCCAATAGACACGCTTGTTCAGACGTTTGTCCCGTTGCACCACGGCCAGCGAGTTGCGCAGCAGGATGACCGGATTGGGCGCGGCGAGGGGGCCGTAATTGGCGGGGGAAAAGGTCACCACCGCTAGCATTTCGCGGGCTAGAATCGGCAGGGCCAGTTGTTCCCAGAGCAACAGCCGCAGGAAGCCGGTCTTGAATTGCAGCAAATGCAGGCGCACACCTTCCGGCGGTTCGCCGAACAAGGTGTATTGGTCTTCGTGTAGCAACAAATGGATCGTAAGCCGGCGATCCTCGGCCAGATCGCCCAGGATGTTGCGGAGATAGGTGACGCCGCCGCCGCTTTTGGCGTGCAGGCCGTTGATCAGCACCGGCAGACGGTCATGGTGTGTTTTGGGGCCGTGCGGGATCAGGCTCAGCAGCAAGGCGACCCAATTTCGCGGCAGCAGCGGCCATTGGCGCAGGGATTGGATAAAGAACCGGCAGGCCTTTATCTGGTCGCCGGCTTCCTGATAAAGCCGCCCAGCCCCATATTGCAGGCTTGCCAGACGTTGGCGAAAGCGCAGAGCGTCGTGCCATGAACGCCTGGGTAAGGCATCATAATGCTTTTGCACCGCCAGCAGCGATGCCTGCATATGGCGTTCCGCCGATTTGCTTTGCTGGCCGGGATGGATGCGGTACTTGCTGAGCATCAGGGGGAGAAAGTGGATGCGTGCCCCGGCCTTGACCAGCTTAAGCTGTAACTCATAATCCTCGGCGCTGCACAAGGCGTCATCCTCGCTGACTCCGCCGACCTGTTGCAGCAGCGAGCGGCGGATTATGGTCGCCGACGGCGACATGGCCGAGCCCTCGAATAACAGATTGCGCAATTTGGCCCGCCGTTCCGGCCCCGGCAGCCAGTCGCGCAAGATGCGGCTACCATCCCAGAAATGCACCCCGTGGGTGACGATATCGGCGTCGTTGGTCAGACTCGGCAGGCAGGTTTCCAGCTTGTCGGCATGCCAGACATCGTCGGAATCAAGAAACGCCACCCATTCGCCCTGGGCTTCGTCGATGCCAATGTTGCGCGAGGCGGCGATGATGCCGTGATTGGCGAAGTTGATCAGACGGATACGCGGATCATTGATTTCCGCCACCACAGCTTCAGTGTGGTCGGCGGAATGATTGTTGATGACGATGGCTTCCCAATTCTCCACCCGTTGGGCTAGCACCGAATGCAGTGCCTCGCGCAGCCAGTCGGCCTGATTGTAGGTGGGAATGACGATGGTGATCAGGGGGGGGTGGGTCATGGTCTAACCTTGGCCTGAGCCACACAGAAATCAAGGGTTTCGTCGATAGCCCCCGCCAGATCGGCTTGCGGGATGAAACCGCAAGAGCGCAGCTTGTCGATCCGGTACTCCAACGGTGTGGCGATTTCACCGGGGGCGGGGGCCGGTCGCTGCAAGGCGACATTCAGACCCTTGGCGCGGGCGCGGGCCAGCACCAGATCGGCCATGGCAGCCACGCTCGTGCCTTGCCCGGTGCCCAAATTCATCAGGCCGTCGGCCCAGGCGACGAGCGGAAGCGTCAGCAGATAGGCCAAGGCGTTTTCCACATCGGCCAGTGGAATGAAATCACGGCGGACCAAGCCGCTGGTCCGCATTACCAACGGTCCGCCCATTGCCGCCGCCTGGCACAGGTCGTTGACCAGCAAGCCCCAACGATCGATGCCGGCATGGACAGGGGCGCCGATGGCGTTTGACAGGCGCAGGGCCAAGCCGCCGATGCGGCCCTGGGCATGGGCAGCTAAAACAAAATCCTCGGCCACCCGGTTGCTGATGCCATAAGGATGGCGCGGCAGCGGTAACGCGGTTTCGTCCACCACGCCATTCAGTCGGGCACCATAGACATGGGCGGTGGAAAACAGTACGAAGCGCTGGCAGTCGGCATTTATGGCCGCTTCCAGCAGGCGGATAGTATATTCGCCGTTGACGCGCAGGGCTTGTACCGGATCGCGAGCACATTCGCCGTCTGACAAGCCGGCCAGATGCACCACAGTCTGGCAGCCGGCGGATGCCGCCGCCAGACTGGCCGGATCGTCCCAATCAAGCACGATGGTTCGCGCGTTCTTGGCCCAAGCGGGAGAAAGCGGCCGACGGCTGGCGAGACGGACTTCATGTCCCTGTGTCAGCAGGTGACGGACCAGACGACCGCCCACATAGCCGCTGCCGCCGGTGACCAGAATGGCGGTCATGGCCTATCCCGCCAGATATAAGGAATGAACGGGTCGTCATGGTCCTTGCGCTCGGCCTCGCTTGGGTCATGGGCAAGGGTGGCGCAATTGGCGACCAGGGCGGTTTCTCCGCCAACGCATTGAAAGCCGGTCCATAAGCCTGGCGGTACGCTGACCAGAGCGTAATCGTCGCCGCCCAATGCGATTTCCCGTATTTGGCTTTCGGTGGAGCTGCCGGGCCGGGGATCGTAAAGGACGAAGTTGATGCGGCCCACTGGCACCGCATAGTTCAGGCCCATGCGACGATGATAGTGCCAAGCCTTGATCTTACCGGGATGGACCGAGGAAAAATAGATCTCACCGAATTGTCGGAACACTGGCGAATCGGCGCGCAACATGTGCATCACCGCGCCCCGGTCGTCGGCGATACGGCGCAACGGGGTGACGACGACGCCGTCGATCACGGGTTTTTGCCCATGTAATCGTTGATCTGGTTCTGGCAGACGGCGCGGGGGGAGGCGTTTTCACGGATGACCTGACGATACCAGCCGATGGTTCGGTCGATGGTTTCATCCACGCCCCAGCGTGAGCGCCAGCCCAAATCCACGGCGGCGCGATCGGTATTCAACTGCAACAGTCGGGCTTCGTGTGGGGCGTTGGCTTCGGGCGAGAGCTGGAACGAGCCTTCGCCCCATACCTTGACCGCCTCGGCCACCAATTCGCCGACGGTGCGCACCGAACCGACGGGCGGGCCGAAATTCCAGGCGCTACCAAATTTCTTCGGCTGTTGCACCAGATGGGCGGCAACGGACAGATAGCCCGACAGCGGCTCTAACACGTGTTGCCACGGGCGGGTGGCCTGGGGGTTGCGGACCGGCACTGGCATGCCGGCTTCCAGGGCGCGAATGCAATCGGGGATGATGCGGTCGCGGGCCCAGTCGCCGCCACCGATAACGTTGCCGGCCCGGGTGCTGGCGATGCCGAAACCGGGGCGAGACTCGAAATAGCTGGAGCAATAGGCGGAAAAAATGATTTCCGCCGCCGCTTTTGATGCCGAATAGGGATCACGCCCGCCCAGTTCGTCGGTTTCGCGGTATCCCCACACCCATTCCTTGTTTTCGTAGCACTTGTCCGAGGTAATATAGACCGCCGCTCGCACCGAATCGCTGGTGCGCAGGCATTCCAATAGGTTCAGCGATCCGCCGACATTGGTGTCGATGGTCTGTTTGGGCTGTTCATAGGACAGCCTCACCAAAGCCTGGGCGGCCAGATGGATGACCACCTCGGGTTGGCTTTCGGCAAAGACCTGGGACATATGATCAAGATCGCGGACGTCGCCATCCACATGGCGCATGTACTGGCGCAAACCGAGCAGATCAAATAACGGACGCTCGCCTTCGGGCGGCAGGGCATAGCCGGTGACCTCGGCCCCCAATTCGGTCAGCCACAGGCACAGCCACGACCCCTTGAATCCGGTGTCGCCGGTGACCAGCACACGCTTACCCTTGAAGGCGGTAAACAATTTTTCCATCACCAGCATCTCCACGGGGCTTGGCCCGCGTTCCACAGATCGTTCAGCAGCGTGTAGTCGCGGTAGGTGTCCATGCATTGCCAGAAGCCGTCATGGCGATAGACCATCAACTGGCCATCGGCCACCACCTTGCGCATGGGGTCCTGCTCCAACATGACGTTGTCGTCGCCGATGTAATCCAGCATTTTGCGGTTGCAGACGAAATAGCCGCCCGAGATACAGCCGCCGGTGGCTTGGGGCTTTTCGTTGAACTCCCGCACGCTGCCATCGGTCTCGATGCCCAATTCACCGAAGCGGCCGGGCGGGCGGACGCCGGTGACGGTGACCAACTTGCCGTGGCTGAGGTGGAAATTGACCAGGGCATTGATGTCGATATCGGCGACACCATCAGCATAGGTAAGCAGGAACTCTTCGTCGTCATCCAGATATTTGGCGATGCGCTTGACCCGGGTGCCGGTCAGTGAGTCGATACCGGTTTCAGCCAAGGTGATCTTCCAGCCGCTTTCGGCGTGGTCGCCGTGATAGTCGATGGCCTTCTCGCGCCCCAGCGTCAAGGTGAAGTCGCTGGTGAAGGCCTGATAGTTCAGGAAAAATTCCTTGATGGTGTGGCTTTTATAGCCCAGGCACAGGATGAAGTCGGTGAAACCGTGGGCGGCATAGGACTTCATCACGTGCCACAAGATGGGCGCTGGCCCCACGGGGAGCATTGGCTTGGGGATGTTGTCGGCGACATCGCGGATGCGCGTGCCCTGACCACCGCAAAGAATGACGACTTTCACAACATTTCCTTTATCGCGAGGCCCACTTCCAGCCGAGACTTAAAATACTCGGTCGGCAGATCGCAATACGCTGGGGCAGTCCAGGTTGGTTTATGCCCTGCCGGAGCGCGGGGCCGACAAGCGGCCAGCTATATACAAGATCACAATGAGGATCAACAGGGTCGGAAGCGTGCTACCCACCGTCAGGCTAATGTTCGATTCGTGATTGATCAACGGAAACAAAAGCGTTCCCGCAACAACCGTCTGCGTCACGCCAGCACCAAGCCTATTCAAAGCCCCATCGAGAAGACCCAGAAAAATCCCGGCCCCGGCCATGACCGCAACCAGACCCCACCAGCCAAAATTTACGAATCCCTCGACCAGCCAGGGAAGATTAACGGACATCTTTGTGTCGCTTTCAACAATGAAACCGTATCGGTGGCCGAATGTATTTCCTAGGTTTTCCAATGGCTTGTTGGCCCATAAAATACGCGGTAGCGGAGAACTGATCAATCTAGACAGAGTTTCACCGTTCCAGTATTGAACCGGCTCGGGGGAGCGCTCGTAAACGACTGCAAGGATTGCGGACTGATTCAACCGACGCAAAACTTGTCGAACGGCGCGGAAGTTTCTGCTGGCCGAGGTTTGTACAGTC
This sequence comes from Magnetospirillum sulfuroxidans, assembly GCF_018224925.1. Lineage (GTDB taxonomy): Bacteria > Pseudomonadota > Alphaproteobacteria > Rhodospirillales > Magnetospirillaceae > Magnetospirillum > Magnetospirillum sulfuroxidans. The sequence goes on along the minus strand of NZ_JAGTUF010000029.1, from coordinate 2,991 downwards.
TCGCCGTCTTGGGTCATGATCTCTTTGGAGGCAACGTCGGACAGCGTTCTTCTCAGGATGTTGAGACGATCCGCGAGGGTCAGTGTGTCGGTTTCCCACACCAGAATGGCCCGATAGGTGACGAAAATCGGATAGGCTGACAGCGTCAGTATGGCGAAGGCTGCAGCGACGATAATAAAGCGTCGCCGGTTGACGGCAGCCAACAGGAATGTCAAAAATGCCGGTAGCAGCAGGGTGCCGACCAAAGCGCCGGTTTTGATGCCGAGGTAAATGCGCCACGGCAGCAAAATGCCGAAGACGATGAGCAGTTGCAGGCGCGAGGTTTGCCGCCGCACGGCCAATAAGAAAAATATGCCGAAACCAAGAAAGCCGAGGGGGCCAATCAGCTGCCCTAAGGACGGAATCTGGAATACCCCCGGAAAACTTAGCCAAACAACGTGACTGACGACGCAAATCCAGCCCAGTTTTACAAGGGTTGCCGGAGGGAGATCGGGTACAAGGGTGGATAACGTCCGTTGCTGGCGGATAACGCCACGAATAAGATGAAAACTGACGAAAAACGATGTGACGCCAAGCAGAAGTGCCCCCATCACGGCACCGTTGAATTCAATGATTTCGGGCGATCCGACATAGGTGCGGATCGGCGCGGCATTCGGCCAGATAAAATCGACGAGAAACGGTTGAATGGAAAATTCGATCAAATAAAATAAACCGATGCCTTCGACAAACGGCAGGCTGTACTTTTCACGTGGAAGAAGGATGGCTGCGACATGGGCCAGACACAGACCGACAGATGCGGCGGCGGCAATGCTACCGACCAAGGTTAGCCGCTCGGGGCGCAACAGAACCAGCAATATCATGCCAATGCCGATGATCCCGGCTGACCATAAGTGGACAGGGCTTATGCTTAACCGGTCGTCCGGTGGGCGGTTCATGCTAATCTGTTGTCTTCCTGGCCGATAAGGGTCAAAGGATAAACCCCAATAACCACAATCACTGCGGCATACGCCATTTCAGATAAATCTAGGCGATGCGGACCGAGCAAAACTGAAACGACGAACAATACGAAAATCCAAGATAGCGGCATCCAAAATTGATTTCTAGCCCATTGTCGGAACGTTGCCGATATCATAGTTGTGGCTGTCCGACCTGGGCTCCCATCAATGCCCTAACCCGATGAAGGTCAGATTCTGTGTCTACGGACAGACTTTCATCGTGCACTTCCACCATCTTGACGTGGTATCCATGTTCAATGAAGCGCAGCATTTCCACACCTTCGGCCCGTTCCACGGGCCCTGGCTGATGCTCAGAGAAGATCAGCAGACCACTACGGCGGAACGCATATAGGCCGAGTTGTCGTAAATAGCGGACCTCTCCGCTTTTGGGAAAGGGGATGGGTGACCGCGAGTAAGCCATCGTATTCCCGGCAGCAGTAAGAGAAACCTTGACGATATTGGTGTCCACCGCATCCGAAGGATTGCTGATGGGTGTGTAGGCGTTTGACGCCATTACCGCCGGATCATCACATTGTTTGATTGCGTTGACGACCAAATCGATAGCACTTGGGTCAATCATCGGCTCGTCACCTTGGATATTTACATAGACATCGGCGACGACCATGTCCCGGCATTCGGCGACCCGATCCGTGCCAGTGCTGTGGTTGTCACCGGTCATTAGCACCAGTAGGTCCAATTCGCGGCACACTGCGGCGATGCGCTCGTCGTCGGTGGCAATGTAGAGGGCATCCAGCGTACGTGCCTTCAGTGCCTGCTGATAGACGTGCCACATCATGGGCTTGCCAAGGATATCGGCCAGAGGCTTGCCGGGAAAACGCACGGATTTGTAGCGGCAAGGGATAACGCCAACCGTTTTCATGGGTGCCGCACTCCGATCCAATCCGCCAGCTCCTTGATCGAGCTCAGAGCGGGGATGCCGTCCTTGGGAGCGGCACCATAACCCCACTGGGCATGAAGATAATCAATGCCCGCTCGCTGGGCGGCCTCGAAATCAGAGTCCATATCGCCGATGTAAATGGTGTCCGCCGGATCGATTTGCGACTCGGCCATGGCCAGCAACAAATGATCTGGTGCCGGCTTGCCGCGGAACTTGTCGCCGGGCGTTTGGACAGTGGTGAAGTCGACCGGCAGCATGGCGAGGATGGCATTGGTCCGCATACGGTCCTTAGAGGTCACCACACCCATGCCGATACCAGCCTGCTCGAGCGCCGAAAGTGTTTCCCGGACACCATCATAGAATGAAACTAGGTGCAGGCTACTCATAGAGCTAACGCGAAAAATACTTTCAGCTCTAGAGGCATATTCTTGTAGGCCAAGCATTGTCATAATATCAAAAAATGGCCTACCAATTTTTGAGAAGTATTCTTCAAAATCTACATTAATTTTAAGCTGGCTGCAAACCTGTCCCCAAGAATATTCCATATTCATTTTACTGTTAAGAATTACACCATCTAAGTCAAAAAGAACGAGTTTCTTTTGCGACATGATATTTTCCTGGAGAATAGAAAGTATATGTGTATGCAGCATAACCTCGTCTATACCGAGTGTCGATAGGAATTGCCGATGCCGACGTAATTGCTCACGGGGGTGACGCCGGCGTTCAGGCGACGGCGAAATTGCCGTCGATGAGTTCGCGGACAGCATCGAAAGCGTCCTGACCTTTCAGGCGGGCGGTGCCGGTGACGGATCGATATCCGGCATGGATTTGGCCCCCCAGTCGGAGCGAAATCCGTTGGTAACTTTGCGGAACACGGCAGATGGCCTGATACCGCCCTCTGTGCCAACGTGCTTGCGACAGTCGGGGGAAACCCCGTGTCGTCGAGCAATCTCACCGATCAATTTGCTCGCCAAGGTCACGCTTTCACGGTCGGTGAGCATCCATCCGACGACGCAACGGCTGGACGGCTTGCACCCGAAGATGAAGCTGCCGCCCGCTGCCAGGACATCGGCGCACATCGGTTGGTGGGCGTAGAGG
>NZ_JAGTUF010000028.1 GCF_018224925.1 Magnetospirillum sulfuroxidans | reverse complement strand
ATTTGTTCGTCGTCTTGCTCATGATGCCCCTACTTTCTCAGAAGTTGGAGCCTCCGGCAAACCCGGGGCGGTTCAGTTTTGCAGATCGGCGGTGCTGTCGTCGCAAAAAGGTTCCGGCGCGACCTGGACGCGCAGCACGCCGGGAGCGACGTCCCGGACATCCGCCCAATCCGCCGCCAACAGGGCATCGCGGCGATGGGCGCCAACCAGTTTGAAAAAATCGTCGCCCAGCCACATGGTCGAACCGACCGCTTCCAAATAGCCCTGACGGAAAACATAACGACCGGGGTTGTTGCGCGTGTCGATTTCCATTTCATCCAAAGGGGGAGGGAGGCGATTGTGCCTAAGCGGGAGATGAGAGTAGTCACGGCCCTTCAATTGGTAGGACTGGATGCTACTGGTGTTCTGCCAAAGATCGTAGTCTAGATCATAGATAAACGCTTGTCTAAATCCCTGTATAGAAGAAAATGACATAGCAGTATCTTCCCACAAATTTGGTCCTTGTTGTTTTTCATCAAACAAAGTTTGGATGAAGTGGTAGTGCCCTAAAGGATTGGATAGAATTCTATGCATGCCTGTTTCAACGTTGATACAGTCGGGACGGGAGCGAAAATATTTCTTCAGGTCATTTTTGTGCGGGGTTCCACTCGCCAGGAGAATATCAGGGAGGCAATCATAACTTTTCAGTGTTTGGGACAACAATTCCCACGTTTTAGGGGCGTCCAGGCTGCCTTTAGCCATGATCATCCGGTATGCCATCAACCTCATCGTGCCACCTCTATAATCTGAACCGCTACGCCATTGTTTTTACCCACGGATTTAAGTATTTCTGCGGCTTCCGCTCCCCCCCGGCTGCACCCGCAGGTCCAGAACCATGCTCGCAGGCCTGCCGTCCACGGTTGCTCCCGATTTACCAAGCTCTACAATATGATCCGTCATCCTCCCCATCCATACTGACCAATGTATCGCCCTTCTGGACGTCGACGAGAGGGAAAAATCCATTCTTTTCCTGGCCGACGTTGAACCAATCCTTGTAGTCGGTCTGAGCAAGGCGCTGTTCGATCACTTTGCCTCGTTCCGTTGCCGACAGGGTCCAGACATCCTTGTTGGCGAACTTGACCGCTTCGGTGATGTCATCGCCGGCCTTGGTGGTGATTTTGACGACGGCCTCTCCCCCTTTTTTCGAGGCCTTGAGGACGATGCCGGCGCCGCCCGGCAGGAATGGAACGACCGTGGCGATGCCATCGATGACGACCGCGCCGCCAGCCAGCAGAATGTCGAGCTTGGTGGCGTCGTCATCGGTCAGAACGACGCGCAATTCGTTCAGCGACAGCGCCAGACTGGCGATATCGATGACTGTTTCGAGGACGTTGTGGGTGGCGACGGTTTCGCCGCTGTTGGCGGCGGTATTGACGTCTGCGGCGGTCTTGGCGCCGGCGACTATCGCCGCCAGACCACCGGCCAGTTTGGCCAGATCGGCACCCTGACGTTGCCACTCGACCAGGATGACCACGTCGCCGCTGGCGGTGACGCTGAGGGCGCCGGTGGCGGCGATCAGGCCGGAATTGACCACCCGGGCCGCTTGCAGATTGGCGGCGCTGGCGATGATGCCGGCGCTTTGCGGCGCCAAGTTGTCTTGATGGGCCTGAGCCAGATACAGGCGCGGCGCCAGCACGGTCTGGCCGTCCACCACCACGGTTTCGAACCAGACGATGTCGTGGGTCAGCGCCGCCACCTGATCCGTCGACAAGCTGACGCCCCAACTCAGGTTCAGCGCCGTCTGTTCGCTGGCGGCGGCGTCGAGCAGGCGCTGCATCTGCGCCGTGTCCGAGGTGATGTCGGGGGCCAGATAACGCCGGCCGGTCTCGGTGAAGATGGCGTCGCGAATCAGCTTGGTTTCATAGGCGGAATCACCCAGGGGCTGGGCGCTATATCCACCGCCCCGATTCCAAGAACGGTCACGCCCGCAAGGTGGTGCTGACCACCCGCGCCGCCGCCACCCTGGATACCCTGCTGGATCGCTTGCCGGCTGGTGCCGACAAGGATCGCCGCCTGTTCACCCTGGACACCAAGCAGGTGGATTACCGCTGGCGCAAGGCCCGCGACCTTGCCGGCGCTGCCGGGCTGCATTTCCACGACCTGCGCCACGAAGGGCTTTCGCGCATGGCGGAAAAGGGGCTGACCATTGGCGAGTTGGCGGAACAATCCGGGCATCGCACGGCGTAAGTGCTGCTGCGTTATGTGAATGCCAAGGTGTCGGAAGTGTCGCGGAAACTTGGCTGATTGCTTGGCATGACTTGGGGCAGACATACGAACGTGTGCTTGCGCAAGTTCGGCAACGCATCGACTTGGGTTCGCGAAATAGCACGAATTTCCAATGTGTTGGATTTGTCCAACAAATCGGCGCTATGATCGGCAATGCATCGTCATATCAAGTAAAAATATCAAGTTTAATCAAGTACATAAGGTTGTTTCATGATCGGCAATTACGACAACGAACCAGTTGAACGCATCGAGCCGTGCCGTATCGAAGCCATTCCCGAGCGCGTCGCCGACTTGATCGCCGATCTTTCCGCCGAATCGCGGCAACTGGAAAACCGCCTGCCCAAACCCACCGCCGCCGCCTTGGCGGATTTGGTGCGGGCCATGAACACCTTCTACTCCAACCGCATCGAGGGTCACAACACCCCCCTGCGCGAGATCGAGCGGGCCATGGCCCAGGATTTCGACGCCGACCAGGACAAGCGCAACCTGCAACTGGAAGCCCGCGCCCATATGCGGGTACAGGCCGAAATCGACCGCTTGCACCACCAGGGCGCCTTGCATTGCCCGACCTCGGCCCCGTTCATTCTGTGGCTGCACGCCGAATTCTATCGCGACATGCCCGACGACTTGCGGCGGATCGAGGCGGGGGATATTTCGTTCCTGATGGAGCCGGGCGAGTTCCGCTCTGCCGCCCGTGACATCGCCAATCGGGAAGTGGCGGTGGGCCGCCATCGCCCGCCATCCAGCGAACGAGTCGCCGCCTTCATGGAACATTTTCAGCGCCGCTATGATTTGGCCGGCATGGGCAACAGCCAAAAAATCATCGCCATGGCAGCGGCCCACCACCGCCTGAACTTCATTCACCCCTTCTATGACGGCAACGGACGCGTCAGCCGGCTGATGAGCCACGCCATCGCCCTGTCGGCGGGGATCGGCGCCCATGGCCTGTGGTCCATTTCTCGCGGCTTGGCGCGGGGGATGACGGTGCCGACCGAATACAAGGCGATGATGGAACAAGCCGATTTGCGCCGCCGCAACGATTTGGACGGGCGCGGCAATTTGTCGCAGGAAGGATTGGTCGAGTTCGTGGCCTGGTTCCTGGCGGTGGCGCGGGATCAAATCCGCTTCATGTCCAGCCTGTTCGACTTCGACCACCTGACCGAACATTTGAAACTGTTCGTCACCCGCGAAGGCCTGAACCCACACAGCATGGGCATCCTGGAAGAAGTGGTGATTCGCGGCGAAATGCCCCGAGGCGACGCCCCCCGCGCCACCGGCCTGCCCGAACGCACCGCCCGCATGGTGCTGTCGGCCCTGATCGATACAGGCGTCCTAGCCTCGGCCACCCCCAAGGGGCCGGTGTCCCTGCGCTTCCCGGTCCATGTGACCGAGGTGGTGTTTCCCAAGCTGTATGGCGAGGCGATGGGCTGATGAGGGGTGCCAAGTGGGGAGTGGATTGGATCATCAACTGTCGTTAGCCCGATGTCGGTTTTGGGCCGGAAGGGGAATGGCGGGTTTTCGCGATGACAGAGGTTTAAGCGGACGCAGGCACGGCCTGCTCACCTTGTTGCCGTCCATAAACAACCCGTAAAGACACCCCCAGTATTCCACATGGAACCTTAACGCCCTCCGGTGCCATGGTCAGGTTGTCGCTCTGACCTTCAACCGGAGAGCCATCATGTTTAACGCGCTGTTCCCGGCCATCTCCGACGCGCTGTTTCTGGCCGTCATCGTCGCCTTCTTCGCTGTCTGTGCCCAGTTGGTACGCATCTGCGAGCGGATGTGAGGAGATGGTCATGTCCGACATAGACTTTCTCGGCATCGCTTTGGGCGGTGCCCTGATTATCGGCCTGCTGGCCTATCTCGGCTACGTGCTGATCCACCCCGAGCAATTTTAGGAGGGCGCCATGGACGCCAATGGCATCCTGCAAATTCTGCTTTATGTCGCCCTCATCGTGGCGTTGACGCCGCTGGCAGGCGGCTACATGGCGCGGCTGTACGAGGGCAAGCTGACTTGGCTCGCTTGGATCGAGCGCCTCGTCTACCGCTTGTGCGGCACCTCGGCCGACCGCGAGCAGCATTGGACCGGCTACGCCCTGTCGCTGCTGGCGTTCAATCTGGTCGGCGCCTTGGCGCTCTATGGCCTGCAACGCCTGCAAGGCTGGCTGCCGATGAACCCGGCGGGGATGGCGGCGGTGCCTGCCGATCTGGCCTTCAACACCGCCGTCAGTTTCACCACCAACACCAATTGGCAAGCTTATGGCGGCGAAACCACCATGAGCTATCTGACCCAGATGGCCGGGCTGTCGGTGCAAAACTTCGTCTCGGCCGCCACCGGCATGGTCGTGGCGGTGGTGCTGATCCGCGGCTTCGCCCGGCAATCGGCACGCAGTGTGGGTAATTTTACCGTCGATCTGACCCGCACGGTGCTTTACCTGCTGCTGCCCATCTGCGTTGTCGGCGCCCTGGCTTTGGTGTGGCTGGGTGTGCCGCAGAATCTATCGCCCTATATCGAGGCGACCACGCTGGAAGGGGCCAAGCAGGTCATCGCCCAAGGGCCGGTGGCCAGCCAGATGATGATCAAGCATCTGGGCACCAATGGCGGCGGCTTCTTCAACGTCAACGCCGCCCATCCTTACGAGAACCCCAATGCCGTTACGAATCTGATCCACATGGTGGCGATTTTCGTCCTGGGGGCGGGCCTGACCAACACGTTCGGTCGCATGGTTGGCGACACCCGCCAGGGCTGGGCCATCCTGGCCGCCATGGGGCTGCTGTTCCTGGCCGGAATCGGCATTACCGCTTGGGCGGATGCGGCAGGCAATCCGGCGCTGGCCGCCCTCGGCGTCGATCAGGCGCTGTCGCCCTGGCAGGCGGGGGGCAACATGGAAGGCAAGGAGGTCCGGTTCGGTATCGCTTTGTCGGCCTTGTTCGCCACCATCACCACGGCGGCCAGTTGCGGTGCGGTCATCGCCATGCATGACAGCCTGATGCCGCTGGCCGGATTGGCGCCGATGGTCAACATGATGCTGGGCGAGGTCGTCGTCGGCGGTGTCGGCGCCGGTTTTTACGGCATGCTGATTTTCGTCATCCTGAGCGTGTTCATCGCCGGGTTGATGGTCGGGCGTACACCGGAATATGTCGGCAAGAAGATCGAGGCCCGCGAGATGAAGCTGGCGGTCATCGTCATCTTGGTCTTCCCCATCGGTATCCTGGGGCTTGGCGCCCTGGCCTTGCTGACGGGGCCAGAGGCCATCACCGCACCGGGGCCGCACGGCCTGTCGCAGTTGCTTTACGCCTATACTTCAGCGACCGCCAACAACGGCTCGGCCTTTGCGGGGTTCGGCGCCAACACGGTTCTGCACAATACGTTGCTGGGCCTGGCCATGTTGCTGGGACGCTTCATGGTGATCGTTCCCACCCTTGCCATCGCGGGGGCGGTCGCCGCCAAAAAGGCCGTTCCGCCATCGTCGGGCACCCTTCCCACCCATGGCTGGCTGTTCGTCGGTTTGCTGGTGTCCGTGGTGTTGGTGGTGGGTGGGCTGACCTTCTTCCCCGTCATCGCCCTTGGGCCGGTGGTCGAGCACCTGTCGCTCGCTTCCGGCACCCTATTCTGAGGAGCCTTCCATGAGTGTCCATCGTCCCCAAGGATTGGCGCTGTTCGATCACGCTATCTTGGCTCGGGCGGCAATCGACGCCGTCAAGAAACTCGACCCGCGCCAGTTGGTAAGAAACCCGGTGATGTTCGCCACCGCGCTGGTCGCCGTAGTCGCTTCCGTCCTGACCGCACGCGGCGGCGAGCATCTGGGTGTGATGATTCAGATCAGCGTCTGGCTGTGGTTCACCGTGCTGTTCGCCAATTTCGCCGAAGCCATCGCCGAAGGGCGCGGTAAGGCCCAGGCGGCCAGCTTACGCAAGACCAAGACAGAAGCGGCGGCCAAACAGGTAACCTCCACCGATGCCGCCACCTTCCAGACCATTCCTGCCCAGCGTTTGAGGGCAGGGGATTTGGTGGTGTGCGAGGCGGGCGACGTTATCCCCGGCGACGGCGACGTGGTGGCGGGCATCGCCACGGTCGACGAGAGCGCCATCACCGGTGAATCCGCGCCGGTCATCCGCGAGAGCGGCGGTGACCGCTCGGCGGTCACCGGCGGCACCCGCGTGGTCTCCGACCGCATCGTGGTGCAGATCACCGTGAACCCCGGCGAGAGCTTCCTTGACCGCATGATCACTCTGGTCGAGGGGGCCAAGCGCCAGAAAACGCCCAACGAGATCGCCCTGACCATCCTGCTGGTCGGCATGACGCTCATCTTTCTGTTCGTCGTCGCCACCCTGCCGGTATTCGCCTCGTATTCGGGTGCGGTGGTGCCGGTGGTGTTCCTGGCCGCGTTGTTCGTCACCCTGATCCCCACCACCATCGGCGGCCTGCTGTCGGCCATCGGCATCGCCGGCATGGATCGGCTGGTGAAGTTCAATGTCATCGCCAAGTCGGGTCGCGCCGTCGAGGCGGCAGGCGACATCGACGTATTGCTGCTGGATAAGACCGGCACCATCACCCTCGGCGCCCGTCAGGCTGCCGAATTCCTGCCGCTGGCGGAGGTCAACGAGCGCGATCTGGCCGAAGCCGCCTTCCTGTCGTCACTGGCCGACGAGACGCCAGAGGGCAAGTCCATCGTCACCCTGGCCCGCACCCGCTTTGGCCTGGCCGAGCCCGATCGCGGCGGCATGAGCTTCGTGCCCTTCACCGCCCAGACCCGCATGAGCGGCGTCAATATGAACGGCGGTTCTTGGGGCGGGGTGATGACCGCCGTCAGCGAAATCCGCAAGGGAGCCTCGGACGCCATCACCAATTACGTCGCCGAGCGTTCGGGCCGCATGCCCGGCGGGGGGCCCAAGGAATTGAACCAGCTGGTGGAGCGGGTGGCGAAGTCGGGTGGCACGCCCCTGGTGGTGGCACGCGATGGCCGTCCGCTGGGCGTCATCCATCTGAAAGACATCATCAAGCCCGGCATCCGTGAGCGCTTCGCCACCCTGCGCGCCATGGGCATCAAGACGGTGATGGTCACCGGCGACAATCCGCTGACCGCCGCCGCCATCGCCGCCGAGGCGGGGGTGGACGACTTCCTGGCCGAGGCGACGCCGGAAAAGAAACTGGAACTGATCCGCGAGTATCAGCAGGGCGGACGCTTGGTCGCTATGTGCGGCGACGGTTCGAACGACGCCCCCGCTTTGGCCCAGGCCGATGTCGGCGTCGCCATGAACACCGGCACCCAGGCGGCGCGCGAGGCGGGCAACATGGTGGATTTGGAAAGCGATCCCACCAAGCTCATCGAGATCGTGATGATCGGCAAGCAGCTGCTGATGAGCCGGGGGGCGCTGACCACTTTTTCCATCGCCAACGACGTGGCGAAGTATTTCGCCATCATCCCGGCGTTGTTCCTGGCGGCTTACCCGCAACTTCAGGCGTTGAACGTCATGCATCTCGCCAGCCCACAATCAGCGGTGCTGTCCGCCATCATCTTCAATGCGTTGATCATCATCGCCCTGATCCCGTTGGCGCTGAAAGGCGTGCGCTATCGCCCGGCCGGGGCCGAAGCGCTGCTGAAGCGAAATCTGCTGGTCTATGGCCTGGGTGGGCTGGGGGTGCCGTTTGTCGGCATCAAGCTGATCGATCTGGCCGTCGCCGCCCTTGGGCTGGCATGAACGGAGGCAACATCATGTGGACCTATCTACGCTCTGCTCTTGTCTTGGTGGTGGTCATGACCGCACTCACCGGACTTGCCTATCCGCTGGCCGTGACCGGCCTCGCCGAAATGATCTTTCCCTGGACGGCCCGGGGAAGCCTGATCGAAGAGGACGGCCGTGTGGTCGGTTCGGCCCTGATCGGACAGAAGTTCGATAACCCGGGCTATTTCCACGGGCGGCCCTCGGCAGCCGGTGAAGGTTATGACGCCGCCAGTTCAGGGGGCAGCAACCTGGCGCCGTCCAGTCGCAAGCTGGTCGACGACGTGGCTGCCCGAGTCACGGCCGAGCGTCAGGCCAATCCCGACGAGAAAGGGGGGGTTCCCGTCGATCTGGTGACCTCGTCGGCATCGGGTCTTGATCCCCATGTCACCCCGGCAGCGGCCGCCTACCAGGTCAAGCGGGTGGCTGCCGCCCGCCATGTTCAGGCTGAAGAGGTTCGTCAATTGCTGGCCCGGCATACCGAAGGCCGGGACCTGGGGGTGCTTGGCGAGTCGCGTGTCAATGTGCTGAAGCTCAATCTGGCGCTGGATGCGCACTGGCCATTGCGTGGACAAGGAGACTGAGATGAGCCGGGTTATTCTTGGCCTGGCGGCCATCGCCATACTGATCTTATTGCTGGCCGGCGTGACGGGAGAACGCAATCCGTCACCGGTGTCTCAGAATTTGGGGTATTTTCATGCCATGGCCGGTCATGCTTCCCCATCCCTGGAACTGGGCGACGCCAACATGCAGGTCAAGGGAGTGGCCGCCCGGCGCCATGCCACGGTATCGGATATGCACCGCCTGTTGCAGGAGTTTACAGACAATGCCCCGGATGTTCCCATGGCTGACCGCCCTGTGGATCTAAGCGGTTTGAACCAAAAGCTGGATGAACGATGGCCCTTGAAATGAAGTCGGTCGGATGAGCGAAGACGACAACCGTCCTTCTCCCGAAGCCCTTCTCGCCGAAGCCGCGCGAGAAGGGCGCGGGCGTTTGAAGATCTTCCTCGGCGCCGCCCCCGGCGTCGGCAAGACCTATGCCATGCTGGAGACCGCCCACGAGCGCAGGCGCGAAGATCTTGACGTGGTGGTGGCGGTGGTCGAGACCCATGGCCGCAAGGAGACCGAGGCGCTGGTCGCCGGGCTGAATGTTCAGCCCCGCCGCGAGGTCCGCTACCGCGACCGCACCTTCAGCGAAATGGATCTGGACGGGCTGCTGGCACGCCGCCCCAAGGTCGCCCTGGTCGATGAATTCGCCCACACCAACGTCCCCGGCTCGCGCCATGTGAAGCGGTGGCAGGATGTGGAGGAGTTGCTGGCGGCGGGCATCGACGTCTACACCACGCTGAACATCCAGCACATTGAGGGCCTGAACGATGTCGTCGAGCAGATTTCCGGCGTCAAGGTCCGCGAAACGGTGCCCGACAGCGTGTTCGCCACCGCCGATGAGATCGAACTGATCGACCTGCCGCCCGAGGATTTGATCAAGCGCCTGCATGAGGGCAAGGTCTACGTTCCCGAGCAGGCGCGGCGTGCCGTCCACCATTTCTTCTCGCCCGGCAACCTGACCGCGCTGCGTGAAATGGCGCTGCGTCATGCCGCCGAGCGGGTCGATCGCCAGATGGTCGATTACATGCGCGCCCATGCCATCGTCGGGCCGTGGCCGGCGCGCGAGCGCGTGCTGGTGTGTATCGACGAGACGGTGGACGCCCAGCGTTTGGTCCGGGTCGCCAAACGGTCGGCCGAACGGCGCGGCGCCGCCTGGTTGGCGGCGACGGTCGAGACCTCGCGGGCCTATTCGCTGACCGAGGCCGAAAAGGATCGCATCGACGAAGCCATGCGGCTGGCCGCACAGTTGGGCGGCGAGACGATAACGCTCGCGGGCGACGACGTGGTGGCGACCATCCTCGCCTTCGCCCGCGAGCGCAACGCCACCCAGATCGTCGTCGGCCGAACCCGCCGGGGTCGATGGAGCCTGGGCAAGTCGGTGACCGACCGGTTGATTGCCGAGACCGGCGACGTCAACGTTCTGGTGGTCGGCGGGGTGGACAGCAGCAGGCCAAAGACGGTTGCCACACCCAACCCCATGGTCTTGCGGGATTGGCTCAACCTTGCGTTCGCCGTCGCCGCGACCGGCGCCGCCACGGGCGTTGGATTCGTCGTTGACAAGATCGGCCTGCCCATCGCCAACATCTCGGTCGCCTATCTGATGGCGGTGCTGTTGGTGGCGCTCAAGGGCGGCTTGCGTCCAGCTATCCTGACCTCGGTCGCCAGCTTCTTCGCCTTCAACTTCCTGTTCACCGAGCCACGCTATACCTTTGCCATCACCGACACGCAGAACATCCTGACCGTGGTGTTCTTCCTGATCGCGGCGGTGGTGGTCAGCAACATGGCCGCCCGGTTGCGCGCCCAGATGCAGGCGACCAAGGAAAGCGCCCGGCGCACCGGCAACCTCTACGATTTCGGCCGCAAGATCACCGCCGCCGCCACCCTCGACGACGTTCTATGGGCGGTCGTGCACCATGTCGCCGCCACCATCCACGGCAAGTCGCTGGTGCTGATGCCCGCCGATAACGGCCTTTCCATCGCCGCGGGGTACCCGCCCGAGGACGAATTGGACGACAAATCCGCCGCCGCCGCCGAATGGGCCTGGGCGCACGGCAAGATCGCCGGTCGCGGTTCCGCCACTTTGCCGGTGGCGCTGTGGCTGTTCATCCCGCTCCAGACCGGTCGTGGCCCGGTCGGTATCCTCGGCGTTCAGATGATGGAAGACGCCGACATGCCATCACCCGAGCAGATGCGCCTGCTGGAGACGCTGGCCGACCAGGCCGCCGTCGCCGTCGAGCGCACCATCTTGGTGTCCGACATCGAGACGGCGCGGGTCGCCACCGAGCGCGAGCGCCTGCGCTCGGCCTTGCTTTCGTCACTGTCGCACGATCTGCGCACACCGCTGGTGTCGATCATGGGGGCGGCGTCCAGCCTGATCAGCTATGACGAGGCGTTGGATTCCTGTAACCGGCGCGAGCTTGCCCAAACCATTCAAGACGAGGCGGAACGCCTCAACCGCTTCGTCCAGAACCTGCTGGATATGACCAAACTGGGGGCGGGGGCGCTGAAGCCTCGGGTTGATTGGGCCGACCTGCACGACATCGCCGGGGCGGCGGTCGAACGGACGAAGCGACTGGCCCGCGTCCACGCCATCGTGGTCGATATCGCCGACGACATGCCCCTGCTATGCGTTGATGCCGTACTGATGGAGCAGGTGTTCTTCAACTTGCTCGACAACGCTTGCAAGTACAGCCTACCAAATATGCCTATCAAGCTGTGGGCGATCCGGACGTCCAAGCACATCGCGATCGAGGTTGCCGACCAGGGGCCGGGCATTCCGCCGGAAGACCGGGAACGGGTGTTCGACATGTTCTATCGGGTCAACCAGGGCGACAGCCAATCGGGTACCGGCCTGGGGCTGGCGATCTGCCGGGGCATCGTCGAGGCCCATGGCGGCACCATCCACGCCGAACCGGGCTTGCATGGCGCGGGCACCTGCGTTGTCATTCATCTGCCGCTGCCCCCTGAACCCGCCTTCTCCGAGAGCCATCCATGACCGCCCGCATTCTGGTCGTCGACGACGAGCCGCAAATCCGCAAGTTCCTGCGCATCTCGCTGGGCGCCAACGGCTACGACGTGACGGAGGCGGAGACCGGTACCGCCGGGATCGAGGCGGCGCGCGCGCAAGCGCCCGACCTACTAGTGCTCGACCTCGGCCTGCCCGACATGGACGGCCAGGAGGTCATCAGCGCGGTGCGGACGTTCTCGGCTCTGCCGATCATCATCTTGTCGGTGCGTGCCGACGAGTTCGACAAGGTGGAGGCGCTGGACCGGGGCGCCAACGACTACGTGGTGAAGCCATTCGGTATTGCCGAGTTGATGGCGCGGGTGCGGGCGGTGCTGCGGTCGCGGGCACCCCAGGAGACCGAGGACGTCTTAGTCGTCGGGCCGGTGACCATCGACCTTGGGCGGCGCATCGTCACCAAGGGCGGCGCCGAGATCCACCTGTCCAAAAAGGAATGGGAATTGCTGGCCTTCATGGCCCGCCGTCCCGACCATGTGCTGACCCACCGGCAAATCCTCAAGGAGGTGTGGGGACCGGCCCATGTCGATGACACCGCCTACCTACGGGTCTACGTCAACCAGCTAAGGCAGAAGCTAGAGGATGATGCCGGCCAACCGACAATGATTGTGACTGATCCGGGGGTTGGGTATCGGCTGAAGGTCGGCGGGTGACGCCGCCTCATCGCAAGCAGAACTCCTCGAGGCGGGGGATATTTCGTTCCTGATGGAGCCGGGCGAGTTCCGCTCTGCCGCCCGTGACATCGCCAATCGGGAAGTGGCGGTGGGTCGCCATCGCCCGCCATCCAGCGGACGAGTCGCCGCCTTCATGGAGCATTTTCAGCGCCGCTATGATTTGGCCGGCATGGGCAACAGCCAAAAAATCATCGCCATGGCGGCGGCCCATCACCGCCTGAACTTCATCCACCCCTTCTATGACGGCAACGGACGCGTCAGCCGGCTGATGAGCCACGCCATCGCCCTGTCGGCGGGGATCGGCGCCCATGGCCTGTGGTCCATTTCTCGCGGCTTGGCGCGGGGGATGACGGTGCCTACCGAATACAAGGCGATGATGGAACAAGCCGATTTGCGCCGCCGCAACGATTTGGACGGGCGCGGCAATTTGCCGCAGGAAGGGTTGGTCGAGTTCGTGGCCTGGTTCCTGGTGGTGGCGCGGGATCAAATCCGCTTCATGTCCAGCCTGTTCGACTTCGACCACCTGACCGAACATTTGAAACTGTTCGTCACCCGCGAAGGCCTGAACCCACACAGCATGGGCATCCTGGAAGAAGTGGTGATTCGCGGCGAAATGCCCCGAGGCGACGCCCCCCGCGCCACCGGCCTGCCCGAACGCACCGCCCGCATGGTGTGCTGTCGGCCCTGATCGATACAGGCGTCCTAGCCTCGGCCACCCCCAAGGGGCCGGTGTCCCTGCGCTTCCCGGTCCATGTGGCCGAGGTGGTGTTTCCCAAGCTGTATGGCGAGGCGATGGGGTAAGAGAAATGGCCCAAAGTTAGTGCTTACCGTCCCATTCGTCCTGGATGCCAAGCAGATGGGCTACCGTTGGCGCAAGGCCAGGGATCGTGCCGGAGTGGCCTCAACGACCTGCACCACGAAGGGCTTTCCCACATGGCGGAAAAGTGGCTGGCCATCGGCGAGTTGTCGGAGCCATCCGGGTATCGCGCGGCGTAGGTGGTCTGCTGCTGTATATGAATGCAAGGGTGTCTGAGTTGGTGCGGAAGCTTGGTTATTTGGTGAACGTTTTTCCTTGAAATATTGTTATTAAGAGTCCGTCTCGAAAGTGGTTGACCGCTGAGAATCCGGTGTGATTCTGTCCTCGGCGAATTCGAACAGCCGCCGGATGCGACGATGTGGACTTCAGAGAACCGATCTCGATATGAACGCTCCGAGCAGCGCTATCCGAGCGATCTGCGCGATGACGAATGGGCGCGGATTACCGCGTTGATCCCTGCGGCCAGGGCCGGTGGCCGTCCGCGCACGACGGACATGCGGGAGTTCCTCAACGCCGTTCTTTACCTGCTGCGGACGGGCTGCTCGTGGCGGCAGTTGCCGAAGGACTTCCCGCCATGGAAGTCGGTCTACCGC
The DNA here is from genome assembly GCF_018224925.1 of Magnetospirillum sulfuroxidans. GTDB lineage: Bacteria > Pseudomonadota > Alphaproteobacteria > Rhodospirillales > Magnetospirillaceae > Magnetospirillum > Magnetospirillum sulfuroxidans. The sequence goes on along the minus strand of NZ_JAGTUF010000028.1, from coordinate 23,950 downwards.
ATTTTGCGCCAGTTCCAAGAGCGCTGCACAAGGCGGTGCGCGAACACGAAGGCAAGGAGGCCGCTCCCACCAGCCGTTCATCCAGAAAATGTTTGCCGATGGCGGCTATACCGGCGACGAACTCGCCCTTGATGTCTTCCAGGTGCATCGCTGCCGCCTGGAAATCGTCAAGCGCTCCGACACCGCCAAGGGCTTCGTGGTCCTGCCCAAACGCTGGATCGTCGAACGCACCTTCGGCTGGCTGATCCGCCACCGCCGCCTCGCCCGTGATTTCGAGACGCGCGCCGATATCAGCGCCACCATGGTCAAACTCGCCATGATAGGCATCATGCTCCGGCGGTTGGCGCGGGCTTCATGACCTTTCGAGACGGACTCTTACGCATTCATCCCAGGCCGAGTAAGCATCCCGGACATGTCCCCGATACCATGCCCGATTGGACGGTGCTTGTGTGTCGCTGACCGGGGATGTGTTCGGCGTCACTTTCAAGTGGCCGGCCGATCTTAATCCCGCTATGAACGATACGCGGATCGCTGCCGTTTCGCGCCGGTTCGCCAAAGCGGGAGAAGACGGTGCTTGATTACGATTTCCCCCTGTGGCGGCCGCCGTCGGAAGGCGACAACCTGATTATTCAGGCGAGTTTGGGCTGCCGTTTCAATGGCTGCACTTTTTGTTCCATGTACAAAGAAAAAGAGTATCGCGCCCGGTCGCTGGAGGCGGTCTTCGACGACATCGCCGCCGCCGCCCAAGCGTGGCCCGATGCCCATCGGGTGTTTCTGGCCGATGGTGACGCCTATAATCTGCCGACCGCGCATCTGGCGGCGCTGTGTGATCGGCTGGTGGCGACGTTTCCCAATCTGCAACGGATCACCGCTTATGCGACGCCGTTCAATCTGTTGGCGAAAAGCGTCGCTGAAATCCAGGCGTTGAAGGCTAAAAAGCTGTCGCTGGTCTATGTCGGCATCGAAAGCGGCGCCGACCGCTTGCTGAAAAAGATCAAGAAAGGCACCGCCCAGCAGATGGAGGCCGGTCTGGCCCGCGCCGCCGAAGCCGGCTTGAAGGTGTCGGCGACGGTGATCACCGGTTTGGGGGGGCAGAAATACTGGCAGGAACACATGGACGAGACGGCGGCGATGATCAATCGGGTGCCGGTCACCTTTTTGTCCACCTTGCAATTGCGGCTGGCCGACGAGGTCGAGGCGCGTTTTCTCGACAAATATGCCGAGCCTTTCGTCTGGCAGGATGATCACGCGGTCTTGCTGGAAATGCGGCGCTTGGTCGAACGGCTTGATCCGCCCCATCCGGTGATCTTTCGTTCCAATCACGCCAGCAATGCCTTGCCGCTGGCCGGGACCTTGCCCAAGGATCGGGCCAAGGTGTTGGGGCAAATCGACCGGGCCGTACAGATGGGGGGTGGTCTGCGCCCGCGTTGGATGCGAGGATTATAAAGATTATGAAAACAGTGCCTAAGAATTGAGCCGTCAGGTCAGCCTTTGCGCATACTTATGGTCGCACGCCCAAAAAAGCCGTTGAAAAATAATGGTTTTCCCCCAGGCATGGCGGTTGCATTGCCTTTTTGCCAGTGAAAACAGGGAATGGAGAGGGAATGGCCTACGATGAAATGAAGTCCTCGGCCGGCGGCGTTCGCGGTCCCTACCGGGCTTATGAAAACTGGTTGCTGTCGCTGCCCCCCGACCTGTTGCGGCGCAAGCATGAAGAAGCCGACATGCTGTTCCGCCGGCTTGGCATCACCTTTGCCGTCTATGGCGACCAGGACGGCACGGAACGGCTGATTCCCTTCGATACCGTGCCGCGCATCATCTCCGCCAAGGAATGGACGCACCTGTCCACCGGCTGTTGCCAGCGGGTGCGGGCGTTGAACGCCTTTCTCAACGATCTGTATCACGGCCAGGATATCTTGAAGGCCGGCATCATCCCCAAGGCCCACATCATGGGCAACGGCATGTTCCGCCCGGAAATGCAGGGTGTCGATGTGGCCCGAGACGTCTATGTCCATGTCGCCGGCATTGATCTGGTGCGGACGGGCGAAAACGATTTCTATGTGCTGGAAGATAATCTGCGCTCGCCGTCCGGGGTTTCCTACATGCTGGAAAACCGGGCGATGATGATGCGCCTGTTCCCCGATCTGTTCGCCCGCCACCGGGTGGCGGCGGTGGATGATTACCCCGATATCCTGATCAAGAATTTGCGCTCGGTCGCCCCGGCCAAGTGCAAGGGCGACCCCACCGTGGTGATGATGACGCCGGGCTATTACAATTCCGCCTATTTCGAACACGCCTTCCTGGCCGAGCAGATGGGCATCGAATTGGTGGAAGGCCGCGACTTGTTCGTCTCGGACGGTCTGGTGTGGATGCGCACCACCACCGGGCCGAAGCGGGTTGACGTCATCTATCGCCGCATTGACGACGATTTCATGGATCCCGACGCCTTCAACCCCGATTCGTCGTTGGGCGTGCGCGGCCTGCTTGAGGTCTATCGCAAGGGCGGCGTGACCTTGGCCAACGCCATCGGCACCGGCGTCGCCGACGACAAGGCCACCTATACCTATGTTCCCGAGATGATCCGCTTTTACCTGGGGGAGGAGCCGATCCTCAACAATGTGCCCACATGGCGGCTGGAGCGCGAGGACGAACGCAAATACGTGCTTGAGCATCTGGCCGAATTGGTGGTCAAGGAGGTCCAGGGCGCCGGCGGTTACGGCATGCTGGTGGGGCCGACCTCGACCAAGCAGCAGATCGAGGAATTTCGCCTCCGCATTCTTGCCAATCCGTCCAATTACATCGCCCAGCCGACCTTGGCGCTGTCGACGGTGCCGACCTTGGTGGAACAGGGCATCGCCCCGCGTCACGTGGATTTGCGTCCCTATGTGCTGGCCGGCGAGACGGTGACCCTGGTGCCCGGCGGTCTGACCCGCGTGGCGCTGACCGAAGGCTCCCTGGTGGTGAATTCGTCACAGGGAGGCGGAACCAAGGATACCTGGGTGCTGGAGAACGACCCATGCTGAGCCGCACCGCCGAACATCTGTATTGGATGAGCCGCTACGTGGAGCGGGCCGAGAATATCGCCCGTTTCCTTGATGTCGCCAACCGCACCGCTTTGTCGTCCAGCGGCGACCGTGCCGCCTTTTGGCGCTCGGTCCTGTCCATCGCCGGCGGCGAAAAGGCCTTCAATGCCCGCTATGGCGAGGCGTCGGCGGTCAATGTCGTCAGCTTCACCGTGCTGGATTCGACCAACCCGTCGTCCATCTATGCCGCCTTGCGCGCCGCCCGCGAAAACGCCCATGCGGTGCGTTCGGTCATTCCCAACGAATTGTGGGAAGCCATGAACGCGACGTGGCTGGAGGTCAAGTGCATGGACGGTCCGCGCCTGCGGGAACAGGGGCTGATCGCCTTTTGCGAATGGGTGCGCGAACGCTCGCATCTGTTCCGCGGTATTGTCGATGGCGTCATGTTGCGCGACGAGCCTTACCACTTCCTGCGTCTGGGCACGGCGCTGGAACGCGCCGACAATACCGCCCGGCTGATCGGCGTGCCCTTGGGTGGGTTCTCGCCCAGTGGGGCGGCGTCCGATCCGTTCGGCCACGTTCATTGGGCGGTGGTGCTGCGCTCGGTCAGCGCTCTTAAGGCCTATCGCACCGTCTATCACGATGAGCCCAAGCAAAGTAACGCGCTGGACATGCTGATCCTGCGCGACGACATGCCGCGTTCGCTGATGTCGTGCCTAGGCTCCGCCTTGAAATCGCTGGAAGCCCTGGGGCCGGATTTGGAATGCACCCGCATGGTCGGGGCGGCCCAGGCCCGTCTGCATTGGGGCCGCATGGACGAATTGTTGGAAGAAGGGCTGAACGCCTTCATTGCCGGCTTTATCACCGCCAACAATCATATCAGCGCCCGTCTGCACGAAGACTTTTTGATGAATGCGTAAGGCTGGGGGGCCGTCATGACCTATTGTTTAGCCATGTCCCTGGATCAGGGGCTGGTGTTCGCATCCGATTCGCGCACCAATGCCGGGGTGGACCATGTGTCCACCTTTCGCAAGATGCGGGTGTGGGAAGCACCGGACGAACGTGTTCTGGTGATGTTGTCGGCCGGCAATCTGGCGGTGACCCAGTTCGTCGCCACGTTGCTGGATCAGGGGACCAAATCCGAGGATCCGAAAAAGAACATCTTGCTGGCCGAGACCATGTTCGACGCCGCCCGCGTCGTCGGCGCCTATGTGCGCGAGGTGCATAGCCACGATGCCAAGCACCTGAAAGAACATGGCGCCGATTTTGCCCTGTCGCTGATCTTCGGCGGTCAGATCAAGGGCGAAAATCCGCGTTTGTTCATGATCTACGCGGCCGGTAATTTCATTGAATGCGGCGAGGAATCGCCCTTTATTCAGATCGGCGAGACCAAATACGGCAAACCCATTCTCGATCGGGTGGTGACCCGTAAGATGGATTTGATGCCGGCGACCAAATGCGCGCTGTTGTCGCTGAATTCGACCATCCGTTCCAATCTGACGGTGGGTCTGCCCATCGACCTGCTGGTGTATCACCGTGACGCGTTCAGGGTCGGGATGCATCACACCATCGGCGAGGACGATCCGTATTTCCAAAATCTGGGGCATTTGTGGGGCGAGGGCCTGCGCAACCTGTTTCAGGTCTTGCCTGACCCGCCCTGGGGTGATGAAGTGTGACAAGACAAAACCCGCCGAAAGTGATTTCGGCGGGTTTTCTTTTTTCAGGTGACCGGTTCCACCTTGCCGTCCAGGTCCATCAACTGCAATTCGACCTCAAGACCGGGGAACTTGCCGGCGATGGCGGTTTTCAACGCCCGCAATTTGATCGCGTGGGCTTCGAACTCGCCGGCGCGGTCCTTGGCGAGATCGGTGCCGAGGAACACTTTGTAGGCGCCGCAATCGCGGTGATCGAGGACGATGATCTTGTGAATGTGGTGCAGGTCAAGGGCGACGCCGACATGATCCCAAAAGGTCTGCCCCCACGACACGTTCTTGTCCTGCAAGACGCCGAGAGAGGCGCCGGCCAGAACCACGTGGTCGTATTTATTGGTCAGCCCGCGTCCGTCCATGTAGTGGACGATATCGTCGACCAACCGATAATCCATGCATGACAACAACAACGCTTCGGTATTGCCGGCGGCGAACACCGAGCTGGGTTTGAAATTCGTCCATAGCGCCGCCCCAGTGCCAAGCGCCAGCTTGACGAAGCCGCGACGGGACAGGCTGTTCCCAATATGGTTACAACATGCGGACATGATGACGCTCCCTGTGCTGTCGATTGAGTGCGAGGTGATATTTGTCGGCATCCTACCAGCTTATGGCCATATGTCTTTTGCTCATAAGTATGACGAATGGCATGGACCTAAGTCGGAGATATTTCTTATTTAAAAAACAAATGTGTCTAATCGGTTTTTTCGATTGACCTGGGATCATCCTCCTGTGACCATTGATATGTCCCGGCAGGGTCTTTGTGCCGTTTCCGGGTTTGGGATGGCGAGGACGAGGTTTTCTGATGCGCATGGCGATACGGTTCGTACTGCCGTTGCTGCTGGTTCTTGGCGCCATTGCCTGGTTGGCGGCGCCGTTGGTCGGCGGCTTGATCGAGCGGTGGTTCCGGGCCGATGTCGAAATGCGCTCGCGGCTGGTTTTCAATTCGGTTCAAGAAACGGTGATGGATTTGGCCCAGGCCAAGTCATCTCGCCAAATTGACCGCCTGTTTCGCGGGATCGCCCAAGACGAGCGAGTCTTGGCTTTGGGCCTGTGCGGTGTGGATGGGCAATTGATCAACCGTTCGGCCGCTTGGCCGGCGGTCCTGAAATGCCCGCCGCAAGCTGCGCAAGGCAGCGCGTTCACCGTCGAACATTTGCCCAGCGGTTCAGTCCTGGCGGCCAGTTTCGAACTGATGGCGCAAGGGGAATCGCTGGGGCGTCTGGTCATCTTGCATGATTTGCGCTTCATCGAACGGCGATCGTCCAGCGCCGAGAATTATCTGGCCGCCTTTCTGGCCTTTTTGTCGCTGGGCGCCGCCATCGTCACCGTGGTGGTGGCCCGCGTGACCTTGCATGGTTGGGTCCGGGCGGTGCGCAGCGGCTTTGCCGCCCCGGCTTCCGGTCTGGGGGAGGGCAAGGCCGTGGCGCCGGAAATCGCGCCGCTTTTGAACGAGATGCGCAAGGTGATGCGCAATCTGGAAGTTCCTCGGACTTTAAGCGACGCCATCCGGGTCGATTGGGGGCCGGACAGCCTGCGCAGCTTGTTGCGCGATGAGCTTCCCGACGCCGAGGTTCTGGTGGTCTCTAATCGCGAACCCTATATCCACAACATGGAAGACGGTCGCGTCGTGCTGCAACGTCCGGCCAGCGGTCTGGTGACGGCGTTGGAGCCGATCATGCGGGCCTGCGGCGGCACCTGGATCGCCCATGGCAGCGGCAGCGCCGACACGGTGATGGTGGACGAGCGCGACCATTTGCCGGTTCCCCCCGATTCGCCCAATTACACCTTGCGCCGCGTATGGCTGACGGACGAGGAACAGGACGGGTATTATTACGGATTGGCCAATGAAGGCATGTGGCCGCTGTGCCATATCGCTTTTGTCCGTCCGGTCTTTCGCGCTTCCGACTGGGAACAATATGTGGCGGTCAATCGCAAGTTCGCCGCCGCGGTGGTGGCAGAGGCGCAGACCCCCAATCCGGTGGTGCTGGTGCAAGATTATCACTTCGCCTTGTTGCCGCAGATGGTGCGCGAGCAATTGCCCGAGGCGACCATCATTACCTTTTGGCATATTCCCTGGCCCAATCCCGAGATGTTCAGCATCTGCCCGTGGAAAGAGGAAATTCTTACCGGCTTGTTGGGCAGTTCGATCCTGGGCTTTCACACCCAGTTCCATTGCCTGAATTTTCTTGAATCGGTGGACCGTTTCCTCGCCTGCCATATCGACCGTGAGCATTCGGTGGTGCGGGGAACCGAGGGGACGACCCTGGTCCGGCCCTATCCCATTTCCATCGAATGGCCGCCGGCCGCTCTGGCAACGCAGCCGCCGGTCAACCAATGCCGTGAAGACGTGCTGAAACACTATGGATTGCCCGCACATGTGCGGCTGGCGGTGGGGGTTGAACGCTTCGATTACACCAAGGGGATCTCGGATCGCTTCCGGGCGGTCCAAAGCCTGTTGGAACATCATCCCGACTGGATCGGCTCCTTCACCTTGCTGCAAGTGGCCGCGCCCACCCGTGGGCGCTTGGCCGCCTATCAGATCACCCAGGAAGAAGCCGAGACCCTGGCGCGGGAAATCAACGAACGCTTCGGCCGCGACGGCTGGCACCCCATTGTCTTGATTGCCCGCCACCATGAACCCGAAGACGTCCTTACTCTTTTCCGCGCCGCCGATTTGTGCATGGTCTCCAGCCTGCATGACGGCATGAATTTGGTCGCCAAGGAATTCGTCGCCGCCCGTGACGACGAAGATGGCGTTCTGGTGCTGTCCACCTTTGCCGGGGCATCGCGGGAGCTGTTGGAGGCGCTGATCGTCAATCCCTATGACATCCGCGCCATGGCCGAGGCCTTGCACAGCGGGTTGTCGATGCCGCCGGAACAGCGACGCGAACGAATGAAGCTGATGCGCGATCTGGTCAGCGAACACAATATTCACTATTGGGCCGGACGGATGTTGTTGGATGCGGCGCGCATGCGCAAGCGCCGGGCGATTGAACGCCAGATTGTCCACGTTTCCGCAGCCGGCGGAGGCGGTCATGGCTGAAGCGAAGAATTGGGCTTTATTTCTTGATATCGACGGCACCTTGCTGGACTTGGCGGCCAAGCCCGATCTGGTGGTGGTGCCGGCGGAATTGCCGGGCGTGCTGGCGGCATTGACGGCGCATTTGGGCGGGGCTTTGGCCCTGATCAGCGGCCGCACCCTCAGCGATATCGACTGGCTGTTTCCCGGTGGCGGCGACGCCGCCGGCAGTCATGGGGCGGAATGGCGCCGGGCCGGTATGGTCAAGGCTTCGGCGGCGGTGGGGCCGGAACTGCACGCCTTGGCCGCCGGGGCAGAGACCCTGCCGGGTATCTTGGTCGAGCGCAAACCGCTGGCCGTCGCCCTGCATTACCGCGACGCCCCGCAACTGGCGGCTCAGGTTCGCGGATTGGCTCATAACGCGGTGGCGGCGGCGCCGGTGGCCTTACGGGTGCTGGAAGGCAAATCGGTGATCGAGGTGGTGCCGGCCAATGCCGATAAAGGGGCCGCCATCAGCCGTTTCATGACCTGCCCGCCCTTTGCCGGTCGCTGCCCGGTGTTCATTGGTGACGACGTCACCGATGAAAGCGGATTTTCCGCCGTCAACCGTCTGGGGGGGCGGTCCATTCATGTCGGCGGCAATATCGACAGTGTCGCCAGCCGCAAGATCGCCTCGCCGACGGCGGTGCGGCGGTGGCTGGCTGGAGTGGAACGGAAACTGCGAGGACACGCTCATGGCCAATCTTGATCTCGGCATCATCGGCAATTGCAACATCAGTGCGTTGGTGGATGGCAAGGGCAGCATCGTCTGGAGCTGCTTTCCCCGCCTTGATGGCGACGCCGTGTTCAACTCATTGCTCAACGATGCCGATCGCTCGGGGGGCGATGGCGAGTTTTCGCTGCAACTGGTCGATCAGGTGCATAGCCAGCAAGAATACCTGCCCAATTCGGCCATCTTGCGCACCGTCTTGTCCGACCGGCATGGCGGTCTGGTGGAAATCATCGATTTCACCCCGCGTTTCGCCCTGTATGAGCGCATTTACCGCCCGCCGATGATCGTGCGCCGCATCCAGCCATTGCAAGGACGGCCGCGCATCCGCGTCCGGCTGCGGCCGCGTTTCGGCAATGGCGGGGTGGTGCCGCAAATCACCCGAGGCAGCAACCATGTGCGCTATGTCTCGGCCGATCAGACCTTGCGGCTGACCACCAGCGCCCCGATTTCCTATGTGATCGAGGAACGCTCGTTCGTGCTTGATCGCCCCTTTGACATGATTTTGGGCAGTGATGAAAGCTTGCAGGCGGGGATCGAAGCCACCGCCCGCGATCTGTATGAACGGACCGTCGAGCACTGGCGCTCTTGGGTTCGGTCGTTGTCGATTCCGTTCGAGTGGCAAGACGCGGTGATCCGGGCGGCCATCACTTTGAAAATCTGCAATTTCGAGGAAACCGGCGCCATCGTCGCGGCATTGACCACCTCGATTCCCGAAGCGCCGGACACCCAACGCAATTGGGATTACCGCTTTTGTTGGTTGCGGGACGCCTATTTCGTCATCCACGCCTTGAACCGTCTGGGCGTCACCCGGATGATGGAGGATTATCTCCGCTTTATCGGCGATATCGTCGAAGGCGCCAGCGAGGACGGCTTGCGTCCGGTCTACGGCATAACCCGCGATTCCTCCATCGACGAGACCGTCGCCGAACATTTGAAGGGCTATCGCGGCCTGGGACCGGTGCGGTTGGGCAATCAGGCGCATTTGCAGGTGCAAAACGACGTTTACGGCAGCATCGTGCTGGCTTCGACTCATGCGTTCTTCGACCGTCGGCTGACCCATCCCGGCGATGCCACCTTGTTCGAGCAATTAGAGCGCCTGGGGCAACGGGCCATCGCCGTGTTCGATCAGCCCGACGCCGGCCCGTGGGAATTGCGCACCAGCGCCCATGCGCACACATTCTCGGCGGTGATGTGCTGGGCCGCCTGCGATCGTCTGGCCAAGATCGCCAGCCATATCGGTTCGCGCGATCGCGCCACTTTCTGGCGGCGCGAAGCCGACCGCCTGCACGCTGCCATCTGTGACCGCGCCTGGAATGCCGAATTGGGGACCTTCGTTTCCACCTTCGACGGCGCCGACATGGATGCCACCTTGTTGTTGTTGCACGAGGTGGATTTTCTCGACGCCGCCGATCCCCGGTTCGCCGCTACCGTCGATGCGGTGGCGGCGGCGTTGCGGACCGGCGACTTTCTATATCGCTATGTGGCCGAGGATGATTTTGGCCGGCCCAAGACCGCCTTCGTCATTTGTGTGTTCTGGTATATCGACGCCCTGGCCGCAATCGGCCGCAAGGCCGAGGCCCGAGCCTTGTTCGAGCAGGTGCTGGACAAGCGCAATCCGCTGGGCCTGCTGTCGGAAGACATTGACCCGCGCACCGGCGAATTGTGGGGAAATTTCCCCCAGACCTATTCCATGGTCGGCCTGATCAACTGCGCCACACGGCTGTCACGTCACTGGGAAGAAGCGTTTTAGGCCGGGGATGCTCAGGACGCCATCTGCCGGCGCATGTCGAGCAGAGGGTCGACCTGAGCCGGCAAGATGACGTCGCTGAGGGCGATGGGCTGGCCGGCGGCGATGGGGCGGCGCAGGACCGCCCCCCGCGCCAGGGAAATCGGCAAGATATCGGCGACGCGGGCTTGTGCCGCCGGCATCAGCTGGCCGCGGACGGTATGACCGCCGATGCCGTCCAATTCCTCGGCGGCTTTAAGGTCGCGCTTGGCGATGGTGGCGACGTCGGCGACATGGGCACGGGGGCAGCCGGTATGTTCGCCGCGCAGGCAGACCGCGCCCACCGACACGGCCGCTTCCAGTCCGGCCAGGCGGTGAGGGCGCCAGCGGGCGGCGTAATTGCCGCTGTCGTCGGTCAGCAGGCCGTATTCGGCAAATGACAAGGCGGCATGGGCGGCCGGGGTGGTGAAGGTGACGAAGACCCCCCAGCGCAAGCCGCCGACGACGGCACGGCCATCGGTTTCCAAACACGAGGCGGCTTCGACCATGCCCAGATGCGGCAGGCGGCCGCCCGCCTCGGATGGGCGGAAGATATGGGGCAGGTCGTGGGTGCCGCAGGGGGGGAAGTTCAGCCCGGTCGCTGCCGGCGTCAAGCCGGTGGCATTGGCGGTCGAGGCCAGTTCCAGCGCCGCCCGGGTGCCATCCAGGGTGGCGGTGGCGCTGTACGGGTCCAGATCCTTGGCCTTGGCTTGCGCCGAACTCAGGCCCAGATGCGGCCACACGGTGTGCGGCGTGATGGAATGGTGTCCGGGCATCCAGGCGATACCCCGGCCGGCGGCGGCGATTTCGAAGCCGCAGGCCCGCGCCCAATCGACCAGTTCACAAATCAGCGCCGGCTGATCGCCATAGGCCAAGGAATAGATCAGACCGTTTTGCTTGGCCCGTTGGGCAAGAAAGGGGCCGACCAGAGCATCGGCCTCGATGCTGGCCATGATCACATGGATGCCATTGTCCAGGGCGGCGACGGCATGGGCGGCGGCGGCTGTCGCCGAACCGCTGGCCTCGATGACCACGTCCAGACCGCTGTGCTCGAAAAGCGCCATGGGGTCGCAGCCGACCCAGGTGCCGCCGCTTTGCAACGCATCGGCAACCGAGCGGGCCACCGCCTTGGCTGGCGGCCAAGCCGCCAGGGCCAGGGCGGTATGGGCGCGTTCACCGTTTTCATCGGCGATGGCGACCACGTGCAGGGCTGGCTGGTGGCGAGCCTGAGCCAGGAACAGGCTGGCGAACTTGCCGGCGCCGATCAATCCGATCCGGACCGGGCGGCCTTGGGAAACACGTTCGGCCATCAAAGACGTCAGGCTCATGCAGCAATTCCCAGGTTCGGCGCGGCCACAGACTACTCTTAAGTGGGGCGGATGAAAACCTTCGCGCCGAAGGAGAGGTTTAAATGTTTGGTTAATGCTGTTTAATATTGATTCAACATTCCGTCATGCCTCGCATGCAGCGGATGGTGACTTAAAACCGCAATGGATGTTCAGTCCACCCTTTTTCTTTGGCGTGGCCATCCCCACGTGAACAACAGAGCCCAGTTTGCCGGCAGATGCCGGCGCCCGCGAAGGGAGAGCGCCATGCCCGCCGCCGACGACATTTTCATTCAATACGCCAGATCCTACGAGGGTCGCAAAGAAACCGAGATGAGTCTGTCCGAGTATTTGGACGGCTGTCGCGCCGACCCGCTGATGTATGCATCTTCCGCCGAGCGGATGATTGCCGCCATCGGCGAGCCGACCATTATCGACACCGCCAAGGATTCCCGGCTCAGCCGGGTGTTCATGAACCGGACCATCAAGGTTTATCCCGCCTTCGCCGAATTCTACGGCATGGAAGAAACCATCGAACGCATCGTTGGATATTTCCGTCATGCCGCCCAAGGGTTAGAGGAAAGAAAGCAGATTTTGTATTTGCTCGGCCCGGTCGGCGGCGGCAAATCATCCCTGGCCGAGCGCCTGAAAGCCTTGGTCGAGGTCACGCCTATCTATGTGCTGAAAGCGGGCAAGGAAGTCTCGCCCTTGTTCGAAAGCCCGCTGGGGCTGTTCGATCCGGAAACCATGGGGGCCGCGCTCGAGGAAAAATACGGCATCGCCAAACGCCGCCTGCCGGGAGTGATGAGCCCGTGGGCGGTCAAGCGCCTGGATGAATTCGGCGGCGATATTTCCCGCTTCAAGGTGGTCAAGGTCTATCCGTCGCGGCTGCGCCAGATCGGTGTCGCCAAATGCGAGCCGGGTGACGAGAACAATCAAGACATCTCGACCCTGGTCGGCAAGGTCGATATCCGCAAGCTGGAGATGTTCGGCCAGAACGACCCCGATGCCTATTCCCATTCCGGCGGCCTGAACCGCTGTACCCAAGGCTTGCTTGAATTCGTCGAGATGTTCAAGGCGCCGATCAAGATGTTGCATCCGCTGCTGACGGCGACCCAGGAAGGCAATTACGCCGGTTCGGAAAATATCGGCGCCATGCCGTTCCAGGGCATCATCTTGGCCCATTCCAACGAAGCGGAATGGCAGACCTTCAAGAACAACAAGAACAACGAAGCCTTTATCGACCGCATCTGTGTGATCAAGGTGCCCTATTGCCTGCGGGTCACCGAGGAACAACGCATCTATGACAAGCTGATCCGCACCTCGGAATTGGCGGCGGCGCCCTGCGCGCCGGCCACCTTGGAAATGCTGGCCCGCTTCACCGTGTTGTCGCGGCTGAAGGAGCACGAGAATTCCAACCTGTATTCGAAGATGCGGGTCTATGACGGCGAAAGCATCAAGGAGACCGATCCCAAGGCCAAGCCGATGCAGGAATACAAGGATAGCGCCGGTGTTGACGAAGGCATGGACGGCATCTCCACCCGCTTCGCCTTCAAGGTGCTGTCATCGACTTTCAATTACGACACCTCGGAAGTGGCCGCCGATCCGGTGCATCTGATGTATGTCCTCGAGCAAAGTATCCGGCGCGAACAATTCCCCGAAGACACGGAAAAAAAGTACGTCGAGTTTATTAAGTCCGAACTGGCTCAGCGTTATGCGGAATTCATCGGCAATGAAATCCAAAAAGCCTATCTTGAAAGCTATCACGATTACGGCCAGAACCTGTTTGACCGCTATGTCGATTATGCCGATGCTTGGATAGAGGATCAGGATTTCAAGGACCCCGATACCGGTCAGTTGCTCAATCGCGAGCTGCTGAACCAGGAATTATCGAAAATCGAAAAGCCGGCGGGCATCGCCAATCCCAAGGATTTCCGCAACGAGGTCGTCAAGTTCTCCTTGCGGGCGCGGGCCAATAACAAGGGCCGTAATCCGTCTTGGACCTCGTACGAGAAAATCCGCGAGGTGATCGAACGGCGCATGTTCAGCCAAGTCGAGGATTTGCTGCCGGTGATCAGCTTCGGCACCAAGAAGGATTCGGACAGCGAGAAAAAGCATCATGAATTCGTCGAACGGATGATGAGCCGCGGTTACACCGAGCGCCAGGTCCGCCGCTTGGTGGAATGGTACATGCGGGTCAAGCAGGCGGGCTAAGACCATGAACATCATCGACCGCCGTCTCAATCCCAAGGGAAAAAGCCTGGCCAACCGCCAGCGCTTTTTGCGCCGAGCGCGCGAGCAGATCCGCAAGGCGGTGCGCGAGGCCTCCAGCGGCCGCTCGATCACCGATATCGACGGCGGCGAGGGCATCTCCATCCCCATGGATGATTTGCGCGAGCCGTCTTTCCGCCGGGCGGCGGAGGGCGGAACGCGTGATTACGTGGTTCCCGGCAACAAGGATTTCGTTTCCGGCGACACCATCGCCAAACCGCCCAAGCAAAACGGAGCGGCAGGCGGGCAGGGATCGCCCGATGGCGGTGGCGAGGATGGCTTTCACTTCGTCTTGTCGCGTGACGAGTTCCTGGATCTGTTCTTGGAGGATCTGGAACTGCCCGATATGGACAAGAAGAATCTGAGACAAAGCGAATCCATGACCTTTTCCCGCGCCGGCCTGTCGGTGACCGGTTCGCCCTCTAACCTCAATCTTGTCCGCACTATGCGCAATTCGTTGTCGCGGCGGATCGCGTTGAAGCGGCCAAGGCCGGCGGAAATCGCCGCGTTGCAGGCCGCCATCGCCGCGTTGGAAGAAAGCGGCGACAATCCCGAGATGCTGTCGCAATTGCGCGTCGAACTGGAAACGCAACTGACCAAGGCGCGGCGGGTGCCCTATATCGATCCGGTCGATGTGCGCTACAACCGCTTCCAAGCGGTGCCCAAACCCATTTCCCAGGCGGTGATGTTCTGCCTGATGGACGTGTCCGGGTCGATGACCGAGCATATGAAGGATTTGGCCAAGCGGTTCTATATGCTGCTTTATTTGTTCCTGACCCGGCGCTACACCCATGTGGACATCGTCTTCATCCGCCATACTCATCAGGCCAAGGAAGTGGACGAGCAGACGTTTTTTTATTCCACCGAAACCGGCGGCACCGTGGTCTCCACCGCCCTGGCCGAGATGGCCAAGATCGTCAAGGCGCGTTATTCCCCCGCCGATTGGAACATCTATGCGGCGCAAGCCTCGGATGGCGATAACACCTCGTCCGACAATCCGGCCACCGTGGCGTTGCTGACCCGGTCGATCCTGCCGGCGTGCCAGTATTTCGCCTATATCGAGGTCGGAGCCGAGTACAAGGATTGGCTGGGGCGCGAGACCGATCTGTGGCGGACCTATAAGGACGTGCTTGCCGCCGGGGCCAATATGGCCATGCGCAAGGTGCGGAATCGGGCGCAGATTTTCCCGGTCTTTCGCGAATTATTCGCCAAGGAGGGGGGCCATGCGCAAACCTGATCCCCACGCCAAGCTGCTGTTCACCGGCGCTGACTGGAATTTCGACAAGCTGCAACGGGTCCATGACGTCATTGCCGATATCGCCCATGGCGAATTGGGCTTGGACACTTATCCCAACCAGATCGAAGTGATCACCGCCGAGCAAATGCTGGATGCCTATTCCTCGGTTGGCATGCCGTTGATGTACAAGCATTGGTCCTTTGGCAAGCATTTCGCCGCCGATGAAAGTCTGTACCGCAAGGGCATGCGCGGGCTGGCCTATGAGATCGTCATCAATTCCAGCCCGTGCATTTCCTATGTCATGGAAGAAAATTCCATGGCCATGCAGACCCTGGTGATCGCCCACGCCGCCTTCGGCCACAATCATTTCTTCAAGAATAACGCGCTGTTCCGGCAATGGACCGACGCCAAGGGCATCTTGGATTATCTGGAATTCGCCAAGGGCTATATCCTGCATGCCGAGGAACGCCACGGACACCGGGCGGTCGAGCGGGTCTTGGACGCCGCCCATGCGCTGATGAGCCATGGCGTACACAAATATCCGCGCAAACGCCCGTTCGATCTGGCCGAGGACAAGCGCCGCGAGAAAGAGCGCGAGGATTGGTTCCAGCAGAATTACAACGATCTGTGGCGCACCGTGCCCAGTGCCGCCGCCGGTCTGCGCGAAGACGAAGAGATTAGCGAACGCAAGCGTCTGTTGGGGCTGCCCGAAGAAAACCTGCTGTATTTCTTGGAAAAATCGGCGCCGGTCCTGGCCCCGTGGCAACGCGAAATCCTGCGGATCGTCCGCAACATCGCCCAATATTTTTATCCGCAAAAGCAGACCAAGGTGATGAACGAAGGCTGCGCCACCATGGTTCATTACACCATCGCCAACCGCCTGCATGAATTAGGGTATATCGACGACGGCGCCTTGCTGGAAATCCTGCATTCGCACACCAACGTGGTGTTCCAGCCCGGCTTTGACGATCCGCGCTATTCGGGTCTCAATCCCTATGCTCTGGGTTTTGCCATGATGCAAGATATTCACCGCGTCTGCACCACGCCGACGGACGAAGACCGCGTCTGGTTCCCCGATTTCGCCGGCAACAACGATCCGTGGGCGACGCTGCGTCACGCCTGGGCCGATTACCGCGACGAAAGCTTCATCTTGCAATTCCTGTCGCCGGCAATCATGCGCAAGCTGCGGCTGTTCCACCTGCACGACGAGGCCGAGGACGACGATATGGTGGTCAAGTCGATTCACGACGAGCGCGGCTATCGTCGGGTCCGCCAAACCTTGGCTCGCAGCTACGATATCGGCGCATTGGAAGCCGATATTCAGATCCACGATGTGGATTTGACCGGGGATCGCCGCCTGATCGTACACCATCGGGTTGCAAACGACGTTTTTCTCGACGAAAGGCAGGCCGCCCATACCCTCAAGCATTTAGCTAATCTATGGGGCTATCCGGTGCAACTCATGGAAGTGGACGGCAAAAGTGGTGAAATATTGAAGATCCACGATGACGCGGAACCGGTATGACCAAATTTATGTTGCGGTGCACAATAAAGTTCTGCTAAATAATGTCAGGGAGGATGAACCGGAGTATCCACTATGCTGCACCGTAAGCTTCTTGTTGAGGAGCGCCATCTGTTCTCGGAACATTTGAAGCGCCTGGCCCCGGCGGATCGCAGCTTTCGCTTCGCTCATTCCCGTGTCAATGACGAATGGATCGACAAATACGTCGCCGGCATCGCCGCCGATGATCTTTTGCTCGGCTGTTTTCATGATGATGTGCTGGTCGGCGCCGCCCATGTGGCTTTTTCCGGGGCTGTGGCCGAAGTCGGCATCAGCGTCGAGACCAGCCATCGCGCCCGTGGCGTCGGCGCCGAACTGATCCGTCGCGCCGTGCGCTGGACCCGGAACCGGCGGGCGGAAAAGCTTTATACCTTATGCCAGTCGGACAATCGCTCGATGATCGCCTTGGCCCGCAAGCTGGGCATGACCATCCACCGCGAAAGCGGCACCGCCGAAGCCTATATGCCGTTGCCGCCGCCTGATCTGTTGACGGTGGGCGATGAATGGACGGCGGAAATCGATGGTTTGGCCCAGGATTGGCTGTCCATGGTCAAGGCCTGTCAAGGGGCATTGTTGCCCAAGGTTTAGAGCACCGAGCGTTAAATCAGGATCACTTCGTGACGGGGCTGCCGCCCCGGCCCAGCCTGGGGTTGAACCCCAGACCACCTTTTTTTAATCAATAAAATAAAAGGGGACCGGGGTTCACCCCGGATGGGTTTGGGCGATAGCCCATTTGCGAAGCAATCCTACAGGTGCTTCCGATTTAACGCTCGGCGCTTTAGAATATCGCGCCATGTATCAGTACCGGCGCGGCGGGTTAATGCGCGGCCTTGGCTTGGCGTTCCATTTCGGCGATCAACCACCGTTCCAGCGGGACCCCATAGGGGCGGCCGCGTTCCTGCCACGCCAATTTCGCCCGCTGCCGGATGGGGGTGAGCGAACGGCCGCTAGTCAGGCGTTGGCAGACCTCGCGGTTGATTTCGACCAAGGTTTCCAGGCGCTCGTCCGACAGGCCGCGGCCAGCGGTGCGCGAGGCCGAGACAACAAAATCGGCGAGGTGGCGATTGGGATTTTGCCACGATTTGGCGGTGGCGATCCGGGTCAAGGTCAGCCACAGGCGGTGATTTCCGTCCAAGGCGGCCAGGAAGTGATCGGTATCGCTGGCGGCGCACAAATCATCGGCGGCCTCGGCCAGGGCGGCGGCGGTGCTTTCGGTCAGGGTCAGGCGTACCGGGATGGGCGCGGATTCCATTTCTGTCCTCCCTAAGTCCTGTTCTTTATTTCCGGTTGTAAGTGTAGAATGCGATGTGCGCATCCTCAATCGACCGGAGGTTTGGGGTAGGAGGTCCCTATCCCCTTGGGAAATATGATACAGTAGGGTTGTCATGCGGTTCTATTTACATAATTATGAAAACATCCCTATTTCTTTGAATTGCTTCTTAAAAGTGTCATCAAATGCTGAAAAAACACTCCATCATCATTGCTGGTCACGCCAGTTCAGTCTCACTTGAGCCAGAATTCTGGGATGAGCTGAAGCAGATATCTGATCGTGATGGTATCTCCATCAATCAGATCATCAGTATGATTGACGCCGACAGGGGGGGGAACTTGTCATCGGCAATCAGAATATTCATTATTAATGATCTACGTCGGCGACTTAGTCTTTCTATATGATACTTTATGTCGATAATTATTGTTCTTCACATTTGGTTACATTTCCACCGCTCTCTTCTGCTTCTTGTGTAAGTCGATGGCTGTGGATAATAATGGGCCATGATCCGCTCGCGCCTGTTTCATCGCCTGTTTTCCACCATGCTGATCGTCGTCGGCCTGTTTTCGGCCGCCGTCTATCTGCTGGTGGTGCCGCTGGTCGAACAAAAGGCCTATGAGATCGAACTGAACGCCAGCGGCGCCATTTTGGAAAACGTTTTCACCATGGCCGCCAAGATCAAGGGCGGATTGGAGGAACAGCGCAGCGAGACGGAAAAGTCTTATAAGCAGCAATTGCGCAACGTGGTCACTTTGGCCATCGCTTACATCGACTGGGTGTTCGGGCAGCGCGATCGCGGCGAGATGAGTGATGCCGAGGCGCGGCGGCTGGTGTTCGAAGGCCTGCGGGCGATGAAGTACGGCAATGACGATTACATCTGGGTCACCGATTATTATTCCAATTTGCTGTCCCATCCCGATCCCTATTTCCAGGGCCGCAACGCCGCCGATTTCCGGGATCAATCCGGCAACACCATCATCCCGGTGATCATCTCGACGGCGCGCGCCTGGGGCGAGGGCTTTCACACCTATCCGTGGGCGCGGCCCAAGGGGCAAAGCACGGCGCTGACCGATCAGAAGATTTCTTATTTCAAGGACTTGCCCCGGCACCGGCTGGTGGTGGGGACCGGGGCCTATCTGGCCGATATCGACGCCGAGGTCGCCAAGCGCATGAGCGAAGCGGTGGAGGATTTGCGCCAAGTGTTGCGCGCCATCCGCATTAACGCCACCGGCTACGTCTATATCTTCGACGCCCGCAATAACATGATCATCCACCCCAATACCAATATCGAGGGCACCGAGTTCTCGGCGTTGAACAATCCCATGTCCGGTCATTCCATCGCCGACGAACTGAAGGCGGCGGCGGATAGCGGCAAGCCGGTCTATTATCTGTGGGACAAGCCCGAGGATCCGGGCAATTACGCCTATCAGAAGATTTCCTGGGTCCGCCATTTCGCCGGCTTCGACTGGTATATCGCTTCGTCGGTCTATGTTGAGGATCTGCGCAAATCGGCGGTGGAATTGTCCAATCGGATCATGATGGTGGCGCTGGCCATCCTGGTCATCGGCATCGGTCTGGCCTGGCTGGCGGCGCGGCGTCTGGTCGAGCCGCTGCGCCGGTTGGCCGATACCGCGGCCCTGGTCAGCGCCGGCGATCTGTCGGCTCAGACCGGCATTGTCCGAGATGACGAAATCGGGATTTTAGCCGCCGGTTTCGATGGCATGATCCAACGGGTGCGGGACAATATCGCCACCTTGGACAGCCGGGTGCGGCACCGTACCGCCGAATTGGAAGACAGCAATCGCCGCTTGTTGCAGGCGGTGGAATTGCAAGACCGGGCCCAGGCCGCCTTGGCCGATACCGAGGCCCGCCAACGGCTGATCCTTGACGCCATTCCAGCCGCCATCGCTTATTTGGACCGTGATCAGCGTATCCGTTTCGCCAATCGGCGTTGGGCTGATCTGGTTCAGCGCGACAAGGGCGCGGTGGTCGGCCGCTTCCTGGCCGAGGTTCTGGGCCGTCACGCCCATGGCCATATCGCCCCTTATTTGGCGCAAACCTTTGCCGGGGTGCAAAGCGCGTTCGAATATGTCTTTCCCGCTCCACGCACCATGATCACCAAAAGCACCCTCATTCCTGAAATCGGTCCCGAGGGGGCGGTTCAGGGCATGTTCGTGCTGTCGCTTGATGTGACCGACGAAAAGGATACGGAAAAGCGGCTGATGGAAGCTCAGCGCTTGAATGCGGTCGGGCAGCTTTCCGGCGGGCTGGCCCATGATTTCAACAACCTGCTGTCCATCATCATCGGCAATTTGGCCGCCGCTCGCGACCGTTACGGCGCCGTCGAGGGCCTGGACGAGTTTTTGGAGCCCGCCCAGCGCGCGGGGCGACGCGGCGCCGACATCACCAGCCGCTTGCTGGCTTTTTCCCGTCGTCAGCCGCTCAAGCCGCAGCCGGTGGATGTGGGGGCGCTGATTCGGGAAATGGCGGTCTTGCTGCGCCGCTCGCTGCCCAGTTCCATCGACATGACCTTGCCGCCCGAAGATGTGCCGTGCTGGGCCATCGCTGATCAGAACCAGTTGGAAAACGCTTTGGTCAATCTGGTGCTGAACGCCCGCGACGCCATGCCCGGCGGCGGCCGCTTGGATATCGGCGCCCGGATCCGCACCATTGCCGAGCCGGCCATGTTCGATGAAATGGCCCCCGCCGACGATTATCTGGAAATCGTTGTTGCCGATGGCGGCTTGGGCTTTGACGCCGATGCCTTGCCGCGCGCCTTCGAGCCGTTCTTCACCACCAAGGAACAGGGCTCGGGCCTGGGCCTGTCCATGGTTTATGGCTTCGTCAAGCAATCGCATGGATATATCCGCATCGACAGCCGTGCGGGCGCGGGGGCCGCGATCACCATTTTGCTGCCCCGCGCCGAACCGGTGCCGCAACCCGAGGCGATTGCCGCCGCCGATTCCGAACGGCGCTGGCCCGGTCGTCTGGCCTTGGTGGCCGAAGACAACGAGGATGTGCGACAGATCATGCGCCGGCAATTGATGGAATTGGGCTTTTCGGTGGTGGAAGCCGAAAGTGGTGACGAAGCCGCCATCTTGGTCGAGCAAATAGAAGATTTACACTTAGTAATATCTGACATCGTCATGCCTGGACTATCTGGGGTTGATCTTGCGCACAAGATCAAGGCGACACGGCCGGAAATTTGCGTTGTTCTGATCAGTGGATTCTCGTTTGAGGGAAGCGAGGACCAATCCGATCTGGTAGTGTTGGCCAAACCATGGGAAAAGCAGGACCTGATCGACGCCATCGGGCGGTCGGGCTCCACCATAAGAAATTGACGAGGGCCGGGTTGGGCGCCAGGAAGCTGCTGTATCTGATCGAGGACGATGCCGACATCCGCAATCTGGTGCGTACCGTGCTGGAAGGCTATGGCTATGAGGTGCAGACCTTCGGCTCTGGTCGTGACGCGCGGGCGGCGATTCGCCGGCAACCCCCTGAACTGTGTCTGGTTGACCTTGGCCTGCCCGATATGGACGGGCTGACATTGGTGCGCGAATTGTGGGGCGACGTCCGCTTTGGCGTCATCATCCTGACCGGACGCGGCGGTGTTTCCGATCGGGTGCTGGGGTTGGAACTGGGGGCCGACGATTACATCGTCAAGCCGTTCGAACCGCGCGAACTGGTCGCGCGCATCAATTCGGTGATTCGTCGGCGCGAACAACTGGCCGGGGCCGCTTTGGTCACCGACAGCCAACGCGCCCGCTTTGGCGATTGGGTGTTTGATCCCGGCAATCTGACCCTGGTCGCCGATGACGGTCACCAGGAAAGTCTGACGGCGGCGGAATCCTGCCTGCTGCTGGCCTTGCTGCGTTCGCCCAAGCGGGTGCTGTCGCGGGAACAATTGCAAGGCGCTGATTGCGAGCGGGATGACTTTCCCTATGACCGTTCCATCGACGTCCGCATCTCGCGCATTCGCAAAAAGATCGAACGCGACGTCAAGGCGCCGCGTCTGATCAAGACCGTCTACGGCGCCGGCTATTTGTTCACCGCCGAGGTGGCGTGGCTGTCGGGCGAATAAACACGATTGGTTTTGCCACGCCATCGGCGGCGGCGATCTGCTAATCTCGCCGTCCTTTTGCTTTCACCGCCTTGAGGGTCTGCGGCCCGGCCTTTGTTTTTCGCACGGATACAATTCGTCACAATCCTGAGAAACTTGGGAAAAGCTGGACTGTTAGACCCCTTGGCAACGCTGTAATCAGCCGCAGGCTCGCGATAAAGCCTTAGGGAGAAATAGGCCATGGCCGCCAACATGTATGATCAGGATCTGGACAAGAACGCCGCGAATTTCATCGCGTTGACGCCGCTGACCTTTCTGGAGCGCACCGCTTCGGTGTGGCCCGATCGCGTCGCCGTCATTCATGGCCCGGTCCGCCGCACGTGGGGCGAGACCCTGGTGCGCGTGCGCCGTCTGGCCGCCGGCCTTGCCGCCCGTGGCATCGGCAAGGGCGACACCGTCGCCATGCTGGCCGCCAATACCCCGGAATTGTTTGAAGGCCACTTTGCCATCCCCTTGGCCGGCGCCGTCTTGAACGCCATCAACACCCGTCTGGATGCCGAGGCCATCACCTTCATCCTTCAGCACGGCGAAGCCAAGATGCTGATCGTCGACCGCGAGTTTTCCAAGGTCGCCAAGAAGGCGCTGGAAGGCTTGGCGGTCAAGATTCCGGTGTTCGATATCGACGATCCCACCTATGTGGGCGGCGAACTGATTGGCGAAGCCACCTACGAAGACCTGCTGGCCGACAGCGAACACCCCTGGACCATGCCCACCGACGAATGGGACGCCATCGCGCTCAATTACACCTCGGGCACCACCGGCAATCCCAAGGGCGTGGTCTATCATCATCGCGGCGCCTATCTGAACGCGGTGTCCAATGCCTTGGGCTGGAATTTGCCCGATGGTCCGGTCTATCTGTGGACCCTGCCCATGTTCCATTGCAACGGCTGGTGCTTCCCCTGGACCATGGCCGCCGCCGCCGGCACCAGCGTCTGTCTGCGGCATGTCCGCGTCGAGCCGATCCTGGAACTGATCCGGTCGGAAAATGTCGGCTATTTCTGCGGCGCTCCCATCGTGCTGAACATGATCAACAACGCCCCGGCCGCGTTGAAAGAGGGCATCAGCCAGCCGGTCAAGGTGATGACCGCCGGCGCCGCCCCGCCGGCTGCCGTCATCGCCGGCATGGAGCGCATGGGCTGGGAAGTCACCCACGTCTATGGCCTGACCGAAGTCTATGGCCCGGTCATTCAATGCGTCTGGCACGACAAGTGGAAAGACCTGTCCATCGACGACAAGGCCAAGATCAAGGCCCGTCAGGGCGTGCGCGGCCCCATGCTGGAAGCGGTGATGGTCGCTGATCCCATGAGCCTGGAACCGTGCCCCAAGGACGGCATGACCATGGGTGAAATCTTCATGCGCGGCAACAACGTCATGAAGGGCTATCTGAAGAACCCCAAGGCGACGGTGGAAAGCTTCGAGGGGGGCTGGTTCCATACCGGCGATCTGGCCGTGTGGCATGCCGATGGTTATGTGGAGATCAAGGATCGTTCCAAGGACATCATCATCTCGGGTGGCGAGAACATCTCTTCCATTGAGGTCGAGGACGTTCTTTACAAACATCCCGACGTGATGGAGGCCGCCGTGGTGGCGCGACCGGACGAAAAATGGGGTGAAACCCCGTGCGCTTTCGTCAGTCTGAAAGAAACCGCCACCTGCACCGAAGAAGACATTATTGCTTTTTGCAAGGCGCACATGGCCGGGTTCAAGACACCGCGCACCATCGTTTTCGGTCCGCTGCCCAAGACCAGCACCGGTAAAATTCAGAAATTCATGCTGCGCCAGCAAGCGAAGGAGCTTTAATCCATGAAAGTCCTTGTCGCCGTCAAGCGCGTCATTGATTACAACGTCAAAATCCGGGTCAAGGCAGACCAGACGGGC
>NZ_JAGTUF010000027.1 GCF_018224925.1 Magnetospirillum sulfuroxidans | reverse complement strand
GCCGCTCCACACCACAGATTGAGTCAGACTTTCGACGCTTTGGGAATCCCCTTTCGTTCCAAAATTAGAACTGCTGGCCCCTTGAGCTTGGTGATATCCCACGACCACACCTGATTGGGACCGCACACCTAGCCGGCGAAGCCCTGGCTGAATTTCTCGCCCCGACGGCACCTTGAATAAAGCGCCATCCCCGCTTATTCAATTCATGTTCAATGTTTGCCCTGCCTTTCGAGGTTAAGCCATGTCCTATGCCCGCACCGCGCTTTTGCTCGCCGCCATGACCGGTCTGTTCCTGGCGCTTGGCGCCTTGATCGGTGGCCAAGGCGGCATGATGATCGCCCTGGTCATAGCCCTGGGCATGAACGCCTTCGCCTATTGGAATTCCGACAAGATGGTGCTGTCCATGTACGGCGCCCAACAGGTTGATCGCCATTCCGCCCCCGGTCTGGTGACCATCGTCGAGCGTTTGACCACGCGGGCCGGCATGCCCATGCCCAAGGTCTTCATCATCCAATCGGAACAGCCCAACGCCTTCGCCACCGGCCGCGACCCGGAACACGCCTCGGTCGCCGCCACCACCGGCCTGCTTGATCGGCTGTCGCCACAAGAGGTCGAAGGCGTCATGGCCCATGAACTCGCCCATGTGAAGAACCGCGACACCCTGATCATGACCATTACCGCCACCATCGCCGGCGCCATCGGTATGATCGCCAATTTCGCCATGTTCTTTGGCGGCAGCTCTCGCAACGACCAGGAAGGCGGCGGCAACGGTCTGGGCATGATCGGCGGGATCTTGGTCGCCATCATCGCCCCCCTGGCCGCCATGGTGGTGCAGATGGCCATTTCGCGAACGCGCGAATACGCCGCCGATGCCGAGGGCGCCCGCATCTGCGGCAATCCGTTATGGCTGGCCAATGCGCTGGAACGGCTGGAACAGGCCGCCCATGTCATCCCCAACCGCGCGGCCGAACATAACCCGGCCACCGCCCATCTGTTCAT
Source organism: Magnetospirillum sulfuroxidans (assembly GCF_018224925.1). Lineage (GTDB taxonomy): Bacteria > Pseudomonadota > Alphaproteobacteria > Rhodospirillales > Magnetospirillaceae > Magnetospirillum > Magnetospirillum sulfuroxidans. The sequence goes on along the minus strand of NZ_JAGTUF010000027.1, from coordinate 39,213 downwards.
CGTCAATCCGCTATCCGGCCGCGGCATGGACAACCTGTTTTCCACCCATCCCAACATGACCAACCGCGTCGCCGCCCTGCGCGCCATGGCCGCCCAGGCCGGCATGACCTGGGATGCCCGGGCCGATCAGCAACAGAGCACGGGCCGCGGCCCGGGGCCGTGGGGGAATCCGCCTCCGCCCGCGAACAAAGGGCCGTGGGGATAATGGATTCTTGCGCGGGGATGATGTAAGGGAAGGGGCATGGCTCGCACACCCCCCCTCGACCCCCGCTCCATCGTCCTTGACCTGCTCGATTCCGTGCTGGCGCAAAAGCGTCTGCTGGACGAAAGCCTGGACAGTGAACCCCGTCTGTCCAAGTTGGCCGACCGCGACCGCGCCTTCGTCCGCCTGCTGGTCGCCACCATCTTACGCCGCCTGGGGCAAATAGATCAGGTCATCGGCCGCTGCCTGGAACGCGACTTGCCGGTCAAGGCCATCCGCGTCCGCAACATGCTGCGGCTGGGGGCGGCGCAATTGCTGTTCCTCGACACCCCGCCGCACGCCGCCATTTCCACCACCGTCGACCTGGCCAAGAATTCCCAATTGGCCGGCTTCGCCAAGCTGATCAACGCCGTCCTGCGCCGGCTCGACCGTGAAGGCCGCGCCTGGGTGGCCGAACAGGATGCGGCGCCGCTCAATACGCCGTCCTGGCTGTGGCAATCCTGGCGCGCCACCTATGGCGAGGATCTGGCCCGCCACATCGCTGCCGCCCATCAGGTGGAAGCGCCGGTCGACATCACTGTCGCCGGTGACCCGACCTTGTGGGCGGAACGACTTGAGGCGGAAATTCTGCCCACCGGCACCTTGCGCCGCCATGGCGGCGGCGACGTCACCCAATTGCCCGGCTTCGCCGAAGGGGCGTGGTGGGTGCAGGATCTGGCCGCATCATTGCCGGCCAAGCTGATGGGATCGTTGAAAGGCAAGCAGGTGGCCGATCTGTGCGCGGCGCCGGGCGGCAAGGCATTGCAATTGGCAGTGGCCGGGGCCGAGGTTACCGCGGTGGATCGCTCGGCCAAGCGCATGCTGCGTTTTCGCCGCAACCTGGAACGCCTGAAATTGGCCGCCACCATCGTCGAAACCGACGTCGCCGGCTGGATTCCGCCCGCATTGTTCGACGCGGTTCTGCTGGATGCGCCGTGCACGGCCACCGGCACGCTGCGCCGTCACCCCGACGGTGTTCATCTCAAAGGCCCCGGCGACGTGGCTTACCTGGCCGATCAGCAGCATGCCTTGCTAAAAGCGGCGGTTTCCATGGTCAAACCCGGCGGCACCCTGGTCTATTGCGTCTGTTCGCTGGAGCCGCAAGAAGGCGAGGCGCAAATCACCCGTCTGCTGGACAGCGGCGCCTCGATCTGTCGCGACCCCATCCTCGCCACTGAAGTGCCCGGCCTGGAGATGATCCTGACCCCTGCCGGCGAAGTGCGCACCCTGCCGCATTATCTGGCGGAAAAAGGCGGCATGGATGCCTTTTTCATCGCCCGTCTGAAACGTCTGGAATAATGGCGACGGCAGCCGCGCCCACGCCCTGGTCAGCCTGGACCACGCCTTTGGCGCTGTTCCTGGCCCCGGCATTCGCCCTTTACCTGCCCCATGCCCTGGTCATCACCCTGGCGGTCTGTGCGCTCGCCCGATTGGCCGAATGCCTGTGGTTTCGCGTTGTCCCGCAGTGGCGACAACCGGCTGTTTTGTTGATCATGGCCTTGGCCTTGTGGGCCTTGGCCTCAGCCACCTGGGCCATTCAGACCAAGGCGGCCGTGGAAGGCGCCGCTAGTCTTCTCGGCTTTGGCACCCTGCTGCTGTTCTCCCTCGACAATGGCGCATCGTTGCCGGAACCGGCACGGCGGCGAAGCTTCGGCGCTTTTTTCGCCGGCGCCATGTTGGCCACCTTTCTGCTTCTGTTTGAAATCATCAGCGGTGGCCAATTGGCGGCGTGGTTTCGTGGATACGATCTCAGCGATAATTTGCAAAATGAGCTGGCCACACGCTCGCTTAATCGCGGCGTCAGCTTTCTTGGGGTGATTTCACCGCTTGTGGCGCTGGCCGCTTGGCGTTTTTTCACCGGTCACCGCCGCCTCCTGGCTTTGTGCGCAACCGCGCTTGGTCTTGCCTGCGCCCTGTCATGGGGTAAGGATGCGGTGCTGCTGGCTGGTGCCGGCGCTGTTGGCTGCGCCGTCTTGGTTCTGGCCCCCAATCCGTGGCCCAAACGATTCTTCAGCGCCGCGATCATCTCTTTGGTGGTGTTGTGGCCGCTGCTGACTCTGCAACTCCCCGGCCCTCAGGCGATTTGGGAGCAATGGCGCGCTTGGCCGCCCTCATTGCAGCATCGCCTGTTCATCTGGCACTTCACCGCCGAACACATCACTGAAAAGCCTGTTCTCGGCTGGGGCATGAACAGCGCCAAGTCCATCCCCGGTGGGGATCGCGACATCGACGTCGGCAATGATAAGGGCCGGTTGCAATGGCGCGCCCTGCCATTGCATCCTCACAATGCCATTTTGCAATGGTGGCTGGAACTCGGAGCGGTCGGCGCCAGCTTGGCCGCAGCCTTGACAATCCTTGCCGCAACAGCCATCTGCCGTTTAACCAGCCGCGTTGATCGCGTCACCGCCGCCGCCGTTTTCGGTCAAATCTGCGTCATCTCGCTGCTGAGTTTCGGCGCGTGGCAAAGCTGGTGGTTGGCCACCATGGTCTTCGCCGTCTGGCTGATCCGAATCCTGGTCCCGCTTGACCAAGCTTAAGACTGGTTGGTGCGGCGCACCCTATATTAGGATCCGTCAAGCCGTGCAATCGGCAGCGGGAGAGCTTGCCCCATGATCGATCCCTTCGGTCGTTTCGTCAGTTATCTGCGCGTATCGGTCACCGACCGCTGCGACCTTCGTTGCGTCTATTGCATGGCCGAGGACATGAGCTTCCTGCCCAAGGCCGATGTCCTGAGCCTGGAAGAGCTGGAACGGCTGTGTACCGCCTTTGTCCGCAAGGGCGTGCGCCGGATCCGCCTGACCGGTGGCGAGCCGTTGGTGCGCCGCAACATCATGAGCTTGATCAACGGCCTTGGCCAATTGGTGCATGATGGCGCCCTGGATGAATTGACCCTGACCACCAACGGCACCCAATTGGGCAAATATGCCGAAGGCTTGGCCAAGGCCGGCATCCGCCGTCTTAATGTTTCGCTCGACAGCCTGGACCCGGCCAAATTCGCCGCCGCCACCCGTTGGGGCCGCCTGGATCAGGTGCTCGACGGCATCATGGCGGCCAAACACGCCGGCTTGGCCATCAAGATCAACACGGTGGCGCTGAAGGGTCTGAACGACGGCGAATACGATCATCTGGTCGAATGGTGCGGAACGCACGGCTTTGACCTGTGCCTGATCGAGACCATGCCCATGGGGGAAATCCACGCCGACCGCATGGAACAATATGTGCCGCTGTCGGACATCCGCGCCGATCTGCACCGCCGCTGGACCCTGAGCGAAAGCGATTACCGCACCGGCGGTCCCGCCCGTTACATGGATGTGGCCGAAACCGGCCAGCGCATCGGCTTCATCACCCCGATGACCCATAATTTCTGTGAAACCTGCAACCGGGTGCGGGTCACCTGTACCGGCACCTTGTTCATGTGTCTGGGCCAAGATGACGCCGTCGATCTGCGGACGCCGCTTCGTTGCAGCGAAGCCGACCAGACCCTGGACCGAGCCATCGACGCGGCCATCGCCAGAAAACCCAAAGGCCACGATTTCATCATTGATCGCGATTCACGCCCGGCGGTGTCGCGGCATATGAGCGTGACGGGCGGCTGATCCCTTCCTATACTGGCGCTCCCCATCGCCGCCGACAGTTGCCGTCATGAGCTTTTCCAAGATCGCCTTTGTCGCCGCCGACACCCAGCCGGGTCAGGCCGCGCTGGCGCGGCTGATGGATCGTTATCCCCATGTGCCGCCCGATCAGGCCGACATCATCGTCGCTTTGGGCGGTGACGGCTTTGTTTTGGAAACCCTGCATCGTTGGCTTGACCGCAAGGTTCCCATCTATGGCATGAATCGCGGTTCGGTCGGCTTTTTGCTCAATTCCTTCCGCGAGCACGGCCTGATGGAGCGGTTGCACCGCGCCCAGCCGGTGCTGCTGCATCCGCTGCGCATGAAAGCGCGTCTGGCCGATAATTCCGAGATCGAGGCCCTGGCCATCAACGAAGTCTCGTTGTTCCGCCAAACCCGTCAGGCGGCCAAGATCCGCATTCGCATTGACGGCAAGGAACGTCTGGACGAGTTGATCTGTGACGGCATCATGGTCGCCACCGCCGCCGGTTCGACCGCCTATAACCTGTCGGCGCACGGCCCGATCATTCCGTTAGGATCCGATATCTTGGCGCTGACCCCGATTTCCGCCTTTCGGCCACGACGGTGGCGCGGCGCGCTCTTGCCGCAACACGCCCGCGTGTCGTTCGAAGTGCTTGAAGCCCCCAAGCGCCCGGTTTCGGCGGTGGCCGATTACACCGAAGCCCGCGACGTCGTCGAGGTCGAGGTGCGTGAAGACCGCAGCGTCGGCCTGAGCTTGCTGTTCGACCCGGAACACAATCTGGAAGAACGCATCCTCAACGAACAATTCCAGTCGTGAACTGGCGTCCGCTCAGCCTGGCCCTGACCTTGGGCGCAAGCGGCGGCACCGTGTTCTTCCTGGCCGACCTACCGTTGCCTTGGATGCTGGGGGCGATGACCACCTGCATCATCGCCGCCCTGTCCGGTCTGCGACCGGCCATGTCCTCGCCCCTACGCGCCGCCATGCTGGCGGTGCTGGGGGTGATGCTGGGCAGCGCCTTTACCCCGCAATTGCTCCAACAGGCGGCCGGCTGGAGCCTGTCGCTCAGCGCCTTGTTCCTGTCCATGGCCGCCGCCACCGTCCTGGTCATGGCTTATTTGCGCCGCTTTGCCGGCATGAACCTGCCCACCGCCTATTTCGCCGCCGCGCCGGGCGGCGTCAACGAGATGGTGGTGACCGGCGGCGCCATGGGCGGTGACGAACGCTCCATCGCCCTGATCCATTTTCTCCGCATCTTGTTCATTGTCTTCACCATTCCCTTTGGCTTTCGCTTGATCACCGGCGTCCACGGCGCCCCCATGAGCCGGTCCATGGGATCGCTGGCCGATCTTGCCCTGATCGATGCCGCCCTCTTACTGGCCTGCGCCATCGGCGGCGCCCTGGCCGGACGGCTGTTGCGCTTTCCCGCCGCCACTCTGACCGGGCCGATGGCGGCCAGCTCGGTCATCCATGTGCTGGGACTGACCGCCTCGCATCCACCGGCGGAACTGGTCATCGCCGCTCAGGTGATCACCGGCGCCGGTCTGGGCTGCCGCATGGTCGGCCTGAGCTGGCGGCATCTGGTGGAAACCGCCCGCATCGCAATGGGCTCTACGATGATTTTGATCACAATAAGCGCCGGATTAGCGGCAATTTTGGCCAGGGCCGCCGATTTACCCTTTTCCTTGCTGCTGCTCGCCTTCGTTCCCGGCGGCATCGCCGAGATGTGTCTGATCGCCCTGGCCTTGGGACAAGACGTGGCCTTTGTCTCGACACACCATGTCTTGCGCGTCATCTTGGTCATCGCCTGCGCTCCGCTGGCCTTTCGTCTGTTCAAACCATGGTTCCGCCCATGAAGACCCTTCCCACGATCCCTTTTCTCCCCTATGGCCGCCAAAGCATCGACGAGGACGATATCCGCGCCGTCGCCGCCGTGCTGGCCAGCGATTATCTGACCACCGGGCCGGTGTCGCAGCGTTTCGACGAGGTTCTGGCCCAAACCGTCGGCGCCCGCCACGCCATCGGCTGCGCCAACGGCACCGCCGCCTTGCACATGGCGGCATTAGCGCTGGATCTGGGGCCGGGCGATTGCATCATCGCCCCAGCCATCACCTTCACCGCCACCGCCAACGCCGCCCGTTTCGTCGGCGCCGAGGTGGAATTCGCCGATGTTGACCCCAACACCGGTCTGATGCGGCCCGAGGATGCCGCCGCCGCGCTGGCGCGGGCCAAGGCCAAGGGCTGGCGACCGCGCGCCCTGTTTCCGGTGCATCTGGCCGGGCAGATCTGCGCCATGTCTGAACTGGCCCAATTGGCCGACCGCCATGGGCTTGGCGTGGTCGAGGATGCCTGCCACGCCATCGGCGGCAGCCAGGACGGCCACCGGGTCGGTGATTGCGCGTTTTCAACCATGGCGGCGTTTTCCTTTCATCCGGTCAAAACCGTGGCCATGGGCGAAGGCGGGGCGCTGACCACCAATGACGATGGCCTGGCCGAACGCTTGCGGCTGTTGCGCAGTCACGGCATCACCCGCGATCCAAGTCAGTTTCAACGCCCCGATCTGGCCTTTGAGAGCGATGGCGGCGTCAATCCCTGGCATTACGAGATGGTCGAACTGGGTTTTAATTACCGCCTGTCCGATATCGCCTGCGCCTTGGGCCTGTCGCAACTGGCCAAGTTGGAAAGCTTTGTCGTCCGCCGGGCCGCCTTGGTCGCCCGCTATGACCACGCCCTGGCCGCATTGTCGCCGCTGTTGCAGCCAATTCCGCGCCGCCCCGGTGACCAACCCGGTTGGCACCTCTACGTGGTTCTGATGGATTTCGCCGCCCTGGGGCGTTCTCGCGCCCAAGTCATGGCGCAGTTACGGGCCGCCGGCATCGGCACCCAGGTGCATTATATTCCAGTGCCCGAGCAGCCCTATTACGTCGAACGCTATGGTCGCCCGCTTTTGCCCGGGGCCAGCCACTATTTCAGCCGCTGCCTGTCGCTGCCGCTTTATCCGGGCCTCGGCGATGCCGACCAGGATCGGGTCATCGCCGCCTTGCATGATGTGATCGGCTCGCCGTGATCGTCGCCATCCATGCCGATGCCGGCCCCGGAATCGGCTTGGGCCACGCCATCCGCTGTTGCGGCCTCGCCTTGGCCATGGCCCAACGCAATATGATCCCGATCATCTTAAATGCCGCTGGCGATGGCTTACGGCCGTTGCTGAACCAATACCGCCTGACGGACGCCGTCTGTCAGGGCGAAAGCGCCAGCATCGTTCAGGCCGCCCGTGCCGCCGGCGCCGCCATGCTGGTCGTCGATTCCTATCGGCTGGATCGGCCGGCGCTGGCTGCCTTGGCCCATGGGCTGAAGCTGGTGTGGTTCGACGACACCGCCGAGCAGCCGATGATCGCCGACGCCATCATCAACGGCTCTCCCGCCGCGCTTTCCCTCCCCTATGCTTTGCCCGCCGGAATTCTGGGCCTGCTGGGACCGAAATATCAGGTGGTGCGACCTGGATTGACCGCCCGCCCGCGCCGCGGCCCGCTGCGCCGTTTGCTGGTCACCTATGGCGGATCGGATCCCAAGGGGGTGGGAAAGGTTCTGGCCGGCATCCTCCCCGCCGCCATCACCACCGATTTCGTCGTCGGTCCCTTTGCCGAGATCCCCGCCAACCTGCCGCCGCACGCACACGTTCACAAAGCGCCCAAGGACATGCCGACCTTGATCGCCGGCGCCGATCTGGCCATCTCGGCCGGCGGACAGACGTTGTTCGAACTGGCGGCGGCCCAAGTGCCAACCATCGCCATCGGCATTGGCGCCGATCAAAAACCCACCCTGGAAACCCTGGATCGGGCGGGCGCCCTGGTCTTTGCCGGCTGGGCCGACGATCCGGCCCTGGCCGACCATCTGCGCGCCCATCTCGGCGTCCTGATCGCCGATGAGGGGCAACGGCTGGCCTTGGCCGCCCGCGCCCATGCCTTGATTGATGGCGGCGGCGGCGAACGCATCGCCGCCGCCCTTGAAATGCTGTTGGCTTAGCCGCAGCCGCCCTTTCCCCCACCACCACAGCCGCCAGCCTTTACCGGACCGGCATTGGTGGCGTTGGGGTGACGCGACAGCCCGGCGGCATCCAAGGCCGCCACATACTCCGCCCAGATGCGTTCTTGCCCGCTTCCCAGGTCGTAGAGGTAATCCCAGGTATAGATGCCGGAATCGTGCAGATCATCAAAGATGATCTTGATGGCGTAATTGCCCACCGCCTCGACGCCGATGATCCCCACATGACTGCGCCCAGCCACCAGCTTTTTTTCGTCCGGGCCATGGCCCTGAACTTCCGCCGACGGGCTTTCCACCCGCAGCAATTCCGCCGGCACGCTAAAGCTGGCGCCGTCATCGAAAACAACGTCCAAACGCTTTTCCGCCTTCTTCACCGTGATATCGGTGGGGGTGTGGCGGCTCCCATAGATCTGACTCATGGCGGGTTTCCTTGGCGTTACAGGCTGCGGGCTTCGTCCGGCAACATGATCGGAATGCCGTCGCGGATGGGAAAGGCCAATCCGGCCTTGTCGCTGATCAGCTCGTTGGCGGCGGCGTCATAGCGCAACGGCCCCTTAGACACCGGACAGACCAGGATTTCCAACAACTTTGGATCAATGGCGGCGGCGCGCTCGGACATGGTTTTCTCCCTAATGACGGATGGTTACACCCGCCTCGGCCAGCACCGCCATTTCGAAAATGGCGGTCATCATGCTGGCGCGATCGGTGATGGTGGGCGCTTCCAACAGCGCTTGCTTTTCTTCCGGTGACAGCGGCGCCGCCATGGCCAAGGTGGTCACCAACTCACGGTCCGACGACGCTTCCAGCTTGGCCATGTCAGAAGCCAGGCCGTTTTGCGCCAGACAGGCGGAAACGGCGGAGATCAAACGACGACGATCGAAAACCGGGTCAGCCTCGCCGGCCATGTCAGTGACGAAGGGACCATAATCAGCCATCACCCGACGATAGCCGGACCGGCCCTCAGCCTCGGCGGTGATGCGGAAGCGGCTCAGACCCTGGCAGGTGATCAGATAACGGCCATCGCCGGTTTCGCCAAAGGCGACAATGCGGGCCAGACAGCCGACCGAATACAGGCCGGGGGCCGGCCCATCGCCGGCCGCCGTCGGCTGCACCAGGGCCAGCAAACGACCAGCCCCCAGGCAATGATCGGTCAGGGCCAGATAACGCGGTTCGAACACCGTCAGGGGCAACCGCCCACCGGGCAGCAGCAAGGCCCCCGGCACGGCGAAGACCGGAACGATGGCCGGCAGCTCCATCACGAGAACAACAGCGTCGACAAGCGTCGGCGTCCCTGCAAGGTAACCGGATGGGCGCCCCCTAAGGCTTCGAAAATCTTCAGCAATTGCTTGCGGGCGCCATCCTGGTTCCAGCCGCGGTCGCGCCGGAACAATTCCAGCAACTCGTCCACCGCCGTCTCGATTTCGCCGCTGCCGTAATAGGCCAGGGCCAGATCGAAACGAGCCTGATGATCGTCGGCGTTGCCGGCCAGGCGGCGGCGCAGATCGGCGGCCTGTCCAGCCCCGGCGGCGGCGGCTTCGTGTAGGTCCAACGCCGTCTTCACCGCGGCGATTTCAGCGTTTTTGACCAGATCGGTGGGTAATTGCCCCAGCATCTGCTTGACCGTGGCGATATCGCCCACCGCCATCAAGCACCGCAGCAAGCCGGCCATGGCCGGGGCGTTATTCGGATCCTCGCCCAGCACCTGCTGAAAAATCTGAGCGGCGGTTTCGGCGTCGCCTTGGGCCAGCATCGCCTTGGCCTCGTCGATAATCTCGGTCAGGGAAGGCTGCGCCGCGCCCTTGCCCAGGCGTTGGACGAAAGCCCGCAGCTGGCTTTCCGGTTGGGCCCCGGTAAAACCATCGACCGGGCGGCCATTGGCGAAGGCATAGACGGTGGGAACCGACTGAATGCGCAGCTGCGCCGCCAGTTCCTGGTTCTTGTCGATGTCGATCTTGACCATGCGCACGGCGCCCCGGGCTTCCACCACCACCTTTTCCAGCGCCGGCCCCAATTGCTTGCACGGCCCGCACCAGGTGGCCCAGAAATCGACGATGACCGGCGTGGTCATCGAAGCTTCGATGACGTCGGCGGCGAAAGTCGCGGCGCTACCTTCCTTGATAAGGTCGTTGGGGGCGGCACCGCCGGCGGCGGGCTTGGATCCGGAACCGATAATGAAGTCCATGACGCGCACTGATCCAGACTGCTGATAAGACCCGCAAAAGATGGGCTGTCGCCGGCAAACGCGCAAGGCCAAACGGGGCTGATGAATTTTTTTGAAAAAACCGCTTGACCCTGTCTCAGCTTTTGCTATTTTCCGGGCCTCCGCAGCGATGAGCCGCGGTGAACGCCAAGGAAGCGGGCGTAGCTCAGGGGTAGAGCACAACCTTGCCAAGGTTGGGGTCGAGGGTTCGAATCCCTTCGCCCGCTCCAAATTCTCCTTCGGGAGACGACACAAAAGACCGGTTCACACCGGTCTTTTGTCGTTTTGGCCTTAGACCTCTCCGCTATATTCCCCTCGGGCCGGATAATCGTTGGCGATGACGAAATCCAACGCCGTCAGCAATTCAGCAAAGCTGGGACGGGCGAACGGCATGGTCTGGGTGGCGCCGTAATACAAGCTGCCATCGGGACGAACCAGAAACAGGCCGGGTTCGGAAAAGAGCGCCGGCTCCTCGATGCCGATCGAGGTCTTCCCGCGGGCGGCCGACAAATACAATCCCCACTCCCGCGCCATCGACAACGGCAAGCCATAGCCAATGCGCAAGGCTTGCGCCTTGACCCGGACCACTGTCTCGGCCGCACGCTCAGCGCTATCCGTGCTGACCGCGATCACCGCGACGCCGCGATGATCGAATTCCGGCAGCAAGCGTTCCAGTTCCGCCAGATAACGCAGGCAAATGGGGCAATGCAGACCACGGTAAAATACCACCATGGTGAAACGCCCTGATTCGGCCGCGGCCAAATCGAATAATCCATGGGCAATGGTGGGAACGGACAGCGCGGGAACGCGGTGGCGCGGCATCAACATGACATTCTCCGATTTTCCAAGGGATGATGCTGACCATAAGCGGGTTTTTGGAACGATAAATGCATGATAGCCTCGAATATCATCTTAATCGTTCAGGTGTTGTCGGATGAACCTTTTGTCCCAGCCGCGGCTGGACCGCCTCTCCGCCTTGCTGTCGCGGTTCAAATTGTCGGTTGAAGTGGATTTTGCCGGCAGCATGAGCTTGAACCGCGCGGTCGCCGGGCTCATCGGACAAGGCGGCTTTCACATCTTGCGCCAGGGGACGATCCAGTTGGACCGCCACCCGCCGATTACCGCCCCGGCCTTGATCCTGATGCCCAGGCAAGACGCGCACCGTCTGCGCGTCGCCGCCGGCGCCACGGCGCAGCTGATCAGCGGCAGCTTGGATTTCGGCCCCAGCGATATCAATCCGATCATCGCCGCCCTGCCCAATCCGGCGATCATCCCCATGGACCACAATCTGGAAGCGACGTTGCTGTTGCTGGAGCAGGAAGCCGTTGCCCCGCGCTGTGGCGCCCAGGCGATTTTGGACCGCATTTGTGAAATCTTGCTGATCCAGGCTCTGCGCCATTTGATCGCCAGCCAAAGCGTCCAAGCCGGGGTTCTGGCGGCCTTGGCCGATGAACGGCTGGCCCGAGCCCTGGCCGCCATCCACACGGACCCAGCCGCGCCCTGGACCCTGGCCAGCCTAGCCGATCTCGCCGGCATGTCGCGCACCGCCTTTGCCCTGACCTTTCACCGCCGCAGCGGCCGGACGGTGGGGGAATATCTCGCCTGGTGGCGGACGTCCTTGGCCAAGCAATTGCTGGAACAGGGGAATTCGTTGAAACGGGTGGCCGGGGAAGTCGGCTATGAAAGCACCAATGCCCTGGCCCAACAGATGCGCCGCATTTTAGGCGTCGGCCCGCGTGAGATTCTTCGCCGGCAAAAACTCACTCCCCCGCCTCGGGCAAAGTGAACAGGAAAGTCGTGCCCTGCCCCGCTTCCGATTCGACCCAGATCCGCCCGCCGAAATGATGGACGATCCGCTGGCAAATGGCCAAGCCTATGCCGGTTCCCGTCCGGTCGCCGGGAGTATGCAAACGCTGGAAGACGACGAAAATCTGTTCATAATATTCCGGGGAAATGCCGATCCCGTTATCGGCCACGGCAAAAACCCACCATCCGGGCTGATCTTGGCGCACGCAAATGCGAATGACCGGCACCCGGCTGGAATCAGCGTATTTGACGGCATTGTCGATCAAATTCTGGAACAGGCTGACCAGCTGAATGTGGTTGGCCTGCACCTTGGGCAAAGCCGCTTTTTCGATCACCGCCTTGCTGTAAGTCAAGGTCGATGCCAGGTTGACCAAGGCCTCGTCCAACGCCGCTTGCGTATCGACTTTTTCCACCGCTTGCGTGCTGTTGGAAAGGCGGGCGTAATTCAGCAAATCTTGGATCAACAATGACATGCGGTTGCTGCCCTCGACGATGAAACCGATGAAATCGTCGGCATCCTCATCCAGGCGACCCCGATACCGCCGGGCCAGCAATTGCGCGTAACTGATGACATTGCGCAACGGTGTTTGCAGATCATGCGAGGCGATATAGGCAAATCGTTCAAGATCCGAATTGGAGCGTTCCAATTCCTCGGATTTTCGGCGCAAGGCCACTCTGCGCCGTTCTTGGCCATTGATGTGAAAGGCGGCGCCAAAAGCGATGACGCTCACCGCCACAAACGCCAAAAGCTCCATCAACCGCAGCCGGATCGAACCATGGCCGATGGCCGACCAGCCGCCCTTGGGCACCGCGGCCATGCGCCAGCTGCCCTGAACCAGTTGCACATCGGCTTGCATCGGCTGCTGAGCGAATAAAGCCGCGTCGCCAAAGATCAGCTCGCCGGCCTCTCCTAAGCCGTCGCGCCCGCGAATCGCCACTTGGAACGGTAGATCGGGATCGGACAGGCCGGCATCGGCAAAGATGGTGGGAATGTCCAAAACCATATTGGCCATGCCATAGAAGCGGCCATCGCGCAAAAACACCGGATTACGCAAGATCAGCCCACTGCCTCCTTGAATCAGCATGACCGGTCCTTGCAACAGCGATGTTTTGCTGGCAATGGCCTGTTTCACCAGTTCGTACTGAACCGGAATATTGCGATAATCGACACCGATCACCGCTTCATTGCCGGCCAGAGGGTAAGTCATGGCGATCACCAAACCATGGCTGACCACCATGTTGCGGACACCGCGCTGATCTTCCAGCAAGATTTTGGCGATCACATCGAACTGATCGGGGCTGATCCCGTCATGGGCGACAATCTGGGCCACAACGCCCCGGGCACGGGCCAGGGGCTCGTTAAGCGAAAATTCCAGCTTGGCCCGCAACGCCGCCAATTGTGCCGCCAAGGCCGTGCGGACTTCCTGCTGCCGGCGTTGCCGTTCAATGTCGTCCGCATGCAGCAACACCAGCCCGGTGACCACGCAGACCACCGCCGCCAATGTCAGCGGCAACCACCGGCTCTGCCGAATTCGCCGTAAAAGACCGCTCACCATGGCCTCCTACCCGCCCATACCCTTTGTATAGGAGGGTAGCCGAGCTTGCGGAAAAGAAGAAGCTTGTTCGATCATTGACAGCACCGCCGCCGACGCTTATCCCTGCGCTGGCCGCTTGGATCGGCCATTTTGCTGCTTTCCGGAAGATAGAACCATGCCTGAACTTGAGCGCCTGCAAGCCGAAATCGACGAATTGCGTCAAGAGAACGAAGCCCTGCGGGCGGAAATGGATGAATTGCGCTTCGAGGCTGATCTCGACGCCTGTCACGCCGTCGGCCTGTCGGCGCAATTGCGCGCGATCATCGCCGAAGGTGACGCTTGCCCCAACAAGGCCGCGCACGCCTTGCTGGAACGCGCCGCTTTCATCAACGACCGTACCGGCGAGCCGATGACCAAGACCCGGTCCTATCCGCTCTATCGCGAAGCCTTTGATGCCGAAGCGGCGGAATGCGGCATCGCCGATCCGGCGAAATATCGCGGCTGATCACTATTCCGGTTTGGGCCTGGGGGCATTGGCGACGTCAAAGGCAATGGCCTGCAACATCAGCTGAAACCCCAGGATCAACGGCAAACCGGCCAACATGACGGTGCCGGCGGTGCGCGGCACCCCACTGTCCACCGAAACCGCCCAGGCGCCTAAGCCCAGCAGCAGGCTGAATGCCGTCAAGGGCAGGCCGACCAGCAGATAAAGCGAGGCGATGTTGAAGTCGTGGACAAAATACGACAGCAGCAGACGGCGTAGAAACCCCCGTGCCAATAGCGGCGGAAAGGTCAGCAAGACCCGGCCGATGCGCAGCGAGGATTCCTCGTCGCCATAGCGGGCCGGTATGGCCACGTCTTCCACCGCCAATCGGGCGGTGCCCAGACGGATCATCAAATCGCATTCAAAGAAATAGCGCGGCGACAGACGCTCAAGATCGATGCTTTCCACCGCACGACGGCTCAGCGCCAAATAGCCGTTGGTCGGATCCATCACCGCCCATTGCCCCGACGCCGCCTTGACCAGGAAAGACAGGGCGGAATTGCCGAGCAAACGCAGCGGCGGCATCGCCCGCAAGGCCTTGAAATCGCGAAAGCGGTTGCCCTTGGCCATCTCGGCCCGCCCCGCCAGCAGCGGCGCCAGCAAGGCCGGCAGAAAGCCCGGATCCATCTGACCATCGCCATCCATCTTGATGGCGATGTCACAATCCAATTCCAGCGCTCGCCGTAAGCCGGTGACCATGGCGGCGCCAACACCACCATTGACCGTATGGCAAAGAACCTCGATGCGCGGGTCGGCGGCGGCGCGTTGCCGCGCCACCTGACCAGAGCCGTCGGGACAACAATCATCGACCACTAAAATATGATCGAGATCACTTGGCAAGCTCTCCAGAACCGCACCAAGATGCCGCGCCACCCGATAACAGGGAATGATCAGGCCGACGCGCATGGCGGGCTCAGGCGCCGCAGCACTTCTTGTATTTTTGCCCCGAACCACAGGGGCACGGATCGTTGCGGCCGACCTTGTTGTCGACCACGCGCTGTTGCGGGCGCGGGTTCATCACCCCGTCAACATACAGCCAACGGCCCTCCAGCTTGCGGAACGAACCCTGCTCGTGATGGGCAAAGGGCTTGCCGCGCAGCGAATAACGGGCGACGAATTCAACGCTACCCTGGTCGCCATCCTCGGTCGTGCTCCGGACTTCCAGGCCGTGCCACTTGGCTTCCTTGATCCACTTTTCGGTTTCGGCCCGGTCATAATCTTCCTTGGCCTCGGGCGCCAAGGTGTCTTCCAGATAGACGGCATTGGCCTGGGTAAAGGCGGTATAGCGCGAGCGCATCAACGCTTCGGGCGAGGCGGCGACGCCGCCGGCCAGCAAAGGAGCGCAACAAAGTTCCAAGCTTTGGCCCGAGCCGCAGGGGCAAGAAGTCATGTAAAACGCCTTTCCGGAATTTCAGAATTCGATCAGGTTGGAAAATACGAAGATACCGATGATGGCAACGGCATAGAAGGCGCCGCCAAGGCCGAGAAGAAACAAGATATTACCCATGGTGCGCAAGGGAAACATGCGCCGTTCCCGGGCTCGCCGTTCGCCCGAACGCTTTTCCATCCCGCCGACCACGGTCAGAAAGAAATTGCCGCCGATAAAGGGAAAGGACAGACGGATATGGATCGGGTGACGCCGCCAACTGGTCGGCTTGACCGCATTCCACAACGCCGCCCGCTGCTCCGGGGTAAAGCTGGCCACCACTTCGACCGGCAAGCGGTCAAGCAGCATTTCCAGGCCACCGGCTTCAACTGCGTCGCTCATCCCCACCCCCCTGCATGACTTCTGTCACCGCATAATATTCAACAGCTTAGGCCCAAAAGTCGAGGCCAAGGACCAAGCCTTAAACCCCGGAACGCGACAGCCGCGACAAGATGTCGTCCAACTGTTCCAGATTGCCATAATGGATGGTCAGCTCACCACCCTTGCCGCTGCTGGTCAGGCTCACCCGACAGCCCAATTGCTCGGTCAAATCCCGTTCCAGGGCGGCGGTATCGGCATCCTTGTCGAACAGCTTGCCCTGGGTTTTGGCCTTGGCCGGCTTAGCCGCAACCTCGCCACCAGCCAACTTTTCGGTCTGACGGACATTCAATTGCTTGTCCACCACCTGATGAGCCAGACCGACCGGATCCTCAGAGGTCAGCAAGGCACGGGCATGGCCCGCCGACAGCTTGCCCTGGTCCAGCAGATCCTTGACCGGCCCCGGCAAGGCCAACAGGCGCATCATGTTGGCAACATGGCTGCGCGACTTGCCCACCGCCTTGGCCAGTTCTTCCTGGGTGTGGCTGAATTCCTCGACCAGACGGCGATAACCCTCGGCTTCTTCCAAGGCGGTCAAATCCTGGCGTTGCAGGTTTTCGACCAAGGCGACTTCCAGCGCTTCCTTGTCGCTGAGATCGCGGATAATGACCGGAACTTCGTGCAACTGCGCCCGCTGCGCCGCCCGCCACCGCCGTTCACCGGCGATAATCTCGTACATGCCCTCGAACGGCCGCACCAAGATGGGCTGCAACACCCCCTTGGTCCGCACCGATTCGACCAGATCGGCAATGGCGGCTTCGTCGAATTGCCGGCGTGGCTGGAACTTGCCCGGCTTAAGCTGGGATACCGGCAGATTGCGCAAACCCAAGGGAGCCGGGACCGAATCGTCGGCCAAGGCGGCCGCCCCCTCGGCCACGGCGGTCGCCGCGGCAACGCCTGAATCGCCCAACAGGGCCGACAGGCCCCGACCCAACTTACGACGCTTCTCTTCCGCCACCGTTCTTAAACTCCCTTGCCAGAGGCCAATTCGCGCTTGAGCACTTCCGCCGCCAGATGGATATAGGCTTCGGAACCGGCACATTTGTGATCATAGATCAGCACCGGCTTGCCATAGGACGGCGCCTCGGAAATGCGGACATTGCGCGGAATGACCGTCTTGTAGACCTTTTCACCGAAGAATTCGCGCACATCGGCGGCGACCTGTTCGGTCAGATTATTGCGCTTGTCAAACATGGTCAGGACGATGCCTTGCAATTCCAGCGTCGGGTTAAAGCCCTTGCGGATCGCTTCGATGGTCTTGACCAGATGGCTGATGCCTTCCAGGGCGAAGAATTCGCATTGCAGCGGCACCATCACCGAATGCGCCGCCACCAGGGCGTTCAGCGTCAGCAGATTGAGCGATGGCGGGCAATCGATCAGAACATAATCATAGGCGCCCAGCGCCGGCTTCAGCGCTTCGGCCAACCGAACCTCGCGCCGTTCCATGTCGACCAATTCGATCTCGGCCCCGGACAGATCGACGCCCGACGGCACCACTTTCAGGCCGGGGATTTCGGTGTCGTGGGTGGTTTCGGCCAAGCCGGCCTCGCCGATCAGCACATGATAGGAATTGACGTCGCGGGCATCGCGGGGAATGCCCAAACCGGTGCTGGCATTGCCCTGGGGGTCCAGGTCGATCAACAGCACCGTCTTCTTGGTCGCGGCCATGGCGGTGGCCAGATTAATGGCGGTGGTGGTCTTGCCCACCCCGCCCTTTTGATTGGCGATGGCAATGATACGGGTAGGCTTTTTGCCAAACTCAGCCACGGCGAACCTCTTGCAGGTGAAGGATTGAGCCGGATGGGTCCGACAGCGACGGCACCCGTTGCGCTGCGATATTCCATTCTTTGGCCGCTTCGGTCAATTCGTCTTCCGCCGCCTGGCCTTTTAGAAACAGGCAGTGGCCGCCGGGCAACAGGTGCGGTTCGGCCCAAATCAGCAATTTACTGAGCGATGCCAAGGCCCGCGCCGTCACCACACTGGCTTTTAGCGGCGGAACTTTTTCGATGCGGTCATTATGAATCGTCACCTTGGTTTCGGTGACGCGGGCGACTTCGCGCAAGAAAGCACATTTGCGCGTATCCGATTCGACCAGATGCACGTCGTCCACCCCCAAGATGGCCAAGACCAAACCGGGGAAACCGGCGCCGCTGCCCATGTCGATAAGTCTGTGGGTATTTTGGGGAAGAAGCGGGAAAAGCTGGGCCGAATCGAGGAAATGCCGGCGCCACAGGCTGGGGATGGTATCGGAGCCAACCAGATTGATGCGTTTTTGCCACTTCTCCAACAGCGCGGCATACAGCACCAGCTTGGCGATGGATTGCTCGGGCAAAGCCAGGAAGGCCAAAATTTCCGGGCCGTCATTCTTGTGGTCTTGTTTCACGTGAAACACCATATATGGGTTAGGCGACATTGCGCCGTTTGACATGAGCCAACAGCGCGGTAATCGCCGCCGGGGTCACCCCGGAGATGCGGGCCGCCGCCGCCAAGGTCTCGGGCCGCGCCGCTTTCAGCTTTTGCCGCACCTCGGCCGACAACGAACCGATGGCATCGTAATCGACTTCTGCCGGCAAGGCCAAATCCTCTTCCCGCCGATAGGCATGGATATCGGCCTGCTGTCGCGCCAGATAGCCCTGATACTTGCCGTCGATTTCCAATTGCTCGGCCACCGCCCCACTCAGCGAAATCAAGTCCGGCCAGATTGCCGTCAAGCGGGTCAAGTCCATGTTGGGATAAGCCAGCAAGTCCCAGGCCGAACGCACCACCCCATCTTGATTGACTTCAAGCCCGGCTTTCTTCAGCACATTGGGCGAGGCCCGCAATGACGCCAGCAGCGCCCTGCCCTGCTGCAACGCTTCCGCCTTGGCGGTAAAGGCGGCGGCACGGACACTGCCGACACAGCCGGCCGCCATGCCCTTGGCGGTAAGCCGCAGATCAGCATTGTCGGCGCGCAGGATCAGACGGTACTCAGCCCGTGAGGTGAACATCCGATAGGGTTCACGCGTGCCCAGCGACACCAGATCATCGACCATCACCCCCATATAGCCATCGGCGCGATCAAGGATGAACGGCTCGGAACCCCCAACCCAGCGGGCGGCGTTGAGACCGGCCAGCAGACCCTGGGCGCCGGCTTCCTCGTAACCGGTGGTGCCGTTGATCTGACCGGCCAGGAACAATCCGCCCATCACTCTGGTTTCCAGCGACCGCTTGAGCTGCCGGGGATCGACGAAATCGTACTCAATGGCATAGCCGGGGCGAAGGATGGTGACGTGTTCCAGACCGGGGATGGTATGGATCATCGCCTCTTGCACGTCAGCCGGCAGCGAGGTGGAAATGCCGTTGGGATAAACCGTGTCGTCGTCCAGACCCTCGGGTTCGAGAAAAATCTGGTGGCTCTGCTTTTCAGCGAAGCGCACCACCTTGTCCTCGATCGACGGACAATAGCGCGGTCCAACGCTTTGGATCTGGCCGGAATACATGGGCGCCCGCGCCAGATTGGCGCGGATGATGGCATGGGTCCGTTCGCTGGTATGGGTGATGCCACAAGCGATCTGCGGCGTGGTGATCGCCGTGGTCAGATAGGAAAACGGCACCGGCGGATCATCGCCGGCCTGCATGTCCAGACTGGCCCAATCGATGCTGCGCCCGTCAAGGCGCGCCGGGGTTCCGGTCTTCAAGCGATCAAGCGGCAAACCGGCCCGGGCCAAAGCCGCCGACAAGCCATTGGACGGCGCGTCACCAAAGCGACCGGCGGGCCAGGTCTGTTCACCACAATGGATCAGCCCGCGTAAGAAGGTCCCGGTGGTGACCACCACCGCCGCACACTCGATCAGGCGGCCATCGGCCAACACGGCGCCGGTTACCCGCCCCTGTTCATAGCGCAGATCCTCGACCGAGCCCTGCAACAAGGTCAGGTTGGCCTGTTCGGCCAGCAAGCTCTGCACCGCCTGGCGATAGAGCTTGCGATCGGCCTGGGCCCGTGGCCCCTGCACCGCCGGTCCCTTGCTGCGATTAAGGATGCGAAACTGGATGCCGCCACGATCAATGGCCTGGCCCATCACCCCGTCAAGGGCGTCTATCTCGCGCACCAGCTGACCCTTGGCCAAGCCACCGATGGCCGGGTTGCAGCTCATCTCGCCGATGGTCTCCAACCGCTGGGTGGCTAAAATGGTGCGAGCGCCAAAGCGCGCACTGGCCGCCGCCGCCTCGGCGCCGGCATGACCGCCGCCGATGACCAGAACATCACAGCTTATTTTTTCCTGGGGTTTCACGTGAAACACCTATTTGCCGATACAAAATTCTGCAAAGACCACATCAAGCAGTTCTTCCACATCCACCCGCCCGGTGATCCGCCCCAGCGCCAGCGCCGCCAACCGCAAATCCTCGGTCGCCAGCTCTATGGGCTTGGCCGGATCAAACGCCGCCAGCGCCGCCAGACATTCATCCACCGCCGCCCGATGCCGCGCCCGCGTCAACGCCGGCTCGGCGGTGACGGCGAAGCGTGACGCCACCTCGGCTTCCAATCGCGCCAGCAGGGTATCGATGCCAAAGCCAGAACGGGCGGATAGCATGATCCCCGCGCCAGAGTCGACAGGATTCGCCACATCGCACTTGTTAAAGACAATGATGGAATCGGCGTCGATCATGGCATGGGTGGCGCCGTCCATCGCCGGCAGCAAACCGGCATCAAAGACCAAGACCTTTAGATCGGCGGATTCGGCCCGGGCCAAGGCGCGGGCGATGCCCTCGGCCTCGATGTCCTCATGCGCCTCACGCAGGCCGGCGGTATCGGCCAGCACCACTGGCCAGCCATGCAGATCAAGATGGGTTTCGATGACGTCGCGAGTGGTCCCGGCCTTGGCCGAAACGATGGCGACCTCGCGTCCGGCGATCCGGTTCATCAAGCTGGATTTGCCGGCATTAGGCGCCCCCAAGATGGCGATGTGGATACCATCGCGCAAACGCTCGCGCCGGTGGCCTTCGCGCTTTTTCATCTCCATGTCGGCGATCAGGGCGTTGACTTGGCCAACCACGTCAAACACCAGATCGTCGCCAATGCCTTCGTCGGAAAAGTCGATCAGGGCTTCCATCAGGGCCAGGGCCCGCACCAACTTTTCCCGCCAGCCCTCGACCAGGACGGCCAGACCGCCGTCTAATTGGCGCAAGGCTTGGCGGCGCTGCGCGGCGGTTTCGGCATCGACCAGATCGGCGATCGCCTCGGCCCGGGTCAGATCGAGCTTGCCGTTGAGAAAGGCGCGACGCGAGAATTCCCCCGCCTCTGCCGGCCGCAAACCCAAATCGAGCAAAGCCTCGGACAAGGCGGCGGCAACGGCGCGGCCGCCATGCAGATGCAGCTCGACCACCTCTTCGCCGGTAAAGCTGTGGGGGGCGGGAAAATACAGGGCCAAGCCATCATCGATATCGTCATCGCCATGGCGCACCCGGACCCGCGTCGCCATCCGCGCCGGCGGCAGCTTGCCGGTCAGGGCGCGCAGGGCCGTCGCACAATCGGGACCGGACAGCCTGAAAACGGCAACGCCCCCGCGACCGGGGGCGCTGGCCAGGGCGAAGATGCTGGCCCGGCTCATGCCAAGATGCTCATTTCTGCGTGGGATTCAGCATCAGCCGCGCCACCCGATCACCGCCCAACAAATGGGTATCGATGATTTCGTCGATGTCTTCTTGGCTGCTGAAGCTGTACCAGATGCCCTCGGGATAGATCACCAGCACCGGCCCCAATTCACAGCGATCCAAACAGCCGGCGGCATTGACCCGAACCCCGCCGACGCCTTTTTTCTTGGCCTGGGCCTTAAGGTAATCGCGCAACGGCTCTGACCCCCGACCGGCGCAAGAACCGCGCGGATGATCGTCAGGGCGACGATTGGTGCAGATAAAGGCGTGAATGCGATAAAACAATTCGGGGTCTGGCGACACGATCATTCCTATTCTCCCGTTCGACGGCTGGCGCTGGCGAACTGAGCCCAGAACATCTTTTGCAATTGCTCCATGCCCTGGACCCCTGCCGGCAGCCACGTCTTCAACATGGCCTCGGGCTCCATCGCCATCAAGGAGGTGGTCATGCGTTCCTGAATCTGGGTCATCATCGCTTCCTGCATCGGCTTGACGTCGGGAAGTCCCAGGAAGGTGCGTGCCTCTTCCGGCGTGCAATCAATATCGACTGAAATTTTCATAGCGGCGGCCCCGGCCTTGTGAAACCTTGCATGAAACCCAAACTAAGCGTTTGAACCCGCACACGCAATCACCACGGAAAGCCGACACCATGACCAACCGCCTTGCCGGTGAGACCAGCCCCTATTTGCGTCAACACCAGGACAACCCGGTTCATTGGTGGCCGTGGGGCGAAGCCGCCTTGGCCGAGGCCAAGGCCAGCAATCGGCCGCTATTGCTGTCCATCGGCTATTCCGCCTGCCATTGGTGCCACGTGATGGCGCATGAGAGCTTTGAAAACGCCGAGATCGCGGCCTTGATGAACACATTGTTCGTCAACGTGAAAATCGACCGCGAGGAACGCCCCGATCTCGACGCCATCTATCAGCAGGCGCTCAGTCACATGGGCCAGCATGGCGGCTGGCCGTTGACCATGTTCTGCACCCCCGACGGCAAGCCGTTTTGGGGCGGAACCTATTTTCCCCCCACCGCCCGTTACGGCCGCCCCGGCTTCGCCGAGGTCCTGCAAGCCATCCATGATTTGTGGCAAAGCGATGGCGACCGCGTCCGCAACAATGTCGAAGCCTTGTTGCTGGCCCTGGCCGAACCCAAGCGCGGTCAGGCGCCGATTCTGTCACCCGCCATGTTGGATCAAGGCGCCAAGGCGATCCTGGCCGCCATCGACATGGAACAAGGCGGTCTGTCGGGGGCGCCGAAATTCCCACAGCCGGGCCTGTTTGACTATCTATGGCGCTCGGCCCTGCGTACTGGCGA
This sequence comes from Magnetospirillum sulfuroxidans, assembly GCF_018224925.1. GTDB lineage: Bacteria > Pseudomonadota > Alphaproteobacteria > Rhodospirillales > Magnetospirillaceae > Magnetospirillum > Magnetospirillum sulfuroxidans. The sequence continues at coordinate 16,506 of NZ_JAGTUF010000027.1, read as the reverse complement.
TCAAACCTTGCATCGCGCCGTCACCCTGACCTTGGACCGCATTTGCCAGGGCGGCATCACCGACCATCTGGGCGGCGGTTTCATGCGCTATTCCACCGATGACATCTGGCTGGCCCCGCATTTCGAAAAGATGCTCTATGACAATGCCCAGCTGATCGATTTGTTGACCCTGGTATGGCAAGACACCGGCAACGGCCTTTTCAAAACCCGCATCGAGGAATGCATCGCTTGGGTTTCACGTGAAATGCTGGCCGAAGACGGTGCCTTCGCCGCTGCCCTCGATGCCGATTCAGAAGGTCATGAAGGCAAGTTCTATACCTGGAACGCCCAAGACATCGTCACCCTGTTGGGAGCCGAGCTGGCCAAGATTTTCGGCCAGGCCTATGACGTCAGCCTGCAAGGCAATTGGGAGGGCGTGAACATCCTCAACCGCTCGGGGCCGCAGCCCGAGGGGGTCGAGGATCAATTGGCCCAGGGCCGCGCCCTGTTGCTGGCCCAGCGCGATACCCGCATCCGCCCCGGCCGCGATGACAAGGTGCTGGCCGATTGGAACGGCATGATGATCGCCGCCCTTGCCAATGCCGGCTTCGTCTTTGACCGCCCCGATTGGTTGGCCATGGCCGAACGGGCTTTTGCCGTCATTACCGGCAAGATGGCCTTGGCCGATGATCGCTTGGCCCATTGCCTGTGTCAGGGCCGGGCCGGCGCTGTCGGCTTTATCGATGATCTTGCCCATATGGCCCGCGCCGCCCTGATGCTGTACCAGACCACCGGCGCCACAGCCTATCTCGACCAGGCGGAAAAATGGGTGGCTGCCGCCGATTGTCATCATTGGGACCAGAATCTTGGCGGCTATTTTCACGTGAGCCACGCCGCCACCGATGTCATCGTCCGCACCAAGCCGGTGATCGATGCGGCTGTTCCTTCGGCCAACGGCACCATGGTTCAGGTCTTGGCCATACTGGCCCAGATCACCGACAAACCGGCTTATGCCGACCGGGCTCAGGCTACGGTGGCGGTGTTCATGGATCAGTTCAACGAGCATTTCGCCAATATGTCGGCGCTGCTGACCGGCTTTGATCTTGCCGCCGCGCCGGTATTGATCACCCTGCCCCGTGGTCACGTCGATCTCTTGCAACCGGTCCGCCAGACCGGCATTGCCAACCGGATCATCCGCTGGAGTGATGACGGGGTGGCCAGCGTATGCCGTGATTCGGTATGCTCGGCTCCGGTTACCAGCGCGCCGGCTTTGCGGCACTTGCTTACGGGGGAATGATGCCGTTCATCAGTCTGAACACGCCAGTCGGCCCACTGACCATCTTTGCCGAAGACGATGCCATCGTCGCCGTCGATTGGGGCTGGCCGCCGGAAACCGACGAACCGCCAGGGCCGTTGCTGGAACGCGCCCGTGATCAGCTTGAAGCCTATTTCGCCGGCACACTGACCCATTTCGATCTGCCCGTTGCCCCCATGGGAACCCCCTTTCAACGCAAGGTGTGGGCGGCCATCGCCGCCATTCCCTTCGGCAAGGCCCGCACCTATGGCGATCTGGCGCGCGAATTGGAAACGGCGCCACGGCCCTTGGGCGGCGCCTGTGGCCGCAATCCCATTCCCATCATCATCCCCTGCCATCGGGTTTTGGGCATGAACGGCTCGTTGGGGGGCTATTCCGGCATGGATGGCATCGACACCAAGCGCTTTTTGCTGGAACTGGAAGGCGTGTCCCTCCCCTGACGAAAATTTGCCGCCACCCTTTGGCTTGCATATACTTCCCCCATTGATGGAGGAAGGCATGACCAAGGGCGAACGCACCCGGTTGGTATGGACGGTCAGCATCGGCAGTCTGTTGTGGATGGTGGCGGCGGCGATTGTCTTATTCGGCGTGATGGATGCCGAAGTGACCAATCATAGCTCGGCCGTGGTTAAAGACCGCATGGCGGCCGAGTGTTTGGGCACCTTCAAGGATCGCTATGATTGCAAGGAAGCAATCATCGTTCAAAGCGGCCGCGATACCTTTTGGAGCATGTCCTGGCGGTTCCTGACGGTGATCGTGCCGGCCCTGACAGCCAGCTTTTGGCTGTCATCCTATCTGCGGAAGCATCCGGTGCAATTGGTCGAGCATCGGCAGGCGGACGATAACGGTGATTGGAAAAGCCGAGCCAAGTTCCATACCCAGGTGCAATCGCCGCAACAAGCCGCCGAAGATCTGCATGTGGAAGACGTCCCCGCTTCCAGCCATGGCGCCAAACATCTGATTGATGAAATCGCCCCGGTGGACGATTGGAAAAGCCGGGCGCAAAACCAAATTTCCAAAGCAAAACGCCCCGACCAATGATCGGGGCGCTTTTTTCGGATCTTATCAGGAATTCATCGCGTCGAAGAAATCCGAGTTGTTCTTCGAGTGCTTGAGCTTGTCCACCAGGAATTCCATGGCGTCGGTGACGCCCATGGGCATCAGGATACGACGCAGCACCCACATCTTTGACAGCTGCCCCTTGTCGACCAGCAATTCTTCCTTACGGGTGCCCGACTTGGTGATGTCGATGGCCGGGAAGGTCCGCTTGTCCGACAATTTGCGGTCAAGGATGATTTCCGAGTTACCGGTACCCTTGAATTCTTCGAAGATGACCTCGTCCATGCGCGAACCGGTGTCGATCAGGGCGGTGGCGATGATCGACAACGAGCCCCCTTCCTCGATATTGCGGGCGGCACCGAAGAAACGCTTGGGCCGCTGCAAGGCGTTGGCGTCAACACCGCCGGTCAACACCTTGCCCGAGCTGGGAACGACGGTGTTATAGGCGCGAGCCAGACGGGTGATCGAATCCAGCAAGATGACCACGTCACGCTTGTGTTCAACCAGACGCTTGGCCTTTTCCAGCACCATTTCGGTCACCTGGACGTGACGCACCGCCGGCTCGTCGAAAGTCGAGGAAATGACTTCGCCCTTAACCGAGCGAGCCATGTCGGTGACTTCTTCCGGCCGTTCATCGATCAGCAGGACGATCAGGTAAACTTCCGGGTGATTGGCGGCGATGGCGTGGGCCATGTTCTGCAACATCACCGTCTTACCGGTGCGCGGCGGCGCCACGATCAAGGCGCGCTGGCCCTTGCCGATGGGGGCGACCAGATCGATCACCCGAGTGGTCAGATCCTTCTTGGTCGGATCATCCACTTCCAGGCGCAGCTTTTCATTGGGATAAAGCGGCGTCAGATTATCGAAATTAATGCGATGACGGACGTTTTCCGGCGGCTCGAAATTAATCGCGTTGACCTTGAGCAGGGCGAAATATCGTTCCCCGTCCTTGGGCGAGCGGATCTGACCTTCGACCGTATCGCCGGTACGCAAGCCGAAACGGCGAACCTGGCTGGGGCTGACATAGATGTCATCGGGACCGGGAAGGTAATTCGCTTCGGGGCTGCGCAGAAAACCGAAACCGTCTTGCAAAACCTCAAGAACACCTTGTCCATAAATGGGGGTGTCGTTGTCTGCCAACTGCTTGAGAATTGCGAACATCATATCTTGCTTGCGCAAGGTACTGGCGTTCTCGATTTGCAACTCTTCGGCAAAAGCCAAAAGCTCGGCTGGCGTTTTGTTCTTGAGTTCCTGAAGATGCATGGGGATGTCCATATGAAGGGCTATTCGCCACAGGCCACCAACGGGCGGTCCTTCGAGGAAAATCTCGACGCGGAATGATCCGACGGAACAGGGCGAATATATTTTTGGGATGTCGGGCTTCGGGCGGCCCTTAAGGATGGTGCCAGCTTTAGCCAAACATTCCGGTCATGTCAAACGCCAATTCATCGAGCCCCGGCGAATAGTCAAAACGGTTTGACCACGACCAAAAGAACGATGCCGATCATCAGCAAGGTCGGCACCTCGTTGGCGATACGATAGAATTTTTGCGGCCGGGTATTGCGATCGGCGGCGAAGTCATTTTTCCAGCGCATCATGAAAACGTGGCTGATGGTCATCAAGATCACCAAGGTGAATTTGGCATGAAACCAAGCGTCTTGGAACAAACCGCCGATAATGGCCAGCCACAGGCCCAAACCCCAGGCGACGATGGCCGCCGGCGTCATGATCGCCTTAAGCAGCCGGCGTTCCATCACCTTGAATTTTTCCGATGTTTCCGAACCCGGCGCCACTTCGCAGTGATAAACGAACAGGCGCGGCAGATAGAGCAATCCCGCCATCCACGAAATCACGGCGATAACGTGAACCGCCTTGATCCACAAATAAGCTTCACCGCTCATATTCCCTCCGCCTGACAACAGATTTTACCGCAGGCCTTGCCGCGCAAAGCCGTCGGATCGGCAACCAATTCGGCCAAGCCTTTGATGAATTCAGGATGAGAACTCACCGCCGGGGCGCGGAAATAAGCGGGAATGCCTAATTTTTCCGCCACATGGCGATATTCGATGTCCAGTTCCACCAAGGTCTCGGAATGTTCGGAAACAAAGGCCACCGGCGTGACCACCACCGGCACGTTGTCGCGGCTGGCGCGTTCCAATTCGGCTTCGGTGCTCGGACCAATCCATTTGGCCGGACCAACCCGGCTTTGATAGCAAATCGCCCAGTCCAATTGGGCGATGCCAAGCTCATCCACCACCGCTTTGGCGGTCTGTTCGACCTGAAGTTGATAAGGATCGCCCTTATCAATGATGCTTTGCGGCAGACCATGGGCGGAAAACAACAGACGCGGCGTGCCGAAAGCAATCGCCTTGTCCCATTCGCGTCGCAGATTTTCCGCCATGGCCCGAATCAAGCCTGGTTGCACGGGATAGCAACAAACCGTCAGGCTTTCCTCAAAACTGGCACCGGCCAATTGATGCCATTGCTTCAAGGATGAACCACTGGTGGTGGTGGAAAATTGCGGATAAAGCGGCAGCAGGATTACCCGCTGTGCCCCCCATTGCTTGGCTTCGGCCAAGGCCTGGGCGGCAAAGGGGTGCCAATAGCGCATGGCGACAATGACCTTGAAATCCTTGCCAAGCAAATCTTGCAAGGCCTTGGCCTGATCCTCGGTTTGTTCCAATAACGGTGATTTCCCCCCCAATTGCCCATAGATGTCGCGGGCGATAGGGGCACGTTTGCCGGAAATATACTTGGCGAGCAACCAGCGAATCGGCTGTGGCGCGCCGATGATCGCCTTGTCATTGAACAAATTGAACAGGAATGGTTTGACCGCGTCCAGACTATCGGGACCACCCAGATTGAACAAAATGACGGCACTCTTGGTCATCTTTTAGCCTTTGAATGCTTTGATTCGTTCGGCCAGACGGGCGACGTTTTCCGGCGGCGTCGGCGGGATGATGCCGTGTCCAAGATTGAAAATGAACGGTCCCTTGGCCAAGGCCTTGAGGACTCGATCAATGCCGGCATCCAGGGCTTCGTCCCCGGCCACCAGCAAAATCGGATCAAGATTGCCCTGGACCGTGCATTTTGGTTGGAGAACGCGGGCGGCCCAGTCCAGCGGAACCGAGGAATCCAGACTGACACCGTCAACCTTGGTCTCGGTGACATAGGCTTCGTACAAAATACCGGCCCCGCGGGGAAAGCCGATGACCGGGACACCGGGGCGTTCGCAATGAATGCGTTCGACCAATTGACGGGCCGGTTCGATCACCCAGCGGCGGAATTCGGTTTCCGGCAAAGCCCCGGCCCAGGTGTCGAAAATCTGAATGGCTTCGGCCCCGGCGTCAATCTGCTGGATCAGATATTGCCCGGTGGCCTCGATCAGCAAATTCATCAGCCGGGCAAAAGTCTCGGGTTCGGACCACATCAGGCGCTTGGCGTTGGCGAAATCCTTCGAGCCAGAGCCTTCGATCATGTAGGTGGCCACCGTCCATGGCGCTCCGGCGAAACCGATCAGCGCGGTGGTGGCGGGAATTGCCTTGGAAAGCCCGGAAACAGTGGCATAGACCGGAGCCATGCGTTGGTGCAGACCCGAGAGGTCAAGACCATCCACATCCCTTGCTGAGCGAATCGGCGCGAGAACCGGACCTTCGCCTTCCTTGAACGCGACATGTTGCCCCAAACCGTCGGGGACCACCAAAATGTCGGAAAACAAGATGGCGGCATCGAAACCGAAGCGCCGTAACGGCTGCAAGGTGACTTCGACGGCCAGTTCCGGGTTGTAGCACAGGTCAAGGAAGGATCCGGCCTGGGTCCGGGTTGCCCGGTATTCCGGCAGATAGCGGCCAGCTTGGCGCATCAACCAGAACGGTGGCGGGATGATGGTTTCGCCGGCAAGAGCGCGCAAAAAGGGCTTGGTCGAGGTCACGGGCTTTGGTCCTTCGCATTGCTGACCTGGGGTGTGTTCTACAAGTTTTGAATCTTAAGGGAAAGGTTGCTGAGGTTGTTGGTCCTGTGGATATCGGGGATGCGAGTCCATCCACAGGCTTTACACAGAATGACCCACGGCCGGGGATGATTTTGGTCAGGCCTGGGGAAAAAATGGCGCAAACAACCGTAAGCCGTTGCTTTTTATAGACGGTTTTCGCCGTCGTAAAAGCGTGGATAACGGGGGAAAGCGGGTGAAGCCGAGCGTGATTCACGCTATTGTCGCGGAACCGCCTTGTTTTTTTCCCCTCCGGGTCGAAAGCGGGGCGGAATCGGTATCAGTGGGGGGCGAATCAGACCCCCTGTTGGTAACTCGCGACTTATCCCCACTCTTCGACGTGATTCACAGGCTCATGGATTCTTTGCATCTTCATCTGGTTTCCGACGCCACCGGCGAAACCGTCACGTCGGTGGTGCGCGCCTGCATGGTGCAGTTCGAGGGCATTCACGCCAATCAGCACAATTGGTGGCTGGTCCGTTCGCAAGGCCAGGTGGAACGGGTGATCGCCGGGATCGAGGCCAATCCCGGCATTGTCCTTTGCACCTTGGTCGATGTCGCCGTGCGTGGTGTTCTGGAAGAAGCCTGCCGCCATATGCGGGTGCCGTTCATTCCGGTGCTTGATCCGGTAATGGGGGCGTTGGCCGGCTATTTGAACGCCGAAAGCCACGCGACGCCGGGTCGGCAATATCAGATGGACGCCGAATATTTCGCCCGCATCGACGCCATGCAATTCACCTTGGCCCATGATGACGGCCAATTGATGGACCATGTGGAAGACGCCGATATCGTCGTCGTCGGCGTATCGCGGACGTCGAAGACGCCGACGTGCATGTATTTGGCCAATCGCGGGATGAAATGCGCCAATTATCCCTTGGTTCCCGGCGTGCCGTTGCCGAAATCCTTGGAAAATGTTCGCACGCCGCTGGTTGTCGGTTTGACCAAGGATCCGAAAAGCCTGTCCGATATCCGCCGGGCGCGCCTGCGCTTCCTTAATCATGACGAGGAATCGGAATACGCCCAATTCGAAAAGGTGCGTGACGAAGTCGCCAGCGCCCGCAAGCTGTTCACCCGCCATGGCTGGCCGGTGGTCGATGTCACCCGCCGGTCGATCGAGGAAGCTTCGGCCACCATCATGCAATTATACGGTCAACATAAGGCCAAGCAGGACGGCAAGGCATGATCGTCTTGGCTTCGGGCTCGGCCACTCGCCGCGCCGTGCTGGCGGCGGCCGGGGTGGAGTTTCAGGTTCACGCCCTGCCGGTGGATGAAGAGGGCATCAAGCAGGCGTTGCGCCTGGAAACCGATCATCCCGCCCGCGTGGCGGAAACCCTGGCGGAAATGAAGGCGATGCGGGTGTCGGCCAAGCATCCGGGGATGATCGTCATCGGCGCCGACCAGATGCTCGATTGCGATGGCGCCTGGTTCGACAAACCCGCCGATGCCGAGGCGGCGGCGGCACAATTGCGGGCCTTGCGCGGCAAGACCCATCGGCTGACCTCGGCGGTGGTGGCGGTGCGCGACGGCCGCCGGCTGTGGCATCATACCGATAGCGCCAAACTGACCATGCGGCGGTTTTCTGACGATTTCCTTGGCGAATACCTGACGCGGGCCGGTGACGGGGTGCTGACTTCGGTCGGAGCCTATCAATTGGAAGGGGTGGGGGCGCAATTGTTCATGCTGGTCGAGGGCGACCATTTCACCATTTTGGGTCTGCCGTTGCTGCCTTTGCTGGATTTTTTGCGCGAAAACGGGGAACTGATCCCATGATCTTGTCAGGCAAAGCCAAATTAGCCGGGGTTTTGGGTTGGCCGGTCGGTCATTCGCGTTCGCCGCGCCTGCATGGCTATTGGTTGGATAAATTGGGAATCGACGGCGCCTATGTGCCGTTGGCGGTGCAGCCGGAAGATTTCGCAGCGGTGTTTCGCGCCTTGCCCAAGATGGGTTTCGTCGGTGCCAACGTCACCGTGCCGCACAAGGAGGAGGCCTTACGGCTGGTCGGCGACAACGTCGAGCCGCTGGCCCGGCGCATCGGCGCCGTCAACACCTTGGTGGTCGAGCCCGATGGCGCCATTCGGGGACTTAACACCGATGCTTTCGGTTTCATGCAGAACTTGCTGGAAACCCACCCCGCCTCCCTTGGCTATCTCAACCGCCCGGCGGTGGTGCTGGGGGCCGGCGGGGCTGCCCGCGCCGTGGTCGCCGCTTTGGTCGATGCCGGGGTGCCGCAGGTGCGGTTGGTTAATCGCAATCCCCAGCGGGCGGAAAAATTGGCCGCCGATATCGGCGGCCCGATCACGGTGCAGAGCTGGGACCGGCTTGATCTGGAGGGTGGCGGTCTGCTGGTCAACACCACCTCGCTGGGCATGACCGGCCAGCCGCCATTGGATATCGACCTTGCCGCCCTGCCCCTGGACGCGATCGTCAACGATATCGTCTATGCGCCGCTGATGACTGACTTGCTGGTGCGGGCGCAGGGGCGCGGCAATCCGGTGGTTGATGGTCTGGGCATGCTGCTGTGGCAGGCGGTTCGCGGTTTCACCTTGTGGTTCGGACAACAGCCGGAAGTGACGGCCGAAATGCGCGATTTCGTCCTCTCGTCATGAAGATCTTGGGGCTCACCGGCTCGATCGGCATGGGCAAAAGCACCGCCGCCGCCATGGTGCGGCGGCTGGGGTGGCCGGTGCATGACGCCGATGCCACGGTTCACCGGCTCATGGCCGCCGACGGCAAGGCGGTGCCGGCCATCGCCGCCGCCTTTGCCGGCGTGGTGGTCGAAGGGAGGGTGAACCGGAACGCGTTGGGGCAGCGGGTGTTTGGCGATCCGGCGGCGCTGCGCCGGCTGGAAGCCATCTTGCATCCGCTGGTGCGGGGCGAGGAAAGCGCCTTTTTACGGGCTCAGGCCCGCTCTCGGCGCAAGCTGGTGGTGTTGGACATTCCGTTGCTGTTCGAAACCGGTGGCGATCGGCGTTGCGACGCGGTGGCGGTGGTGTCGTGCGCGGCTTTTCTACAGGCGCAGCGGGTGCTGGCGCGCCCAGGGATGAATCCGGCGCGGCTGCGCGCCATTCGTGCCCAGCAGATGGCCGATGAGCAAAAGCGCCGCCGCGCCGATTTCGTTATTTTCAGCGGCGCCGGCCGCGCCCCGGCTTTGCGCCGATTGCGCCGCGCCATCGCCCTTTTGTTGGCTCAATCCGGCTCAGGCGCTTGGCCGCCTCGCTTATCTCCAAAATTCTCTCGCCCAAGGCAGGGTCATGCGTGAAATCGTTCTTGATACCGAAACCACCGGCTTTGATCCGCTGACCGGCCATCGCATCGTTGAAATCGGCTGCGTTGAGCTGTTCAACCATTTGCCCACCGGCAAGGTCTATCACCAATACCTCAATCCCGAACGCGACATGCCGGAAGAGGCGTTCAAGGTGCATGGCCTGTCGGCGCAATTTTTGTCGGACAAGCCGGTTTTCGCTGAAATCGTCGCCGATTTCATGGAGTTCCTCGGCGATTCCATCTTGGTCATCCATAACGCCGAATTCGACATGCGCTTTATCAATGCCGAATTGAACCGTCTGGGTTTTCCGCCCTTACCCATGAGCCGGTCCATCGACACCGTGGCCATGGCGCGCAAGAAATTCCCTGGCGCCCAGGCCAATCTGGATGCGCTGTGCCGCCGCTTCGAAATCGACAATACCCACCGTTCGTTCCACGGCGCCTTGCTCGATTCGGAATTGCTGGCCGAGGTCTATCTGCAATTGATCGGCGGCCGCCAGCCCGGTTTCGAGTTGGGCCTGAGCGGCACCAACAGCCGCGGTCAAAGCGGCGCGGTGGTCGAGCGGAAATTGCGCGCCCCTCGTCCCCATGCGGTGAACGCCGAAGAATTAGAGGCGCATGCGGCCTTTGTCGGGAAACTGAAAAAGCCGATCTGGCTGCGCGAACCGGACGCGGAAGGTTAAGCTTCGCCGCCATTGGGCGGCATCACCCGGATGGTGGTGATCTGGTTGCGGTGACGGCGCACCACTTCGAAGCGGAAGCCATAAAAGCGGAACACTTGGCCGGCATTGGGGATTTGCCGGCTTTCGTGCAGCAACAGGCCGGCAATGGTGGTGGCTTCGTCATCGGGCAGACGCCATTCGAATTGGCGGTTCAGGTCGCGGATGGTCACCGACCCGTCAACGACGAAAGAGCCGTCGGTCTGGGGGCGGACGCCGGCAACGGTGACATCGTGCTCGTCGGCGATATCGCCGACGATTTCTTCCAAAATATCTTCCAGCGTCACTACCCCCATCAGGGCGCCGTATTCATCGACCACCAGGGCGAAATGTTCACGCCGGGCGCGGAACGCCTGAAGCTGCTCCAAAAGCGTGCTCGAATCGGGAATGAACCAGGGATCGGCGGCCAGCTCGGCCACGTCCAGCTTGTCCACTTCGCCGGCCAAGGCGCGAACGGCGCGCAGGACATCCTTGGCGTGGACGACGCCGATGATGTTGTCGTGGTCGTTGCGCCACAGCGGAATGCGGGTATAGGGGCTGCTGAGGATCTGATCGACGATTTCGGCCGGCGGCAAATCGGCGTCGATGGTGATGGTCGATTTGCGATGGGTCATCACCTCGCCGACCTCGACATCGCCCAATTCCAGAATCGAGCGCAGCATGCGCCGTTCTTCCTTGACCTCGTCCTGAGTGGCATGGACCTCGATGGCCCCGCGCAATTCCATCATGGCGTTTTCGATCGAGGCCTCGGTGGCGTATTTGGCCCGGAACAGGCGGAAAAACAATCGGGTGGCCAGCTCGATGGCTTTGACCGCCGGGGCCAGGACCTTGGTTATCACGCTGACCGGCCCCGACACGAACAGGGCGACTTTGTTGGCGTTATAGATGGCGTAGGTCTTGGGCAGGACCTCGCCAAACATGACCACGATCACAGTCATGCCGGCGGTGGCATAGACGATTCCGGCCTCGCCGAACAACGTCATCATGGCGCTGGTGGCCAGGGACGAGGCCAAGATGTTGACCAGATTGTTGCCCAACAACAAGGCGCCGATCAGGCGGTCGCGGGCGGCGATCAAACGGTTGACGCGGCCGGCCTGGCGGTGGCCGTCCAGTTCCATCTGATGCATGGCCGGACGTGACACCGCCGTCAGCGCCGTTTCCGACCCTGAAAAGAATGCCGAGACGATCAGCAACAAGAAGATCACCAGCAATGTCAGGGTCGGGACATCCATCATTTAAGCTCCGATGAACTCTGACAGCATGTCATGCACCGCCTGTTCCGGCACATCCGGGGTCAAGAAGCTTTTGCCGATGCCATGGGCAAGGACAAAGGTGATCTTGCCATCCTTGACCTTTTTATCGCCGGCCATGTGCTGAACCAGCCTTTGCACGTCCCAGTGACGTTGCTTGGACAGCCGGACCGGCAGGCCCAGGCGATCAAGATGGGTTTCCAGCCGGATGACGTCGGCGGCCGGAGCCAGTCCCATGCGGGCCGACAGGCGGAAAGCCATGATCATGCCAAGGGCGACGGCTTCGCCGTGCAAAATCTCGTCGCCATAACCGGTTTCCGCTTCCAGCGCATGGCCGAAGGTGTGACCCAAATTCAGCAAGGCGCGGATACCGCCTTCGCGCTCATCGGCGGCGACGATGCGGGCCTTGGCCCGGCAGGAAATGGCCACCGCGTAGCGGCGGGCGGTGATGTCGCCGTCGATGACCTTGTCGCCATTGGCTTCCAGCCAGGTGAAGAAATCGGCATCGTCGATACAGCCATATTTGATCACTTCGGCATAACCGGCCAGAACCTGACGGCGCGGCAGGCTGTCCAGCACCGAGATATCGGCCAGCACCAGACGGGGCTGATGGAAGGCGCCAACCAGATTCTTGCCCTTCTTGGTGTTGATGCCGGTCTTGCCGCCGACCGAGGAATCGACCTGGGCCAGCAAGGTGGTGGGGATTTGGACGAAATCGACGCCGCGCTGCAAAATGGCGGCGGCGAAACCGGTCAGGTCGCCGACGACGCCGCCGCCCAGGGCTACGATCATGGTCGAGCGTTCGCAGCGGGCGTCGAGCATGGAATCGACCAGGGCTTCCAGATGGGCGAAATCCTTGCTGTATTCGCCATGGCTGATTTCGGTGTGGTCATGGCTGATGCCGGCCTTGTCGAGCGAGGTCAGGACCCGTTCCAGATAAAACGGGCCGACCTGATCGTCGGTGACGACGAAGGCGCGCTTGCCGCGCATCACCGGCGCCATCAGCGCCCCGGTCTGGTCCAGCAGGCCGGAGCCGATCAAGATATCGTATCCGCGTTCCCCCAGTTCCATGTGCAGGCGATCGATGCTCATAGGCGGCACTCCAGTTCCTGGCAGATCTTGGCGACGGTGACTTCCGGTGGTTCATCGGTGGAATCGACGATGATGTCGGCTTCGGCGTAAATGGGATAACGGGCATCGATCAGCCGCGACAGAATTTCGCGGGGATCGCCGGTTTTCAGCAGCGGGCGGTGGTCGCGGCCCGAGGTGCGCTTGACCAGCAGATCCAGATCGGCGCGGATCCATACCGACAATGCCGATTGCTTGATGCGGGCGCGGGTTTCGGGGTCGATAAAGGCGCCGCCGCCGGTGGCCAGGATGCAGGGATCGCCTTCCATCAGCCGGGCGATGACCTTGCGTTCGCCGTCGCGAAAGGCGGCTTCGCCGTGGCGGGCGAAATAATCGCTGATCGAACAGCCGGCGGCGGTTTCGAATTCGATGTCGGAATCGATGAAACTTAAATCCAGGCGTGCCGCCAGCCGGCGGCCGACGCAGGACTTACCCGCCCCCATCAGTCCGACCAGAACGATGGTCCGATCCAATCGATCCGCCAGCCGTGATTGATCCGCGGGGGCGACGCCGATACACTGCCCCTGTTTCGCCATGGTCGATCCTTACGCTCCGGTTGCGCGCCGCGACGGCGCGTCTAAAGGGAAGGTCCGTTGGTGGACCGCCCCGCATGTGTCCGCTCGTGACTTTTATCCGCCCCTAATCGGGCCTGTCCAGAAATCAAACGCAAGGTTGGTCGCGCTCCATGGGAAAGATTGCCGGTATTTTGCTTATCGTGGTGCTGCTGGTCCTGGTGGGCGGCGGTGTCTTCTTGGCTTCGTTCGACCTTCCGGCGCCGACGGCGCGTGTGGAAAAGGTGATCCCCGATGACCACCTGCCGAAATAACGCCATGGGTTTGCGGATTGTTTCGCTGGCGGCGCTGTTGATGGCCGCCCCTGCCGCCTGGGCGCAGCAACCGTTGCCGCTGACCCAGCCCTTCGACCCGGAAACCATGGAACAGGCCGATCCGCCGGCCTATGAAAATGTCGGCCGGATTGGCGTTGACGCGCTCAAAGCCCCCAATCCCGAGGCGGCCGGCACCATGGACGTCAATCAAGGCGGTTTTTCCGCCGCCTTGTGGAACGGCACCAGCGCCGAAGTCGCCCGTGCCCTGATCCCCCGCCTGCCCGGCGCCAGCGCTTCGCTGTCGATGCGGTCGCTGGAACGGCGTCTGTTGCTGACGGCGGCGCCGCCGCCCGAGGGCACCAAGCCGGAAACCCGGCCATCCATGGTCGAATTGCGGGCGGAACGGCTGTTGGCCCTGGGCGATTTGGACGGCGTCATCGGCCTGACCAACGCCGCGCCGGCTTCGGTGGAAGGGACGATCGCCGCCAAGGTGCAGCGTGACGCCAATCTGCTGGCCGGTCGCACCCAGGAAGCCTGCGCCCACATACAGCCCGGCGCCGACCCGGAAATCGCCCGGCTGACGACATTTTGCCATCTGATCAGCGGTCGTCGCCTGGAAGGCAATCTGGCCCTTGATCTGCTGCGCGAACGCAAGGCGGCGGATAATGGCTTCATCGCCGCCGCCGAGGTTTTGGCCGGCTTGCCGCCTCTGCCCAATGCCAAGATCGAGATCACCGAATTGACGCCGCTGCATGTGGCCCTGTTCGCCGCCGCCAAGATGGCCTTGCCGGAAGAGGCGGTGGCCAATGCGCCGGCCGTGGTCGCCCGCGCCATTGCCACCAACGACGCCATTCCGATGGATCAGCGGGTTGCCGCCGCCGAACGGGCCGAGGCGGTGGGGCTGATGAGCGCCGATGATCTGCGCAAGCTGTATCTGGCCCTGACCTTCGCCCCCGACGAAATGTCGTCGCCGATGGATCGTGCCGCCAGCGCCGGCAATCATGGCCGGGCGTTGTTGTACCGGGCCGCCTTTGATCAACCCGATGAGCTGCTGAAGGCCCGCTTCGCCGCCCGCGCCATCGAGCTGGCGGTATCGCGCAATCGTGTTGCCGGCACCGCCCGGGTCTTTGAGGCCTTGATCGCCGCCATTCGTCCCGATGCGGTGTTGTCGCGGGAAGCGGCTTTTTTCGCCCGCGCCTTTTATGCCTTGGGCCGGCCGGAAGCGGCGGCCAAGTGGTTGGACATCGCCAAGGCTGACCCGCAGGCGTTGCGTGAAACGCAAAAAGTGTGGCCGCTGACCGCCATCGGCGAATTCGGTCCGGGACAGACGGTGTCCTTGGCCGGCTTGGCCGGTTGGCGCGCTTCGTTGCAGGGGCTGCCCGCCGATTTGGCGGCGCGCCGCAACGGCATTGTTTTGGGCGTTCTTGCCGGTCTTGGCGCCAAGGTGCCGGACAGCGCCTGGCTTGAAGCCTTGTCCTTGCCGAACAGTGGCCCCAATCCGGCTTTGTTCGCGCTGATGCAAGGGGCCGCCCTTGATGCCCGTCTGGGCGGAACCATCATTTCCGCCCTGGCCAGCATGGGCGAAGTGCCGTTGGACCGTATCGACCCCATGACCCTGTCCGAGGTGTTGAGCGCCTTCGCCGTGGTTGGGCTGGCCGAGGACGGGCGGGCCTTGGCGGTGGAAGCCTTGCTCGCCAATGGCATCTGAGCGGCACAAGGAAGCCTTTTTGGAAATGATGGCGGTGGAACGTGCCGCCGCCATCAATACCTTGGATGCCTATCGCCGCGATCTCGATGATCTTGATGGTTTCTTGATCCGGCGCCAGGGCACGCCGCTGACCGCCAAACCCGCCGATCTGGCCGCCTATATGCGGGCCTTGGCCGATGCCGGCATGGCGGCGCGCACCCAAGCCCGCCGGCTGTCCTGCTTGCGTCAGTTTTATGCCTTTGTCTTTGCCGAGGGCTGGCGCGCCGATGACCCGACCTCGCGCTTGGATGCCCCCCGGCTGGGCCGGCCATTACCGAAATATCTGTCGGAAGCCGAGGTCGATGGCCTGTTGGTCGCCGCCCGTCATTTGCCCGATCATCAGGCGCCGCAAATGACGGCGCTGCTGGAATTGCTCTATGCCACCGGCCTGCGGGTGTCCGAACTGGTCGGCCTGCCCTATTCCGCCCTCGCCCGCGATCCGGCGCTGCTGGTGGTGCGCGGCAAGGGCGACAAGGAACGCATGGTGCCGCTATCCGATCCGGCCCGCGCGGCGGTGCGGGCATGGCTGCCCATCCGCCAAGAGCTGTTGGGCAAGAAAAAGGCGTCGCGCTGGCTGTTTCCGGGGACGGGAAAAAGCGGTCACCTGACCCGCGCCGGTTTCGCCCGCGCCCTGTTGAGGATCGGTCTGTTGGCGGGCATCGATCCGCGCCGGCTGTCGCCGCATGTCTTGCGTCATGCCTTCGCCACCCATTTACTGGCGCATGGCGCCGATCTGCGGGTGGTGCAGGAAATGCTTGGCCATGCCGACATCGCCACCACCGAGATCTACACCCATGTGCTGGAAGAGCCCAAGGCCCGGCTGGTCAATCAGCATCACCCGCTGGCGGGATTGCTGAAACCGAAAAGCTGATTGTGCTATAAGCCGGCAAAGTCATCTTGTTCACGGATTACCGACCCATGATCCTTTATACCCTGCGCTGCGCCCACGATCACCATTTCGAACATTGGTTCGACAATTCCGGCGATTACGACACCAAAAAGGCGGAGGGGGCGCTGGTTTGCCCGCAATGTGGCGACACCGTGGTGGAAAAAGCGATCATGGCCCCCAATGTCGGCAAATCATCGTCGACGCCCGCCCCTGCTCCGGCCTGCACCCCCATGGGCTGCGGCGGCTGCCAATTCGCCGGCCAGCATTAACAGGGTGCGGAAAAAGGCGTGTTCGCGCCCCCTTTCCCCGTCGGTCCGAAGCGTTCAGCGGCGTCGACGAGGG
>NZ_JAGTUF010000026.1 GCF_018224925.1 Magnetospirillum sulfuroxidans | reverse complement strand
CGCGCCCCCCCCTCCGAACTCAGCAGGAGAAGCGAATCACGATGCAGCCTCAGATGAAAGGGTTTTTCCGCAGCCTGCTAGAGGAATACGTCCGCCAAGGCGGCTTTCGCGAGGATCTGTATTACCGCCTGAACGTGGTCAACCTGATCTTGCCGTCCTTGCGCGAACGGCCGCTGGACATTCCCGTCCTGGCCGAGCATTTCGGCCGCAAATACGCCGAGATCAACGGCATGCCGGTGCGCCCGATCACCGCCGAGGCCCGCCACATGTTGGTCCGCCATTCCTGGCGCGGCAATGTGCGCGAGTTGGAAAACACCATGCACCGCGCCGTGCTGTTGGCGGTGGGCAATGAAATCGGCGCCGAGGCCATTTTGTTGAGCGGCGCCCCCATGGGCGGCGGTCAAGATCCGGTGGTGGCCCAGGTCGCCCAAGTGGCGCAATCGGTCATGGGCGGGGCGGCCAGCGGTCTGGTTGGAAAAACCGTGGCCGAGGTCGAGCGTGAGCTGATCATCGACACCTTGTCCCATTGCCTGGGCAATCGCACCCATGCCGCCAATATCCTGGGCATTTCCATTCGCACCTTGCGCAACAAGCTGAAGCAATATTCCGAGGAAGGGCTCAGCGTTCCGCCGCCTTCCGGCGGTGAACCGGCATATTGATGTCTTCGGAGACGATGATCCATGGCTGATGGTCAGGGA
Source organism: Magnetospirillum sulfuroxidans (assembly GCF_018224925.1). Lineage (GTDB taxonomy): Bacteria > Pseudomonadota > Alphaproteobacteria > Rhodospirillales > Magnetospirillaceae > Magnetospirillum > Magnetospirillum sulfuroxidans. The sequence goes on along the minus strand of NZ_JAGTUF010000026.1, from coordinate 46,428 downwards.
CAAAGCAACGGCATGGCCGCGGCCGGCGAAGCCCGCGCCGCCTGGGGACGTCTAGGCACCGCCGCCCGTCGTGGCGACGTGGCGTTGGCGGTCGGCGTCGTCGCCATTCTGGCGGTGCTGATCCTGCCCATGCCGCCGTGGCTGCTGGATCTGGGGCTGGCCTTTTCGCTGACGTTTTCCGTGCTGATCTTGATGGTGTCGATCTTCATCGAGAAGCCGCTGCAATTTTCCTCGTTCCCCACCGTTCTGCTGCTGGCCACCCTGATCCGCCTGGCCCTCAATCTGGCGTCGACCCGTCTGATTCTCGGCCACGGCCATGAAGGGCTGGAAGGCGCCGGCATGGTCATTGCCGCCTTCGCCGAATTCATCATGGGCGGCAGTTTCGTCATCGGCATCATCGTTTTCGCCATCCTGGTCATCGTCAATTTCGTCGTCATCACCAAAGGTTCCGGCCGTATCGCCGAAGTGGCGGCGCGCTTCACCTTGGACGCCATGCCCGGCAAACAGATGGCCATCGATGCCGATCTGTCCGCCGGCCTGATCGACGAAGCCGACGCCAAGAAACGCCGATCCGAGCTGGAACAGGAAAGCCAGTTCTTCGGCGCCATGGACGGCGCCTCGAAATTCGTGCGCGGCGACGCCGTCGCCGGTCTGTTGATCACCGGCATCAACGTCGTCGCCGGCATGATCATCGGCATGGCCCAAAACGGCCTCAGCTTTTCCCAGGCCGCCGACGTCTATACCAAGCTGACCGCCGGTGACGGCCTGGTCAGCCAGGTGCCGGCGCTGTTGGTGTCGGTGGCCGCCGGCATGCTGGTGACCAAGGCCGGCGTCCAAGACACCGTCGATAAAGCCCTGTACGGTCAATTAGCCGGTTATCCCCGCGCGGTGGGCACCGCCGCCGGTCTGGTGTTCTTGCTGGCGCTGGTGCCGAACATGCCGTTCACCCCCTTCGCCCTTTTAGGCGGCGGCATGGCGGTGGGGGCCTATTTCCTCGACAAGACGCAGCGGGCCAAGACCGAGCGCGAATCCGTCGCCGCCGAGGAAAAAGCCCGCCAGACCGCACCCGTGGCGGAAGAACCCATTTCCACCGCCCTGCGCATCGATCTGGTTCGCCTGGAACTGGGCTATGGCCTGTTGCAGCTGATCAACAACCCCAAGGGGGTGAAGCTGACCGACCAGATCAAAAGCCTGCGCCGGGCCATGGCCGGCGAAGTCGGCTTCGTCATGCCATCGGTGCGCATCCAAGACAACATGCAGCTCGCCGCCAACACCTATGTGATCTACATCAAGGAAGTGGAATCGGGACGCGGCGATCTGCGCCCCAACCAATTGCTGATCATGGATCCACGCGGCGACGAGATTACCCTTCCCGGCGAAAAAACCAAGGAACCCACCTTTGGATTGCCGGCCATGTGGGTGGACCCGACCAACCGCGAGGAAGCCTTGTTCCGCGGCTATACCGTGGTCGACCCGCCCACCGTCATCACCACCCATCTGACCGAAGTGATCAAGGACAACATGTCGGAATTGTTGTCCCATGCCGAAACGCAAAAGCTGTTGGACGAATTGGACAAGGAACACCAAAAGCTGGTGGCCGAACTGATTCCGGCGCAGATCACCATCGGCGGCTTGCAGCGCGTGTTGCAGAACCTGCTGAATGAACGCATTTCCATCCGCGACCTGTCGACCATTTTAGAAGGCATCGCCGAGGCCTGCGGCCACACCCGCAACGTCACCATGATCACCGAACATGTGCGATCGCGCCTAGCCCGCCAGATTTCCGACCTTAACACCGGCCATCAAGGCTTTATCCCGCTGGTGACGCTGTCACCGGAATGGGAACAGGCCTTCGCCGAAGCCTTGGTCGGTCAGGGCGAGGAAAAGCAATTATCCATGTCGCCATCGCAATTGCAGGATTTCATCACCCGCACCCGTCAGACCTTTGAGCGCTTCGCCATGCAGGGGGAAACCCCGGTCTTGCTGACCAGTCCGATGGTCCGGCCCTATGTGCGCTCGATCATCGAACGCTTCCGCCCGATTACCGTGGTGATGAGCCAGGCGGAAATCCACCCGAAGGCCAAAATCAAGACCTTGGGGCAAATATGATCGGGGGGCGGGCTTAAACCATGAAGCTCAAATCATTCACCGCGCCCACCATGGCCGAGGCCATGGAGATGGTCCGCCTGGAACTGGGCGACGAGGCGATCATCGTCTCGACCCAACGGGCCGCCGGCTCCAAGGGCGTGCGCATTACCGCCGCCCTGGAACCCGCCGACGCCGATTTGGCGATCGCGGAAATGCTGGAGGAATCCAGCCAATCCTCGGCCGCCGATGCGGTCAAGGCGGCCTTGGAAAACCATAATCTGCCGCCACGCCTGCTGGAGCGGCTGGTCAACGCCGCGCGCACGTCGGATATCACCGATCCGACCTTGGCCTGCGTCGCCGCCCTGGAAGCCGGCTTCACCTTTGCCCCGCTGCCCGAGCATTCGGCGCCCAGGCCGTTCATGCTGATCGGCCCGCCCGGTTCGGGCAAATCCATCGCCGCCGCCAAACTGGCGGCGCGGTCGGTGCTCAAGCAACGCCATGTTGGCCTTATTACCTGCGACAACATGCGGGCCGGCGCGGTCGAACAATTAGCCGCCTTCACCCGCATCATGGAAATCGAGCTGGTCCGCGCCCGTGGCCCCGATGCCCTGCGCAAGGCGGTCGAGAACGCCACCGGCATGTTCGACCTGATCGTCATCGACAGCCCCGGCCTTAATCCCTTCCGCCAGTCCGATCTTGAATTCCTGCAAGCGCTGATCGAAGCCGCCGATGTTGAGCCCTTGCTGGTCATGGCCAGTGGCGGCGATCCGTTCGAAGCAGCCGAGATGGCCGAGGCTTTCGCTTCCATCGGCGCCACCCGCTTGTTTACCACCCGGCTCGACACCACCCGACGCCTGGGGTCGATGTTGGCGGCGGCCGAGGCGGGACAATTGGCCCTGTGCGATGTTTCGGCCAGCCCCCACGTGGCCAGCGGCCTGTCCTCGATTTCCCCCATTTCCCTGGCCCGCCTGCTGATTCCGCAAGCGGCCATCCCCGAAAAACACGGCGAAACCTTTTTGACCGACGAGGCACCCGCATCATGAGCGATATCCCTTCCTTGGCGCCCCGTCCCGCGCCGCGCGCCAAGGGCCGCAACATCATGGCCGTCGCCTCGGGCAAGGGCGGCGTCGGCAAGACCTGGTTTTCCATCACCCTGGCGCACGCGCTGGCGCGGGCCGGGCGCAAGGTTCTGCTGTTCGACGGCGATCTGGGATTGGCCAATGTCGATATCCAGCTCGGGCAGATGCCGAAAAGCGATCTGGGCAGTGTCGTCGCCGGTCGCATGACCTTGAACCAGGCCTGCGTCCCCTTTACCGAGGGCGGTTTCGACATCCTTGCCGGGCGTTCGGGCAGCGGCACCTTGGCCAATATTCCGTTGTCGCGGCTGCAAATGCTGGGCGACGATCTGGTCGTCTTGTCCAATTCCTATGACAAGGTCATCGTCGATCTCGGTGCCGGCGTGGAAAAGACCACCCGCAATTTCGCCAATCAGGCCGGCACCATCTTGGTGGTCACCACCGACGAGCCGACCTCGTTGACCGACGCCTATGCCTTCATCAAGGTCACGCAATTGGAGCGGCCGGGCACCGATATGCGCATCGTCGTCAACATGGCCAATTCAACGCGGGAAGGCGAACGCATCTACAACACCTTGCTCAAGGCCTGCGAAGGCTTCCTAAAGATCAGCCCGGCCTTGGCCGGGGTCATCCGCCGCGACCTGAAAGTGCGCGAAGCCATCCGCAATCAGACGCCGATCCTGATCCGATCCCCCAATTCCGAAGCCGCCGCCGACGTGGAAGCCATCGTCGAGCGTCTGCTGCGGTCCTGACCCATGTCCAGCGTCGTCCCTCCCTCGGCCCCGCCCATGCCGCAATCCAGCGGCGGCGGCGCGGTGGTGGTGACGGCGGTGGCCGACGTCAAGGCCCTGCAAGACTTGCCCCTGGGCAGCATGATCGAGGCGGTGGCCCAGGCGCGGGCGAATAAGGGCGTGCTGGAAGTGATGACCGCCAGCGGTCCGCTGCAATTAAAGGTGCTGCCCCCAGCCACCTTGCCGCCAATCCCCGAAGGCGCGCGTCTGTTGCTCCAGGTTGGCGGCACCGCCACCGGCCCCGCCCTTAATCTGTTATCCATCAACGGCCGCCCCCTGGCCGGCGTGACCTTCCCCGGCATGACCGGCAGCGGTGTTTTGGGGGGGCCTATTCTGGGGGGGGCGATTCTGGGGGGGCCTATTTTGGGCAATCCCGGCCTTGGCGCCGCGTCACCAGGGGCGGGCGGGGCCGCCGCCCATCCCGGTGGCCAGACCGGCATCGGCCACGCCGCCGCGCCCACGACCCAGGCCATTCCCGGACCGCCCGGCATTGTCGCCACCATCATCCGTCCGGCCCAGCTTCCGGGGCAAGCCCCCAGCGCGGGCATGGCCGGCACTTCCGCCCTGCCCGCCAATCTGCCCCCCGGCACCCAATTGACGGTGCGCATCGCCGGCATCGAGCCAGCCCTTCCCACCACGCCGCCGAATCCGGTCGGACCATCCGCTGTCGGGGCCAATGCGGCGCAGCAAATGGCGGCGCATAAACTCGGCAATCCGGTGCCGACCGCGCCCTTGCCGACGGGAACGGCGGCGCCACCGCTGCCCATCAGCGCGCCGGCCGCCACCGCCCCGACCACCTTGCTTAACGGCACCGTCGCCTCGCATCCGCCCGGCGGCCAAGCGGTGCTGACCACCCCGATCGGCACCATCGCCTTGCCCACCGCCGGAGCGGTGCCGGTAGGCAGCGTCATCAGACTGGAAGTGGTGGCCCCGCCATCCACGCCGACCACGCCGCCAACCTTGCCCAATACGCGGCCCGAAGGGCTGACCCCGCAGGGCTGGCCAGCCCTGACCGAGGCCATGGACACCCTGGCCGCCAATGATCGCCAAGCGCTGGACCTGATGATGCGGACCATTCCGGCGGCGGGGCCGCGTCTGGCCGCCGCCATGGTCGCCTTTACCGGCGCCATGCGCAGCAACGACACCAAGGCGATTATCGGCGATGGCCCGTCAAAGGCCTTGGACAAGGCCGGCCGCCGCGATCTGGTCGATCGGCTGAAATCGGATCTGTCATCCCTGGCCGAAGATGCCGGTCGCCCTGTCGGCGGCGGCGAGTGGCGTTTGCACACCATGCCGTTTTCCCACGGCGCTCATATCGACCCCATCCGCCTGTTCGTGCGCGGCGCCGGCACCGACGAACAAAAGCGCAAGGCCGGCGGCACCGGCAATGATCGCCGCTTTATCTTGGATTTCAACCTGTCCAACCTGGGCCGGCTGCAACTGGACGGGCTGGTCCGGCGCGAAGACAAATTGTTCGATCTGATCATCCGCACCGGCGCGCCGCTGCCGCAAGCCGTGCGCATGGACATCATGTCCATCTTTACCCAGGCCAGCGACATGGTCGGCACCAAGGGCACCGTCGCCTTTCAATCCGGCGGTCGCTGGATTGACATCCGCACCGACGACACCGGCCCAACCCGCATCGAGGCCTGATGCGGGCGCGCCGATCCCCCAAGGGGGGCCGGGATCATGGCCGCTGTTGCGCCAAGGGCAGCAGGAAATGGAAGGTGCAGCCTTCGCCCGGATTGGATTCCAGCCAGATACGGCCACCATGCAAATCCACCACCTTGCGGCAGATGGCCAGACCGATACCGCTGCCCTCGTACTGACCGCGCGGATGCAGACGCTCGAACATGCGGAAAATGCGGTCGTGATATTCCGGGGCGATGCCGATCCCGTGATCGCGAACCCGAAATTCCGCCCAATGAGCATCGACACTGGCGCTGATCTCGATATGGGGGGGCTGACCGGGCTGGCTGAATTTCAACGCATTGCCGATCAGATTCTGCAACAGCCGCGACAATGCCTCGTGCCCGCCCTTGACCGTCGGCAATGAAGCCACTTCGATGACCGCGCCGCTGGCTTCGATCGCCCCCAGCAAAGCATGACGCACCTCTGCCGCCACCTTGTTCATGTCCACCGGCTCGAACACCGGATCGCTGCGGCCTAACCGGGCATAGGCCAACAGATCGTTGATCTGTCGGCGCATGCGCTCTGCCCCTTCAACGATGAAATCGATGAATTCGTCGGCTTCCGGCCCCATCTGCGTGCGATAGCGCCGCGACAGCAATTGGGCGAAACCGATGATGGTGCGCACCGGTTCTTGCAGATCGTGCGACGCCGCATAGGCATATTCCTGCAATTCGGCATTCGAAAGGGCGAGATCATGGCTTTTTGTCGCCAAATCGGCCTGAATTTGGCGCAATTCGGCGATTTGCCGGCTCATGTCGGCGGATTGGACGATGAAGACCCCGGTCAAGGGCTGCAACACCTTCCGCAGCCCCAATACCCCCAAGCCAATGACCACCAGGGCCGCCAGCGTCACCCAGATCAGCAGATTATCCACCGCCGAGGTCGCTTCCCGCGCCGGCATGCGCAACAGCAAGGCCCAGCGGGTGCCGGGCAAGGCGGCGGCGGTGGCGATCAGGCTGCCATGTTCGCCCATGACAACCTGTTGGCCATCCAGCGCCTGTCCGATCAGAACCACGTCGGCATCATCAAGCGTGAAATTGTCGTCCGAGGCCAAGGCCACCCGGCTTGGCGCCGCCAGATCGATCAGCGCCGCCTGGGTGCGGCCGCGCAAGGCCCGGACTTCGTCCACGATGGCATGCAGCGACGCGGCGGACACAACCACCAGATCGGTGCCAGCCAAAGTGCCGCCACGGCCAACGATGGGGGCCGCCACCACCAGCACCGGGCCTGCCTCGCCACGGGCCAAGGCGATGGTCAGCCGCGGCACGGTCAGCGGCGACAACGTCTCTGCTCCGGCGACCTTGCCCAATACGGCGACGCGCTGACCATCGGCGGCGATACGGACAATCCCGATCAGATCGGGCGACAGATTAAGAGCGTCGGCCAGCTTGTCGCCGGTGAATTCCCGCAATTCCTCAAGCCCGACATCGCCCTGGTTATAGCTTTCCAGCTTTTGCCGGATCACCGTGCGGCTGGTCACTTGCTGGGCCAGATTGGCGGCGCGGCTGACCACTTCGCCGCCAGCCATGACCTTAAGCGTCAACTCATGCCGCAAGGCCGCCAGCGCATCCTCGCGCAGGCGCAGCGCCAACGGCGTGATAGCCAATCCCGCAACGACGACGCCAATCGTCACCATGGCCAAGGTGGCATAGGTCACGATCACCCGACGCAGACGCTCGGCGTCCACTGGTGCCAATCAAATCCCCCAAAAAAACCGCTCTCCGTTAGGCACAGCATACGCGGAAGATCTGGAGATTTGGACAGATATATTATGGGATTTTCAGGTATCCTTAACCGGGCGGATGAGACCTGGAGGCAATCTTGTTTCCAGATCGCACAAGGTCTTTTCCACTTGTCCTTGGGTCAGGTTTTCCACCTTGGACAGATCCGCCGCGCGCAGATCGCAGCCCATCAAAACCGCCCCGGCAAAATCGGCGCCGGCCAGTTTGGCCCCCGCCAGCCGCCCACCCGATAAATCGGCGCCGCGCAAGGAAGCCCCTTCCAGATTGGCCAGCCGCAGATCGGCATGGCGCAATTGCGCCACCCCCAGATTGGCCCCGCTTATCTGCGCCGCCGCCAATACCGCATAGCGGAAATCGGCCCCATCCAGGCGCGATTGGGCGAGATATGCATCGGACAGATCGGTCTGGCGGAATGACGCGTTGGCCAGCACCGCCCCCGATAAATCAGCCCCGCCCAAATCCATCGTGTTGAACACCGCCCGTTGTCCGTCCCCCCCCTGGCTGACCAGCCACAAGGCATGGGCGGCGACAATGGCGGACACATCCAAGGCGGCGACATCCTTGCCTTTTTTCGGCGTCTTGCCTTGCCGCGCCAATTCCTCCAACCACCGCGCCTTGCGCTTTTCCGCCAAACGCCGGGCTGCATCGTCTTCGTCGTCAACCAGGGCGTAATCGCGTTTGACCGAGGCTTGACCGGCGACGATATCGCCATCGTCAAGCTTGCCGCCGCCCCGCCGCCCCACCAGTGACGGCGGCGGCACATACCCGGCCGAGCGCGCCGCGGGGGCCAAAGCGGCCGGCAAAACGGGATTGGCACAAGCGGGAATTTCCACCGTCCCAACCGTGACGGGAACCGGCGGCGCTGGCGCTGGTGGTGGCGGTGGTGGCGGCGACGCCTGCACCACCGGCAGATCCAGCGGCGACACCGGCTGAACGACGGGAACAGCCATGCGCTTGGGTTTTTTCAAGGTCTCGCCGACCCGATGGGTCAATTCGTGTCCCGACACCCGCTTGGGTACGATTCCCTCTAATCCCAGCGGCAGCAGACGCGCCAGCATCGGCTTGTCGGTGCTGGCCCCCACCAGCAACACCGGCATCTCGACATCGGCTTTGCGGACCCGCTGCAAGAAAGCCTCGGCCATGGCCAAGTCGCCATCGGGATCAAGCAAGGCAATGTCGGGAGCCTGCCCCATCATCGGCGTCGCATCGGCCGAGACGCTGGTCGACAGGATTTCCCGCACATTGAGTTTGCGAAAGGTTTGCCGCACGAGAAAGCGGAACGCATCGTCGCCGCTGAACAACAGCACGCGAATAGCCTTCCAATCGATGTCGCCGGTCTGAAGCATGGTGGGATGACGCATGGCGACAGAATAAACAGGCGATAATCGCGGAGCAACGGCGGCGCCTGTGCGTTAGCGCGCTGTTGCACATTTTTTTTCTTCCCCCATCTTAAAGCGATGCGACGCCGAGAACCCTCCACCAACATCCGCACCGCCCAAACGGGCCGCCGGAACGATTTGAACACCATCCGCACCCTGCTGCCCTATCTTTGGCCCAAGGAATCCAAGGATTTGCGCATCAGGGTCAGCGCCGCCATGGTGTTCCTGGCCCTGGCCAAGATCATCACCGTGCTGGTGCCGATCTTGTACAAACAAGCGGTGGATGCGCTGACCATCACCCCGACCCAGGCGATGATCGCCGTGCCGGTGCTGCTATTGCTGACCTATGGCGGCGCCCGCGTCCTTTCCGGGGTGTTTTCCGAAGCCCGCGACATCGCCTTTGCCCGCGTCGGCCAGCGCGCCATCCGCTCGGTTGGCCTGCGCGTCTTCCGCCATCTGCACGGCTTGGCGCTGCGCTTTCACCTGGACCGCCAGACCGGCGGCGTCTCACGCGCCATCGAACGCGGGACCAAGGGCATTGAATTCCTGCTGAATTTCATGCTGTTCAACATTCTGCCGACGCTTTTGGAAATCGGCATGGTCACCGTGGTGCTGTGGACGCTGTACGATTCCCGCTTCGCCCTGGTCACCTTCGGCACCATCGCCTTGTACATCGCCTATACCCTGACGGTGACCGAATGGCGGACCAAGTACCGCCGCGCCATGAATGAAACCGATTCGGAAGCCAGCACCAAGGCCATCGATTCGCTGCTCAACTTCGAGACCGTCAAGTATTTCGGCAACGAAACGCACGAGGCGGCGCGTTACGACAAGGCCTTGGCCCGCTATGAACAGGCGGCGGTGAAAAGCAAGGTCACCTTGGCCCTGCTGAACATGGGCCAAGGCGCCATCATCGCCGTCGGTCTGACCATCGTCATGGTCATGGCGGCGCAAGGAGTGGTTGACGGCACCCTGACCCTGGGCGATTTCGTCCTGGTCAACGCCTATCTGGTGCAGTTGTACCTGCCGCTCAATTTCCTTGGCTTCGTCTACCGCGAGATCAAGCAATCGCTGACCGATATGGAGGCCATGTTCCGCCTGTTATCGGAAAACGCCGAAATCAAGGATGACGATAGCGCCAAACCCTTGGTGGTGGCCGGCGGCGAGATCCGCTTTGACAACGTCTTGTTTGCCTATGACCCGTCCCGCCCGATCCTGCAAGGGGTGGATTTCGCCGTGCCGGCGGGAAAAAGCGTGGCCATCGTCGGTCCGTCGGGGGCGGGCAAAAGCACCATCTCGCGCCTGTTGTTCCGCTTTTACGACGTTACCGGCGGCGGCATCAGCATCGACGGCCAAGATATCCGCGCGGTCACCCAAGATTCCTTGCGCGCCGCCATCGGCATCGTCCCGCAAGACACCGTGCTGTTCAACGATTCCATCCGCTACAACATCGCCTATGGCCGCCCCGGCGCCAGCCAAGACGAAATCGAGCAGGCGGCCAAACTGGCCCGCATCCATGATTTCGTCCACACCTTGCCCGACGGCTATGACACCAAGGTGGGGGAACGCGGCCTGAAACTATCCGGCGGCGAAAAGCAGCGGGTCGCCATTGCCCGCACCATCTTGAAATCCCCGGCGATTTTGCTGTTCGACGAAGCAACCAGCGCCCTGGACACCCATACGGAAAAGGAAATTCAGGCGTCGTTGCGCGAAGTCTCCAAGGATCGCACCACCTTGGTCATCGCCCACCGCCTGTCCACCGTGGTCGATGCCGATGAAATCATCGTGCTCGACAAGGGCCGCATCGCCGAGCGCGGCCGCCACGCCGAGCTGATCGCCCAAGATGGCCGCTATGCCGATATGTGGCGCAAACAGCAAGAGGCGGCGTTGCTGCAACAACGCCTGGAAACGGAATTGGTGGAGGCATAGCCGGGGGAAGCGCCCGGCCCGCTAATTTTCGTCCGCGCCCCAGGGGATAGGCAGGAAGCTGATGCCTTCCTCGGCCAGCGCGTCGGCCTGTTCGCGGCTCGCTTCGCCATAAATGTTGCGGGATTCGACTTCGCCGTAATGGATTTTCCGCGCTTCCTCGGGGAAGCTTTCGCCAACGTAATCGCAATTGTCTTGCACGGATTTGCGCAATTCACCCAATGCTTGGCGCATGGCGCGGGCGACATCGGGGGCGTCCAGGGCTTGGCCGGTGGCCCGGTTCAGGCGGGGGGCCATGATCGCCTTTTCCACGCCGTCGTCACCGCAGGTCGGGCAAACAATCTGACCGGCGGCCGATTGGGAGTGAAAGGCGGCATTGTCGCGGAACCAAGCGTCGAAATGATGGTCCTTGCCGCAACGCAACTGAAACAGGATCATGGCCGTCCAACTTTGCTACGGGGCAGATTATATGGGTAAGGATTCCGCTAACGCCAGTGCTTCCGCCTGGGTCCGGCGCTTCGCCCCGCTGGTGCCGGCCGGTGGGGCCGTGCTTGATCTGGCTTGCGGCGGCGGCCGCCATTCCCGCCTGTTCCTTGATCGCGGCCATCCGGTCACCGCCATTGACCAAGACGTCGTCCAAAGCACCCTGGCCACCGGGGCCGAAGTGATCGCCGCCGACCTTGAAGGCGGCGCGCCCTGGCCGCTGGGCGAACGACGCTTCGCCGGGATCGTCGTCACCAATTACCTGTGGCGCCCGTTATTCGCCGCCATCCGCCAAACCCTGGCCGCCGACGGCGTGCTGATCTACGAAACCTTCGCTGCCGGCAACGAGGCTTTTGGCCGCCCTCGCAATCCCGCGCATTTGCTGCGCCCCGGCGAATTGCTGGAACAATGCGCCGGCCTGACCATCGTCGCCTACGAGGATGGCAGCACCGGAACCGCCGTGATCCAGCGCATCTGCGCCGTCAACGGCCCCGGCCCGGTCGCCGTTAATCCCGCACCGGGGCGATGAAGGCCCGGTCGTGATCAAGACTGGGAATCATCTTGCGCGCCTCGGCCACTTTGCGCACGTCAACCTCGGCCATGACAAAGCCGGGACGTTCCAGGCCATCGGCCAAAATCTCGCCCCACGGCGACACGATCAGCGCGTGACCATAGGTCTCGCGGTTGTTGGCGTGGCTGCCGCATTGCGCCGGGGCAAAGACATAGCAACCGGTTTCAATCGCCCGCGCCCGCAGCAACACATGCCAATGCGCCTTGCCGGTGGTGCGGGTGAAAGCGGCGGGAATGGCCAGGAAATCGGCGCCCGCATTGGCGTAGGCACGGTACAGATGGGGAAAGCGCAAATCATAGCACACCGACAATCCCAGCCGCCCCCACGGCAACCGCACCATGCTTGCCCGATCGCCGGGGGTAAAGGTCGCCGATTCGCGATAGGCTTCGCCCCCGCCCAGATCGACATCGAACATATGGATCTTGTCGTAACGCCCCAAAATCAGGCCGTTCTTGTCGATGACATAAGAACGATTGGCGACCTTGCCGCCCTCCTGCGACACATGCAACGTGCCGGTGTGCAGCCAGCACCCCAATTCCTTGGCCAGTTCGCGAAAGGCGGCCAGGGCCTGATGCTCGGCTTCGGCTTGCGCCTTCATGACGATATTGGTCCGCCCCCATTCCATCATGGCGACGTTTTCCGGCATCATGATCAGCTCGGCCCCGGCGGCGCGGGCCTCCACCGACAGCCGGGCGGCGGTGTCGATATTTTCCGCCATGTCGGTGCCGGCATTGACCTGCAAGCACGCGACCTTGAACGTATCGCCGATCATCACGCCGGCACCTTGGCCAGCATGGCATCCAGCTCGCCCGCCGCCTCCAGCGAATGCAGATCGTCGCAGCCGCCCACATGTTCCCCGTCGATGAAGATTTGCGGGACGGTCCGCCCGCCATGGGCGCGCTCGGTCATCGTCCGCCGCAAGGCGGGATCATCGGAGACGTCGTATTCCGCGAACGTCACCCCCTTGGCTGTCAGCAAGCGCTTGGCGCGGATGCAATAGGGGCAGGTCTGGGTGGTGTAGATTTCAACCTGGGCCATGGAATACTCCGTCTTTCTATTGGCCTTAATATAGCAAGACTTAAGGTTGCGACAACACCACCCGCCCCAAGATCAGCACATCCACCGTCGCGGCGCCGTTTTTCAGCAACAGCCGGGCGCATTCGCCCAAGGTGGCGCCGGTGGTCAACACGTCGTCGATCAGGACGATTTTTTGACCGGTCACATCCAGACCGGGTTTCACGGCAAAGGCGCCCTTTACGTTTTTGCGCCGTTCCTCGCGACTGAAATGGCCTTGTGGCGGGGTACGGCGCAGGCGGCGCAAGCCGTCGGCGGCCACCGGCCGGCCGGCTTCGCGCCCCACCGCCAACGCCAACAAGGCCGCCTGATTGTAGCGGCGCGCCAACAGCCGCCACCGATGCAGCGGCACCGGCACGATCAGATCGGATTCAACCAACAATTCGGCCCCGGCACGGGCCATCCAGCGGCCGAAAGCGGGGGCGCCTTCCAGCCGGTCGCCATGCTTGAAACGCAACAGCAATGGTTTCGAAGCGTCGTCATAGCAAAACACCGCCCGCGCCCGCCGCCATGCCGGCGGCTCGGCCATGCAGCGTCCGCACAGGCATTCCGCCCCGCCCGGGTCGACATCGAAGGGATGGCCGCAGGCCTGACAAAAAGGGGCCGAGACAAAGCGTAAACTCCCCCAGCAGCGGCCGCATAACGCCCCCGGTTCGGCCACCTGGGCACCGCAACACAGGCATAAGGGCGGCAGAACCGCGTCCAAGGCTGTGCGGAACCAATGGCTGACCTGCCACATCCCCCCTTCCCCCCTCCCCCCGAGCCATGCCATAGAAGAAGCATGAATGATCTTGTCAGCATCTTCGACCGCTCGCTGTTGCGCAAGCGCCGTGACCGCGCCGCCGCCGGCTTCGCCGCCCATGATTTCCTGGTGCGCGAGGCGGCCGAGCGTCTGGCCGACCGGCTGAGCGACGTCATCCGTTCCTTTCCACTGGCCTTGGATCTGGGCTGCCATACCGGCGAATTGGCCGACACCTTGGATGGCCGCGGCGGCATCAAGACCTTGGTGCAATGCGACCTGTCGCCCCGCATGGCGGCCAAGGCGGCGGCCAATGGTCAGCCGACGCTGGCGGCGGACGAAGAATGGCTGCCCTTCGCCGACAATTCCTTTGACCTGGTGCTGTCGTGCCTGTCGCTGCATTGGGTCAACGACCTGCCCGGCGCCCTGGTGCAGATCCGCCGCGTCCTCAAGCCCGACGGTCTGTTCCTGGGGCTGATGCTGGGCGGCGAGACCCTGGCCGATCTGCGTCACTGCCTCAACGAGGCGGAATTGGCCGAAGAAGGCGGAATCAGCCCGCGAATCTCGCCCATGACCGATGTGCGCGACATGGGCCGGTTGCTGCAACGGGCCGGCTTTTCCCTGCCGGTGGCCGACGCCGATCACATCTCGGTGTCCTATGGCGACGCCATGCGCCTGCTGGCCGATCTGCGCGGCATGGGGGAAACCAACGCGGTGGCCGAACAGCGAAAGACGCTGACCCGCCGATCCACCTTGTTGCGGGCGCTGGCGCTGTATCAAGACAAGTTCGCCACCGCCGACGGCCGCATTCCGGTCGATTTCCATCTGGTCGCCGTCACCGGCTGGAAACCTCATCACAGCCAGCCGCAGCCGCTGCCGCCCGGCACCGGTCATGTGCCGTTGGCCGATATTTTGAGTGGCGGCTGCGCCGGCGGCGTGCTGGCCCCGGCCAAAGACTGAGCCCATGCGCTTTCACGCCCCCTTGATCCACGCCACCCTGATCAAGCGCTACAAGCGCTTCATGGCCGATGTGACCTTGGATGACGGTCAGGTGGTTACCGCCCATTTGGCCAATTCCGGCGCCATGCTGGGCACCGCCGAACCGGGCATGGAAGTGTGGCTGTCGCCCGCCGCCAACCCCAAGCGCAAGCTGCAATATTCATGGGAACTGGTGCGTGTCGATGGCCATCTGGTCGGCGTCAACACCAGCCACCCGAACGCCATCGCCGCCGAGGCCATCGCCGCCGGCGCCATCGCCGAACTGACCGGCTATGAAACCATCCGCCGCGAGGTCAAATATGGGGTCAATTCCCGCATCGACCTGCTGCTGGAAGCCGCCGACCGGCCGCCGTGCTATGTGGAAGTCAAGAACGTCCACCTCAAGCGCGGCGATGACGCCGAATTTCCCGATGCGGTCACCGTGCGCGGGACCAAGCATTTGCAGGAATTGCGCGCCATGGTCGCCCAAGGCTGCCGCGCCGTGATGCTGTACCTGGTTCAGCGCGGCGATTGCATCGCCTTTCGCACCGCTGGCGACATCGATCCGACCTATGCCGCAGGTTTGCGTGCCGCCATAGGCGACGGCGTCGAAGCGATCTGTTATACGTGCCATATAAGCTTGGATGGCATCAGCCTTGATGCCCCGTTGCCGATTAAAAACTAAAGGACGAACTCTTGAGCGACCGCGACGCCAACCGGGTGCCCCTGCACGGCCCCGCCGATTTCGAAGCCATGCACAAGGCTGGACGCTTGGCCGCCGAGACGCTGGATTTCATTACCCCTTATGTCCAACCCGGCGTCACCACCGCCGAACTGGACCGGCTGTGCGCCGCATTCATCGCCGAACGCGGCGGCATTTCGGCCCCGCTTAATTACCGGGGTTTTCCCAAATCCATCTGCACGTCGATCAACCATGTGGTCTGCCACGGCATTCCCGGCGACAAGGCGTTGCTGGACGGCGACATCGTCAACATCGACGTCACCCCCATCGTCGATGGCTGGCACGGCGATTCCAGCCGCATGTATTGCGCCGGCAAGATCGGCGTCAAAGCCCGCAAGCTGATCGAAGTCACCTATGAAGCGCTGATGCGCGGCATCGAGGTGGTCAAGCCCGGCGCCACCTTGGGCGATATCGGTTGGGCCATTCAAAGCTTCGTTGAAAAGCATCGCTTTTCCGTGGTCCGCGATTTCTGTGGCCATGGTCTTGGCCGCATTTTCCACGAGCCGCCCAACGTCATGCATTTCGGCAATCCCGGTCAGGGGATGACGCTCAAGGAAGGCATGTTCTTCACCATCGAACCCATGGTCAATTCGGGCCGGTTTGAAACCAAGATCCTGTCCGATGGCTGGACCGCGGTGACCAAGGACAAATCGCTGTCGGCGCAGTTCGAGCATTCCATTGGCGTCACCGCCACCGGCTGCGAGATCTTCACCGCCTCCCCGAAAGGGTGGCACCAGCCCCCCTATGAGTAGGAGCTCATTTACCGCCTGTTGACATCAGCCGACGCTTGCCCGCTTCATTGTCCGGTCGGGATCCTACAATAAAAATACCGGCACGGGGGGATGGGCGCATCGGGAAAGGTCCGGGTGCCAAATGGCGGCGAGTGAAGTGGCGGGAAGCGGCGGCAACGCCGTGCGCCGGGTCAATGAGACCCTGCAAAGTTCGGTTTTGTCTATTTTGTCCCAGTTTTTGCCGGAGCTGAAAAAGCTGCCGGCCGGACGCGCTTATGAAAAGACCCTGGACGACATTCCCTTGCTGGAACGCTGCTTCAAGGTCTTTCGCAGCCAGCGCGACAAATTCCAAACCGTGCTGGTCGATGAAACACAACAGCCGGTAACCGACGATTCGACCACGCTGGCCTGCGGCCGCTCGCTGGAACAGGTGGTGGCGATGATCGTGCGCACCGCCGCCAAGCGTCATTTCCGCCGCCGCCACAATCCTCTTCGCCCCCAAGCCAAGGCCGCGCATGAACGCTTGCACCAACGCCTGACAAAATTGTTCAAGACGCCGCCGCCGCCCATGCACACCACCCCCATGCGCGGCCGCGCCGACGAATTATATGACGCGCTGAAAGCCAATCTGCTGCATGAATGGCAGGTGCCGCTGGTGCCCACTTACGCCGAAATGTCGCCCAACCTGGCCCGTTCGCTCGGCGATAAGCTGCTGGAACTCACCGACATCGCCATGCTGCGCCGGGTGGTCAATGACCCCGAAGAAGCGGCCAAGCTGTTCGAAACCCCCGAACAGCAGCAAGCGCCGCCCCCCGACACCGCCCCACGCCGGGATGAACGCGCCCGCCTGGCCGATATCTTGGCCCCCGGCGGCGGCCTGAAGATCGAAGCCTTCGCCAAGGTGTTGCAGCAAGCCGAGCTGCGCGCCCAACTGCGCCCGCGCCCCGCCGACGTCCCCCTGAGCGCGCCCCTGCGCGAAACCGGCACCATGGCGGCGAAACTGCTGGTGGCCGAGTTGGGCTTGCGATTGGATCAGGTGGCGACGGTGCTGCTGGTCGCCCATGAAACCATCGGCCCCGAGGCTTTCGCCCGCTTTTTCGGCCCCACCGCCGATGCCGCCGTCGTTATCCGCATGACCCAACGGGCCCGTCAGTCCGGCTTGACCCAGACGTCCAATCTGGCGCAATGCGCCGATTTCGTCCGCCACTTGTTCAAACGCCCCGATCCCGCCTGATTTCGCTGTTAGGAATTCCCTAACCGCTTGCGGTGATGATGGAACATGCACCCATGTGCCAACGGCAATGGTTTTAAGGGATAGCCATGCGATCGACGGCCGCGATCGACCATATGTCGGTTGTCCGCAGGATCAACGCCACCTTGCAAGGACCGGTCGTCGATGTTCTTGGCGAACTGATCCCGGAAGTCCGCCGCCTGCCCAAGCGCGGCGCCCTGGAAGCCATTCTTGACAACGTCGAATTGCTGGACCGTTGTTTCCAGGCCTTTCGCGCCAACCCCGAACAATTCCGTCATTTGCTGATTGATCGTCACAAAGTGGAGGTCGATGACGCCGAAGCCTTGCTTGAATGCGGGCGTTCGCTCGAACAGGTGATCGCCATGGTGGTGCGCACCGCCGCCAAACGGCATTTCCGCCTGCGCCTTGACGGCACCAACAAAAGCCTGCGCAAACGCCCCCGCCGCCAGGATCGGCAAGGATTGCTGGCGCGCCTGCGCGCCCTGCTGAGCGCCAGCCCACAACCGGTCCGCAAGACCGCCAGGTCCCGCGCCGAACTCCTTTATGCCGCGTTCCAGGATTACCTGCTGCATGATTGGCAAGTGCCGATCATTCCTGAATATTGCCTGATGAGTCCGGGCATGGTCCGCCGTCTCGGCCCACGCATTCTGGATTACCGGCTGGCCGAAGACATCCGCCGCTTACGCGCCGACCCCGACAATCCGCCGCCGCCCACCCCGGTCATCGAGGTCCCCGAGGACGGCGACGGCAAGCCGATCTATCAATTGCCCGATGTGCTGGAAACCGGCCGCAAGGGCATGCCGACACCGATCACCACCGCCGACAAGCGCCTTAGCGACGGCATGGCGCCACTGTTGGGCGACATCGTCAAGACCACCGAAAAGGACGAGCGCGCCCGCCTGGCCGATATCCTGACCGGCGACGGCAAGCGCCTGAAAGCCAACGCCTTCACCATAGCCTTGCTGGACCCCAAGGTTCGCAGCCTGCTCCCCAATTCCGAACAGACGGTCCGGGTCACCAGCATCTTCGGCACGGTCAACGGCTTGGTCGGCAAGATGCTGGTCGGCGATTTGGGCTTACGCACCGATCAATTGGCGGTGTTCGTCATGGCCGCCCATGGCGCCCTGGGCGAAGATCGGTTCCTCAAGGCTTTCGGCATCCCCGGACGCCCCGATTATATCGGCAAGATCGTGCAACGGGCCAAGGCCGCCAATATCGGCCAAAAAAGCGATTTGAAGCAGATCTCCGATTTCGTCATCACCATGTTCGCGGCGGCGGAAGCCGCGCAAAAGCGCTAAGCTGATCGGGACCGATCTTCGCTCAGACCGGCCAGTGCCGTCCAACCTGACGTTTCAACCATTCCCACCGGCTGAACGGCGGCAATTCGGGCTCGGGTGGCGCCGGCGGCAAGGTCGCCACCCAGCGCCGCACCAAAGGCGACAGCTTTTGCGTCGGTCCGTGCAACCGTCGAACGGACAGCAGGTCGCTGATGGCGATCCAGCACCAATCCTGGCTTTCGTGATTGATGATCGGTTCGAATTCGGCCTCGGCGGTGACCACGAACAGCAGGTTGCGCTTGGAAGCGCTGGCGCATTCGCCCAGATAGATCAGATCGTCGCGGCAAGAGTGGATGCCGGCCTCCTCCCCCAGCTCGCGCAGGGCGGTCTGTTCCGGGTGCTCGCCGTCGTCGATGCCGCCGCCAAAGAAATTCCAGCGCCCGGCATTGCGGGTGGTTGGGCCGCGCTTGGCCAGCAGCACCCGCGAGGTACCGGGACAAACCACCGCGACCCAAACCGAAACCCGCATGACGCCCCCACCCGATCACGCGCGCATCTTGGCCCAACACAGCCGAAACGGGCAAGGCGCAGAGGGTGACAAAAACATTACAGCTTGAGCCGCGCCACCATGGATTCATGGCTTTCCAGCTTGGAAAGCGGACCAATGGCGGCGATGGTCGGAGCCGTGGCAAACAGCCGGTGGGCGACGCGGGCGATTTGCGCGCCATCAATGGCCTCGACCTTATCAACCACTTCTTGCGTCGGAATCGGCCGGCCGTAAACCAGCACCTGCCGGGCCAGTTGCTCGCAGCGCGACGACGTGCTTTCCAAGCTCATCAGAATCGACGCCTTAAGCTGCGCCCGCGCCCGCTGCAATTCGTCGGAATCGACGCCATGGGTGATCTTGACCACCTCGTCGCACAGCACCGGAACCAGTTCCTCGACCTCATCCTCGCCGGTCCCGGCATAGATGCCGAACAGGCCGCCATCGGCATAGGACGAGGCGAAGGAATAGATGGAATAAACCAGACCCCGCTTTTCGCGGATTTCCTGGAACAGGCGCGAACTCATGCCGCCACCCAGCAAGGTCGACAGCACCGAGGCGGCGTAATAATCGGGGTCGTCATAGCTGACGCCCCCATAGCCGACCACCAGATTGACCTGTTCGATATCGCGTTCTTCACGGTATTGACCGCCCCGATACACGGCCGGGGCCGGGATCACGTCGGCGCTGGTCGGCAGACCGGCAAAGGCGTTGCCGGCGGCTTCGACCAATTGGTCGTGATCGATGCGGCCGGCCGCCGACAGCACCATGCGCGGGGCCGAGTAATGGGTGCTCATGTAATCGCGCACGGTGTCGCGGCTCATGGCCCGGACCAGTTCCTCGGTGCCCAGAACCGGCCGTCCCAGCGGCTGTTCGGGAAAGGCCACCGCCTGGAAATGATCGAAAATGATGTCGTCGGGGGTATCGAAGGATTGGTTGATTTCTTGAACCACCACCGCCTGCTCGCGCGCCAGTTCCTCGGCGTCAAGCGTCGAGTGCTGCAAGATATCGGCCAAGATATCCAGCGCCAGGGCCGAATCTTCCTTCAACACCTTGGCGTAATAGGCGGTGTGATCCCGGGCGGTATAGGCGTTCAGATGCCCGCCCACCGCGTCCATTTCCTCGGCGATCGCACGGGCCGAACGCCGTTCGGTGCCCTTGAACGCCATGTGTTCCAGCAAATGCGAGATCCCGTTGATCTCGGCCGGCTCGTGTCGGGTGCCGGCATCGACCCACAGCCCCAACGACGCACTTTCCACCGTGGCCATGGGATCGGTGAGGACGCGCAGACCGCTGGGCAGAGTGGTGACGCGAACGTTATTCATGCCCGTGCCCGCCCTGCGAAAGTGACGACATAATCGCGCACCGCCGCCAGATCGTTGGCGATGACGTCAAAGCGTTCGGGACGGTCGAACAGATCGGCCATATGATCGGGCAACGGCGGACGAATGCCGGTGGCCTTTTCCACCGCATCGGGGAATTTGGCCGGATGGGCGGTGGCCAGGGCCACCAGGGGCGAGGCCTTGTGGTCATGCCCCTTGATCCCCGCCGCCACGCCGATGGCCGAATGGGGATCCAACATCTCACCGGCGGTTTGCCTCATCGTCTTCATCACCGCCAAGGTTTCCTGGTCATTGTAACGATGGCCTTCAAACAAAGTCCGCATGGCGCCATAGGCGCCCTGGGGCATGTCCATGCGGCCGGTGGTGCGGAATTCATCCATCAGCGTGGCGACGGCGGCGCCATCATTGCCGAGATAATGGAACACCAGACGCTCGAAATTGGACGACACCTGAATGTCCATGCTGGGCGACAGGGTCGGAACGACGCCATCGGCACTCATCACCCCGGTTTCGAAAAAGCGGGTCAGGATGTCGTTGCTGTTGGAGCCGACGATGAACTTTTCCACCGGCAACCCCATCTGCTTGGCGCAAAAGCCGGCGAAGACGTTGCCGAAATTGCCGGTGGGGACCGAGAACGTCATCGGCACATCGGGCGCGCCCACGGCCACGGCGGAAGCGAAGTAATAGACGATCTGGGCCATGACCCTGGCCCAGTTGATGGAATTGACCGCCGACAGATTATAGGTGTCGCGGAAGGCGTGATCGTTGAACAGCGCCTTGACCATATCCTGACAATCGTCAAAAGTTCCCTCGACCGCCAGATTGCGCACGTTCGACGCCAGCACCGTGGTCATCTGCTTGCGCTGCACTTCCGACGTGCGGCCCTGCGGATGCAAGATGACGATGTCGATGGCGGCACGGTCGCGGCAGGCCTCGATGGCGGCCGAGCCGGTATCGCCCGAAGTGGCGCCGACGATGGTCACCCGCTGGCCGCGCTTCTTCAAGACATGATCGAACAGCCGGCCGACCAGTTGCAGGGCGTAATCCTTGAAGGCGATGGTCGGGCCGTGGAACAGCTCCAGCACCCACTGATTGGCGCCCACCTGACGCAGCGGCGCCACCGCCGGATGGGTGAAACCGGCATAGGTGTCGTTGACCAAGGCCGTCAATTCGTCGCGGGTCAGGCAGCCTTCGACGAACGGCGCCATCACCGTGACGGCGATCTCGGCATAGGACAGCCCGCGCATGGCCCGGATCTCGGCGGCGGAAAAGTGCGGCCAGCTTTGCGGCACGTACAAACCGCCGTCGCGGGCAAGGCCAGCCAACAGCACATCATCAAAGGACAAAACGGGCGCGCTGCCCCGGGTGCTCACATACTTCACGGATTTACCTGCTCTGGCACGGAAAAACGGGCAACATTAGCGGCACTTGCACCTCAGTCCAAGTACCGTCTTTGCAGATGCGCCTTGAACACCGCGGAATCCAGGGGTTTGCCGGTCGCCGCGATCAAAATCTCACGCGTCGACAAGCTCGAGGCCTTGCCGTGGACGTTGGCGCGCAGCCACGCCAGCAGCGGGGCGAAATCACCGCGGGCGATGCCCGGTTCGATATCCGGGTCGGCGGCCTTGGCGGCGCCGAACAATTGAGCGGCAGTCATCGCCCCCAAGGTATAGGTGGGGAAATACCCCCATGAGCCGCCGTACCAGTGGATATCTTGCAAGCAGCCGACGCGGTCGTCGGGCGGGGTGATGCCGAGCAAGCGGCGATAGCCGTCGTTCCAGGCCTCGGGCAAATCGGCCAGATCCATGCGGCCTTCGATCAGGGATTTTTCCAGGCCATAGCGGATGATGACATGGGCGGGATAGGTGCATTCGTCGGCATCGACGCGAATAAAGCCGCGCTTGACCTGGGTGCTGAGGCGATACAGGTTGTCGGTGCCCCAGTCGGGGCCGTCGCCATCGAAAGCTTCCTGCATCAAGGGGGCGGCATAACGCAGGAAACCGGGGGAACGGCAGGCCTGCATTTCCATCAGCAGGCTTTGGCTTTCATGCATCTGCATGCCGCGCGCCCGTCCCACCGGCTGGGTCCGCCAGCGGCCGCCGGGCAGGCCGAAATCATAAAGCGCATGGCCGGTTTCGTGGATCACCCCCATCAACGCCGAGGCAAAATCATCGACGTTGTACCGGGTGGTGATGCGAACGTCCTCGGGATAGCCGCCGCAGAACGGGTGGGCGCTGACATCTTGCCGACCGCAATGGAAATCAAAGCCCAAAGTGGCCATGACCCGTTGCCCCAGCTCTTTTTGCCGTTCGATCGGAAACGGCCCGGCCGGCAACCGCGCCGGCGGCCGGGCCGCCTGGACGTCCAGTGCCTGGGCGATGAAATCGGGCAAGAACCCTTCCAGATCGGCGAACACCGCGTCGATGTCGGCGGACCGGCCATCGGGCTCGTATTGATCGAGCAGCGCGTCGTAAATACCCACCCCCAGGGCCTCGGCCTTGGCTTGGCCGGCCTGAATGGTCAGGGAAAGGATTTCGCGCAAGGACGGCAGCACGGCGGCGAAATCGGCATTGGGCCGCGCCTGACGCCACACCATTTCGCAAGCCGATTCAGCCTTGGCCATGGCATCGACCAAACCGGCGGGAACGGCGGCCGCGTGCACCCAGTCACGGCGCATTTCGCGCAGATTGGCCCGCTCCCAATCGCCGGTCACCTCGGTTTCCGCCGCCGCCAGCAAATCGGCCATGTCGTCGCCGGTCACCGCCTGATGGGCCAGCGTCTTCAACAACGCCACTTGTTCGGCCCGCGCTTCGGCGCCGCCATCGGGCATCATGGTGGCCATGTCCCAATGCAACACCGACAAAGCGTCGCCCAACACGCTGGCCTTCTTGAAGCGGGCTTCCAACTGATCATAGGCGCGGGGCATGAAAACTCCTGTGACGGTCTGGCGGGGCAATGGGTTTTCCCGCTAATATGGGGACCGTTCAAGCCAAATCATCAGGGGGCAGCCATGGCTCAGGCTAAATTCGCGGTCGTCTTGTCCGGGTGCGGCGTCTATGACGGCGCGGAAATCCACGAAGCCGTGCTCAGTCTGCTGGCCATCGACCGCGCCGGGGCCAGCTATCAATGCTTTGCCCCCGACATCGCCCAGATGCATGTGGTCAACCATCTGACCGGCCAACCCAGCACCGAAAGCCGGAATGTTTTGGTCGAAGCCGCCCGTATCGCGCGCGGCGCGATCAAGCCGCTGTCAGAGCTGAACATCGCCGATTTCGACGCCGTCCTGCTGCCCGGCGGCTTTGGCGCCGCCAAGAATTTGTGCACCTTCGCCGTCGCCGGCGCCGATTGCACGGTCGAGCCGCAGACCGAACGCGTCATCACGGCCGCCCACGCCGCCGCCAAGCCCATCGGCGCCTTGTGTATCGCGCCGGCCCTGATCGCCAAGGTTCTGGGCGCGGTCACCGTGACGATCGGTTCGGATGCCGGCACCGCCGACGCGGTCCGGGCAACCGGCGCCACCCATGTCATCGCCAGCCATGGCCAGACGGTGATCGATAGCGCCAACAAGCTGGTGACGACGCCGTGTTACATGCTTGACGCCACCATCTCGCAGATCGACGACGGCGCCCGCGCCGTCGTCGCCGCCATCCTCAAGATGCTGGAATAGGGTTGGCCCCGCCCGTGCCGCTCGGGCTTTGGCCTGTGGCACGCCCGTGCCGGGCGGCTCAGACGCCGCTCGGGCTTTGGCCTGTGGCACGCCCGTGCCGGGCGGCTCAGACGCCGCTCGGGCTTTGGCCGATCCCATCCACATGACGCTGCAAGGTCAGGCGGTCAAGCCGTTCCATCGGCAATTCCACGAACAATTCCAGCCGGCGACGGATCATGCGGAAAACCTCGGCGAACACCGCCGCTTTTTCCGCGTGGGTGCCTTCGGCCTCCAGCGGATCGGGAAACGGCCAATGGGCCAGCATGGGCGCCCCCGCCAGGGCCGACGGACAGCTTTCGTTGCCGTCACACAGGGTAAAGGCGAAATCCAAGGCCGGCGCCTCGGGACCCCGGAACATCTCTGTCCCCTTGGGCGTCAGGCCATCGGTCCGCAACCCGGCATTCCTAATGGTTTCCAGCGTCAACGGGTGAATTTCCGCCCTGGGTTCGATCCCGGCCGAATAAGCAATGAACCGGCGGCGGCTGATGGACGACAGCAATGCTTCGGCCATCTGGCTGCGGGCGGTATTATGCCGGCAAATGAACAAGACGTTGAAGGGGTTGTCGAGCATGCCTACCTCCGTCTGGTGGAACGGCCCCCCCGAGCTTTGCTTGGTTATGAACCGCAGGCTTGCACTTGCGAAGTGAAGTGTTGGTGACGTCTTGGTTACCCCGTAGGATGCTGCCATGAACACCACCGCCGCCACCGTCCTGCAACAGACCCTTGACGCCCTGGAAGACGGCGTGATTCGCTTTGACGCCGACCTGCGTTTGCTGGCCTGGAACCGGGCGGTTATCGACATCATGGGCTTTCCCGCCGAGCTGATGCAGGTGGGAACGCCGTTCCTGACCTTTGTCGAATTCAATGTCAGTCGGGGGGAACATGGCGCCGGCGAACGCCGGCTGATCGTCAGCCAACGCCTAGCCAGCCTGACCGATTCCTATTCCCGCCGCCGCCCCGATGGCACCTTGATTCGCATCCGTTCCGCAATCATGGCCGATGGCGGCATCGTCAAGGTCTTCACCAAGGTATCCGCCGGCCGCGGCGGGGACGATATCGTCCCCGCCCTCACCGCGCGCGAGCGTGAAGTGCTGCTGTGGGCCGCACAGGGCAAGACCGCCTGGGAAACCTCGACGATCCTCGGCATCTCGTCGAAAACGGTGGAATTCCATTTGGCCAATTGCGGCCGCAAATTGGGCTCCGCCACCAAGGCGCAGACCATTCTGGCCGCCGCCCGCAAAGGCTTATTGCCTTTGTAACCCCCATTCCCCAGTCAGGCATGGATCAACCCACCTCCGTTGGTATAGGATTTCTTGAAAAAGAATAATCCGAGGGGGCGTCGCGTGACGGAACAATCACCAGCCGCAAGGAGCTTCCGCCTGCCCGTATTCGCGCTGGCCTTGGTTGCCTGCGCCCAGATTCTCTGGATGATCGGGCAATACGGCGCCGAACGCAGCGCTCTGCTGGAACGCGCCGCACTGGATCCCAGCCGGGAATTGACCACCGTATTGCGCCATGAAACGGAAAGCGCCCAGCGTCACTTGGCCATCGTCAAATCTCAGGCCGAAGTGGTGCTGAAGGAACGCATCCGCGATCGGGTGGACGAAGCCATCGCCGTCGCCGAAGCCATCCACGCCCAAGCCGCCGGCAGTATGCCCGCTGCCGCGTTGCAATCACTCATTCGCGAAAGCTTGCGTTCACCCCGCTTTTTTAGCGGACGCGGCTATTATTTCATCGACAGCATCGACGGCGCCTGCATCTTGCTGCCCACCGTCCCACGCCTGGAAGGCACCTCGTTGCTTGAAAACCGTGACGACGCCGGGCGCTATATCATGCGCGAACTGATCCGCGCCGTCGGCACTCCCGGCGATGCCGGCTATGTCCGCTATAGCTGGTACCCGCCCAATGTCAGTGATCGCATGGACGATAAAATCGCCTATGCCCGGCTGTTCAAACCCTTCAACTGGCTGATCGGGACCGGCGATTACATCTCGGCGGTCGAAGACGGCCTCAAGGCCGACGCTCTGGAACGACTGCGCGCCGTGCGCCTGACCCGTGGCGGTCGGCTGGTGGTGCTGGATCAAGACGGGGTCATCCGCCTGTTCCCCGATTCCCCCACCCTTGAAGGCACCAAGATCAGCAATCTCGCCAACGCCCCCGAAACAGAGGCGTTGCAGGCAATCTGGCAGGCCGGCAAACAGGGGGCCGGCGCCACCCGTTTCGCCATGGCGCTCAATGACACCGGCCGGCCACAGACCTGGCTGGCCTGGGCGCAGACGGAACCCACCTTCAATTGGGTGGTCGCGGCCATGGCGGAAGCCGGCGAACCTGCCGCCGACCTCAACAAAGGTTCTTGGGGGACGGGGTGGCGCTTCATCCTCCCGATCGCGATTTTACTGGTGGTCACGCTCTGGGCCATCACCTTGCTGATACTGCGCGGACGACAACGTCATGAACCCTAGCCAATTATTACGCCGCCTGCGGGTCGGGCAGATCAGCTTTTTGGCCACCTTGCTAACGCTGGCGCTGGCTGTCTCCACCTTTATCTGGTGGGCCGAAGTGCAGCGTGAAGAAGCCACCGCCCAAGCTGATTTCGAGCGCAACACCGATCAGGTGTTCAACGCCTTGTCCGCCCGCCTGGATACGTTCCAGGCGGTTTTGCGCGCCGGGGCCGGCACCTGGGCCGAGCACCCGGAAATGAGCGCCAACGAATGGAACACCTTCGTCCAACGCTCGTTGCTCGATGCCGGATATCCCGGTGTCGATGGGCTGGCCGTGGCCGTCGCGGTGGCGGAAAATCAGCATCAAGCCTTTGTCGCCGATATCCGTCGTCGCCTGTGGCGTGATTTTACCGTTCGCCCGGATGGCATCCGCGATCCGGCCGCGATCATTACCCATATCGCCCCGCTGGCGCGCTCCGGCACCGCCATCGGCTTTGACATCGCCTCGCATCCCGCCCGCTGGCTGGCGGCGCAAGTGGCGCGCGACAGCGGTCAAAGCACCCTCAGCGCGCCTTTGACCCTGCTGGTCACCAATGGCGAAAGCCGCTCGTTCCTGCTGGTTCATCCGATCTATCGCTCGGATTTCCCCACCGCAACCGTCGATCAGCGACGGAAGGCCCTGTTCGGTTGGTTATTGTTGGGCCTGCATGCGCCGACCCTGATCGGCAATCTGGTCGACAAGGTCAAGGATCCGTTGCTCGACATCCAGGTCTATGCCGGCGCCGTCACCGACAGCAATCAGATCTATGGTGTCGACAGGCTTGGAACTCCCGGTTCCGCCGCATTCACCACCCTTCGGATTCTGGACTTTGCCGGCACCCGCTGGACCTTGCGCGCTCACCACCATCTGCCGCGTTCGGCCCTGTGGTTTGGCGCCGCGCCGCTGACCCTGCTGGGGATCTGCGTCGCGCTGAGTCTGGCGCTGACCGCCGCCGCCTTGCTGCTGCTGATCTCGCGGGAACAAAGCCGGGAATTGGCCACCCAGGCCATGGGCCAACTCAGCCGGACCGAACGCACCCTTGCCGGCGTCACCGCCTCGGCTCCCGGTACGGTGTTCCAGTGGCTGCAACCCCCCGACGCGCCGCCCGGATTTTCTTTTGTCTCGCCCCAATCAACCTTGATGTTCGGCATCCCCCCCGAGGATTTGATCGCGGATTGGCGGAACCTGCCTTTTGCCCCCGAGGATCTTGAGCATTGGGCCCAGGCCATGGCCAAGGCCGCCCTCAGCTCCGATTCTTGGCAGATGGAGGGCCGCTATCACCCCTTTGGCGGAGAAACTCACTGGTGGAAGGGCAGCGCCGCCGCCGCGGTCGGGGAAGACGGCGCCACCGCGCTGAACGGCATCTTCGTCGATATTACCGACCAAAAAGATGTCCAGCGCGAACTGGCCGAACGGGAACAGACCTATCGCGAGATGTTCGAACGCTCCAGCGCCGTCAAGGTGCTGATTGATCCGGAAAACGGCCGCGTCGTCGATGCCAATGCCGCCGCCCAAGCATATTACGGCTATTGCTTTGATAAGGCAGCCGCCCCAGGGATCCAACAGGTCTCGCTGATGGAAGCAGAGCCGTTAAGCGCGGTCATGCGCCGCAGCGCCAACGGCGAACAGCAATTCTTCCGTTCACGCCATCGCCTGGCTTCCGGTGAAGTCCGCGAAGTCGAGGTGCATATGGGACCGGTGCGCATGCATGGCCGCCAATATGTCCACGTCATTGTCCATGACGTTACCGACCGCGAACGCTATCAGGCCGAACTGATGGAAAAATCAGCCAAGCTCGAGGCGTCCAATGCCGAGCTTGAACAGTTTTCCTATGTCGCCTCGCACGACCTGCAAGAGCCCTTGCGCACCATCTCCAGCTTCCTGCAATTGCTGGAACGCCGGTATACCGACAAACTTGATGCCGATGGCCGCGAATTCATCAGCTTTGCCGTCGATGCCGCCGCGCGCCAGCAGGCGATGATCCAAGACCTGCTGGAATATTCCCGTGTCGGCACCCGCGGCCGCCCCTTCGCGCCGACCGACATGGACAAGGCCTTCGCCATCGCCCAGGTCAACCTGACCAGCGCCATCGCCGATTCGGCGGCCACACTCAGCAGCGAGAAGCTGCCCCAGGTCATGGCCGATCAGGTGCAGATGGTCAGCTTGTTGCAAAACTTGATGGGCAATGCCTTGAAATACCGGCGCCAGGATGTCGCCCCCCAGATCCGCGTCTGGGCTGTCGAGGAGCCCGAGCGCTGGGTGATTGCCGTCGCCGATAACGGCATCGGCATCGAGCCGCAATATTTCGATCGGATTTTCCTGGTCTTCCAACGTCTGCACACGCGGGAAAAATTCGGCGGCACCGGCATCGGTCTGGCGCTGTGCCGCAAGATCGTCCACCGACACGGCGGCGATATCTGGGTCGAATCCGAGGTGGGCCAGGGCACCACCTTCTTCTTCAGTCTGCCGAAAAAGCCGCTGACCGAGCCTTGTTGAGCGGCCGCTACGGCAAACAGACAGGCGCCATCAGCGCCATATGGTGATGGAAGAAATCAGGAGCGACGGAAGCGAAACCGCTTATTGCGTTTGCGGCTGGCCACCAGCAAGGCGATGCCGGCAAAACCGACCACGACCCAGGCCGGCAAATCCATGATGACGGCCTCGGCGGCGGCGGCCAAACTCTGCTCCGGTATCGGCTCGGGCGCAGCGCCAAGCAGCAGGGTAATCACATCTGCAGTCAGAATGCCGGAATAATCTGCCGGCCCCAGAGCCAGCACGACGTCCCCCGACGCCATGATCACGGTAATCGCGATCAGGAACCACCCAACGACACGGCCCAGCAACATGATGCCCCCGCAACGATTTTCTGCTTTTGAAGTCAGACCGCAAGGTTTGCACCTTAGAGGACCAAAATTCAACGGTTTTCCGCATCAGCCTCGGGTTTTTACCCGACCGCGCCTTTGGACTTGCACCCCCCCCCTCTTCCGTGTATTTTCCCGCCTTCTCTGGACCGGGCTTGCCCGGACCGGTGATGCGGAGGGATGGCCGAGCGGTCGAAGGCGCACGCCTGGAAAGTGTGTATACGTCAAAAGCGTATCGAGGGTTCGAATCCCTCTCCCTCCGCCAGACCTGTCTTCTAACCATTTGAAGATAGGTGATTTGTTATCAGCGGTAAAACGCCAACCCCCAAACCAACCCCCATTCCGCTCGTGGACTGTCGCGCACTTGGGCAGACAGACACCCCAAAGTCGGCTTGGATGCCCTGGGTCGTTGATCGCATGCTCCACATTCCGGCGGGACTGTCCCCGGAACTGTGAGGGGTAGATTATTTTCGCCCCCTCACCTCCCCAAGCAGTCGAAGCGCCGCCAACATGTCGGTTGACGGCAATTCATGCCTCCAATGCCGAAGCAGCACATCCATATTCAGCAGCACCCACGCCCGCACCAATCTGAGGTCCGGGTTCGGCAGCCATCCTCCGCCGACGATTTTGGGATCGTTCGATATGGATATGGAGACCATTGTGTTCATGGTCAGCCGCTTTCCATGCTTAGGCGATACGCCGATCTTCGGCCCGTAGGGGCTGCCGTCGCGCCCCAAGAGACACACTGCCATAGGCAGTCCGGTATCTTCGGGAGTTAAAGTCGGCATCGCTACAGTTTCCTGCACGGCAACCAGGATCTCACTCAGCCGAACACTCATCATCGAAATCTCCTTGTGGTGATGGCAATTCGCCGAACTCGAAGAACCGCACGACCACGAGGATGGTCGGCGGGAAGCGAATGGACGGGGGTGCTTGAAGAAAGGCCGCGTTGTGGCTGCATCAGCCTTATCGCTGCGGCATTTCCACCGAGAAAGTGGACAGGATGTAGTTTTCCGTCTCGATTACATCTCGTGGCGGCACTCGCAACCCGTCGCGCATGACGCACTGAAGGTTGCTTTGCGATCTACGTTGACGGGCATGGTTCCAGTTCGCCGTCCCGACATAGATAGGCCAACGCTTCCCCGATGGAGCCCGAAGGATCGTGCCAGCGGAAAGCGCTTCAATCTTCCTTCGAAGCAGATGGAGCCGGCTCATGCGCGTGTGTTGCGGGTTAAGAATTATGTCGAGAGACGTGACCGCCTCGAAAAAGCGCTGTTCATGTGCCTCGTATCGAACGCGGACGCCAGTTTTCTGTTCATCATTCTGGCAACACAGCACATTGATCTCGCCGCATTCGAGCCAACCGACTTGAGCGGATTGGATGGAGAATCGTCTGCTTCCGTTCGGAACGAGAGCATCAACAACCGCTTGAACCCGCTCATCTGAAACATTGCCGGTTGAGCTGAACTGCTGCCTCGGCTCGAGCTGCATCCCACTTCCTCTGCCGACGATATAGAATTGACCGCAATCCGCAGGACTTTCTGGGCCGGTCAATGGATTGTCGGTCGGATTGAGCATCTCCACGGCGAGCGTTATCTGTTTGTTGCCGAATTCATGCTCCAACACGACCAATCCAGTGCGATCAACGCACGTGTAGCCAGCCGATAATACCAGTTCCGGCAAGCGCCCTTCTCGGCCCTCGCATTTGCGGACAGCCTCAATGAGCCAGTCAATATAGTGTGCGGTGATATTTTTATTTTCAGAATCAAATTTAAATGAAACTGTGCAAATATCCAATTTGCCCTCCATTTAATACATAAAATATTATATGGAAAACCACGGAAAATTTCCAGTAAAAATTGAATTTCTTTCAAAATATACATTTAAAATTTGATGTATAGCTGTGAATTTTATTACTCATGCCCCGCCGCCGCTGCCCGGACGGGCGACGGTGACGGAAGCATGGGCAATGAGATCACAGTTGGATATCGTCTTCAGTATCCACCGATTCACTCACTATTTCACTAAGGGGCAGGTTTTCTGCGGACTTCGGCATGGTGGATGGAGGTGTATCTGCCGCCATGGGGTTCAGGGATACGCCATGCTCGGGAGGCCCCGTCCATCGCGTCAAGGATGGTAGGAACTGTGCCGGGGACGGCATATGCGGATTGGAGACTTGCGATACCGTCGCTGTCGGTGGCTGCGAAAGCGAGTGAATAGCCCCCACGCCTGTGGCAAGCGAGACCCGAGACGAGACTCCCCCTGTAGGGGGAGTCTCGTCTCGTTTCACCCCACCCGGCCCATTGAGCCAAACGAAATCACCAAAAATCCCAATAATCCCGCGCTCTGCAAGTTCCTTCCGGTAACGGCTCCGCAGGGATCGCTCACTATCCGGTTTACCTTCTTCAGTGAGACCTGCCTTCCTCAGTTCCTCATGCCATTCCTGTTGTTTTACCGCCGGAAACGGTGGAATCGCAGGCTCCCCCTCCATGATACGGCCGTGTTTGGCGATGCAATCAACCAATATCTTGTGCGCACGCTCAACACTGGCCGGGAGCGTTTGCTCCTGTTCGGCCCGAGGCTTCTTGATCTCATCATTCACCGGGAGCACCACGCAACTTGTGACCGGCCTGCCGCGTGGGTTGGTCCCGAGTTCGATGACCTCCAGACGGTAGGCGAGTTCATCCTCGACGGGAAGTTCGCGTTGCTTGGTAACTCTGGCGAATGAAATGCCTCTGGATTGGTCACGGATGACCTCGATTTCGGTATCGATTGCGGCCCTTAGAAGGCTATGGCCACGCGCCCCACGGGTCGCGTCCTTGCCGCTGTGGTGGATGAACATCACGTGGGCACCCGTCTCTTCGCGTATTCTGTCGGCATTGGCGACGATCGCCCCCATGTCGTCGCTGCTGTTTTCGTTGCCGCCAGCCAAGGCGCGGGAAAGTGTGTCGATAACGACCAGCCGCACCGGACCATCTATTTCGGCGGCGGCGTCCTTGATGGTGCAAATCAAGGCATCGGTATCGTTCGGAGGGTAGCACAAGTTAATGCTGCTAGTGGCGATGGCAAAGGGCAATGCCACGTCAGGTCTTATGCCATGGTATCTGCGGAAGGCCTCGACCCGATTGCTGATACCGAAGCTGCCCTCGGCAGCGACAAAGATCACGCCACCGGGCTCGACTTGACGACTGAACCATGAACGCCCGGAAGCAATATGCAAGGCAAGATCAAGGGCAAGAAATGTCTTGCTGGAGTTGGATGCGCCATAGATGACAGATGACTGTCCGACACCAATAAAACCGTCCACAAGATCAATGCCGCCAACCATCGGTCTGATGTACTGAATCCATGTGACCGGAATAGCAGTCACTGTTTCCAGTTGATCGCTCGAGGGTTCCTGGGCCTCGTTGATCAATCGCCGCAGATCGTCAATCACGTATCCTTCAGGTAGAGAATCTGCCAAGTCCCAATTCGGCGGGAAGTCGACAGGTACCTTCACGACCGCAATCCGGCTGCCGCCCGCTTCCTTAGCCAACCGGAACACGTTCGCAGCATACGTGCGGCCGGGTTTGTCGTTATCGGGCCAAATGACGATCTGGCGGCCTTTCAGCCAAGACCAATCGGCCTTGTTGGCCGCGTTGGCGCCATTGGGACTGGTGGTGACCACGAAGGCAGGAAAAAGTGATCTCGCCGCGTCTGCCGTTTTTTCACCTTCCACAACCAGCACCCAGGCGCTTGGATTCGCCGCCAGCCAATCAAGGTTATACAGCGGACGGGGAGTCGGTAGTCCTTCCCACTTCCAGACCGTCTCCCCGTTAGGTTTCATCCACAAGGTCAGCGGCCGGATTGCCTTGCCGTTTTCATCGTCGAACCGGCAGACTAAAACGAGAATGTGGCCATGCTCGTTTCGATAAGCCCAATAGTTTGACGGTGCCCCCCAAGATGCGGGAAAGGGAATTTGGGTGTCCCAAAAAGGCACGGGGGACACAAGCTGCCCGTTCCTGCTTTGATGAGAGGTATCGGGAGGGGGTATGTTATTCATGGAACACCCCCATCATCTTAGCCAAATGGCGAGCGGCCTCGGCTTGGCCGATGCCCTCCACGGCGGCTACAAGCGATACCGCGTCGCGTCCACCTTCGCCCGTGGCGAAGTCCTTCCAAAGTCCGGCTTTGGGGCCGACCAGAACGATCTTGAGTGAATTGCCGGGTTCCCCTTTCAGGTTTCCGACGGCCCATTCCCTTCCTTCGGTGTGCCCTCTGGGAAACAGTTGCGATGCCAGGACGGGCATCTGCTGGCGTGCAGCGGAGGCGATCCTGGCGCATAGGTTGGAACGGCGGTCGTGTCTCATTTGCCGCTCTCCTCAGCCAGACGACTCAGGAAGGCCTCGCACTCGCCGGTCGGAACCAAAGTCCGGCGCCCACATTTCAGGATTGTGATTTGCCCTTTCTTTACGGCTTTATAGAAAGAGCTTCGTCCAACACCAATGATGCGGCACGCCTCTGAAACAGAGTGCGTCAAACGGTTAACATTATTAACAACATTCATTTTAAATCTCCGATGCAGTGCGTCATATCGCGTCCTGACATCGGCCATTATCGCGGCCAAAACCCGGTTTGTATTACCGAAGTCTGCCGAAGTCTGCCGTCATTCTTTGGTGGTTGTGGTTAGTTAAAATTGGCGGAAATGCTGATTTTAAAGCCCTGCTGTTGGGAGTTGCCGGAAACTGCCGAAAATTCAAATGGGCCTTAGGTGTGGTTTACAGCAAAATTCTTTATGGGCTTCGTTGGCATATTTCGTGACAGCTTGCGCCTTTTTATAAAGACCAATGTCCGATGAACCGAGAAAATTGCTCCCCTCCAGATCAGCGGTCGCACTGAGCAGATACTTGACCTGTTCGGTCATTTTGCTTTCACACGAGACTTCTCCAGGTTCACGATCATGCTCCCGAATGATGGCCACCAGCGCGGCCACGAATGGAAGCATGTCCTGCATAAGGGGAAGGCCAAGTGAACGCCGCTCGGCGAGCAATTCATTCGCAACCTTCATGTAAGGCAATGCGATTTTATCGAACTGGCTCCGTCCAGGGAGGGTGTTGTTGTTGGGGCTAACATGATGGCCTGCTTCAAGAATAGGACGAAGGATTCCGAGCTTATCATCTGTGCTAACCGCCCAAAAATTAGGGTTGCGATCACCAACCATAATTGACAAAGCCGCGAGTAAGGGCCAGTCCTTCCGTGGCTTTCGTCCCCCTCGCCTTTTGGGCGTCTCCACGACCAAACCACCGTGCGATTTTTTTTCGTAGGCTGGCGCTTCTTTCCCAGTCGTTATCGCGTAAAGATCATTCCAGCGGACGCGAAGATCGATGAAATAAGGGTGGGAATCGACCTCATCTTTAAGGAGGTGGAAGCGGCCAAGAGTGCCATGCTCCCAGTCGATGGAATCGAAATTGGCCTGCTTAATAACCTGGGGGCGAATCCAAACAAGGTCCGTGCCCTCCCAACAATCGTATTCATAGGTAAGCGAGGATTGCAAAGGGGTCCATGGCCTGTTGGGATCGTACCCTTCTAGACCGTAAAGCTTGAGACGACCATCAATCCAGAAACTAAACAGATTCGCCCGAGACGTGTGCTCGGATGGACAAGAGGGTAAGGTTTCCCTGTTTTCGAGGGTGGGCATCTCGCCGGCCATGACCCAACGGAGCGCCTGAGGCAACGTAATCCAAGCCTGTCGCTGAGGATTGACCGTATCAGGCACCTGCGCCTCCTTATTTATAGCGAATAGTTGATTTGGATGCGCATATAGATCGTGTTTTAGTGTTTTTGCGCCGCGATTGCCTCAACCACTGCCACGGCCAACCGTAGTTCGCCATCGCCCAAATCTTCCGCCAGCGCCCGCAAACGGTGTTCAAGCTCCATCCGATTACGAGCGATGGTGCGGGGGCGGTCCATTTCTTCGAAAAAGAATCCCATCGGGACGTCAAGCTGCCGAGCAATGTCATAGAGCGTATCCAGCGGCGGAAGGACTTGGCCTCGCTCGATATTGCTGATGCTCTCAGCGGTTTTACCCACCATCTCGCCAAGGCGCTCCTGGGTCAGCCGACGCTTCTGCCGCGCCGCTCTCACCTGCACCCCGACATACTGTTTCAGGTCCATCGTCATGCCCCCGATTGTCGTTTGGGGCGAAGCGACTTGACCATCGAATGCAATTGTGTCGTCTATCGATAGAACGAAACCATATTCGTATTTTTTGGCTGTCGCCGCCGAAATAGGGCAGAGGAGGGAAATATGAAAACCTTGTTGGGGTATGCGTCTATCACCTTGGCCGTTCTCGGCCTAGCCGCCTATGCGTTCAGACCTGCGGCGCGAACGATGCCCTGGTACAAGTTCGCCGGTGCCGTCATCGTCATGCTGGGGATGGGCATTGGGTTGATCGTCATTGATGCCAAGAAGGAAACTGAAATCAGTGTTCCACGTAATCCGGAGATGAATGCAGGCAGGCAAGTCCGATCAGCCGGAAAGGATGAGAATAGAGAGGAATATCTGCAAAAGTTTATTAATGACGCCATGACAACCAACAGGGTTATTGATCAAGGCAGAGACCTGCTGCTTAAGTATGCAGCAAAAGGAAACGATGCTGATCTGACATCGGCAGTTCTTGAGACGGCAAAACTTGTAGAACTGGTTGACGTAAAAATAATCCAGCTGGATGCGTTCGGAGCGAAAATTTTTTATAAAGAGCAACATTTAAATCAGCTCAAGCTCGTGATCTCTGGTTTGGAGCAGAGGCTTAAGGCTCTGGAAATCATGGGAAAGTCATTTGATGGGCTGCGTACAGGAAATTTACCAGAAGATAGAGTCAATATTGCCATACAAACGGCTAATTCAGAGTTTAAAAGGCTAGGAAGCGCATTTTTTGAAGATCTGGCGAAATTGAAGTCAATGTACATTAATCAGTAGAATTCCTGCCATTCCACATTAGAAGAAACATGATGAGTCGCGGAGATTTGATGCTCAATAAGACATCTGCTTTGGGGTGATCGGAGGGGACATTGGAACGGATCGAAGAATTCGTCGATGGGCGGCAGAAATCTTGGTGTATCCACTGCACCCGACCGCTCATCGGTCTTGAAACGAACGAAGATCATGTTCCGACGAAGAGTCTGATTCTCAAACCGCGCCCGCATCACCTGCCGGTCGTCACCATCTGCCGCGAATGCAATAACGGTTTCTCTCGGGACGAACAATATGTCGTCACCTTTCTGAGTTGCGTCCTTGCCGGATCGACTGATCCGGAAAAGCAAGAAAACCCGAGTGCCGCCCGTGCACTGAGTGAGAGTTCCGCTTTTCGCGCCATGATCGAGCGAACGAAGACCGAATACCAGACGCTCGGCGGTGACACGCGTGTCGTCTGGAAACCAGATATGAACCGCATCCACCGGATAGTCCTTAAAAATGCGCGAGGCCACGCCTATTTCGAATATGGTGAACCGATGATGGAACCGCCCGTCCATGTCTGGGCGTCCCCCTTGGAGTGTTTATCTGAAAGCCAGCGGGCGAACTTCGAATGCCTGGATAGCGGAGGCGAGCTTGTCGCATGGCCGGAAGTCGGCAGCCGGATGATGACGCGAGTCTTGACCGGAGAAGACATGGCCTACGGTTGGGTCGTGGTGCAGGAAGGAACCTATCGTTACGCAGTCCAGCAAACCGAGGGGCTCCGAGTTCGGTCCATCCTGTCGGAGTATCTCGCTACGGAAGTCCAGTGGTGACATCAGATGCACTTTCCGTCGCCGCCCCAGATTTTGAAGCGATTTCCCACCGCCTGACGAAACTGCACGAGGCGTTGAGCGCAGGCCGGTCACGCGTCACCTGTCTTCAGCGTTGGAGCGAGTTCATAAGAGAGCGCGACGGGCACAGGTGCGTCGATTGCCACTCGCAGGGCCGGCTTTTCGCGCATCACATCTGCCGGAAATCCTTATTCATGACGGCCCAATTCGATACGGGAAACGGCATCACGCTTTGCCGCGAGTGCCACCGAGAAGTTCATGCGGGTTTCAATGGACGCCCGGACATGTCATTGCCGGTGGATGCCCAAGGCGGTGAAAAGCTTGCCCTCATGGAGCGCTTATACAGCATTCTGGTGGATGATGCTGTCGAGCGCGGATTGATGCGCGAGGACTTCTACTTTCTCAGCGATGAAGCCCTTGAGACGTTCAGGGGCATGCAAGGTTATGGCGCAAATACGCACTTTCCAGGCTCCCGTCTTGAGCAGGCATACCTGATTCTGGCGGAGCCTGAGAAGCAGTTGCGCCGTGCTGTCGCTGAGGCGAATGGGTTTGCGCTGGGTGATATTCCACTGTTACCTAGCGGAATGATGATCGTCTTGGATGATGATGGTCGGCAATCCGAACCGCGGGTGTTTCAGGGTTACTCCCCACGATGGTCAACCTCAGACGTACCGGATTCTGATGGGTAAGAGCTGTTTGTAAGGGCTGCAACCAATTTCGCAGCGAGTATTTCGGTCGCCTTGGTCTCGCATTCCCACACCACGATTACCTGCCACCCCATTTCGCGGAGAGCGGTTTCCTTCAGTCGGTCACGTGCGACATTGCGCTCGAATTTTTCCGTCCAGAACGCGACGCGTGTCTTGGGCGTTGTGGCCCTTTTGCAGCCTGTATGGCGGTGCCAAAAGCAACCGTGGACGAAAATCACGGTACGGTGGCGAGGGAGAACGATGTCGGGTGTGCCGGGCAGATCACTGCGGTGCAGCCGGAATCGATATCCTTTGGCGTGGAGGAGACGCCGTACCCTCATCTCAGGTTCCGTGTTCTTGCCTCGCACCGCACTCATATTGCGGCTTCGAGTTTCTGACACAGCGGAAAAGTCCGACCCCACTATCGCTATTTTTCCTTGCGACCGACAAAATCCAGCCCGATGCGCGTCATAGACCCTCCGAGTTTCTGGACGAAGTTCAGCGCGTACTCGTACCTCAGTTGTGCGACGACGCGGGCCGGGCGATTTTTCTGCACAAGGGCATCGCCATCGCACTCCGTCATGCAGACCGTGAAGCCGAGCCCGTCAGCCTCAAATACGCCCCTTTTTTCTGCATACAGCGTGTGCCAGACCGGAGCGGACGCATCATCGCTGGGATCATTGAAACAGAAGCTTGTCACCGTCCCATTGAGCGGGAGGAAGAGGTAACGATTCGATTGGGCATCAAGAATCTTACCTTTCTTCGTTTCTGTGAGGCAAACAGCCATGAAAGGCAATCGCTCGCCAAAGGCTTCACGGCGTGAGGATGAAAGTTGGCCCGGCACCATGTCGCATGCGGGAGAGACGCACACCCAGATTTTATTCTCGACCTCGAAAACGTGCCCGGTCGTCAGGTGCCAACCTGTGGGTGTCGTGGTACTGACGAGGGCATTATGCTCGCGCTCTGCCCGCAACATTTCGTCGAGTTTCTGGAAATCGACGCCGAAATGCGCCTTGGTGGTCTCGTCCGCCGAAGCAAGCTTTGCCTCGGTCTCAACGAGGCGTTTCGCAAAGGCTGCCACACGTGGAAGGATGCCGTTCATCAGTTGCTCTGAGTGACGGGCAACGCTGTCGTCGATATACCACTGGCGCTCGCTTCCCTCGGAGCTGAGGAGGCGCCGGTACCAGTGAGCAAGCGCGAAGCGACTCTCGAGCGCCGCACCCTGCGCTATCGCGCCATATTCATCCATTTCGGCGCGAAGCTTCGCCAGAAAGAGGCGAGAAGGGCGTGGACACCATGTGCTCAGCGCCAGAAGGAGGTCCTCAAGTAGGTTGCCTTCATCACCCTTGGCCGAGAAAGATACAAACACAGAGTCCGACTTTATGTATTTCACAGGCCCATCACTCCAGACGAGGCCAGGTGCCGGATTCGGGTTCATGCGCGGCATCAGTCGGCTCTCGACCTCGGCAAGGAGGTATGCGACCACGATCTTCCGATCAGGATTGGGCCATTCAAGCGCATCACA
The DNA here is from genome assembly GCF_018224925.1 of Magnetospirillum sulfuroxidans. Classification (GTDB taxonomy): domain Bacteria; phylum Pseudomonadota; class Alphaproteobacteria; order Rhodospirillales; family Magnetospirillaceae; genus Magnetospirillum; species Magnetospirillum sulfuroxidans. Next base: position 6,957 of record NZ_JAGTUF010000026.1, on the reverse strand, counting down.
TGCATCTTTAAAAGCGGTGAAGGGCGCTTGCCCTTTACCTATCGCCCGCATGTATTTGTCCGGATTCTGACGCGCAAAGAGATAGGCATCGACATCGATGCTCGCTCGAATACGATCATAGCTGCCTTCAATCGTGTCTTCACACTCGGCAAGCAGCTCATTCGCCTTCACAGCATCTGCATCGGCCTGCACGCACCCGCTAGGAGGGAGCGCGGCAATCAGAGTATTCCGGAAAACCTGATCGATATCCTCGCTCGTATGCACTGCTACCAGATTGAAATGATCGTTGCGCATCAAGCTTCGGATGATCTCGAACGCCATCGAACCGTCATTGGGCTTCGACTTATCGAGCTGGTAATCGAGGACGAGAAGGTCCGACTGGTGCAGATGTGCGGCGATCTTGCTCTCGGCACCTGCCGGGACGTTCGTACCGTCGTGAATATCGACCAGCAAGGGGTGTTTCGGATCGCGGAAACGGGCGATCACCTTCTTGATACGCTCAGGGTTCTTCGACCACGCTTTTGCGCTCGGTTTTGCACCGCCTTGGGAGGAACTCAGTTGCGCGTCAAGCACTTCGTCAAAGGTCGGGTAGTCGTCATCGACGATCAGGACCGACCGGATCGGATCGATGAATGCCTCTTTGATGAACGCCGAATAATGCTCACCCGACATCGAACTCAGCCCCCCGGAACGTAATAGCGAAGTTCGCCCCCGGCAGCGGCAGACCTTCGCCCTTCGAAACGTAGCGAATACGATGCCCCCCTGCCGCAAGGTTCGCCTTGGAAAGGTAGAGACCGACGCCACGTCCCCCATGTGCCTTTTTCGTGAAAAACAGACTGAACAGGCTGTCGATGTCTTCGGCATCGACACCGGGGCCGTTGTCGGAGACCATGACTTCATCCCCCACCACCGCGAGCGCTATCCGCCGCTCACCGTCACGGCGTGTGCCGACCCAATAGATGCTGTTGTTCATAAGGTTGATAAACACGGGATAGAGGCGCGACTGTTGGTCGTAAATTCGCATGGCCCGGAACCGAGGATCAACATCAAATATGATCTCAGCACGTGAAAGGTTCAGCTTGAAAAACTCAGCTAGGTAGTCAGCGATCTCGCCGCCGGTAATCCAACGTTGGATGCGTTGGCCCGCCAGTCGCAGCGGAGACAGAAACCGGAGCTGGTCGGTAAGCCCATCATAGCCGAACTCGATATCGTGGACGGCCTTGCTTTGTCGGACCTCTTCCGGAAGTCGTTTAATGGCGGAACCGATAATATCGTCATAGGCTTGCAACTCGTGGCCGACGATTTCTACGGCGATGCCGAGTTGCGCTAACGCATTGAGGCGGTCCAGTTCGGCCCGCATGTCCCCGAGTTCTTCCATACCGAACGAAGCCAAATGATCGAGGTCAATGCTCTCTTTCAGGCTTTCCAGCGCACCGATGTAGGGAACGAAGAGCTCTGCGTTTTGGGTGTCCGTCTCTTCTTTCAGCCGCTCCAATAGTTTTACAGCTTCGGAGTAGGTCACTTCACCGCGATCAAACCTTGCGACCACAGGTATCGCTTCGGCGTGAAAAACTTTATTCCGCTGACCGACAACGTCCCTGATCCGCTCGAATTCGCTTTTCTGAAGGATGTCGATCGTCCGCTTCCATTGTTGGATACGATGGTGAATTTGAGCGGCGTTCCGTGCGATCTGCTTTTCGAGCAGTTCACGCGGCTTCTTCGGATTGATGCGCTCGATCTGTATTTCTAGATCGGCAGCAGCAGCCCCCAGGAGTGCGCTCAGATCACGTATATTCTCTCGGAAATCGGCGTAGGGCGTCTCCAGCGGTCCCAAGGACGTTGGCGCACCCGGCAATCGGAATTCGGAGGCCCTTTCCCGATATTCTTCAAGGTGTTGCTGGGTCGCTGCGATTTCCGCCTCATCTCGAACAGAGAGCGTGCGAGCGAATTCTTCGACTTCTTTTACAAAAGGCGGGAGGGTTTTAGTAAAAACCTGTAGTTTCGTCCGAAATTCTTTGCGTTGCTTCTTCCGGAGTTTGTTGCGCGCCTCATTCGCACGCTCTTCCTTGTTAGACGCCTTAATGCCGGGCAAAACCGTGCGGCGAATTTCCGAATCGTAGCCGAAATATCGCCGTGCCGACTGCTTAAGGATATTGGAGACGATCCCCTTTAGGGTCTTCGCGGCTCGATTGTCAAGCAAGCCCTCGCGACCGGCTTTATCTTTAAGGTTTGGGTTCGCAGCTCGCGTGATCGAGAGGCGTCCGAACATTTGCCGATGATTCCAGAACTCTCGGCCAGCGTGCTTGCTGCGTCGGGATTCGATCTCGAAGAAATCGTTATCGGTGCGACCATAAGGTAATACCCGCAGGCCATCCCGGAAAATCATAAAACCCGCGTAAAGACGAGCAAGCTCCTCGAATCGCTGAAACTCAAGACGCGGAAGCGTCGAATTTATCGACTCGAACTCCATCGAGGCAATGTAAAGGTCGAGTTGGCCGACTTCGGAATCCGCTCTTCGCGGGATATGAAGGTCTTTCGGTGGTGCAATGACGCACTCTTCCGGAATCCATTGGCCGAATGCTTTGACCCGTCCCCGGAAAACGCCATCTCGATCAATCGAGCCGGCTAGGAGATGCTCCATGCCATCAAGTTGGCGGCGGTCGAATTGTTTATCCGTACCTACGATCGTCTGCGGCACTTCGCCTTTCCATGCCCGGACGGCATAGGAGAATTCGAGTCTGCTGGCAGTAGATTGCTCGTCCGCAGGATCAAAAAATGGATCGACGAAACTGGACAGTGTTTCAAAAAAGCGCTTTCTGGCCTCAATTGCCGACGAATCAGTTTTGTCGTCGCCGAGCTCCACCTGGAGATCGTAATTTATTTGGCTGACCAGCAGCGCCGTGCCGTGTGGCCGCTCATCCGACCAGACCGGCCATTGAGCGAGATGCCGTTCCTTGAACTCGATTTTCGCCAATCCTTCGAGAATTTCCTCGGAAGGGGGGCGAAGCTTGTTGCTGACGCCGGCTTCATTCTCGGCATGGAAAAGATGATCATAGGCAGCCCAGGCAGCACGCAGGCGGTCCGTTCGTGCGGCGTCACCGCCACCGGTAATGTTGCATGCCAACTCAGCGACGAGGCCGGGAACGAGCGTAAGGAGCGCGTCCTTATTCTCAAACTCGGCAATGGGCACACGGAGGTCGGCCAAGTTGATGAACGGGTTTTCGAACAGTCGCCAGTCAACCATCGCCGCCACGAAGGGCGCGGTTTTTCGTTTGGAAACAAGTAGAAGTATCGGCCCGAGATTGGCGCACGACAGGCGGCCTATACCCTTCTGCCCCTGCCTGGGTCTGACCTTCAGGTCGTTACGATCATCAATCGGCGTGCGGTCTTCTGTCGCCTTGGATTCGGTACCGACGACAAGCCAGCGATTCTCGAATTCGGCGCGGTTCATGCCATGCCCGTCATCACTGATCACCGCGACGGGTTCGTCACCGTCGTAGATGTCCAGGGAGACGCTTCGTGCATAGGCGTCGAATGCGTTCTTCCATAATTCAGAAATCGCCGTCGGACAGTCCGCGATCTGCTCGCGGCCAAGGTGATCGACGGTCCGGGCTTTTGTCTGGAATGATGCGGCACCGATCATCCGTTCGCCCGCCTCGCCGGTGGTGAGATATCTGCCGCTTGTGCCCGACCGGCACTAAGTATCGGCTTGATGTGCTCGATCAGCAGCTGCGCCAACGCCACCGGGACGGCGTTCCCGACCTGCTCACCCGCCGCCATCAGACCGCCGGAGAAGATGAAATCGTCTGGGAAAGTCTGGATGCGTGCGGCCTGCCTGACGGTGATGCCGTGGTGGAGGGTCGGGTGGACGAAGCGTCCTTTTGAGGGATTGATGCAGGCGGTCGTCATGGTCGGGGCCGGCTCATCAGGGTTGATACGACCATAGACATCTTTATGACCGTCGTGTTTTTCATGGCATTTCAGCGTGCGTCCCGACTGGTGCCGACTCCCGCCGTTGGGAGGCGTCCGTTCGAAGGTGCGCACAAGCTCTTCCGTATGAGACATGTGAGTGTCGTTGGGATCGTTTTTCGGTGCAGCTCCGAAAACATCCTTGCAATTCACCCAGGACGAAAGTGCAGGATTTTCACGACGCTTCCCCTCACTGCCATGCGTCGGTGCGGGAGGCCATGTCAGGACAGGGTTAAGGTCGCGCCGGCACCCCAAAATGAACACGCGCTTGCGTCGCTGAGGCACTCCATAATCCCGAGCGTCGAGGACGACAGCGGCTTTTACGTCATAGCCCGCTTCACGGCCTTCCCGATAAAAGCGGTCGAGCGCCGGTTTGTGGCGTGGCCAGAGCATGCCAGGAACGTTCTCCATAAGGAAAGCCGCCGGGGAAAACGCACGCACGAAATCGAAGTAAATATGGATCAGATCGTTGCGGGCATCTCCGACACCGGAGTCGTTCAAACGATGTGACGAGAAACCTTGACAGGGGGGGCCACCAAGAATGAGATCGCAGGGCTGCCCATCCGCGAATGCCGCCCTCGAAAGCGTGACTGGATCGAGCACCCGAATGTCACCTTCGGCCAGATAGGGCTTCGGCTCGACTTTGCACAGATTGTCACGGTAGGTTGATGCGGCATGTTTTTTGAGTTCGACAGCCAACCTGACCGTCAACTCAGCTCTTCGCGCTGCAAGTGAGAAGCCGCCTGCGCCAGCGAAGAGATCTACGCAGTTAAGCGCGTTCTGGGGCCAGCGTCGTTCAAGCAGGGCTTCACATGTCGCATCATTCAATGAAACATCCGATTGAATGGACGTTTCGTCGGAACCGCTCGATATGACGGGATGAACGCAGGTCACTTTCAATTGACCAGTCTTGGGGTCGGTCATCTGACCACCTCGATAGCCAAGTCTGATGCTTTGTCGAGACCGACTGCCGACACTCGTGTGCCACCCAGGACGTGACGCTTCCTGCTGGCGCCCATCGTTACTTACCTTTTTAAGCTACAAAATCCCATCGCAAAGATGGCACTTTCCCTTGGGAATGTCACCTGAGGATTGGTTCCCAATTTGGGATATCACCCCTCATTGGTTGTTATGTTCGTGGCCAGGAGATAGTGCCGTCAATCCCCGATAGAGCAGAAATCGGCCCATGAGGCCATCAACTCTCGGCGTTTTTCGAATAAGTCACCCCGACGGTAAGCCGCCTCCACCTTGTCGCCAATGGTGTGGGCGAGCGCCATTTCCGCCACCTCGCGGGAAAAGGCTGTCCGTTCGGCAGCCCAATCCCTGAAGGTCGAACGGAAGCCGTGGGTTGTGAGGTCAGGTCGCTTCATTCGTTTCAGTAACTGGAGGAACACCATGTTGGATAAGGGGCGTTCTTTCCTCTGGCCGGGGAACACAAAGGCGGATTGTCTGATTTCGGCCGTCCTGGTCAGGATGGTCATTGCCGCCTCCGACAAGGGAATCCGATGATCCTTTCCTGCTTTCATTCGCTTACCCGGAATACGCCATACTTTGGCATTCAGGTCGAACTCATCCCATCGAGCATTTAACGCTTCACTGGTCCGGGAAGCCGTCAGGATGGTGAATTCCAGTGCCCGCGCAGCCCCTTCCTCCCGCTGCCGAAGCTCAGACATAAAGGCGCCGATCTCCTCGTAAGGCAGTGCTGGGTGGTGTTGAACACTCTGCACCTTGGACCTTGGGGGTAACAGTTTGTCGAGGTGTCCTTTCCAACGAGCTGGGTTATCGGAGGAGCGATGCCCCCGAACCGCCGCCCAGTCCAAGACGGCTTCTATACGCCCCCGCAAACGAGCCGCGGTTTCTGGTTTGGTGTGCCAAATCGGCTCCAACACCTTCAGAACCATCTCCAAATTGATCGCCTGTACGGGCAGCGTGCCGAAGATGGGGGCTGCGTAGGTCTTGATGGTAGAGGACCATTGAGCGACATGTTTTTCGTTCCGCCATCCGGATTTGTGGGCCTCGATGTAGGCGGAAGCGCATTCAGAAAAAGTCATTCCGTTGGACGCTTGGGTCTCCTGCTGCTGTCGCTCGGCTTTCCGCACGTCAAGGGGATCATGTCCGGCGGCCAAAGTCCGACGCACGGATGCAGCGGCCTCCCTTGCCTCTGCCAAGGATAATACGTTCAGGGCTCCCAGCCCCATTTCACGGGCCTTACCCTGGCGGGTGTAGCGGAACAGCCAGCTTTTCCCCCCTGTTGGTCCGATCTGTAGATAAAGGCCGCCTCCATCGGCGTAGCGCCCCGGTTCTTTCGCTTTCTGAACCGTCATCGCCGTCAATCTATTCGACGTTCGCGCCATGATCACCTCCAACCCCCAAACCAACCCCCAATCGACACGAGGATTCTAACGGATATCGGTGGACGTCGGAATACGTCAGGAAGCAAAAATTACGTATAATCAGTTTGTTATGGAGGACAGTGGCAACCACAGAAGGTTCTCTGCAATCATAACAGCGGATTCCTCTCCCTCCGCCACTACTTCTAAAGAATAGATTCTCTGACGCATAGAGCCTTGGGCGAAGGCCCAAGGCTCTGCGCCGTTCGCGGCCAGTAGCTGTTGACCGTGTAGTCTTGTGGCGACAGAATTTCGGCCAATTTTCTCTTCTCTCTGCCCCGTATTCTCCGCGAGCTATTGACTGCCGCCTAACGGTACGGGCTCAGAATGTTGACAGAGAACAACGATCTGTGCTGGACTAAACCATTGAGCGGTTTTCCTTTGTTCCTGATGAGCGCAGGAAACCCGGGACGAAATCCCCTCAGGGCAGATTAAACAACAGAGAACGGGCATGAGCGTGGACATCACCCCGCAAGAGGCGATGAAACGTCTGGAAGCTCACTTCGGCTCTCGCGAAGAAATGGACTTGCCCGGAAAGAGTGGAGAGCAAAGGTGTTAACTTTGCTTGAGGACGACTCTGATGACAGGTTCAGGAATG
>NZ_JAGTUF010000025.1 GCF_018224925.1 Magnetospirillum sulfuroxidans | reverse complement strand
AACAAGGACGAAGAGGCCCCCATCTTCCAGGTCGCCGATTACGGATTGGTCGCCGATTTGTTCAAGGCCGTGCCTGAATTTACGGAGAAACTGTAAACATGACCGCTCTTCCCTCCCTTGATGCGCCCATTTCTGCCCACATTCGCCAGATTGGCGTGATCGGGGCGGGTCAGATGGGCAATGGCATCGCCCAGGTTTTCGCGCAGCGCGGCTACGAGGTCGCCCTGCTCGACATCTCGGACGAGCGTTTGGCGTCGGGGATGGGGGCGATCGGCAAGAACCTTGGCCGTCTGGAAGCCAAGGGCAAGATTTCCGCCGCCGACACGGCCGAGTCCTTGTCGCGCATTCGGACCGGCACCAGCTATACCATGCTCAGCCAATGCGATCTGGTGATCGAGGCGGCAAGCGAAAATGAAACGGTCAAGCGGGCGATCTTCGCCCAATTGTGTCCGGTGTTGAAGCCCGAGGCGATCATCGCCTCGAACACTTCGTCCTTGTCCATTACTCGGCTGGCCGCATCCACCGACCGGCCGGCGCGTTTCGTCGGCATGCACTTCATGAATCCGGTGCCGGTGATGCAGTTGGTGGAACTCATTCGCGGTATCGCCACCGCCGAAGACACCTTCGCCATCACCAAGGAATTGGTGGCGCGGCTGGGCAAGATTTCGGTTTCGGCCGAGGATTTCCCCGCTTTCATCGTCAACCGCATTCTGCTGCCGATGATCAACGAGGCGGTCTATACCCTGTACGAGGGGGTCGGTCATGTGGAAGCCATCGACACCGCCTTGAAGCTGGGCGCCAATCACCCGATGGGTCCGCTGGAACTGGCCGATTTCATCGGTTTGGATACGTGTTTGGCGGTGATGCATGTGCTGCATGAAGGCTTGGCCGACAGCAAGTACCGGCCGTGCCCGCTGCTGGTGAAATACGTGGAAGCCGGCTGGCTGGGGCGTAAGACCGGCCGTGGATTTTATGATTATACCGGCGAAAAGCCGGTGCCGACCCGTTGACGGAGATTTGACCGATGACCGCCTATGCTGCGCCGCTGCGTGACATCACCTTCGTTTTGGACAATGTCGCCGGCTTGGCCAAGGTCACGGCGCTGCCGGCCTTTGCCGAAGCGACCCCCGATCTGGTGAGCTCGATCTTGGAAGAAGCGGCCAAGATCGCCGCCGACACCTTGGCTCCGCTCAATCAGGTTGGCGACAGCCAGGGTGCGCGCCTGGAAAACGGTGTGGTTCGCGTCGCCGACGGCTGGACCGAGGCGTGGAACGTGCTGGTCGAGGGCGGCTGGAACGGCTTGCCGTTCTCGCCCGATCACGGCGGCATGGGGCTGCCCAATGTGCTTAATACCGCCGTGCACGAGATGTGGCAGGCGGCCAACATGGCCTTTACCCTGTGCCCGATGCTGACCCAGGGCGCGGTCAATGCCGTCGAATCCTATGGCACCGAGGGGCAAAAGGCCTTGTATCTGCCCAAGATGGTGACGGGCGAATGGACCGGCACCATGAACCTGACCGAGCCGGGCGCCGGTTCCGATCTGGCCGCCATCCGCACCAAGGCGGTGCCGGAAGGTGACCATTATCGGATTTCGGGGTCGAAGATTTTCATCACCTATGGCGATCACGAGATGGTGGAAAACATCATCCATCTGGTGTTGGCTCGCCTGCCCGACGCCCCTGCCGGGGTCAAGGGCATTTCCTTGTTCATCGTGCCCAAGTTCCTGGTCAACGAAGATGGCAGCCTGGGGGCGCGCAACGACGCCGTTTGCGCGTCGCTGGAACACAAGCTGGGGATTCACGGCAGCCCGACCGCGGTCATGGCTTTTGGCGAGGGCGAGGGGGCCATCGGCTCCTTGGTGGGCGAGGCCAATCGTGGCCTGGAATACATGTTCACCATGATGAACCACGCCCGTCAGGCCGTTGGTCTGCAAGGTTTGGCCATCGCCGAGCGGGCCTATCAGCAGGCGCTGAATTATGCGCGGGAACGCGTTCAAGGCAAGCCGACCGGGTGGACCGGCGCGGGCGCCACCGGCATCATCAATCACCCCGATGTGCGCCGTATGCTGATGACCATGAAGTGCCAGATCGAAGCCATGCGCGGTTTGATCTATTCGGCTGCCGCCCATGTGGACGTCGCCCACAACCATCCCGACGCGGCCGAACGCGGCCGCGCCCAAATGATGGCCGATCTGTACACGCCGCTGGTCAAGGGCTGGTCGACCGAAGTTGGCAACGTCATCGCCTCGCTGGGGGTTCAGGTGCATGGCGGCATGGGATATGTGGAAGAAACCGGGGCCGCTCAGCATTTCCGCGATGCCCGCATCACCACCATTTACGAAGGCACCACCGCCATTCAGGCCAATGATCTGGTGCTGCGCAAAACCTTGCGCGATGGCGGTCAGGGCTTGCGCGGGCTGTTGCAAGATGTCGCCACCACCGCCGGCGCCGCCGAAAGCGCCGGTCTGGCCATCGGCGCCAAGCTGAACGCCGCCACCGCCACCGCCACCGCCTGCGTGGAATGGCTGGTCGGGGCGGGCAAGGAAGACCCGCGCCTGCCGGCCGGCGCCGCCGTGCCGTTCCTGGAACTGATGGGGATTTTGGTCGGGGCGCAGATGATGGCCAAGGGCGCCTTGGCGGCCAAGGGCGGCGGCGATGCCTTCTTGGCGGCTAAACTGGTGACCGCCGATTTTTATGCCGATCACGTGTTGTCGCGCGTCGATGGCCTGGGGCAGACCATTCTGGCCGGCTCTGCGGCGATCATGGCGTTGGACGAATCACAGCTTTAGAACCCGATACCGCCGGCCGGCTCCTGGCGGTTACTAGTCCCTTGGTCATGCACACGCCCCTGGGTCTGGTTGTCTCCCTCTGCAGAGCCGCAACTTGAAAAGGCCGGGCGCATGTCGCCCGGCCTCTTTTTTATTTTGACCATGACCAGTTGGCCGAGGATGACCGCAAGGAGTACGGTGAGCGGCGGCAGGTGGCCTATGGCCTGATCCGAGGCCGATTATTCGTATGTGTGTTCACCGACCGTGGCGATATCCGCCGCGTCTTCTCTTCCTTTCAAAGCTGGACACCTCTAAAAACCTGATTCCCGAGGGAATTTGCGGCGGATTGGCTGAGTGATGGACGGCAAGTTGCTGCCGTCAGCCCTGATTTTCGCCTGGGATTGATGGTTGGGTGTCCGATTTCGGCGATTTTGACCTCAAGCGGGCACACGTCTCCTCTCGAGCCACATGAAACGCCGCATGTTGTCGGCCAGGTTGATCATGCCGATCTTGGTCTCGGCCCTGGCCTTGCCGATGGTGCGGACGATGGCGGCCATCGGCCCTTTCTGGTGGGCAAAGACGTGCTCGATCTTGGAGCGCACCATGGATTTGAGGGCATTGGCCTTGCGGGTTCTCTCCGGCATCGGCTTGCCCTTGGGCTTCTTGCGATGGACCTTCGAGACGAAGCCGTTCTTCGCCATGAACGCCTCGTTCTTTTCCGAGCGATAGGCCGTGTCGGCCCAGACGCCGCTGGCGGTGTTGGTCTTGTCGAGCAGATTGGGCAGCTGCCCCGACATGGCCAGATACCCCGCGTCACGCAAGGCCCGGTCGAAGGTGTCGAACAGCCCCGGGATGGCGCCCGCTTTGGTCAAATGTTCCCGGAACATCCAGATCGTGTTGGCATCGGGAACCGTATCGGCGATCTCAAGGCCCAGAAACCGCTTCCAGGTCAGGCGGTCGCGCATGAAATATTCCGTCGCCTCGTCGCCCAGTCCGTTCATCGCTTGAAGGATCAGAACCTTCAGCATCAGCACATGATCAAACGGCGGACGACCGCCTTTGGCGCCGTTCGAACGTGGAACCGCCCGTTCCAGATCGGCGCGAAACAGTTCGAAATCCACTGTCCGGTTCAACTGCTCCAGGACGTCGCCCTTCTTCGAGAGCCCGGCCAAGCATTCCGCGACATCGAAAAAGCCCGGTTCCTTCATCGCCCCCTCGCCGCTGTCTCTCCGCCTATTGAATCAATTCATCGCCGTCACGGCCAGGGTTTTTAGAGGTGTCCGACTGCCCCCATGAGTTCAACGGAGGCCGCGACGATGCGGGAAAACGCGACATTGATGCTGCGGGGCGACAAGCTCCAGCCCGAACTGGCAGCCGCCCTTGACGGCGGCGAGGCGGGCGACGTGGTGGACGCGGACGAGGCCTTCACCCACTTGTCCAAATCCAGGTCCAGCCAGCGCATGGTGGCGACCTCGATGCGGCGTTGTCCCAGGATCAGCAACAATTTGAGATCGTCCGCATTGCCAAGGGTGGTATCACGGGGGCAGGCGCTCAGCCGATCTCAGTCATCATGGGTGAGACCTGGCGCGGGCTGAACTCGGCAAAGGGTTCGGGCAAGGCCGACACGTCGGAAAGCACCGTTTTCGTCTCGGTGCGCGCCGTCGAATTGCGGAAGTACATGGCTTCGAAAATTGCATCGGTTTGGGCTGGGGCAATGATTGAAATGCTGATATCGTCAATGCCTACCAGGAATTGAAAATGTTTCTGCGGGGGCGTGTTGAACCAGATCGTCATTTATCAAAACGAGTTCTTTAATCCCGTCTATCGCCCTTTTGTCGGCGAACGGTGGGAAATGCGTCTGGCCGACATGGTGATGTGTCGCGGCTATTGGTCGGAAGCCCGGCTGGTCATGGGCATGGCTGCGCTGATGCGGGTCAGCGATGGGGGCAAACAGGCCTGGATGTCGATGACGCCGATGGAGATCGAGAGTCAGGAATTGGGTTGCCGTCATGCCCATGGCCATGTGGTGGTCATGGGGTTGGGCATGGCGTGGGCGGCGGTCAATGCGGCGTTGCATCCCGAGGTCAGCAAGGTCACCGTGGTCGAATTCGACCCCGAGGTCATCGCCATGATCCGGCAATTAGAGGTGGTCGAGCAATTGCCGCCAGAGGCGGCGGCGCGGATCACCATCTTGCAGGGCGATGCTTATACTTTCGTCCCCGATACGCCGGCCGATACCTTGGTGGCCGATATCTGGCTGCCGCTTTTCGGTCCTGATCGCGACAAAGAGGTGCGGCGCATGCGGGCCAATACCGGGGCCAGCCGGGTATATTTCTGGGGCCAGGAAATGGTGATCGCCGATCGTGCCCGTCGTCGCGGGCTGCCGCTGACGGCGCAAACCGTCGACGCCATCGTCGCAGAGATGGACCTACCGCTGATCGGGCCGGCCGAATGTCCGAATTACCCGGATCTGATCGAGCGGGCGGCCCAGGCCTGGTATCGCCCGGTGGATTAAGCCCGGCATCAGCCCTGGGTTTTCAGCCCTGGGTTTTCAGCCCCCCGGCGGTGACGATGAAGGCGGCGATCTCGGCCAGGCCCTGACCGCTTTTCATATTGGAAAACAGGAAGGGACGGGGGCCGCGCATGCGGCGGCTGTCGCTATCCATCACCTCAAGGCTGGCGCCAACCAGCGGGGCCAAGTCGGTCTTGTTGATGATCAGCAAATCCGAACGGGTGATGCCCGGCCCGCCCTTGCGCGGCAATTTGTCGCCGGCGGCGACGTCGATGACGTACAGCGTGATATCGGCCAGTTCCGGGCTGAAGGTGGCGGTCAGATTGTCGCCGCCCGATTCGATCAGCAACAGTTCCAGATCGGGAAAGCGATCATGCATTTCATCGACGGCAGCCAGGTTGATCGAGGCATCTTCGCGGATGGCGGTGTGCGGACAGCCGCCGGTTTCCACCCCAAGGATGCGCTCGGGCGATAAAGCGCCGTTTCTGGTCAGAAACTCGCAATCTTCGCGGGTATAGACGTCGTTGGTGATGACGGCGATATCGTAGCTATCGCGGAAACGCAGACACAAAGCCAAGGTCAGGGCGGTCTTGCCCGAGCCGACCGGCCCGCCGATACCGACACGGAATGCACTCATGAGCGAAACAACCTTGTGTATTGGGTTTCGTGGGTCAGGCTGCACCAATCGACCATGGCGGTGGCGCTGCCCAAATCGGCGAACGGGCGGATACGGGCGGCGGCGGTCGCCCCAACCACCACCGCTTCCAAGGCGGCCAGCGCTTTTTGCCCGTCGGTTTGGCCCAGCGGCACCAACCGTACCGCCGCCGAGATCAGATTGGCGGCAAAGCCATGCAGGGCCGCGCTCAGGGTTTCGGTTTCGGCGATGCCGGCGCGGGCGGCGACCACGCCCACCGCGACCATATGGGCCGGCTGGCGTTTCGTGTGTTTCAGCCGGGTTTTCCAGGCGTCAAGCCAGGGATCGGGCCAGACGGCGGCGATCGTATTAAGGAAGGCGGTGCCTTGGGCGGCGGATTCCAACGCCAATTCGGCCGAACCGCGCAGGCAATCGGCTTGTTCGACCACATGATCAAGCCGCTCTGGATCGTCGTGGCCGCGATGGGCTTCCAAGAGCAGGGCGGCATCGATGCGGCCGGCGCCATGGTCGATAATGGCGGCGACCCACTCAATCAGGCTGGCGCGGTCGGTGACCAGCCCGGCCTCGACCGCGCGCTCCAGGCCATGGGAATAGCTGAAGGCCCCCACTGGAAAGGCCGGCGACAGCCAGGTCATCAGCCGCAGCAAGGGGGTCATGCCCGCCTCACCACCGGGGCGGGGGCGTTCATCAATCCGTGCGGATCATAGGCGCCGGGTTCGGGCTGGAACGGCGCTCGCCGCCGCCACGCCTGGATAGCCTGGCCATCCAGCATGGTCATCAGCACATGATCCATGGCCACCCGCAATGTGCGGTTGGGCAGGAACTGCACCGCCACATGGCGGTTGCCGATATGCCAGCAGATGCGGGCCAGCTCGGCTTCGGTGCGGCAGGAAATATCGATGACGTCCTCGTCCGCCGCCACCAGACAGAGAAAGCCGCCATCGTCCAGCTCCAGCCCGTCGCCATCCTTCATCTGCATGGCCCGCGGCAGATCAAGCAGGAATTCCCCCCCGTCATCGGCGCTCAGCATCAGGCGGCGGCGATGACGTTCGGCGGCGGCCAGGGTGACTGTGCCAGCCTTGGCCGTGCGTGGCCACGAGCCGGCGGGGTGCAAGGCGAGGGCGCGGCGCATGGGCCCCTTCTCCTAAAACAGGAAATAGCGCTGCGCCAACGGCAGTTCCGCCGCCGGTTCGCAGGTCAGCAATTCACCATCGGCGCGCACCTCATAGGTTTCCGCATCAACGTGGATGTCGGGGCAGGCATTGTTGTGGATCATCGCCGCCTTGGTCAGGCCGCGAGTGCCCTTGACCGCCAGCACGGCGCGTTTCAGGTCCAGCGTGCGGCCGATATCGGCCTCGGCCGCCGCCTGGGAGACAAAGGTCACCGAGCTGGCCTGCAAAGCCCGGCCAAAACCGCCGAACATGGGGCGGTAATGCACCGGTTGCGGCGTCGGGATCGAGGCGTTGGGGTCGCCCATCAGGGCGGCGGCGATGGTGCCGCATTTCAGCACCAGATCGGGTTTGACGCCGAAAAAAGCCGGTTTCCAGATCACCAGATCGGCCAGTTTTCCCACTTCGATTGATCCCACATGGCTGGCAATGCCGTGGGTAATGGCCGGGTTTATGGTGTATTTGGCGATATAGCGCTTGGCTCGGACATTGTCGTTGCCGCTTTCACCGGGCAAATTGCCGCGTTGGGTCTTCATCTTATGCGCGGTCTGCCACGTCCGCGTGATCACCTCGCCGATGCGGCCCATGGCCTGGGAATCCGAGCTCATCATGCTCATGGCGCCGAGATCGTGCAAAATGTCCTCGGCGGCGATGGTTTCGCGGCGGATGCGGCTTTCGGCGAAGGCCACATCCTCGGGGATGCGGGAATCCAGATGGTGGCAGACCATCAGCATGTCCAAATGTTCGTCCACCGTGTTGACGGTGAACGGCCGCGTCGGGTTGGTCGATGATGGCAACACATTGGCGACGCCGCACAGCTTGATGATGTCCGGCGCGTGGCCGCCGCCAGCCCCTTCGGTATGGAAGGCGTGGATGGTGCGGCCCTTGAAGGCGGCGACGGTGTTTTCGACGAACCCCGATTCGTTGAGCGTGTCGGTGTGAATGGCCACCTGCACGTCATATTCATCGGCCACCGACAGGCAGGCGTCAATGGCGGCCGGGGTGGTGCCCCAATCTTCGTGCAGTTTCAGGCCGCAGGCCCCGGCCTGGATCATTTCCACCAGGGCTTGCGGCTGAGTGGCGTTCCCCTTGCCGAAAAATCCCAGATTGACCGGCAATCCTTCGGCCGCTTGCAGCATGCGCCCCAGATGCCAGGGGCCGGGGGTGCAGGTGGTGGCGTTGGTGCCTTCGGCCGGGCCGGTGCCGCCGCCCAAAAGCGTGGTCACGCCGGAATACAGGGCATCCTCGGCTTGTTGCGGACAGATGAAGTGAATGTGGGCGTCGATGCCGCCGGCGGTGACGATGCGGCCTTCGCCGGCGATGACTTCGGTGCCCGGCCCGATGATGATGCTCACCCCCGGCTGGATATCGGGGTTGCCGGCCTTGCCGATAGCGGCGATGCGGCCGTCCTTCAGCCCGATATCGGCCTTGACCACGCCCCAATGATCAAGGATCAGGGCGTTGGTGATGACGGTATCCACCGCCCCTTGGGCGCGGGACAATTGCGACTGGCCCATGCCGTCGCGGATGACCTTGCCGCCGCCGAATTTGACTTCCTCGCCATAGACGGTGAAGTCCTGTTCGACCTCGATGATCAGTTCGGTGTCGGCCAGTCGCACCCGGTCGCCGATGGTTGGCCCGAACATGGCGGCATAGGCTTTGCGTTCGATTTTATAGGCCATGGATCAATCCCCCAGCTTGCCGTTGACCACCCCGTTGAACCCCCAGACTTCGCCGGTTCCAGCATAGGCGACCAAGGTCACCGTGCGGGTTTGGCCCGGCTCGAAGCGGGTGGCGGTGCCGGCGGGGATATCCAGGCGGAAACCGCATGATTTGGCGCGGTCGAAAGCCAGGGCGGCATTGGTTTCGAAGAAATGGTAATGGCTGCCGACCTGAATGGGGCGGTCGCCGGTATTGGCGACTTCGACCACGATGGTGGTGCGGCCGGCATTTAAATCGATGCTGCCCGGCTGGGTGATGATTTCGCCCGGTATCATGGTGTCCCCCTTAACGGATGGGGTTGTGGACGGTCACCAATTTGGTGCCGTCGGGAAAGGTGGCTTCGACCTGGATTTCGTGGATCATCTCGGCGATGCCGTCCATGACCTGGGCGCGGGTCAGCACTTCGGCCCCGGCCGCCATCATCTCGGCGACCGAGCGGCCGTCGCGCGCGCCTTCGACGACGAAATCGGTGATCAGCGCCACCGCTTCGGGATAGTTCAGCTTGACGCCGCGTTCCAATCGCCGCCGCGCCACCATGGCGGCCATGGCCACCAGCAATTTGTCCTTTTCCCTTGGGCTTAGGTTCATTGCTCTTGTCCTTCCCTTAAATATCCCACAGGCGCGGCAGTCGGGCCGGCCGGCCCAAGGCCGCGTGGCGCACGTGTTTCCAGGTTTCGCCAAAGGCGGCGCGCAAGCGCTGGGCGTCGCCGTCAAGCCAGCGCGCCACCAGCACGCCGTTGATCAGCCCGGCGCCAAAGCGGCCCGGATAATCGGCATGCAGAGCGCGGGCCTGATCACGCAGAGCAATCGGATCGGCGGCCAGCACCACCATGCTGGCGGCGGCGACGGCGCCGGCAAAACCGGCGGCGGCATCAAGCACGGCGCGCAGATCGTCTTGCAGGTGCAGGGCATCGGCCCAGATCAGGCGGCCGTCCTGGCGGATTTCCCACGCTTCGCGGATCAGGCCATGGGTCAGTCTTTCCCCCCGCGCCGTCCGGCCGAACACCAGGATTTCACCGGCCAGGAGACGGGCGCCCGCCGCCGCGGCGATGCGGGTGGTCCGGCGCAGCCGGGCGCCATCGAACAAGATGGTTTCTTGCGGCAGATATTCCAGCGCCGCTCCGGCATCGACGGTCAGCGACACGTCGATGCAGGTGTCAGGACCGGTGGAGCGATAGACCTTTTCCGCCGCGCTGCCCACCAAGACGGCACCGGCGGCGGGGCCGGCATGGACGGATAATTCCAAGACGTCCCCGCCGGCCAAGCCGCCGCTGGTGGTGACCAGGGCGGCGTGTGGCGGCTCGTCTTGCGGCGGATCGGGGAACAGAACCCGCAAGGGGGCGCGTTGATACAGCCGCGCCAAGCGGTCGGTCCCGTCCACATGAACGAAGCCCAACTCGGCCCGGCCCTGCATGCGGGTGAGGGGCATGCGGGTCAGTTGAGGGTCAGACGGTAAGATGCTTGCGGACATCGGTCTCGACCATATTGGCGATATCGCCGGCCAGGATAACCTCGCCGCGATCCATCACAGCGTAGCAATCGGCAAGTTCCTTGGCGAAGTCGAAATATTGTTCGACCAAGACGATGGCCATTTGACCAAAGGCGGCGATCTTGTTTTCCGCCAGCAAGCGGATGACCCGGCCGATATCCTTGATGATGGAGGGCTGAATCCCCTCGGTCGGCTCGTCCAGGATCAGCAGGCGCGGGCGGGTGACCAGGGCGCGGGCGATGGCCAGTTGCTGTTGCTGGCCGCCCGACAGATCGCCGCCGCGCCGGTGCAGCATGTCGGCCAGCACCGGGAACAGGTCGAAGATTTCGGCTGGAATGGTGCGGTCAGCCCGTTTCAGCGGGGCGAAGCCGGTTTCCAGGTTTTCGCGCACGGTCAGGCGGGCAAAGATTTCGCGGCCCTGGGGGACAAAGCCGATACCGGTCCTGGCCCGTTCATAGGCCGACAAGGTGGTGATGTCTTTGTTTTCCCACTGCACCACGCCGTTCTTGATCGTTTGCAGGCCCATGATGGCCCGCATCAGGCTGGTCTTGCCGACGCCGTTGCGGCCCAGCACGCAGGTGACCTTGCCGGTTTCGGCTTTCAGCGACACGCCGCGCAAGGCATGGCTGGCGCCGTAATACAGATTGATGTTTTCCACCATCAGCATGATCAGCGCCCCAAATAGACTTCGACGACTTTGGCATTGGCCTGGACCGCGTCAAGCGATCCCTCGGCCAGGACCGAACCTTCATGGAGAACCGTCACCCGCGCCCCCAGGGCGCGGACGAATTCCATGTCGTGTTCGACCACCACCAGCGAATGATGCGGGTCCTTGTGCAGGTCCAAGATCAGTTCGGCGGTGGCCTCGGTTTCAGCATCGGTCATGCCGGCCACCGGCTCGTCCAGCAGCAGCAGGCGTTGGTCCTGCATCAGCAGCATGCCGATTTCCAGCCATTGCTTTTGCCCGTGCGACAATGCCCCGGCCAGCATGCGCGGCTTGTCCTTCAAGCCGACGGTTCCGAGAACCTGATCGATACGGTGCTGTTGTTCGCCGGAAAGCCGGAACAGCAGTGTCGACAGGGTGTCGCGCTTGCATTTGAGCGCCAGTTCCAGGTTTTCGAACACGGTCAAATGCTCGAACACCGTCGGCTTTTGGAACTTGCGGCCGATCCCCAGATTGGCGATCTGGTCCTCGGTCATCTTGGTCAGATCGACGTGGCCGTCGAACAACACATCGCCCTGGTCGGGGCGGGTCTTGCCGGTGATCACATCCATCATGGTGGTCTTGCCGGCGCCGTTGGGGCCGATGATGGTGCGCAATTCGCCCGGCTCGATGACCAGCGACAATTCATTGAGCGCCCGGAAGCCATCAAAGCTGACGGTGACGCTGTCGACGTAAAGGATGGTGCCGGGGGCGGCGATGCCGGGGCCGTGCGGCTGGTCCATCAAGGTGTCGTCAGTCATTGGACTTCTCCGTAACGCGGGCGCGCAGGCCTGCCCACAGGCCGACCAATCCCTTGGGCAAGGCCAAGGTGACAAGGATGAACAAGGCGCCCAGGGCGAACAGCCACAATTCCGGCGCCGCCCCGGTCAGCCAGGTCTTGGCGCCGTTGACGGCAAAGGCGCCCAGCACCGGCCCCAACAAGGTGCCGCGTCCGCCCACCGCCACCCAGATGGCGATTTCGATGGAATTGGCCGGGGAAAATTCCGACGGGTTGATGATGCCGACCTGGGGCACGTACAACGCCCCGGCGATGCCGGCCAGCACCGCCGACAGGGTGAAGGCGAACAGTTTTACCCCGGTGACCGAATAGCCAAGGAAGCGGACCCGGCTTTCGGCGTCGCGCACCGCCATCATCACCCGCCCCAGCTTCGAGGCGGTGACGAAGCGCACCAGCAAGAAGGTGGCGCCCAAGACCAGCGTCGTCAGCAGGTACAGGCCCATCTTGGTGGCGTCCTGCGACAGGTCGAAGCCCAAGATGTCCTTGAAATCGGTCAGGCCGTTATTGCCGCCAAAGCCCATTTCATTGCGGAAAAAGGCCAGCATCAGGGCATAGGTCATCGCTTGGGTGACGATGGACAGATAGACGCCGTTGATGCGAGAGCGAAAGGCCAGCCAGCCGAAGACGAAGGCCAGGGCGCCGGGGATGGCCATGACCATCAGGGCGGCGAACCAGAAATGGTCGAACCCAAGCCAATACCACGGCAATTCCTTCCAGTTGAGGAAGACCATGAAATCGGGCAGATCGGCATTGCCATAGACGCCGCGTGCGCCAATCGAGCGCATCATGTACATGCCGATGGCATAGCCCCCCAGGGCGAAAAAGGCGCCGTGGCCCAGGGACAGCACGCCGCAATAGCCCCAGACCAAATTCATCGCCATGGCCAAGATGGCGTAACACAGATATTTGCCGATCAAGGTGACCATGTAATTGGGCACGTGCAGGGCCGAATCGGCCGGCAGCAGCAGGTTCAGTGCCGGAACAAGCAGCAGGAACAAGACGCCCAGGGCGGTGAAACCGGCCCAGAAGCGACGGTCGCCGGGATTGAGGAACAAGTGCGACAACGAATGCATGCGCGGGGTCTCCATTACGATTCCACCGACCGGCCCTTAAGCGCGAACAGGCCGCGCGGGCGCTTTTGGATGAACAAGATGATGAAGACCAGCACCAGGATCTTGCCCAGCATGGCTCCGGCATAGGGTTCAAGGAATTTGTTGACCACGCCCAGCGACACGGCCCCGACCAGGGTGCCCCACAGGCTGCCGACGCCGCCAAACACCACCACCATGAACGAATCGACGATATAGCCCTGGCCCAAATTGGGACTGACATTGCCGATCTGGGACAGCGCCACCCCGGCGATGCCGGCGATGCCCGAGCCCAGGCCGAAGGTCATGGCGTCGACGCGGCCGGTGGGAATGCCCATGGCCGAAGCCATCGGCCGGTTTTGCGTCACCGCCCGCATGTGCAAGCCGAAGCTGGACCAGCGCAGCAGCGCCGCCAGTCCGCCGAGGACGGCCAGACAAAACAGAATGATGACGACGCGGTTATAGGTCAGGGTGAAGCCGCCGGCCAGATCCCAGCCGCCGGTCATCCAACTGGGGTTGGCCACTTCCATGTTCGAAGCGCCGAAAATCTGGCGCACCACCTGTTGCAGCACCAGCGAGATGCCCCAGGTGGCCAGCATGGTTTCCAATGGCCGGCCGTAAAGAAAGCGGATGATGCCGCGTTCCAGCCCCATGCCGACCAGGGCGGTGACCAGGAAGGCGGCGGGAAGGGCGGCGACCAGATACAGATCAATCAGATCCGCGGGCAGAAAGGCGCGAAAGCCTTGCTGCACGGCGAAGGTGGTATAGGCGCCCAGCATGATCATCTCGCCATGGGCCATGTTGATGACCCCCATGACGCCGAAGGTGACGGCCAGACCAATGGCCGCCAGCAACAAAACGCTGCCCAGGGACAGGCCTTGGAACAGGTTGGCGACGAAGCCCATCAGCGTTACCCGGAACTCGATGCTGCCCAGGGTCTTTTCCGCCACCTTGCGGACTTGAAGATCGGTCTCGGTTTCCAGCAGCCGTTGAATTTGACTGCGAACGGATGGATCGGACGAATCGGCCAATTGGGTGACGGCGGCCAAACGGTGCCCGGCATTGTCGCTGGACAGGTCCAGGCTGGCCAGGGCGGTGACCATCAGCGCCTTGATCGTGGCATCGCTTTCCTTGGCCAAGGCGGCACGGACCATGTCGGCGGCTTCGTCCGAGGGGGAATTCATGATTGCCTCGACGGCGGCGCCACGGGCCTGGGCGTTGGGGCTGAACAGGGCCAAGCGGCCGGCGGCCCCACGGGCGACGCCGCGCAGGCGGTTGTTGACGGTGATCGCCTCGGCCTTGTCGGTGGTGACGATTTTTTGGCTCAGCGGCTCCAGATAGGTGCCGGCTTGTTCGATCAGAATGGCGCCATCGGGGGTGACGTAAAGCCGGCCATCGGCCAAGGCGTCAAGGATAGGCGCGGCGCGGCCTTCGCCCAAGGCGGCCAAAGCTTCGGCGGCGGCGATCTTATCGGCATAAGAATCAGCGTTCAGCGCCCGCAGCGCGGTGGAAAAATCATCGTCCGCGCGGGCGGAGGGCGTGGCCAGCAGCAAGGCGGCCAAGGCAAGGATCAGATGGAACGCACGCATGGGCACCCCCAGAGCGGAAAAAGGGCCGGGTCCCGTCTGGAACCCGGCCGGGCAGGCTTACTTGAACTTGGGTTCGGTGCAGTTGCCGCAGACCCACGGATAGGTCCAATCGGCGGTCAGCTTGGCGCTTTCGGGGATGAAGGGGCTCCAGGCGTCGGCCTTGATGACGTCCTTGGTCTTCCACACGGTCTGGAACTGACCGTTCCCCTGGATTTCGCCGATGAATACCGGCTTGGACAGGTGGTGGTTGGTGTTCATCACCGCGACGCCGCCGGTCAGGTTCTTGACCTTCTGGCCGTACAGCGCCTGACGCACGGCGTCGACATTGGTGGTGCCGGCCTGCTGAACCGCCTGGGTCCACATCTTGAAGCCGATATAGGTGGCTTCCATCGGGTCATTGGTGACGCGCTTGGGATTCTTGATGAAGCTCTGCCATTGCTTGATGAAGGCGTCGTTTTCCGGGCTCTTCACCGACTGGAAGTAGTTCCAGGCGGCCAGATGGCCAATCAGGTTCTTGGTGTCGATGCCGGCCAGTTCTTCCTCGCCGACCGAAAAGGCGACAACCGGGATCTGGTCGGCCTTGACGCCGAGATTGGCCAGTTCCTTATAGAACGGCACGTTGGCGTCGCCGTTGATGGTGGAGACCACGGCGGTTTTCTTGCCGGCCGAACCGAACTTCTTGATGTCGGCGACGATGGTCTGCCAATCGCTATGACCGAACGGCGTGTAGTTGATCATGATGTCTTCGGGCTTGACGCCCTTGGACTTCAGATAGGCTTCCAAGATCTTGTTGGTGGTGCGCGGATAGACGTAATCGGTGCCGGCCAGGACCCAGCGCTTCACTTCGCCGCCATCCTTGCTCATCAGATAATCGACGGCGGGAATGGCCTGCTGGTTGGGGGCGGCGCCGGTGTAAAAGACGTTGCGCGAGCTTTCCTCGCCTTCGTACTGCACCGGATAGAACAGCATGCCGTTCAATTGCTCGAATACCGGCAGCACCGACTTGCGCGACACCGAGGTCCAGCAGCCGAACACCGCGGCGACCTTTTCCTTTTCCAGCAGTTCGCGCGCCTTTTCGGCGAAAAGCGGCCAATTGGAGGCCGGGTCGACCACCACGGCCTCGACCTTCTTGCCGAGCAGACCGCCCTTTTTGTTGATGTCGTCCACCATCATCAGGACAGTGTCCTTCAAGGTGGTTTCGGAAATCGCCATGGTGCCCGACAGCGAATGCAGCACGCCAATCTTGATGGTGTCTTCGGCGGCATGGGCCAGCATGGGCAGGATGGACGCGGCGGTGAACAGGCCGGCGCCAAGGATCCGGTTGAACTTCATTCTGATATCCCCCGTGCGAGATTGCAGGTGCCGAGGGAATAGGCAAGGGCTGGGCCAAACGGTGTTTTTTGACCTAATGTCTTGTTTTTAAATGGCTTCACTTGTTCGGAGGCTGGCTATCTATTGTGCAAATGCGAAAACATGCCGTCTGTGGCGGCAGAAAGTGAATAAAAAGTAATCATATCGGGGCGAGTGCCAACGATATGGGCAGTTTGTGGTGGTGCTGAAGATTTTAGAATCATGGCGCAGGCTGCACGAAGGCAGGTTTTAATTTTTTTTCTGGCTTTCAAGCGCTGCGCTTAAACATGCCTAAAAAAATGGCGTCACTGTTTTCACTATATTTCTGAATTGTTTCTTTATACATGAAAATAATTACGGCGCCGAGCAATGCTTATTGCCGACGTTCCTGCCGCGTGCGAATTTGTGACATGGGCACTGTACCGCTGTTGTGTTTCTGGTATTTTTCCCAAAGCGAGAAACGGGGAAGCATGAGCGTCAAATCCAGCCTCTTGGTGGTCGATGATGACGAAACCGTCCGCGCCCTGATCGTGGCGGCGGCGGTCAAGGCCGGTTATCGCGTCGAACAGGCCGAGGACGCCGCCGGCATGCGCGCCTGGCTGGCCACCGGTCAGATCGATCTGGTGGTGTTGGACGTCAACCTGCCCGATGGCGACGGCCTCAATCTGACCCGTGATTTGCGCACCCATTCCGATGTCGGCGTCATCATGGTCACCGAACGCGGTGGTCCCGATGACCGGGCCTTGGGCATCGAGATCGGCGCCGATGATTATCTGCCCAAGCCGGTCTATCCGCGTGAATTGCTGGCTCGGGTCAAAAGCGTGCTGGAACGGCGGGCCGGTTTGCGTGGAAACGGTGTTGCCAATCGTCTGCGCTTCGCCGGTTGGACCTTGGATATCGCCGGCCGGGCCGTGCTTGATTCTTTGGGGCGTGTCGCCGATCTGACCCCGGCGGAATTCGATCTGCTGCATATTTTGGCCAGCCGGGCCGGTCGCATCCAAAGCCGGGATGTGCTGATGGCGGCGTTGGGCTCTGACGATGCGGAATCCGGGCCGCGCAGCATCGATATCCTGATCAGCCGCTTGCGCAAGAAATTAGGTTCCGACGATTCGCCGTTGATCGAAACCTGTCGCGGTCATGGTTACCGCTTTGTCCCTGGGGTCAGCCGGGGCTGATCACTCGGCCAGCCAACGCCGCAACGCCTCGCGGCCGTCGCTGAACTGGGCGGCCAGGTGGGGGAAAAGCCGGCGACAGGCGGTGATGTCGCCGGCGCGGATGTGACTTTCCATCTCCTTGGCGCACAGACGGGTGGCCGCCATACCGTGACTGCCGGCGGCGCCGGCCAGTTTATGGGCCAGATCGGCGATGCGCTCGGGCTCTTGGGAATTCACCGCTTGCTGCAAGTCCCGCAGGCGGCCGTCCATGATCTCAAGGGCGGCAATGGCCAGTCCGCGCAATTGGTCAAGGCCCAAATCCTCGGCCAGCTGCGCCAGCAGGTCGTGATCGAGAATGCCCTTGGCGGTGATCGCGGCGGTGCCGGCGCCGGGCAAGGTGTGGGGGGCGGGCCGCAGGGCGGCGGCCAGGGCGGCCTGCAATCGTGCCGGGTCGATGGGTTTGGGCACCACCGCCACCATGCCGGCCTGGGTACAGGCGGTCTGGTCCTCGGGCATCAGATTGGCGGTGACGGCCACCACCGGCACATAGCCGCCCCTTTCGCTCAGCAGCGCGTGCAGATTGCGGGTGACTTGGAAGCCGTCCATGCCGGGCAGACGCAAATCCACCAAGGCGACGTCGAAATCATGGCAAAGGGCGGCGCTCAGGGCCTCGGTCCCGTCGCGGGTAACGGTGACCGTATGACCGGCCTGGGACAGCAATGCCTCAAGGACCAGGGCATTGACCTCTTCGTCCTCGACCACCAGCACCGTCAACGCCGGCAGCTCGGCGATGGTTTCGCTTTCTTCGGGCGGCACGGCGGCGTCAGCGGCGGCGAAGGGCAGATCAACCACCAGGATCGAGCCGCCCTGGGGGCGGGGTTCATACCGGATGGAGCCGCCCATGCCGGCGATCAGCCGTTTGCAGATGGCCAGGCCCAGGCCGACACCGCCATGGCGGCGCGAGGCCGAGGAATCGGCCTGGAAAAATGGATCGAACAACCGCTCGCGGTCGGCGGCGGCTACACCGATGCCGGTATCGGCAACGCTGAACCGTAAAATGGCGTCGCTGGCCAGGGCCACCGACAGGACGATTTCGCCCTGATCGGTAAATTTGATGGCGTTGCCCAAAAGGTTCAGCAGCACCTGTCGCAGCCGGGCCGCATCGCCATGGGTGGCGGTGGGAAGGTCGTCGGCGGCATCGAGGCGAAGTTCCAACCCTTTGTCGTGGGCGGGGGGCCGCATCAGCGCCACCAGATCCTCGGCCAGGCGCAACGGAACAAAGGCCCGGTGCTCGAAACTAAGCTGGCCGGCCTCGATGCGTGAGATATCCAAGATGTCGTTGAGCAGCACGGTCAGGGTTTCGCCCGAACGCTTGATGGTGCCGGCCCAGCGTTTGCCCTCGGCGTCGGTCTCCAGGCGGCGCAGCAGCAATTCGGCCATGCCGATGATGCCGTTCATGGGGGTGCGCAATTCGTGACTCATCACCGCCAGGAAATCGGTCTTGGCCCGCGTCGCCGCCTCGGCGCTGTCCTTGGCGGCGCGCAATTCCTTGGTTCGCGCCTCGACCATGCGTTCCAGCCCTTGTTGATAGGTCTGGATTTCGACGGCCATGTCGTTGAAGGAATGGGCCAGTTCGGCGATCTCGACGCTCCCGTCGACGGTCAGCGGCGGCTGAAAGGTGCCGTTGGACAAAGCCTCGGTCGCTTGCTGCAAATTCTTCAGCGGCGCGGCGATGGCGCGGGCGATGAAGATGGCGGCCAGCAGGCCGAACAGCACGGCGGCGCTGCCGATCCACCAGCCCAACGCCCGCAAGCGCTCGACGCTGGCCAGGGTTTCCGAGACATCGATCTTGACCACCATGCCCCAACGGAAACTGGGCAGATAGCGCCAGGCCGCCAGCACCCTTTCGCCCCGGTAATCGGTGGCGAAATCGACGCCGCGCTCGCCGTGCAGGGCGCGGTTGAGCGGGATGCCGATATGGTCGGCGGCGGCCAGCACATGCAAATCCCGGCCGGGTTCGGCCAGTCGCAGCGGCCCCTGGATTTCCACCTCGCCGTTTCCGGCGCGGGCGGCGACCAGGGTTTCGCCGGTGCGGCCCAGGGCGGCGGTGTCGGCGACGATGTCGAACAATGCCGCTTGGTCCACCTCCAGCAAGACGGTGCCGAGCAAAGCGCCGTCTTTCAGCACCGGGGCGGCGGCGAACGAGGTCGGTCCGCCATCGCCAATGGTGGCGAAATCGGAAATCTCGGTTTCCAGCAGGGTGCGGGTGCGTTCGTAGATGTTGGCCAATAGCGAGCCGCGATGACGCGGCTCGGTCAGCACGGCGCCGACCAGATCATCCCGGCTGACCGCGAACAGGATTTCGCCTTCGGCCGAAACCAGCAGCAGATCGCGGGCTCCGGCGCTTTCGGCATAGCGTGACAGCAACGGCCTAAACGGGGTGGAATCGGGATTTTGCCGCAGGGCGATCAGGGCATCGCGCACGGTGGGGGTATAAGACAAGGTCGAGGCGACCTGCATGCGGTCGCGGGCAAAGGCTTCGACCCGGGCGGTTTTCTGGTCGGCGATGGTCGACAGCGAGCGACTGATTTCTTCCACCAGCACCCGTTCCGAGGCGTGGAAATACATCCAGACGATGACCACCAGCGGCAACAAGCCCAGCAGCAGGTAGCCGCCGGCGATTTCAACGGCAAGGCGGGGGCGGGGCAGCGCTTTCATGGTTTGGCCTCGGCCAGGGACGGCGCCGCCCAGTTGTTGCCCCAGCCACGATAGAGTCCGTCGAGGAAATCGGCCCATTGGCTGCGGGCCAGAAACGACGGATAGGGGACCGGCCGCACCGGCCGCTGCGAATCCCACTGGATTTCGAAATCTCCATCGGCGCGGATGCGGCCGATGCGCACGGTCTTCCAGGTGTGTTGGGTCGCCGGGTCGATGGTGACGGTGCCGCCGGGCGAGGCCATGCTTTGGCCCTTGATGGTGGCGCGGAAATCGCGGAAATCGGCGGAGCCGGCCTCGCTGACCGCGCGCGCCCACAATTTGACGCCGAAATAGGCCGCTTCCATCGGTGCGGTGGTGACGTAATCCGCGCCATAGCGGGCCTTGAAGCCGGCGACAAAGGCATGGTTTTCCGGGGTATCGACGGTCTGGAAGTAATTGCGGGCGGCATAATCGCCGGCCATCATCGCCGGGCCGATGGCCTTGACCTCGGCCTCGGCGACCGAGAACGACATCACCGGAATGTCGGCCGGCGTGATGCCGGCGGCCCGCAACGCCCGATGAAAGCCGAGATTGGAATCGCCGTTGATGGTGTTGAAGATGACGTCGGGCTGAGCCTGCTTGATGCGGGCGACGATGGCGGCGAAGTTCTGGCTTCCCAGCGGCGCATAACCTTCGCCCACCACTTCGCCCTTCAGCGCGGTGACCTGGGCTTGGATGATCTTGTTGGCGGTGCGGGGAAAAACGTAATCGGAACCGACCAGGAAAAAGCGGCGGCCCAGATTGTCCAGCGACCACTTGATCGCCGGGATAATCTGCTGGTTGGGGGCGGCGCCGGTATAGATAATGTTGGGCGAGGTCTCTAATCCCTCGTATTGCACCGGATAGAACAAGACCGAATCGTATTTCTCGAAGATCGGCTTGACCGTCTTGCGGCAAGCCGAGGTCCAGCAGCCGAAGACCGCCGACACCTTGTCGGTCTTGATCAGCCGCTCGGCCTGGGTGGCGAATATGGCCCAGTCGGATTTGCCGTCGACGACGATGGGCTTGACCGGCCGCCCCAGCACCCCGCCCGAACGATTGATCTCGTCGATGGCGTAAAGGGTGGCGTCGATCACCGTGCGTTCCGACACCGCCATGGTGCCGGTGCGTGAATGCAAGATGCCGACCTTGATCGGGCCGCGTCCGCTTGAACCGCGGTCGTCCCAGGCCTGGATCACCGCGTAAGCGGCCAGCCAACCGGCCATGGTCAGCACGAAAGCCCCGGCGAAATAGCGTCTGCGTCCCCAGCCCGACATGTGGTGTCCCATGGTTGCGAGGCGGTAAACGCAATAATCATGCCTGCCGCAAAGGGGCGAAATCGGGGCTTTTGTCGAATTTTTCGCCTAATTGGCGGGCAGGGGGGCGCTTTTTTGATCGGAGCGGCTGGTGGGCAAGGATTGCCGGGGCAAAGCCGTCGTCCGGGCAGGATTTTCCCAGGCCGGTTGCCAAGGAATGGCGGGATTGCGCCCCTTAACCAAGTGGCACGTTCCATGCAGCTAAATCAGGCGGAGAATTTTATTTTATCCGGCAAGGAGGCTGGAAATGCTTTGGGGCGCAATGAACAACGCCAGTATGGCGATGATGGCCAACAGCTGGGACATGGGGTCCATCAGCCAGAACATTTCCAATGTCAACACCACCGGCTACAAGCGGAAGGAGACGCTGTTCAAGACGGTGATGTCGGAATCGAAGGCCGGTCCCAGCACCTCTTCGGGCAAGCTGAACATCTTTGGCGTCCAAACCGCCGATCGCTCGCATATCACCGCCCAGGGCATGATCGCCGCCTCGACGCAGAGCACCGATCTGGCCATCAACGGCAACGGCTTCTTCATGGTCGGCAAGCCGCAGGCCAACATTTCCGGCACCACCTATAGCAGCGGTCCGGGGTCGGCCTATAGCGTCGATAGCCCCGGACAGGTGATGTATACGCGCGCCGGCAATTTTTATACCGCCTCGGGTCCCAACAAAGAATCCTATTTCATGGCCAATGGCGGCAATTACCTGCTGGGCTGGATGCCGGACGAGAACGGGGTGATCGACACCTCGGGCGAGCTGACTCCGGTCTATTCCATGCCTGACACGCTGATGGAAGGGCGGGTCACCAGCACGGCGACCGTGCGCGGCAATCTGCCGGCCAATGCGGCGCTGTCGCCATCGACCTTTTCCACCAGCCAAAGCATCGTCGATCCCAATACCGGCACCAGCTACAGCATGGATTTGGCGTGGCAGCGGGTCAACGGCACCGATTGGACGGTGACGCCGTCGACCACCGCCGCCGGCGCGACCATTTCCGGTGGTCCGTTCACCATCAAGAGCGACGTCAACGGGGTGATCTATGAACCGGCTCCCGGCGCCGACGGGATTTCGGTCAGTTGGGGGTCGGGGCCGCTGACCACCACGCAGAATTTGCTGGGGCCGAGCACGCATTCTTCCACCGCCACCTTCTATGATCCCAAGGGCACCAGCCAGACCGCCAATCTGACCTGGACGCGGACCTCCGGCAATCTGTGGGACGTGACGGTCAGCGTACCGGCGGGGGTCGGCACCATCGCCGATTCCACCGTGCGGGTGGCCTTCGATGGTCAGGGACGGATGATATCGCCATCGACCGGCAATCTTCCCTTTGTCGTCGATTGGGACGACGCCACCTACAACACCACCAATCCCGACAAAACGGCGATGACCAGCGAAGTGTCGCTGTATGCCGGCAACAACCTGCCGGCCAATACCCTGACCCGGCCGGATGTGCATACCGAGAAACTCAGCACCCAGGTGTGGGACAGCAGCTTCCAGGGGCATGATGCCAGCCTGGCTTTCGAGCGGGTCGGTCCCAACCAGTGGTACGTGCATAGCTACAGCACCGAATCGGGGTATCCCGACACGCCGCCGACGCCGGTTCTGGTCACCTTCAACGGCAAGGGCGCGTTGAGCGGCAACAGCACCATCGATTCAAGCTGGACCTGGACCGATAGCATCGTCGAGGGGGAAGGCGCCGCCAAGACGACGACGGCGGTGGATGCCACGGCAGCCGTGACCTTTGATTTCAGCGAACTCACCCAGTTTGATTCTTCCGCCGCCTTGGGCTCCATCGACCAAAATGGTTACGGCCAAGGGTCGTTGATCGGCGCTTATTTCAACGACAAGGGCGTTTATACCGGGCAATACACCAACGGCGAAACCCAGGCGCTGTTCAAGGTCGCCTTTGCTCAGTTCGTGTCTGAAAACAGTTTGGAATCGGTGAGCGGCACCTTGTTCCGCCGTTCGGCCGAGGCCGGTGACGTCACCGTTTCAGGGGTCGAGGACGCCAAGGGCGGCGTCAGCTTCGCCACATCGTCGCTGGAAACCTCGAACGTCGATATCGGCGAGGAATTCACCAAGATGATCGTGACGCAAAAGGCTTATTCGACCAACGCCACGGTCTTTAAGACCGCCGACGAAATGACCACCGTCGCCCGCGACCTCAAGGCCTGATCCGGAGAAAGCCTGGATCGCCCCTGCGTGTTGAGAGATACAAGATAGTCAA
This sequence comes from Magnetospirillum sulfuroxidans, assembly GCF_018224925.1. Classification (GTDB taxonomy): domain Bacteria; phylum Pseudomonadota; class Alphaproteobacteria; order Rhodospirillales; family Magnetospirillaceae; genus Magnetospirillum; species Magnetospirillum sulfuroxidans. The sequence continues at coordinate 29,300 of NZ_JAGTUF010000025.1, read as the reverse complement.
GATTGGACTTGCCCGGAAAGAGTCGAGTATCCGTCGGGGGCAAATCATTTTCGGCTCCCAAGCAGGCCGATTTCTCAGCAATGCGTTCGCCAAAACGGCACGCTTTCGCATGATGGCGATAATGGCCGCTTTCGCAGGTTTTCCCACGCCGGTGAGTTGTTCGTATTTCGCCTTGAGATCGGGATTTGTCCCCTGGGCGTATGACCTTGCGGTGTGTTGCGCTGATTTCGACGGTACGATATTTTTCGCGTGCTCAGCCGTTCCCCCCCCGCGGCTTGTCGGTTATTGTGACAGCTTGCGGGTTTGTTGAATGCTGAAAATCGCCTTTTTACTGATCGGACCAACCGCCTTCCGCCCCTTTGGGCGGGTGATCTCGGCGCTGGGGCTTTGCGTCATCGCCGCCGCCGGTTTGACGGCTTGGGACGCCCTGGACGGCATCGCCCGGTTCAGCCACCAATTGTTCGGCTCGCTGTTCTTGGCCATCGCGCTGTTTCATCTGTTGGCGGTGATGAACGCCCCTGATCGCGGTGAACTGGTCCAGCGTCTGTGGCGCATGGGGTTGCCCCTGGCCGTGGCCGCGGCACTGCTGGCACCGCCCTCGCTGCACGGCGACTGGGGCGCCTCGGTGGTGATGGCCGTGGCCCTGGTGATCGACGGCATTATTCGCCTGGGCATTGCCTTGGTGGTGCGCGTTCCCGGCTGGCCCCGCAACATCGTGGTTGCCCTGGCGCAATTGGGCGGGGCGGGCGGCCTGTTGTGGCAATGGCCCCTTGATCCAGCGGGCAACGTCATCTTGGCCTTGAGCCTGTCCCTCTTGCTGTCCGGCTGGGTGTTGCTGCGCCTGGGAGTGCATTTGGGGCGGCTGGACGACAAGACCTCGATCCTGCGTTCGTCGCTTTATTCGACCCGCAATTGGCATGCCCACGCGCCGTCGCTGGAAGGGAGCGACCCGCCGCGCTCCGCCGAGCAGCAACCGTTGATCATGTATAACTGGATGCCGTCCGCGGCCCCCAACGTCACCATGCGGCTGCCGGTGATCGACCGTTATTTTGCCGTTCCCGATGCCGACGGCGGCATGTCCTCGGGCCATGTGTCGTTGGAATTAGGGGCCGATTTCTACATCAGCTATTACCCCAACGAAGAGATCGAGCGTTCGAGCACCAATTTCATCAACACCATGAGCGGCGAGCCCAGCCACGACATGGTGGGATCCTTTGTTCCGTCCTTCGCTTTCGAAGTGGACGATTGGCGGGCGCCGAACCGCCAGTTCCTGCTGCGCCGTTTCAGCGAGCGCCGGCTGCGCGCCTATTGGGACAGCTTTCGTCAAGACACCACCTACAGTCTGGTCAACCGCAATTGCGCGGTGGCGGTGGGCCCTGGCCTGGAAGCCGCCATGGAAGGCGTGTGGGCCGGTCCCCGGCCCTGGCTGCGCCTGCTGCGGCTGATGGTCGATCCTGGTCTGTGGTTGGCGGCGTTGATCCGCGGGCGGGCTGATTTCCTGACCTGGACGCCGGGTTTCGTCGTCGATTACATGGGCGAGTTGAACCGCGTCCTGGACCAGTGCGAGCAAGGCCTGGGCCTGCGGGCCGCTTGGCCTTACGCCCCAGGCATGGTGGGGCAGGATTTCCCCCCGATCGGCGACGAAGCGTAACCGAGACAAGAGGACGACCTTCTGCGATGACAAGCTTTCCGCGTCCTCGGGGACGACATCTGATCCGCGCCGACAAGCGCTTCGCCACCGGCTCGGGACCGATGGCGCGTCTGCTGGCGCCGGGTTTCCGCTCGTTGTTGGATCATGTCGATCACGGCATCGCCGAAGGCGCCATCGAAGCCACCCTGCCGGACGGAACCCAACGGGTGTTGGGCGGCCGTAAGCCCGGCCCGGTGGCGGTCATCGAACTGAAATCCTGGCGGCCGCTGGTGCAGTTGGTGACTACCGGCACGGTCGGTTGGTATCGGAGCTGGGCCGTGGGCGAATGGACCAGTCCCGATCCGGTGCCGTTGTTCGACTTGGCCATGCGCAATCGTCATCCGTTGGGCGAGATTGGCCGCGCCCAAGGATTGTTTCGCTTCTTCAACCGCCTATGGCACGGCCTGCGCCACAACTCGCCGGCCAATTCGCGCAAGAACATCGCCTTCCACTATGATTTGGGCAACGATTTCTACGAGACTTGGCTTGATCCGACCATGAGCTATTCCTCGGCCCTGTTCGCCGAGCCGATTTCCGTCTCGGAACCGTTGGAGGTGGCCCAGCATCGCAAGATCACCACCTTGTTGGACCGGCTGGAATTGCAACCAGGAGCCAAGCTGCTGGAAATCGGCAGCGGCTGGGGCGGTTTGGCCGAGGTGGCGGCGGCCCATTACGACATCGACGTCACCGGCATCACCTTGTCGCAAGAGCAAAAGGCCTGGGCCGACCGGCGTATCGCCCAGGCCGGTTTGACCCACCGGGCACGGTTTCACATTTGCGACTATCGTCATGTCCAAGGCAGCTTCGACGCGGTGGCCAGTGTCGAGATGGTCGAGGCGGTGGGAGAGAAATATTGGCCCACTTTCATGGCGGCCATCGCCCGAGCCTTGAAGCCGGGCGGCAAGGCGGCGATCCAGTATATCGAGATCGATGACCAAGTGTTCGACAGCTATCGCGCCAACGCCGATTTCATCCAGACTTATATTTTCCCCGGCGGCATGCTGATTTCGGAAAGCCGTTTCCGTGCCGCCGCTGAAAAAGCCGGGCTGCGCTGGGAAAAGCGGGTTGGCTTCGGCCCGCATTACGCCGAGACGCTGCGGCGCTGGCGACGGAATTTCGACGCGGCCATTGACGGCGCCAAACTGCCACCGGGATTCGATGCCGATTTCGTCAAGCTATGGCGCTATTACCTGATGTATTGCGAAGGCGGCTTTGCCGGCGGCGGCATCGACGTGGCTCAGGTTACCTTGGTGAAGGGGTAAAACTGTCCTCGGAATCGCCGACCACCGCCTTGACGGCGGCGATGACGCGGGCGTGCAGCCCCGGCTCGGCCTGAATGATCCGCAGGAAGTGCTGGCACGACAACGACAGGCACCAGGTATCGGCCCAGGCGACGATGCTGGCCGAACGGGGCACGTTGCGCAAAAGCGCCAACTCGCCGAAGAAATCGCCGTCGCGCAGGGTGTTGACCACCTGCTCGCCGTTTGCGGTGGGGACCACCACCTGTACGCAGCCGCGCGCAATCAGATAGAAATGGTCGCCGGGATCGCCCTGGTGGAAGACGTATTGGCCCTCGGCGAAGCGAGACAGAACGAACAGATCGCTTAGTTCGTCCAGGGTCTGGCGGCTGCATTCGGACAGGAAGGGGATCAACGCCAGACGGTCCGGGGTGATCAACGGTCCGCTGCGTTCCTCGGAAACGGCGGTGGCCATGCCTTGCTGGCGCGTCCACAATTGGGAATAAAGCCCGCCTTGGGCCAGCAGATCGTCATGACGCCCGGTCTCGACCAAGCGCCCGTCTTGCAAAACCAAGATCAGGTCGTAATCCACCACCGAGGCCAGACGATGGGTGACCGACACCACCGTGCAGGCGGGGGCCAAGGCGGCGACACTGCCGTTGACCACCTGTTCCGAAGCGGGGTCCAAGGCCGAGGTCGCTTCGTCCAGCAACAGGATCGGGGCTTGACGCAACAGAGCGCGGGCGACGGCGATACGCTGGCGCTCCCCCCCCGACAAGGCCCCCGCCGCCTGGGTTACCGGCGTGTCGTAGCCCTGCGGCTTGGTCAGAATGGCCTCATGGATGCCGGCGGCCTTGGCGGCGGCGATGACGGCGTCATCGTCGGCTTCGGGCTGACCGGCCAGGATATTCTCGCCGATGGTGGCGTCGAACAGCAGGGCGTTTTGCAGCACGACGCCGACATTGGCCCGCAGGCTGTCTTCGCGGATGTGGGCAATGTCCGTGCCGTCCAGCAGCACCCGGCCGTCCAGGGCCGAACTGAACCGCATCAGCAGGGACAAGGCGGTGGACTTGCCACATCCCGACGGCCCGACCAGCGCGACCCGCTGCCCCGGCTGGATACGAAAGTTCAGTCCGGCCAAGGTGGAGGTTTCGCCGTCATAGCTGAAATGCACATTTTCGAAGACGATCTCGCCGCTTAAGCGCTCGATCGCCACCGCGTCCGGGTCTTCCTGCCGGGGGACCGGTTCGTCCAGGAAGGCCCGCAGCCGGGCATGCGCCTGCTGGGCAGAAATCATCAGCGGAATGGCGGTGGTCAACATGCCCACCGCCTCGCCGATGCCCAGCAGCAGGCCGATGAAGGCGATCAGCAGACCGGCGGTCATCATCCCGTTCACCGCCAGCACGGCGCCGACACCGACCACCACCACCTGGGCGATGCCGGCGCCCAGCACGGCCGTGCGCGCCACCAGACCGCCGAACAGATAGGCTCGGCCGCCGGTTTCGTCCATGCGGCGCAAATGAGTGCCAAAGGCCCGTTGCCGCCGCCGCCCCAGATGAAACAGCCGGATCACCGGCAAAGTGACCAGGCTTTCCTGAACGAAGCCGCCGGCCGCGGCCTTGGCCTGTTGGTGGTTGCCTTCCCAAACACCTGCGGGTTTGGCGAAAAGCTTGGGAATTAGAACCGCCATGGGCAAGACCGCCATGGTCACCAGGAACAAGATCCAGTTGATGGTCGCCAACAGCACCAAGCTGGAAACGATGATCAGGGAATGCAACAGCAGCGGGGGGACGGCGCGGATTACGGCCAACTCCATGGCCGCGACGTCGGCTCCGAACAGGTGCACCAGATCCCCCTGGGGGCGGGCGGCGACCAGGGGCGGCGGCAGGGATTGGAGCTTTTCGTACATTCGCCCGCGCAAGGCGTTCATCACCTTCATGCCCAGGGCGCTGGCCATGCGTTCCTGCAAAAAGGTGGCGAGGCTTTGCAACACCAGCAACCCGGCCAGCATCGCCACCGCCCAGATCAACACATCTTGCTGTCCCTGGGTGATGCCCTCGTCGAAGATGAATTTGTAAAGCAGCGGCGAGCCCAGGTAATAGGACGCTTCCAACAGCAAGGCGACGATCAGAAGGGCGAAGCGGCCACGGAAGGCCAGCATCTGGCGCACGTACCCCGCCACGAATGAAAACGTCACGATCGCCCCCTTGCCCACCGGCCCATGTCAGCGTCCAAAATAAATGCGTGTCAATTGCTCGGGCAAGTCGGGCGCAAGGCGAAGCGCCTGCTGGAAGTCTTGCTTGCTGAGGGTGGCGATCCGGCCATCGCCGCGACCGACCACCGTGGCGTTGCGAGGCTCGCCGGTGATCAGCGCCCTTTCGCCGAAATATTGCCCAGGTCCCAAGGTGGTGATGGCGCTCTCGCTTCCATTCTGGCTGACGATCACCTGGGCTTGGCCGTCGCGCAGCAGATAGAATAAATCGCCTTCCTCGCCCTGGCGCATGAATACCTCGCCGTCGCGGAAAGGGCGTTGCGTCATCTTTTCCGCCACCTGGGTCAACTCGGCGGTGCTGAGGCGGGCGAACAGGTCGATATTGCGCAGAGCCATGGATAGGTCCACCGCCTCGTTGACGCGGACGTCGGAGACGATGCGCCCATCGACCATGGACATGATGCGGTCGGCCAGGCCGATGATGCGATTATCGTGAGTGACCATCACCACCGCGCGGCCTTCGGTGGCGGCGAATTCGCGCAGCATGGTCACCACTTCCCGGCCCGAGGCCTGGTCGAGGGCGGCGGTGGGTTCGTCGGCCAGAATCAGCCGGGGCGCATTGACCAGGGCGCGGGCCACCGCCACCCGCTGGCGCTGTCCGCCGGAAAGCATGGCCGGCTTGTGATCGATCCGATGCCCCAGGCCCAGGCGTTCCAGCAAGGCCAGGCATCTGCGTCGCGCCTGATCGGGGGGGGTGTCGGCCACATGGGTGGCCATGATCAGGTTTTGCAGCGCCGTCAGCGAATCGAACAGATTGTGCATCTGGAAGATGAAGCCGATATCGCGGCGCAACTGGGTCAGAGCGGCGCCTTGCAGACCACTCAAGGACGTGCCGAGCACCTCCAGCCGGCCGTCCTGGATGCTGCGCAATGCCCCCATCAGGGTCAACAACGTGGTCTTGCCCGACCCCGATGGGCCGGTCAGGATGACCAGACTGCCGGGCTCGATCTCCAGCGATAAATCGAACAAGACCTGAGCGCGGGAGGCGCCGTCGCCGAAATAATGCGACAGGCCCTCCACCCGGACCGGGGCAAAGGCGGCGGCGGCGCTCATGAGAACAGATCCACCGGATCGGCCTTGCGAATCTTGCCGACGGCCAGCAAGGTCGCGGTCACCGCCATGACCACGACAAGGGCGAAAATGACCGCCATGTCGGGCAGGTTCATGCGCAGCGGCAATTTCGAGGCGTCAGCGGCCAGGGCATACACCCCCCAGGCCAGGAAAGACGACGGCACATAGGCGGCCACCGACAGCACCAAGGCGATGAAGCCGACCACGGCGCTGAAGAAGCCCTGTTGGTAGCCGATGGCCCGCAATGTGGCGTATTCCCGAAGGTTGTCGCTGACGATGCCATGTAATGCTTGGGAAATGAAGACGATGCCGACAAAGGTGCCGACGATCAGACCCAGGCGGAAAATATAGCCGATCGGCGTGTTCTCGGCGTAATAGGCGATTTCGTTGTCGATGAAATCCTGTTTCAGGAACACCTGGGCGCGGCCTTGCAGGGTTTCGGCCAGTTGGTCGCGAACCCTCTTGATGTCGTAACCATTGGCCACCCGCAAGACGCCGACGCTAACACGGTCCAGCGGGGTCGAGGTCAGGCGATAGTAATTGAGGTCCGAGGTGATCATGGTGCCGTCGATGGTGAAGGATGGCCCCAGGTCGAACAAGCCGGTCACCCAGCCGATGCGTTGCAAGGTGTCGGTGGCATTGAGCACGGTGATCTCGGACTCGCCCCTGGCCTGGACCGCGTCACGGATGGCCTCGAAATCCACCCGCGATTGGCGATCCATGATCAGCCGGTCGGGCAGGGCCAAGTGCCCGCTCAGGGCGGTGATGCCGGCGGACAGGAAGACCGGTTGCTGTGGCGAGAAGGCCAGCAGGTAACAACTGAGGCCATGACCATCCAGCGGGCTGGCGATCTGGATGGCGGCGGAATAAAGCGGCGCCACCGAGCGGACGCCGGCAACGCCTTGGGCTTCGTACAAAAGCGCGCGGTTCATCCACGGCGGCGAATCGGCCCATGACTTGAAGGTCGGCCCGGCGATCAGGATGTCGGCGTCAAGGGCGCGGGGGATGCCGACCGCGCTGTCGTAAAGGGCGTTCTGGAACCCCAATTGGGTGAAGATCAGCACGATGGCCACGCACACCCCGATCAAGGCGCCCGCCAACTTGCCGCCACGATGGAGCAACTGACGCAGGGCCAGTTCCGCCGCGATCCGCAGCATCACTTCGCCCCCGCCGCCTCGATGTCGCCCACCCTCACCACCACCTCGGCCCCCAAGATGACGGGCAAGGGGGTGTCGGGGGTGATATCGACCTCGACGATACGGGCGTCGCGTCCGGTCAAGACATCGGAAGCCGGCCGCTTTTCACGGAACACTTCGCGCGACACCCGACGGACCCGGCCGTTGACCGGTTGTTCCAGGAAACGGGCGCTGATGGTGGCGGCCATGCCGTCAACCAGTCGGCCGGCCTGGCCTTCCTCGATCTCGGCCACCACCTCCAAGCGATCCAGGGACGCCATGCGCAGCAGGCCGTTTTGGCCGATCAGTTCGCCTGCCCGGCTCTGCACCGACAAAACCACCCCGTCCACCGGCGCCAGGATCGTCAGATGCTCGGCCTGGGCCTTGGCTCGTTCCAAGCTGGCGCTTTCCACCTCGATGCGGGCGAGGGCGACGCGGTCGTCGATGCCGCGCGTCTCGGTTTGCGCCTTCAGCACGTTGGCGGCCTGGGCCACCTCGTTTTCCGCCGTCTTGCGGTCGGCGGCCAGGGAATCCAGCGATTGTTGCGACACATGACCGTCGGCGAACAAGGTCTGGCGTCGCTTCCAATCGCGCTCCAGCATATCGCGGCGGGCTTCCTTGGCGGCCAGCACGTTGCGCTGGGCGGCGATGTCGGAACGCTTGGCCCCGGCGATGGTCTGTTCCCGTTGCAGGTTGGCCAGCGCCAAGGTGCGCTCAGCCATCAGCACCTCCGCCTGGCGGATGTCGTGCCCATCCAGGATGGCCAGGACCTGCCCGGCGTTGACCTTGTCGCCTTGATTGACCAGCACTTGGTGGACCACACCGCCTTCGGATGGTCCGTAAACAGCTCGCACCCGTCCGACCGGCTCGATGCGGCCGCGGGCGACGATGAACGGGGTGGCGGAGGTCGAGGGAACTGGCTTTCGCTCCTCCCCCCCCAAGATGACGAAGCCCAAGACCAAGGTAACGGCAGCCGTTCCCCCGAGCACGGCCTGACGCCGCCGCCCAGGCGGCAAAGAAAAGGCAAACATACTCCCGAACCCCCTCAGGAAACGGACCCCCAGATCCAATATGCGATACATTGCTCGCTCCGGTGGCTGTGGGCAAGCCGCGACCTCGTTACCCGCTGGCAAGCGCTTCCCCAAGAATGTCGCCTTCGGCACCGGTCAATATGACCGCGGTCTGTGTCCGCTGGATCGCCGAAGCCTTTACGAGCGGCAGGTTGTGGCGGCGTAATTATCCAAGCGCCCGAAACAAGGCGGCTCAGCGATTGCCGATATGATATTCGATGGGGTCATTCTGGCATCCCTGTCAACACTCAATGCCACTGCCGCGCCAATGGATCAACGTGCGTCAACGCAAGGGGGCAGGTTGCGCCGCAATAGCTGGGCGAACAGGCTGAATTCCTCGAAGCGCGAGGTGGTGCGCCGCCATGCCATGTCGATGGGGCGCGACGGGGCGCCGACAGCGAAGGAGAGAACGGCGATCTGATCGTCGGCCAAGGCTTCGGCCTGAACGTAAAGGGCTGGAAGCAAGGTGGTGCCCAAACCGGTGGCGACCATCTGCCGCAGCGAATCCAACGAAGTGGCGCGGAAATCCCGGTGTTCGGAGGCGCCTGAGCGTTGGCATAAATCCAGGGCCGGGTCGCGCATGCCGTCGCCGACTTCCAGCATGATCAGACTTTCGCCAGCCAGATCGGCCGGGGCCAGTTTGGTCCGGGCGGCCAAGCGATGCCCCAGCGGCATGGTCAGCCACAAGGGTTCGTGGAACAGCGGCGTCACCGTCAGATGATTGTCATCGTCGGGGGCGGCGGAAATCAGCACGATGTCCAGGTCGCCTTGGGCCAGTTCAGCCAGCAACCGTTCGCGCGGTTCTTCCCGCAGATATAGCTTCAATTCGGGGAAGCTGCCGCGCAGTTCGGGGAGGATGTGGGGCAGCAGGTACGGCCCCAAGGTCCGCAGGACGCCGACGCGCAGGGTTCCCGAGAGCGGCGCCTGTGCCTGATGGGCGATTTCCTCTAACTCGCCGACATCACGTAACACCGCCCTGGCCCGCGTCACCACCGCGCGGCCGATGGGGGTCAACAGAACCTTGCGCCGGGTGCGCTCCACCAGCATGACGCCCAGATGGTCTTCAAGCTGAAGGATCTGCGCCGACAAGGCGGGTTGCGACATATGCAGCCGCTCGGCGGCGCGGCGAAAGTGCAAGGTTTCGGCGACGGCGGTCAGGCATTGCAATTGGCGAAAACTGATCATGAGTCCTGTGATAGTTTTTGATTATCAATTAGAGAAAATATATCGATTAGAGTTATCAGAGGCAAGGGGCTATGGTTTCAATCACGGACAACAGCCCAATGGAGACGTCGATGTCCATTCTTCGCCCCGCCTCGGATACCGCCAGCGCCTATTACAAGGCCATGCGCGAGACCGCCTTGCTGACGGGAGAGGAAGAGGTGGAACTGATCCGCCGCTGGAAAGAGGGGGGGGACGAAAAGGCTCGGACCCGTCTGCTTTCCGCCCATTTGCGACTGGTGGTGAAAACCGCCGGCCAGTTCAAGGGCTATGGCCTGTCGGGCGCCGATCTGGTGGCCGAAGGTAATCTGGGGCTGGTGCGCGCCCTGGAAAGTTTCGACCCTGACCGCAATCTGCGTTTTTCCACTTATGCCCAATGGTGGGTGCGTGCGGCCATGTTCGAATATGTGCTGAAATTCTCGACCCCGGTTAATTTCGGCCTGTCAGCCGAGCGCAAGAAGCTGTTCTTCAAGCTGCGCGGCATCAAGGCGCGGCTGACCGGCCCGTCCGGCAATGCCTTGTCGGTGGCGGAAACCTCGCAGGTGGCCGACGAGCTGGGGGTGCGCGATCAGCGGGTCGCCGAAATGGAGCGCCTGTTGACGCAAAGCCCGCGTTCGTTGGATGCCCCGGTGGGAGAAACCGGCATTCCGTTCGGCGAATTGCTGGCCGACGACACGCCGACGGCGGAAGAGGTTCTGGGCGAACGCCAGGAACTGATGTATCGCCGTGAATTGCTGAAGCAGGCCTGGGAAGGCTTGACCGAGCGCGAGCGCGATATCGTCACCCAGCGGACGTTGCGGGAAAACCCGTTGCGACTTGAGGATCTGGCCCAGCGTTACAACATCAGCCGCGAGCGGGTCCGTCAGATCGAGGCCGCCGCCCTGACCAAGCTCAAGGCCCTGGCCCGCGCCGCCGAGGCAAAACTGCTGCCCAAGGCGCGTCCCGCCTGATCCTTGCTGATTATTGTGCCACTATCACTCCACCGCTGCCCCTTCGGGGGCGGCGGTCTTTTTTTGCCGTTCCGATGGCAGCAAGGCGGCGGCGGCGGCAATGCTGACGGCGGAGCCGGCCAGCACCATGAACAGAACTTCGAAACCGCCGGTCCAGCCGCGGATCAGCGACACCAGCGGTACCGCCAGACCGGAAACGCCGAAGGACAGCACGAATTTGAGCCCGAAGGCGGTGCCCCGCCATCGGGCCGGCGTGTATTTGTTCAGCAACAGGTTTTCCGCCGGAATACCGGCCATGTTGAACAAAACCGCCAACATGGCCGCCGCGACCAGCGGCAGGCCACTGCTCCAGGCGACCAAAACCAGCAGCGGGCCTTGCAGCAAGGCCGAGATCATGTAGATGGTTTTCGCCGGATAACGGTCGGCCAGATGACCGGCGACTACCTGCATCAGGCCGGCAACAAGATAGACGGCGGTGACGGCGAAGGCGGCGCCGCCGATGCCGATGCCGTCGCCCAGACGTTCGGAAAACAGCTTGGGCAGGGCCGGCTGGGTCGCTTGATAGATCAATCCGGCGCCGAGCATGGTGATGGTCAGCACGATGCCGGCGCGCAGGGTGTCGCTTTTACTGGCGGCGGGGCTGGGGGAACGGTCGGCCTTGGTTTCGACCACGCGACCTTGCGCCAAAAACCAGACAAAGGCCATGCCGGTGATGATGACGGCGATGCCCGGCAGGATAAAGGCGAAGCGCCAGCCCAGGGTTTCGATCAAGGCGCCGGCGATCAGGCCGGCCATGGCCGGGCCGATGCCGCCAAACACACCGTTGATGCCGATGGCTTTGCCCTTATCGACAGCGTTGCGCAGCAGCCAGGAAATGCCCACCGGGTGATAGATCGAGCCGAACAATCCGGTGGCGGCCAGGGCCACGGCCAGACTTAGTGGCGTGTGGGTAAAGCCGACGGCGATGGCCGAAACGCCAAGGCCGAAAAAGAACAAGGTCATCATCCCCACCGTCGACCAGCGGTCACCCAGCCATCCGGCGACCGGGGCCAGCAAACCGTAAAGCAACTTGGCGGCGATGATCAGGGCCAGCACTTCTTCGTAGGGCAGGCCCAGTTCACCCGGCAGCGCCAGGGCGACGATATAGAAGATGGGCTCGAACACATGGGCGTAAAGGTGGCCAATGCACGAGAAGGAAAGCGAGGCGCGGGCCTGAGCGGGAGTGGACATGCCGCGCACTGTGCCAGAATGCTTTAACCGCTCACAAGCGGCTCCTTCAATATCGGCAGGCGGACTCGCCAAAAGATACGGATACGTCAAAGCCAAAAGTCTGTATCTTTTTGACAGGAACGAAATGAGGGGGGGGAAGTCTCGGCGTGTCCGCCAAAACCAGCCTGATCGACCATCTTTTTCTCCGTCTGACGGTGGTGGCCGGCAGCGGGCTGGTCTTGTTGTGTCTGATCTGGGGCGTGGTGGAGTTTCTTGAGTTCAACCGCCGCTCCGCCAGCCTGCGCGAGGCTCAGCGTCAGAATACCCAGGTTTATTTAAAGCGTTTGATCGATGATGTTTTGGACACCATCGCCTTTGAACGTCATCGGACCGAAGCGCGGGTTGAAGAAACGCTGCGCCAGCGCGTCGATGAAGCCCAGGCCATCATCGGCAATCTGCTGAAGACCCAGGCCAGGGGGCGCAGCCGGGCCGAACTGGAAAACATGGTGCGCGAAACCCTGCGGCCGATTCGATTCAACAACGGTCGCGGCTATTTCTTCGCTTTCGATTTGGACGGCACCGAGAAGCTGTTCCCGTTGCGGCCCGATCTGGAGGGCGTCTCCATGCTGGGGCAAACCGGGGCGCGAGGGGAATTCGTCGTCTACGATATGCTGCAACTGGTCAAGCGCGAAGGCGCCGGCTTATATCGCTATTACTGGGCGCGGCCGGACAAGCCGGGCAACGATCACCTGAAACTCGCGTATGTGCGGGTCATTCCCGAATTGGGCTGGGTGATCGGGACCGGCGAATATGTCGAGGACATGGAAGCCGATATCAAGGCGGAATTGCTTGAACGCATCGGGCATCTGCATTTTGACCAAGATGGCTATGTGTTCGTCAGCCAATGGGATGGTCTGTCGCTGGTCGGCGCGCTCAAGGGCGCCAACCCCCTGGCGGCAATGGATTCACCCTTGCGCGATGGAACCTTGGCGCTGATTGAAGCGGCCAAGGCCGGGGGCGGTTTCGTTTCTTATGTCATGACCGATGGCGCTGGCGGCAAGGTGCAAAAATTCAGCTACGTGGCCGGCATTGCCGAATGGCAATGGTTTGTCGGCGCGGGTTTGACACATGACCGCACCGAAGCCGAGATTGCCGAGCAGCATCGCCACTTGATCCATGGCATGGGCATAAAGGTGCTGATGGCAATGTTGGCCGCGGTGATCATCGGCGCCGTCGCCTGGGTGATCATGCGGGCCGCGTCACGCCGAGCGGCGCAGGATGCGCAAAAGCTGAAACAGGCGTTGGAGCAGGCGGCGGAATCGCCGCACCCCATCGATACCGAGCCGATGCGCTTTACCGACCATCAGGACTTCGCCGCCGCCGCCAACCAATTGATTGTCCGACGTCAGGCGGTGGAAAGCCAATTGTTGGACCGAACCGCTCAATTGGAACAGACCAACGCCGATTTAGAGCGCTTCGCCTATGTGGCGTCGCATGATTTGCAAGAGCCGCTGCGGACCATCGGTCTGTTCCTGCAATTGCTGAAACGACGGATTGCCGACAAATTGGATGGCGAATCGTTGGAATACATTGAATATGCGGTCGGTGGGGCCGATCGCATGCGCAATAATATTCAAGGCTTGCTGGCGTATTCGCGGTCGTCCCAACATGGGGATGAGCGGTGCGAGACCGATTTGGCGGTCTTGGTCGGCCGGGTGATTTCCGACCTTTCCGGGGCTATCGCCGCCACCGATGCCCGCATTGATGTGGCGCCGCTGCCGGTGTTGACGGTCAATCCCGATCAGATGGCCGCCTTGTTCCAAAATCTGATCAGCAATGCCATCCGCTATCGCCATCCCGATCGCGTGCCGCATATCGCCATCGACGCCTTTGCCCATGACGCCGGCGTGTGGGAATTCGCAATCAGCGATAACGGCATCGGTGTCCCCGAGGATTACCGGACCGCCATCTTCGAGCCGTTCCGCCGTTTCCACCCGCCGGGGATGGATGGCGGTTCAGGGATCGGGCTGGCCTTGTGCCGACGGGTGGTGGAAACGCACGGCGGCAAGATTTGGGTCGAGGCGACCGATAGCGGCAGCTCCTTCCGCTTCACCATTACTCCGGTAATTTCAGACTGAAGTAAAAACAGCTGCCCTCGCCTGGGGTGGATTCAACCCAGATATGCCCTTCGTGGCGTTCGACCACCTTGCGACACACCGCCAGACCGATGCCGGTGCCTGGATATTGGGTGCGGATGTGCAGACGCTGGAAGATGCCGAAAATCCGCTCGAAATATTCACTTTCGATGCCGATGCCGTTATCGGCAATGGCGAAGGTGGCGAATGTGTCGTCGGTGGTGGCGCTGATGGTGATGAGAGGGGGAGTGCCGGCGCGGTGGTATTTCAAGCCGTTGCCGATAAGGTTCTGAAACAGTCGGATCAATTGCGGTTCCGAGGCGAGGACGCGGGGCAGGGGGGATTGTAGGGTCACGCTGCCGCCGCAATCGACCAGGACCGCCTTTAGATTGTCGATGGCGATTTGCGCCGCCGGCGCCGATTCCATCGGCGCCAAGGCTTGGCCCCGGCCGATGCGGGAATATTCCAGCAGATCCAAAATCAGCTGGTCCATGCGGGTGACGCCCTCGCGGGCATAGGCGATGAACTGGCGGGCGTCATCGTCTAGTTGCGGGCCATAACGCCGGTCCAGCAACGCCACGTAACTGGCGACTTGGCGCAGTGGTTCGCGCAGATCGTGGGACGCCACATAGGCGAATTGCTCAAGATCCTCGTTCGAACGCTCGATTTCAGCCACGTAGGATTTAATCTTTTGTTCCGCCCATACCTGTTCGCTGATATCGCGGGAATAGACCGCGATGCGGCGGACGATTCCGGCGTTGTCTTTGAGCGGATAGATGGAATTGGAAAGGTAACGGCCGTTGCGGACGTCGCTGGTAACCACGGGTTTGCCCGCCATCACCACGCCGGCGACGGCGATCCGGCGTTCGTCCGAGACATCGGTGGGGAAATAATCCCAAAGATTGGTGCCCGTCACCTGGCTGGAATCGATGCCGAAACGGCTGGCGAAAACCTGATTGCAGGCGCGCATGGTGCCATCGGCGTCGAACAGCATGCAGGCATCGGAGGAGGCGTCAAGCAATTGCCGTGAGGTTTCCTCGGTTGTGCGCAATTCTTCTTCGGCTTGGCGGCGCAAGGTGATTTCGCGCAGTAATCGGCGGTTGGCCAAGGCGAAACTGCCCAGCAGCAACAAAGCGATGGTCAGACCGCCACCGCCCCACAAGACCACGGTCCAGGTGTCGATGCCATAATCGTAATGGGCGCTGAGCCAATGGTGGCGGATGTTGCGGTGTTCTTCGGCGGTGATGTTGGCGAGGGCCACGTCCAGGGCGGCGGCCAGTTGCGGCCAGTCCCCCCGCACGCCGAACGATAATTCCGCTGCCGCCAGTCCCGAAGGCGCCGCGATCTTGAGATTGGTGTACCCTTTGTTCTCGATATGCCAGGTGGCGACGGGCAGAACGCCGACATAGGCGTCGGCATCGCCTTGGGCGACGGCACGAATTGCCTCGGCGCTGGTATCGACCGTCTTCAAATGGAGGGCGGGGTGCCGAAGGCGGATTTCTTCCGTGTACCAATAGGATTTTTCCGCCACCACCACACGTCCGACCAGATCGTCGAGCCCACCAATGAAGCCGGAATTGTTGCGGGCGATGATGACCACGGGAAAAGAGGTGTAAGACCGGGTGAAGTGGATGTTTTGGCGCCGCTGATCGGTGGCCCGCATGGTCGGCTGCACGTCGATACCATCGCCGGTGGGCAGGCGTTTCATCACCTCGGGGAAGGTCTTGACCGCGGATGTTTCGATGGTCAGGCCCAGCTTTGCCGCCGCCAGGGTCATGTAATCGACGCTCAGTCCCCGTGCCCCGGCTTCATCTTGAAAGATCAAGGGCGGCCAGTCGTCTTGCAGGCGGACGCGGATAACCGGATGCTGGTCCAAGAAGGCGCGCAGCTCGGGATCAAGCTGCAACGTCTCCGCCCGCGAAGAGGCGACGGGCGACAGTATGATCAGGATGATCAAACCCCAGCGACATCCCCACATGTCCGCCCCCCATTCTCACGTTACACGTGAACTGTGATGGCTAAGGTGATGACCTGGCAAGCGACAAACGGTGCTGAAACGAAGGGCTATACGAAAATTCCGTCAGATACCCGCGCCCTGGTCGATCAATCCGGTTTGCCGTTCAACCTCGGTCAGCAAGGTATGCAGGCTTTTGTCGAGATAGCCGTCGGTTTCCAATCGTCGCACGGTGTTGATCAGGTAGTCACGGTTAAGGCCGGCGCAGCCTTGCGCATTCATGATGATGGAGGCCGCCTGTTCCAGCTCGAGATTGCCGGCGTAATGGCGATGGCGGCGGTCGGCGACGAAGCAATAGGCCGGAACCCGGCTGCCGTCATCCAAGCTGATTTTCAAGGTCTTGGCCACATAGGCATAGCCGACCAATTCCCGCTCGTTCAGATATTCCACCGTGATTTGGGCCTTGGCGGCGGCGACGCGGAAGGCGACGCCGCGACACGAGCCGCCGCGATCCAAGCCCAGCACCAGGCCAGGGTGATCGGGGGTGCCGCGATAATGCAGGGAATACAGGCAAAATGACCGGTTCCAGCCCTTGAGCAGGGCCGGGCGGGCCTCGACGAAGTCGAAACCCGGCCGCCACATCAGCGAGCCGTAGCCGAATACCCAAAGGTCATGGTCAAGGTCAGACGTGGTCATTGCTGCGTGCTGTCGCTATGGTGCTGGCTTCGTGCCATTTGGGACCCGCACCATGACCGAGACCGCCGCCGCCCGCCAGTCCGAAATGATCCTGAGCGACCAAGATCGCCGTGGCCTGTATCGGGCCATCCTGGGGCGGCGCGACGTGCGCGGGCAGTTTTTGCCCGACGCCATCGCCGATGACGTGCTGGCCCGCATCCTGGTCGCCGCCCATTACGCTCCCTCGGTCGGTTTCATGCAGCCGTGGAGCTTCATTATCGTCCGGTCGCCCGACCAACGCGCCCGCATCAAGGCGGCCTTTGATCGCGCCAAT
The DNA here is from genome assembly GCF_018224925.1 of Magnetospirillum sulfuroxidans. Lineage (GTDB taxonomy): Bacteria > Pseudomonadota > Alphaproteobacteria > Rhodospirillales > Magnetospirillaceae > Magnetospirillum > Magnetospirillum sulfuroxidans. Next base: position 12,306 of record NZ_JAGTUF010000025.1, on the reverse strand, counting down.
ACCGAGGCGGCGTTGATGTTTGACGGCGAACGGGCGGAAAAATACCGCGCCCTCAAGCTCGAAGGCATTCTCGACGCGCCGATTAATCTGTGCATCACCTGCGACCGCGATCGCGCCGGCCCGGTGGTGCTGGGACGCACCCACATGCCGGAGATGGATTTGTATTCCACCGTTTGCGCGGTGGAAAATCTGTGGCTGGCGGCGCGGGCCGAGGGGCTGGGGGTGGGCTGGGTCAGCATCATCCAGCCCGAAGCCTTGCGCGCCATTCTCGGGCTGCCGGAACAGGTGGTGCCGGTGGCTTATTTGTGTCTGGGCAAGGTCAGCCATTTCCTGGCGCAGCCGGAATTGCAGAATTCCGGCTGGCGCCAGCGCTTGCCATTGCAGGATCTGGTCGCCTTTGACGCTTGGCAGGGCGCCGCCAGTACAGAGGATGATGCCTTGCTGGCGGCCCTGCGCCACGCCCAGGATAAAGCGGCGATGGGTGAAATCTGATCACAGCCGGCGAAACAGGCACCAGCGGAATTTTTGTACTTGCCCGCTTGGGGTCTGGTGATCTTCGGCGATTTCGCGATCAAGGGCGAAATCCGGCCCCAGCACGGCGGCCAGACTGGCGGCGTCGTGGGGCTGCACCGGCAGGCCCGAGCATGTTTCCGGGCCATCGGGGGCAAAGGTGGCGATGATGGCCCAGCCGCCGGGGACCAGGGCGGCCTTCATCACCTTGACATAGACCTGCTGTTCCGAGGCGGTGGTGAGAAAATGAAACACCGCGCGGTCGTGCCACAATTCGAACAGGCCGGGCACCGGCCGCCATTGCAGGACATCGGCGCAAATCCAGGCGACATCGTCGCCCATCGCGCCCAAACGGTCGTGCGATTGGACCAGTGCGGGCTCGGCGATATCAAGAACGGCGACATTGCCGTGACCGCGAATAACCAATTCACCGGCCAGCGCCGACAGGCCGCCGCCGACATCGACGATGCCGGCATCACGGCGCAGGCCGGTGGCGGCGATCAGGCCCAGCGACAGGGCCGGATTGTCTTGGAACCAACTGACCTTGTCGGTGGCCTTGGTCGTCCATATCTGTTGCCAATGGGCTTTGCGTTGGTCCGAACTGCTCATGGCGGTGACTGTGCCTGTTTGTTGAAAGTGCAGTATTGCCCCTTCCAGGGGTGCCGTCATGCTGGAAATCCGTCGCCTAAGGTCGTATAGAATTCGCTCCGTTTCCCGCTGCTGGCGGGAATGACTTTTCGTTTGTCGTGTCGAGGATGGTTTGATGGCTGACGTGTGGACTCCGGATTCCTGGCGCACCAAGACCTTGCATCAGGTTCCTTCCTACCCGGATCAGGGTAAGCTGGCTCAGGCCGAGGAAACTTTGTCGCTGTCGCCGCCATTGGTGTTTGCCGGCGAGGCCCGTCGGCTGAAGTCGTCCCTGGCCAAGGTGGCCGAGGGGAAGGCTTTTCTGCTGCAAGGCGGCGATTGCGCCGAAAGCTTCGCCGAATTCCGTGCCAACAATATTCGCGATACCTTCCGCGTCATGTTGCAGATGGCGGTGGTGTTGACCTATGGCGCCGCTATGCCGGTGGTCAAGGTTGGCCGCATGGCCGGTCAATTCGCCAAGCCGCGTTCCGCCGATAACGAGACCATCGATGGTGTGACGCTGCCCAGCTATCGCGGCGATATCATCAACGGCATCGAATTCACCCCCGAAGCCCGCATCCCCGACCCCGAGCGCATGGTGCGCGCCTATAACCAGTCGGCGGCGACGTTGAACCTGTTGCGCGCTTTCGCTCAGGGCGGCTATGCCGACCTGCATAAGGTGCACCAGTGGACCTTGGGCTGCGTCGAAGGCTCGTTGCAGGGCAAGCTGTACCGGGAAATGGCCGACCGGCTGTCCGAGACGCTGGCCTTCATGGAAGCCTGCGGCATGACCTCGGAAACCACCCCGCAGATCCGTGAGACCGAGTTCTTCACCTCGCACGAAGCCTTGCTGTTGCCCTATGAGCAGGCCTTGACCCGCGTCGATTCGACCTCGGGCGATTGGTATGATTGCTCGTCGCACATGTTGTGGATCGGGGAACGCACCCGTCAGCTTGACGCCGGCCATGTGGAATTCCTGCGCGGCGTCAAGAATCCCATCGGGTTCAAGGCCGGCCCCGGCATGTCCGGTGACGATTTGTTGAAACTGATCGACGCCCTCAATCCGGAAAATGAACCCGGCCGTCTGACCGTCATCACCCGTATGGGGGCGGAAAAGATCGAGGAAAAGCTGCCGGCCCTGGTCCGTCACATCCAGCGCGAAGGCCGTTCGGTGGTGTGGTCGTGCGACCCCATGCACGCCAACACGGTCAAGGCTTCCAGTGGCTACAAGACCCGTGAATTCGACCGCATTCTGGCCGAGGTTCGCGCCTTCTTCGCTGTCCACAAGGCCGAGGGCACGCATGCCGGCGGCGTCCATTTCGAGATGACGGGGCAAGACGTCACCGAATGTGTCGGCGGCATGCGGGCGGTGACCGAAGCCCGTCTGGGCGATCGCTACCATACCCATTGTGATCCGCGCCTGAATGCGAACCAGGCCCTGGAACTGGCATTCCTGATCGCTGATCAGTTGAAGACGGAACGCCTCAAGGGGCAGGCGCAACAGCGCGTCAACGCCGGCTGAACCGCCATTTCCCCCGGCCGCAGCGCGGCCGGGGGATCGCGTGCATTTTAATCATTTGCTAAATCAATTGTTGCTTTGGCCGAGACGCCAAGCCTATCGTGTTGCCGTGATAAGGGTGGCAGGGAGAGGCCGCGCCATGTCGGGTCGCCGGCGATGCTGAAATCGCGGCAGAAAACAACTCCCCCTTGTTCCTGGCCTGGATGGCCCGTTGACCTAAGCTTTTGTCCATCTGGTTCCGCTGTTATACGGAACCAGATATTTGAGAAATGTTCTTAACAATTCTCGGGAGGACAGGCATGAGTAGTTCCGATCAGATCTGGCGGGCGACCGCTTCTTGGAATCGGACCAGCCGCTTCTGGCTGGCGTGGCCAAAGGCCACCGGGCACCGTGATCATGATGAAATTGCCCGCGACGACAGTGTCGCTTTGGCACAATTGCTGGCGGCCCATGCGCCGGTCACCATGGTGGCGCATTCCGCCGATGTGGTGCCGTGCTCGTTGCAAATGCCGAGCGGGGTCAAGATACTGGCCGCCGATTCTGGCGCGGGCTTGCTGTCCGCGCAGCCGGTGTGGCTGACCGACGGCGCCGGCGCCATCCTGGCCGGGGTCGCCTGTGATTCGGTGTCGGGCCGGGATTTGGCGCAAGCCGCCGGGGTCGGCATTGTCGATTTGCCGGCGGGATGGCAAGGCGATCTGATCGAAACCGACGGCGAGGGCTCGGCTCTGGTTCTATCGCGTCTGGCCGATGGCCTGGATGGCGGGCGGCCCGAGGCGGAGCGGCTTTTGCGCGAGAAATTGGGAATTGTCACGGTGATCTGGCTGGATGATCCCAGAACAGGGCCCGGAACCGGGCGGGTGCCGGCGCGCTTTCTGGCTCCGGGAATTGTCGCCGTCCCCGGTGGTCATACCGCGCAGCATCCGGCTTTTGCCGCCTTGTCGGCCAATCGCGATCGCTTGCGCGTGACCTCGGACCGGATGGGGCGCAGTCTCAACGTCATTGACCTGCCTTGTCCCAACCGGACACAGGGGTGTTATTCCGATTGCATGGTGGCCGGCGATCTGGTGCTGGTGCCCGAGTTCGAAGAAAGCCGCGATGCCCAGGCCTTTGCCCAGGTGGTGGCGGCGCTTCCCGATGCCCGCGTGGTCGGTTTTCCCGCCAGCCATCTGGCCGCGCCCGGAGCCGGCCTGGGGCGGAGCGTGCTGGCCCAGCCCAAGCTGAATTAGGACCGATCCGCCTGGGAGGAAGCGGGGGCAAAGCCCCCGAAACCGCGTTCTCGCTTGTTGTATGGGCGAGCAGCACCCCGGACTACCGCATGTGTTAAAGGATGCTTTGGCCGGTCTTGGCCCAGTCGGCGCAGAAGGCGGCCAACCCCTTGTCGGTCAGCACATGGCCGTACATCTGCTTAAGGATCGACGGCGGCATGGTCACCACATGGGCGCCCAGACGGGCGGCGTCGGTGACGTGCATGGGGTTGCGGACACTGGCGACCAGCACATCGGTGGTGAAATCGGGATATTGGCCATAGATTTCGACGATGTCGGAAATCAACTGCATGCCGTCCTGGCCGATATCATCAAGGCGACCGACGAAGGGCGAGACGAAGGCGGCGCCGGCCTTGGCGGCCAAAATAGCCTGATTGGCCGAGAAGCACAGGGTAACGTTGACCAAGGTGCCTTCGTCCGACAGCACCTTGCACACCTTGAGACCGTCCACGGTCATCGGCACCTTGACGGTGACGTTGGGGCGCAGGTCGCGCAACTTGCGGCCTTCGGCCAGCATGGTGGGGTAATCGGTGGCGCCGACTTCGGCCGAAATCGGGCCGGGGATGATGTCGCAAATCTCGCAGATCACGTCCAAGATGTTGCGGCCCGATTTGGCGATCAGCGACGGGTTGGTGGTGACGCCGTCCACCAATCCGGTGTCGGCAAGGGCCTTGATCTCGGCGACCTCGGCGGTGTCGATGAAGAATTTCATGTCTGGCAGGCTTTCTGGGATCGAGAGAGGATTCAGTCAGCGGCGCGCTTAAGAACTTCGGTGACGGTTACCGCCAGATGATCTTCCACCACCACCACTTCGGCACGGGCGATGTGCTTGCGGTTGACGTAGAGATCGACGGGGTCGTTGACCTTGCGGTCCAGTTCCACCACGGCGCCGCGGCCAAGTTTCAGCAATTGGGCGATGGGCAGATTGGCGGTTCCCAGCACGGCGATGCATTCGACGTTGACGCCGTAAACTGCTTCTTGGTGCTTGGCACCCACCATGGTGTCGTCATTGGCCATTTGTCGCCGCCTTGCTGCCTGTTGGATGGACTCCAACAGGCAGTAGAACACGGTAAAGGTTAATGCTTGGTATCAGGGCATCAAGACGTACACGCCCGGCGCCTCGGCGATGGGCGGATAGCCGGCTTCGCTGGCGCCCATTTTCGGCGGCGCCACCTGGCCCGATGAATTGGCCACCAACCATTCTTGCCACGGTTCCCACCACGAACCGGCATTCTTGGGGGTCACCATGGCCCAGGAATCGGGGTCGACATATTTGTCGGCATCGGCGCGGGTGGCGATCTGGTACGAGCGGCCGCGATGGCCGGGTTCCGAAACGATGCCGGCATTGTGGCCGCCGCTGGCCAGGATGAAGGTGACGTCGGTATCGGACAGAATGCCGATCTTATAGACCGACTTCCACGGCGCCACGTGGTCCTTGGTGGTGCCGACGGCGCAGATGGGGGCGCGGATGTCGGTCAGGGCGATGGGGCGGCCCTCGACGGTGTAGCGGCCCTTGGCCAACATGTTGTTGAGGAACAGCCGGCGCAGATATTCCGTGTGCATCTTGTAGGGCAGGCGAGTGGCGTCGGAATTCCACGCCATCAAATCGTTGGCGGTGTCGCTTTCGCCCAACAGGTACTGGCGGATCATGCGCGACCACACCAAATCGTTGGAACGCAGCATCTGGAAAGCGCCGGCCATCTGTTTGGTGTCCAGATAGCCCTGGTCCCACATGACGTCTTCCAGATAGGTGACCTGGCTTTCGTCGATGAACAGCATGATCTCGCCGGCATCCTCGAAATCGGTCTGTGCCGCCAGCAAGGTTACCGAGGCCAGCCGGTCATCGCCTTCGCGGGCCATGGCCGAGGCGGCGATGGAGAGCAGCGTGCCGCCCAGGCAATAGCCGGCGCCGTGGACCTTTTGGTTGGGAACGATGGCGTTGATGGCGTCCAGCGCCGCCATGACGCCGAAGCGGCGGTAATCGGCCATGCCCAAATCACGGTCGTCGGCGGTGGGGTTCTTCCACGAGATGACAAAGACGGTGTGTCCCTTGGACACCAGCCACTTGACCATGGAATTGGCCGGCGACAGATCAAGGATGTAGTACTTCATGATCCAGGCCGGCACGATCAGGATCGGTTCGGCGTGGACGGTCTCGGTGGTCGGCGAATACTGGATCAGCTCGATCAGCTTGTTGCGGAAAACAACCTTGCCCGGGGTGCAGGCGACGCCCTTGCCGACCTGGAACTTTTCATCCTTGACGTAATCGCGCCCGGTCAGGTTGCGCATGATGTCGTCGGACAGGTTTTGCAGGCCACGCACCAGATTCTGGCCGTTTTGTTCGGTGGTCACCTTGATGACGTCGGGATTGGTCATGAAGAAATTGGCCGGCGACAGCACGTCGAGCAATTGGCGAGCGGTGAATTCCACCACGTTTTGGCGGTGCTTGCCGACGCCGCGCACGTTGGTGGTGGCGTAATGCCACCATTGCTCGGTGTAGAGGAAAGCCTGGCTCATGACGTTGTAGGGGAATTTCTGCCAGCCATCGCTGGCGAAGCGCGAATCCTGGGCCAGGGGCACGAAGGGATCGGGGTCCGAGCGGCCCATGAGCGAATCAATGGTGTAGCGGGCCAGCGGCAGCGCCTTGGACATGGCGTTCTGGGCCATTTCGCCGACCTTGCCGGGCGAGTTGGCCAGATGGACCTGCCAGTCCAGATAAGCCAGCAGCAACGAGGCCGGCGACAGGGCGTTGGTATAACGCCCCTGCATGGCGTGCATCAGCCGATCGGTGCTTTCGGTGAAAATGGGGAAAGGCGTGCGGAACTGTTCGATGCCCATGGGCATCGCCAGCATCTGGTGGACCGGGTTCACATGGGCGGGGATGACGGCCGCCGGGTTGGTCGCCGGCGCCGCCGGCGCGACAACCCCATCGGGTTGCGGTGCGGAATTGGTCGAACGGCGCGGGGGGCGGATTTCGTTCATGGTGACGGGTCCCTGTCCAGAAAGGAAAATTGGCGAAACCACTATAAGTCTTGCGGGTAAAGGGGGTGTATGAAGTTTCTGCAACTGCGAGATGGGTGCAGGGCAGGGCAAAACAAGATTTCTGTGATGAATTCGTATAATCAGGGCGAATCGGGGGGAATCCATTGGATTTTCCCCCCACCTTAAAGGTATAGTCAAGGTTGGATTAGTTTAGGCTTCGTCCATTTTCATGGTTTGGGACGAAACGGGAACAAGGTAGTCATGGCACTCGGCACCAACAAAGTCTCGGCGTTAGCGACGCCCGGCATGACGGCGGCGGCAACAGCCCGCCCCGCGTCGGGTGGTCGCAATGTCGCGTCGGTGAATGGTGGTCCGGCCGAGGCTGCTGGTTTTTCCTCGCAGATCGGCGTCAATGACAACCGCCTGTTGCGCTATGACGATGAACTTGATTTCGGCTTTTCCGAACATCATGAACCCGGCCAGCAGGGCACGCCGTTCATGTCCCGGCTGGCATCCAGTTTTCAGGCTGATCTCGCCGACGAAGCGGTCGGCGGCGGCTCGTCCGGAATCTTCATGGATTACGTCATGCGCGGCGTCGGAACTTACGAGCACAATATGCGGGTGACCACGCCCGGTTCCGTCCGTCCCGGCAGCGTCATCAACTACATGTATTGATGGATTTTGTCCGGCCTTACTGAAAGGCGGGAACTTCGCGGCGGAGATCGCCGCTGCCTTGCGCGAATGTCAGGGTGAGATGGGCGGCGATTTCAGTCTCCGCCGTGCCGATGGTTTCTGGCGGTATGGCGGAGGCCGTGATGCCGTGGCAGGCCAGGGTGTGGATCAATCGGCCGCTTTGGTCGGCAGGAAACTCGAAATTGACGACGGCCATCACGTCGGAAAACAAGGTGTGATCGATGATCCATCCGCCAATGGTTAGAATCGATTGAGTGACAGCGTCGAGGGCGCTGTGTCGCTCGGTATGGACGATGGCTTCCAGTCGCAGAAATGACCGCATCGTCCCACTCCAATTACGACCAGCGTGGCTCGGTTTGGCGACGGAGAACGTCCAAGGCCCGCTCCGCCCGCCAAAAGGCGCCATCGATCTCTTTGTTTTGATAGCGACGGATGAAATCGACGTGGCTTTCCATGGCGGCCAGCATGTCGCGCGGCCGGTCGGGGTCGGCCCTTTCTCCGGTCAGGGCGCCGATGGTGCTGTCATAATCGGGGTGTAATTCGCTGGGGAAGCCGACCCACTGGTATTCGTCCCAACGCAAGCTGCCCTCAAGGTACAATTCATGGGTGATCTCGGCGTATTGACGCGGGCTGACGTTGCGCAGGTCGTACCGGGCGCGCACTTCGGCGCGCGGCGCCGGCAAGGCCAGGATGGGGCGTGCGACGGTGGCGGCGGGATGCACGGAAGGAGCCATGGCGGATTCTCTTGCTGAGGGGCTGAGACAACGATCAAGCAGACTGCGGATAAAGCTCACTGACGGTGGGCGGAAACCCGACGCACCAAGGGGGTGCCGGCAATGGCCGGTTCCAGCATGGGCCTGAGTTCGGCGACGCGGGACAGCGATTGCAATTGGTCCCAGGTCAGGCTGCCCTCGGTGAACAATTCCTGCACCAGCTCGGCCAATTCCAAGTTGCTGGGATGGGCCGGCGCTTTTGCCGTGGCGGGGGTGACGCTGACCACGCGTAACGGCGCGGGTTCGCTTTCGCTAATGGATTGGGTGGCGGAAGGTTCCAGCCAGCCGGGAGTAAAATCGAAGGTCATGCCCATCCTCCGTGTCGTCTTTCCAACACTGTGTCGAGAGTGATGCATGTCACATGCCAGCCACGGAAGCGCGGAAAGCCGCCCCATGTGGCGATAACGGGCGGCAGGTTTTGCCGGTTGGACGGCAAGAAGTGCCGCCGTGCCGGCAAAAAAGAACCGGCACACACTTTGCTGGTGGTTGTTGGTCGGCGATGTATAATGCGACCGGTTTGTTTCGGAGGTCCTGATGGTGCGAGGCGTGTGGGCGGCAATTGCCGTGGTGGCCGTGACTGTGGCGGGCGATGCCCTGGCCGGTCCGGCCGATCTGGCGCCGCATCGTGCCATTTATTCCATGGGGCTGGCCTCGACCAAGTCGGGATCGGGCATCGCCGCCGCGTCCGGCACCATGAGCTATCAGTTCGAAGACGCCTGCGACGGCTGGCTGGTGGAAAACCGCATTGCCGTCACCTATGCCTATACCGAAGGCGGCCAGGCCTTGTCGGCCACCGATTTCATCACCTGGGAATCCAAGGACGGTCTGCATTACCGTTTCCGCATGCGCAATACCCGCGATGGCCAGGTGACCGAAGAGGTGGAAGGCCAGGCCGATCTGAAGGGCAAGGGCTTGGGCGGGACCGCTCGTTTTTCCCGGCCGGAGCCGATGACCTTGGCCTTGCCCAAGGGGACGCTGTTCCCGACCGAACACACCTTGCGTCTGCTGGATGTGGCGCAAGGCGGCGGCCGATCGTTCTGGCGGGTGGTGTTCGATGGCTCTGGCCTTGACGGCCCCTACGAGGTCAATGCCTTGATCGGTCCGCAAAGCCAGGCTTTGCCGGTCAAGCCGGTTTCGACCTTGCTCGGCTCTCCGCATTGGCCCATGCGTCTGGCCTTTTTCCCGGTTTCCAGCCCGGAAGAAGTCCCCAATTTCGAGATGTCCTTGGCTTATCACCCTAATGGGGTCGCCCAGGAGATCGTTCAGACCTTCAAGAATTTCAGCTTGAAGGGGCGTCTTGATTCGCTTGAGACGTTGCCGCGTCGCGGCTGTTGATTTTCCACCACCCTTGCACTGTGTCGCTCCTTGATCGGCTTGCGACAGGAGACCGACATGACTGATTTCACGTCCATGGACATGGCGCAATTGCAGGCCGTGATCGCCGAACACCGCCCGGCAGTGGAAGCCGATCCGCCGGCCCTGGTGCCCGCTTACGCCGAGGCGCTGCTGGCCCTGGCCGCCAAATTGTCGGAAGCCGGCGAGTTGGAAAAAGCCCTGGCCACCTCGGTGGAAGGCGTCGATCACCTGCGCCTGCTGGATGATAACGACCGGACGACCTTTGGCGTGCATCTGGCGTCGGCCTTGAACAATATGTCCAACCGGCTGTCCGATCTTGGCCGCGACGAAGAAGCCCGGATGGCCGGCGACGAAGCTTTTGCCTTGGGCAAGCGGGCCATCGATTCGAGTCCGGCCGAAGCGCGCTTCGTCTTGGTATCAACCCTGATGAACCAGTCGGGCCGATCCTGGCGCGGCGGGCAATCGCTGCGCGCCATCGAGGAATTGGGCACGGCGGTGGAGATTTTCCGTGAAGGCGGCGAGGCGCTGTATTCCTTTCTTGGCGTCATGGTCGACGCCTTGCACCGCAACGCCATGGCTCTGTCCGAGGGCAGCTTGTGGGAAGAAGCCATCGCCGTCCGCCGCATGACCGCCAAGGTCTTTCCCGAGGATCAGGTGCCGATGGCGGTGCATCATCTGCTGGCCCTGACCCTGCAACAGGGGGCCTATGCCAAAAGCCGCGACGGCTTTTTCGGCGAATCGCTGCCGTTGGTGGAAGAGGCGGCTGAATTGGCCCGTGCTCTGGCCGAGGCGGCGCCCGACCAATATCGTCTGTTCCTGGCCCAATCCCTGGCCAATCTGGCCAGCCGTCAGCATGAGGCCCATGCCGACGAAGAGGCCCTGGACGCAGCGGTGGAAGCGGTTGGTGTCTTTCAGGAAATGGCCAAGATCAATCCCGGCGCCGCCTTGGAGCCGCTGGTTCCGACCTTGGAGACCTTCGCCTCGATTCTGACGACCCTGGGTCATGAAGAGCAGGCGCAAAGCATTCTGGCCCAGCGCGAGCAATTGTTGAGCGTATTGGAACAGGCGTCGGGGGCCGAGTAGAATTTTCACCGTCATTCCCGCCATCGCGGGAATGACGGTGAAATATCAGGCGTGCTGTCCGGCGACCCAGCCCGAAGACCACGCCCATTGGAAGTTATAGCCGCCCAGCCAGCCGGTGACGTCAACGGCTTCGCCGACGAAGAACAGGCCGGGAAAGGATTTGGCCTCCATGGTCTTGGATGACAATCCGGCGGTATCGACGCCGCCCAGGGTGACTTCGGCGGTGCGCCAGCCCTCGGTGCCGGCGGGCAGCAATTTCCAGGCATTGACTAATTTACCCAAGGTGGCCAGCGCCTTGTTGGGCAGCTCGGCCATGGGTCTGTGTTCCAGTTTAGCCAAGGCCGCCAAGCCATCGGCCAGACGGCTGGGCAGTAATTCCCCCAACACCGTTTTGGCTTCGGCCTTGGGGCGTTGGTTCTTACGCTCGATCAGCCAGGCGGTGACGTCGGTGTCAGGGGCCAGGTTGACGAAGATTTCCTGGCCTTCGCGCCAATAAGACGAGATTTGCAAAATCGCCGGTCCCGACAGGCCGCGATGGGTGAACAAAACCGCCTCGCGGAACGTGGTCTTGCCGCAGGTGACGATGGCGTCGACGGCGATGCCGGTCAGCACGCGCATGAAATCCAGATCGGCGGCGGTAAAGGTCAAGGGCACCAAGGCGGGACGCATTTCCGTCACCCCCAGGCTGTAATCGCGGGCGGTGAAATGGGCGTAGCTGCTGGCCCCCATTTTGGGGATGGACAGACCGCCGGTGGCGACGATTATGGATTCCGCCGTCACCGGCCCGTCCTCGGTGTCCACGCTATAAGGTCCCGCGCCGCAGACCGGGCCGACCTTCAGGCCGACCTGGAAATCCACCGATCCGGCGCCGCATTCATCCAGCAGCATATTCAAGATCAGCGCCGACGACTGGTCGCAGAACAGTTGGCCCAGATCGCGTTGGTGAAAGGCGATGCGGTACTTGTTCACCAAGGCGATGAAATCGTTCTGGCTATAGCGCTTCAACGCCGATTTGGCGAAATGCGGGTTGGCCGACAGATAGCGGTCGGGGGCGATGTTGCGGTTGGTGAAGTTGCACCTTCCGCCGCCCGAGATCAGAATCTTGGCCCCAGCCTTTTCCCCGTGATCGAGGACCAGCACCCGGCGGCCGCGTTGTCCGGCGGCGGCGGCGGCCATCAGGCCGGCCGCGCCGGCACCAATGATGATGACGTCGTAATCCATGGGGGGGTTATAGAGAGAAGAGTGTCTCTTTTCCAGAACGGACTTATCAGATTGCGGCATGGAGAAAATTGGAACGATATTTGTAAATGAATGGATATTTAGTCGAATATATTGTTATGGTTCCGCACTTATGCATTTATAACGTATGCATTTTGTTATTATCATATTAATGATAAATGGAGTTCAACGACGATCTTCTCAGAGTCCGTCTCGAAAGTGGTTGACCGCTGAGAATCCGGTGTGATTCTGTCCTCGGCGAATTCGAACAGCCGCCGGA
>NZ_JAGTUF010000024.1 GCF_018224925.1 Magnetospirillum sulfuroxidans | reverse complement strand
CGCGAAGCCATTGCTCCCCTCCGCGCCCCCCGCCCTCAAGATCGCTCCGTCCAGCGGGGAGGCCGGTTTGTACGCCCGGCCAGATCGTCCGTCAACCTCTATTTTACCGTCTTGTGACGGCACTTTCGAGTGCGGACGAAATTTGAGGATACCCCTGTCCCAGGACGTTGGCAAGAGGGTGGGTGACGGTAGCGCCTGATTTTCCAGCCACCAAGAATCACGAACACCCTATGGAAAATAATGCCACCGATGACCGCAAACGGAGCCGGACCTGAGGCCCTGGCGATCTGCCATCACGCCGCCCCAAACATCACATGCCGGCGGCATCGCAGGACTGGCGATGCAGTTTCAGCGTCTTGCACAGCTTGGTCGCCGCCGTCTTCGAGGCCAACGGACCAGCCAGCACCCGCCACTTGCTACCATCGGCAGTGCTGCGGAAGCTGCCCTCGTATTTGCCCAATTCCTCGGGGAACTTGCGCTTGATGCCCTCCCACAAGGTTCGCGCCTCGTCCTCGCTGGTGGCCGAGGCCAAGGCCACGCCCCACTTGCCATTTGCCGGCTTGCTGGCCGTGGCGGCACTCTTTGGCGCCACCGGCTCGCTGCCGCCAGGCCGCAGACCGGTAACGCTGCCCTCAACCCGCTGCGTCCCCATCTGGGTCGTGTAGCGTTGGTCGATCGCCGTCTTTTCCTTTTTGGCCTCGTCGGTGGAAATCAGCCCCGCCGCCAGCAGACGTTCGACCCGGCCGACAGCTTGTCCGGCCTCTAACAGGTCGCGGGGCGGCAACGGCGCCACTTCGGTTCGCCGGGGCTTGTCCGGCAACAAGGCATCGAGGATCGCGGTGCGTTCCGCCGCATGCTCGGCCGGCGAGATCGCCCGCCCTTCCAGGCTTTGCGCCAAAGCCCGCAACCGCGCCGACAAGGCGGTATCGGCCGGAACCGGCCGCTCCAACCCGGTCGAGGGAGCCTGACCACTATATGGCAGCAAGGCACCGGTGTTGGCGTTGCGACGGGCACGATACTCGTCGGGGGTGATCAGGCCGTCATCCAACAGCCGCTTGAGAATGCGGAACCGACTGATCGCATTGACTTCGGCCGATGAATTCATACCGTTGGCGGCATCGGCGCCAATGGGACGCAAAGCCCCCACCCCGGCCTGAGGACGATCCGCACTGACCAGCGGGGCCGGATCGCCAAACGGCAAAGCCGGCGCCCCGATTGCCGAAGCGCCGGGAGCACGACCGGATTCCGCCGCCGAACGCGGGACGTAACGGCCACTCATCTTGTCGATGGCAGCCATGTTGGCGCGGGCGATATCGACGATCGAACGCGGCATCGCCACCCCACCATCCCCCGGCGTCATGATCGAGCCCGGCACATTGGTGGTGATGATCACTTCGTAATATTGCCGCGCCAAGTCATAGCGCCCCAGTCCCTGATAAGCCAGACCGGCAACCAGCAAGGCCAGCGGATCGCGTGGGTTATAGCGGAGCGCGGTCAGGGCGTAACGCTCGGCGGTGCTGTAATCGCCACGGGTCAGCGCGCTCATGGCCCGGTCGGAAGCGTCGCTGTTGATGACGCCCTCGACCGTATTCTGCGTACCGCCCGGATCGATCAAGGCCTGACAGCCAGCCAGCGCCGACAGCACCAAGACCATGGCAGCGCCGCGTCGCAGACGAGAAAGGGTGCTCATCCATTTCCCCCATGAACCAGCGACCGCGTGGGAACAGTGCGGCCGCGCTGAGATTCTTACTCAACAATGACGGTAAGGCGTTCACACTTCCTTAATCGCCGTGTTTCGTCCGCGATGCTATATAAGACAGGACCATAAGGGAGCCATCATGGACAGCACCGAGACCGAGCTGAAACTGGCCGTCGATGCCGCCCTGCTGGATCGCATTCCCCGCCTGCCGGCCATCGCCCGCAACAAGACCGGGCGGGCGAAGACACAGCAGCTTTGCTCGACCTATTACGACACCCCGGAAATGGAACTGCAAAAAGCCGGCATCACCTTACGGCTGCGTCAAGGCGGCGGTCTTTGGCTGCAAACGGTCAAGAATAGCGGCGACCGCACGGCCGGCTTATTCGAGCGGCGGGAATGGGAAATCGACGTTCCCTTGGGACAAATCCATCTGCCGCATCTGCTGGCCACCGGCTTGTCCCCGTTTCGCCAACAAGGATTACCCGAACGCCTGCGCCCGGTGTTCACCACCGAAATCCGCCGGACCCTTCATATCCTCGCCACCCCCGATTGGGAAATCGAACTGGCCCTTGATCGAGGAGAGATTATCGCCGGCACACAGCGCAGCGCCGTGAGCGAAATCGAAATGGAATTGCGGCGCGGGCCATCCCTCGCCTTGTTTGACATGGCCCAAGCCATCGCCGCCGCCTTGCCCTGTCGGCTGCAAAGCCAAAGCAAATCGGATCGCGGCTTTGGCTTGGCCGGCAACGGCGAACTCAAACCGGTGAAGGCCGCGCCGCTGGCCTTGACCGCAGACATGAAAGTGGCCAGCGCCTTTCAGGTCATCGCGCGGAATTGTCTGCACCACCTGCTGGCCAACGAAGCGGCCCTGCGCGGAAACCACGCCGCCGAGGCCGTGCATCAGGCCCGCGTAGCCTTGCGACGGCTGCGATCGGCCATCAAGGTCTTCAAGCCTTTGCTGGCCGGGCCGCAACTGCCCCCACTCAGGCAAGAATTACGCTGGTTGCTCGCCCATCTGGGGCCGGCCCGCGACGGTGACGTCTTTTTGGCCGAGATCCTTAAGCCGGTCCTGTGTCGCCATCCCGATGCCCCTGCCCTGCCCCAGCTCTATGGGGAATGGCAGGAACAGCGGGATCGTGATTTCGCCGCCGCCGTGGCCGCCGTCGATGACAACCGTTTCACTTTGCTGTTGTTACGCCTGGGACATTGGGTGACCGCCGCCGAATGGCATGCCCCGGCCTTGGCCGATACCCGCTTGGACGATTTCGCCCGCCGCGTGCTGAAACGAACGCATCACCGTTTGATCAAGGCTGGCGGCAACAACCTGGCCCACCTGCCGACCGAGGAATTGCACCAGGTCCGCATCATCGGCAAACAGATGCGCTATGCTGGCGAATTCTTCGCCAGCCTGTATCCGCGCAGCGCCAGCAAGCCGTTTCTTAATCTGCTGGCTGATTTGCAGGAAAATCTGGGCGGGCTGAACGATCTGGCGGTGGCGGGGCCACGCCTCGCCCGTTCCCATCACCGTGGCGATTGGGCCTGGGCCGCCGGGCTGATCTGTGGCTGGCACGAAACCCGCCGCCCCGGATTGCTGCGCCAAGCGCAGGCAACCTGGAAGCTGTTGCGCAAAGCCACCCCATTCTGGCGTTAAGGTTTCGCCGCACGATCTTCGCGTCAGGACTGAATGTCGGCGAGCGTCTTGCCGTCGAACACGCCGAGAAAAGCGTCGCGGGCGGTTTCAATGACGCAGCGGAGCTTGCAACCGGCAATGGGACAAGTGTCACCAGCTTCGTGGCAGGGAACCAGATTAAGATTTTCCGATTGCCGTAACAATGCGCCCAGATTGATCTCGGACGGCTCGCGCGCCAGCATCAGCCCGCCGTTTTTTCCCCGCACGGTGCTGATATGGCCCAATTCGGATAGGCGGCGGACAATCTTTTTCAGATGTTCGGACGAGATGGAATAAAAATCAGAGACTTCGCGAACGGTAGAAACCCTATCCCGGTGCATGGCCAAATAGATCAGCAACCGTAAAGAGTAATCTGTGAACTGGGTTATTTTCATGATGAGCCAACGTCAGGTTTCACTGATATTGGCGCAGTTGACTGACCCGTTCAACTGCCGCAACCACTTGTGCCGAAATTTCTTGCTGCGACGCAGCAGGGATGTCTTGTTCCAGCTGCGACAGCAGATCGAACAACAGGTTTTCACCGAACATGCCGCATTTGCCGCGCATGGCGTGGACATGGTCGATCAAGACGAACCGATCGCCAGCCTGCAATTCCTGCAAAAGCACCGCGTCCTTGTCCATTTCCGCCAAAAACGCCGGCATCAGGCCTTCCAGTCCGGAAGGCGGCGAGGGCGGCGGCGGCAAGCTGGTCGCCGGCAACAAGGCGGACAGACTGGCGACCAAGGCATCGGGACCAATGGGCTTGGCCAGGAAGATGGTGAAACCTGCCGCCTCGGCCTGCTGACGGTCAGCGGCGGCGGCGCCGGCCGACAGCGCCACCAGCGGCGGCGCCTTGTTCCCGGTTTCGTGGGCCCACTGCCGGATGGCGCGCGCGGCGGCGAAACCATCCATCACCGGCATGCGCAAATCCAGAACGATCAAATCGTAACGCCCGGCTTCCACCATGGCCACCGCCTGACGACCGTCGGCCGCTTCATCGACGCTCCAGCCGGTGGTCGAAAGGAAGCCGCGAAGCACCAATCGGTTCAATTCCACATCATCGGCCAGCAACACCCGCACATGCCGGGGCTGGTCCTGCCGTCGAGGTTCAGGCGGCAGCGCCTCGGACAGCGGTAAACGCAGCCAGGCTTCCACATGATTGTCCTGACGGCGGATGGACAATTCGCCGCCCATGGCTTCAACCAGATTGCGACAAAGCGCCTGACCGATATCGCTGTCGCCGGCGCTTTCCACATCGTCCCGCGCCGGACCGGACAGGGTGACCACCAGATGTGGCAAGGGGGCCGACACCCCCAAGAGCAGATCGCCGCTGGCCGTGCCCAAGCGGTCAAGCAAGGTGCGCAGAACCTGCAACACCGCCCCCTCATCGGCCATCATTCCGGCCGGCAGATCGGCGGCGCAATGCATGGCGAAGCCTTGGCCGCGATCACCGGCCTGACCGCGCACCAGCGCCGCCATTTCCTCGGTCAGTTCATCCAACCGCAAGGGCTGTGGTTCCAACCGCACGCGGCCGGTCTCCATGCCGGCCAATTCCAAGATGTTGCCGATCAGCCGACTTAACTGCTCGGCCGTGCGGCGCAACAGGCGAACATATTTGCGTTGCTGATCGTCCAATTGGGTTTGCGCCAGCAATTCGGTCAGACCGGCCCAGCCATGGAGCGGAGTGCGGATTTCATGGCTCATCACCGCCAGGAATTCGGATTTGGCCTTGGAAGCCCGCTCGGCGACCTCAAGCGCTTCGGCAAGCGAGGCGGTGCGGGCCGCGACCAAGCCTTCCAGATCGTGGTTGAGCGTCGCCAACCGCTCGGACGCCGACCGCTCGGCGTGGAACATCCGCAACGCCAGCGCGGCAAAATAACACGAGGCGAAGGCGGCAAAGCCCACCGACACCAGATCGGTGCTGTTGATGATGCGGGCGTAGTGCAAAATATCATTGGCTAAGGCCACCGACAGCACCAGCGAGCCGGCCATCAGCCAACTGGCCCCCAATCGGCGACGGATGATGGCCCACGCCGACAGCCCCACCCCGACCACCGGCGCCGCCAGATTAAGCAGCATGAACAGGTCATGAAAACCGCTATAAAAAGCCGATGGGGTGAACAGCGCCACCGCCACCATCACCGCCGACAGGCCATAGCCCCCCCAAGCCAAGGAGCGCGGCGCCTCGTCGGGCAGCAATTCGCGCAGAAAAACAAAATAGATCCCGGGAAACACGAACAACGTGGCATAGGCCACCGGCAAGGACCACAAATCGGCCCGCATCTCGTGACCGATCAACACGTAAAGCTGGGCGGCGGCGAAGGTGCGGGCCGCCACCAGCGCGGTGAACAAGGCAAAGACCAAAAAGGCGGCGGAACGCTTGCCCCCGGCGTAGAAGGCCAGCGCCATCAAGGTGATCATCAGCAAAGCGCCGAATGCCGCCAGCGGCAGCGCCGTCAGCCGTTCGGCCTCTAACGCCAGAACCTCGGCCTGACCGATGCGGACGGCACGAGTGATCCCGCCTTCGGAATGGTGATGATTGGAAATCTCGAAGACCAGATCGACGAACGGCCGCCCCAGCGGCAACGGCACCAGCACCCGCTCCAGCACCGGGACTTCCGATCCGGCATCCAGCCCCAACTCGCCGAGCGAGCGGACCAGAACCCCATCCACATGCAACCGCCAAGCACTGTTGATGTCGGGAATGGCCAGGGCCAGCGGCGGCGCGCTTTCCGGCAACAGCACCCGCAGAACCATCACCGCGTTGCCGGTCCCCGGATAGGCGTCATTCCACGAACCGGGCTGCTGAAGATAGGAATCCACCGTCCAGGCGAAAGCCCGCGACGAATCCGAGCCCAAGACAATGCCCCAGTCGCCGGCCAGATCAACCGAGCCGATGCGGGCGAAATCAGTGCCGCGAAGATCGATGACGCCATGTTCGGCCACCGGGGTGGCGGCTCTGGAAAGTCCAGGCACCACGACGGCCAGCAGTACCATCAATCGGAACAAAATCCCGCGCATCTGAATTTGTCGCAGGCCTCGGCCTCCACGTCATCAGGTGAAGACCTTATTCTTACGGTTGCAAGGCGCGCGACTGTAAGACGAATTCGCGAAACCGCTCCGCCGCCAAGGGCGGCGAGAAGCGATAGCCCTGGGCCAGATCACAGCCGCGTTCGGCTAGGAACATCTGCTGTTCGAAGGTTTCCACCCCCTCCCCCACCACCTTCATGCCGAGGGAATGGCCCAAGGCGATGATCGCTTCGATCAGCCGGGCGTCTTCCGAATTAGCCAACGCCTCGGCGACGAACGAACGGTCGATTTTCAAGACATCGACGGGAAAATGCTTGAGATAAGACAGGGAAGCATAGCCGGTGCCAAAATCATCGACGGCGATGGTGGCGCCAAGGTCGCGGACCCGTTCCAGTTTCCGCACCACCTCTGCCCCCGCCCCCAGGATCAGGCTTTCGGTGATCTCCACCGTCACCAGCGATGCCGACAATCCGGTTTCATCCAAGGCCCGGCGCAAGGTTTCGGCGATATCGGTCTGCTGCACCTGCCGGGGCGAAACATTAATGGCGATGCGCAACGGCCCAACCCCACAGCCCTGCCACGCCATCGCCTCGCGACACGCGGCCAATGTCAGCCATTCGCCGATGGGCAAGATCATGCCCATTTCCTCCGCCAGCGGGACGAATTG
The DNA here is from genome assembly GCF_018224925.1 of Magnetospirillum sulfuroxidans. Lineage (GTDB taxonomy): Bacteria > Pseudomonadota > Alphaproteobacteria > Rhodospirillales > Magnetospirillaceae > Magnetospirillum > Magnetospirillum sulfuroxidans. Next base: position 46,844 of record NZ_JAGTUF010000024.1, on the reverse strand, counting down.
TTCGGGGTTGATGGCGCCGATATAACGATTTTGCCATCGCAGCAGCGCCTCGGCGCCGGCAACGACGCCACTGGCCATATCAATCACCGGCTGATAGACCAGCGAGAATTCGTCGTGTTCAAGCGCGTCCGACAATTCCCCGGCCAGCCGCGACCGAGCCTGAGCGCGGGCATCCATGGTCGGGGTGAAAAAGCGGAACGTCCCGCGCCCGGCCAATTTGGCCTGTTGCAAGGCACTGGACGAATTGCGCATCAGCGTTTCCACGTCCTCGCCGTCGCCGGGCCACAGGCTGATGCCGATGGAACACGACAGCAAAATCTGATGGGCTTCGATCAGCAGCGGTTCTTGCAGCGATTCCAGCAAGGTGCGGACAATGGCCTCGACCTCGTCTTCCTTGCCGATATTGGTCAAGACGGCAATGAATTCGTCGCCGCCGAAACGCCCCAGCGTATCCCCCTTGCGCAAAGCCAAGCCGAAACGGTGGGCGCATTCGCGCAACACCATGTCCCCCACGGTCATGCCCAAGGTGTCGTTGATGGTCTTGAAGCCATCAAGGCCGATGAACAACACCGCGGCACGGCAATGTTCGCGCCCGGCCAGAACCAGGGCCTGGAGCAGGCGGTCCAGCAGCAAACCGCGATTGGGCAATTCGGTCAAGGTGTCGTAATTGCTGTGGCGCCACAGCTTTTCCGCATTATCGCGAGCCTCGCTGATATCGCGGAACATCAGAACATAGCGATTGGCGCCGCCGCGCACGTCATGTTCACAGGCAATGGAAAGTCCCTGGCGATAGGCCTCGCCACTCTTGCGCCGGCTCCAGGCCTCGCCTTCCCAGGCGGTGCCGCGGCGCAGTTCCTCGGCCACGTCGTCAAGAAAACGCCCATCCCCCAAGGTGGCGTACATCAACCCGGCATGACGCCCGGAAACTTCGTCCCCGTGATAGCCGGTAATGGCGGTGAAAGCAGGGTTGGCCACCAGGACGCGCCAATCATGATCACAAACCACCACGGCCTCGGCCGCCATGTCAAAAGCCGCCCGGAACAGCCGCAACTCGGCATTTTCCCGTTCGAGTTCAAGCAGACGCTGCGCTTCCAATGATTCCCCTGCCCCTTCCGATATGCACGATAATTAAGACCACTCCACCACTTTCAGGCAAGTCCAGAATGGATTATTCACGACCGCGTCGATGACGATGAGATGGATTGCCTGTTTTTTGAACATACGTGTCATGTGCATCAAATAGCGGCACAACCCTTGCCGCAGAAATCGAACGCTGTCATTGTACAGACACGTTCACGGTGGCAACCTCCTCCCGCCATCGCAGACGAGACCTGAAGAGCTCCTCTCAACGAACAGGCCGCGCGCCCCGCAATGGGGCGCGCGGCTTTTCAGGCGACAGACGTCACGCCGTCCATAGGATCAAGGCGATAAGCTGCGGCGCGATCACCCGCAACACCATGACCAACGGGTAAACGGCGGCATAGGACAAGATCGGCGCTTCCGACGCGGCCAGCCCCTGGGCGAAAGCCAAAGCCGGCGGATCGGTCATCGAACCCGACAGCAATCCACACATGGTCAGATAATTCACGCCGGTAATCCAGGTCCCCACCAGCGCCACGCTCACCAGCGGCACCAGGGTGATCAGCACGCCCCAGGCCATCCACGACAGCCCCGGACCGTGCACCAAGGTCTCGACGAAGCCATGACCGGATTTGACGCCGACGGCGGCCAGGAACAGGGCGATCCCCAGATCGCGCATCAGATGATTGGCGGCGGGCGGCATGAACCACACCACCTTGCCGAGATGCCCCAACCGCGACAAGACGATCGCCACCACCAACGGACCACCGGCCAGCCCCAGCTTGATCGCGGAAGGCAGGCCCGGCAGAACGATGGGCAACGATCCCAGCAGCATGCCCAAGGCAATGCCGATGAAGATGGACGGCACCTGGGTTTCCAGCAAAGCCTTTGACCGGTTGCCAATAATTCCGGCCACCAACGGCATGGATTCCGGCTGACCGACCACGGTCAGCATATCGCCGAACTGCAATTTCAGATCGGCGTTCGGCACCAATTCGTGGTCGCCGCGATTGACCCGGCTGATGACCACGCCGTGATGGGCGCGCAAATTCAGCTCGCCCAGGGTCTTGCCCAACACCTCGGAGCGGGTGACCACTTGGCGTTCCCATGCCACATTGGCCGAATCCATGGCTTTCAGGTCGATCGCCGCCACCGGCCCCAACAGCCGGTTGAGGCGCGGCAGCTTGTTCGCCGGCCCCACCGCCAACACCACGTCGCCCTCGGCCAAGCTGTCTTCGGCATTGACCACATGCTGCGAGCCATCGTGCAACACCCGCGACAACACGACGCCCATTTCCTTGAGCTCGTCCAGGTCGCGCAAGCGCACGCCGAAGACGGCGGGATTGCGGATTTCGACGTTGACGGTCTCCAACGCCACGTATTTGGCCGCGCGTTCGGCATCGAACGCCACCGCCGCCTTGGCCGGGTCCTGCCGGAACACCAGCCGCAACAGCAACATGGACACCAAGATACCGATGATACCGAAGGGATAAGCGACGGCGTAGGCTTGGCCTTGCACCGCCCCCGAGAACCCCATCTGCGCCAAGACCTCCTGGCCGGCGGCAAGCGACGGCGTGTTGGTCACCGCCCCCGACAACAGCCCCAAGGCGGCCGGCAATTCCACCCCGCCGACCAGATGGACAAACACCGCCATCAACGCCCCCAAGACGACAATGGCGGCGGCCATCAGGTTCAGCACCATGCCATCCTTCTTGAACGCCTCGAAGAAACCCGGCCCCACCGATACGCCGATGGCATAGACGAACAGCACCAGCCCGAATTCACGGGCGAAGGCCAACATGGTGGCGTCCATGGAAAAGCCGAAATGGCCCAACGCCAAGCCGGCGAACAAAACTCCGCCCACCCCCAGCTTGACGCCGCGAATCTTGATCTGTCCCAGGGCCAAACCGCCAGCGGCGGCCACCGACAGCACCAACAGGGCTTGCGCCGGTCCGTGTAAATCCATCATTCCCCCACCCGCGCAATGCAGCGGCGAAAGCCTGCGTCAGCATTCAGACGCTGACAAGCGAAATACGCAAGCCCACCCTAACGCGAGGGTGGAAACAAAACCTCGCCGGCGCAGCGATCGCGCACGCCCTTGCCACAGGCGGTGAATTTCAGATCCTTACTAAGACAGACGCGGATTTCGGCCGCGTAACGCCCCCGACACACCACCGCCAGCTGATCGGCGGTCAAACCGGGATTGTCCCGCATGAACAAGGCCTCCACCTGTTGCGGCGGCATGTGCACGGGGCTTTTGGGCGCGACGAATTCCGCCGGAATATGAAGGATGCCAAAAGCCGCGCGGGCCTTGGCGAAAAACTCGGCCGGGGTGCCGCCGTTGCAAGTGCCATGGCGCACCCACTCATGCTCGATCAGCTTGCGGCTGGGCATGATCGGCAACGCCGCCTGGGCGACATCGTCAGGAACCGGGGGCGGAGCGGCCACGCATGCGACCGGATAGCCGTCTTGATCATATTGCGGCCACAGGCCATGAACGACGAAGCCATAGGAACGCGGGCCGCCGCATTGTTCGGTGTCACCACGCCCGGCGCGGCCGGCGCAATATGTCGGCGACCACGACAACGCCAACAGGTAATGATCGAACTTACCCGGAATTCCGGCCTTTTGCCCCCAGGCCGGCGCGGCCACAAGGCACAGCAAGCATAGCATCCACCAGCGCATGACCGCCTCCTTTGAACGCGAATTTCACCCATTCAATTTAACCATGGCGAAATCCTTGACAAGCGGGCTTGCGCCGCCCTGAATTGCGCACCCCAAAAGGAACAGGAAACCATGCGCTACCCGCCGCCGTCCGTCGTCCCGCTCGATCGTATTTTGCCCGATGAACCCCTGCTGATGATGGGGGCAGGCCCGGTGCCAATTCCGGCCAAGGTGGCCCAGGCCAATTCCATCGTCATCAATCACCTGGGCGAGACCATGAACCGGGTGGTCGAACAGGTCAAAGCCATGGCCCGCTATGTCTTCCAAACCCAGTCGGGACAGATTCTCGGCGTCGCCGGCCCGGCCTCGGCCGCCATGGAGATGGCGGTGTGCAATCTGGTCGAGCCCGGCACCAAGGTGCTGGCGGTGTGCAACGGCTATTTCAGCCGTCGCCTGGCCGAAATGGCCGAACGCTGCCAAGCCGACGTGGTTATCTTGGAAATCGCCAGTGGCGAGCCCGCCCGCCCCGATCAGGTGGAAGCGGCCATCCGCGCACATCGCCCGACGCTGCTGACCATCGTTCAGGGCGAAACGTCCAATACCGTGTGGAATCGCTATCTGCCGGAAATCTGCGTCATCGCCCGCGAACATGACTGCCTGATGGTCGTCGACGCCGTCTGCACGCTGTCGACCATGCGTCTGGACATGGATGAATGGGGCGTCGACGCCCTGATCACCGGCGGACAAAAGGGCCTGTCATCCATTCCCGGCGTCTCGCTGCTGGCCTTTTCCGATCAGGCGTGGCGACGCATCGAGGGCCGCAACGCCCCGATGGCGCATTGGTGCCTGGATGCCCGGCTGGCCGATCGGTTCTGGAACAAGAATTCCTATCACTATACCGCCCCGGTATCGGGGATCATGGCCATTCACGAAGCGTTGCGGCTGATCTGTAGCGAAACCTTGCCGGCCCGCTTCCACCGTCACGAATTATGTTCGCTGGCGCTACAAGGCGGTGTCGAGGCCATGGGCCTGGAATTACTGGTCAAGGAAGAAGCGCGGCTGAATTCGGTGGTCGGCATCAAGGTGCCCGAGGGCGTGTCGCCCGACGATGTCCGCCGCCACATGTCGCAGGTGCACCGGGTGGAAATCTCGGGCGCCTTCGGCCTGGATATCTTGCGCATCGGCCAAATGGGGGAGCAATGCCATGCTCACACCATTTTCCGCACCCTGCACGCCTTCGGCTCCAGCCTGAAAGCCCATGGCGCCAAGCTGGATCTGCCGGCCGGCGTCGCCGCGCTGGAACGGATCCTGACCGAAGGTCAGGTGGTCTGAGACCAAATCCCGGTGAGAGGAGCTCATCGAGAGTTGGTGAGGCCCAAGGGGCCGCGCGGCTTATGCCGCGGGCAGCAAGGGTTTCGGAGAAATCCGCCCGCCGCTTGGGCGCCGGTGATCGGTTCCGATCACCGGGATGTGGTCTGAGCCCCCGCTCCTGACAACAGATCAGGATCGGCTTGCAGGTAGATACGGTGGATGCGGTCGTCGGCGACGCCGAAACTCAGCATCCACCGCACCTGCCCGTCGCTTTCGCCACTCAGCCCCGGCAGGCCGTTGACGGTAATTTGGCGCAAGCGAAAATCGGCGGGCAGAAACTTGCGGCGCACCCCCAGCAGGAAACGACTGATCCGGTCGGGTCCCAAGATTGGGTTCAGCGCGGCTTTGCCGTTCTTGCCGGCATAACTGATCAAGCGGGCTTCCCCCCCTAACAATGCCACCAGGGCGGTATAGTCGCGCTGATCGCAGGCGGCGGCGAAGCGGCGCACCACGGTGGCGGTCTGCTCCGCATCCCAGGCGAAGCGGGGCTCTCCCTTCAGCCCCACCCGCGCCCGGCTCATGATTTGACGGCAGGTCGCCACATTCTTTTCAACAATGGTGGCGATCTCGGCAAAATCCAGATCCATGGCTTCACGCAGGACATAGACCGCCCGCTGATCCGGGGTCAGGCGCTCAAGCAACAGCAACAGGCCGGTGGAAAGGTCGAATTCATCCGCCGCCACCGGCTCGACCCACGGCTCGGGCAGCCATTGTGCCCCCAAAGCGGCGCGGCGACGCGCGGTGCGCAGCCGATCCAGCGCCAATCGGGTGACCTGGGTGGTGAGAAAGGCGGCGGGATCATCGACCCCGTCCGCCACCCGACACCATTTCAACCAGGCATCCTGCACCACGTCGTCAGCTTCGCTGGCGCTGCCCAGCAGCCGATAGGCCAGCAGCCGCAAGCGCGGCCGCTGGCCAAGAAAATCGGCAAGGGCCGGTTCAGTGCGCATAAGCCGAGATGCCGACCCGATTCCAGGCATTGATCACCGCGACGATCATGGTCAGTTCGGCAATGGCCTGTTCGGACCAATGGCTGCGCAGATCGGCCAACAAGGCCTCGACATTCGCTTCCTGCTGCCGGGTCAAGGTCTCGGCCCAGGCAAAGGCGGCGCGTTCGGCCGCGGTGAATTCCGGCGCGGTCGGCCACGTGGCCACCGCCTCCAAACGCGCCGCCGACACCCCGTCGCGCACGCCCCATTCCCGGTGCAGGTTCTGGCAGAAATGACAATCGTTGATTTGCGACACCCGCAAATCAATCAGATGCTTGAAACCCGCGCCCAGGCTGGATTGAGCCAGGGTTTCGGAAACGGCATACAGGCCCTGATAGGCCGAAGCCGCCAGGGCGGCGATATCGAAACGGGTGTTCATCATGGCGATCCTTATGGTTCAGATACGCCTTCATGACGCGCCAGCCGGCAAGGGCGTGACAGCGTTTATGTTTTTTCTTGGTCCAGCTGATGCCGCAGGATCAACGGACCTTGCGCCATCATGAAGACCAAGGTGATGATCAGACTGCCCGGCATCTTCCACAGCACCCAATGATCGGTGGTCATGACGTGGCGGACCACCTCGTTGGCCACCGCCATGGCGGCAAAGAACAGCGCCACCCGCACCGACAAACTCCGCCAGCCGGCTTCGTCCATGCTGACGGCGTGGCCGAGAACCTTTTTCAGCACGCTTTTACCCAGCGCCAGCCCGCCGCCGATGACGATGGCGAACAGGGCGTAGATGATGGTCGGCTTCATCTTGATGAAGTTTTCATCGTTCAACCACAAGGTCAGGCCGCCGAAGACCAAAACGATGACGGCGGTGACCACCGGCATCAACGGCACCTTGCGGGTGACCAACCAGGACATTCCAACTCCGATGACGGTGGCGATCATCAACGCCACCGTCGCCGGCATCAGCCCCTGGGAAAAATAGACAGCGACGAAAACGGCCAGGGGGCCATATTCGACGGCGGGTTTCAGCCAAGGCATTGCGGTCACTGCTGCGGTTCCTGCGGCAAGGGAAGGGGGGGAATAATGATTTCGCCGCCCGCATCGGTGACCGGATCGCCAACCGACGGCATCGACTCGGGTTCGGCGGCGGGCGGTGGTGGCGGCGGTGTCATCGCCTGGATCAGTTGGCCGGCGAAATCGTCGGGCAAGATCGGCAGAACCACCGACATCACAACGCCATCGCGGCCACGCGCCGACCACGACATGGCATCCGGCATGCGCCAGAGCACCCAATCGAACGCCCCTTGCGCCGGTTCAGGATCATTGCCGAATTCCACCGCGACGAAGGAAAACACCTTGGACGCGGCGACGAAGCGGGCGACGCGCTTGTCCAGCGACAGCCGATAGGCTTGGCGGGCGGTGTCCAGCAGCGCCAAATCCTCACCCGGCCGCAACTGAATGTCGCTGGCCCCCATGGTCGGAATGACGAGCAAGGCCCGCCCGCCCAATGGCTTGTCGGTCGGCTTGATTTTCCTCAGTAATTCAGCGTTGGCGGTATCGAATGCGTCGTTCAGCCGCAACATCGACAGATATTCGCGCCCTTGGAACTGCACGCCATGGCCCGACGGCCCCACCGTCAAGACTGCCGCCCAGTCGCCGCCGCCTTGCAACCGGTCCAGGCCGGCGGCCAGATTATCCAGAAACGCGGTCAGATCGGCGCCATCGTCAACCACCGTTTCCAGGCCGTTCCCGTTTTTCAGCCGCCATTGCCCATTTTCCAGCAACAAGACGTAATCGTGACCGCGCGCCTTGAATTTGTCCCGACCGGTCAATTCCACCCGCACCGATTTGAACATGCCGACAGCACGGATCGCCTCGATACGAGCCATGTCCAATTGCCGGCTGGCTTCGGCCACCACCGCGTCGCCGCCGCCGGGCAGCGGCAACAAAACCCGCAACGCGGCGACATTGGTGGTCGGCGTCGAAATCAAGGTCATGTGACGGGCGATGCGATCATTGACCACAGCCATCAGCGCCGGCCCCGAGGAAAAACTGCTTCCCCCCCAGCGATAGGAGCGTGCGCCGCTCATCCAGTCACCGCTCAGACTCGGTCGTCCAGCCATGTCCGGACGGGCGGTCTTGGCCGCCGTCGCTTGCGGTTCCGGCGCGGAGCCGCAGCCGGACAACGCCAGCGCCAAGGCTGCCACCACCAAACTCAAACGCATGCCCGCCCCCTTGAAGGTCCGCTTCATCGCGGACGGGATCATACACGCACCTTTCCCAAGCCGGCAATCACCCGCCGATCACCCCCCGGTTCCGCAAGCCGTCGCGTTCAGCGACGCTCAGCCCCAACAATTCGGTCAAAACCGTCGTGGTGTCGGCTCCCAACAGGGGCGGCGCCCGATCATAGGTGATCGGCGTCTCCGACAAATGGATGGGATTGGCGACCAGATCGACGTGACCGGCCTGCGCATGCGGCACCGACACCACCATGGACCGATGGCGCACCTGGGGATCGGCGAACACCTGATCCAAGGTGTTGATCGGCCCGCACGGCACCCCCGCCGCCTCCAACGCCGTCATCCAGGCGGCGGTACTCCGCGTCGTCATCACATCCTTGAGCAGCGGCACCAAGATGTCGCGATTGCGCACCCGCTCCACATTGGTGGCGAAGCGGCAATCCTCGGCCAAATCCGGCCGGGCGGCGACGGCGCAAAAGCGGGCGAACTGCCCATCATTGCCCACCGCCAAGATGGCGTGACCGTCTTGAGTGGCAAAGGCCTGATAGGGCACGATGTTGGGGTGGGAATTGCCCAGGCGCTGCGGAATCATGCCGCCAACCAGATAATTGCTGGCCTGATTGGCCAACACCGCCACCTGCACATCCAACAACGCCAAATCGATATGCTGGCCCTGGCCGCTGCGGTCGCGATGGGCCAACGCCGCCAGCACGGCGACACTGGCATACATGCCGGTGAAGATGTCGGTCAGCGCCACCCCCACCTTCATCGGTTCGCCCTTGGCATCGCCGGTCAAGCTCATCAAGCCGCCCATGCCCTGGATCAGGAAATCATAGCCGGCCCGCGCCGCATAGGGACCGGTTTGGCCGAAACCGGTAATCGAACAATAGATCAGGTCAGGCTTGACCGCCTTAAGCGCGGCATAATCCAGACCATACTTGGCCAAGCCGCCGACCTTGAAGTTTTCCAGCACCACATCGGACTTGGCCGCCAGGGCGCGGATCAATTCCTGGCCCTCGGCGGTGGCCATGTCGATGGCCACCGAACGCTTGCCGCGATTGGCCGACAGGTAATAGGCGCTTTCGCCGCCCTCGGCGAAGGGCGGCCCCCAAGCGCGGGTGTCGTCGCCGCCCTCGGGTTTTTCCACCTTGATGACCTCGGCCCCAAGATCGGCCAGCATCTGACCGGCCCACGGGCCGGCCAGAACACGGGACAGATCAAGGATGCGCAGGTGAGAAAGCGGACCGCTCATGAAAACGCCTGAATACCGGTCTGGGCCCGGCCCAGGATCAGCGCATGGACGTCTTGGGTGCCTTCATAGGTATTGACCGTTTCCAGATTGACCATGTGGCGAATGACCTGGAATTCGTCGGCAATGCCGTTACCGCCGTGCATGTCGCGGGCGACGCGGGCGATGTCCAGCGCCTTGACGCAATTGTTGCGCTTGATCAGCGACACCGCTTCCGGCGCCCAAGTGCCTTCGTCCATCATCCGGCCGACGCGCAAGGCGGCCTGCATGGCCAAGACGATGTCGGTCTGCATGTTGGCCAGTTTGAACTGGACCAACTGATTGGCGGCCAGCGGCCGACCGAACTGCTTGCGATCCAAGGTGTATTGACGCGCGGCGTGCCAGCAGAACTCGGCGGCGCCGATCACGCCCCAGGCGATGCCGTAACGCGCCTTGTTCAAACAGCCAAAGGGACCCGCCAGACCCGAGGCATTGGGCAGCAGGTTTTCTTCGGGAACAAAGGCTTCGTCCAAGACGATCTCGCCGGTGACCGAAGCGCGCAAGCTCAACTTGCCCTCGATCTTCGGGGTGGAAAAGCCGGTGGCGCCGCGTTCGACGATGAAGCCCTTGATCTTGCCGTCATGGGCTTCCGACTTGGCCCAGACCACGGCGATATCGGCGATGGGGGAATTGGTGATCCACATTTTCTGGCCGGTCAGCAGATAACCGCCATCAACCTTTTTCGCCCGCGTGCGCATGCTGGCCGGGTCCGACCCCGAATCCGGCTCGGTCAGACCGAAACAACCGATGACTTCGCCGGTGGCCAGCTTGGGCAGCCACTTTTTCTTCTGCTCTTCGCTGCCATAGGCATGGATGGGATGCATGACCAGCGACGATTGCACGCTCATGGCCGAGCGATAGCCGGAATCCACACGTTCGACTTCACGGGCGATCAGGCCATAGGCGACGTGATTGACGCCCGGTCCGCCGTATTCTTCCGGCACCGTCGGCCCCAACAGGCCCAATTCGCCCATCTCGGTCATGATCTCGCGGTCAAAGCGTTCCTGGCGGAAGGCCGAAATCACCCGGGGTTGCAGCTTGTCCTGGCAATAGGCCCGGGCCGCATCGCGGATCATCTTTTCGTCTTCGGACAGTTGGTCCTCGATCAGGAAGGCGTCGTCCCACTGGAAGCTTTGCACGGATCATCTCCTAAGGCTTTATCGTTGCCCCTAAGGCTGCCGCAAACGCGCTATCATTGGAAAAAGATATTTGCTATGCCTGCCATATAGTTTCGTTATGGGGGCGGGCCATGGATTTGCGCCAGCTGCGCTATTTTCTCTCGATCTGCGAACAGGGCTCGCTGTCGCGGGCGGCGACGGTGTTGCGGGTGGCGCAACCGGCGCTCAGCCTGCATCTGAAACGGTTGGAAGCCGAATTCGGCTGCCCCCTGCTCCACCGCACCAGTCGCGGCGTGGTGCCGACCGAAGCCGGAACCCGACTGGCCCAACGGGCGCAAACCTTGCAAACCATGATGAACGACCTGATCGACGACGTCCGTGGAATCGAGGCGGCGCCGGCCGGGCCGGCGGTCATCGGCATCCCCACCAGCTTGGGGACCATCCTGACCGTCCCCTTGGTCAAACTGATCCGCGAACACTATCCCGACATTCGGTTGCGGGTGGTCGAATCGCTGTCCGGACATATGCAGGAATGGATCTTGTCGGGCGAGGTGGACATGGCGGTGGTGTTCGGCATCGAACCGCCGGCCGGATTGACGGCGGAATTCCTGGCCCGTGAAAGCTTGTGTCTGGTCGGCGCCAAGGCATCGCCCGACCTGCGCGGCCGCGACCGCATCGATATGGAAAGCGTGCTGGCTTTGCCGCTGATCATGCCGTCACGCCCCCACGGCGTGCGCGAGGAAGTCGAGCGGGCCGCCACCATCCGCCGCCGACCGCCCAACGTCATTGTCGAATTGGACGCGCTTGACCAGATCAAGACATTGGTCGCCGACGGCATCGGCTACACCATTTTGTCGCAGCGCTTCGCCCGCCATGGCGACATCGCCGCCCGACTGGATATCATTCCCATTTTCCGCCCGGCAATCGAGCGCACCATTTCCCTGGCCCATGCCAGCGGTCAGCCCCTTTCTTCCGCTGCCCGCGCCGTGCATGGCCAATTGCGCGCCCTGGTCGCCGGCCATACAAGGAACGGATATTGGAGTGACGACCATGGATGACCGCCCCTTTGCGCTGTTGACCCGGCGGCGTTTCTGGCCGCTCTTCGTCGGCCAGTTCCTCGGCGCCGCCAACGATAATTTTTTCAAAAACGCGCTGATCATGCTGGTGATCTACAAGCTGGGCGGCCAAGCCGGAATGGAGCCGAAAATCCTGGCGACAGTGGCGGCGGGCTTGTTCATCGCCCCCTTTTTCCTGTTTTCCGCCCTGGCCGGGGAAATGTCGGACCGTTTCGAGAAAAGCCGGCTGATGAAGACCTGGAAAGCGGCGGAAATCGTTATTTCGGCCATCGGCGCCGCCGCTTTGCTGGCCGGATCCGTGCCGCTGATGCTGGCCGCCTTGTTCCTGCTGGGACTTCAATCCACCTTCACCGGCCCAATCAAATACGCGGTGCTGCCGGAATACCTGAAAGACAATGAATTGATCGGCGGCAACGCCCTGATCGAGGGCGGAACCTTCCTGGCCATCCTGCTGGGCACCATCGGCGGCGGCACCCTGGCCCTGATGGAAGATGGGGAAATCTGGGTCACCGTCACCATGATGGCGCTAGCGATCATGGGCTTCGCCGCTTCGTTGCGGCTGCCCAAAGCCCATGGCGGCGACCGCCAGGTCAGCATCGGCATCGGCCTGATCGGCCCCAATGTCGCTTTGTGGCGCTTGGTGCGCGGCCATCCCGATTTAATGGCCGCAATCTTGGGGATTTCCTGGTTTTGGCTGGTCGGCGCCACCTATCTGACCCAGTTCCCCGCCTTCGCCAAGGACAGCCTGAACGCTGACGGCCCGGTGGTGACGCTGATGCTAACCATGTTCTCCATCGGCATCGGCCTGGGCTCGATCCTGTGCGGGCGGCTGCTCAAGGGCGAGATTTCCACCCGCCACGTCCCCTGGGCCGCCCTGGGCATGAGCCTGTTCGCCACCGATCTGTACTTCGCCGCCGCCAATGCCAGCGGCGACGGCGGCCCCTTGCGCGGCCTTGCCACCGTCCTGGCGACGCCGTCATTCTGGCGTGTCCTCGCCGATCTGCTGGCTTTTTCCATCTGCGGCGGCATCTATATCGTGCCGCTTTACGTCATCCTTCAGACCCGCAGCGCCGAAACGTTCCGCGCCCGCGTAGTCGCCGCCAATAATGTGGCCAATGCCATCTTCATGGTCTTTTCCAGCCTCGCCTGCGCCGCCTTGCTGGCCGCCGGAATCGGGATCACCGATCTATTCCTGGGCTTGGCCGCCCTCAACCTGATCGCCGCCTGGCTGTTGCGCCGATTGTAAAGCCGGAGCCCCTAAGGCCGCTCCCCCAACCGGGCGCGGGCGGTTTCCCATTCCTTGCGCATGGTATTGGCGCCGCGCGTATTGTGATTGCGGAGATGTTCGCGGTAACGGCGGTCATAATAGCCGTTGACCCCCACCATCTTGGCGGCGCGATCCCAGGCGATGCGCAGACATTCGAGCTTAAGGCGACAATGTTCGCTGCAATGATCGGCCTCGCCCGCCTCGGTTCCACAGATTTTACAGGTCATCGCGCATTCTCCGATCTGACTCTTGCGGCATATTTAAAGTGTCTTTTCGACCGGGCATAGCCTCTTGGCACCCGCCCCCGCTTGCGGCAGCATGTCCCCCCCATTGCAAGGCGATCCCATGACCCGCAAACCCACCCTTTATCTTGCCGGCCCGGCGGTGTTTCATCCGGCGGCCCAGGCGTTGTTCCAGTATCTCAAGGAAATTTGCGCCGAGCATGGCCTGGATGGCGTCGCGCCGCTGGATGGCGCGGCCGATTGGACGGCATTGCCGCGCGAACAGCAAGCCGCCGCCATCCGCCAAGCCAATGTGGACAAGATCAGAGCCTGCGACGGGGTAATCGCCTGTATCTCGCCGTTTCGCGGCCCTGGCGCCGATGCCGGCACCGCTTGGGAAATGGGCTATGCCGAAGCCTTGGGCAAGCCGGTATTTTCCTGGTGCGAGGAAACCCGGCCCTATATCGACCGGGTCGAGCATCAACGCGACGAAGACGGCCGTTCGTTTTGTCAGCAGCACGGCATGATCGTCGAGGATTTCGCTCTGGTCGATAATCTGATGCTGACCGCCGGTCCCTTTGCGCCTTTGGCTGATTTCACCGAAGTGGTCAAACAAGCCGCCTCGGTGCTTAACGTCCAAGCAGGTGCTGACTGATCACCAGCCACACCGATGTTGCCGCCATCATCCAGCCAAAGGCCCGGCGCAAGGTGCGTTCGGGCCAGCGATGGGCCAGATTGACACCCGCGGCAACGGTGACGACGCCTCCTACCGCCAAGGCGCTGCCCATGGTCCAATCCACCCGTTGATTTTGCGCGTAGGCGCCTAACGCGAACACCGAGGACGGCGCCACCAAGGCCAAGGCAAAGCTTTGAGCCACCCGCTGACGCAGGCCGAACCAACCGGTCAGCAGCGGCGTCGCCATCAGACCGCCCCCCACTCCCAACAACCCCATGGACGCCCCGCCGACCACCCCGACCAGCGGCAGCAGACGTTGGTTGCGCCGAACCGGCGCCGCTTCGGCAACCGGATTGCACACGATCATCCGCCCGGCGACGAACAGCAGGAATAAGGCGAACAAGCCGCGCAATATCCCCTGGTCAAGCGCCTGGGCGAAATGCGCCATCCCCCAGGTGGTGGCCGAACCGACCACCGCCACCGCCGCCGCCTGGGGCAACGACACCGGGTTATGGCGGGCATAACGCCACCAGCCGACCAGCAGATTAGGCACCATCATCACCAGGGCGGTGCCTTGGGCGGTGGCCTGATCAAGACCGAAGCCCAACGCCAGCACCGGAATGGCGATAATGCCGCCGCCAATGCCGAACAGCCCGCCAAAAAAGCCGAGCAGCGCCCCCAACGGCAATGAAATCAACAAGACAGGGATCAGGGAAAATGACATCGGCGGCCTCGACAACGGGATCGAGGGTCAGCATATTCACGCCATGGATTGGAAAAATGGCCTATTTTTTTATTTACTCATGCGCGGAACGCAATAATGGACAACAGTCTGGACATCGCCTTCTTCGTCACCCTCTGCCAACATTCCAGCCTGACGGCGGCGGCGCAGCAGCTTGGCTTGTCACCGCCGGCGGTCAGCCGCCGACTGGCCGCATTGGAAGCGCGGCTGGGAATCCGTCTGCTCAACCGCACCACCCGCCGGCAAAGCCTGACCCCCGAGGGCGAACATTACCTGGAGCAAGGCCAGCGCATCTTGCACGACATCGAGCAACTTGAGCATGCCTTGACCGCGGCCCACCAAACCCCGCGCGGCTTGCTGCGTCTGAGCGCCGGCTTTGGTTTCGGCCGCCGCCATCTGGGGCCGGCGGTGTCCGACTTCATCGCCTTGTACCCTCTGGTCGATGTGCAATTGCACCTCAGCGACCGCCCGCTGGATCTGGTCGCCGAGGGCATGGATGTCGGCATCCGCTTCGGATTAGGCGCCGATTCCGGCCTGCTGGCCCGCAAGATCGCCAGCAATCGGCGCATTTTATGCGCCGCCCCGGCTTATCTCGACCGCCGTCCTCCGCCCCTGGCCCCGCACGACTTAACCACGCATGATTGCATCGTCATCCGCGAGAATGACCGCGCCTTCAACACCTGGCGGCTGGTGGCCGGCGCCCTGCACAGCAACATCAAGGTCAAAGGCCGTCTGAGCGCCAATCATGGCGAGGTGGCGGTGGATTGGGCCCTTAAGGGCCACGGCGTCTTGTTGCGTTCGGAATGGGATATCGCCCCCTATCTGCGCAGCGGCGAGTTGGTCCGGGTGCTGCCCGATTGGTCCGGCGAGGCCGCCGACATCCACGCCATCTATCAACAGCGCCACCTGCTTTCGGCCAAAGTCCGTCTGTTCCTGGACTTCCTGGCCGAACGTTTCGCCGGATATCACCGGGATGGCGGTTGGTGATCCCCATCCTTGCCGCGACAACCGCGGAAACAGGCTTGTTTCTCTTTTTGTAACGCTAGGTTGTCATGGCTAATGCGCAAATTTTGCGCACACCAAATGCCATACTTCCGGCCTAAACTCTAAATAGACCATTTGTGATTGTATGCAGTGACATTTTGTGTCGCTTTGCGATAAAATGTGTTGAGATTTTATATTGCATTGCGATATACCAAGCGCCGGCAACACCCGAGGCTGTGCAGAAGTCCATCTCGGAAGCCGGAAACCCAACTATCTATTCAGCAATCGGAGCGTGGCATGGGCGGCGATCTGTCCCTTGGTGTGGGGTCTTTTGGCATGGAAAATGGGCATATGAAGGTAGCGGCACTCGCCTCGACGACCAAAATCGCCGAGACGGACAACACGACGTTTCGCGGTGTGGTTCAGGCCGATGCCGAACACAATTTCCGCTGGGCGGCGGTTCTGATCGACTCGTTGGTCGCCAATGGCTGCGTCCACGCGGTGATGTCGCCGGGCGCGCAAATGGCGCCTTTGGCTTTGGCCTGTCGGGCCAATGCCAGCTTGCGGGTCACCGTCATCATCGACGAACGCTCGGCCGCCTTTTATGCCTTGGGCTTGGCGCGCTCGACCCGCAAGCCGACCATCCTCATCTGCACCTCGGGTTCGGCCACCGGCCATTGGTACCCGGCGGTGATGGAAGCGTCGTCGGGAATGACGCCGCTGATCTTGCTGACCGCCGATCGGGCCCCGGAAAACCAGGATCGTTGCTCGGCCCAGGCCATCGACCAGATCCGCGTTTTCGGCCCGCATGTGCGCGCCTCGCACCATCTGCCGCTCCCCGATGGCAGCATCGATTCGTTGCAGCCGCTGGCCTCGCGCATTTATGAACAAAGCCTGTGGCCGTCACCAGGTCCGGTGCATGTCAACATGCCGTTCCGTGACCCGCTGATCCCCCAGACCCGGATCAAGCACCCCACCGTCGCGCCGCCGACCATCACCCGCTCGGTGATCCGGCCGCAACTGGAAGACATCATGGATGTCGCCCAGACCATTTCCGGCCGGCGCGGCGTCATCGTCTGCGGCGCCACCGAAATCGACGACGAGGGTTTTGCCGCGGCGGTGCATGATCTGGCCCGCGCCACCGGTTGCCCGATCATCACCGATCCGCTGAGCAATTTGCGCTTTGACGTTCCCGACGACGTTTGCGTCATTTCGCGCGCCGACGCCTTTTTGCGCTCGCACGAATTCGCCGCCAGCCATCAGCCGGAATGGGTGATCAGCTTCGGCGGCCCGCCCACGGCCAAGCCGGTACTCAGCTGGTTGCAGGAATCCAAGGCCACCGATTACATCATCGTCGACCCGTCGGTGCGCTGGGCCGATCCGCTGCTGCGGGTAACGCGTCTGTTGCGCTCGGACCCCTCGTCGTTCTGCCGCGGCGTCTCCGCCCGCGGTGGCGTCGCCCAAGCGCCGGCAGATTGGCTGCAATCCTTTGCCGCCTGCGAACGCTATGTCGATATGCTGGCCAGCGCCGCCAGCGAAAACAGCCTGTGGGAAGCGCCGATCATCCGCCGTCTGATTGGCGCCGCCGCCCCTGGCGCCACCATTTTCTCCGGCAATTCCATGAGCATCCGCGACTTCGACAGCTTTTCCGGCCTAAGCGCCAAGCATCTGCGCCTGCTGGCCAATCGCGGCACCAACGGCATCGACGGCTCCATCGCCACCTTGCTGGGAGTCGCCGCCGCCCAACGTCATCTGCCCATGGTGGCGATGATCGGCGACATGGCCTTTTCCCACGATGTCGGCAGCCTGCAATTGGCCCACGACCTGAACATCACCTTGGTGGTGCTCAACAATGGCGGCGGCGCCATCTTCGATTACCTGCCGACGGCCGGAATAAAGGAATACAACGACTTCCTGTCGCCCCCCACCGTCAATATCGGCATGGCCGCCCGCGCCGCCGGCTGGCGGCACTGGAGCGCCGACGACCTCAGCAGCTTCGACAGCGCTTTGTCCGAAGCCAATGGCGGCGGCGGCCCGTGCCTGATCGAAGCGGTCATCGACCGTCAGGCCAGTGTCCGCAACCACAAAAGCTTCTGGAAAGCGGCCACCGGCATCGACACCATCATCCGCCAATATGGCCCCGACGGCATGCGCGTCATGATCAACCAGATTGACGAGGATCGGGGAGGACGGATCGCCGCATGACCATAAGTGCCCGAGAAAGGGTCGCGGTCTTCTTGTTGGGGTTCTCAGCTTTTCTGCCTTTATACGCGCCGCAATCGGTCTTGCCGCGCATGGCGGCGGCGCTGGGAACCTCGGTCGCCGCCACCGGCACGGTGATCGGCGCCACCACCTTGGCGGTGGCGGTGGCGGCGCCGTTGGCCGGGCCGCTGACCGACCGTTTCGGCCGCAAGCGCGCCATGCTGGCGGCTCTGGCGGCATTGGGGCCACTGACCCTGGCCCTGGTGCTGTGTCAGACCCTTGATCAGGTGCTGGTGGCCCGTTTCGCCCAGGGAATGGCCCTGCCAGCCTTGTTGACCGGGGCCGTCGCCTTCATCACCGGACGTTGGACCGGCCCCGCTTCCGCCGCCATCATGGGGGTGTTCGTCGGCGGCTCGGCCATGGGCGGCTTTGCCGGCCGCTTCGTCGCCGGCCTGTTCGGCGAGCTTTTCGGTTGGCAAGCCGGCTTCGCCGCCCTGGCGGTGTTGTCGCTGGCGTGCCTGCCGGTGATCCAGCACTGGTTGCCGGCCGATACGCCGCAACCGGACAGCCGCTTCTCTGCCCATCTGGGGGCGACCTGGCGTCACGCCAAGGATTTTCGTATCCGCTCCGCCGCTTTGTTCGGGGCGACGGTGCTGTTCGCCATGACCGGCACCTTGTCTTATGTCGGTTTTCATCTGGCCCAGCCGCCCTTCAACCTGGGACCGGCGGAAATCGGCCTGGTCTTCCTGGTCTATCCTTTGGGGGCCGCCATGGCCCCGATGAATGGTCGCCTGTTGCGCCGGCTTGCCCTGCGGCCAGCCATCGCCGCCGCCATCGCCATCTGTCTGACCGGGCTGGGCTTGTTGCTGATCCCGATGGTGCCCGCGGTGATGGCCGGAATCTGCGTCTTCATCATCGGCATCTTCCTTTGCCAATCCCTGGCCTTGGGCTATGTCGGCCGCACAGCCCGCTTCAGCCCCGGCGCCGCCGCCGGATTATATGTCTGTTGCTTTTATCTGGGCGGAAGCCTGGGAGCGGTGATCCCCGGCCTGCTTTGGCCCCTTTATGGATGGCATGGCTGCGTTGTGGTTATCGCGGCCACGCTGTGCGGCGGGGCGATGCTGTCGCGTTTGATGAGCGAAGCCCCTAATGGGACGATAAACCCACAGCGATTCAAGAACTGAAATCAACAGCAAAGAAAACAACCAATAAACGATCAGATGAAAACTTTAACACTTTTTTAGCAACAACATTCCTAGCCGCAGCGGCACACATCAACCACACGAAACATCGACAATTATATTGTTGGATTAACACCTAATAGAAATAGAAGCTTGAATTTAATAATTATTATAGAGTTTATCCACCGGCCATAGATCGTATTAACCGTATTGTGCGCGAAGAACTATACGCGTAAAAATACGTAACCATATAAGGCTCGCGTTAATCGCCGGAGGTGATAATGAACCGTTTTTCCTGCACGATCCTGGCCGCTCTCGGCTTGTTTGCCGCCAGTGCCGCCCAGGCTGGGCAGACCCTGAAGGTTGGGCACGTCCTGCCCAAGGGCTCTCAGTTCAGCGAAGCCGTCCGCGTGATGAACGAGGAACTGAAGAAAAGCACCGGCGGCGCCTATCAGCTGGAAGAGTTTCCGGCCAGCGCCCTGGGCTCGGGCAAGGCCATGCTGGATGGCGTCAAGCTTGGCACCATCGACATGGTGGTTTCCTCGTCGGGCGGCGCCTTGGCTCAATTCAATCCCAAGGTCGGCATCCTTGACCTGATGCTGCTGTTCCGCGACACCGCCCATGCCGACGCGGTGCTGGATGGCGCCATCGGCACCGAATTGCTGCAATCTTTCCTGGCTCAGGACACCGTGGGCTTGGCTTGGGCTGAAAACGGCTTTCGTCAGTTGACCAATTCGGTGCGCCCGATCAAGAGCCCTGCCGACATCAAGGGGCTGAAGATCCGCCTGTCGGAAAGCGACATCTATAAGGACGCTTTCAGCACCTTGGGGGCGGAAACCTTCCCGCTGCCCTTCGCCCAGCTTTATCCGGCCCTGCAAAGCGGCCGGGCCGATGGCCAGGAAAATCCGGTGACCACCATCGTCGGATCGAAGCTGCAAGAAGTGCAGAAGTATATCACCTTGTCCAACCACACCTATGCGCCGGCGGCGATCCTGATCAATAAGGACGCCTTCGATGCTTTGCCGCCGGATGTGCAAAAGGCTTTCATCGCCGCCGCCAAGGCCGGTGGCAAGGCTTCGCGCGCTTTTGTCCGCAAGCGGGACGAAGACGGCATGGCCGCGTTGAAGACCTCGGGCATTCAGATCACCGCCGGCGCCGATTTCGACCGGGCGGCTTTCGAAGCGGCGCTCAAGCCCTTCTATGAGAAGTATGCCAAGGAATTCACCATGGAAAAGATCACCGCGATCAAGAACGTCAAGTAAGCCTTGCCGTCTTAGGCAGGACGCGCCGACCACACCGGCCGGCGCGTCTTCCCCCTCTTCCGGTCATTAGCTGAAAGTACTTGATATGAGCGATAGCGCCGCTTTCCTTGGCATATTCTCGCGCCTTCGGGTTCGTCAGAAAATCGTCGTCGGCTTTCTGGTCGTGCTGTCGTTGATCGCCTTTCTCGGCGTCCAATTCGTCCGCTATGTCGGGATCATCGACCGCCAGTTGGACCATGTGATGGAAACCGGGCGCGATGCCATGGATACCGCCCAACTGGCCCAACTCAGCGAGCGGCTGGACCGTGTTGTGCTGGCCTATGTGGTGCTGCAAACGGAAAATACCCTGGCCGCCGCCAAGGACGAATTGGCCTCTTTCGAACAAGCTTTGGCCGGTTTGGATCGCCTGACCCAGCATGGGGGCGATCCGGCACGGATTGGGGCGATCCAGCAAGCCGCCAAGGATTACCGCGCCGCGTTCGAACGGGTGGTCGCCGCCGTGGCCAAGCGCCGCGAAGGCCAAGGCAAGACCTATCTGTCCGGCGCCCAGCTTAATACCACCGCCATGGCCGTGGTTGACCTTTCCCTGGCCAGCGGCGATTCATCGTTGCCGCAACCTGCGTTGCGCATGCAGCAATCCTTGCAGGCGACCCGGATGTTGACGGCCCGCTATCTCTCGACTTTCGACCCCAATGACGCCACTGCCGCCAGTGATGAATTGGTGCGGTTGAAAGAATCCCTGGCCGGCTTGTCGGCACAGGTTACCATTCCCCGCTTACAGAAATTCCTGGCCTCCATGAAGCCCGGCGTCGAAACCTTCAGCAGTGGCCTGAGTGAGGCGACCGAAGGCAATCAAAGCCTGCAAGCCGCCCAAGCCGATAGCCGTCTGGTGCTGGACCGCTTGCTGAGCGCCGTCAGCCAAGTGGTGACGGAATTCGCCACCACCCAGGACCAGACCCAGGCCAATGCCCGCGATGCTTTGGCCAGTGGCCGCACCCAGGCGGTTTTGATGCCGATTTTGGCCATCTTGCTGGGAATTTCCTGCGCCATCGTCATCGGCGCATCGATCGCCAAGCCGATCCGTTCGTTGACCGCCACCATGGTCGCCCTGGCCGGCGGCGATAAAACCGTCGATGTCCCCGCCATCGGCCGCCACGACGAAGTGGGCGACATGGCGCGGGCGGTTCAGGTCTTCAAGGATAACGCCATCGAGATGGATCATCTGCGCGCGGCGCAGGAACACGAACATCAGCATGCCGAACAGGCGAAGCGCGAGGCCATGAACAATCTGGCGCAAAACTTCGAAAGCACGGTGATGGACGTGGTCCACCACGTGGTCGCCGAGGCCGAGTTGGTGCAAAGCAACGCCATGGCCGTGGCCGATGTGTCGCTGCAAACGCGTCAGCATGCCACCCAAGGCTCCGCCGCCACCGAGGAAGCCAGCGTCAACGTCAATCTGGTCGCCGCCGCGGTCGAGGAACTGACCAGTTCGGTGGCCAGCATCAGCGCCCAGGTTAATGAATCCACCAACATCGCCGGTGCCGCGGTCGAGGAAGCGCGGCAGGCCGACGACGTGGTGACCAGCCTGATCGAAGCCGCCGGCCGCATCGGCGCCGTCATTCACCTGATCGAAAAGATCGCGTCGCAGACTAATCTGCTGGCGCTCAACGCCACCATCGAAGCGGCCCGCGCCGGTGAGGCCGGAAAGGGCTTCGCCGTGGTCGCCATGGAAGTCAAGACCCTGGCCAACCAGACCACCTCGGCCACCGGCGAAATCGGCGTGCAAATTTCGGCCATTCAGTCGGCGACCCAGGGGGCGGTCGGCGCCATTCGCCATATCGCCTCGACCATTACCCGCATGAACGACATCGCCGGCGAGATTTCCGCGGCCGTCGAACAACAATTCGAGGCAACGCGGGAAATCGGCCAAAGCCTGCAACAGGCGGCGGTGGGCACCACCGAGGTCGCCCGCACCATCGGCGACGTGCTTAATCAGGTCAACAATGCCGGTTCTGCCGCCGATAATTTGTTGGGCAGCGCCGCCAAGCTTGGCCAGCAAACCACCATTTTGCGTACCGAAGTCAACGGCTTCACCGATCGGATCAGACGAGCCTGAGCGGGCGCGGATGAAATGGGGATGGGCGCGTGATGCCGCTTAGGGGCGGCGCCTCTTAAAATAAAGGACGGAATGAATGGGATATCAGGCACTTCGCATCCCCATGGCGACTTTAATATTGGCTGCCACCATGACCGCGTCAGCCTTTGCCGAAGATAAGGCGGCCCCCCCCGCCCCCAGCAGCACCGTATTGCTGAAAACCACAACCACTGGCGATGGCGTCCCGCTGGTTTATCCTGACGGCACCCCACAAATCCTGTCGCGGATCACCGTGTTCCCGCCGCATTCGGAAACCGTACTGCATCGCCACCCCATTCCGCTTTATGCCTATATTTTGGAAGGCGAACTGACCATCAGCACCGAAGGCCAGCCGCCCCGCCATTACAAGACTGGCGATGCTTTCATGGAAACCGCCGGCTGGCACTTTGGCCGCAACGATGGCAATACCCCGACCCGCCTGTTGGCTGTCTATATGGGCAACACCACGGCCCCGCTGTCGGAACACAAGCACAAGTAAACCCTGTGTTCTGCTTGAATTTCAAGCATCGCGCGAGATGGCGGCAAATCGCGGCCATCTCGCCGAATTACAGGCAATAACATATAATGAAACAGGAGAAACAACATGTTATGGCAATCAGAGACTGTCATAAATGTTGCCATAATAGCAGCAATATCCTCTCTTGTTTCCGTACTCTTAAATCAGTTATTTTCAAAAGCGAACTCGCAGAGACAAGCATCAAGGTCACTACTAGAAAATAACATACAAGAACTAGGTAATGCGCTCTATAGCATGGTGGCACATACAAAAGTACTTCTTGATGCAAAGACGCCAGAATCCAGATCAAAAACAGATCAAAAGATAAAAGAACTCAGAATTGAATTAAACTCTTTACGCGGTAAAGTTCGTTACAGCCTATGGGGGCTTGATAACGGGATAAAGTCCATAAGGTCAGTTCCGGTTTACGCTGCGCAATGTATTAATAACGAAGAACGCGGCATAGAATTGATCAAACTCGCGACTTCCGTCAGAAAATCGTTGGACAAGGCCATCTCAGACGCTTACGCGCAAGGGAGCCCTCCCTCTCTGCGGCGAAGGCTTTTGGTTGAATATCGTGTCAGGCGCTTGCAGCGGAGATTTGATGGCTAATATCGTCAAGCCTATACAATTCTTCCGCCCCTGAATTGGAAATCGAGACTTTTGAACCTGTCTGGATCTGCAATGAGTGCATTCCAGGCCGCAGCCATCAAATCGCGTCAGCCCCGTCTCCGGGTGACAAGAGGCACCCCCCTATCCCCGATTGTCCTTGATGGTCTGGGCGTACCAGTCGAACGAGGCCTTGGGGGTACGGGTTCCGGTGGGGAAATCGACGCGGATGATGCCGAAACGGTTGCCGTAACCCGAGCCCCATTCGAAATTGTCGAGCAGCGACCAGATGAAATAGCCGCGAATATCGGCCCCTTTCTCGATGGCCGTGCTCATTGCCGCCGTGTACAGCTTCAGGTACGAAATCCGATAGAAATCATCGACTCGCCCGGCCGCATCGGCGAATTCCTTGTCGTCGTCGCGACCACAGCCGTTTTCGGTGATATAGATGGGCAGGCCATAGCGGCCGTGGGTTTCCAGCAATTGGTCGGTGAAGGCCTCGGGGAAGATTTCCCAGCCGATTTCCGGGTGAGCTTCGGCCACCTTGACGTCGGCCCAGGCAAAGCCCAGTTGGGAATTGGGATCATCCTTGGCCCAGATCGGGCCGTAATGATTCATCCCCACCCAATCCAGACGCCGGCAGATGCGCGCCATGTCGCCGGCAACGACATAGGGTTCGAATTGATCGGCCACATTGGCCGGATAATGCCCCAGGATATGGGGGTCCGCATAGACCCGGTTCCAATGAGCGTCCAAGATGTCGGCGGCGCGCCGGTCGGCGGCCGAGGTCTCGTCCGCCGGATGGATGGGTTGCAGATTATAGACGCAGCCCACCGACGCTTCGGGAATCCAGTGACGGATGACATCCACCGCCGCCCCATGCGCCAAGTTGACATGGTGGCAGGCGGGGAAATAGGCGGCACGGTCTTCGGCGGCGGGGGCGCACCAGTTCATGGCATAGCCGAACAAGGTGCAGACATTGGGTTCGTTGAAGGTGGCGAAATGCTTGACCCGGTCGCCGAAGCGTCGCACCACCAAAGTGGAATAATCGGCGAACCAGCCGACGACATCGCGGTTGGTCCAGCCGCCCAATTCGTGCAGCCGCTGCGGCAAGTCCCAGTGATACAGACACAGCCACGGCGTGATCTTTGCCTCAAGCACCGTGTCGATCAGGCGGTCGTAGAAATCCAGGCCCTTGTCGTTGACGGCGCCGCGCCCGCGCGGCAGCACCCGTGGCCACGATACCGAAAAGCGATAGGCGTCGATGCCCAGCTTCTTCATCAGCGCCACGTCTTCGCCGTAGCGGTGATAATGATCGCAGGCAACGTCGCCGGTATCGCCGTTGGCGGTGCGGCCCTTGGTGCGGGAATGGATGTCCCAAATACTGGGGCCACGGCCATCCTCGGCGGCGGCGCCTTCGATCTGATAGGCCGAGGTTGAACCGCCCCAGACGAAGTCAGGACGAACACCCAGTGGCAGCGGCTTTTTCTTCGACTTTTCCTTGGCCATGACTTGCCTCCCGACCTGACTGATTTTTTTCAGTCTACGCCGGTCGGCAAAACCGTCAACGCTGGAGGGCGCGTAACGACAAGATCACCTTATCCAGACCTCGGAATGCCGCCGCCATTTCCACATGGGCTTCGCGCATGGCCCCGGCATCCGGGCAGGGATGCCCGCCCAGACGGTTGGCCTGCAACATGCGTACGGCGGCGGCCATGCTTTGGCCTTTGACGAAATCGGCAACGCGCTGAACCGCGGCATAATGGACCGAGACATTGGCGGCCAATGGCGGCGCCAGCAAGAACAGCGACCCTTGTGCGGCGCGAAAGGCACAATCAATGCCGGCCATGGAAATCACCGCTGAAACAAAGGATACCCCGGCATCGACGTTGGGCGGCAGCGGCACCGCGTCAAAGGCCAGACGCCGGGTTTCCATTTCCACGGCCAAGCTGGCGGCGACAGAGCGGCGGCGTTCGTTCAATTCGGCCCGGCGCATGGATCGTGCCGCCACCACCCCCAGCAACCCCGACAGCATGGCGCCGGCCACCAGCAACAGGGCCACGGCCCAGGCCGGAATCACCGGCATCAAGGATGGCTGCTCGGCCGGGGCGTGCGCCACAAGCGGAGCCGCTGGCGGCGGCATCGTCGCCAGCGGGGGAGCGATGGGGGGGCGAGCGGGAGCGGCGGGAACAACCGGTATTATCGCCGGCGCCGCTTCCTCGGGCTCGACCGGACGCAACGGTTGGAAATCGGGACGTTCATCCTCGACCACCGGCCGGTCCTCGGTCGCTGCGATCGGCGGCTTGTCTTGGATGGGTGCCGTCAGCGGCGTCGGCGCTTGGGCCCAGACCGGAGCGGCAATCAGCAGGAACGCCAAGGTCAGCAATCGGGACGGCGACATGAACGTTTCCCATCGGCAACTGGTTACTGGCCGCGACCATACCCGAAGCGGCAGCGCAGCGAAACAACACCATCGGGATAAGGCGGCAAAATCATCCGCGCCGCCAGCTTTCGTCGGCTTCCCCATTTTCCGGGGAACGTTCGCCCATCACCCGTTCGGGGGGGAAGACCACGGTCACCGTGGTCCCCTGATCGGGAATGGAATCCAACGTCAGCGAGCCGCCATGAGCCAGCACCAGGGCCTTGGTCAGCGGCAGCCCCAAACCGGTCCCTTCGTATTTGCGCGACAGCCGGGTGTCGGCTTGGACAAAGGGTTCCATCACCCGGCTCAGATCCTCGGACGACATGCCGATGCCGGAATCGGCCACGTGGATGACCATGCCTTGGGGTTCGACCCGCGCGGTCACGCGGACGGTGCCGCCCTCTTCGGTGAATTTCACCGCGTTGGACAACAAATTGAGCAAGATCTGACGGATGCGGCGTTCGTCGGCGCGCAAAAAGGCCAAATGATCGGGCAAATCGGTCAGCAGGATCACACCATTGGTGCTCGCCCGCTTTTCCATCATCCGCAGACTGGCCTTGATTAACGCCGCCATATCGACCGGGGAATCGACCAGATCGGTCATGCCGGCCTCGGCCTTGGACATATCCAAGATATCGTTGATCAGTTCCAGCAAATGCATGCCGCTTTCATGCACGTCATCCACATAGGAACAATAGGCCGGCGGCTGCACCGGGCCGAAAATCTCGTGCTTCATCAACTCGGAAAAGCCGATGATGGCGTTGAGCGGGGTGCGCAATTCGTGGCTGATATTGGCCAGGAACGTCGCCTTGGCCCGGTTGCCGCGTTCAGCCGCGTCTTTGGCCTCGCGCAGTGTCGCCTCGACCTTCTTGCGGTCGGTGATGTCGGTAAAGGTCAAGATCAGGCCTCCGCCGGGCATGGCGGTCGAGCGGACCTCTAAGACCCAGCCGTTCGGCCGGGCATGTTCGAAGACGCGCAGCGGGTTGCGGCGCAGCCGTTCCAGACGGCGGCGCACCTTGGTCATCATCGCCCCCGAACGGCCGAACTCGCCTTGAACGGCCAAGTACAGCAGCAACCCTTCCAGGGTGGACATCTCGGTTTCGATATCGTTTTCCGACAAATCCAGCAATTGCCGGGCCTGCGTGTTCAACGCCACCAGCCGTTCGTCACCGTCGAACACCGCCACGCCCTGGCCCATGTTGTCGATGATCGCCTGACGCAGCGCCGATTGAGTGGCCAGTTCCTGCTCGTGCCGCTTCAGCGGCGTGATGTCGGCGGCGGTTCCGCGATAGCCAAAGAACTTGCCTTCGGGATCAAAAGCCGGCCGGCCGGCCATTTCGACGAATTTAATGGCGCCGTTGGTCATGCGATGGATGAAAATAAAACCACGGAACGGACGACGCGCCCGGATCAGGCTTTGCTGGACCTCCCAATCGCGCGGGTCTTCGCATGATGAAGCCAGATCGGTGAAGGACCGACCGATAAAATAGCCCGGCCCCACCCCCAGCACCTGACGCACCCGCCCGGAAACAAAGGTGAAGCGCAGATCCGCATCCAGTTCCCAAAACCAATCCGATGCCGATTCGGCCAGATCGCGGAAGCGTTGTTCGCTTTCAACCAGGGCGTCTTCCACCCGCTTGCGGTCGGTGATGTCGCGCACCACCCCGATATAGGTCACCAATCCGCCTTGGTTCATGCGGGTGACGGCCAATTCCAGCGGAAACACGGCGCCATCCTTGCGCTGTCCCTTGACTTGCCGACCGATGCCGATGACCCGCGCTTCGCCGGTTTCGGCATAGCGGCGCAAGTAATCGTCATGTTCGGACCGATAGGGATCGGGCATCAGCATGTTGACGTTACGGCCGACCACCTCGTCGGCGCCAAAGCCGAAAATACGTTCGGCGGCGGCATTAAAAGACAAAATGGTCGCGCTGTCGTCGATGGTGACAATACCGTCGACCACGGTATTCATGATGCCGCGCAGCCAGGCCAAGCTGTCATGCAGCGACGTGTTCATCTGCCGCCGGCCGGTGACATCGCGCAAGATGCGCAGATGGCCGCCATCGGCGGTGGGATAGACGTTGATCGACACCCAGCGGCCATCGAACAATTCGGCCTCGCAGCCTTGCACGGATGGCAGCGCATGGTCGGCCAGCTTGCCAGAACGCACGATTTCGCATTCCTGGCGCACCACGCCGCGTTCGAATTCGGCATCGATGATTTCTTGGAACAGACGGCCGGGCTTGATCACTTCGGCCACCGGGGCCATGAACTGACGATACAGGTCGTTGGCGGTGACCAGACGATCCCGCGAATCGAACAAGGCAACGCCATCTTGAACACTGGACAAGGCGTCGGCCAGGCGACTTTGCAACAAATTAGCCCGTTGCCCTTCGCTTTCCGCCACCGCTTGCTGACGGATCAGAACCTCTAAAAGCAAGGCCAAGGCCATCAGCACTGACAGCACTTGGGTGGCAAACAGGCCCCAGACGGTCAAGGTGTGGTCGAAATGCAAAACCGGCGAGGCCAACAGGACAAGGCCATTCAGGCCGAAAGCCACCGCCGCCAAGGCATTGGGGCCGTGATGGCCGCCCCGCAGCCGGGACGAGCGGAAATACCACGCCGCCAGTAATAACGGCCCGCCGCCAATGCCGAAAACCGGCAAATCCTGGGGAAGCAGCCCGTTGGCTCGCCCCAAATGGACCAGCACCGCCCAAGCCGCCGCCACCTGGAGACCACCGATCAGCAGACCGCCGGAAATCGGCCGCCCCCCGAAGGATATGGCCCCGCAAAGCGACAAGCCGGCGGACAAGGCGTGCAGCAGATCGGACAAATCGGCCAGAAGGACCGTTCCCCCTGGCAGCAGCAGCAGCGAGCGGCTGGCGGCTTCCAGCAGAAACGCCCCGGCCCACCACCCATAAGCCTTGGGAGCACTGGGCAGGGTCCAACCATACAGGGTGGAGGCGGCAAGAACCGTCGCCCCCATTACCGCCCCCAAAAGAGCTGCCTGCAACGTGAAGTCCATAATTGCGGCGACTTCCTTAAAATCCCCCGCCACCCGGCGGGCCGGCAGGCAGCAATCCGGTTCAGACCTTATTCGTCGTAAGACGCCAAGGTCGAACAAGGAACCTGCATGTCGGCAAGACGTTGCCGTCCAGGCAGGAAATTCAGCTCAAGGATGGCTGCCGCCCCGGTAACATGACCGCCAACCTGGCGCAGCAACTCGATGCCGGCGCACATGGTGCCGCCGGTCGCCAGAAGATCGTCCAAGATGACCACGCGTTGGCCCGGCTGAATGGCGTCTTCTTGAATTTCAATGGTATCGGTGCCGTATTCCAAAGCGTATTCGTGGCGGATGGTCTTGCCCGGCAGCTTGCCCTTCTTGCGCAGCATGACAAAGCCACAGCCCAGCTTCAAAGCCAGCGGCGCCGCCACCAGAAAACCACGCGATTCGACGCCGGCCAGCACATCGGGCTGAAACTTGCGCACGTCATTGGCCAGCCGGGCCAACGCCACCGACCACGCATCGGGATGGGCCAATAAGGTGGAAATGTCATAGAACAGAATGCCGGGCTTGGGGAAATCCGGAATACCGCGAATATGGTCCTTGATGTTCATTGGCCTATTTCCCATGGCAAGCTGTCGATAGGTTGACGTTGAAAAGGTAATCCCTAAACCTTCCAGGGTCAAAGTGGCAACACGCCGGTCAGCGCATTCTCAACCGCTTCGACGGGAATAACATCCATGCTGTCGCCGCCGTGATCCTGAGCCCGGATCACCTTTGTCTTTAACCCGGCCGGGGCAAATTTCGCCGCCGGCGTCGGCCCGAACAAGGACAATAACGGCACATCGGCGGCGGCCAGCATGTGACCGGCGCCGGAATCATTGGCGATGGCGGCGGCCATGCGTCGGCCCAGGGCGATGGTCAAGAGCGGCGTCACCTGTTCCGCCGCCTGCAACGGCAACAAGGCGGCCGGCACGGCGGCGGCGATAGGCGCGGCCCATTCGGCCTCGCCCGGTCCCAGCAGGAACACCGGCACGCGGCCGTGCCCGGCTTGCGCCGTGGCCACGGCGATGAAGCGGTCCAGCGGCCAACATTTATGACGGCCGCCGGCTCCGGGGGCGAACCCCACGTAAACCGGCCCCGGCGGCAGCAAGGCGGCGGCGGCGGCTTGGGTGGCGGGATCGATGCTTACGGCGGCGGCCTCCGCCACCGCGCCGCCCTTGGCCAGGCGGACAAGGTCCAGTAATTGCCCCACCATGGCGGCCGGGCGCCGATGGCCTGGACTGGGGCGGATGGTGGACAACCAAAAGCCGGCGGCGGCGGAAATGAAATTGCCGTGGCCGATGCGCCGCACGATCAGGCTGGTCAGCACCCGCCTTTGCGTATCGATGATCAGATCGAAGCGCCGGCCATACAGGGGGGGACGGCCGAATAATTCGACCACCCGGCTGCCCACCTGGGCGTCATCGATCACTTCATCCACCAGCCCGGCCACCACCGGGGCCAGCACCCCGGCATAGACGCTATGGCCCTTGCCGGCCATCCAGGTGATCCGGGCGGCGGGAAACGCGGCGCGCAAGGCGCGGATAAAGGGCAGCTTCATCAGCCCGTCGCCAACAGCGTCAAGGCCGACATAAACCAAGATGGAAGCCGGAGGAGCGATCACTGCCCCCTCAACGCATTGACAAAGGCGGCCATGCCGACCTGACGGTTGCGCTTCAACCGTTCGGAATCAAGGATGGACTGAACGCGGGCGATGGAACGGTCCACCTCGGCGTTCAGCACGATGTACTCGTATTCGAACCAATGGCTCATTTCGTCGCCGGCCTTGGCCATGCGCTTGGCCACCACCTCGGCGCTGTCTTGGGCGCGGGTGTGCAGACGGCGCTCCAATTCGGCCAATGACGGCGGCAAGATGAAGACCGTGACCAGGTCGTCACGGGCGTTCTGCCCCAATTGCTGAGTGCCCTGCCAGTCGATATCAAACAAGACGTCGCGGCCCGAGGCCAGGGCATCCTCGACCGGCTGTTTGGGGGTGCCGTAATAATTATCGAACACCTTGGCGTGTTCGAGAAACTGACCGGCGCCGACCATCTGCTGGAAGGTCGCGACACTGACGAAATGATAATCCTTGCCGTCCACTTCGCCCGGACGGGGCGAGCGGGTGGTGGCCGACACCGACATGGCGATGTCGGGGTCGCGCTCCAGCACGGCGCGGGCGATGGTGCTTTTTCCGGCGCCCGACGGCGACGACAGCACCAGCATCAAGCCGCGACGTTGGACATTGGGGAGATTAGCGGGCGGATGGGTCATGATGGCGGCTCGTCTATTCGATGTTTTGCACTTGCTCGCGGAACTGGTCGATCACCGCTTTAAGGTCCAGGCCGATGCGAGTCAATTCCACGTCCGCGGATTTCGAGCACAAGGTATTGGCCTCGCGGTTGAATTCCTGCGACAGGAAATCCAGCTTGCGGCCAACGGCGGCGTCGCCGCCGATCAGGTCGCGGGCAGCCCCGACATGGGCGCGCAGACGATCCAATTCCTCGCGGATATCGGATTTGACGGCGATCAGCGCCACTTCCTGGGCGATCCGTTCCTCGGCCAGCGATGGGGCCGCTTCAAGGACGGCGGCCACCTGGGTGCGCAAACGCTCGCGCACCGCCTCGGGCCGCAATACGGCGCAGGCGCCGGCGCGTTCGGCCAACAGCCCGATTTCATCAAGTTGGGCCAGCAGCACCGCTTCAATGCGCGCGCCTTCGGCTTGGCGCATGGCGGTCAGCGCATCAAGGACATTTTCCAGATCGGCCTTCATGGCGGTTTCGCGCGCGGCGCGCACATCTTCGTCCACGCTGGAATCGGTACCGGCGGATTCCAGCACCCCCTTGATTGCCAGCAAGCCGTCCCAGCGGGCCGGAGCGATGTTTTGGTGGCTTGGCCCCAATTCATCCACCAAGGTCACCAATTGGTTCAGCAAAGCGGTGTTGACCCGCAATTCCGGGCCGGCGGCGGTGTTGGTCAAGGTCAGCGACAATTGCACATTGCCGCGCTTGAGCTTGCGCGTCACCGCTTCCCGCGCGGCCACCTCCAAGGCGTCATGGCCATAGGGCAGCCGGCACCGCACATCCAGCCCCTTGCCGTTGACGCTTTTCGCCTCCCACAGCCACGAGGACAGGGAATCACGCCCTTCGGCGCGGGCATAGCCGGTCATGCTGGCAATCGTCACGGGCGCAAACCTCCACTGGGCAAAGTCGGGAAAGTTATAGCGGCGCCAGCGGCGCGCAACAACCTGGGACACGCGACATTATCACGGCGAACACGTTCAGCACGACGGATGGCGCCGCCGACCGCTCCGACGTCGCTTTTTCCGGGCACGTCCACGGACATTTCAGCCGGTTTTCTGTACGGGCAGCCAAAGCACCTGTTCCAGGCTGTCGGCGCCGCAGATCAGCATGACCAGACGGTCCAGGCCCAAGGCGTTGCCGGCGGCTTCCGGCATGCCATGCGCCAACGCGGCCAGGAAGTCGCGGTCAAGGGGATAGCGTTCGCCGTACAGGGCCTCTTTCATGTCCATATCGGCGATGAAGCGGCGTTCCTGTTCGCCGGCATCGGTCAGTTCGCCGAAGGCGTTGCATAATTCGACACCGCAGGCATAGGCCTCGAAGCGGTCGGCGACCCGATTGTCGGCGGGGTTGGGCCGGGCCAGCGCCGCCATGGAGAGCGGATAGGAATGCAAGATGGTTGGCGTCGCCATGCCCAGATGCGGCTCGATCCGGTCGAGGAGGATTTTAAAGAAAATGTCGTCCCACCGGTCGGTGGGCGAAACCGAGACGCCGATCCTGGTGGCTTCGGCCGCCAGCCGGGCGGTATCGGGGGCCCACGGATCGGGGGCGGTGGCGAGCACGTCGATGCCGCAATGGCGGTCAAAGGCTTGGGCGATGCTCAGGCGCTCCCAGGGGGCGAACGGGTCACAGAGGTGATTTGCCCGGCGCAGGGTTTGCTTGCCGGCGGCGCGGGTGCAGGCGCGGACCAGTTCCTCGGTGTCATCCATCATCTGATTGATGGCGCCGCCGGCCCGGTACCATTCCAGCATGGAAAATTCCGGGCTATGGGTGTCCGAGCGCTCGCCGTTGCGAAACACATGGGCGATCTGGAAAATCCGCTCCATTCCCGCCACCAGCAGCTTCTTCATGGCGAATTCCGGGCTGGTATGCAGATATAAGGTCTGATCAGGCTCCCCCCAGGGATCTTGCAAGGCGGTGGCGAAGGCCTTTAGGTGCGGTTCCAGCCCCGGCGATATTTGCAGGCAAGGCGTTTCCACCTCGGTGAAGTCCACCCGGTCGAAAAAAGCGCGCACTTCGCGCAAGATCAGACCACGTTGGCGCAGGAAGGGCGCGCGCTCGGCCAATGCTTGGGGATGCCAGGACTCTTTGCCTGTGGACATGAAAACCTCTATGAACGCCGATCGGTCCGCATTGCTTCATGACACGGATGGACACGGATGAACATTGATAAAGGCGTCGCCGGCCACATCACGCGGTCGCTGCGTCGGGTTGATGACCTGATCGAGGCGGGGCTGGCGACGCAAGAGCAGCGGCCGGCGCTGGAGGCGCTGGCGCATTGCAGCGTCATCGCCATCACTCCGGCGGTGGTTGAACTGATCAATGGCGCCGACCCGGCCGACCCCATCGCCCGTCAATATGTCCCGAACGCCGCCGAATTGCAGGTGGCGGCCGAGGAATTGGCCGATCCCATCGGCGACGACGCCTATTCGCCGGTCAAGGGAATCGTGCACCGCTATCCCGATCGCGCCTTGTTGAAGCCGATCCTGGTCTGCCCGGTCTATTGCCGGTTCTGCTTCCGCCGCGAAGCGGTGGGGGATGCCGACGGCACCCTGAGCCCGGCGGAACTCGACGCCGCCTTCGCCTATCTGGCCGGACGCCCGGAACTGCGCGAAATCATTGTCACCGGCGGTGACCCGCTGATGCTCAATGCTCCCCGGCTGGCCGATCTGGTCGCCCGTGTTTCCGCCCTGCCGCATATCGAGGTGCTGCGCTTCCATAGTCGAGTGCCGGTCGCCGATCCCGAGCGGGTGACCGCCGTCTTGGCCGCCGCCTTGGGCTCTCCCGACAGTTTGGCGGTATGGGTGTCGGTGCACGTCAATCATCCGCGTGAATTGTCGGCGCCGGCGCGCGCCGCCCTGAAGCGTCTCGCCGATGCCGGGGTGCCGCTGATCTCGCAAAGTGTGTTGCTGAAAGGGGTCAACGATGACCCGGCGATCCTGGAGGAGCTGTTTCGCGCCCTGATTCGCAATCGGGTGCGGCCTTATTATCTGCATCACCCCGATCTGACCCGGGGCACCAGTCATTTCCGCCCGAGCATCGCCGAAGGCCAAGCGATCATGCGGGCGTTGCGTGGTCGGCTGAGCGGCATCGCCCAACCGACTTACGTGCTCGATATTCCCGGCGGCGCCGGCAAGGTGCCGCTGGGGCCGGATTGGTGGGATGACGAACGGGGCGAAGTCACCGACTGGCGCGGCCGCCGTCATCCCTATCCGGGTTAAATCTCCAGCGCCAGCAAGGCCGAGCCCAAGGTCTTGCCGTGGGCGTCCAGGGCCAGCGAGCGGGTGACGCCGCCGCCCAAGGCCCCATGCAGGACGAAGTTGAGAGCGCAGACATTGGGCATCTCATAGCGTTCCACCGGGCCGGCGATGATGCCGGCGAAGTGTTGGAACACCCGTTCGGGGGTGATTTCGCGCTGTAATAAGGCGTAATCCTCGGGCCGATAGGCGATCACCGAGATGTTCGAGGTGTTGCCCTTGTCGCCGGTGCGGGCGTGGGCGATATCGCGCAGTTTCATCATCTCAGCCCTCCAGCAGGGTGACGGTGGTTTCCACCAAGTGACGCGGAATCAGGGTGGAATCCATGGCCACGATTTCCTTGACCGCCTTGGTGGCGCCGCCACCGCCGGCCGGGCCGTTGGTGTAAAGGGTTTCGACCTCGTTGGCGACCAGCACGGCGTCCGATTGGGTGCGGGTACGGGCGGCGACGCGAACCCTGACCTCGGCCGGCTCGCCCGCCGGCAAGGTGGCGCCATAAAGCGAATCGACGCCAATCAGATCGAAGCGTACTTCCTCGGTGGGAACTCCAACCAATTTCAGCCGTTCGGCAACGATGTCCAGGGCCAGCCGGCCGCGGGCGACGGCGCCGGGACCGCCATAGGAAATTTGGCCTTCGCCATGGAAGCCGTCGAGATAGCCGACTGACACTTTCAAGGTTTCGGGACGGGGGGCGCCATGACCGCCACTGACTTCGACGCGGTCGGGGCCGACTTGCCGCAGCCGCACCTTGGTGAAGTCGGCGGTGACGTCGGGGGTCAGATAGCGGCTGGGGTCGTGGATTTCATAAAGCAATTGTTCGGAACAGGTGGCGATGGTCACCGCGCCGCCGGAACCAGCGACCTTGGTGATGATCGCCGTCCCGCTTTCGTCCACCTCGGCGATGGGAAAGCCCAGACGGGCCAGATCGGCGACGTCCTTGACGCCGGGATCGGCGAAATAGCCGCCGGTGACTTGACCGGCGCATTCCATCAGATGGCCGATGACGATGCCTTGGCCCAGACGCGGCCAATCGTCGGCGGCCCAGCCGAATTCGTGGATCATCGGCGCCAGGAACAAGCTGGGATCGGCGACCCGGCCGCAGATCACCACTTCTGCGCCTTGGGCCAGGGCCTCGACCAAGGGGGTGGCCCCCAGATAGGCGTTGGCGGAGACGATGCTGTTTTCCATGGCGCGGGCGCCCTGGCCGCTTTCATCCAGGCGCAGATCGTCGGCGAGGATGCGGGCGCGGACGTCATCGCCGCCGATGACGGCGATGCGCAAGGCGGGCAAGCCCAACTCGGCGGCGATGCGGGCGACGTGGCGGGCGGCCGCCTCGGGATTGGCGGCGCCCATATTGGTGATGATGCGGACGTTATTTTGCCGACAGGCCGGCAGCACCGCCCGCATGCGGGCGGCAAGCAGGGGGTCGTAACCGAGCTGCGGGTCGCGCAGCTTGGCTTGTTGGGCGATGGCGATGGTGCGTTCGGCCAGACATTCGAATACGAGGTATTGAATGTCGCCTTTTTGTGCCAGTTCCACCGCCGGTTCGATGCGGTCGCCGGAATATCCGGCGCCGGTTCCGATGCGAATTTTCTTCATGATCTTCGTGCCTTTAGAACAGCGGGAACAGACCGGTGACGACGCAGACCACGGTCATGACCACCGAGGTTGCCCACAGCCACGGGAAGGTGAAACGCTGGTGGTCGCCCAGATCAAGCCCGCACAAGCCGATCAACAAGAAGGTGGCCGGGGTCAGCGGGCTGACCGGGAAGCCGGTGGTCATCTGGCCCATGATCGCCGCCTGACCGATAGCCACCGGGGCGACGCCCAGCGCCTTGCCGGCTTCGGCCAGCACCGGCAGGATGCCGAAATAAAAGGAATCGGGGTCGAACACGAAGCTCAGCGGCGCCGAGATCAGGGCCAGGGTCACCGGAATGAAGTGGCCCATGCCGGTGGGCAGGTGAGCGGCGGCGAAGCTGGCCATGGCGGTCAGCATCTTGGTGTCCTTCATGATGCCGCTGAACACGCCGGCGGCCAACAGGATCGACGCCATCATCAACGCCGCCTTGGCGTGGGCGTCGATACGCTCGCGCTGGGCCTTGGGATTGGGATAGTTGATCAAAAGCGCGGCGATGGTCCCCAGCATGAAACAGATCACCGGGGCGGCCACCTGGGTGATCATCAACGCCATGACCGCGATCACCAGGGCGATGTTGACCAGGACCAGACGGGGGCGGACCAAGGCCCTTTCCGCGTCGCTGGGTTCGGGGCGGGAATAGTTGCCGTCATAGCCCATGCCGGCGCCGGTCAGACCAAGACGCTTTTCCTCGCGCCGCCCCAGATACCAGGCGCTGGCGAAGACGAACAGCAGGCCGATGACCTGTGCCGGGATCACCGGCATGTAAAGCTCGCCGATGGACAATTGCAGCGACGACGACGCCCGTAAGGTCGGGCCGCCCCAGGGCAGCATGTTGGCGGTGCCGGCGGCCATGGCGACAACGCAGGCGAGGATACGCTTGTCCATCTTCAGGCGTTCGAATAACGGCAGCATGGCCGGGATGGTGACCAGGAAGGTGACCGCGCCCGAGCCGTCCAGGTGGACGATGGCGGCCAGCAAGGCGGCCCCCAGGGCAATGCGGCTGGGACGGGTGCCGACCATGCGCAAGATGCCGTCGATGATCGGGTCGAGCGTGCCGGCATCCTTGATGACGCCGAAGAAAACGATGGCGAAGCTGAACATGCCGACCACGGGGGCGATGCCCTTGATGCCGTTGAGGGCGAATTTACCGGTGTCAGCCACTGAAAACCCGGCCAGCAGGGCGGCAATAATGGGGATGACGATCAAGGCCGCCATCGGCGATATTTTCTTGCTGAGAATACCGGCAAGGACAAGGATTATGGTTAATAGACCGAAGAGGGCTACCATCGTTTCACTCCATTTATAGTTTTACTTATAAAGATGCATAAACATATTCGACAGGGATTTTGAGCGTAAAATCCGCAGCTTGAAGTTATGCTTCTTTATCTTTCTCGGATTACCCTCCATGCTATAAAATGCATTCCGACATGGGAAATCGGAAAAGCGGATCAGCTTATCGGTGGCGATGATGAACGTTTCGACCAAGCAATTACGGGCCTTCCTGGCGCTTAGCCAACACCGCAATTTCACCCGCGCGGCGGCCAGCATCTGCTTGTCGCAACCGGCGTTCAGCGCCTTGATCAACGGGTTGGAAGCGGAAATCGGTTTCCGCTTGTTCGATCGCGACACCCACCGGGTGCGGCCGACGCCCGACGGCGAATCCTTTGCCGCCATCGCCGCGCATTTGGTTGGCCTTTACGATTCCTCGGCGAAAGAGGTGGCGGCCATCGGCCGGGGGGAGCGGGGGCGGGTTTGCGTGGCGGCGCTGCCGTCGGTGGCGGTTAGTTGGCTGCCGTCGGTCTTGCCCGACTTTCGCGCCAACCATCCGCAGGTGCGGGTCGAATTGATCGATGCCTTGTCTGACCGTTGTCTTCAGGCCTTGGCCGATGGCGTCGCTGATTTCGCCATCACCGCGCCACGGGCGACGCCGCCCGACATGGCGTCGGAAAAACTATGCGAGGAAGCCTTTCATTTCGTCTGTCGCGACGATCACCCCCTGGCCGAGGAAGCGGCGATCCGTCTGGATCAGTTGGCCGGGATGACGCTGCTGAACTTCGCCGGCAATACCAGCATCGGCCAGTATCTGGGCAAGGTGCTGCCGGGACGGGTGTGTTTCGATAGCCTTGAAGTCGAGCAACTGACCACCATGATGGGGTTGGTGGCGGCGGGGGTCGGGGCCAGCATCGTGCCCGAACTGGCGCTTTACCAGTTCCGTCGTCCGGGCATCCGCATTATCGCCCTCGCCGATTTTCCGGTTCGCCGCGAAATTCACCTGATCACCCGGACGGATCGCACCTTGTCTTCGGCTGCCACCCGCCTGCGCGCCGCCATCGTCGATCATGCCGTCGCGGCAGAGGGAAGGGCGGCTTAGTCTTACTCAGCCGCTTGGCGGATGCCGCGGCTTTCCACCAATTCCATCACCCGCCGCAGATCATCGGGACGCTGATCGACGGCGACGCCGATCCAGCTGTCTTGGCGGCCGGCTTGGCGCAGGACTTCCAGCGATTCTTCTTCCGGGGCGTCGTCGATCCACAGGAAGTCCTTGGTCATGTCCATGGCCTCGACCTTGAAATCGGCCCAGACGGGGGTGGCGAAGGTTTTGATGATGGCGGTGATGCTGTCCCATTCCTCGCCGGGGCCGATGGCTTGGCGCAATACCGGCAGCAGTTTGTCGGCGCCGCCATGGCGGGTGCGCGAGGTCACCCAGGCGCAGTCAAAACCAGCGGCGGCCCATTCGAGGAAACGCAGCAGATTATTGGCCGGAGCGAAATCGCCACGCAGACGGGCGTGCCCCGACCGTCGCAGCAAGGTGCCATCGACGTCAAGATATAGGCGCATTGGGTTCTCCTCCCCGGAGAAGATATTTTCCCCGAGTTTACGCCGCTTGGCCGGATTTGTCCTTATGCAAGTTACGGGTATGGCGCCACGCCGTTTTTGGCGCATCGGTGCAATAGTTGCCATCCGTGGGGCAACCTGTTAGGTTCCGCGCCAATTTCCCGTTAGACCTTTGGATCGGTTCCATGAAAATCAACGCCAACTTGATTCGTGTCGGCAATATCATCGAGCACAACAACAAGCAGTGGTCCGTGCTCAAGACGCAGATCGTGCAGCCCGGCAAGGGCGGCGCCTTCATCACCGTCGAAATGCGCGATATCCGCACCGGCACCAAGACCAACGAACGCTGGCGGACCGCCGATACGGTGGAAAAGTGCAATGTCGAGGAAAAGGATTGCACCTTCTTGTTCGTTGATGGCGACGCCTTGACTTTCATGGACCAGGAAAACTTCGAACAGTTCAACCTGACCCGCGAAGTTCTGGGTGACGCCGCCGCCTTCTTGCAAGATGGCATGCAGGTCGCCGTTGATTTCATCGAAGGCTCGCCGGTTTCGGTCAGCCTGCCGGAAAAGGTGACCATGACCGTGGTCGAGGCCGATCCGGTGGTCAAGGGCCAAACCGCGTCGTCGTCCTATAAGCCGGCCAAGCTGGAAAACGGCTTGAAAATTCTGGTGCCGCCGTTCATCGCCGAAGGCGAAAAGATCATCGTCAATACCGGCGACTGTTCTTACGTCGAGCGCGCCAAGTAAAACCGCGCTGGTTTTCGCGCCGCTCCCTGGTTTATACCGGGGAGCGGTTTCGCGTTTCTAAGTTCAGGAGTTTCCGCCGTGATCGTTCGTTCCCCCATTCTTAATGTCATGATGGCCGCCGCCCGCAAGGCTGGACGCGGGATGGTGCGCGATTTCGGCGAGGTGGAAAAGCTGCAGGTGTCGAAAAAGGGGACCTCGGATTTCGTTTCCTCCGCCGATATCAAGGCGGAAAAGACCCTGCGCCAGGAATTGTCCAAGGCCCGCCCCGGCTTCGCCTTCCTGTTGGAAGAAGGCGGCGTGGTGACCGGTGACGACAAAAGCCATCGCTGGATCGTCGATCCCATCGATGGCACCACCAATTTCATCCACGGCATCCCCCATTTCGCCGTCTCCATTGGCCTGGAACGCGATGGCGAGATGATCGCCGGCGTCGTCTACGAGCCGATTTCCGATTCCATGTTCCATGCGGAAAAAGGGGCTGGCGCTTTCTTGAATGAATGGCGCTTGCGCGTCTCGGCGCGCCGCGATCTCAGCGAAGCGGTGCTGGCCACCGGTATTCCCCATCGCGGCCGTCCGGGCCAGCAACATTTCGTCAAGGAATTGGTCGCCGCCATGGAGCAAACCGCCGGCATCCGCCGCTTCGGTTCGGCTGCCCTGGATTTGGCCTATGTGGCCGCCGGCCGCTGCGAAGGCTATTGGGAAAGCGGCCTTAAGCCCTGGGATATCGCCGCAGGTATCGTCTTGGTCAAGGAAGCGGGCGGCTATGTCAGCGACTTCACCGGCCGGGCCTCCATGCTGGAAAGTGGCGACGTGGTTGCCGGCAATGACAAGCTGCACGTCAAACTGTTGGCCATGCTGCGAGAAGCACGCGGCTGATACTTGGAAATTAACTAATTCTTCAAATAATTCCCGTCGCGGCAATCCGGCAACGCGTGTTGCGATTTTGGCAACACACTGTTGTGGTGCGAGTCCGCATAGGTTAGTCTGTGCCACATCTATGTAAGGGCACAGCAGGGGTTATGAGTCCATGGCAAAGGCGACTTGGCGGGTTCTGGCGCTGACCGCGCTTCTGGGTGCCGTGGCGCCAGTGGCTTCGGCTCAGGTAATTATCGGTGGGTCGGGGGAAGCCGACGTGGTGGTGAACTGGTCGGTTTTAGACAATCTGGGCCGACAGCCCAGCTTGGCCGATATGATCAAGGGCGAGCTGCCCAATCATTCCCCGGCGCCGCTCCACTCCCCTGTCAATCGATCCGCCGCCACGGCGTCCGCGCCTCAGGGCATCGTCTACAAGCCCTATAAGCCGGCGACCAAGACGGTCGCCAAAGCCCCAGCCAAACCGGTGAAGACGGTGGCCGCGCCCAAGCCGGCCAAGGTGGCGCAAGTCCCGCCAGTGGCGGCGCCGGCGCCCAAGGCCGAAGTCAAGCCGGTCGCCACCATCAAGCCGGCGCTTCCGACCAAGCCCCAGATCGCCGAGATGGCGCCCGTGGCCGCCGCTCCGAATCCTGCCGCGATCCCCACCCCGGTGATTGCCGCCAAGGGGCCGCAGGTCAGCCTGCCGGAAGTCAAGGCCGAGGCGCCCAAGCCAGTCGAGCCGGCCAAGCCGGTTGAAATCGCCAAGCCGGCGGAAATCGCCGCACCGATGGAAGCGCCCAAGCCGGTTGCTCCGCCGATGGTTGCCGCCGCGCCGCGCCCGTTGTTGGCTCCGGTGCCGCCGGCGGTGCCGGTGATGCCGCCGCAGGTCGCATCCTTGCCGTCGTCGGACGTGCCGTCCCTGTCTGGTGGCAGCGACACCATTTCCCTGATCTTCGCCCCCGATGAAGCCAAGGTCGGCGATTCCGTCCGCTCTGATCTGGCGGCGCTGGTCAAGCGCCTGCAAAAGGATGAAGACCTTAATCTGCAATTGTTGGCCTATGCCGCTGGCGACGAGGCTTCGGCCTCGAAGGCCCGACGCTTGTCGCTGTCTCGCGCCCTTGAGGTTCGTAAATTCCTGATGGATAAGGGCGTGCGCTCGACCCGCATCGAAGTGCGGGCCTTGGGCAACAAGCAAGATGGCCGTGGCCCCGCTGACCGTGTCGATGCGGTGCTGGTTGGCCGTTGATCTGGCGGCCGGGATCACCGGCCGCGAAATCGCCATGATTAGCGTCAAGGATGGCAACGCCCCATCGTCCCCGATAGCCGAGGTGTGCGCATGACCCGACCCAGTCGTTATCTGGTTCGCATGATCCTGTTCCTGACAGCCGTTGCCGCCGTTGCCGCCTTTCTTGCGCCGGGACTGGAAAAGGCCTTTTTCGCCAATCCGGCGCTGAACGGCTTGATCTTGGGTGTTTTCCTGCTTGGGATCATCTTGAACTTCCGGCAAGTGCTGCTGCTTAAGCCCGAGGTGGAATGGCTGGAAAGCTGGATGCGGGGCCAGCCGGCGCCATCCGGTGGACGCCTGCGTCTGCTTGGCCCCATGGCCGGAATGCTGGGCGAACGTCAGGGCCGCATGAGTTTGTCAGCCATGGGGTTGCGCTCGGTGCTGGATTCCATTGGTTCGCGTCTGGACGAAAGCCGGGAATTGGCCCGCTATTTCGTCGGTCTGCTGATTTTCCTTGGTTTGCTCGGCACCTTTTGGGGGTTGTCGCACACGGTGGGGTCGGTGGGCGAAGTGATCGCCAGCCTTTCGGTGGGAGCGGACGCCGCGGCCGAAGCCTTTGATCGGATGAAATCCGGGCTCGAGGCGCCGTTGGCCGGCATGGGCACGGCCTTTTCCACTTCGCTGTTCGGATTGGCGGGCTCCTTGGTTCTGGGCTTTCTCGATTTGCAGGCCGGCCAAGCGCAAAATGCTTTTTACAACGAGTTAGAGGAATGGCTGGCGGGGCAAACCCGTCTTGGCTCGTCCAATTCCATGGCCGATGGCGATCAATCGGTGCCGGCCTATATCCGCGCTTTGCTGGAACAGACCGCCGACAGCCTGGATGGTTTGCAGCGCACCATCGCGCGGGGCGAGGAAAGCCGGATTTCCGCCAATTCCAATATCCAATCGCTGAACGACCGCCTGTCCACCCTGGCCGACCAGATGAAGGTCGAACAATCGTTG
This sequence comes from Magnetospirillum sulfuroxidans, assembly GCF_018224925.1. Lineage (GTDB taxonomy): Bacteria > Pseudomonadota > Alphaproteobacteria > Rhodospirillales > Magnetospirillaceae > Magnetospirillum > Magnetospirillum sulfuroxidans. The sequence continues at coordinate 3,947 of NZ_JAGTUF010000024.1, read as the reverse complement.
ATGTTGAAGCTGGGCGAGGCGCAATTGGAAATGCGGCCGTTGCTGGCCCGGATCGCCGAGCACAGCGGCATCGGCGCGGTAGCCCCGGCCGCCGGCATGGACGAGGTCAGCCGTGGGCATTTGCGCAATCTGGATGTGACCATGAGCCGTCTGCTGGAAATCAGCGGGCGCAGTCATGATGAATTGGTGGGCGAGTTGCGGGCGCAATTCAAGCTGCTGGCCCGCACCATCGCCGCCTTGGCCGAGGATCAACCGGAGAACTGACCATGCCGCGCGGCCGCCGTCTCCGTCAAAATGTCGATATCTGGCCTGGCTTCGTCGATGCCATGGCGACGCTGTTGATGGTGCTGATCTTCGTCCTTTTGGTGTTCGTGCTGGCCCAGTTCTTCATGGGCAATGCCTTGACCGGCCGCGATCAGGCCTTGTCGCGCTTACATGCGGAAATGGCTTCGCTGGTCGAGCAATTGTCGCTGGAAAAGTCGAAATCCGCCGACGTCAAGGCCGACCTGACCCGCTTGCAGGATCGCCTGCAAGCGTCCCTGGCCGAGCGTGACAATCTGCTCACCTCCCTGGACGAAGAACGGCAATTGTCCGACAGCGCCCGTTCGCAGGCCGATCTGCTGAACCAGCAGATGCTCGCCATGCGCGAGCAATTGCAGCAACTGGCCGCGGCCTTGGACGTTTCGGAAAAATTGTCGGTGGAGCAAAAGGCGCAAATCGCCGATCTGGGGAAGCGGCTTAATGTCGCTTTGGCCGGTAAGGTCGAAGAATTGCAACGCTATCGCTCGGAATTTTTCGGGAAATTGCGCAAGGTTCTGGGCGAACGACAAGGGATTCGCATCGAAGGCGACCGCTTCGTCTTTCAATCGGAATTGCTGTTCGACAGCGCTTCGGCCGATCTGGGAGCCAGTGGCGAGCAACAGGTCCGGCAATTGGCCAAGACCTTGAATGAATTGGCCAAGGAAATTCCCAAAGAGCTTAATTGGGTGTTGCGTGTCGATGGTCACACCGACAAGCGACCGATCAAGTCCGATCGTTTCCCGTCCAATTGGGAATTATCGACGGCGCGCGCCATTACCGTCATTCGCACCCTGATCGATGCCGGCGTTCCCGCCGATCGTCTGGCGGCTGCCGGATTCGGTGAGTTCCAGCCCCTGGACAATGCCGGCACCGAAGCCGCCTTGGCGAAAAACCGTCGCATCGAAATCCGCTTCGATCAACGGTAAGGGGCGCTTATCCCTTATCCGGCATCTTGCGACCGATCCAGTCCATGAGCCGATCCGGAAGGGCGGCCCCCAACCAGGCACCGAAAGCCATGGGCCAGGGATAGGCGATGCGGCCACGATCATTGGCCAATCCCTTGACCATGATGCCGGCGGCCTTGGCGGCGTCCATCAGGAACGGCATCTTGAATGTGTTGACCGCCGTCATCCGGGTGGTGACGAAGCCGGGACAAATGACCGAAACACGAATGCCATGCGGGCGCAGATGACCGCGCAACCCTTCGCCCCAGGCTTTCACCGCCGCTTTCGAGGCGCAATAGGCCGGGGCTCCCGGCAGACCGCGATAGCCGGCGAGCGAGGCCATGATGGCGATTTGGCCATGGCGGCGCGGCCGCATGACGGCGATGGCGGGAAAGACGGTATTCATTACCCCGTCCAGATTGACGGCGAAGATGGCCCGCGTCTGTTCCTCGGACTCGCCGCCGCCGCCACTGCCGGCGGAAATGCCCGCATTGGCGATGACCAGATCCAGCGGGCGAAGGCTGTCGCATTCCTTGATCCAGGTGGCCATGGGGACAGCCTGGGTGACGTTGATGACCAAGGCGTGGACTTCGGCTTTTTTCGCCCGGCAGGCATCGGCGATGTCATGCAGGCGCTGGCGGTCGCGACCGGACAGGAACAAGGTAACGGTGGGGCCGGCATAGGCCAGGGCCAGGGCTGCGCCCAAGCCGGACGAAGCCCCGGTGATCAGGATGGCGCCAGGAGGACGGCTCATGCGCTTTCCGCCAACATGGCCTTGAGCGGCGCGACCAGAGGGGGCAGGTCGTTGCGGGCCGAAGCCAAAATGATTTCGGGATCAACCGAATGATATTCATGCACCAAGATATTGCGCATGTCGCCAATGCGCGACCACGGTAATTCCGGGTGACGGCGGATGACGTCAAAGGGGATGCGCTTGGACGCTTCACCCAGGATTTCAAGATTACGGATGACCGCGTCTTGGGTTCGGCTGTCGGCAACGAACTGGGCAATGCTCATCGCATCCACATACCGTTCGATGCGGTCGATGGCTTCCAGCATGTCCTCGACGCGCACGCGCCAGTCCTTTTGCGTCATGGTTCGCAAACCTCGTCGCCAAACACCGGCAGGCATTCGGCTAATATGCGCGCTTTCAGGCGCGGCTTGATGTTGTTGCGGGTGATCAGATCGACCGGACGGCCCAAGACGCCTTCAAGCGCGTGTTTCAGTTCGACATAGCGGAACAGGCCGCCGGGCTGACCGGGCAGGAAGTCGACCATCAGATCGACGTCCGACATGGGGCGCGCTTCGTCGCGCACGACAGATCCGAACAGCGATGCCCCCTTGACGCCAAAGCGGAGGAAGATGTCGGCATGAATGTGGAGGGCGGCGACCACTTCATCGCGGCTAATGGGGGAGCGCTGGCGGCTGATGCGGCTGGCATAGGATTTCAACGCTTCGACTTTATCGGCCGGAACACGGACGGTCACGTCGATCACATTGGGGCGGCCCCGGGCGGGGCGTCGGCGTTCACTCATGCCCACCAGCATAATCCCGCTTGAGGCGAGACAAAAGCCCCCTTGCCACTCCGCGTTAATGCCAGAAACGACAGCCTGGCGGTCGAATGGTATCGCAAATCGGCGGCGCAGGGGAATCAGGCGGCCATTGACAACTTGAAGGGGCTGGAGCGCGGTTGAAAGCGAAAAAAGCGGACGCCAAGCCCGCCATCTTCGATCCTAAGAAAGTACACTGGGAAACAGGTGGCCGTGGCGTTCCATGGTCATCTACACCGAGGAATGCCCAGCGAAGGTCATCACCTCCCTGAGACCTTGATCCCCAATTCCGCCTTCATCGAAAACAACGTCACCAATTGGACCTATTCCAACGCCAAGGTCCGTCGTTCGGTCAAGGTCGGGGTGGATTACCGAATCTCGTCATTGAAAACCCGCGATCTGCTACTGGGCATCGTCAGCCGCCACGGCCACGTCCTCGCCGATCCGCCGCCTCGGGTCTTGCTTGATGAATTCGGCGCCGACGCCCTGATCTTCAATATCCAGTATTGGATTGATTACGCCAGCGCCGCCGACGCCTCGCTGGTGGCCAGTGATTTGCGTTTCATGATCGAAACCGGTCTAACGGAAGCCGGCATCAGCATTCCGTTTCCCCAGCGCGTCATCCATATCGAGCAAAATGGCCCATCACCGCCGGGTCTGGTCTGAGATCAAGCAGACCTGCCGTGGCTTTTGCGCGGTTGCCCTATCGCCTAAACCCGGTCAAAGTGCCCATCTGATCGGCGCAGGAAGGATATAATGGACGGACCCGTGGTAAATCTGGCGGCCGAAAACATGGTCCGCCGCACCCCCGACCATATCGTCGCCATGGACGAGGCCGATCTGAACTATATCCGCGACAGCCTGACCGCTATCGACCAGGCGTTCGGCGTTGCCGCCCTGCCCGACATCCCGTTGCATCTGGTCCCGGCCCGCACCCTGATGCGCTGTCTGGTCGATCTGCGCACCGGCCTCAAGCCGCAAACCCAAGAACAAGGAATCATCCTTGGCCGGCTGGCCGGCGCCATTCTGCGCTTGGACACCGCTGTCGCCTTCGACCGCGCCCGCCGCAAACAATAAAAAGGGCGCGGCTTTCGCCGCGCCCCCTTGTTTCCAGCAATCCGCCCGGCTTAGGCCGTGATGCCCTAAATGTGCA
>NZ_JAGTUF010000023.1 GCF_018224925.1 Magnetospirillum sulfuroxidans | reverse complement strand
CATTCCTGAACCTGTCATCAGAGTCGTCCTCAAGCAAAGTTAACACCTTTGCTCTCCACTCTTTCCGGGCAAGTCCAATCCGCAATTGGTCTTTCTGGATAGACACCTATGTTTTAACCAGAACCGTCGCTGTCGTCGCAAAAGCAACCGGAGCCTTTTGATTACATCAGCCCCAGCGCCTCGCGGGAACGCCGCCGGCCCGACACGGATCAGGGCGCATCGTTTCAGTGATGCCCCCCGCCCCCCGCCACTGACGTGAAATCCCGACTGCCCAAGAATTCCGGCCGCGGAGAATGGCCGCTAAACGGCTCTTGCGGGATATTTTCAACGCTGTTGTAAACGAAAAACACATTCGAACGCGGAAACGGCGAGATATTGCCGTTCGATCCGTGCATGACATTGCAGTCAAACAACAATACCGATCCGGCCGCCCCCTTGGCTTGGATCAGGCCATAGCGGTCCACCAGCCAGCGCAACGCGTCGGGATCGGGCACCCCCAGTTCCTGGGCGGCCAAGGACTGGCGGAAATGGTCTTGCGGGGTGTCGCCGACACAGCACACGTAATGACGCTGCGAACCGGGGGACACCATCAGCGGGCCGTTGAATTCATTGTTCTCGGTCAACGCCACCGAACACGAGATCATGCGCATGCGCGGCACCCCGTCTTCCACATGCCACGTCTCGAAATCGGAATGCCAGTTGAATTCCTTGCCTTTGAAACCGGGCTTATAATTGACCCTGGACTGGTGGATATAGACGTCGGAGGCCAGCAATTGACGGATCCGATCGACGATGCGGTCATCCTGGGACAACCGTTTTAGCGTGTCTCCGCTTTGGTGCACCTGAAACACCGAACGCACTTCCTGCGTTCCCGGCTCGACAATCACGTCGTCACGCGTCGAGCCATGCAAGCTGTCACGGATCTGGCGCATTTCACCCTGGAAGGCCTTGGTTTCCTCGGGGCTGAAAAAGCAGGGCAGGAACAGATAGCCGTTCTGGTCGAAGAAGGCGATTTCCTCGGCGCTCAACGGCCCGCTGCCACCGGCATAAACCACAGGATCGACGCGGTCGATGATGGCGGATTGGTTTCCTTGACGCGACGGATAGAGATCCCGGCTCATGGTTTTCCTCCTTATTCTTATTCAGCCGCGTCTTCGACCAGGGGATAGACGCCGTTCTCATCATGGGTTTCACGCCCGGTCAGCGGCGGATTGAACACGCAGACCATGCGCATCTGGGTCTTGGCCCGCAGCAAATGGCGGTCGTGCTGGTTCAACGCATAGACCATGCCCGCCGTGATCGGATGCACCACGCCATCGGCCAGGGTTTCCACCTCGCCTTCGCCTTCGATGCAGTACACCGCCTCAAGATGGTTCTGATACCAGATGTGGGTTTCGGTCCCGGCATGGATCAGGGTGTCATGCAGGGAATAGCCCATGCCGTCCTTTTTCAGCAGCAGGCGCCGACTGCTCCAGGTTTCGGCTTTGACTTCGTTCTCGGTGCCAACGGTGTCGGCCAGGGATTTGATGATCATGGTCAGGCAGCCTTGGATTGCTTGGGGGATTGAACCTTGGCGATGACGCGGGCAAGGGTTTGCAAGCCTTCGCTCAGGGTCTGATCGTCGATGGTCAAGGGCGGCATCACTTTCAGGACTTCCGATTTCGGCCCCGAAGTCTCGATGATCACGCCGGCGGCGAAAGCGGCACGGGCGACAGTCTCGGCCATGCCGTCAACCGTAAAGACCATCCCCTGAATCAAACCACGGCCGCGCACTTGGCCGATCCGGTCGGGATTATCCCGGGCGATGCGTTCCAACGCGGCGCGGACCAGTTGCCCCTTGCGCAGGGTTTCCTTTTCGAAGGCGTCATCGGCCCAGTAAGCCCGCAATGCTTCCGCCGCCACGACGAAGGCGGCGTTGTTGCCGCGAAACGTCCCGTTGTGCTCTCCCGGTGCCCAGTGATCCAAATGCGGCGCCATCAGGGTCAGAGCCATGGGCAGGCCAATGGCGCCGATGGATTTGGACAGACAGATGATGTCGGGCTTCAGGCCGGCAGCCTCGAAACTGAAGAACGGACCGGTGCGACCGCAGCCCATCTGGATATCATCGACAATCAGCAAGATATCGTGGCGGCGACACAATTGTTCCAGCTTTTGCAGCCACGCGACGCTGCCGACATTGATGCCGCCCTCGCCTTGCACGGTTTCGACAATCACCGCCGCCGGCAAATCAATGCCCGAACCGCTATCGGCCAGATAACGCTCGAACACGGTCAAGGTATCGACGCCGTCACCGTGATAGCCACAAAACGGCATGTGCAGGGTGTGGCTCAGGGGCACACCGGCGCCACCGCGCTTGCTGCCGTTGCCCGTCACCGCCAGCGAGCCCAGGGTCATGCCATGAAAGCCGTTGGTGAAACCGATGACCAGATGACGCCCCGTCACCTTGCGGGCCAGTTTCAACGCGGCCTCCACCGCGTTGGTTCCGGTCGGGCCGGGAAATTGCAAACGGTAATCCAGGCCGCGCGGTTTAAGGATCAAGCTGTCAAATGCTTGCAAAAAGTCACGCTTGGCGGCTGTGGCCATATCCAGGGAATGCAAGATGCCATCAGCGGACACGTAATCGATCAGCACTTTTTTCAGCCGCGGATTATTGTGCCCGTAATTCAACACGCCGGCGCCGGCGAAAAAATCGATATAGCAGTTGTTGTCTTCGTCAAAGATAAAGTGCCCGGACGCCTTAGTGAAAACGGCGGGAAAATCACGGATATAACTACGAACGGACGATTCCAAGGTTTCGAAGGTCTTCATGCTCTCATTCCTTTTGGCTGGGGAACGGGCCGATCCTGAACAGATCTTCGCCCTCGTGTTGGTCGGGAAAGCTGTCGGCTGAAAGCCACGGCGTGATGCTCAGCTTGACCTTGCCGTCACGGGCAAAGCCGGAAAACAGCGCCCGGCTGGCAAGGTTGGATGATGTGATGGTGGTTTCCAGCCAAGCAGGTTCATTTGACCGGATCAGCCACGCCAACAGCGCCTTGCCCAGGCCGCGCCCACGATGTTCGGGAGCGATCGCGATCTGCCACACGAACAAAGTATCCGGCAAGGTACCCGGCCGATCCGCCAGACGATAGCCGACGACGATTCCCGCCAATCCGTCATCGTCTTCGGCGACGACACAGGTGTCGCTCCAGTTCTGGCAGGCCATCAGATAGGCATAAGGGGAATTGACGTCCAGCCCGCCCCCGCGTTTGACCAGGGACCAGATCGCGCCACCATCGGCGACCACGGGAGGGCGAAAGCGCACCGACTGCGTTCTCTTCGCATTCATCGGCGACCGCCAGTGCCGCACAAATGTACCAACGGTACAGATACCGGCAGAGAAACAATAAAAACATAAATCATACAGAATACTACTCGAATCACACCTGTTATGTGCGACGAGCACCTCATGTTGTTATAGTATTATGAGGGTTATTTTTCTTCTGATCAGAGTCAGAGCCCCCTCTTGGCTCGGCAATAACAACACAACAACAGCTCGATTTCAACCTTTTAGGCCAAAAAAGATTCAAGTCAGTGTTTGTATATTGATTTTTAAGAAAAAATATGGCGCTGAACAGAAGCCAATTCACCCAAAAACACAGGCGACATCACCCACGATTCCATTCCAAGAAATCGCTTGAACACTCAATCAATGACCCAATGTCAAGAAATTGCATCCCGGCTTTCTCAGGCCAGAAAATCAACTCAGTTGAGGCGAAATGACAGCGAGAAAGCGGCTATTTCAATGTGCTTTCTGTCATCCCCATGACGCTGTCTTGATCGACACGCGGATCAAGACTGACAACCATTGGCGTGGTTCGCGGCATGGCGGTGAATGGCCCTTGTTCTTGCGCGGGAACACAGGGCTGAACGCGCATCCGCCACACTCCGAACAAGGCGGCCATCGCGGCAATTCCACAGCTGGAAAGCGGCAAGCCGACCGCCCCCCATTGTGCCATCGCCATCGATGCCAGAAACGGCCCAAGGGCCGCTCCGGCGGAATAGAGCAAAATCAAGCCGCCCCCCGCCGCCGCCATGTCGTCAGGTTCCAGATGATCGTTGGTCTGGGCGATGCTGACCGGATAAACAGCGAAGGTGAGCCCGCCCAAAAACACCGCCGCCACCAGCACCGCACCAAAGGCGCCATCCGGCAAAAGCGCTGTCCCCAGGCCGGCGCAGACCAGGGCGGCGAACAACCCGACTAAAACGGTGCGGCGGTCAAACAGATCCGACAGCCACCCCAACGGCCATTGCAGCAAAACGCCCCCCAGAACGGCGGCGCCCATGAACTGCCCCGCCTGCTCGGCGTCATACCCCAGCTTCAAGGCGAAGACCGGCCCCAATCCATACAAGGTTCCGGTCATCGCCCCGCTTGCCGCGGCGCCGACGACGCCAAAGGGCGATACCGCGTATAATTTGCGCATTGAAAAAGATTTCATCCGTGGCAAGGGCGGGGGCGTTTGCCGGGTCAGCGCCACCGGCACCAAGGCGACCGAAAGGCAGATCGACAAGACAGCGAACATGGCGGTCCCGCCCATACCGGGCAATCCCAGCAGGAACTGACCGGCACCATAGCCCCCGTACAGGCAAATCATGTAAAGCGCCAAGATCTTGCCGCGATTTCCAGCCTGGGCGGTCTGGTTAAGCCAGCTTTCCACGCAAATCAGCAGCCCGGCCATGCAATAGCCTTCGACGACGCGCAAAATCCCCCACCCGACGGCCGTTTCGGTCAGCACATGCCCCAAAGTCGCCGCCGACAGCAGCGAGGTGAAGACGGCGAAGGCGCGGATATGCCCCACCCGCGACACCGCCCGCCCCGCCGTGACCGACCCCAAGATGGTCCCGGCGAAATAGGCCGTCGTGGTCAGGCCGATCAACGCGGCGGAAACACCGGCGCCGTCCAGACGAACGGACAAAACCGTGGTCAGCGCCCCGGCGCCGCTCATCATCAAAACCACACCGAGCAGCAAGGCGAACAGGGAATACAGGGGAACCGGAATCATGGCTTCTCCTTCAGCGCGCCCCCGTTCAAGCAAGGGGCAACTTTTGGAAATCATGGACGCGGATGGATGGAAGGCTTGGTCACCATAGCATGAAGCAAGCCATCAAGGGCGGCGGAAAAGCCATTTTCCCGAAACCGGCCCCGCACGGCATTGCATGCCGCTTTTTCACTGTTTTCTAAAATAGGAAAAGGTAGCTTGGTTGGAGATCCGTTCACCACACCGAGGTCACGTCATGTCCAATGCCATTATCGCCGGCAAAGAGCCGATCACCTTGGAAGTCAAGGCCGGCGAGACCTATTACTGGTGTCGCTGCGGCCGCAGTTCCAAACAGCCGCTTTGTGACGGCGCCCATCAGGGCACCGCCATCGAGCCGATGGCGTTCAAGCCAACCGCTGACATGAAGGTTCGGTTCTGCGCCTGCAAGCAAAGCAAGAAGCCGCCATTTTGCGACGGCGCCCATCTCGACCTGAAATAGGCCGGACCGCGCTTGCAAAAAGCCCCCGCCGTCAAACCGGCGGGGGCTTTTCTTTGGTTTATTCGGCCGCCTTGGGCTCCACCGGGCGCATGCTGCCGCGTTCCTGCACCGCCATGTGCCAAGACAGCGCCTTGGACAAAACGTGCGGGGTATGGCCGCCCAGGGCTTCGGCTTCGCGCACGTAGTCGCGCAACGCGTCGCGGTAGATCGGGTGGACACAATTCTCGATGATCAGCTTGGAACGTTCGCGCGGGGCGAGGCCGCGCAGATCGGCCAAGCCTTGTTCGGTGATCAGCACATCGACGTCATGTTCGGTGTGATCCACATGGCTGGCCATGGGGACGATGGACGAGATGTCGCCGCCCTTGGCCAGGGATTTGGTGACGAACACCGCCAATTGCGAATTACGGGCAAAGTCGCCGGAACCGCCGATGCCGTTCATCATCTTGGTGCCGAGAACGTGGGTCGAGTTGACGTTGCCATAGATATCGGCTTCAAGCGCGGTGTTGATGGCGATGATGCCCAGGCGGCGGATCACTTCCGGGTGATTGGAAATCTCTTGCGGCCGCAACACCAGACGCGACTTGTACTTGCTGATGTTGTTGAGCACATAGCGGTGCTTTTCCGGCGACAAGGTGATGGACGAGCCCGAGGCGAACAGCAGCTTGCCGGCATCCATCAGATCGAAGGTGGAATCCTGCAACACCTCGGAATACATGGTCAGATCATGGAAATCGGAATCGATGAAGCCATGCAGCACGGCGTTGGCGATCGAGCCGATACCGGCCTGCAACGGCGCCAGGCTGGAGCCCATGCGGCCCGCATTGCGCTCGGCCCGAAGGAAGTCGATCAAATGGCCGGCGATCTGCTTGGTTTCCAGGTCGGGCGGCTGCACCGAGGCCGACGAATCCAACTTTTCCGTCACCACGATGGCGGCGATGCGCGACGGGTCGATGGGAATGGTGGTCATGCCGATGCGGTCGTCGGGACGAACGATGGGAATCGGCTCGCGGTGCGGGCGACGGCTGGGGATATAGATATCATGCAGGCCGATCAGATCCAGGCTTTGGGTCAGGTTCAGCTCGACGATGATCTTGTCCGCCAGCAGCGCGAACGTGGCTGAATTGCCGACCGAGGTGGTCGGGATCAAAGCGCCCGATTCGTCGATGGCCACCGCCTCGATCACCGCCACATCCACCGGCCCCATCTGGCGCGAACGCAGCAATTCCACCGTCTGCGACAGATGCTGATCGACAAACATCACTTCCCCGGCATTGATCGAGGCGCGCAAGACCGGATCGGCCTGAAACGGCAGACGCCGCGACAACGCATGCGCCTCGGCCAGGGTCTTGTCGACGTCGCTGCCGAGGGAGGCGCCGGTCATCAGCGTGATCTTCAAACCATCGCGTTTGGCTCGTTCGGCCAAGGCCATGGGCACCACCTTGGCGTCACCGGCACGGGTAAAACCGCTCATGCCGACGATCATGCCGTCCTTGATATGCATGGCCGCCTCTTCCGGCGACACCACCTTGGCCCACAGGGATTTCAAGCCAATACGATCACGATACATGGACGTGTTCCTTTCGGGTCAAGTGTTGTTCTTGTTATCGTCGCCAATCAGTCGGTGGGCGATGGCCACCGCCAGCAATCCGGCCAGCAGCAGGCCGTATTGCCAGACCCCTTGCCAATCCCCCAACGAGACGTCGCCAGCCACCGCCTGGACCGGACGAATGATCAATTGGCGTAAGAAGGTGATCATCGCCACTTCGAGGAAGACCCGCAGATGAAAGCGGTTGGTGCGAACATAATCAATTTCCGCCGAAATCAACGCCGACAAAATCCAGACGATGAACAGCACGCCCAAGGCATGCAAAAAGCCGTGGGCCAATTGATCTTTTTGAAACGCAACCCACGCCTCGGTGCCGAATTCCCACACCACCATGGCACTGGCGACCACCAGGGCCACCGCCAGAACCACATGCAGCAAACCGTTAAAGGCCTTGAGCGCACGAATCAAAAGATGTTCCAGCCGAGTGGTCGGCACGGGAAGAGAGGTCGGCAGGGACATGATGATCCGGGGAAAATTGAATTAATATTACGATAATCACATGATCGCCGAAACAGATGCGCCGTTTGCGCATGCGGCCATGACAAAAAAAAAGGCACCCGCTTGTGGCGCCTTGGCTTATTGTTGCTGTCGTCGGGGCGATTAAGCTCAATCGCGCCGGCAAAACCCGCCGGCGGGGGATCAGCCGCCGTCTTCGTCCTGACGGCTGATCAGCACCTTGTCGATGCGCCGCCCATCCATATCGACCACTTCGAAGCGCCAGCCCTGCCAGTGAAAGAATTCGCCGGCAGTGGGGATATGCCGCGATTTCGACAACACGAAGCCGGCAACCGTATCGTAATCGCCATCATCGTCTTCCATCACCCGGCAAGCCAGACGGTCGCGGGCCATGTCCACCGCCACCGATCCATCCACCAGCCATGATCCATCCTGGCGCTGGACGATGGCGCCGTCGTAATCCTCGCCATGTTCGGACATGCCGCCCAAGATCGCCGCCAAGATATCGGCGGCGGTGACGATGCCTTCGACCGAACCGTATTCATCCACCACCAAGGCCAGATGAATGGATGAATGCTTCAAGGCGTCGAGCACTTGCAGGGCCGGCGAATTGTCATGCACCACCTCGACCGGCATCACGGCGGCGGCAAGATCGATATCTTGTCCGCCCAGGAACTGGTTAAGCAAATCCTTGGCCTGAACCACCCCCAGCACATCTTCGGCATTGCCGCGATAGACCGGCAAACGCGAATGCGGGCTGTCTTTCAGAACCTGGGCGATGCGAGCGCGATCCCAATTGAGGTCGATGGACACCACTTCGTTCCTTGGCGTCATGATGCCGCGGATACGGCGATCGCCAAAGCGCAGAACCCCGGCCAGCAATTCCTGTTCTTCCGGCTCGAACACCCCCGACTGGGTTCCTTCGGCGATCATCGCCTTGACCTCTTCCTCGGTCACCGTCTGATCGTCGGATTTCTGAATCCGCAGCACCGACAGGGCCACCCGGCTGGAGCCTTCCAGCAACCACACCAACGGCGCGGCGATGCGCGCCACCATGGTCATCGGCCGGCCGATGGCGATGGCCACCGCCTCTGGATTGGCCAAGGCGATCTGCTTGGGCACCAACTCGCCGACGATCAGCGAGGCGTAGGTGATGGCGCCAACCACCACGGCGATGGACAAGACCTCGGCCACCGGATCAAGCAAGGGAAAGCTGTTCAGCCAGGCTTCCAGATGGGCGGCCAGCGTCGCCCCCGAATAGGCGCCGGCCAGAATGCCGACCAAGGTGATGCCGATCTGCACCGATGACAAGAAGCGTCCTGGATTTTCCGCCAAGGCCAAGGCGGCCTTGGCCCCCTTGCTGCCATCGGCCGCCCGCGCCGCCAGCCGGGCCTTGCGCGCCGAAACGATGGCCATTTCCGACAAGGCGAAGCCGCCGTTCAGAATCACCAGGAAAACGATAACGGCAATCTCGAAAAATAAAGACATGTCAGGGGATGAACCTATCGAACAGGCCGAAACGCCAAGCGGCGACAAAGCCACCCGCGATCAGGGCCAACAGCATCGCATATTCGCCCCAGGGGCGTCTTTTCTCGGCAAAGGGATCAACCAACGACCGTTCCGCCCCTTCCGGCAAATGCGCCACCGCGGTCAGCGAGCTGCCGAAGGGAATGTTGATGGTGGCCCGCGCATTCACCGCCCAGCCGGCGGCATCCAAGATAGGGGCAAGATTGCGATGGCGCAACTTCATGTAGGCGATCAGCATGGACGGCCCCGACACCACCATGACCAAGCCGACCAGGGCCACGGGCATTTGCCACCAGCTCAAATGCAGGAATCCGGTGACCACCGAGGCGATGGCGGTCCCGATGGCGCCAACCGCCAATCCCAAGGCCGCGAAGATGCCGGCGAACTTGCCGGCGTCGAAACCGTCCTTGGCCGGAGCGGCGGCCGTCGCCGGGACCACCACCTTGCTGGCGACCTTGGTTTGCAGATCGGTCTCCACCGCCTTGGCCTTGGCCGCCGCCAGCTTTTCCAGCTGAGCCCCGATAAAACGGCTCAGTTGTTTGTAAGGGGACCAAAACGCTTGGCGCAGGCTGATGGGATGTTCGACGATCTTGATGATGGCCGCATCCCAGTCCCGTCCCTGGCGGTCATAGAAAACGCCATTGCGTCCGATCATCAACTGATCGGAATCGCCCGCGGTGAAACCGGCCATGATGGTCATTTTTTCGTCCGCGCCGCGGCGGGTGCACTGGCAATAAACCAGATAGATGCGCGACAGCGTCGCCACGGCGGCGTGCTTGGCGGCGTCGGCCACGCTGAGGCACAGATCGGCGCTGCGGCCGTCCAAATAAAGCGATCCAGCCTGGAACACGGCATAGTCCTGGCGGGCATAGAACTCTTTGAAACTGACGAAATTGTTGACCAGCCGGAACAGATGGGTGCGCAACACCAACAGCTTTTCCAGGGCGTCGATGGCGTCAGCCTCGCTTTCAAACAGTTTGTCTTGGGCAACCAATTCGGACAAGGCCGCCTGGGCATCGGACTGGCACAAAGCCCGTATCCGCTCGTCCCCCAGCCTTTCCACCCGAGTCTCGGGCTTTTTCGCCAACCAGTGACCATGGCTGACAAAACGAGCCTTCAACTCGGTCCATTCGCTTTCCGACAAGGACAAGCGGTCGTTGGCGACCAAGCGACGGAAATTGGCCATCGCCCCTTCCCAGGCGGGATTGACGCCGCGCAACAAGGGCAGATCCGCCTGCGGGTATACCGACGCCAGCGGCAACGGCACCAGAGCGGCGGCGGTCTCCACCGCATTGGCGCCAATCAGCGGCTGAAAGATTTCCACCGCCGGGTTGACGGTTTGGGCGGCGGCGTCGGAATAGACAGCCATGCGGCAGCGCAGGAAGAAACCGTCGATCTTGTCGCGCAAGGCTTCCAACGCGGCGCCGGCTTGCGGCGAAACGGCGACGTCGCTGCCTGTATCCAGCCAATCACCATAGGCGCCGATCTGGGCAAAGAAATTGTCGATCTTGTCCTGGCCGATGCCGGGCGCCCCCGAACGGTCCTCTTCGCTGCCTTCGCAGGTCATGATATCGGTGATGACGGCGCGCAAATCCGCGTCTTCGGTCACCTCGACCGGGATCACGCCGTCGCCGTTGAAACGGGCCTGGGCGAAAAGACGGCCGCTATCGCGCGTATCTTCCAGGTCGATAATCTCGGCCTCGGCCCGGCCCAAATCGCTCAGCAGCCGCCGGGCCGAAGCCAGAATCCGTGCCCCTTCGACGCTATCGTCATTGATGGAGCGCAGGTTCAGCGATGACCCCGGCAACACCAATTCGTCGCCATTCTTGAGCACAAGGCGCAACCATCGCACCGCCGCAAGGATTTCATTGGCGCGGATACGGCCATCATGGTCGATGTCCAGCACGTCCAGGGCGCGGGCATCGAATTCAATGCCCGTGGTCGGGCAGGCCAGCGCCACCCACAATTTCTGATCCAACTGGTCCAAGGCCAGCAGGTCGGCGCCGGTCTCGATCCGAACTTGATCAAACCCACCAGCGCGGAAAAAGCGCCAAGCATGTGGCAAAGCGGGAACGGTCACAGATGGCCTCCATCCAAATCCTCCGATGAAGGCTACCCCGGACCGTCGCCAGCGTCCATATGCCTGCGCCCCCCGCCCTCTAATTCAGCAGAACGGCAACCACCATCAGAGCGCCCCGATCCCGGCTCAATTTCGCCATCTTGCGCCCGTATCCTTTTTTCGTAACGTAAGAGGGTACGGGGCGCTGGAATGCAGCCACCGCCGCTTTCTCCCTGGAAAGGAACACTCATGTCCTCAGTTTCCCGTATTGTCGCCCTGGCCATGGCCGCCAGCCTGAGCTTCGGCTCTCTCGCCTATGCCCAGGCATCCGATGCCGCCAAGGACAACCGCGCCCCGCGGGCGGAAGATCGCCTTGACCGCCGCGACGAACATAAAGACCGCGTCGACGACCGCAGGGACGAGCGCAAGCAAGACCGCCTTGACCGCAAGGACGACCGCAAGGACCGCGTCGACGACCGCAGGGACGACCGCCGCGACAAGCGCGATGACCGTAAAGACGATCGTCAAGATCGTCGCGACGACCGCAAGGATTCCAAGAACTAACCCCAAACGCGCCGCGCCAAAAGCCGGTCCGAGGAAACTCGGTCCGGCTTTTTCTTTGACCTTATGAAAACAATTTAACCATGTATGGAAAGCACCCTTCCACTTAAGCCATTCTCCCCACCCGCGAAAAAAACGCTGAACAAGGCGCAATAGGGCGGTTTCCGCCGCCTAAAGCCACCTGTGCAATGCAGCATTTCCTACCCGATAGAGTTGGCACGGTCCTTGCGGAACTATTCTCCAGCCATAATGAAAACAAGAATGGCGGGAGGCAGACACCGCGGAACGACCCTAAGGTCGTCCCTGCCCCCACCATTCGGCCGGATGAGCCTTTAGAGAGGTGGGGATTAGGATGTACGACGACAGCGCCGCCAAATTTGAAACCGATGTCGAGACCCGTTTTGGCGTCTCGCGCCGTGATTTCATGAAATTCTGTGCCGCCATGGCCGCCACCATGGGCTTGCCCAAGGGCGCCGATGCGCAGATCGCCGAAGCCATCACCAAAAAGGAACGCCCCTCGGTGATCTGGCTGCATCACCAGGAATGCACCGGCTGCTCCGAATCGCTGTTGCGGTCCGAGCATCCGACCCTGGAAAAGCTGATCCTTGACATCATCTCGCTGGATTACCACGAGACCTTGTTCGCCGCCGCCGGCCATCAGGCCGAAGCCGCCCGCAAGGCGGCCATGGAAAAGAACAAGGGCAAGTACATCTTGGTCGTCGAAGGCGCCATCCCCATGAAGGATGGCGGCATCTACTGCAAGATCGGCGGCCAGACCTCGTACGAACTGACCAAGGAAGTGGCCGAGCACGCCGCCGCCGTGGTCGCCGTCGGCTCCTGCGCCTCGTGGGGCGGCATGCCGTCGACGCCGCCCAACCCGACCGGTTCGACCGGCGTCGGCGAGGCCTTGGGCCGCAAGGACGTGGTCACCATCCCCGGCTGCCCGCCCAACCCCTACAACATCTTGGCCACCATCGTTCACTTCCTGACCTTCGGCGCCCTGCCCAAGGTCGACGAATTGGGCCGCCCGACCTTTGCCTATGGCCGTCTGATCCACGACAATTGCGAACGCCGCTCGCATTTCGACGCCGGCCGCTTCGCCCTGGAATTCGGCGATCCCGGCCACCGCAAGGGCTATTGCTTGTACAAGCTGGGCTGCAAGGGCCCGGAAACCTATGCCAATTGCCCGTCGATCCTGTTCAACGATGTCGGCTCCGGCTCGTGGCCGGTGGGCACCGGCCATCCCTGTATCGGCTGCACCGAAAAGCATATCGGTTTCGAAAAGCCCATCCATGCGCTCGCCACGCTGAAGACCAACCCGCCGACCAGCTATCCCCGCATCGTCGAGGAACAGGGCGCCGGCGCCACCATCGCCTCCGCCGCCTTGGTCGCCGGTGTCGCCGGTCTGGCCATCGGCGCCGGCATGAAGATCGCCGGCAATCTGGGCAAAAGCGAAACCAAGGACGGCGAGTGATCCCATGACAGTCAATCGTCGCAACTTCATCAAGGGGGCTGCCGGAGGCGGCGCCGCGCTGGCGACAGCGGCGGTGGTGTCGGTTCCGTCCCCCGCCCAGGCCCGCCCTAACAAGGAAATGTCACCCAACGCGGTCGGCCTTTTGTTCGATTCGACCTTGTGCGTCGGCTGCAAGGCCTGCGTCGCCGGCTGCAAAGAGGCCAACGGCCTGCCGGTGGACGTCAACACCAGCGACGCCCTGTGGGACACGCCGCTGGATATCGGCCCCAAGACCTACAACGTCATCAAGCTGTATGCTGACGGCACCGCCGATCACAAGGACCAGGAGCGTGACGGCTTCGCCTTCATCAAGAAGTCGTGCATGCATTGCGTCGATCCTTCTTGCGTCTCGGTCTGCCCGGTTTCGGCCATGACCAAGGACGCCAAGACCGGCATCGTCGGCTACAACCCGGACATCTGCATCGGCTGCCGCTATTGCGTGGCGTCCTGCCCGTTCGGCGTGCCGCAATCGGAATTCGACACGCCGGTTCCCAAGATCAAAAAGTGCGAGATGTGCCGCCATCGTCAGGCCGAGGGCAAAATCCCCGCCTGCGCCGAAGTGTGCCCGACCGGCGCCACCATCTTCGGCCCGCTGACCGCCATCAATGAAGAAATCGCCCGTCGTCGCGCCATGAAGGCCGGCGAGGCCAATGTGTTCGAACGCCGCACCATCGGTTCCGGCGACACCCACGAACGTCCCGCCGCCCAATACATCGACCACGTCTATGGCGAGACCGAAGTCGGCGGCACCCAATTCCGCCACATGGCCGGCGTGTCGTTCGAGAAGCTGGGCTATCCCAATTTGCGGGAAAAGTCGTTCGCGTCCGAATCCGAAGGCATCCAGCACACCTTGTACAAGGGCCTGATCGCCCCGGCGGTGGTGTTGGGTGGGCTGGTGTGGGCGGCCAAGCGGGCATCCCACATCGATGACGAACACCCGGAGGAGTGAGCGGACATGGCATCAATCCATAACGAACACGAACCCCTGGGCGGTTCGATCCTATCCAAGACGACGCTGATCTGCGGCATCTTGGCCTTTATCGCCGTGGTCTTGCTGGCCAAGCGCATGATCCTGGGCCTGGGCGCGGTCACCAACCTGAACAACGGCTATCCCTGGGGCATCTGGATCGTTTATGACGTGGTCATCGGCACGGCGTTTGCCTGCGGCGGCTATGCCATGGCCATCTTGACCTATATCCTCAACAAGGGCGAATACCACCCGCTGGTCCGCCCGGCCTTGTTGGCGTCGTGCTTCGGCTACACCTTGGGCGGTATCTCCATCGTCTTCGATCTGGGCCGCTGGTGGAATGCCTGGCACATCCTGGTGCCGGCCTATATGCAGACCAATTCGGTGATGTTCGAAGTGGCGCTGTGCGTCATGGCCTATATCTTGGTGCTGTGGATCGAATTCGCCCCGGCAATCCTGACCCGCTTCCATTTGACCCATTTGCGCAAGAAGCTGGACAAGGTCTTGTTCGTCTTCATCGGCCTGGGCGTGTTGCTGCCCAGCATGCACCAAAGCTCGCTCGGTACGCTGCTGGTGGTCATGGGCTATCAGATCCACGAATTGTGGCAGACCCCGATCCTGCCGCTGCTGTTCCTGATGAGCGCCATCACCATGGGCTTTTCCATCGTCGTGTTCGAGGCCTTGCTGGGCGCCTCCGGTTTCCAGCGCTCGGTCAAGCATGAGATCCCGCAACTGGGCAAGCTGGCCGGCATCATCCGCATGATGATGATCGCCTATCTGGTGATCCGTTTCGGCGATCTGGCGGTGCGCGGCCATTTGGGCGCCATTTTCAGCTCGGGCATCAAAAGCGTGATGTTCGTCCTTGAAATCGCCTTGTTCGCCACCCCGATCGTGCTGTTCTCGTCGGCGCAAAAGCGCGCCAGCAAGAAGTTCCTGTGGATCGGCGCCTGCTGTTTGTTGCTGGCCGGCGCGCTCTATCGCCTCGACGCCTTCCTGGTCGCCTACCAGACCGGCCCAGGCTGGAGCTATTTCCCCAGCGTGCAGGAATTGCTGGTGACCATCGGCATCATCGCCGCCGAGATCTTGCTCTACATCGTCTTCGTCCGGAAATTCCCGGTTTTCTACACCCACAAGCTTACGCCGGCCGAATTGGCCGCCGCGCACACCAAGTAAGGAGCCACGCCTGTGTCAAAGCGTATCACCATCGACCCCATCACCCGGATCGAAGGCCATCTGCGCATCGACGTCGAAGTCGATAACGGCAAGGTGACCAAGGCTTGGTCGTCCGGCCAGATGTGGCGCGGCGTCGAGCTGATCCTGCTGGGCCGCGACCCCCGCGACGCCTGGGCCATCACCCAGCGCATCTGCGGCGTCTGCACCACCGTTCACGCCATCACCTCGGTGCGCGCGGTGGAAAACGCCCTGGGTCTGGAAGTTCCGATCAACGCCCAGTTCATCCGCAACATGATCGCCAGCGCCCACGCCCTGCACGATCATATCGTCCACTTCTACCACCTGTCGGCGCTGGATTTCGTCGACGTCGTCTCGGCCTTGAAAGCCGACCCCGACGCCACCTCGAAGCTGGCCGAATCCCTGTCCGATTGGGGCATGAATTCCCGCCACATCATGGCGCAGACCAAGGAAAAGCTGGCCACCTTCGTCGGTTCCGGGCAATTGGGCCCGTTCGCCAACGGCTATTGGGGCCATCCGGCCATGAAGCTGACCCCCGAGGTCAATTTGCTGGCGGTCACCCACTATCTGCAAGCCCTGGAAGCCCAGCGTCACGCCTCCAAGATCGTCACCATCTTGGGCTCGAAATCGCCGCACATCCAAAATCTGGCGGTCGGCGGCGTTTCCAACCCCATCGCCACCGATTCGCAATCGGTGCTGACGGTCGAACGCCTGCTGGCGGTCAAGGAACACATCGACGCCTTGTCGGAATTCGTTCGCAAGGTCTATCTGCCCGACGTCGCCGCCATCGGCGCCTTCTATGCCGATTGGACCCAATACGGCAAGGGCATCACCAACTACATCTCGTCGCCGGAATTCCCCACCGATTCCAAGGGCACCCAGTTCATGGTCCCCGGCGGTCATATCCCCGACGCCGATCTGTCCAAGTACAAGCCGTTCACCACCTTCGGCGATTCCTATCTGCGCGACGGCGTCGAGGAATCGGTCAAGCACGCCTGGTACACCTATTCCAAGCCCGGCGCGTTGCATCCCTATGTCGGTGAAACCACGCCGCATTACACCGACTTCCAGGACGAAGGCAAATATTCCTGGCTGAAGGCCCCGACCTTCTATGGCAAGCGCGCCCAGGTCGGCCCGTTGGCCAACGTGCTGTGCGGTCTGGCCGCCGGCCACCAGCCCACCGCCACCTATGCCACCCAGATGCTGAACACCGTGTCCAGCCTGTTGGGCAGCAAGGTGGGGCCGGAAATCCTGCACTCCACCATCGGCCGTCATGCCGCCCGCGCCATCCGCGCCGGCGTCATGGCCGAGGTGCTGGGGCAGAACTGGTCCATGTTGCTGGAAAATATCGGCAAGGGCGATCACACCACCTTCAACAAGCCGACCTTCCCCAAGGGCGAGGTCATGGGCTTCGGCATGCACGAAGCGCCGCGCGGTCTGTTGTCGCACTGGACCGTCATCAAGGACGGCAAGATCGCCAATTACCAATGCGTGGTGCCCAGCACCTGGAATGCCGGCCCGCGCGACGAAAACGACGAAATCGGCCCGTACGAGGCTTCGTTGATGGATAACCCCATCGCCGATCCCGAACAGCCGTTGGAAGTCCTGCGCACCGTCCACTCGTTCGACCCCTGCCTGGCTTGCGCCGTGCACGTCCACGATGACGAAAAGCGGGAGATCGTGCAGGTCAAGGCTCTGTAAACAACCAGCCTGAATGATATAGGATCGACCGCCGTCCCGGTTTCGGGACGGCGGCATCGTTAAAGGGACAGAGCAATGCGTGTCGTGGTGCTGGGTGTGGGGAATATCTTGATGTCCGATGAAGGAATCGGCGTTCACGCGGTCACCGCCCTGGAACAAGCCTATTGCTTGCCCGACAGCGTCGAAATCATCGACGGCGGCACCTCGGGCATGGATTGCCTGGACCGCATCGCCGAGGCGGACCTGTTGCTGATCGCCGATTGCATGCGTTCCCCCGGCAAACAGCCCGGCGACATTTCCCGCATTGCCGACGCCGAGATCAACGCTTGGTTCAAAACCAAGATTTCGCCCCATCAGGTCGGCCTGTCCGACGTGCTGGCGGCCTGTTGTTTCCATGGTATTTCGCCGAAAAAGGTGGTTCTGGTCGGGGTTCAGCCGGCCTCGTTCGAGACCAGCATGCAACTGACCCCGCAAGTCGCCGCCGTCTTGCCCCAGGTCATCGCCAAGCTGGTGGCCGAATTGACTGATTTCGGCATCACCGTCAGCCCAAAGGCCGCCTGACCATGTGTATGGCGGTGCCTTCGCGCGTGATCGCCGTCGATGGCCAGATGGCCACCGTCGAAGCCTTCGGCCAAACCCGCCAGACCAGCCTGATGATGATGGACGAGCCGGTGGCGGTGGGCGATTACCTGATCTTGGGCGCCGGGGGCAATTTCGCGGCCGAGAAAGTGGCGGAAGCAACCGCCTTGGCCGCCATCGATTACCTGTCCCAGGTTCTCAGCGACGGCTTGGCCTGATGTTTCCAGAAACCAGCTTGAACGTTTCCCTGCGCGTCCGCGCCGACACGGTCGAAGCCGTCCAGATCCGTTCCACCCGCATGGTGCGGGCGGCGCGCTTGTTCGCCAACCGCGCCGCCTCGGAAGTCTTGCATCTGCTGCCGGCGGTATTTTCCCTGTGCGGCACCGCCCAGGCCTTGACCGGCATCGCCGCCCTGGAAAAAGCCGCCGCCCTGGCCGCCAGTCCAGGACAAAAGGCCGCGCGGGCGCTGTTGGTGCTGGGCGAGACCGTGGCCGAACATGGCCTGACCATCGCCCGCGATTGGCCGGCCCTGGCCGGCACCCCCCCCCAACTTGACCATGCCAAACGCCTGCGCCATGCCCTGGCCGGATTGCGCAACGCGCTTTATCCGCACGGCGACTGGCTGCACCTGGGCGGCGGCAGGTTGAGTCCCGATCGGCGGAAAATCACCGATTGTCTGGCCCAGGCGCGCAAGGCGCTGATCGATTTATTGGGCCACGACATCGACGAACTGGTCTTGCCCATCGCCTTTCAGGCCTGGCTGGACGGCAACCCCAGCCAATTGCCGGCATCCATTCTCGCCCAGGGCTGGGCCGGATTGGGGGCGGCGCAATTCCTGCCCATGCCGGAACTGGGGCCCCCCGATCTGGCGGTGCGGCTTTCCACCGACCGCGAGGGCCATTATCTGGCCCGCCCCGATTGCGCCGGCCGGGTCTTCGAAACCGGTCCGCTGGCCCATTGGTACTGGCACCCGCTGATCGCCGACCTGATCGAACGCTTCGGCCCCGGACTCTTGCCCCGCTTGGCGGCGCGGTTGGTGGTCTTGGCTGAATCCTTGCGGGAAATGGATCAACTTGTGCATGATCTGCACGATGAACCAGCCAACGACCTGCCTGGATTGGATGGCGAGGGACTGGCCCTGACCGAGGCGGCGCGCGGCCTGCTGGCCCATCGGGTGGTGTTGAAGAATGGCAAGATCAGCCAATATCAGATTTTGGCGCCGACCGAATGGAACTTTCACCCCGAAGGCCCGCTGGTCCGGGCGCTGACCGGGGCGCCGGCCGGTGCGGATTTGGAACAGCGGGCGCGTTTGCTGATCCACGCCCTTGACCCCTGCGTCGCCTGCACCATCAGCCAGGAGTAAGTCATGCACGAAATGTCCCTGACCGAAGGCGTGGTGCGTATTTTGGAAGAACAGGCGGCCACCCACGGCTTCACCAAGGTCAAGACGGTGTGGCTGGAAATCGGCGAATTATCCCAGGTCGACCCCGAATCCATGCTGTTTTGTTTTTCCGCCATTGCCAAGGGATCGGCCGTGGCCGCTGACGCGGTCCTGGAAATCGTCACAATCCCCGGTCAAGCTTATTGCCTGGATTGCGCCCGCACGGTGACCTTGCCCCGTCGGGGCGAAGCCTGTCCCATCTGCGGCGGTTGGGGCTTGCAGGTCACCGGTGGCGGCGACATGCGGATCAAGGAACTGGAGGTGGAGTGATGTGCACAGTTTGCGGCTGCGGCGACGCCAAATTGGAACATTCCCACGACCATTCTCATGACCATGGTCATGACCACGACCACGACCACGACCACGACCACGACCATCATCATGGTCCTGATCACGGCCACCCGCACCACCACCACGGCGATGATCTGCATTTCGGCCAGGGCATTGCCGGCGTTCATGTGCCCGGCCTGAGCCAAAACCGGATCATCCAGATCGAACAAGATATCTTGGGCCATAACAAATCCCTGGCCGAGATCAACCGCTCCTGGCTGGCCGAGCGCGGCATCTTCACCCTTAATCTGGTGTCCAGCCCCGGCTCTGGCAAAACCACCTTGTTGTGCAAGACCATCGAGGCGCTGGCCGGACGCTATCCGGTCGCGGTGATCGAAGGCGACCAGCAGACCAGCAACGACGCCGACCGCATCCGCGCCACCGGCGCCCCGGCCGTCCAGGTCAATACCGGCAAGGGCTGCCATCTCGACGCCCACATGGTCGCCGCCGCTTTCGGCGCGTTGAAGCCGGCCGAGGATTCGGTTCTGTTCATCGAAAATGTCGGCAATCTGGTCTGCCCCGCCGCCTTTGATTTGGGCGAGGCCTATAAGGTCGCCATCTTGTCGGTGACCGAGGGCGAGGACAAGCCGCTGAAATACCCCGACATGTTCGCCGCCGCCGCGATGATGATCCTGAACAAGGTCGATTTGCTGCCCTATCTGGATTTCGACGTCGATCAGTGCATCGCTTATGCCCGCCGCGTCAATCCCGACATCGTGGTGTTGCAGGTGTCGGCCCGTTCCGGCCAGGGCATGGATGAATGGCTGGCCTGGGTGAGCGAAGGCCGTCGTCGCGCCATCGCCGAACGGATCAAGATGTTGGAAGCCAAACTGGCCGCCGCCAAGGCCAATTTGGGATGAGGGTCTGTCTTTCCGAGGGTGATTTTCTTCAGGCGTGGCCATGACCGCCATCGCCCACGCAATCGCCCTGCCCCACGCGGTGCCCTGCACCCTGGCGCTGGGAGCGTTTTTGAAGAACACCATCTGCGTCACCAAGGGCGACCGCGCTTACCTGTCCGTCATCCATGGCGATCTTGGCGCCCCCGAAGCCATCGCCGGTTTCGAAGCGTCGGTCAAGACCCTGGTGGCCGAGTTGGCGGTGACGCCCACCCGCGTCGCCCATGATCTGCACCCCGATTTCCATTCCACCCGCTTCGGCCAAAGCCTGGACCTGCCGCAAGTGCCGGTGCAGCACCACCATGCCCACGCCGCCGCCATCGCCGTGGAAAATGGGCATGACGGGCCGGTGATCGGCTTGTCGCTTGACGGTTTTGGCCTTGGCCCCGCCAATCAGGCCTGGGGCGGCGAATTGCTGTATTGCGAAGGTCCATCCTACCGCCGCCTCGGCCATCTCGCCCCTCTGCGTCAGCCCGGCGGCGACGTCGCCGCGCGCGAGCCTTGGCGCATGGCCGCCAGCGCCCTGCATAAGCTGGGGCGGGGAAGCGAGATCGCCGGGCGCTGGCCGCATTTCAAGCCGGCGGCGATGCTGTCAACCATCTTGGACAAAGGGTTGAACAGTCCCGAAACCTCGTCCGCCGGGCGCTTGTTCGACGCCGCCTGCGGCCTGTTGAACCTTTATCCCCGCGCCGCCTTCGAAGGCCAGGCTCCCATGGCGCTGGAAGCCCTGGTCACCGTCCCCAGACCCCTGGCCACGGGCTGGCGGCTTGATCAAGGGCGGTTGGATTTTTCCCCCCTGCTGGCCCATCTGGCCGACCATTCCGACCAAAGCGAAGGCGCCAATCTGTTCCACGGCACCTTGATCCGCGGCATGGCGGCATGGGTGGCGCAGGCGGCGGAAACCACCGGCTGCCCGATCATTGCCTTGGGTGGCGGCTGTTTCTTCAATAAAGTGCTGACCCAGGGCCTCAAGGTCGAATTGTCGCGACGCGGCCTGACCGCCTTGACCGCCCTCACGGTTTCGCCGGGCGATCCCGGCTTGTCCTTGGGCCAGGCGTGGATCGCCGCCCACACGGAGGTTTAGCCATGTGTCTTGCCCTGCCGTCCCGCGTGGTTGAATTGCTCGACGACGATCAGGCCAAGGTTGACCTGGGCGGCGTCACCAAGGCCATTTCCCTGTCCCTGGTGGAAGATGTGGCGGTGGGCGATTACGTCATTGTCCATGTCGGCTATGCCCTGACCAAGGTCGATCCGGCCGAAGCGGAAAAGACCCTGGCCTTGTTCGCCGAAATGGCGGCGATGGGCGCCTCGGCATGAAATACATCGATGAATATCGCGACGGCGAACTGGCCCGGCAACTGGCCGCCTCCATCGGACAAGAGGCCGATTCCGCCCGCACCTATCACCTGATGGAATTCTGCGGCGGCCACACCCACGCCATTTCCCGCTATGGCCTGGAAGACATCTTGCCCGCCAATGTCCACATGGTGCACGGGCCGGGCTGCCCGGTCTGCGTGTTGCCGGTGGGCCGCATCGACGCCGCCATCTGGCTGGCCGGCCAAGCCGACGTCATCTTGTGCACCTATGGCGACATGCTGCGGGTGCCCGGTTCCAAGCGCCTGTCCCTGCTGAAAGCCAAGGCCGAGGGTCGCGACATCCGCATGGTCTATTCGACGCTGGACGCGGTCAAGCTGGCCCAGGCCAACCCGGCCCGCCGCGTGGTGTTCTTCGCCATCGGCTTTGAAACCACCACTCCCCCCACCGCGGTGGCGATCAAGCAGGCCCAGGCGCTGGGACTGACCAATTTCTTCGTCTTTTGCAATCACGTGCTGACGCCGTCGGCCATCGCCCAAATCCTCGACAGCCCGGAAGTGCGCGAATTGGGCACGGTCAAGCTGGATGGTTTCATCGGCCCGGCCCATGTTTCCACCATCATCGGCTCGCAGCCATACGAATATTTCGCCGAGGAATATCAGCGCCCGGTGGTCATCGCCGGCTTCGAGCCGCTGGACGTGCTGCAAGCGGTGCGCATGCTGGTGCGCCAGATCAATGACGGCCGTTTCGCGGTGGAAAACGAGTTTTCCCGCGCGGTGACCCGCGACGGCAACGCCAAGGCCAAATCCCTGGTCGCCGACATGTTCGAATTGCGCAAGGCCTTTGAATGGCGCGGCCTGGGGCTGGTGCCCTATTCGGCCCTGCGCATCAAGCACGCCTATGCCGCCTTCGACGCCGAACGTCATTGGGACGTGCCGCAAGACAGCGTCGCCGACAACAAGGCGTGTGAATGCGGCGCCATCCTCAGGGGCGTCAAAAAACCCATCGACTGCAAATTGTTCGGCACCATCTGCACCCCGGAGAACCCCATGGGTTCGTGTATGGTGTCGGCCGAGGGCGCCTGCGCCGCCCACTGGACCTATGGCCGTTTCCGCGACACGAAAGCCCCCACCGCATGACCTTGCCCCGCCGATCCCACCCCCGCCCGCTGGATCTCAATAGCGGCCGCGTCGATCTGACCCATGGCGGCGGCGGCCGCGCCATGGCCCAGTTGGTGGAAGAATTATTCGTCGCCGCCTTTGACAACGAAATTCTGTCCCAGGGCAACGACCAAGGCGCCTTTAGCGTGCCAGGCGGGCGCATGGTGATGAGCACCGACGGCTATGTCATTTCGCCGTTGTTCTTTCCCGGCGGCGACATCGGCAGCTTGTCGGTGCATGGCACCATCAATGACGTCGCCATGGCCGGCGCCGTTCCCATCGGTCTGTCGGCGGGCTTCATCATCGAGGAAGGCTTCCCCCTGGCCGATCTGGCCCGCATCGTCACCTCCATGGCCGCCGCGGCGAAAGCCGCCGGCGTGCCGGTGATGACCGGGGACACCAAGGTGGTGGAAAAGGGCAAGGGCGACGGCGTCTTCATCACCACCGCCGGCATCGGCATGGTGCCGGCGGGCATCGACATTTCCGGCGACAAGGCCCGTCCCGACGACGTCATCTTGGTGTCGGGAAGCATGGGCGATCACGGAATCGCGGTCATGAGCCAACGCGAATCCCTGGGCTTCGAGACCGCGATTTTGTCGGATTCCGCCGCGCTGCATACCCTGGTCGCCGCCATGATCGCCGCCGCGCCGGGCATTCGGGTGCTGCGCGACCCGACCCGGGGCGGCCTTGCCGCCACCTTGAACGAAATCGCCAGCCAATCGGCGGTGGGCATGGTCATCAGCGAAACGGCGGTCCCGCTCAAGCCGCAAGTGCTGGGGGCCTGCGAATTGTTGGGCCTGGACCCGCTTTATGTGGCCAACGAAGGCAAACTGATCTGCATCTGCCCGCCGGAAGATGCCGAAACGGTGCTGGCCGCCATGCGCGCCCATCCGCTGGGAGGCGACGCCGCCATCATCGGCCAATGCGACGCCGACCCGCATCATTTCGTCCGCATGAAAACCGCCATGGGCGGCACCCGCATCGTCGACTGGCTGGCCGGCGAACA
This sequence comes from Magnetospirillum sulfuroxidans, assembly GCF_018224925.1. Taxonomy (GTDB): domain Bacteria; phylum Pseudomonadota; class Alphaproteobacteria; order Rhodospirillales; family Magnetospirillaceae; genus Magnetospirillum; species Magnetospirillum sulfuroxidans. The sequence continues at coordinate 30,490 of NZ_JAGTUF010000023.1, read as the reverse complement.
ATTGCCAAGGATCTGCTGATGCGCATCTTGTTGCTGGCCCATTCGTTCAATTCCCTGACCCAACGGCTGTGGGTGGAGCTCGAGCAGGCTGGCCACGAGATCAGCCTGGAATTGGACGTCAATGACGCGGTGACCCTTGAGGCGGTGGCCCAGGCCAAGCCCGATCTGATCATCGCCCCCTTCCTGAAACGCGCCATCCCCCCGGCGGTGTGGCAACAGCACACCTGCTTGGTCATCCATCCCGGCCCGGTGGGCGATCGCGGTCCCGCCGCCTTGGACTGGGCGATCCTGAACCGGGCGGAAAGCTGGGGCGTCACCGTTTTGCAAGCCGAAGCGGAAATGGATGCCGGCCCGGTCTGGGCCAGCCGGACCTTCCCCCTGCGCGCCGCGACCAAATCCAGCCTGTACCGCAACGAAGTGACCGAAGCGGCGGTGGAAGCGGTGATGGAAGCCTTGAACCGGCCTCAGCCGCAACGTCCCGCCGCCCCCCTCTGGCGGCCCGCCATGCCCCAAAGCGCCCGCGCCATCGACTGGAACGCCGACGACACCGCCACGATCTTACGCAAGCTGCGCGCCTCGGATGGCGCACCTGGTGTCCGCGATGGCGATTATTACCTGTTCGACGGTCACCCCGCCGACGGCTTGACCGGCCCCCCCGGTCACTGGCTGGCCCAGCGTGACGGCATGGTGGCGCGCGCCACCTGCGATGGCGCCGTCTGGATCGGACGGATGCGCACCGCCGCCAAAGGCAGCCTGAAACTGCCCGCGACCGATGTGCTGCCCGAGGCAGCCGCCTTGCCGGTCGCGCCCGGCCATCACGATATCTGGTACGATGAAAAGCACGCCATCGGCTATCTGCATTTTCCCTTTCATAACGGCGCTATGAGCACCGATCAGTGCACCCGCCTGAAAGATGCCTTTATCGCCGCCACTCAGCGCCCGACCAAGGTGATCTGCCTGATGGGCGGCCCCGATTTCTGGTCCAACGGCATCCATCTGTCGACCATCGAGGCCGCCGCCAGCCCCGCCGATGAATCCTGGCGCAACATCAACGCCATGAACGATCTGTGCGAGGCGATCATCACTTGCGGTTCACACCTGACCATCGCCGCCATGGCCGGCAATGCCGGCGCCGGCGGCGTGTTCATGGCCCTGGCCGCCGATATGGTGCTGGCCCGGACCGGGGTGATCTTGAACCCCCATTACAAGGGCATGGGCAACCTCTACGGTTCCGAATACTGGACCTATCTGCTGCCGCGACGCTGCGGCGCCGCCAAGGCTGAACAGGTGGTTCAGGCCCGCTTGCCCATGGGCACCGCGCAAGCCTTGGATCTGGGCCTGATCGACGGCGCCTTTGGCCGCACACCGTTGGAATTCCGCGCCCTGGTGGTGGCGGAAGCGGAAAAACTGGCGGTTGCCACCGACATCGAGGCCAAACTGGCGGCCAAGCGACTGGCCCGACTGGCCGACGAAGGCCACAAGCCCCTTGCCGCCTATCGAGCCGAGGAATTGGAGCGGATGAAGCTGAATTTCTATGGCTTCGATCCCAGCTATCACGTCGCCCGCTGGAACTTCATCCGCCGCGTACCAAAGTCACGCACACCGCTTTATCTGGCCCGCCATCGGCAGACCTAACATGCACTCTCTCCACTCTTTCAGGGCAAGTCCAAACTCTTATCCTGGCTGTCATAGCCCGTCCGTGGCGCTCGGTTTCGGCCTCAACGCTGGTGGCAATACGGCAATGCCGGGATGGGGCGGCTTTCTACAACCGCTCCAGATCGTCGCCCCGAACCTCGACATCATACCGTTGCATGGATGCCGGAGATGGCTCCGTCCGGCGGTATTAAGCTATTCCCCGGTTCACGATCATGCCGCCAATGCGCTGGTGGTCACCATGGTCGGAACCGTTCGGCTGGAAGGATGGATTTTTGGGGCAGCCCACTAACCATCAGTTGCGGCGACGATCTGCCGGCATATAATCCGAGCATTCTCGCCTTCAACCCGGCAGATCATGCACACGCCCATCCCCCTTCCCCTTCCCCTTCCCCTTCCCCTTCAATTGCGCGACGCCTTGGACGACGGCAAGGTGGTGTTTTTTTGTGGGGCTGGGATATCGCGCCACACCGGCTTGGCGGATTTCGCTCAACTGACACGCGATGTTTTCGATGAATGGTGGCGCCTTCACCAGCAATATTCCCCCGCCTCTCTGGTTGCATTCTTGCCGGAAAATTCTCTTTCTCACCGGACGCATTGCACGACCTCAGGTCAGGTCCGCAGGAGCAAGAAGCAATCTCGGGCAAAAAACTCGCCCCTTAGAACCGCGATCGACAAATAGCCGTTCCGCGGTCGGTTAACGGGTATAGCTCAGCCAGGCCTCGCGCTTGGCGTCGAAATGGCCGGCGATCATGCCGGCCAGATCCTGGCCCACCGGCACGCCGTATTGGTCGGCCAGCTTGGCCAGACGTTCGGGCTCCATGGCCTGCAGCGATCCCACGCCGGCATTGGCCATGGCCACCACCCGCATAACCAGACGCTGGTCGCTGGTGTCGGCCAGCCATTGATCGCGGATCGAGCCGGCGACATAGCCGGCGCTGCCGGTATAAAAGACGTATTGGGGATCGTGGGTCTTGATCGCCGCCGCCATGGCGATGTCGGCCAGGATCAGATGGTATTGCTGATTCATCGTCTGTGCGGTCATGAATTGGCTCCCATGGGTGCGATTTTGCGGAAGTTTTTATAGCTGATGCCGTGCTTTTCCATGCGCAGGCCCAGGATGCGCCGCGTCAGGCCCAATTCGCGGGCCGCCTCGGTGGTGTTGCCGCGATGGGTCTTCAGCGCCTCGACGATCATTTCGTATTCGACGGCGTTGACCTTGGCTTCCAGGCCGCAGCCGAAGCTGGTGCCGGTTTCCTCGGGCGTCTGCAGCGACGGCGGCAGATCGTAGCCATGGATCACTCCGTCCTCGGCCAGGATGACCGAGCGCTCTATGACGTTTTCCAGCTCGCGCACGTTGCCGGGCCAGTGATAGGCCATCAGCATGTTCAAGGCCGGAGTCGAGATACGGCGCACGTCCTTGCCGTTCTCGGCGGCATAAAGGGCGACGAAATGGTCGGCCAACAAGATGACGTCGCTGCCGCGTTCGCGCAGCGGCGGAATGGTCATGGGGAAGACATTCAGACGGTAATACAAATCCTCGCGGAAGGTGCCCTTCTCCACCATGTCCAGCAGGTCGCGGTTGGTGGCGGCGACGATGCGCAGATCGACCTTGATCGGCCTTGATCCCCCCACCCGCTCGAAGGTCTTTTCCTGCAACACCCGCAGCAGCTTGGCCTGCATGGACAGCGACAGCTCGCCCACCTCGTCCAGGAAGATGGTGCCGCCATCGGCTAACTCGAAACGACCCTTGCGCAGGGCGGCGGCGCCGGTGAAGGCGCCCTTTTCATGACCGAACAATTCGCTTTCGACGATGGTTTCCGGCAGCGCCGCGCAGTTGAACTTGATGAAAGGGCCGTCGGCGGTGGCGGAATTATAATGGATGGCATTGGCCACCAATTCCTTGCCGACACCGCTTTCCCCCAACACCAGCACGGTGGCCTTGGTCGCCGCCACCTTGCCGATCAGGTCGTAGGCGCCCTGCATGGACTTGGAATTGCCGATGATGTTGGTGGGCTTGAAACGGTCCTTCAGCGCGTTCTGCAGGCGCCGGTTCTCGTTTTCCAGCCGAACCTTCTCGACGTTTTCCAACAGGTACAATTCCACCGCCGGGGCAATCATCGAGGCGATGGTGGCCAGCAATTCCACGTCCTGTTTCAACAACCGGCGGTTCAGATAGACGCGCTCGGCGCTGATGGTGCCCATGACCTTCTTGGCGTGAATGATGGGCACGCACATGAACGACGCGTTCAGATGGGTGCCGTCGCCATGGGCCAGGGTGCGGTTCAGGAAACTGGGATTGTCCCTCAGTTGCGGCACGATAATGGCCTGGCCGCTTTGCACCACTTGGCCGGTGATCCCCTCGCCCGGCGCGTAGATGCCGCGCCCCTTCTGTTCGTCGGACAGGCCGAAGCTTTCGTGGATGAAGATGGTTTCCGTCGCCCGGTCGTACAGATTGACCATGCCGCGCTGCATTTTCAGCCGTTGCTGCATCACCGTCAAGATGATGGACAGCGACGCCCCCAGATCCTGGGAATCGGCGATCACCTGGCTGATCTGGAACAGGATGGGCAGAACGTTGACCCGGCATTCGCCGGTGAAGCAATGGGTGAAGTCGTCGGTGAAATCCTCGACGTCGAGGGCGACGGTGTATTTCATGTCCATCCAGCGTCACTCCCTGGTTGGGGCGCTGATCCCCACGCTGCAAATCCGGGGCCACTTTATAAAATGTCTAACTTATTGATTTTAATGAATACCGCTATTGTCGAAAAACTAACAAATCATACACAGATGACACAAAGACGCCATAGCGACATGCGCACATAATCGTACGGAATATGCGGCTTTATCGCTGGGTTGGTACGAAATCAGCGGATTTTCGCGCTATATACCAAGAAAACATAAACTGGCCCGCGGATTGCTTTGATCCCTTCGTCCACCAATTTGGGGGAGACGGAGATGAAGCCAGACGAACTGCAAGCCCTGATGAACGAACCGGCCTGTGCCCACAATGCCAAGGCCAAGTCGGGCTGCGCCAAGCCCAAGCCGGGGGCGACGCAAGGCGGTTGCTGCTTCGACGGCGCCCGCAACGCGCTGCTGCCCATCGCCGACGTCGCCCACATCGTCCACGGCCCCATCGGCTGCGCCGGATCGTCGTGGGACAATCGCGGCACCCGTTCCAGCGGTGCCGACACCTTCCGCATCGGCATGACCACCGACCTGTCGGACATGGACGTCATCATGGGGCGTGGCGAGAAGCGGCTGTTCCAGGCCATCCGCCAGGCGGTCGAGACCTATGCGCCGCCGGCGGTGTTTGTTTACAACACCTGCGTGCCGGCGCTGCAGGGCGACGACATCGGCGCCGTGGCCCTGGCGGCGTCGGACCGTTTCGGAATCCCGGTGATCCCGGTGGACTGCGCCGGATTTTACGGCAACAAGAATTTGGGCAACCGCATCGCCGGCGATGCGGTCTACAAGCACGTCATCGGCACCGCCGAACCGGCGCCAGCGCCGTTTCCCGCCATCGACGTCAATTTGATCGGCGAATGGAACGTGGGCGGCGAGTTCTGGAACGTGGCACCCTTGTTCGACGCACTGGGCCTGCGGGTGTTGTGCTGCTTTTCCGGCGATTCGCGCTTCGCCGAAATCCGCACCATGCACCGGGCGCGGGTCAGCATGGTGGTGTGTTCCAAGGCCATGCTGCACGTGGCCCGCAAGCTGGAGGACGATTACAATATCCCGTGGTTCGAGGGCAGCTTCTATGGGATGCGCGACACCAGCCAGGCCTTCCGCGACTTCGCCCGCGCCCTCGGCGACGTCGATTTGTTCCAACGCACCGAGGCGATGATCGCCCGCGAGGAAGCTCGGGTCGAAGCGGCGCTGGAGCCCCTGCGCCGCCGCCTGGCCGGCAAACGGGTGCTGGTCTTCACCGGCGGCTATAAATCGTGGTCGGTGGTTTCGGCCCTGCAGGATTTGGGCATGGTGGTGGTGGCCACCGGCACCGAGAAATCGACCGAGGAGGACAAGGCCCGCATCCGCGCCCTGATGGGCGAGGACGCCTTGATGATTGCCGACAACGACCAGAAGGCGCTGATCAAGACCTTCCACGATACCGGGGCCGAGCTGATGGTGGCCGGCGACCGCTATATCTATCCCAGCCTGAAATCGCGCCTGCCCTTCCTGGACATCGACCATGTCCGGCGCATCGGCTATGCCGGCTATGACGGCGTCATCGAACTGGCCCGCAACATCGACCGCGCATTGCATTCGCCGGTCTGGGCCCAGGTGCGCTGAGATGGCGGAAATCGTCCTGCCCACCAAGGCCTTGGCGGTCAACCCGCTGAAGACCAGCCAGCCTATCGGCGCTTCGTTGGCCTTTCTGGGGCTGGCGCGGGCCATGCCGCTGGAACATGGGGCGCGTGGCTGCACGTCCTTCAACAAATTGTTCTTCATGCGCCATTTTGACGATCCCATCGCGTTGCAGACCACCGCCATGGATCAAGTCACCACCATCATCGGCGCCGACGACAACGTCGTCGAGGCGCTGGCAACCATCTGCGCCAAGGACCTGCCCGAAGTGATCGGCCTGATCACCACCGGACTATCGGAAATGCAAGGCGCCGACGTGCCGCGGACCGTCGCCGCCTTCCGCGCCGCCCATCCGGAATTCTCCGAGGTGGCGGTGGTGCCGGTTTCGGCCAGCGACACCCTGGGCTGCCTGGAAACCGGCTATGCCCTGGCGGTCGAGGCGCTGCTGCGCACCTTGGTGCCGACATCGCGCGACAACGTCACCCGTGTCCGCCAAGTCAACGTTTTGGTGCCGGCGATGATGACCCCCGGCGACGTCGAATCCCTGCGGGATTGGATCACCGCCTTCGACCTGCATCCGATCATGGTGCCCGATATCGCCGATTCCCTGGACGGCCATTTGATCGACGAGGGCTTTTCCACCCTGACCTATGGCGGGGCGCTGAAGGCCGACCTCGAGACCATGCATCAGTCCCAGGCCACCCTGGTCGTCGGCCGGTCGCTGGACCGCGCCGCCGACCTGTTGCGCGAAAAGACCGGCGTCGCCGATTTCCGCTTTGCCGGATTGATGGGGCTGGAAGCCTGCGACGCCTTTTCCAGCACCTTGTGCGACATCGCCGGCATCGCCATGCCGCCGACGATCCTGCGCCAGCGCTCGCAATTGATGGATGCCATGGTCGATTGCCAGTTCCAGTTGGGGGGCGCCAGGGTGGCCATCGCCGCCGATGCCGACCATCTGGCCGCGCTGACCCGATTCCTCCACGGCATGGGGGCGGAAGTGGCGGCGGCGGTGGCCTCGGCCAGGGCCGGGCATTTGGCCGAGCTGCCGGTGGAATCGGTGGTGGTGGGCGATTTGGAAGATTTGGAATGGCTGGCCCGCGACAAGGCGGCCGAACTGATCGTCGCCAATTCCCACGGCGCCGAGGCGGCGCGGCGGTTGGGTTGCGCCCATCTGCGGGCCGGCTTTCCCATCTATGACAGCTATGGCGATCACGCCAAGGCGTGGATCGGCTATGGCGGCACGCGCCGCGCCCTGTTCGAGACCGCTAATTTGCTGGCCGGCCATTACCAGGAAATCCGCCCTTACCGCTCGCGCTATTGGCAGGGCACGGCGCGGGACAAGGAGACCAATCCATGCTGAGAATCGCCTTCGCCTCGAACGACCGCACCACCGTCAACCTGCATTTCGGCGGCGCCGAAAGTCTGGTGCTGTACGACGTGGCGCCGGGACGGGCGGAATTGGTGGGTATCCGCGCGTTCACCGCCGCCGAGCATGTCGGCGAATCGGGCCGTGCCGGCCTGACCGGCACCGCATCCGACAAGGTGCTGCCCAAGCTGGATTTCATCGAGGGCTGCCACGCCGTCTATGCCGCTTCCATCGGCACGTCGTCGATCCGTCGGCTGATGGGCCTGGGCATCCAGCCGATCATCGTCGATTCCGGCCACGAGATCCTGGACCTGCTGAACGAGGTCAGCCTGGCCTTGGTATATGGCGGCCTGGCCTGGGTGGACAAAGCCAAGGCCAAGCTGCCGGCCGAGGCCGCCCTGGCACCCTCGACCCTGGGGGAATCGCATGCGCTGATCCGTTCGGCGGACGACCTCTGATGAAGCTGTGCGCCTCGAACCTGGCCCTGCCCGCCTTCGACCACCGGCACCTGCTGCCCCGCCTGCGCGCCATGGGATTGCAGGGGATCGAGATCGTGCCTTCCCATACCTGGGCCGACCCCTGGCGCGACGTCAACGCCGCCCAGGTGGATGAATGGCGTCACGCCGCCCAGCGGGCCGGATTGACGGTCACCGGCCTGCACGGCCTGTTGTGGGGGCAGCACAGCATGGGGTTGTTCACCGATTTCTTCAATCGCAAGGCCACCCTGGATTACCTGCTGTATCTGTCGGCGATCTGCCGCGATCTGGGCGGCCACACCCTGGTGTTGGACAGCCGTTGGCGCCAGGACTTGCCCGATCGCGCCGCTTGGCAACAGTGCCGGCTGTTCCTGGAGGAATTGCTGCCGCGCATGGAAGCCCACGGCACCGTACTGTGCTTCGCCCCCATCGGCGCCAGCCAAGGTGATTTCTGCGCCAGCGCCAAGGAATGCTATCTGATGGTCAACGCCATCGACCATCCCGCATTCGGCCTGCATCTGTCATCCGCCGGACTGGCCGCCACCGGCGAGATGGGCCACGTCACCTTCGCCGCCGTTCGCGGCCGGCTGGACCATTTCCATGCCGACGAGCCGGATTTCGCCGCGCCGGGCAGCGATTCCACCATCGATCACGTCGATCTGCGCCGCCATCTGGCCGCCATCAGCTATTTCGGCTGGGTGTCGGTGGTCCAGCGTCATGCCGGCACCGGCGACGGCTTGGCCGAATTGGCCCAAGGCGTCGATTTCGTCACCCGCCGTTATCTGCCCATCGACACCCGTTGAAAGGTTTGCCGCCATGACCGAACAAGAACGCCTGCGCATCATCGCCGACACCATCGCCGAAATCCGCCCAATGGTGCAAAACGACGGCGGCGACCTGGAACTGGCCGGGGTTGAAGGCAACCGCGTGCTGGTGCACCTGAAGGGGCAATGCCTGTCTTGCGCCCTGGCCGGCCAGACCCTGGGCGGCATCCGCCGCAAGCTGATGGCGGTGCTGGACGAGCCGGTGATGGTGGTCCCCGCCCCACACCCTGTCGCGGCGGGGTGAAGCGATGTTCCAGTTCCAACCCACCCAAGCCCCTTTCATCCGCCCCGGCGTGGTCATCCACGAAGCCGACGCCCTGGTCGGCGGCTTGCTGGCGAAATTCGCCCTGACCCTGAAGAAACGGGGGTTCGCGGTGGCCGGCTGCGTGCGGCGCGACGGACAGGTGATTGATTTGGCCAGCGAATGCCCGGTGAGTTCGGACATGGCCGCCCACGCCGCCAAGGCGTTCCGCGCCGCCATGCGCGACGATTCCGATCTGGTGGTGATCGACGATTTCGCCGCCTGCACCGCCGCCGCCCGCGAAATGCTGGCCACCATCGAACCCGGCCAGGGGCTGGCGCTGCCGGTGCTGTCGGCCATCCCCGGCACCCAGGTGCAGCATTGGCTGGATTTCGCCGGCCAGGGTGGTTCCATGGTGGCGCCCAAGACCAAGGCGCTGTGGCAATGGTGGGGACCGGAACGGCTGTACCGTGACTTGGCCCTGGGGGTGGCAAGCGACGAGGTGCGGCAAATCGTCGTCGGCCCGCGTTGGCTGATGGTGCAGGGCCCGGCGGGGGCCGGCCTGGCCTATCTGCCGCGCTCGGCCAAGGATTTGCTGGGGCGCCTGCCGCAATTGCGCAAGCAGAGCCTGCGGCAATTGGCCGATCTGTCGGCAGCGTGGGACCCGTTGGAAATGGCGCTGGGAATCGCCGCCATCAACGCCCATTACAACCGCTTCGATCTGGCCGCCGAAATGGGCAACGGCGCCGACACCTTCGGCGGCCAAGCCGGCCGAGTGGTGGTGGTCGGAGCCTTTCCCGGCCTGTCCGAGGTTTTGCGCAACCCGCAAGTGATCGAGACCGAGCCCCGCCCCGGCGAATATCCCACCGTGGCCATGGACACGCTTTTGCCCGGCTGCGCGGCGACGGTGGTGGCGTCCTCGACCCTGATCAACCGCTCGCTGCCGCGCATCCTGCGCCTGGCCCACGGATCAAGAATCGCCCTGGTCGGGCCGGCGACGCCGCTGACGCCGCGTCTTTACCATTACGGGGCGGAAGTGCTGGGCGGCTTGGTGGTGCGCGACGCCAAGGGCCTGGGCGAGGCCGTCCGTGCCGGGGCCATGCCGCGCGAGTTCACCCGCTTCGGTAATTACATGCACATCCGCCACGAACGCGAAACCGCGCCACGCTGCAAGTTCCGGGCGTGAGCCGCCCCCCTTCCCCGCGCTTGCGGGGAAGGGGATTTCGGGGATCAGAGCGGCTTGGCGCCAGAGCGGATGATGGTGCCCACATGCTCGCCGCGCAAGGCGGCGGTCAAGCGCCCGGGGACCAAACCGTTGACCACCTGCACCCGTTCCAGATTGCGGGCGTTCGCCATCACCTCGACCATGGCGCGGTCCACCGGCAACGGGCCTTCGGCCTGGGCCAGATCGGCGCAATCCACCTCGTTCAGCAGCGTGGCCCCGGCGCCGTCGGCACCGTTGGGGTCACGGTCATAGATGCCGTCCACGTCCTCGACGATGGTCAGCCCCGCCGCTCCCAGGGCGTCGGCCAACAGGAAGGCGCCGGTGTCGGCCCGGTGCGTGGGCAGGCGCGAATGGGGGAATTCGTGGTGGTGATAGGGCGGGAAGGCGCTGCCCACCACGGCACGCGCCGCCGACAGGTGGATGGCCAGCTGATTGGCGATGGTCGGGTGTTCCACATAGGAGACACCTTCCGGGGCCAGCAACGAAGCCAGGATATGACCGTTCTGCCCGGCCTCGCTGGCCGCCAACGGCGCCAGGGAGCCGACCGGCAGGCCCAGATCCAGGCCGACGCCATACAGATGACGGGCGCGGATGCCGGCCCCGGTCAGGATCAGCAAACGATGTTCGGGCAGGATTTTGCGCAATTCGGCGACCACCGGCAAAATGGCCTCGGCGCCGCGATCCATGATGGAGCGGCCGCCGATCTTCACCACTTGCAGCCAGGGCAGCAGACGGATGGGACGGACACCGGCCACCGGGCGGACCAGGTCGCCGTCCAAAAGGGTCTGACTGGCCAGCGGCGAAGCGATGTGCTTGATGCTATTGGTTTGCGACATGTCTTGATCCTCAGCTGGCGGTGATGATGGTGCCGACATGCTCGCCGGCCAGGGCGCGGGTCAGGTTGCCGGGAACCAAACCGTTGATCACCTGCACCTGGCGCACGTGACGCGCCGCCTTCAGCAGATCGAGGACCGGGAATTCCAAGATGGAATCGTGCAGGCCCTTGGCTTTCATCTCGTCCACCGAAATCTTGGCGATGAAAGTGGGGTTCTTGGCGGTTTTGGGATTGGCGGTGTAAAGGCCGTTCTCGTCCTTCACATAGATCATCTGCTTGCAGCCAAAGGACTCGGCCATCAGGAAACAGCCGGCATCGGTGCGATAGGGCGGAATGACACCTTCCGCGGCCGGGCGCATCCACAGCTTGTAGGGCGGCATGCCGCTGAAGATCACCGCGTTGACTTCCGCCAGCGACAGCGGCACCGCCGACAAACCCGCGCCACCGACCACCGGAATACCGTGCTTGGCCAGCAACTGACCCAGCATCACCGCGTTCTGATCGGCCACCGAGGCGCCCAGTTGCGACAGCACGCCGGCCGGCAGGTTCAGCCCGGCGGCGATGGAATAAAGGTGGCGGGCACGGGTGCCGGCCCCGGTGCCGATCAGCATCTTGTGGGTCTTGCGGGCGGCGGCGATCTCGTCCACCAGCGGATAGACGGCCGAACGACCGCGATCGATGACGCTTTGGCCGCCGATCTTCAATACCGTGGCATCCGGCAGGATGCGGAAATCAGCCGCCGCTTCCGCCGCCGCCAGCAATTGCGGATCACTAAGGGAACGCTGCATCAGAAGAGCTTCAAGCTCTGCCGTCGATTGGATCATGGGGGGATCTACCTTTCCAATTCGCGCGGAGGCGAATGAATAGGCAGCCCCCGCCGCATGCCCATAAATTGGTCGCACGGAACCTGATTGTCAATTGTCAAAAACAGAAAACCGTTACATTTCAATGCGTTATAACGGATCGCACTATAACGCCCGCCTCAGGGCAGGACCGGCGTATCGGTCACAGCCATCGCGTCACCTCGCCGATTTCGTCGGCGGAAAGCGAAATTTCATGCGGCTTGGCCTGGGTGCCGAGATAGAGGAAGCCAACGATCTGGTCATCGGGGCCAAGATCCAGCAAATTATGCAAAGTGCGGTCGAACATCAGCCAGCCCGAGCGCCACACCCCGGCGAACCCTTGGGCCAGGGCGGCCATCTGCATGGCCATGACGGCGCAGCCGGCGCTGAGCCGCTGTTCCAGCGGCCGCACGATAGTGCTGGGCTTATGGCGGGCGACCACGGTGATCACCACGGGGGCGCGGTGTGGCATGCGGGCGGCGCGGCCCACCAATTCGTCCGACTTCCCAGCGACACGGGCGGCCTGGGCGAACAAATCTCCCAGACGGTCCAGCCCCGGCCCGACGGCGACCAGGAACTCATAGGGACGCAGGCTTTGGAAATCGGGCACCCTGAGCCCGGCCCGCAGGATGACGTCCAGTTCGGCGCCTTGCGGCCCTGGGGCTTGCAGCGCATGGCAGGACCGGCGTTCCAGCAGGAGTTTCAGCGCATCCATGGCAGCATCTCTTCAACAGGGGAATCGATGCGCTGGCCGCCGCGCAACCGGTGCCGCACCGCCATCAGCGTCTGATCCAGTTGTTCCAGGGCAGCGAGGTTGGCCCGCTCAGCGAGGCTGGTTTCGATGATATCGACCACGGCGCCGCCGCGGATGACCAGACGGCGGTCGCCCAACAGCGCCAGGATGGGATCGTGGGTGGACATCAGGACGATCTTTTCGCGGGCCAGCAGCAATTCCAGCGATTTCTTGCGGTCGATGCCGGCATTCTCGATCTCGTCGATCAGCACGATGGGCGAGGCCGACAACAGCGCCGTATCGGCGATCATCAGGGCGCGGGTCTGGCCGCCCGACAATTGGGTCAGCGCCGCGTCGCGGTCGAAGGGCTCGCCGGCCAGATCGTTGGCCTGCGCGATCACCTGCGACACCAGGGGGCCGACCTCGCCGGCCAGACGACATTCGGCGTGCATGGCGATGAAATCGCCGACGCTGAGATCCATGACGAAATTCATGGTCTGCGACAATTGCGCCACCAGCTTCTGGTGGGTGGAAAAGCGCAGGCCCGGCGGCGGCGGCGCGTCGTTGACCAGGATGCGCCGCCCCGATGGGGTGTCGCCCTGGGCCAGACATTCGATGTCGCCGAGCAGGCGGCTTTTGCCCGATCCGGTGGGGCCGACCACCGACACCAACTCACCCGGACGTAAGGTCAGGCGCAAATCCTCTGGCTGGCCTTGCTTGTTGATGCCGCCCAGGATGGTCAGGACCCGCACCTCTGGGGCCGAACTCGAACGCAAGGCGTCGATTTGTCCGGCCAAGGCCTCGATATGGGCCAAGGCCTGATCGCGATCCATGCCCCATTGGCTCAGCCGGTCTTCGCCCACCCCGGCCAGCCAGGACAGCACGCTGCCATCGGGTTTGGGCGTTTGGCCCGACACGCCGATGAAGAAATCGGCCATGGCCGGATGGCTGGCGGACAACTCGCCGATGGTGCGGGTCAGGATGGACCGGCTCATGTCCCCGTTCCCGCGAAGTTCATCTTGCGGACGTTGCCGCGCTGGTGGTCGCGGCCGATGCAGGTCTCGCCCACGCAATAAGGACAGACCGCCGACGGCATGGGAAAGCGCAAGCGGCGCCCCTCCAGCCCATCGACCGAGGGGGCGTTTTCCATGTGATGGACCAATTCGGTGGCGCCTTGGCCGGTGATGCCGTTGAAGAAGACGATGGCGGCCCGTGGGTTGGCCAACCGCACATTGAAGGCGAAGACCTCGCGCTCGGCCTGGCTGACGATGTCGCCCTTGGTCACCACCACCACGTCGGCCAGTTTCAGCATGGGGCCGATCTTGCGCGGGGTATGCACGCCCGACAGGGTATCGACCACGCAGATGGCCAGCACCCCTTGGATATGAGGTGAACAGCGATTGCACAGCCCGGCGCTTTCCGCCACCAGCATGTCCAGGGCTTGCCCCCGTCCCCAGGTCAGGCAATCGTCGATGTTGCTGACGAAGAAATGGTCGGGACAGACGCTGCCCGCCAGCCCCACCGCCACCGGCAGACCGGCGCGGGCATAGATTTCGTCATCGCTGGTGGCGAGCGAATCGAACTTGACCACGCCGACGCGCTGGCCGCGCGTCTTCAGCAGGCGGGCGGTCTTGTCCACCACCGAGGTCTTGCCCACCGAGGGCGGTCCGGCCACCGTGATCACCCGCATGCCCAATACTCCTGCCAATAAAGGAACAGCTTGCGCACCGCCTTGGCCTGGGCGGCGCTTTCGGGATCGCGGACGAAATCCCAGCCCGGCCATTTCAGCTTGGCCCAGGCCGGCATGGGCGGGCGTTGCCCCGGACACAGGGCCGGGTAACGGTTGGAATTCAACAAGGCCGCCAGTTCGGGGCCATGGAAATGCTCGACCAACGGCGTCAGGTCCTGCCGCCGCGACCGCTTGACGGTCAGCCACAGCGGATAGGCCAATGCGCCATCCTCGGGCCAGACGATCTGGGTCCGATGCCGCCGGGGGCACATGTCGGCCAGGGACAAGGGCGCGACCATGATACCGCCCGGCGCGGCATCGGTTCCGGCCAGACGAGGCATCTGGGCGGAATGCAGCAGGCAGGGGACGTTGGCCAGGATACGGGCCAGCCCCCCCAGCCCCAATTCGTGAGCCATGCAGTGCAGGAAGAAGGTGTTGACGGCGCCATAACGCCTTTCCCCCGGTGCTCGCCAACCGCCGAACACCACTTGGCCGGCATAGACCGGATCGGCCAGATCGGCCCAGCGGCGGGGAATGGGGCGTTCGCCCAGGCGTTCGCGATCGACCAACAAAACGAAGGGGGCGACGGCGAAGACCCCGATCCAGCCCTTGGGGTCCACCAGCCCGGCCCGGGTGAACACCTCGTCCACCCCTGACGGTTGGGCGGCGCAAAATTCGCCGCCTTCCACGAACCGGCGGTGAAAGGCCCGGTTGAACAGGTTGGCGCCTTCCGCCGAGACCAGCATGTCGGGATAGGCGTCCAACTGGCGGATGTGACGCAGACGCTGGAACGGAGTGGTTCCGCCCTGCCCCATGGGAAAACAGCATTTCAGCGCCGGACCGCCATGGTGACGCAGATCGGCCACCAACGAGGCGACGCCATCGCGCACCATGTGGCGCAACGGCACCGGCACCGATCCCAGCACATCCCAGCCGGTGGCCCTGGCCCTTGGGGAATCGGGATCACCGAACACCTGGGGCGGGCGACTGATATCCAGAGGCAGGATCGAGGGGATTTCTAGAACACCCATGGGCGGCTCCGCTGGCTGGCCTGACGGCGCAGGCTGAATTCCACCACATGGCCCAGCACGTCGGCCTGGCTGAGCCCCCATTGGCCGGCGGCCAGACAGATGGCCCCTGAACGGCCGATATGGCAGCAGATGTTGAATTCCAGGAACACGCGGCGGCCGCTCTGCGGGTCGAAACGGTAATCCAGGCGAAAATAATCCATCGGCCCGGCCAGCCCCCACAATGCCCGGACGTCGTCGCGCAGTTGCGGCACCAGCGAACCCGCGTCGAAGAGCTGATAGCCCAACGGGTCGTCGCGTTTCAGGTCCTCGGTGATGATGCCGCCGATGCGGTCGGAACCGGGGCGCACCACCCCCAGGAACAACGGCTGGGCGCCGCCCAGCACCGGCACGGTGATGTCGATCCCCGGCGCATAGGCCTCCACCAACACCTCCATGCCGCGTTCCAGCAATTGGCCGGCCACCCGAGCGGCGCCGGCCCAATCGTCCTGGATGGAATCCGGCGACACCCCTTCGGACGCGGCGCCGAAGCGGTTCTTGACGAAATAGGGGCCGGCGAAGCCGGGCGGCACCATCAAGGATTGGGCATCCGCGTAAACCGCGCCCTCGGCCACCGGCAATCCAGCCGAGCGCGCCGCATGCTTGCTCAGCCATTTATCCTCGGCCAGGGCGCGGATGTTGGGACGCGCCCCCACATGGGGAATGCCAGCCATCTCGCACAGCGCTGGCACCACGATTTCGGGATTGTGGATGGGCAGACGGTTCATCAGCGAAAACACCAGATCCACCCGCCCCGCCGCCGCCAGCACCGATTGGCAATGGCCGGCGGTTTCCACCCCATAGCCCAGGCCGCGCAACGTTTCCCACACCCGGTGGTAATAAGCGGGATAGCCACCATCGCCATCATGGGAACGACAGGAGTAATCCGGAGCCAGCGGCGCCGTGGGGGCGACGAACAGCAGATGGGTTTGCGGCCGGGCTGGCGGCCGCGACAGCAATTCCGGAATGGCGACGGATTGGATCAAGGCCGTGGCTCCGTTGCAAAAGGTCAGGCCTGCATTCAGCAAGCGGCGGGCCAAGTGACGCTTTGGCGGCAGCCTGCCCTTTCGCGCCGGCAAAATGTTCACGGCGGTACGAAGCCCTTTTCCCCCGTACCCTGCGGTGCGAAATCACCGGCAAGAATTGGCCGAAAACGGTGCTTGGGCACTTGGCCCGCCGCTTGCTTTGAAGGCAGGGTCCATCACCGTCAGGAATGCGTCATGAGCGACCACCCGGAAGACCTGACCAAGGCCATGCGCCAACGCCTGCAAGCGCTGGTGGGGGATTTGCGTCGTGATCTGGGGCGGATCGACGATCCGCAATTCGCCGCACTCTTCGAGACCTCGGCCGAGGTGCTGACCGGCCTTTGCAAGGCCTTCGCCGATTTCGAGGGCAAGACCGAACCCGCCTGGCGCAAATTGTCGCGCCGCATCCTGCCGTGAACGGAATTTCGCCATGACCTATGCCCCCTTGCATCTGGGCCAGTCCTCGCAGACGGTGCCGCTGGCCCCGTGGATCCGGCCCGGAGTGGTGGTGCACGACCCCGATGACAGTATCGACGGCCTGCTGGCGCAATTCGCCCTGACCTTGAAGGGGCGCGGTTTCCAGGTGGTCGGCTATGTCCAGGGTAACAACCGGGGCTGCAGCGGCGCCTCTGACGGCTGCGCCAACCGCATCCAATATTTCGACCTGGCCGACGGCCAGCGTCTTGAGGTCGAGCGCGGCGCCGCCACCCGCTATATGCGCCAAGCCATGCGCGAACAGGCCGATCTGCTGGTGATCAGCCGCTTCGCCGCCTGCACCGAAGCCACCGAGGCGGTGCGCGCCGAGGTCTCGGCGGTGGACGGCCAAGGCATGCCGCTGCTGACCTCGATCGCCGGCGGCTGCATCCATAAATGGCATTCCTACGCCCGCCAGGACGGCGCCATGATCGCCCCCGACCTGTCCGCCCTGTGGCGTTGGTGGGGACCGGAACGGCTGTATCGCGACCTGGAACTGGGGGTGGCCGCCGATCCGGTCGTGCGCATCGCCTGCGGCACCCGTTGGATCATGGTGGAAGGCCCGCATGGCTGCGGTCTGGCCTATGCCCCCAAGCCCCCGCACGAGATCAAGGCGCGGCTGGCCCATTACCTCAATCGTGACCTCAGGTCGCTGGCCGCGCTGTCGCAATCCTGGGACCCGGCGGAGATGGCGCTCGGCATCGCCGCCATCAACGCCCATTACAACCGCTACGACCTGACCGGCAAGACCGGCAACGGCATTCGCGCCTTTCGCAAGGTGTCGGGCCGGGTGGTGGCGGTGGGCGCCTTTCCCGGCATCGACGGCATCCTGCCCCACTGCCAGGTGGTCGAAACCGACCCCCGCCCCGGTGAATATCCGCTGATGGCGCTTGAGACGCTGCTGCCCGGCTGCGCGGCGGCGGTGGTCAATTCATCGGCGCTGATCAACCGCAACCTGACCCGCATCCTGCGGCTGACCGCGGGACGGCCCTTGGCGCTGACCGGGCCGTCGACGCCGCTGACGCCGCGCCTGTTCGATTACGGCGCCACCGTGCTGGGCGGATTGCAGGTCACCGATTCCGACGGACTGGCCGCCGCCATCCGGGCCGGTGCTCTGCCGCGAGAATTCAGCAAGTTTGGCCACTTCATCAACATTCAACAATAATGAACATTTCATATTAAACTTACGTAAATGCACAAACTGACTTAACGAATAATCACAAGAAGCATGAATTTTCGCTTGTATCGGATTGGTTTTTTATTTAGCGTTTTGCATAAGAAATCGCGAAGTCGAAGTCGGAAGCGCCCCGTGATTTCTTTGGCTTCTCCCTCCCGTCACTTGGGGTGCGGGCGGGGGAAGCCCGATAACGGCCTAAGCCGGAACTGAACTCGCCTTTCCGCGTGGCCCTGCCGCCGCCGGAAACCGAAGGAGGCCGGCATGCCACTCGCTTTCCCCCCATTGTCTTGCCGCGTTTGTCCCCTTTGCCGCACCGGCCATCGGTGACGCCATGGGCACCGAACTCTCGCTCGCCCGCTTCGTCACCCATCTGCGGATGGCGGGGCACGATTTCGACGCCATCGCCCTGGCCTTGGCCACCGGCGCCGTCGACGCGTTGATCGCCGCCGGTTTTCGCGGAGCAGCGCTGGATGGCGGCCTGCTGCGGGTGGTCGAGGCCATGTGGGACCATCTGGGCGAGTTGCAGGGACCACCGCCGGTACCGCCTTCGCCGCCCACGAAACCCAAACCCCACCTGACCCTGCTGACCGGAATAACCGAATCATGAGCATCGCCATCACCATCGACAACCTGACCGTCCACCGCAGCGGCCGCCCGGTGCTGCACGACATCTCGCTGCATCTGCCGGCGGGGTCCATCACCGCCCTGGTGGGACCGTCGGGGGTGGGCAAGACCACCTTGATGAGCACGCTGAACGGTCTTTTGTCGCCCCATGGCGGCACCGTCGTCTTTGACGGCATCGGCCGGCTGGATCAGCCCCGCCCCCTGCGCGAGGCCCGCCGTCGCACCGCCACCGTGTTCCAGGATCACGCGCTGATCGACCGCCTGCCGGCCATCGACAACGTATTGCTGGGTCTGGCCGACACCCGCCATCCGCTGTCGCCACTGCCGTGGTCCGGCGCCCAGCGCCGCCGCGCCGCCCAGGCCCTGGACGAAGTGGGATTGCTGGACCGCGCCACCGCCCGCGCCGCGCAATTATCCGGCGGCGAACGTCAACGCGTCGGCATCGCCCGCGCCCTGGTGCGCCGCCCCGCCCTGTTGCTGGGGGACGAGCCCTTCGCCTCGGTCGATCCGGCGCTGGCCGAGCGCCTGGCCGCCGAATTCCGCACCCTGGTGGCCCGCAACGGGCTGACCGTGGTTCTGGTTCTGCACCAATTGTCCATGGCCCGCTCGCTGGCCGACCGCATCGTCGGTTTGGGCGGCGGCCGCGTGGTCTTCGACGCCCCGGCCCAATCGTTTGGCGCCGCCGACGAATCCGCCGTTTTTCGTACCTTCCCTGACACAAAGGAAATCCCATGTTCGGTAAACTAGGTAAACTCATTCTGACCGCCGCCACATTGCTGTCCTTGGCGACGCCGGCTTTGGCCGAGCGTCCGCAGAAATTGGTCATCGGCCTGCTGCCCGGCGAATCGGCCCCCACCGTCATGCGTCTGAACGAACCCTTGCGGGCCTATCTGGAAAAGCGCCTGAACATGCCGGTGGAAATGATGGTCGGCGCCAATTACGCCGCCACCGGCGAAGCTTTGCGCTTCGGCCGCCTGGACATCGCCTATCTGGGTCCGATCACCTATCTGTTGCGGGCGCGGTCGGCCAAGCTGCAACCCTTCGCCCGTCCGTCCCACGAAATGGTCGGCCCCACCTTCACCGCCGCCATCATCGTCCCCGCCGACAGCCCGGCCAAGTCGCTGGCCGACCTCAAGGGCGGCGAAATCGCCCTGGGCGACCCGGCATCCACGTCGGGCACTTGGGTGCCGCGCTTCGAACTTCTCGATGCCGGTCTGATCTCGGGTCGCGACTACACGCTGCGCGTCATGGGCGCCCACGACACCGTCGCCCTGGCCGTCGCCAACAACAAGGTCGCCGCCGGCGGCCTGTCCATGCCGGTCTACAAGCGCTTGCTGAAGGAAGGCAAGATCGACCCCAAGGCCACCCGCCTGCTGCTGGAATCGCGCCCCATCCCCGAATATATGTGGACCTTCCGCGACGGACTGGACCCCGCGTTCAAGGAAGAAATCCGCAAGGCCTTCATCAACGTCGCCGATCCCGAGGCGTTGAAGGTGTTCCGCGCCGAATCCTTCATCCCCTGCGTCGATTCCGACGTCGAGGTGGTGAAGACCTGGATCGATTCCATCGAAAAGGCCAACCCCGACACCGTCCCGGCCATGGGGCTGAAATGATCGAAACGCGTCACCCCGACGCCCTGGCGGCCATCCTTGCCGATGGCCGCCGCAAGGCGCGCAACACTATGCTGAACGGCGGGTTGGTGGCCGTGGCGGTCGTCGCCGCCTTCGTCTATGCCGGGGCTTTCGATGCCGGCCGCTATGTCGGGGCCTTGTCCACCATTGCCCAATTGACCAATGATTCCATGCCCCCCGATTTCAGCCGCTGGCCGAAATGGGGCAAGCCGCTGTTGGAAACCCTGTCCATGAGCGTCGCCGGAACCGCCCTGGGGGCCGCATTTGCCTTGGTCTGCGGCGCAGTTGCCGCCCGCAACGTGGTGCGCACCCCGTGGCTGGGCGGCCCCATGCGTTTGCTGCTGAACCTGCTGCGGTCGATCCCCGGACTGATCTGGGGGGTGATGTTCGTCGCCGCCATCGGCTTTGGTCCGCTGGCCGGCATCCTGGCCCTGGCCGCCCATTCCACCGGCATGCTGGGGAAATTCTTCGCCGAAACCTTGGAGCACGTGGAACCCGGCCCGGGCAACGCCCTGCGCAGCCACGGGGTCGGCCATCTGGGGGTGCTGCGCTTTTCGGTGTTGCCGCAAATCCTGCCGCGTCTGGTCGACGTCACCATGTATCGCTGGGAACACAATCTTCGCGCCGCCACCACCTTGGGCGTGGTCGGCGCCGGCGGCCTGGGACTGGAAATCATCACCGCCTTCCACCTGTTCGAATACCGCGAGGCGTCGGCATTGATCATCGTCTTGTTGGCGCTGGTGAGCCTGATCAACCTTCTGGGGGCACGACTGCGGGCGCGTTTCCTGGGGGGGACGTGACGTAGCACTCGGAATGGTGTGGGCAGATTTCGCAGGACGACGCCTTACAGGTCCACACCTTTTCCTCGTCACACAGCAACTTGTAAAAAAACTTCTTCCACCGCATGTCGTGGTCATTTCTGGCCACCAGGGCGGGAAAGTGCCGAACAAGGATGGCGCTCAGCTGTGCCCGCCCCTCCAGCCCCAGACTCATCCACAGATGTTGCGGTTCCATGCAGGCCCGCGCGATCGAACGGGCGAACACCACCGGCCAAATCCCGCTATCGGCGGCATGGGTCAGAAACAGCCGGCATAAATCCTGTTCTTCCTGTTCCAGCAGGCTGGCGCTGAAACGGCCATGGCCGGGCGGCGGCGCTTCGTGATGACACGCCAGACCAAGACGGTGACGCAGGCAGCCACCATCGGGCCAGTCGGCGGCCAGGACGGGAAAGTACTCGGCCAGCACGGCGCGAAGCTCGGCCTCATCCAGTCCCAATGCCTGCCGATAGGGAGTGTCGGGGCAATTGCAGCGGTGAGACAGGATGCAAGCCAGCGCCCGCTGGTCTGTGTTGTCGGGATCGCGGGCATAGGCGATCAACCGGGCAAAGCCGACGCGGTCGGCACGAACAAGCATCAGCCCCTCCCGCGGTGTTCTTCAATTTGTATAGCGGGGGAAAGTTAGGCCGCAGCGTGACTTCGGTCAACCAACCCGTCGTCGCGCCTTCTTTTCCCGGCATTCGGGCGAGCCGGGGCCTCCCACGATCTCCTCGCACGGCGCCGGGTCAACGGGCGGCTGCGGCGCCAGCAGATGGCGCAGGGCGTCGATGTCGCCGGCGAACATGATCTTGGCCTTGGCCTCGACCGAGCGATAGATGCCGAGCACGGCGCGGCCGGTTTCGGTCAAGGCGGCCCCGCCCCCCCGGCTGCCGCCCATGACGCGGGTGACCAGGGGGTCGCGGAAATGCCTGTTCAGACTGTCCATCAGCTTCCAGGCATTGGGATAGGCCATGCCCATGGCGCGGGCGGCGGCCGAGATGGACCCATGGCGGTCGATGGCCTCCAACAGCTGCATCTTGCCCGGACCGATCAGCGGCAGGATACGCACTTGAACGTGGAGGTCATAATCGTCGGCCATGGAACTTTCCCTGAAATACCGGGTCGTCCCAGGACAATGCGGATTTTATAGTTTTAAATCAATATGTTGTCAAACTATACAACGCCTCCCCACGCCAAGGCGGCCAGCACCAGCCCGGCCATCAGCACGGTTTCCCCCACCAGCAGCAGGATAGGACGCGGCCCCAGCTCGGCCATGGCCTTCAACGACGTCTTCATGCCCAAGGCGGCGATGGCGGCCACCAGACACCAGCGCGAAACCGCGTTCACTCCCTGGACCAGTTCCCCCGGCACCGCCACCAGACTGTTGACCGCCACCAACAGGGCGAAGGCCACCAGGAAGGGCGGCAACAGCGGCGGCTTGTCGCCCTCGCCGGCCCGGCGGCCGAAAGCCAGGCCGACCACAAGCACCACCGGCAGCAACAGCGCCACCCGGAACAATTTGACGAAGGTGGCGGTGTCTCCAGCCTGGGGCGAGATGGAATAGCCGGCGCCCACCACCTGCGCCACGTCGTGGATGGTGCCGCCCAGGAAGATGCCGGCCCGCACGTCGTCAAGCCCCACCCAGGCGCAGATCATCGGATACAGCACCATGGCGATGGTGGAAAGGGCGGTGACGCCGATGACGGTGAAGATGGTATCGCGTTCCAGCTTGGCGCCGCGCGGCAGCATGGCGGCGATGGCCAGCGCCGCCGAGGCGCCGCAAATGGCCACGGCGCAGCCGGTCAGCACGGCGAAGGCCCGCCCCTGGCCCAACAGCCGCCCCAACCCCAGCCCCCCCAGGATGGTGGCGACCACTGCGCCCGTCATCAACAGCGGCACCCCCACCCCCAATTGAGTGATCTGGTCGAAGGTGATGCGCATGCCCAGCAACGCCACGCCGATGCGCAATACCAGCTTGGAAGCGGTGGCGATGCCGTCGACGCAGGCGCCGTCCTGGGACAGGAAGTTGAAGGCCATGCCCAGCAACAGGGCATACAGCATGACCGGCCCGCCATAATGTTCCGACAGGAAGGTCGCGGCCAGGGCGATTGTGGCGGCGGCCAGCAGGCCGGGGAAATGACGGGACAGGGTGGGCAGGCGCAGGGCCAGAGGCATGTTTTTATCCTTGCCGAACAATAGCGAAAGCCATTGTGCCGCCTGCCCATACATAGATAAAATACATCTATCCTATTTTTATCATGCAGAATTGATATGAACCTACATCACCTTCGTGTCTTCCACGCCGCCGCCCAAGCCGGCGGCATCACCGCCGGAGCGGCGCGGCTGAACCTCAGCCAGCCGGCGGCCAGCCGCGAGATCAAGGAACTGGAAATCCGGCTGGGGGTGACGCTGCTGGACCGCTCGTCGCGCGGCCTGAGCCTGACCGAGGCGGGGCGCGACCTGCTGGATTACGCAAGGCGCATCTTCGCCCTGGAACAGGCGGCCGAGGCACGGCTGCGCGATCTGGCCGGGCTGGAGGGCGGACGGCTACTGCTGGGGGCCAGCAACACCATCGGCAACCACCTGCTGCCGCCGCTTCTGGCCCGTTTCGCCGCGCTTTATCCTGGCATCGAGATCACCCTGCTGGTGTCCAATTCCCAGCAGGTGCGCCAGCGCCTGGACGACGATCAATTGAATCTGGGCTTCGTCGAAGGCCCGGCGGTGGGCGAGGACGTCAACCACCGCGCCATCGGCCATGACCGCATCATCGCGGTGGCCACCATCGGCCACCCGCTGACCCTGGCCGGAACCCTAAGCGCCACCGACCTGGCCGACCGGGTGGCGGTGGCGCGTGAGCCGGGATCGGGGACGCGGGCCAGCATCGACGAAGCCTATGCTGTCCTGGGCCAAACCTATCGCCCGGCCATCACCGTCGGCACCGCCGAGGCGCTGAAGAACCTGCTGCTGGCCGGCGGAATGGCCTGGGTGCCGCGCCTGTCGGTGCTGCCGGAACTGCGATCCGGTCGATTGGTGGAACTGGCGGTGGCCGATCTGGTGATCGAACGGCCGCTGACCATGATCTGGCGCAAGGGCCGCACCCTGGCCCCAGCCGCCCGCGCCTTCGCCGATCTGGTCTGCGAAGACGGTCAATAAACCTCTTGCCGGTCTTCCATCGCCAAACGCCGACCATCGGAGCCGCGCAAGGCGCGGCGCACCCATAAGGGCGGCAGCTTGGCGGCCATCAGGCTCTGGACGTTGGCGATGACGTCGTCGATGTCGCGCACCCGCTCGCTTTTCACCGGGAACACCTTTTCGGCGTGCAGGCGCACCGCAGCCAAATCGGACAGCCCCATGGTGAACAGCACCGAACAGCCCTTCAGCGCCTCGACCCGTTCCACCAGCGGGTCGCGGCCGCTGCCGTCATCGTCTTCCTGGTCGTCCATGACACACGATCCAGCCTTCTTGCCTTGGCCGCCGCCCGGCCCTTTCTTGCCCGACTTGCTGAAATGGACCACGTCAACAAATTCGGAACGGTCCGAGGTGACGTCAAAGAACACCACCTGACGGGCGAGCACGAAATTGGCGTCGCACTGGATCAGCGAATTGGTGGTGACAGCGATGCGCAGATGCGGGCAATCCATTGGGACTCTCCTGAACTCAGGTCATGGGCAGGCCGGGAACCATTTCCTCACGGGTGAAGCGCGGGCGCCAGCGTGCCGGCAGGGTCTGGCTGTCAGCCAGTCGGGTGCGCCAGCGCGGCAGGTCGGTTTCGGCCAGGGTATAGTCGGTCAGCGCCTCGACGGGGACGATGTAAAGGACCTCGTCGATATGCAGATAGAAATCGATGGGATAGCGCACGATGTCGCGGTAGATGGCCCCCACCTCGAACCAAACCTTGCCGCCACGCAAATCGTGCTTGGGGTTGTCGCAATCGAAGCGGTAATGGCGGTTCATGCGCAAAGGATCGCGGAACTGGAACAGCGCCCGGTCCTCGTCGTAATACCAGCGGATCTCGTCGTAGCAATCGACCCAATAGCGGGTCAGCATGGCGACTTCGTAGGCCTCGGGATAAGGCGAATGGGCGGCGGCCAGCAGATAGGCCACGGTTGATTCCAGCAGCACCATGCCGGCGCGGGTCATGCGGATGCACAGCGCCGTGTGGCCGATGGTGGACGACGCCTTGACCATACCGTTGTGGATGGCGATGCGCCCCGTGGCGTGGGTGGCGGCGGCATGGAACGGGCGCAAGCTGCGGTAAATTTCCGCCGCCAGCTTTTCCATGGGGGTACGTTTGGGCAGCTTCAAGTATTTGGCCCAGGTGTCGTTGGGGTCGTCGCCGACCGCAGCCTCGCCCAGGATATTGTCCAAATGCTGGAAGGTGCGGGTCAGGCACGATACCGCCTCCCGGCCCTCGGCCAGTTCGGTCTTGGCGTCCTCGGCCACCGGCAGGATCTTCTTCTTGCTGTAAAGCTCGATCTGGCGGTATTCGGGGGTGAGCAGATTCATGCTTCGGGCTCCGACCAAAGAAAAGGGGGCAGCCATGGCGGCCGCCCCCGCTCAATCCCTTACCAGGTATTGAGCAGCCATTCCTTTTCCTTGTTGTATTCCATGTGATTGAACAAGGTGTTGGCGATGGATTCGCCCAGTTCCATGGCGCCCGCATAGCCCATGGTCGGCTTGCGGTACAGACCGGCGCGGTCGAAGGTGGGGAAGCCGACACGGACCATGGGCACGTTGTTGTAGATGCCGACATAACGGCCCTTGGAATGGCCCATGATCAGGTCGATCTGGTAATTGGGATCGGTGACGCGCTTTTCCAGTTCCCATAGATCGGCGTTGCACACCACTTCCATATCCCAGGTCACCTTGTCCTTCATGGCCAGGATGCGCGGGTCCTTCTTGTACTTGCTGTTGTCGTCGCCGAGCAGCAGCAGCACCGGTTCCAGCTCCACTTCCATGCAGAACTCGGCCAGACCGATGACCAGATCGGGATGACCGAACAGCGCCACCTTCTTGTTGGCGAAGAACATGTGGGCCAGGTCCTGCAACGCGTCGAGCGCGATGCCGCGTTCCTTGATCAGCGATTCCGGGATCGGCTTGCCGGTGATCTCGCTGATCTTCTGCAACATCTTGTCGGTATTGCCGATGCCGTAGGGGGTGTCGAGGATATGGGCCGGAACCTCGAATTCCTGGTTCAGGTAGGTGGCGGTCGAGGCCCCCTCATAGCGAGCCAAGGCGACCGAGGCCAAGGCGCCGGTGGAACCTTGGATGTCTTCCACCGTGGTGCGGCCATGGGTGTGGATGGATTTGTCGGGCAGCACGGGGCTGTCGAAATCCTCGGTGTCCATGAACACGGTGCCGTCGATACCCATTTCCTTCAGGTAATGCTTCAGCAGCATCACGTCACCGGGATTGACCCAGCCGGGGAACAGGTTGAGCTTGCCGCTGGGCGCCACCTTGGCGGTGGTGATGGTCTTGAACATCGCCTGCATGCATTCGGAATAGCCCCCCACCTGGCTACTCTTGAAGCTGGGGGTGTGCACCGGCACCACATGGACCTTGCGGCCGGGAAACTCGTCCTTCAGCATCTTGTTGCAGACATTGATATTGCCTTCAATGTCGTCGCCGATGACTTCGGTCGAGCAGGTGGTGATGACCGGAATGACCCGCAGATCCGGGTAACGCCGGGCCAGGGTCATGACGCCGTCCTGAAGGCGCTGATGGCCGCCGAACACCGCCGAATCCTCGTGCAGAGAGGTCGAGGCGACGTCGAAGTTTTCCTTGAAATGCTGAGCGAACAGCAGGCGGACGAACATGGTGCAGCCTTGGCCGCCATGGACCAGCGGGATGCAATCCTTGACGCCGATGCCGGCATATTGGGCGCCGGCCGGCTGGCAGTCGTACATCGGGTTGATGACGCCTGCGCGTTCGCGGGTGGTGATTTCGCAACCCATCTTTGGGCTCCTTTGTCTGAGGTCGGATGGGCGGTCCGGCATCGCGCGGACCGCCGCCCGGCGCTGTCTAGTACAGCGTGTGTTTCAGTTCGTGGTTCAGGGACTTGGTGATGGTGAATTCCACCAACTTGTCCTTCAGGCCGTTCATCAGGTCGCGGATCTGGGCCGGACCGGCCTCGGAAATCCAGGGAAAGCGATCCTTGAAGTCGGCAACCATGATCTTGGCGTCGGCATAGAACAGCCGATCCATGGGGGTTTCCTTGGCCGGCGGCTCGCCGGTCAACAGGTCGGTGGCGGTCTTCAGGACGCCGTCGATATTTTCCTGACGGTCCCACGAGCGCGAGAAGAACTGCCACAGGCAGCGTTCCTGCACGTAGTCGAACAATTGGTCGAGCTTTTCGGCGTTCATTCCGCGGCCTCCTTGGCAGGGGTGGCGATTCCAGTACGGATATCGGTGGCGGCCAGCTTCAACAGGGGATTGTGGACGGCGTTGTACATGTCGCGGGCCAGATTGACGAAGCCTTCGAAGCCCATGTAGGGGCCGTTGTGGTAGCCGTGGCCGTTGACATAGGGGATATGCAGCTTCTTGACCAATTCACCGACGCGCGGACCGGTGAAGATGACGTCGGGCTTGACCAGGTCGATGATCTCGAAGAACTCAAGCTCGTTGCCGTCGTCGATGTAATAGGTGCCGGTCTGGCCGCGGGCGATGACCTTCTCGAAATCTTCCTGGTGGCCGAACTTGGACGACATGGCGACCACCTGGACGCCCAGATCGTCTTCCACCGACTTGGTCCAATGCCACAGGCGCGGACCGCCGGTCCAAATCGCCATCTTGGTGCCCTTCAGCCGTTCCTTGTACCAGTCCAGCTGCGGCTTCCACTTGGCGTATTCCTCGGCCAACAAGGCCTCGCCCTTTTCCTCGATGCCGAAGAAGGCGCAGATCTTGCGGATGCCTTCCGCCATGTAGCTGAAACCCCACGAATCGATATCCAGGCGGGGGATGCCGTACTGCTTCTTCAGCTCGTTGGCGATGTAGCCGGACGAACGGGCGCAGTTGACGACGTTCAGTTGCGCCTTGTGCATGCGGCGCAGATCGTCATAGGTGCCGTTACCGGTGAAGTGGGCGATCACCTGGATGCCCAGCTTGTCCCAATATTGCTGCAACAACTGGGTGTCGCCGCCGATATTGAAGTCGCCGATGAAGTTCATGGTGTAGGGACTGGTGATTTCCGCGTCCAACTGGCCGACCTTTTCATTGATCCAGCCGATATTGAGGACGTGGTGGCCCTTGGACTGGGACACGCCGGCGAAGCCGGGGCATTCCACCGTGAAGATGTCGACATCGGGGCGTTCGGCCATCACCTTCTTGGCCACCGCCTTGATGTCGTCGCCGATCAGCGCGGTCGGGCAGGTGGTGTAGATGATCATGCGCTTGACGTCAGGCATTTCGTCGAAGGCTTCGTGGCACGACTTTTCCAGGCGCTTTTCACCGCCGAAGACGATGTGGCTTTCCTTCATGTCGGTGGACCACACGTACTTCATGTTGAAGTGGCCGTTATCGGTGGGATAGCGCTTGGTGTGCCAGGTGTCGTAGGCACAGCCGATGGGGCCATGGATCATCTGGATGGTGTCCTTCAGAACACCGCCGATGACCAGCTTGGCGCCGCAGAAAGCGCAGCCACGCTCGGACAGCGTGCCGGGCAGGGTCTGCGCGTTGGAGACGGGCAAGAAGTCGCGGCTGTCTTCGCCGTCGACCTTAAGATAAATGTGTTTTTCGCGCTCAGGAATATCCTTGTCGCAATTCAGCAGCACCATAGGCATGGCAGTCTCTCCTTGGCTGATACCAGCTCACTCGGCTTGCATCCAGCCGTCTATGCTTGGATCGGAAGCAGGCATGAATGGATATCGCAGGAAGCGTGCCAAGTAATGGAATCCGCGTATTTCAGCGATTCTGATCTTTTCCTAAGATTTACTTGTGTTCATCGGCGTACGAATCAGCGGGGAAGAGTACCTACCGGTGCGGTGGCTTGGGGGAGAAAGGCAGGAAATCCGCGCCCGTCAGCATTGGCACGGTGGTTGCCATTGATATGGGGCAACTTCCGACGGAGTCCCCAGATGTACGAAGCCCCCGCCGCCGGCCCCACCTTACGCATGGCGGTCGCCACCAAAGACGGCCTGCGCATCGACCAGCATTTCGGCCAGGCCGAGGAATTCCGGGTCTATGACGTGGAAGGCGACAACGCCAAGCTGGTGGAAAGCCGTAAAGTGGCGGCCCACGCCCTGGACGACGAAGACCCGCGCCAGACCATCATGCGCATGCTGGCCGATTGCCGCATCCTGCTGGTGGCCAAGATCGGCCCCACGCCCCAGGAACAACTGGCCGGCGCAGGCATCGAGGCCACCGACATGCTGAAAGGCAAGTCCATCCCCGCCGCCCTGACCGAGATCTACGCCGCCAAGGCAGCCATCGACCTCAGCGCGGCGGTCAAGGATGACGGCTTCCGTCTGCTGCACGCCATGCTGCGGGTCACCGACATGGATCGCTCGCTGGATTTCTATACCCGGCTGTTGGGCATGCAGGTGCTGGAAATGCGCGAGCACAAGAAGAACCAGTTCACCCAGGCCTATCTGGGGTATGGCGCCGGCCTGAACGGCATGGCGCTGGAGTTGGTGTTCAACTGGTCCGACGACGAACCCTATGAACGCGGCACCGCCTTTGGCCATATCGCCATCGCGGTAACCGGCATCACCGCGCTTTGCGACCGCTTGGCCGCCGAGGGGGTGGCCATGCCGCGTCCACCCCGTTCACAACGCCACGGCGAGAACATCGTCGCCTTCGTCGAAGATCCCGACGGCAACCGCATCGAGTTGGTGCAGTTCTCCAAGCCGTAAGGCCGGACTGCGTCCAGGCCGGCCCACCCTGGCGGGGGTGGGCCGGCATCCTTTCCCCCGATCAAGGAGAATCCCATGTCCGTCGAATCAGCCGTCGCCTACATCAAGCGCATGCGTTCCGATGACGATTTCAGGAAGAAGATGAACGACCTGTCCGAGGACGAGGCCGCCAGTTGGGCCGAAATCAAGGCCTCGGGCTTCGATTTCACCATGACCGAGTTCAAGAAGGCCCAGGACGAAGTCTACAAGGAAAACGGCATCACGCCCATGTGAACGGCACCGGCGTCCGGCAGGCGGCGTAAAGGATTGGGGTGAAAGGGCGCGAATAATGCTCGCCCCCCCCTGGCGCAGCACCACGAACATCATGGCAACATGGCAGATTCCCGTGTCGTATTGGTGTTGCACGGAACTGCCGTCACTGCCCGTAACCGTTTGGAATCGCGTAGTTTCGCGTTGTGTTCTTCTGCAACACGACCGCGGACAGCAAAAAAGCCGCTAAGTCATTGACTTAGCGGCTTAAATTTGGTTGCGGGGGCAGGATTTGAACCTGCGACCTTCAGGTTATGAGCCTGACGAGCTACCGGGCTGCTCCACCC
>NZ_JAGTUF010000022.1 GCF_018224925.1 Magnetospirillum sulfuroxidans | reverse complement strand
GCGAAGGTCGCCGCCTTGTCCGGCGCTCCGCCGTCGTCATAGATGGTCAGTTCGATCTTGCGGCCCTGAACGCCGCCTTGTTTGTTCAACCGGTCCACATACAGTTCCAGCGTCTTCTTTTCCGGTTCGCCCAGAAACGACGCCGGCCCGGTCACCGACAAAAACGCACCGATCTTGACGGGTTCCGCCGCGTGGGCGGCCCAAGACAGCGCCAGCGTGCAGCCAGCCACAGCCAGCCCGGCAATGGTCTTGAATCCTTGCATCGTCTTTCCTCCCTGCGGTCATTGATGACCATCATGTTTCCACTTTTACCGCTTCAATCGGGTGATTCCGTAACGCAAGTGCGAAAGGAAAAAACCAGATATTCAGCGGAAGAACGGACATAATTCGTTTTTAAGCGCACCTTTTATGATGCTTTTTTAGAATATTTCCGAAGCATATTGTATCGGTTCCAACCTGTCAACGGCGCAGCCAACCCCGATAGTTCTGCATTTCAAAATGCATTCCTTTATAAGGAATATTGAATCGAGTCTAATTTGTCAATCGCGGCTTGGACGGCGGCGGAAACGCCGCGGCGCGCCGGCGCCGATAAAAAGCCGGTTGCGCCGACGGGTGGCTTGGTTAGGATGGGTTTTCAGCATCCACACTGATCGCATTCGCCGCATGAGCGCTAAAACTCGCCTGGACGACATGGTCCAAGCCACTCTGGAACAGCTTCGTCCCAAAGCGAAATCGCTGATCGTCACCGTTTACGGCGACGCGATCTTGCCCCATGGCGGTTCGGCCTGGCTGGGCAGCCTGATCCGATTGGTCGAACCCTTCGGTTTGAACGAACGCATCGTCCGCACTTCGGTATTTCGCCTGTCCAAGGAAGACTGGCTGACATCGTCCCATGTCGGGCGGCGCAGTTATTACAGCCTGACCGATACCGGCCGCCGCCGCTTCGAGGCGGCGCATCGTCGCATCTATTCCTATGCGCGACGCCCGTGGGACAAGCAATGGACCATGGTTTTCACCAACCTGACCGGCACCGAGGGGGAGCGGCGGGACGCCTTGCGCCGTGATCTTGGCTGGCTGGGTTTTGGTCAGTTGTCGCCCGGCGTCATGCTGCACCCCGATCCCGATCAGGCGGCGGTGCGCCAGGCGCTGATCGATGCCGAGGCTGGCGAGCAGGCGGTGGTCATGCGCGCCTCGGCCGAGAATTGGGTGGCGCCCGAGGCCTTGCGCGACGTTATCCGCACCTGTTGGGACCAGGACCGGCTGGCCCAGGATTATCTGGGCTTTCTTGATATCTTCCGCCCGTTATGGCGCGGCTTGGATGGCATGGCCGACCCCGATCCGGAAGTGTGTTTCTTGGTGCGCAGCTTGCTGATTCACGGCTATCGCCGGGCGTTGTTGCGCGATCCCATGTTGCCCGATGAATTGTTGGCGCCCGATTGGCCGGGCGCGGCGGCGCGGCTGTTGTGCCGCAATCTGTACCGCTTGGTCCAAGCGCCGGCGGAACGCCACCTGATGCGGGTTCTGGAAACCGCCGAAGGGCCATTGCCCGAAGCCAATGCCGCCTTTTTCACCCGTTTTGGCGGTTTGACCCAGCCGGGCGAGGCGGCCTGATCCGATTGGCAAGCGGCAGGGGCGCTGTTATGGTCGGCGCCGATGTAACTACGCAGGCTGCCGGCCGTGAAGATCTTGTTCCTGACCGAGAATTTCCCGCCTGAAACCAATGCCGCCGCCACCCGCGTCTACGAACGGGCGCTGTATTGGGAGAAGGCTGGACATCAGGTCACTATTTTGACCTGTGCCCCCAATTTCCCCCAAGGCAAGGTGTATGACGGCTGGGAAAACAGGTGGCGCCAGGTGCAGATGATGGACGGCCTGCGGGTGGTGCGGGTCAAGACCTACATCTCGGCCAATGAAGGCTTCGCCAAGCGCACCGCCGATTTTGTCAGTTTCATGGTGACCGCTTTCACTGCCGGCCTGTTCGAGGACCGGCCCGACGTGGTCATTTCCACATCGCCGCAATTTTTCGCCGCCATTGGCGGCTGG
Organism: Magnetospirillum sulfuroxidans; assembly: GCF_018224925.1. GTDB lineage: Bacteria > Pseudomonadota > Alphaproteobacteria > Rhodospirillales > Magnetospirillaceae > Magnetospirillum > Magnetospirillum sulfuroxidans. The sequence goes on along the minus strand of NZ_JAGTUF010000022.1, from coordinate 52,312 downwards.
GCTTTGGCCGCTTGCCGGGGCCGCCCCTTCGTCTTCGAACTGGGCGATTTGTGGCCGCGCTCGATTACGGCTGTCGGCGCCATGAAGCCAAGCCCGGTGATCCGCGCCTTGGAAAAACTGGAATTGTTCCTGTATCGCCGCTCGGCGGCGGTGATCGCCCTGACTCAGGCGTTCAAGGCCGATTTGGTGCGTCGCGCCATTGGGGCGGAAAAAATCGCTGTGGTCATCAATGGCGTCGATTTGCCACGTTACGCCCCGCGTCCGCGTGATGAGGAACTGGCCGCCGCCTGGGGGCTATCGGGTAAATTCGTGCTGGGCTATGTCGGCACCCACGGCATGGCCCATGGTCTGATCAACGTGCTCGACGCGGCGGAACGGCTGCGCGATGACGACCGCATCCGCTTTTTGTTCGTCGGCGCCGGGGCCGAACGGCAGATGCTGATGGCAGAGGCGGCGCGGCGCAATCTCGGCAATATCGTCTTCCAGGGCATGCAGCCAAAGGAAATGATGCCGCGCATCTGGTCGTTGTGCGATGTCGCCTTGGTCCATCTCAAGAACGATCCGGCCTTCGCCGAGGTCATTCCGTCGAAGATATTCGAAGCGATGGGCATGGGGTTGCCGCTATTGCTGGTGGCCCCCGAGGGCGAGGCCAGCCGCATCGTCATCGACGATGCCGCCGGATTGTGGGTGCCGGCGGCCCAGCCGCAAGCTTTGGCCGATGCGGCCCGCACCCTGGCCGATGATGGGGGGCGGCGCAATGCCCTGGCGGCGGCTAGTCAGGCCGCCGCGCCGCGTCATTCGCGCGCCTATCAGGCGACGCGGTACATGGATGTGTTGGATCTGGTGGTGGCCGGACAGGGGCCAAGCCGCGCCGGCGCCATCGAGTCCTGACGCAATCCCTTGGACAGCCGCGCCCCCTTACGATAACAGTTGCAGTCATGATGCCTAAATTGACCCTGCACCGCGGGCACATCGCCCTGATCCATGATCTGGTCATGGCCGCCTTGTCTTTTCTGGCGGCGATTTACCTGCGCATGGATGGCACCTGGGTGCCCGGCTGGGATCCGGCCATGCTGGCCTTGGCCACCGCCTTGTTCACCGGAATCGCCGGCGTGTCGTTTCTGACCTCGCGCATGTATAAGGGGGTGTGGCGCTATGCCAGCGTCAACGACCTGCTGACCCTTGCCCGTGGCGCCACCATCACCGTGGTGGCGTTCTATTTGCTGATGTTCCTGGTCACCCGGTTGCAGGATCTGCCGCGCTCGGTGCTGATCATCAATTGGTTGGTATTGTTGGCGTTGCTGGGCGGCCCCCGGTTTTTGTATCGCTCGTGGAAGGATCGCCGTCGCAATGCCAAGCAGGCGGCGGGATCGGATCGCATTCCGGTATTGCTGGCCGGCGCCGGCGATGCCGCCGAGTTGTTCCTGCGCGCCACCACGGCCCCCGATGCCGAATACCGGGCGGTGGGGCTGATCAGTGAAGGCGTCGGCCGGGTCGGTCGCAATATTCACGGCGTCGATGTGCTGGGGGCGATCAGTGATTTCGCCGCCGTGGTCGAGCAATTGCGGGCCAAGGGGCAAGCGCCGCAACGGTTGATCGTCACCGATGATCGCCTGGACGGTTCGGTCATGCGTCGGCTGCTGGATGAATGCGATCGCCTGGGCCTGACCTTGGCCCGCATTCCCCGCCTGACCGATTTGAAGGACGGGGTCGAAGACAAGCTGACCATCCGCCCCATCGCCGTCGAGGATTTGCTGGGCCGGCCGCAAAATCTGCTGGATCGGGCCGGGGTGGCGGCGTTGTTGACCGGCAAACGGGTGCTGGTCACCGGTGCCGGTGGTTCCATCGGTTCGGAACTGGTGCGCCAGGTGGCCGGCTATGCGCCGGAAACCTTGGCTTTGTTCGATGCTGGCGAGTTTAATCTTTACGCTATCGATCTGGAATTGGCCAAGAGCCACCCGCAGCTGTCCCGCCGGCCCATGCTGGGCGATGTGCGCGATGCGGTGCGGGTGCGGGCGGCCATGGCCGAGATCAAGCCGGACGTGGTGTTTCATGCCGCCGCGCTCAAACACGTGCCCATGGTCGAGTACAACCCCGATGAAGGGCTGCTGACCAACGCCATTGGCACCCGCATCGTCGCCGATGCCTGCATTGCATTTGGCGTTGGCGTCATGGTGCAGATTTCCACCGACAAGGCGGTCAATCCCACCAATGTCATGGGGGCAAGCAAACGGGTGGGCGAGATGTACGCCCAGGCCTTGGACATGGCCGATGAAGGCCATACCCGTTTTGTCACGGTTCGTTTCGGTAACGTTTTGGGCTCGACCGGTTCGGTGGTGCCGTTGTTTCAAAAGCAACTGGCCGAGGGCGGGCCACTGACCGTCACCCACCCCGAGATGACCCGTTACTTCATGACCGTGCGCGAAGCGGTGGAATTGGTGTTGCAAGCCTCGGCCTTTGGCATCGCCCATCCGACCTATCGCGGCAAGATTTTCGTGCTCGACATGGGCGAGCCGGTGCGCATCGTCGATCTTGCCCGGCAAATGATTCGTCTCGCCGGTCTGCGGCCTGATCTGGACGTCAAGATCGATTTCACCGGTTTACGCCCCGGTGAAAAACTGTACGAGGAAATCTTCCACGGTTCCGAACCGCCGGTGGCAACCGAAGCCAAAGGCATCTTGGTGGCGTCGCCGCGCTGGGTTGATCGCAACGAATTGGCGCTGTCCTTGGACGATCTGGAGATCGCCTGTCGCAATCACCGGCCGGACCGTGGCGTGGCCATCGTCGGCCGGTTGGTGCCGGAATATTCGCTGTCGGCTGAGGCGCAGGCCTTGGCCCCGACGACGGTGGATGCCGGCTGATGTCCTTGTCCCATCGTCTCAAGACCATCCGCTCGATGCCGGTCAAGGTGGCGGCGGCCAAGGTGGCCGCTGTTTTAGCCAAGCGGCTCAAGCAGCGCCTGATCGGCGCGCTGATGCGCAATCACTGCACCTATCCGCCGTCCTATGGCTTAGTTCCGCTATCGCAACGATTACCGCGTTTGCCGGTAACCGACGGCGATGGCCGTTTGCGCCGGCGGGCCTTGGCGGCGGCGGCGCATCGGTTTGATTTGCTGGGATCGGGATCGGTCAAGCTGACCCAGCCCCTGGCGCAATATCCCGATTGGCGCGAGATTATCGCCGCCGGCCATCATCGGGGCAACCGCAAGCGGTCGGCGCGATTGTTGGCGATGATCGACACGCCGGGCTATGTCCCGGTGGATTGGCAGGTGGATTTCAAATCCGGGTACCGCTGGTCCGCCCATGTCTGGGGCGGCGCCATCGCCTATGGCCACAAGCCGGGGGTGGACGTCAAGCTGCCTTGGGAATTGGGGCGCTTGCAGCATCTGCCACATCTGGCCCTGGCCTATGCCGCCGCGCCGGACGAGCGCTTGGCCACCGAGTTCCGCGATCAGGTGTTGGATTTCCTGGGGGCCAATCCGCCCGGTTGGGGGGTGCAATGGGCCTGTGCCATGGATGTGGCCATCCGGGCCGCGAATCTGGTCTTGGCTTGGGATCTGTTTGTCGCCCATGGGGCCACGTTCACTTTGGAGTTTCAGGAAGAGCTGGCGGCGGCGTTGTCTGCCCATGGCCGCCACATCGCCCATAATCTGGAATGGTCGCCGGCCCATCGCGGCAATCATTACCTTGCCGATATCACGGGCCTTGCCTTTATCGCCGCGGCCTTGCCCCGCAGCCCGGAAAGCGATCTGTGGCTGGTTTTTGCCGCCCAGCAGCTTGAGGCGGAAATCCAGCATCAGTTTCTTGACGATGGGGGTAATTTCGAAGCCTCGACCGCCTATCACCGGCTGTCGCTGGAAATGGTCCTGTTCGCGGTGGCGCTGATCTTGGGGCTGGATGAGGACCGCAAGGCCGCCTTCGCCGAATATGACGCCGGTGCTTGGGGATTGACGCCCAAGCTTGCCCCCGGGCCGATGGCGTGGCCGCCCTTTGGGGCACAGACGCTGGAACGGCTGTCTTTGGCCTTGGGCTTTGCCCGGACGGTCACCAAGCCATCGGGGGAAATCGTCCAGATCGGTGATAACGATTCGGGACGTTTTTTCATTCTGGATACGAATCAATCGCCGCTGGATGTCAGTTCTTTGTGGGCCGATGGGCTGGATGCCATGGTTTTGCGCGGTCTTTCCGGCGGACATCTGCCGTTGTCCGCAAAAGCGGGTGAGCCGGTGACGGTTGCCGCGCGCGCCTTGTCCTTGCCGCTTCCGGCCAGCCGTCTGCGGGTTCAGGTTCCTGATCCCACGGCTTTGGTGGGGCTGACGGCTTTTGCCGCCCCTGCTTTCGGTCTGTACGGCTGGAAGAATGAGCGCAGCTTCATTTCCATTCGTTGCGGTCGCCTGCATGATGGCCGCGGCGCCCACGCCCATAACGATCAGTTGGCGGTGGAAATCGAGATTGACGCGATCGCCTATGCCCGCGATCCCGGCAGCTTCACCTATACGGCTGATTTGGCGACGCGGAATGCCTATCGCTCGGCCTTGGCCCATTTCGTCCCGCGTCAGGCGGGGATGGAGCCGGCGGCGCTTAATCTGGGGCCATTCCGTCTGGACGATACCGCCCAAGCCGAGATGCTGCGTTTCGCCGACCAGGACTTTGTCGGGCGCCACCACGGTTTCGCTGTTCCGGTGTGGCGACGCGTCCGCATCGCCGACGGCGCCATCCTGATCGAGGACGGCCCCGAGGGGGGAGCGGCGGTGGAAACGGCCGAGCAGGTGGTTAGCACGCCAGACGAATTGAACCAGCTGTGGGGGCTAACGCTGCCGTTTTCCCCCGGTTATGGCCTGCGCGCTTAAGCTGCCCCGCCAGGAAATTGGCGAACACGTCTTTGGTTCGCCATTCGGCCGGAGCGTCACCTGTTTTATCCCGTCCTGGATCAGGGCTTTTCCGCTGTCGCCAGTCCGGCGCTGGTGTGAACGTTTTGCAATCCGCATGAGGCCAGCAAGGCCGCCACCACGCGGTGATCCTGACGAATTTCGTGTCGCGGGCCATACCAGTCGAAGGTGTCGAGCAGCGTCCAGGCATATTGCTGGTCGCGGCTTAGGCTGGGGGCATGACTGGCGCAGATAGGGAGGAAATGGTTGATGATGCGGATCTTGCGAATGCCGGCCAGCGCCCGCGACAGCGGGAACAGGGCGGCGACCATGGCCTTGCACAGACCAAGGGTCCAGGGGGTCGGCAGGCGTGGGGTGATCAGGCGCAAGGCGTATTTGGCGAGCTGCAGTTTCGGCCAGAAATCGGCTTCATAGAAATTATAGGCGAGCCGTCCGCCCGGCTTGAGCTGTGCCGGCAAGGCGCGCATCAATCGTTCCGGTTCCGGGGTGTGCTGGATCACCCCCATGCAGAACAGGGCATCAAAGGCATTCTTGCGCAGGGGCAGCGCGAACAGCGACGCCTGGATCGGTTGGACCCGGCCTTGCCAGATCATGGTGGTTTCGCGGCAGGCGTTAACGGCCGCCGACAAATCGACGGAAATCACCCGAGCGCCGTGCTTGGCGGCGATATCGGTGAAACGGCCGGCGCCACAGCCGCAATCAAGGATCAGCTTGTCCTTGATCCACGCCGGATCCCAGCCGGAATCGGCCAGGAAGCGGGTTTCGGACAGGCAATGACCGGACAGGCGGTCAATTTGCAGGCCTTTCCAGTGTTGCCACTGAAAGCCGAAATTGCCGCAATAATCCTGGGCGGCGCCGACGAAGCGCGGGACGCCGTCGCGGATCGGCCATGTGCTGCCGCAGCACAAGCAGGTCAGGGCGCCGTCGATGATTTCCTCATCCATGGCCCAATCCACCGTCAGCGTCAGCGGATTTTCACCGTCGCAATGCGGGCAGACCAGAAGGTCGAGCAGCCAGTGCCTCATGCGGGTTCTCCTAAAATTATCGCCACGGCCGCCGGTAGATCGGCGACGACGTGATCGGCCTTGCTGGTGGCGGCGTATGTTTCGCCGTGGCCCGTCCGCACCAGGAAGGTGGCGGCGCCGATGGCTTGGCCCAGTTCCACGTCCACTTCCTTGTCGCCGATCACCGTGGATAATTTGGGATCGAAACCATGCTCGGCCATGGCTTGTTCGGCCATGCCGGGCAAAGGCTTACGACAGGCGCAGTCGTCGTCGGGACCATGCGGGCAAATATAGATCCCATCCACGGCTGCCCCTTCCGCCGCCAACAATTCGTTCAGGCGAGCGTGAATGGCGTTCAAGCGGGCGAGGTCGAAATAGCCGCGGGCGATGCCCGATTGATTGGTGATGATTGCGATGCCGAAACCGGCCTCACGCAGGCGGCGCAGGGCGGCGGCAACGCCGGGGATCAGGACGATCTGTTCCGGCGCGGACAGGTAATGCTTTTCCACGTTGATGGTGCCATCGCGGTCGATCAGGACGAAGCGGCGAGAGTGCGACACACTTTACTCCTTGAGGAATTCCATGGCTTGGTTCAGCTGGCTCATGCGGCCGTGGCTGCCGTAATTGCTGTCCGGGTGGTGGATGGTGGCCAGCATGCGGAAGCGGGCCCGCACCATGCGGCGGTCGGGTCGGGCGGTGGGGGGGAAGCCGAGCACATGCAAGGCCTCGGCCCGCGAGGTGACGCCATCGGGCAAGGGGTCGAAGGCGAGGACGTTGACGATGGCTTGCAGGCGCACCAATTCCTCGTTCACCGCCGCCAAGGCGTGATGGTCCGGGGCCGGAACTATCGCTTCCGGCTCGGGTTCCGGCGGTGGCGGCGGCGGTGGGGGGGCGTTGGGGTCTTCCAGCTTCAAGGTCAGTTCGCCGCGATCAAGAACCAGGGCCAAGCCCAAGGCGCGGCGAATGGTGACGGCGTCGAAGCCGGGAACCATGCGCACCTGCAAACGGGGTTTGCGTCGCCATGGCCGGCCCTGCGACGGACCGGATTTCAAGATCACTGTTTCGCGGTCGTCGGCTTGCGGATCGCCGGGATCGGCGAAGGCGGCGATGCTGGCCGGCGGCATCACCAGCAAGACCGAGCGGGCGATATCGCCGACATTGACGTGCCGCCGAGTCGCCAAGGCCTCGATGGCGTCGCGGAAATGACTGGAGCAGGCGATGGTATAGGAATGCTTGACCGTCCCGGCCAAGCGGGAAGGGTTTTGTTCTTGTTTGGTGCCGTCCATGACCGGAGGAGTTTCCTCTATCCCTTACAGTGACGAAACGAATAGGCGGTGGGACGGTCCGGCGTCAACTGCAAATGTGGATGCAGCAACTTCTTTTGTAGATTTAGGGGCGGCGAGAGGCGGCGCGTCCGGCGGGGCCAAAGCGCAAACGCTTGCCCTCGGCCAGCAAATGCCCCATTTCAGTCGCGGCGAGGGGGCGCGAGAACAGATAGCCCTGCATCTGATCGCAGCCCAAAGCACGAAGAAAATCAAGGTGTTGGGTGTGTTCGACCCCTTCGGCGATGACTTTCATCTTCAGCGCCTTGGCCATGGCGACGATGGCGTCGACGATGGCGGCGTCATTGGGGTCGGTGATGACGTCCATGACGAAAGAGCGATCGATCTTCAGCTTGCTGATGGGGAAGCGCTTCAATACCGATAGTGACGAATAGCCGGTGCCGAAATCGTCGATGGCGCAGGAAATCCCCATATCCTTTAGGGTTTGGACCACGGCGATGGCGCTGTCGGCGTCACGCATGGCCGAGCTTTCGGTCAGCTCGATCTCCAGATAACGGGGATCCAGGCCGGAATCGCTCAAACTGGTTTCCAGCGCGGTAATCAGGCGGCGGGCATACTGAAATTGGCGCCCCGACACGTTGACCGCCACCGGGATCGGGGCATAGCCGGCATCCTGCCATTGTTTGTTCTGGCGGGCGCACTGGCTGAGCATGGATTCGCAGATGCCGTCGATCAGCCCCGATTCCTCGGCGACAGGAATGAATTCACCCGGGGCGACCATGCCCAGTTCCGGGTTGTTCCAGCGCACCAGGGCTTCCATGCCGACAACGATGCCGGTCAGCAAATCCACCTGTGGCTGGTAATAGGGGATGAATTCGCCATGTTCCAGGCCGCGCCGCAGCTTGTTTTGCAGCGACAGGGTCTTACTGGCCCGCGCGCTCATTTCCTTGGTGAAGAATTGCAGGGTGGCGGGGCCTTGGCTCTTGGCCCGTTGCAGCGCCGCCTCGGCATTCTTGATCAGGGTTTCGGCGTCTTCGCCATCACGCGGGAACAAGGCGACGCCGACCGAGGTTGAGACTTCGAATTCGTCGCCGGCGACGAAAACCGCGGATTGGGCCAAGGCGTGGATGCGTTCGACGGCTTCGGTCAGTTCCCGGCGCGAGGTGTGGCCGGCCAGCAAGACAAGAAAGCGGTCGCCGGAAGCGCGGGACATGACATCGTTGCGGCCCAGTCCGGCCTGAACGATATCGGCGGCGGCGGTCAGCACCTGATCGCCGACCGAATGTCCCATGGTGGCGTTGATGATGCCGAAGCGGTCGATGCCCAAGGACAGGACCGCCAGCAATTGATGTGAGCGGGCGGCGGTTTCGCGCGCGGCGATAAAGCGCTCTAAAAACGCGGTCCGATTGGGGAGCCGGGTCAAGGGGTCGTAATAGGCAAGAAAGGACAGTCGCTGTTCGGCGGTCTTTCTTTCGGTGACGTCCAGCATGACGCCATCCCAGACCACGTCGCCATTGGCGCGGCGGTTCGGGCGCGACTGGCCGCGCAACCAGCGGCGGCGGCGGCCGGCGCCAAAGACGGCCATTTCCTCGTCCAGCGGCTCCAGCGTCTCGGCCGAACGGGCCAGGGCCGCCAGGAACAGTTTTTGCTCATCAACGGTCATGCAATGCAGGAACAGCTCAGGCTCGGCTATCAATTCTTCCGGCTCGACCCCCAGGAAGATGCGGCATCCCTCGCTGACATAGGAAAAGCGCAAGGTGCCGTCGGGTTGCAAAATGCGCTGGAACACCATGCCGGGCATGTTGCCGGCGATGGCGCGCAGGCGCTGTTCGCTTTCCAGCAAGGCATTTTCCGTCGCCTTGCGCTGGGTGATGTCGCGGCCGATGCCGACGAACAGGCGGTGGCCTTCCATGCGCACTTCGCTGGTGGACAATTCCAAGGGAAAGCGCTCGCCGTTCTTGCGCATGCCCTGAAATTCGTGCGGTCCGCCATTGCTGCTGTTGGCCAGCAATTGCGGCGTCGGGTCGGCGTGATCAAGCAATGCGCCAAGGGATTTCCCGGCCAGTTCCGCCGCCGGCCAGCCGAACAGCAATTCGGCGGCGGTGTTGGCGCTGTCGATGATGCCGGCTTCGTCCAAAATCAAGATGGAATCGGCGGCATGTTCCATCAGCATGTCCAGGCGGAATTCCGCCCGGCGGCCGTCGGTGATGTCGATCAGCACCCCGTCCCAGACCACCTGCCCCTGGTCCAGCCGCGGAGTCGAGGCGCCGCGCAGCCAACGCACCTGGCCATCGCGGGTGATGGCGCGGAATTCTTCGGTGCACACGGCCATGACGGCGGCGGAATGGCGGATGGAATCGAGATGACGGTCGCGGTCGGCCCAATGGATGACGTGTAAACAACCGTTGCTGTTGACACCCATTTCCATCGGGGCGAAGCCCAAGACGTTGCGGATGTTGTCGCTGAACCAATCGTAAACAATGGTGCCGTCGGCATTGAGCCGGCGCAGAAAGCCAAAGCCCGGCAGCGACGCGGTCAAGCCGGTCAAACGCGCGGAAAGCAGCTCCGGCGTGGCGGCGGCCGCGCCGATGGGAAGCGTGTCCGAAGCGCTGTGCTTTCCGGTCAAACCGTCACTCCCCCATTACCGCGCCATGCGCCCATGCAGCTTTTTGTCGATGGTATCGGTGAAGGTCGGCCAAGGCAACGGCGCAGTGGTTCAGCCTTGCAGGCGGGCACGGAAATAATCGATGGTGCGAATCAAGCCGTCTTCCAGGGCGATGGTGGGCTCCCAGGACAAAATCTCGCGGGCCTTGCCGATATTGGGCTGGCGCTGCAACGGATCATCGGCGGGCAGCGGCTTGATGATCAAGTCTGACTTGGCCCCGGTGAGGTTGATCACCGCTTCGGCCAACTGGCGGATGGTCATCTCGCGCGGGTTGCCCAAATTGATCGGTCCGGTGATGTCGTCGGGGCTGTTCATCAGGCGGACGAAGCCTTCGATCAGATCGTCGACGAAGCAGAACGACCGGGTCTGACTGCCGTCGCCATAAATGGTGATGGGGCGGCCTTCCAGCGCCTGGACGATGAAATTGGACACCACCCGTCCGTCATCGGGATGCATGCGCGGACCATAGGTATTGAAGATGCGCGCCACCTTAATGCGCAGGCCGTGCTGGCGGTGGTAGTCAAAGAACAAGGTTTCGGCGCAACGCTTGCCTTCGTCATAACAGGCGCGCGGGCCGATGGGGTTGACCGAGCCGCGATAATCTTCGGTCTGCGGATGGACTTCCGGGTCGCCGTAGACTTCCGAGGTCGAGGCCTGGAAAATCTTGGCGCCGATGCGCTTGGCCAGCCCCAGCATATTGATGGCGCCGTGGACGCTGGTCTTGGTCGTCTGCACCGGATCGCGCTGGTAATGCACCGGGCTGGCCGGGCAGGCCAGATTGAAGATTTCGTCCACTTCCAGGTATAGCGGGAAGGTGACGTCGTGGCGGATCAGTTCGAAATAGGGGTTGCCGATCAGGTGGGCGATATTGTCCTTGGTGCCGGTATAGAAATTGTCGACGCACAGCACGTCATGGCCGTCAGCCAGCAGGCGTTCGCACAGATGCGAACCCAAGAAGCCTGCGCCACCGGTCACCAGAACTCGCTTGCGTGCATATTTCATGATTGGCCCCGAAATGCAAAACCATGCGTTCTTAGGCCCGATTGCGCCCGGGGGCAAGGGAGTGCTTGACTCATCACCGTCATCGGGCCTAAAAACCCAACCTCTTCGGAGTTTTCTGGAGAAAACCGTCACCACGGTGACCCGTCAGTCCGCGAATGTACGCGCACTGGCGCGTTTTCGTTTGGGGCGAATCATTAGGGATATCGATGTTCGAAAGCCTTAGCCAACGTCTGTCAGGAGTATTCGACAAGCTCACCGGTCGCGGTGCGCTGTCGGAAGCCGACGTCACCGAAGCGCTGCGCGAAGTCCGCGTGGCGCTGTTGGAAGCTGACGTCGCCCTGTCGGTGGTCAAGGATTTCATCGGCCGGGTCAAGGAACGCGCCGTCGGTCAGGACGTCATCAAATCGGTGACGCCGGGCCAGATGGTGGTCAAGATCGTCCATGACGAGCTGATCAAGACCTTGGGCGCCGATGGTGTCGAACTGAACCTGAACGCGGTGCCGCCGGCCGTTATTTTGATGGTCGGCTTGCAGGGTTCGGGCAAGACCACCACTTCGGGCAAGCTGGCGGTGCGGCTGAAGCGGGACAAGAAAAAGGTCCTGCTCGCCTCGCTCGACGTTTATCGTCCGGCGGCCCAGCAACAATTGGAAATCCTGGCCCGTCAGGCCGAAGTCGGTTCCTTGCCCATTCTCATGGGCGAAATGCCGGTGGCCATCACCAAGCGCGCCCTGGAAATGGGCCGCAAGGAAGGCTACGACGTCGTCATCCTCGACACCGCCGGCCGTCTGCATATCGATCAGGAATTGATGGCCGAGGTCGCCGCCGTGCGCGACATCGCCAAGCCGGTGGAAACCCTGCTGGTCGTCGATGCGATGATCGGCCAGGACGCTGTCACCCTGGCGCATGAATTCAATGAAAAGGTCGGCGTCACCGGCATGGTGCTGACCCGTGTCGATGGCGATGCCCGCGGCGGCGCGGCGCTGTCCATGCGTGCGGTCACCGGCCGCCCGATCAAGTTCTTGGGCCTGGGCGAAAAGCTCGAGGCGCTGGAGCCGTTCCACCCTGACCGTCTGGCCGGCCGTATCCTCGGCATGGGCGATGTCGTCTCCCTGGTCGAAAAGGCCATGGAGACCATCGAGCAGGACGAGGCGGAAAAGCTCGCCAAGCGCATCGAAAAAGGCAAGTTCGACCTCAACGATATGCTGAGCCAGTTCAAGCAAGTCGAAAAGATGGGCGATCTCAAGGGCATCATCGGCATGCTGCCGGGCCTGGGCAAGATGGCCAACCAACTGAAAGACGCCAAGATCGACGACAAGATGGTCGGCCGCCAAAAGGCCATCATCTTGTCCATGACCTTGGCCGAGCGGAAGAATCCCGACCTGATCAAGGCGTCGCGCAAGAAGCGTATCGCCGCTGGTTCGGGCTCTTCGGTGCAGGATGTGAACAAGCTTCTCAAGCAATACCAGCAGATGGCCGACGTCATGAAGAAAGTCGGCAAGCTGGGGCAAAAGGGGCTGATGCGACATGGCCTGGGCGGCTTGATGCCGCCGGGCATGAAAGGGTTCGGCCGCTGAGCGGCGGCCGGTGCGTTCAAGTTTGTAAGCTAAAGGGAATTGATATGGCTCTGAAGATTCGTCTCGCCCGCGGTGGCGCCAAGAAGCGTCCGTTCTACCGTATCGTGGTGGCCGACGCCCGTTGCCCCCGTGATGGCCGTTTCATCGAGAAGGTGGGCACCTACAACCCGCTGCTGCCGACCGATCACGCCGAACGCGTCCTGCTGAACGTGGAAGCGATTCAGAAGTGGCTGGCCGTTGGCGCCCAGCCGACCGATCGTCTGATCCGCGTTTTCGCCGATAAGGGCCTGGTCGCCGCTCCGGTTCGGGCCGAGCAGACCAAGAAGAATCTGCCGAAGGCCAAGGCCCAGCAGCGCGCCAAGGAAGAGGCCGAGCGCGCCGCCGCCGCCGCCGCCGAAGCCGAATCGGCCGCCGAGTAAGTGACGATGACCGCCCGCGTGTGCCCGGCTCGCGTGTGCATCGGCGCCATCGTTGGCGCACACGGGGTTCGCGGCGCGATCCGTGTCAAAAGCTTCACCGCCGATCCCCTTGACGTGGCCGCCTATGGCCCGGTCGAGGACGAGGCGGGGAAGCGCCAGTTCAAGCTGAAGGTGACCGGCGAGGCCAAGGGCTTCGTCCTCGCCACGTTGAACGGGGTCGATGATCGCGACGCGGCCGAGGCGTTGAAGGGAACGGGGCTTTATGTGTCCCGCGACCGCCTGCCGGAAGTGGAAGAGGACGAGTTCCTGTATTCCGATCTGGTTGGCCTGACGGCCTTGGGGCTGGATGGTCAGGTGATCGGCACGGTCAAGGGTGTGGCCAATTTCGGCGCGGGTGATCTGTTGGATATCATCCGTCCGGGCCAAGGCAGCCTGATGGTCCCGTTTACCAAACTGGCGGTGCCGGTGGTGGACATGGCCAAGCGTCAGGTGGTCGTCGATCCCCCGGCCTTCGCCGAGGACGAAGAGAAAGAGGGCGCGGGTGCAAGAGCGGACTGATCCGTGGCATGCCACGGTGTTGACCATCTTCCCCGAGATGTTTCCCGGACCGCTGGGCCTTTCCTTGGCCGGGCGGGCCTTGGCCAAGGGGACGTGGCGGTTGGATGCGGTCAATATGCGCGATCATGCGTTTGACAAGCATCGTTCCGTCGATGACGTCCCCTTTGGCGGCGGTGCCGGCATGGTCATGCGGCCAGATGTTGTGGACGCGGCGATCAAGGCCAATCGGGGGGCAGGGCCTTTGGTGTATATGACCCCGCGCGGGCGGCTGATGGATCAGTCGCTGGTGCGGGAACTGGCGGCGGGGCCGGGGGCGACCATCTTGTGCGGTCGCTTCGAAGGCGTCGACCAACGGGTTTTAGAGGCCAACGAGGCCGTCGAGATATCCCTTGGCGATTTCGTGTTGTCGGGGGGTGAATTGCCCGCCTTGGTTCTGCTGGACGCGGTGGTGCGCTTGTTGCCTGGGGTGCTGGGCAATCAGGACACGCTGGCCGAGGAAAGTTTCGAGTGGGGTTTGCTGGAATACCCCCACTACACCCGCCCCGCCGATTGGCACGGGCGGGAGGTGCCCGAAATTCTGCTTTCGGGTCACCACGAAAAGATACGCGATTGGCGGCAACGCCAGTCCGAGGATGTAACGCGGACACGCCGACCGGATCTTTGGGACCGGTATGCCTCTGCCCGGCGGCGGAACGAAAAACCCTAGGGTTGCTCGGCCGACGCATGGTCTAACAATGCGCCCACCCGGGGTGGTCGCAGGACAAGGAAGTGAAGAGATGAACATCATTGAGCAGCTCGAGAAGGAGCAAATCTCCAAGCTCGTCGAAGGCAAGACCATTCCGGAATTCGCCGCTGGCGATACCGTCAAGGTCAACGTCAAGGTGGTTGAAGGCAACCGCGAGCGCGTCCAGGCTTATGAAGGCGTGGTCATCGCCCGTCGCAATGACGGCCTGAACTCGTCGTTCGTTGTCCGCAAAATCTCCTATGGCGAAGGCGTCGAGCGTATCTTCCCGCTGTATTCGCCCAACATCGCTTCCATCGAAGTGCTGCGTCGTGGCGACGTCCGTCGCGCCAAGCTGTACTATCTGCGCGATCGTCGCGGCAAGTCGGCTCGTATCGCCGAGCAGACCACCGGCTATTCGGCCAAGGTCAGCGCCGGCGAACGTGAAGCCGCCGCCGCCGCCAAGGCCGAAGCCTTGAAGGCGAGCGCCGCCAAGGCCGCCGCCGTGGCCGAAGCCGCCGCCGCCGAGGCTCCGGCCGCCAGCGAGTAATAAGGACAGGCCCCTCCGCTTCGCGGGGGGCTTTTCCCGTGTTTTGCTGTCCCGTCTCCGCCCCCTGGGAAACCCCCAGGTGGGCGGAGGATCGGGACTTTGCTATATCTGGTGTGGTGATGGCAGCGTTCTGCCATCGGGAAGCCTCGTTTCGTCTTAAGGAAGACCCATGTCCAAGCCGCGCACATTGTTCGACAAGATCTGGGACGCCCATTTGGTGGATGTCCAAGATGACGGCACCTGCCTGATCTATATTGATCGCCATATGGTGCATGAAGTCACCAGCCCGCAGGCGTTCGAAGGTCTGCGCCTGACCGGCCGCAAGGTTCGTCACCCGGAACTGACCCTGGCGGTGGCCGATCACAATGTGCCGACCACGGATCGGTCCAAGGGTATCGAGAACGAGGAAAGCCGCATTCAGGTGGAAACCCTGGAAGCCAATGCCCGTGATTTCGCCGTCGAATATCTGCGCATGGATGATATCCGCCAGGGCGTCGTCCATATCGTCGGCCCCGAACAGGGCTTTACCCTGCCCGGCACCACCATCGTCTGCGGCGACAGCCACACCGCCACTCATGGCGCGTTCGGCTCGCTTGCCTTTGGCATCGGCACCTCGGAAGTCGAGCACGTGCTGGCCACCCAGACCCTGGTGCAAAAGCCGGCCAAGAACATGCGCATCACCGTCACCGGCACCGCGCCCGCCGGCGTCACCGCCAAGGACATCGTGCTGGCCATCATCGGCAAGATCGGCACTGCCGGCGGTACCGGCTATGTGGTCGAATTCGCCGGCGAAGCCATCACCAGCCTGTCCATGGAAGGCCGGATGACGGTCTGCAACATGACCATCGAAGCCGGCGCGCGCGCCGGTCTGATCGCCCCTGACCAGACCACCTTCGATTACATCATGGGCAAGCCGCGCGCCCCCAAGGCCGCCGCCTTCGAAGCCGCCGTGTCGTATTGGAAGACGCTGTTCACCGACGCCGACGCGACCTTCGACGCCGAGATCACGCTGGACGCCAGCACCCTGGTGCCGCAGATCACCTGGGGCACCAGCCCGGAAGACGTCATCGCCATCACCGGCACCGTGCCCAACCCGGCCGATATCGCCGATGAAAACAAGCGCCGCGCCGTCGAACGGTCGCTGGAATATATGGGCCTGACCGCGGGGATGAAGGCCACCGACATCGCCGTCGACGTCGTCTTCATCGGTTCGTGCACCAATGGCCGCATCGAGGATTTCCGCGCCGCCGCCGAAGTGTTCAAGGGCCGCAAGGTCGCGGCAAACGTCCAGGCGCTGATCGTGCCCGGTTCCGGTCTGGTCAAGGAACAGGCGGAAGCCGAAGGCCTGGACCAGATCTTCATCGACGCCGGGGCCGAATGGCGCGAACCCGGTTGCTCCATGTGTCTGGCCATGAACGCCGACCAGTTGAAGCCGGGCCAGCGTTCGGCCTCGACCTCGAACCGCAATTTCGAAGGCCGTCAAGGCCGCGGCGGTCGCACCCACTTGGTCAGCCCGGCCATGGCCGCCGCCGCCGCCATCACCGGCAAGTTGTGCGACGTGCGGTCGCTGTAGGGGAAACGATCATGGAAAAATTCACCGTACTCACCGGCGTCGCGGCGCCGATGGCGATGATCAATATCGACACCGACATGATCATCCCCAAGCAATTCCTGAAGACCATCAAGCGCACCGGTCTGGGCAAGAATTTGTTCGACGAGATGCGTTATACCGCCGACGGCGCCGAGGTGCCTGGCTTCGTCTTGAACCAGCCGGCCTATCGCGCCGCCAAGGTTCTGATCGCCGGCAACAATTTCGGCTGTGGTTCGTCGCGGGAACATGCGCCGTGGGCCATCGCCGATTTCGGCATCCGCTGCGTCATCGCGCCCAGTTTCGCCGACATCTTCTTCAGCAATTGCTTCAAGAACGGCATTTTGCCGATCAAGCTGCCGCAAGACGTGGTCGACAGCCTGTCCAAGCAGGCCGAGAACGGCGCCAACGCCACCTTCACCATCGATCTTGAGGCGCAGGAAATCACTGCGCCGGACGGGTCCAAGGTCAAGTTCGACGTCGATGCCTTCCGCAAGCATTGCCTGTTGAACGGTCTGGACGATATCGGCCTGACGCTGATGAAGGACGACAAGATCGCCGCCTTCGAAGCCACGCGCAAGATTTCCAGCCCCTGGCTGTAAGGTGGATTAACCACAGAGACACAGAGGCACAGAGAGGACGTCTTCGTTCTCGATGCTGCGCCTCTCGCCTCTGAGGTCCGATGCGTCATTCTGGCCGGGCATCTCTGTGCCTCTGCGCCTCTGTGCTTCAATTTTCTAAAGAGGTTATCCCATGACCGCCAAGAAACTGCTTATCCTCCCCGGCGACGGTATCGGCCAGGAAGTGATGGTTCAGGTCCGCCGCATCATCGACTGGATGGGCAAGAAGCGGAATATCGCCTTCGACATTTCCGAAGGACTGATCGGCGGCTCCGCCTATGACGTGCATGGCACGCCGCTGCCGGAACAGACCCTGACCGCCGCCATGGCCGCCGACGCGGTGCTGTTGGGCGCCGTCGGTGGTCCCAAATGGGATGATCTGCCGTTCGACAAAAAGCCGGAACGCGGTCTGTTGGGCATCCGCAAGGAAATGGGTCTGTTCGCCAATCTGCGTCCGGCGGTGGTGTTCGACGCCCTGGTCGAAGCCTCGACCTTGAAGGCCGACGTGGTTCAGGGCCTGGACATCATGATCGTGCGCGAATTGACCGGCGGCCTGTATTTCGGCCAGCCGCGCGGCATCGAGACCCTGGCCAATGGTGAACGTAAGGGCGTCAACACCCTGACCTACACCACCAGCGAGATTCAGCGCATCGGCCGCGCCGCCTTCGATCTGGCGCGCAAGCGCAACAAGAAGCTGTGCAGCGTCGATAAGGCCAATGTGCTGGAATGCACGGTGCTGTGGCGCGAAGAGATGATCAAGCTGCAACAGGAAGAATACCCCGACATCGAATTGACCCACATGTACGTGGACAACGCCGCCATGCAGTTGGTGCGCAATCCCAAGCAATTCGACGTCATGGTCACCGAAAACATGTTCGGCGACATCTTGTCCGATTGCGCCGCCATGCTGACCGGTTCCTTGGGCATGCTGCCGTCGGCAAGCCTGGGCGCCGCCGATGCCAATGGCAACCGCAAGGCGCTGTACGAGCCGGTGCACGGTTCCGCCCCGGACATTCAGGGCAAGGACATCGCCAACCCGCTGGCCACCATCTTGTCGTTCGCCATGTGCCTGCGCTATTCGTTCAACATGGACGCGGAAGCCGACATGATCGAAACCGCGGTCAAGAATGTCTTGAAGGGTGGTTTGCGCACCGCCGACATCATGGCGCCGGGCAAGGCCAAGGTATCGACCACGGTGATGGGCGAATCCATCATCCGCGAATTGGAAAAGATGGTCTGATCCATCGTTAGGTTAACGGAAAACCCGCCGCAAGCGATTGCGGCGGGTTTTTTGATGGCCGCCTGTTGCTGGACGCACTGTTATTGCTTATCATTCGCACATTATGCGGTGGTGGGGAGAAAACGACATGCGGTACCAATTCCGGACATTGTCCCGGCGCGGTTTGATGACGGAAATGCTGGGATTGGCGGGGGTTTCCCTGCTGCCGTCGCCGCTGTTGGCAGCGTCGTCGGCGTCGGCGGCGGCGGCGCCGATCGTGCTGGAATCGCAAGAGACGCCGTTCGTGCTGCCCGGTTGTTCGGCGCCGTCAACCCTGTGGTCGTACAAGGCCGGCTGGCCGGTGGAAGTGCGATTGAAGCGCGGCCAGATGTCGCATTTGTTGCTGCGCAACCAGCTCAAGGACCACACCTCCATCCACTGGCACGGCGTCCGGGTGCCGCTGGCCATGGATGGCGTTCCCTACATCACCCAAGACCCGGTGAAGACCGGCGATGAATTTCTGTACAGCTTCGCCCCGCCCGATCCGGGAACCTTTTTCTTCCATCCTCATTGCATGACCGCCGAGGCTTTGGGCCGTGGTCTGGCGGGGGTGCTGGTCGTCGAAGACCCGCGCGAGGATGGGCTGTTCGACCAGGACCACACTTTGGCGGTCAAGGATTGGCGGGTCGGCCAGGATGGCGCCTATCAGGCCTTCGTCACCGATCGCGGCGCCGCCCGTGCCGGAACTTTCGGCAGTCGGCGCAGTATCAATGGCGGTTCGCCGCCGGTCATCACCGTGGCGCCGGGCACGCGTTTGCGTTTGCGTCTGCTCAATCTGGACGTCACCCGCATCATGACCCTAGAGGCGACGGGAGCAGCAGTGGCGGTGATCGCCACCGACGGCAACGCCTGTCCGCCCTTCCCGGTGACGGGCTGGCGGTTGGGGCCGGCCATGCGGGTCGATCTGGCGCTGACGGCGCCGACCAAGGCCGGGACCAAGGTGTTGATCCAAGATAGCTGGGGGCAAGAGCCGTTCACCCTGGCCACGGTGGTGACCGAGGGGGTGGCTCGGCGGCGCGACAATCGGCCGTTGATCCTGCCGGCGGCGGAATTGCCGGAACCGGATTTGTCGGATGCCCAGGTTTTTCCGTTGTCGCTGCAAGCCGGGGTGTCCGATCCGGCGCTGGATGCCTGGCTGAAGGACAATCGCTTCGGCGACGAGGCGTTGTGCCGCAGCGACAAATTGTTCTGGGCCATCAATGGCAAAGCTTGGCCGGCCATGGACATGGACAAGCGCCCGCCGCCCCTGGCCGAGTTGAAATCCGGGCGCACTTACGTGGCCGAGATCGCCAACCATACCCAGCATCCCCATCCGGTCCATCTGCACGGCCACACCTTCCGGGTCGAATCGTCCAGCCGGGGACCGACCCGGCGGCAATGGGTGGACACCGTCCTGGCTGCCCCGGATGAACGGGTGCGCATCGCCTTTGTCGCCGGTGAGCCGGGCGATTGGATGTTGCATTGCCACATCATCGAGCATCAGGAAACCGGGATGATGGGCTATATCCGGGTGACCTAAACCGTGATGCGCAGTCAAGCCATCACGGTCTCGGCGGTCGGGATCAGCCGATCACTCAGGCGTTGGACAGACCGCCGCCGTGTTGGCCTTGGATCAGCGACATGAATTCCTTACGGGTCGGCGGATGGTCGCGGAAGACGCCGAGCATGCGGCTGGTGACCATGGTGACGCCGGGTTTGTGGATGCCACGGGTGGTCATGCATTGATGCGCCGCCTCGATGATCACCGCCACCCCCTTGGGCTGTAACACCTCGTTGATGGTGTTGGCGATTTGAGCGGTCAGTTTTTCCTGGATTTGCAGGCGTTTGGCGAAGACCTCGACGACACGGGCAAGCTTGGAGATGCCGACCACCCGGCGGTCGGGCAGATAGGCGACATGGGCCTTGCCGATGATCGGCACCATGTGATGCTCGCAATGGGATTCCAGGCGGATGTCGCGCAAGATCACCATTTCGTCATAGCCATCGGTTTCCTCGAAGGTGCGGTTGAGCATCTCCACCGGGTCGAGGTCATAGCCGGCGAAGAATTCTTCGTAAGAGCGCACCACGCGATCGGGGGTGCCCAACAAACCTTCGCGTTCCGGATCGTCGCCCGCCCATTCGATCAGCGTGCGAACGGCGTGTTCGGCTTCGGCGCGGCTGGGGCGTCGCCGGCTCAGGGTGTCGGTATCCTTGGAATGCGGCGGGGTCTGGCTGTTCACATCGGGCTCCTGGGTCATGAACGTGCCCCCCTCATGTGGCGCTGCCCCAGGGGCAATGCAAGACCGTGTCGTCAATTCAAGCGGATGGCCTGATGCGGAGAATCCAGGGAAAATGCCGGGATGGCGACATCGAAGGTGGCGCCGTCGGCGGCCTGCATCTGGTAGGTGCCGGCCATGATTCCCGACGGGGTCGAAAGCGGCGTGCCGCTGGTATATTCGAACGAATCGCCCGGTTGCAGCACCGGCTGTTCGCCGATGACGCCGGCGCCTTGCACTTCTTGCAGGCGTCCCAGCGCATCGGTGATCTTCCAGTGGCGGCTTTTCAACTGCACGGTCTCGGCCCCGCGATTTTCAATGCGGACGTGATAGGCCCAGACATAGTGATTTTCCGTTGGCGATGACTGGTCTTCCAGATAATCCGGCCGGACCGTCACCTGAATGCCGCGGGTGGTTTCAGAGTACATAATCGTGCTTCCACGCCCAGATTGACCTAAGCCTCTATCATAGGCCGCTTTGCAGGGCCAAGGCCAGATCGTCGATGAGATCATCGGCATCTTCCAATCCCACCGACAGCCGGATTAGCCCTTCGGTGATGCCTTGGGCCAGCTTGGCTTCGGGACTGAGACGCTGGTGGGTGGTGGTCCAGGGATGGCAGGCCAAGCTTTTGGCGTCGCCCAGATTGTTGGAAATGTCGATGACCTCAAGCCCGTTCAGCAACGTGTAGGCGGCCTGCTTGCCGTCCTTGAGGGCAAAGGCGACGATGCCGCCGAATCCCCGCATTTGCCGTTTGGCCAAAGCGTGCTGCGGGTGACTTTCCAGGCCGGGATAAAGCACACGGGCGATTTCGGGGCGGCTTTCAAGGAAAAGGGCGATCTTCAACGCGTTGGCGGCGTGACGTTCGACCCGCAGGTCCAAGGTTTCCAGGCCCTTTAGCAGCACCCAGGCATTGAAGGGCGACAGCGCCGGGCCGGTGTGGCGCAGATAGGGGCCCAACACATCGTCACAGAATTGGGCGCTGCCGAGGACAGCCCCGCCCAGACAGCGGCCCTGGCCGTCGATATGTTTGGTGGCCGAATAAACCACCACATCGGCGCCCAATTGCAGCGGGCTTTGCAAGACCGGGGTGGCAAAGACGTTATCGACGACGACGCGGGCGCCGGCGGCATGGGCCAATTCGGCCACCGCCGGCAGGTCGATGATTTCCAGCGTCGGGTTCGACGGCGTTTCCAGAAACACCAAAGCGGTGGGCTGGGACAGGGCGGCGCGCCACTGATCCAGATCGGTGCCATCGACGAAGACCGCCTGAACGCCGAAGCGCGGCAGCAGGTCGCCAATGATCCAGGTGCACGAGCCGAACAGGGCGCGCGGCGCCACCACCCGATCGCCGGCCTTGACCTGACAGACGATGGCGGCATGAACGGCGGCCATACCCGAAGCGGTGGCTCGGCAGGCCTCGGCCCCCTCGATCGCGGCCAGGCGTTCTTCGAACATGGCGACGGTGGGATTCTTGAAGCGGGAATAGACCATGCGGTCCAAGGTGCCGTCGAAGCTTTGCTCCGCTTCCTCGGCGCTGCCATAGACAAAGCCGGAATTCATGAAGATGGCTTCGCTGGTCTCGGAAAAACCGGTGCGGGCGGTGCCGGCACGGACGGACAATGTCCGCGGGCGCAGGGTGCGGGTGGTGATCTTGGTCATATTTGGCCCCTTCGGCACGATGAACCTGACCGGGGCAAGGCGGCGACACAGACTTTGCGGAGTCGCGCCGTGAGCCTCTTTAGCGTTTGTTTAAGGTGGCCGCAAGCCGGTCGGACAAATCACCACCAGGGAAATACATAACCGTACCGTGACAGAAGGTCAAGGTCGCTTGATGCACTAAATTCTAATGTAAAACCCACATGACGATTCAGGGAAATCAGCCGGCAAGCTCTTGAGTTATGGCGGGCCAAGGGGTTATGCTGCATCGCAGCGAAACTCGAGGAGCCCGCCTGTTATGGATGCCACCGTCAAGCCGTACCTGAACGTCGAAACCCTGTCCTTGAAGGGTAAGAAAGGTCTGGTCATCGGCATTGCCAATGACCAAAGCATCGCCTATGGCTGTGCCCTGCATTGCCGCGCCAACGGCGCCGAACTGGCCGTCACCTATTTGAACGACAAGTCGGAAAAATATGTGCGGCCGCTGGCCGAAGGGCTGGACGCTTCGATCATTCTGCCCTGCGACGTGCGCGAGGAAGGCCAGCTTGAAGCGGTCTTCGCCGAAATCGAAAAGACCTGGGGCCGGTTGGATTTCGTCATCCATTCCATCGCTTTCGCCAACCGCGAGGATCTGCATGGCCGCGTCACCGATTGCTCACGCGATGGCTTCATGCTGGCCATGGACGTGTCGTGCCATTCCTTCATGCGCGTGGCCAAGCTGGCCGAGCCGCTGATGACCAATGGCGGCTGCCTGATCACCGTGTCGTTCTATGGCGGCCGTAAGGTGGTTGAGCATTATAACGTCATGGGTCCGGTCAAGGCGGCGCTGGAAGCTTCGACCAAGTACATGGCCGTCGAATTGGGGGCCAAGGGGATCCGTGTCGTCGCCCTGTCGCCCGGCCCGCTGAAGACCCGCGCCGCTTCCGGCATTGATCGTTTCGACGAACTGATGGAAGCCGCCGCCGCCAAGGCGCCGACGCATCATCTGGCCGATCTCGATGATTGCGGTTCGTTCGCCGCCTATCTGGTCAGTGATCTGGCCAAGTCGGTGACCGGCACCACCTTGTTCATCGACGGCGGCTACCACATCGTCGGCTAAAGCGATTGTTTCGGCGGGTCGCCGTCTTCAGCGACCCGCCGGCAATGGTCGGCCGGATGAACGATCAGCCGGCCAGGAATTCCAATTGCCAGACCATTTCGTCGCTGGTCAGCGGGAAGGCGCCGTCGCGGCCGCGCAGGGTGCGGCTTTGCGGTAGCCGAAGCAGCTTGGATTGCATCTGTTCGGCCAAGGCCACGGACAGGCCGGCTTTCCAGGCGATGGCGAGAATACCCTTGGCGCTTTGGGTGGCGACGGTCTTGCGCACCACGGTCACCGGCAGTTCCGCCAGCACCGCCAGGGCGCAGACGACGAAGGCGGTGTCGTTGCCGGTCAGCGCGGTGTCGATGGTGCTTTCGTCCAACTGACCCTTTTCCCGCAATTGGCGGGCGCGGACCAGGGCCGAGGCCTCGTCCGAGGCCTTGCGGGCCTCGGCGCGCTGCGGGCCGGAGACTTCCATTTCGTCCAGACGCTTGGCCACCACGGCGGCCACCGCCACCGCCGCCTCGCGGTCAAGATCGTGGCGTGCCGCCAGGGATTCCAGCAAATTCGAGGCGACGAATCGGGCCAATTTGGCGGCGGTTTTCGACGGCAAGGCCGGGCGTTGGCACAAAGGCTGGTGCCAGGCTTCGATGTCGGTGGCGCGGTCGGCCAGACGATCCAGGGTTTCTTCGCGGATTTGCGCCGATGGGTTGCCCAGCAAGATGGCGATGGCGTCGACATCGTCGGTGGCGGCAATGGCGTCGGCGACCCGCACATTGACGGCGGCTCGCTTGGAAATGGCCGCCAATGCACCGGGAATGGGGGTGCCGCCGATCACTTCCAGCAAGTCTTCGTCGGTGAGAACCGGCGAGAATTGCAAGACCGGCGCCGCCACCGCGATTTCGGCGTCGCGGGCCAGACGGCGGATGACGTCGGGGGGGGCGTTGGCCACGTCCTTCAAGGCTTCGGACAGAATCTCGCGTACCTTGGGGATGCGGTCGCGGGCCAGTAATTCCAGCGCTTCATAGGTCGCCCGGCGCAGGCGATCTTGTTCATGGGCGTTCAGGCCGGGGGCAAGGCGGGCGATCTTGGCCGCCAGTCCGGCGCGGACTTGGTCATCGGCATCGGCGGCCAAGGCCGGATGGGCTTGCGGCGGCGTGGCCGGATTGGCGGCGACGTTGCGGCGGACGACGGGGTCCCGGTCCTCGGTCAGGAAATACAGAATTTCCGGCCGCACTTCCGATTGGGCGGCCAAGGTGGCGCGGACGGCGCTGTCGTCGTGGGCGGCCAGTTCGCGCGCCTCTTCGTAGGAGAATTTGCGGCCGCCGCCGAACAGGCGTTTGAGCAATCCGACCACCATGGCTTAACCCTGTGCCCCAGAAGCGGAAGTGGAAGCGGAAGTGGAAGCGGAAGTGGAAGCGGGCTCGGGGGCCAGCCGCCAAGCCCCCTTGCCATCGCGCTTGACCTCGTACATGGCTTTATCGGCGCGGGCGATCAGATCATCCAGACTTTCAGCGCTGGAACCGTCATGGACGGCCACGCCCAACGACATATGCAGCGGCTTGTCGGCGCTGCCGGAAAAATGGGCCAGGGTTGAACTGGCCCCCAACATGCCTTCGCAGCGGCGGATGGCGATGTGTTCTTCCGCCCCTTCCAGCCAGATGGCGAATTCATCGCCGCCCAGCCGGGCCACCAGGTCGGTGGGGCGGGTGTGGTGCAACAAAAGATCGCGCACGGCGACCAAGGCCTGATCGCCGGTCTGATGGCCGTGGACGTCGTTGACTGCCTTGAAATTGTCGAGATCGACATAGATCAGCGCCGCCGGCTTGTGCTCACGGCTCAGGCGTTGGAAACGACGGGCGATTTCTTCGAAAAAGGCGCGGCGGTTGAACAAGCCGGTCAACGAATCGGTGCGTGACAGCCGCAAGATCCGTTCGTGATTGGTGATCTGTTCGTTGGCGAGGCCGACTTGGTTGGCGACGTCGTCGATGAGCAGGCGGTCATCATCGCTCCAGCCCGGACGCTGGTCGTCGCGCCACAGCAAGATGGTGCCGTTGATGGAATGGCGATAGCGGCTGACCGTGGCCAGAACGTGCCAATTGTCGATGCGTTCTTCGTAATGGTCGCTGTTGACGAAGGAATCCAGCACGTCCTTTTCCTCGCCGCCGGTGCCGTACTGGGCCGCGAGGGCGAAATCCGACGCATCGGGCAACAGGCGGAAAATCTGGCAGCCGGTGGCGCCCAGCGCGCGCGCGGTGGCCTCGGCGGCGGCGCGCAGCATGTCGATGGGATCGACTTCGTCGCGGATGGTCCGCACGATATAGGACAGCAGGCGTTCGCGGTTATTGGCGCGCGACAAGGCCGCATCGCGCAGGCGTTCCTGAGTAATGTCGCGGCAGATGCCCCGCGCCCCCAGCCACTGGCCGTCGTCGCCCCGGATGGGGGTCGATGACGCCAGGACGCAGGCGGGGGTGCCGTCGGCTTGGGTCATCCACACTTCCACGTCTTCCAGGGCCAGGGCGTTGGCGAAGGGGGTCTCGCCGGCTTCCAGCGGGGTCTCGGTGATGAAATCGGCGGGATCACGACCGACCAGTTCATCGGCGGAATAGCCCAAGGCTCCCTTCGGACTGACAAAGGCGAAATGGCCGTCGGCGCCGACTTCCCAGGCGAAATCCGAGGAAATATCCACCAGATCCTTATAGCGCTGGCGCGATTCCACCAAAGCGGAACGCAGATTGCGTTCCAAGGTGATGTCGCGGCCAAGCAGCAGGAACAGGTTGTTTTCGGCCGGCAAGGCGATCAGCTCGATGATCACCGAGCCGCTGCCGGCGGGCAGCGTCACCACGGTGGCGCGGTTCTCATTGAGCAAGGAGGTGATTTCCGGCAGCAGGCCGCTTTCCAGGGCCAGGCGCACCGCCTCGCCGCGACCATTGCCGGCGATCACCGTACCCTTGGCATCGACCAGCAGGGCGGCGCCGGGATAGGTCTTTAGGGCAGCGGTTCCCAGGGTGGCATGCGCCGATCCCTGGCCGTCTTGTTGTCGCAGCTGTTGATCTCGCGGCGAGCTCATTCCCATCCACACCCGTCGTCCACCTGGGTCCCGGTGTTAGCATATTGCCTAAGGATTAACGACTAAGAAAACCGGACAGTTGCGTTTTGTCGTCTCCAAGCGTAGCACAAGGTCCATGAGCCCTATAGATACGCACCGCCCGCCCTTGTCCGACCTGGAAACCTGGGTGTTCGATCTGGATAATACGCTGTATCCGGCGACGTCCAGCCTGTTCCCGCAAATCGACGTGCGCATGCGTCAGTTCATCGCCACCCGGCTGGGCCTGGAGCTTGATGACGCCTTCGTCCTGCAAAAGCGCTATTACCGGGAATTCGGCACCACCTTGCGCGGATTGATGAGTGTGCATGGCATGGAGCCGGACGATTTCCTGGCCTATGTTCACGACATCGACCACACGGTGCTGGACGCGGCGCCGCGCCTGGATGCGGCCCTTGGGCGGCTGGGCGGGCGCAAGCTGATCTTCACCAACGGCTCGGAGCGGCACGCCGAAAAGGTGTTGGCGCAACTGGGCTTGGGCCATCATTTCGCCGGCATCTTCGACATCGCCGCCGCGCGGTTCGTCCCCAAGCCGCAGCCGGAATGCTATGATCTGATGGTGCGGCGCTTCGCCTTTGATCCGCGCGCGGCGGCGATGGTCGAGGATCTTCACCGCAATCTCGTTCCCGCCGCCGCCCTGGGCATGACCACGGTGTGGGTGCGCCAGGACGACCATCCCGATAGCAAGGTGGTGATGCATGACGATGACGATTTGGCCCACGTCCATCACGTCACCGATGATCTGACCCACTGGCTTGAGCAGGTGGAAACTACCCCCTCGGTGCGTTGACTTGAGCTGACAACGCGCTATGTTTCCGCCAACCGAATTCACGTCTCATCAAGGATCACGGCCATGAGCTTCGCCGACCTGCAAAAAGCCATCGAGGATACCTGGGAAGTCCGCGACACCATCAATTCCAAGGCCGACGCCAAGGTCCGCGACGCGGTCGAGATGGCTTTGGGCATGCTCGATACCGGCCATTTCCGCGTCGCCGAAAAGCTGGACGGCGAATGGGTGGTCAATCAGTGGCTGAAAAAGGCGGTGCTGCTGTCGTTCCGTCTTAACGATTCGCACCTTGTTTCCGGCGGCCCCCATGGTTCGCATTGGTACGACAAGGTGGCGACCAAGTTCGAAGGCTGGGACGAAGGGATGTTCCAGGCCCACGGTTTCCGCGCCGTCCCCGGCTGCGTCGTCCGCCGCCCCGCCTTCATCGCCCCCGGCGTGGTGTTGATGCCCAGCTTCGTCAATGTCGGCGCCTATGTGGATACCGGCACCATGATCGACACCTGGGCCACCGTCGGTTCGTGCGCCCAGATCGGCCGCAACGTTCACATTTCGGGCGGCGCGGGTATCGGCGGTGTGCTGGAACCGTTGCAGGCCGGCCCGGTGATCATCGAAGACAACGTCTTCATCGGCGCGCGGGCCGAAGTCGCCGAAGGCGTCATCGTCGAGGAAGGCGCGGTGCTGTCCATGGGTGTCTATATCGGCAAATCGACCAAGATCGTCGATCGCGCCACCGGCGACGTGTTCTATGGCCGCGTTCCCGCTTATTCGGTGGTGGTGTCCGGCACCATGCCGGGCAAGCCGCTGCCCAATGGCGAGCCCGGCCCCAATCTGTATTGCGCCGTCATCGTCAAGCGGGTGGATGAACAGACCCGTTCCAAGGTCTCCATCAACGAATTGCTGCGCGATTGATTAATCTGACCGACCCCGTCGGCCTGACCGCCGAACTGATTAAATGCGCCAGCGTCACCCCCGATGACGCTGGCGCCCGCGATCTGCTGGCCGGCTGGTTGCGTCGCCTGGGGTTCGAGTGTCACGCCGTCGACAGCGCCAGCAATGGGCCGCTGATCCGCAATCTTTATGCCCGGCGGGGTTCCGCCGGGCCGAATTTCTGCTTTGCCGGTCATACTGACGTGGTGCCGGTGGGGGCCTCTGGCTGGACCGTCGATCCGTTCGCCGGAACCATCGTCAATGATCGCCTCTATGGGCGCGGCGCCACCGACATGAAGGGGGCCATCGCCTGCTTTGTCGCGGCGGTGGCCCGTTTTCTCGATCAAGGCGCGGCGGCCGGGTCGATCAGCCTGCTGATTACCGGCGACGAGGAAGGCCCGGCTGTGGATGGCACCGTCAAGGTGCTGGATTGGCTGGTGGCCGAGGACGAACGTCTGGATTGGTGCTTGGTGGGCGAGCCGACCAACCCCAACCGCCTGGGCGAGATGATGAAGATCGGCCGGCGCGGGTCGCTCAATGGCCGTCTGACCGTTTACGGCACCCAAGGGCACGCCGCCTATCCGCATCTGGCCGACAACCCGATTCCGCGTCTGCTGGCCATGCTCAACGCCCTGACCGCCGCGCCGCTGGATCATGGCTCGCCGCATTTCCAGGCCTCGACCCTGACCCTGACCACGGTGGATGTGGGCAATGCCGCCACCAACGTCATTCCGGCCCAGGCCCGCGCCGGCTTCAATATCCGCTTCAATGATCTGCATTGCGGCACATCGTTGGAACAATGGATCCGCCACACCCTGGACGGGGTTGGCGGCGCGTACGAATGCGCCATCGAGGTGTCGGGCGAAAGTTTTCTGACCGCGCCGGGGGCTTTGTCGGAAGCGGTGGCCGATTGTGCCCAGGCGGTCACGGGGCTGCGGCCGGAATTGTCGACCACCGGCGGCACTTCGGATGCCCGCTTCATCAAGAACCATTGTTCGGTGCTGGAATTCGGGCTGGTCAGCCAGACCATGCACAAAGTGGATGAACACGTCCTGGTCGCCGACCTGGAAGCGCTCACTCAAATCTATCTCGGGGTGCTTGGGCGTCTGGTCGGCCGGCCGTGATCCCTTGGACGGAAATCCATGCCGGTATCTTTGGCGCGTGGCGGCTGGCCCGCCGCGATCCGCAGGGATTGGTATGGATCAATGATTCGCCGCTGGGCTTTTGGCATTCGTTCTGGGCCGCCGCCCTGGTGTTTCCCGGTGTCATGGCGCTGGAGATCCTGTCGGGCGGCTTTGGCGAGAATCCGGGAGTCCGGGCGATTGCGGTCAAGCTGATCGCCTATGCCATCGACTGGACGGCGTTTCCGCTGCTGATGATTTTCGTCACCGACAGCCTGGGCCGTTTTCATCGCTATTGGCGTTATGGCGCGGCCTATAATTGGGCCAGCGTCGTGCAGGTTGGGCTGCTGCTGCCCATTGTCTCGGTCACCGTGCTGACCCAATCGCCGATGGCCATGCTGCTGGTTCAGATCCTGACCGTGCTGCTGTTGGTCTATCGTGCCTATATCGCCCATATCGCCTTGGAAGTGGGACTGGGCACCGCCATCGGCATCACCTTCATGGATGTGTTGTTGGCGCTGTTGCTGGAAAATATTTCCGATCGGGTGATGGCCGGTCTTTGGTAAGGAGACGACGATGAGCAAGGCTTTGTGGGCGGATGTCGATTCCTATTTCGCCGCGGCGCTGATGCCCGCTGATCCGATCCTTGACGCCGCCTTGGCCGCCAGTGCCGCCGCCGGGTTGCCGGCGATCAACGTTGCCCCCAATCAAGGCAAGCTGTTGCACCTGATGGCCCGCATGTGCGGGGCGCGGCGCATTTTGGAAATCGGCACGCTGGGGGCTTATTCCACCCTGTGGCTGGCCCGCGCCCTTCCCGCCGATGGCCAATTGGTGACGCTGGAAGCCGATCCCGCCCATGCCAAGGTTGCCCGTGCCAACATCGCCATGGCCGGATTGGATGGCGTGGTGCGGCTGCACGAAGGCAAGGCGCTCGACACCCTGCCTACTCTGCGCGGGCCGTTCGATTTCGTCTTCATCGACGCCGACAAACCCAGCAATCCCGATTACTTCGCCTGGGCGTTGAAATTGACCCGGCCGGGTTCGGTCATCATCGTCGATAACGTGGTCCGCGATGGCAAGGTGCTGGACCCCGAAGCCGAGGCCAAGGTCCAAGGCGTGCGCCGGCTGGCGGAAATGCTGGCGACAGAACCCCGCGTCAGCGCCACCGCCTTGCAGACCGTGGGCGGCAAGGGCTGGGACGGCTTTATCCTGGCGGTGGTTAATTAACGGGTTTTTACTTTGCTCGGCTTTTGCGCTATGATGACCAAAGGTAGTTAACCCAGGGGGCCAATATGGCGGGGATTGCGGCCATTGCCACGGATTCCTATTCGGTTCTGAGCGCCGGAACCGTCAGCCGGGTTACCGCCTCGGACAGTGCCGCGTCTTCCTCTGCGGCGACGGGTTCCTCTGGTGCGACGGCGCAAACCGCCGCACAAAGCAGCAGCACCATCGACAAGGCTTCGACCAATGCCGGCAAGGCGCTGGCCCTGGTTGACGGCTTGCGGCAGGAATTGGCCCAGGCGACCAAGGCGGGGGCGTCCATCAGTCAAGACGAGGTCACGCGGCTGAACCAGCGCTTGAGCGAAGTCCGCACCCAGGTCGATGACCTCAGCAAAAGCGCCCAGGTGGGCAGCGCCAATCTGTTGGCGGCGACGGCGTCGGCGGTGACGGTCAGTTCGGCTTCGGGCGATCGGGTCAAAGTGTCCAGCCAACAATTGGACAGCAAAGCGCTGGGCCTGGACACGCTGAACATCACCGATGCGCAATCCCTGCGTCAGGCGGCGGGACAGGTGGCCCTGGCCACCGGCAAGGCGCAAAAGATCGATTACAATCTGCAAGTGGCCAAAAGCGTCATCACCCCGACGCGTGCGAATCCGGGGCTTGAAGCTTTCGATCAAATTCGTACGGCGCAAAGTGCGACGCCGGTTGCCGGTTCGGCTTTGGCCTCGGTGGAAAAGGCAATCAGCACCCAGGCGGCGGCGAATGCCCGTTACGATCAACAGGGCGGCGTTTTCGCGGCGGCGGCGAAAAAGCGGACCAACAGCATTCTCGACCTCTTCGGCTAGAGCATTTTCACGCGAAGCGTGGACATGCGATAAGCCGGAGCGGCGCCGGAGCGGCCCGTCACGGGCCACTTTTGAAATCTAGACCAGTTTCCGCTTTAGCTGAAACTGGTTTAGCGTTCGCCGAAAGGCCGTCGGGCCATTATTCAGCCATTAGTTTCGTTTAAGGGTGGTCGGCGGCGGTGCCCGCCGATTCCGCCTTTTCTGCGCTTGCGACGAAGGCTATTCTACCTTGGATCAGGGGGGATTATCCGGCATCCATTGGGTGGGCGTGCCGGAATGATCCGTCCGGGATCACGTTTTCACAAGAATGGCTGCTGTCAGCCGATGGGGTGGGGAAATGCGGATTGTCGCGGCATTGATGGTGTTTGTTGGGCTGGCGCTTGCCGGCTGTGGCCCGGTTTACGAAACGCAATATTCGTACACGCCGCCGGCTTCGGCCGAAGGCCGGGTGTGCACGACACAGTGCGAGAATACGCGAAGCGCCTGTGTGCGCAATTGTGATTACGCCGCGCAAATCAACAAGCGCGACTGCGAAGACGACGCCCGTGCCGATGCCCGAACAAAATACAGCAAATACGTTCGCGAGCAGCGCCGCAACAATGCGCCGATCAAATATGACGAAGATCACTTCCTGACCACCTATCAATGTTCGTCGTCATCGACGACATCGGCGTGTCGCAATGAATGCGTGCAAACCAGCAATCGGTGTTGGCAGATGTGTGGCGGCAAGGTTGGCTCCCAACAGGTGTGCACCGCGTTTTGCGATCAGAAGGGCAGTGCCGGTTCGGCGTCGTCGGTTCGTTACCCCGACGGCTTGGCCGCCAGTGGCAAAGAGGCGTTCCGCAAGTATCTGAGCGCGCCCGGCCACAAGGCCTGGGTGTCGGCATCGGACGGTTCTTACGGCTGGCGCAGCGGGCAACCTTCGGCCGCCGCGGCGGAAAAAACGGCGACCGCCGCTTGCGAGGAACACGCCGACGATTGCCAGACCATCGTCATCGACGACAGGTGGATGGAATAGCGTGAAAGCCCCCGGAATCGGTCCGGGGGCTTTTTTCGCTCAATAGACCACGCCGGTCAGATAGAGCCCGTCAGGCGGGGCCGTTGGGCCGGCGGCGGCGCGGTTGCGGGCGTCCAGCGCCGTTTTGACGTGTGCGGGGCTCCACTTGCCCTCGCCCACCATTTTCAGGGTGCCGACCATGTTGCGGACCTGATGGTGCAAGAACGAGCGCGCCTCGGCGACGATGCGGATTTCTTCGTCCATGCGGGTGATGTCAAGGACATCCAGGGTTTTCTCGGGGCTGCGGGCTTGGCAGGCGGTGGCGCGGAAACTGGTGAAATCGTGATGACCCAGCAGGTGTTTGGCCCCTTCGGCCATGGCCTCGGCATCCAACGGCACCCGCACCCACCAAGCGCGGTCGCGATCAATGGCCAGCGGGGCTCGGCGGGTGATGATGCGGTACAGATAAGACCGACCGATGGCGGAAAAACGAGCATGAAACTGGTCATCGACGATTTCCGCCGAGCGGACGGCGATGGGGTGCGGCTTTAAGTGGTAATTCAGCCCGCCTTGAACCCGGTCGGCGCTGAAATCACGGTTCAGGTTGAAATGGATGACCTGGCCGCTGGCATGAACGCCGGCATCGGTGCGGCCGGCGGCCGTGATGGCGGTTTCCACCCCGCAGAAGCGAAACAGCGCCGCCTCGATCTCGGCTTGGACGGTGGTTCCGTTGTCTTGGCGTTGCCAGCCGACAAAGGGGGTGCCGTGGTATTCGATGGTAAGCTTGTAGCGGGGCATGGCGTCAAAAGTCCGAACAACGTCCGGCTTTTTCCCAATCGCCGAAGCGGGTTGGTTCCGGGCCTTGCGGGCCGCCAACTTCTTCCGGCGGCTTGTTGACCGCGGTCTTGGTTTCGGCGGGCGGCGTTTCGGTGGTCTTGAGGTCGTCTTCCATCATCGCTTCCTACAGCAAACTGCCCTGACGGCCGTCGCCCTCGCCCTTGCCTTTGGGCTTGAGGCGGGGGGCGGCGGAATGGCCAACGGCCACTTCGGTCTTGCCGTCCTTGAATTCAATGCTCCACACCGCGCCGGCCACGGCATCGGCAGCGGACACCAAGGTGCCGGCATCGTCGCGGATTACGGCGAAACCGCGAGCCAAAACGTTTTTATAGCTATAACTTTCCAACAGCTTGGCCGCCCCTTCCAGCCGGCGGGCCTGTTCGCCCAGCAGCCGGGTCATGGCCGGGGCCAAGCGGCCGCCGGTCTGGTCCAGTTTCAGGCCGGAGCGGTCCAAGCGGGCCTTTTCCCCCTGCAAGGCGCTTTTCAGCGCATGGTTCAAGCGGGTGGACAAGCTGTCCAATTGGTGGGATTTGGTCGCCAGCAATTCCCGGGGGTGGCGCAGCAGCGCCGACAGCTTGTCCAGTTCCGCTTGCCGGCGATGCAGCAGATTGGGCAGGGCCAGTTTCAGCCGCTCGGCCCGGTCATCCAGCTTGAGCGTCGCGTCGTCGATGACCCGGCGTGGATTGGGCAGGGCGCGGGACAGGTGATGCAGGCGGGTACGGCGTTCTTCCAGCCCGCGGGCCATGGCGCCGACCAATCGGGCCGAACAATCGGCGACGGTGGCGATCAGTTCGGCCCGCACCGGCACCGCTTTTTCGGCGGCGGCGGTGGGGGTGGGCGCGCGCAGATCCGCGGCGAAGTCGATCAGCGTGGTGTCGGTTTCGTGGCCGACGGCGCTGATCAACGGAATAACCGAGGCGGCGGCGGCGCGGACCACGATTTCTTCGTTGAAGGCCCACAGATCCTCGACCGAGCCACCGCCACGGGCGACGATCAAGACGTCGGGGCGCGGGACGCCGTGGGCGGGCAGGGCATTGAATCCGGCGATGGCGGCGGCGATCTGGGCGGCGGCGGCGTCGCCTTGGACCGCCACCGGCCACAACAGCACCCGGCGGGGAAAACGGTCGGCCAGACGGTGCAAAATGTCGCGGATCACCGCCCCGGTGGGCGAGGTGATGACGCCGATGACCTGGGGCAGGAACGGAATCGGGCGCTTGCGCGCTTGCTCGAACAAGCCTTCGGCCGCCAGTTTGCGGCGGCGGTCTTCCAGCAGTTTCAGCAAGGCCCCCTGGCCGGCCAGCTCCATGCGCTCGACCACCATCTGGTACTTGGACCGCCCCGGATAGGTGGTCAAGCGGCCGGTGGCGATCACCTCCATGCCGTCTTCGGCGGCGATGCCCAGCTTGGCCGCCTGACCGCGCCAGCATACCGCGTCGAGCACGGCATCGGCATCCTTGAGGGCGAAGTACAGATGGCCGGAGGAATGGCGCTTGAAGCCCGATATCTCGCCCCGGACCCGCACATGGGCAAAGGTTTCCTCGACCGTGCGCTTGAGCGCGCCGGACAATTCAGCGACGGAAAATTCGGGGACGTTGGTGGCGGCGCGGGGTTCGGTCATGGCCGCCAGATCATGGCGAAGAGTGCCGATGATTGCAAACCCGCATGGGCGTGCTAAAACCGGCCGACATGAAAATTGGCGGAGTTTGCCCCATGAAGGTCTTGGTGGTCGGCGGCGGTGGCCGCGAGCATGCGCTGTGTTGGAAGCTGGCCCAATCGCCGCTGCTGTCCAAGCTGTGGTGCGCGCCGGGCAATGCCGGCATCAAGGATGTGGCCGAATGCGTGGCCATCGCGGCCGAGGATGTCCACAATGTGGTCGCCTTTGCCCAAGCCAACGCCGTCGATCTGGTGGTGGTCGGCCCCGAGGGGCCGCTGTGCCTGGGACTGGCTGACCGTTTGGTCGAGGCCGGCATCAAGGTGTTCGGCCCCAGTCAGGCGGCGGCCGAGTTGGAAGGCTCGAAGGGCTTCATGAAGGATATCGTCTGGAAGGCCGGCATCCCCACCGCGTGGTATGGCCGCTTTACCGATATCGACAAGGCCAAGGCCTTCGTCCGCGAAAAGGGCGCCCCCATCGTGGTCAAGACCGACGGTCTGGCCGCCGGCAAGGGCGTGGTGGTGGCCATGACCCTGGACGAGGCGTTGGCCGCTATTGACGACATGATGGGGGCCAAGGTGTTCGGCGAGGCCGGCGACGAATTGGTCATCGAAGAATTCTTGGATGGCGAGGAAGCCAGCTTTTTCGCCCTGTGCGACGGCAAAACCGCGCTGGGTCTGGTGGCGGCGCAAGATCACAAGCGCGTCGGCGATGGCGATACCGGCCCCAATACCGGAGGCATGGGCGCTTATTCGCCGGCCCCGGTGGTGACGCCGGAACGCGAAGCCATGGTCATGGAAACTTGCATCCTGCCGGCCATCCGCACCATGGCGGCCGAGGGCAAGCCCTATACCGGGGTGCTGTTCGCCGGGCTGATGTTCACCCAGGCCGGTCCGAAATTGCTGGAATTCAACGTCCGTTTCGGCGACCCGGAATGTCAGGTGCTGATGGCGCGGATGAAATCCGATCTGTTGCCGGTGCTGTTGGCTGCCGCCGAAGGGCGGCTGGCCGAGGTCAGTCTGGACTGGCGCGATGAATGCGCCTTGGTGGTGGTGATGGCGGCATGCGGCTATCCCGGTTCCTATCAGAAGAACACGGTGATCGGTGGTTTGGACCAAGCCGGCGCCGTTGACGGCGTCATCGTCTTGCATGCGGGCACGGCGGTGGACGACCACGGCCAAGTGATCGCCACCGGCGGCCGGGTGCTGGGCGTCACCGCCATTGGCGCTACGGTCAAGCAGGCGCGTGAACGGGCCTATCAGGCGGTGGACGCGTTGGATTGGCCGCAAGGGTTCTGCCGACGCGATATCGCGTGGCGGGCTTTGGCGCGATAGGCCGGGGCGCGGTTCGGCTGGAGCGGGAGATGGGGCTGAGATGGCGTTTCCGCGCATAAACTGGGTGACAATCAGCCGTGACGAGGCGCGCACTCATCCCCTTTACGGCTTTGGCGGCTGGAACTGGGTTTTGCTGCTGGTATGCCTGAACGAGGGGGTGGTGGCCTGCATTTTTCCCGGTGACGGTCTGACATGGGCTGTCATGTTTGCCCTTTCCGTGGCGTTGAGCCTTGCCTTGGTGTTGAATTTCCGGGTTTTCCTGCCGCTGTTTTACCTCTATGCCGCGGTGAGCATCGCCGCCACGCTTTTCATCACTTTCCAGGGGATGGCCCATACCATGGAAATCCCCATCGGTTTGGGGATGTCGCCCTCTTTACTGATCAGGATCATCTTCTTGATCTATGTCCGCGAATCGCGACGGATCAATGTCACCCTGCGCAATCGGGTCAAGGCCGATGATCCGTTTCTTGAAGCGCGGGCGTCGTGACTCGGAAAGGGGCCCGCTCCCGTGCCGGGATCGATCCGGCGGTGCTGGTGGATCTCAACGCCGGGACCGCCGAGACGCTGACCTTGTCCGAATGCTTGGCGGTTGATTTCGCCGCGTTGATGCCGGCGGTGCTGCCGGCGGCCGATCCGACCCGGCTGCGGGCGGCCGCGAATGACGGCATTACCCGGCGCATGGCGCTGGCGGCCGAACTGGCCCTTGAGCTTGGGGGCGGCGCGGTGGTGGCGGAATTGGCCCGGCACCGTTCCGACACCGTGCGCGGTTGGGCCGCTTACGCCATCGCCGCCGAGACAGGGCTGTCCCTGGCCCAGCGCTTGGAACGGATCCGTCCCTTGGCCGATGATCCGCATTTCGGCGTGCGCGAATGGGCGTGGCTGGCCTTACGTCCGCATGTGGTGGCCGAACCGCTGGCGACGTTGGATCTGCTGGCGCCGTGGACGGCCGAGGCCAGCCCTTTTCTGCGCCGTTTCGCCAGCGAGGCGACGCGGCCGCGCGGCGTCTGGTGCGCCCATATCCGCTGCTTGCGCGCCGATCCGGCGCCGGGGCTGGCGGTGTTGGGGCCGCTCCGCGCCGACACGCACCGTTATGTGCAGGATTCGGTCGCCAACTGGCTGAACGACGCCGCCAAGGATCATCCCGATTGGGTGCGCCATGTGCTGGAATCCTGGCGGGAAGAGGTGCCGGCTTATGTGGCGAAGCGGGCGGCGCGCTCGCTTTAGGCCCCCCCGGCTTCGGCCATGATCCAGTCACGGAAGGCGGCGACCTTGGGGCTGTTCAGCCGGTTGGGCGGGCAGACCAGATGATAGGCGTTGACCAGCGGCTGGGCCGGGAACAAGGCGACAAGACGGCCATCGGCCTGTTCCTGGGTGACCAGGGTTTGCCACACCAGGGCGGCGCCCAGCCCCGACAGGGCCGCTTGGATCAGCATATTGGCATCGCCGAAAGGACGCAATTTCAGCGGCTGATCCACATTCACCCCGGCATTCTTGAGCCAGGCCGACCAGTCGGGATAGGTGGAATCCCAGTTCATGCCTTCGTTGTGCAGCAAGGTGGCGGTCAGCAGATCGGCCGGCGCCCGCAGACTGGCGGCCAGACGCGGATGGGCGACGGCGACCACCGCTTCGGCTTTCAGCCGTTCCACATGCAAGGGGCCGTAATGGCCCGAGCCATAGCGGATGGCTAAATCCACGTCTTCGGTGTCGAAATCCACCAATTTGATCGAAGCGGCAAGGCGCAGATCGACCTCGGGATGCAGCGCCTGAAAGCGTTCCAGTCGCGGGATCAGCCAGCGGGCGGCAAAAGAAGGGGGGGCCGACACCACCAAAGGCCCATGCTCGCGGCCCATGCGCAGCCGCTCCACCGCCCGCTCCATGCGGTCAAAGGCATCGCTGAGCAGCGGCAGGGCGGCTGTGGCCGGCTCGGTCAGGGTGACGCCGGCGGCGCGGCGAAACAGCGCCAGGCCCAGATGGTCCTCCAGCAATTTGATCTGTTGGCTGATGGCGGCGGGGGTGACGTGCAGTTCTTCGGCGGCGCGGGCAAAGGACAGGTGGCGGGCGGCGCTTTCAAAGGCGCGCAGCGAACGCAAGGGCGGCAGGCGGCGGACCATAAGAATTCCTAATCTCGATGCGCAGAAACACTCGTTTGTATCAGAAACACGGCCGAGCCAGGATTTCCAGGCGAAAGTTTTTCTGAAAGGGACAAGATCATGCGGGCCATCATGGCGCTGGTCGCCGTCGCCGCCATTTTGTGGGGCGCCAATTTCAATCTGTCCAAGCTGGTGGTGCAAGAGATGCCGCCCTTGCTGGCCGGGGCCGGCCGTTTCGTTCTGGCCGCCATGGTCATGGGGGTGATGGTGGCCTGGCAGCGCCAAACGGTGCCGCTGATCCGGCATTTCCGTGCCTATGCCATGCTTGGCCTGGTCGGAATCGGTGGTTTCAACCTGTTGTTCTTCATGGGCATGCAGATGACCTCGGCGGTGAACGGCGCCTTGATCATGGCCGTCAATCCGTTGGCCACCGCCTTTCTCGCCGCCTTGTTTCTGGGCGAGCGGCTCAGTCGGCGGCAAATGGTGGCCATGCCGGTGGCCTTGGCGGGGGTCGCAATCGTCGTCTTGGGCGGCGGCGCTTCGCTCAGCCTGTCGGCGGGAGACGCGTTGATGTTGGGCGCCAATCTCAGTTGGGCCGTCTACAACGTCTTGTCCCGGCGGTTGATGCCGGCGGAAAGCGGCTTGGTCAACACCACCGGGATCATGGTCATGGGCGCGGTGGTGATGAGCCTGGCCGCCCTTGTGGTCGGCGTGCCGGTGCGGATGCCGTCGCCGATGGCGGCGCAAGCCCTGGTGGCCATGGCCATCGGCGGCAGCGCCCTGGCCTATTTGTTCTGGAACATGGGCCTGGCGCGGCTGGGGGCGGGGCGGACCGCCGTGTTCCTGAATCTGGTGCCGGTTTCGACCATGGCCATCGCCGCCGCCGGCGGCCAGCCGCCCAGCATGGTGCAAATAATCGGTGCCGCCGTGGTGTTGGCGGCGGTCAGCGCCCCCATGGTGACGACGCGGCGTCCGCTTACGGTTACGGGGTGACGGGATCGCACCTGCCGTTCCACCGCGCCGGCAGGTCGACGCGGGCGAAACGGCCGCTGACGCGGTCGATGCGATAGACCGTGGCGCTGGGACCTTGGGCTGGGTCGAACAGGCCCAGCCCGTCGCGATAGACGGTGACCCCGTAATGTGTGCCGCTGGCGACCTCGACCGCGTCCTTGGCGGTGACATTGATGGAGAACGTCAACGGCGGCGATAGGGCCGGATCGGCGGCCCGGCACGCCAGACGCAGGATTTCGCTTTCCTGGGCTTGGGCGGGCAGGGCGAACGTGGCGGCGGCAAGGATCAAGGCAAGACGAAGCATGGCGGAAATTCCCTTAACGTGAACGCATGCGGGGCATGGTCGGGTCAGGACAAAGGGTGTGCAGCGGTTCGGCGCGGCGGTCAACAAAATCGACCAAGGCAACGATTGCGACTGAGATCAGCTAATAGACACAATCAGTCACTGGACGCGGTCTATGCATAATGGTCTAGTGATATTTCCTCATGTGCCGTATGCGGGGGTGTCCAATGTCGGCCGAAGGAAATGTCGCTGTGGCGGAGCCGGTTGCCTCGCCACAGGCCTGTTTTGACGTGCTGGGTCTTTTTTCCGAATTGGTCGCCACCTTGGCGTCCGAACGGGCCCGAGACGGCCAGATTTCCCTGGATGAGGTTTACCGCATCCTGGCCTTGGTGCGTGGGGCCGGTTCGCCCCTAAGCCGGGCGATGGCGGCGCAGGAAGGGAAATGCCGGCACAGCTTCAAGCCGGCGGTGCGGCACGCATCCAGCCGCAACGACGTCTTTCGCCGGTTGTTGGTGCGCCCCTTCGAAACCTTGCTGGAGGGAGAGGTTCCGGCCTTTCCCCGCGGTTTTCTCCCCCATTATTTCGAAGTCGTCGACGCCGCCCTGGGGGAGCGCGGCAAGCAATACGATCAGCGCGCGCGGGAGATTTTTCAAGACATGCTGGTCTCGCACGGCAATGACCTTGCCTGGGAGATTTTCTTCGCCGACGCGCGGGCGCGGGCGGTGCTGTCCCGGGTGCTCGACCGGCTGATGCGCTATCTGGAATCGCCGGCCGGCCAATGGGCCTGGCTGACCTGCATGGGGCGGGTCAATGTCGATGGCGCCCGTCCCAGTTCGGCCCAGGCCGACATGGTGCTGGCGGCCTTGCGCAGCACCGCCACTGCTTTAGGGGTAACGGCGAAAGTTTAGTATCCTTGCCAATGATGTCACTGCGTTCCATCATACGGCAGGGATGAACATTTCGGGGATATCATGGCCGACCGCGAGCGAGATCGCTTCGTCGCCCTGGCCTTTTGCCGCGCCGACATTTTGCTGGAACTCGATGACGACATGAACGTGGTGTTCGCCGCCGGCGCGACCCAGGTTCTGATGGGCACCGGGCCGGATGCGTTGCGACATCGGCCGTTTCTGCAATTGGTGGCGGAAGAAGATCGGATTTTAGCCGGTGAGATGTTGGATGCGGCGCGATCGCAGGGGCGCATTGACGACGTGGTCGTGCGCTTGAACGGCGAACGCCGCCGTCCCAACGTCGCCTTGGCCGGGTACCGTGTGCCTGATTTCGACAACCATTTCTTTCTGGCGCTCAAGCTGGAACCGGCGTTTCAGGCCGAACGTCCGGACGAGGCCGAACTCAAGCGCGACAGCGACAGCGGTCTGCTGGACGAAGCTTCGTATGCCGCCTTGGCCGCCGACCGCGCCTTGGCGTTCAAGCGAGCCGGCGGCCGGCCGCAACTGACCGTCTTGAAAGTGGATGGCCTGGAAAGTTTGAACAAGGCCTTGGGGGTGTCTGATCGCAAGCGGGTGGTCAACGCCGTTGGCGATATCCTTAACAAGCATTCCATCGGCGGCAATTCCGCCGGCCAAGTCTCGGCCGACAGCTTTTCCTATCTGCATCGCGACGATGTCGATACCGAAGAGATCGGCAATATGATCGAGGCGGCGGCGAAATCCCTGTTCAACGCCGATCTGAAATCCAGTTCCCACACGCTTGACGCCGATGGGGCCGGACTGGCCGAACATCAGGTGGCCAAGGCCATCGCCCACACCATTCGGCGGTTTTCCGAAACCGGCCATCTGGACAAAAAGAAAAGCCTCGGCCAGGTGCTCAAGGGGCTGGTCTCCGACACCATCGACAACGTCGCGTATATTCGCAGGCTGGTGGCGAAGCGGGAATTCGACATGGCCTTCATGCCGGTCTGCGACATGCGGCTGGAGCGGGTCCACCATTTCGAGGTCCTGACCCGTTTTCGCGATGCCCGTCCGGGGGTGTCGCCCTATCACCTGTTCTGTTTGGCCGAAGAAGTGGGCATCGTCGCCGAATTGGATCTGGCGGTGGTCGACACCACCATCCGCACCCTGGCCGAGATGACCCGCAAGGGCGGGTTATTGCCGGCGGTGGCCATCAATCTGTCGGGGCTGTCGTTGTCATCGGCGCAATTCGTCGTCGAATTACGCAAATTGCTGGCTCGGTCGGGGGTGCAGCCGCGCAAGATCATGTTCGAACTGACCGAATCGGTGAAGATCGAGCATCTGGCCGAGGTCAACGCCACCATCCAGACCTTTCGGCAACGCGGCTTCCGCTTTTGCCTGGACGATTTCGGCTCGGGGGCGGCCAGCTTCGATTATCTGAACGCGCTGGACGTGGATTTGGTCAAGTTCGACGGCCCGGTGATCAAGCGTGCCGCCGCCAGTCAGAAAGGCAGCGATCTTCTTGCTTCCATGGCCCGCATGTGCGCCTCGATGGGGGTCAAGACCGCCGCCGAAATGGTCGAGGACAAGCGGTTGGCCGGCCGCGTCTATCAATGCGGGGTGGATTTTGGCCAGGGCTGGCATTTTGGCAAGCCGGAATTCGATCCTTTTGTCTATGCGGATCGTTTTATGGGTGGTTTGTGATTCCTTCACATCCAGCCCAAAACGCGTTTACATGACTTTGCTACACCTTTGCCGGGTGCAGACCATCCTTCGGGCCTGATGGGGTTTCAGATATGCTTTCCCGTTCCGGACTTGGCATCCGCTCCAAGTTGATCGGCATTTTTGTCCTGATTAAGGTCATTCCCCTGGTGCTGTTGGCGTGGTTCGCCTGGCAGGGTCAGGTCTGGCTGGCCGAACGGGTGTCGGGCAGCGTCGTCGGCATGGTCCAGCAAATGCGCGAAACGGCGGAGGCCGTGGCCAACACCACCACCAATGCCGCCATCACGGCGTTGGACGCCGCCGCCCGCGAATCCATGGAACGGATGACCACCGATGTGGCCCGTTCCGTCGCCACCTTTTTGTACGATCGCGACCGCGATATCGCCTCTGCCGCGCTGCTGGCCCCCGAGGCGGGGGGATATAGGCGGTTTCTCGCCGCCCGCACCCGCGCGGTGGAACGGCCCCACCCTTGGGTGATGGCCCCCGATGGGAGTGGCTGGGTGCCTGGCCCCGAGGCGACGCCGCGCTACGATGTGCCGCCGGCGCAGCCGTCGCTGCCCGAGCAGGCGCGTAATTTCAACTATCGTCATCCCGATACGGTTGGCGTGCTGACCGATCTGCCGCTGTTCATGGAAATGACCTTTGTCGGCTTGGACGGCAAGGAACAGGTCAAGGTGGTGACCTCGGACCAGCTGAGCCCGCTTTTGCGGGATGTTTCGCGGCGCGAGAACACCTACCTCAAGGCGGAAACCTATTTTCCGGCGCTTCAGGCGCTTAAGCCCGGCGAGATTTATGTCTCCGACGTCATCGGCGCCTATGTGCAATCCCCGGTGATCGGCCCCTATACCCCGGCGGCGGCGCAAAAGCGCGGCATCGCCTTCGCCCCAGAGCAAGCCGGCTATGCCGGGGTCGAAAACCCGGTGGGCAAACGCTTTCAGGGCATCATTCGGTGGGCCACGCCGGTACAGCATGACGGCAAAATCGTCGGTTGGGTGACCTTGGCGTTGGATCACAACCACTTGATGGAATTCACCGACCACATCTTGCCCGCCGGCGATCGTTATTCGCCCATTCCCGACGCCACATCGGGAAATTACGCCTTTATCTGGGATTACAAGGGCCGTTCCATCGTCCATCCCCGCCATTATTTCATCACCGGCTACGACCCCGAAACCGGTGAGCCGGCGCCGCCATGGATGGATCAGGCGCTTTACGATGGCTGGAAAGCCAGCGGCAAGCCGGTCGCGGATTATCTGGCCGGGGTGCCGCCTTTCGACAATCAGTCCTGGGACAAGAAAGGGGCGGCCGAACAGGTCAAGGACGGCACCTTGGGTCTGGACTGCCGTTATCTCAATCACGCGCCGCAATGTATCGGCTGGATGGATCTGACCCAAAACGGCGGCTCTGGTTCGTTCGATATCTTCTGGAGCGGGCTGTGGAAGCTGACCACGGCGGCGGCCATTCCCTATCGCACCGGCCAGTACGGTCAAAGCCCGCGCGGCTTCGGCTTTGTCACCATCGGCGCCAATGTGGATGACTTCCATCGCGCCGCCACCGAATCGAAGCAGGCGGCCGATCGCATCGTCGCCGAACATGACCGCGATTTGCAAACCCAGCTTGACGCGGTGCTGGCGTTGGTCGGGGCGCAAGTCCGCACCATGGCCCAGCAATTGACCGCCTCGACGGTGATGATGGGGGCGGTGGTGGTGGTCATCGCCATTTGGATGGCATCGTTCCTGACTCGGCGCATCACCACCGTGGTGCAAGGCATCCGGCGCTTCGAGGATGGCGACATGGCCTATCGCCTGCCGGTGCAAAGCACCGACGAGATGGGGGTGCTGGCGTCGTCGTTCAACGACATGGCGGACCGGGTGGGTGAATCCTTCCAACGGGCGGAAGAGGCGCGGCTGCGGGCGGAAGAAGCCAGCCGGATGAAAAGCGAGTTCCTGGCCTCCATGAGCCATGAATTGCGCACGCCGCTTAATGGCATCATCGGCTTCGCCGAATTGCTCAAGGATGACGCCGAGGACGAGGACGCGCGCGAGAATGCCGAGGTGATCGAGAAAAGCGGCCGCCATCTGCTTAATCTGGTCAACACCATTCTCGACGTGGCCAAGATCGAGGCTGGGGCCATGAGCTTGGTGCGCGAGGCGGTCGATATGCGCGCCCTGGTCGCCGAGGTTGCCGCCATCCACCAATCGGGAGCGGTCGCCAAGGGATTGGATTTCCAGGTGAGCTTGGCTGACGACCTGCCGCCAACGCTGTGGATCGATCCCGTCCGTGTGCGCCAGGTGCTGCACAATCTGTTGTCCAACGCCGTCAAGTTCACGCCGTCGGGGCATGTCCACACGGCGGTGCTGTTGGCTGATCATGCTGTCGCGTTAAGGGTCAGCGACAGCGGTCCCGGCATCGCCGAGGATCTGCAAAGCAAGATTTTCGAGAAATTCCATCAGGGCGACGCCTTCCTGACCCGGTCCCATGGCGGCACGGGGCTGGGGTTGACCTTGGCCCGGCATCTGGTGGAATTGATGGGAGGAAAGATGGAATTGGACTCGGTGGTCGGCCGGGGCAGCGTCTTCATCTTCACGCTGCCGGTGGATCGGTCATGAGCGCGGGCAAACGGGCCTTGGTGGTCGATGACAACGAGGTCAACCGGCTGTTGGCCGGGCGGCTGTTGACCAAGGCCGGCTGGCATGTGGAGATGGCCGAGGATGGTGCCCAGGCTTTGGCCTGGATGGCCAGGAATTGCGCCGATCTGGTGCTGCTGGACATCTCGATGCCGGGGCTGAGCGGCGAGGA
This sequence comes from Magnetospirillum sulfuroxidans, assembly GCF_018224925.1. Lineage (GTDB taxonomy): Bacteria > Pseudomonadota > Alphaproteobacteria > Rhodospirillales > Magnetospirillaceae > Magnetospirillum > Magnetospirillum sulfuroxidans. The sequence continues at coordinate 7,533 of NZ_JAGTUF010000022.1, read as the reverse complement.
TGTCTGTCGCACGGTCCGCGCCGAACATCTGTGTCAAGGCGGCAAGCTGGTGGCCTATACCGCCCACGCCATGCCGGACGAACGCCAGCAATTCCTGGCATGCGGCTTCGATGCCATTCTGACCAAGCCCATTTCCAAGGCGACGATGTTGGAGATGCTGGTCTGTGTGGGGTTGGACCAATGAGCGCCCGTCTGTTGCTGCGCCTGTTGGTGTTGGCGCCGTTGCTGCTGCTGCCCGGCCTGGGGCGCGCCGCCGACAAGCCTGATCCGCTGGCCGTGCGCGAGATCACCTTGAAAGCCGCGGCGCTGTTGGCCGAGCAGGGAGCCGATGCGGCACGCCCTCAATTTCACGCAATGGGTGAGTTCCGTTTCGGCGAAATTTACGTCAATGTGATCGATCTGAATGGCGCTTGGGTGATTTATCCGCCGGTGCCGAGAAATGAAGGAAAGTCGGTGCTTAATGTCACCGACAGCGATGGCAAATTGTTGGTCAAGGAAATCATCAAGGTGGCGGAAGACCAAGGCGAGGGCTGGGTGGAATACCGCTGGCTCAACCCCGCCAGCAATCGAATCGAGCCCAAACTGACCTTCGTCAAACGGGTTCCCGGCAAGAATCTGATAGCCTATGTCGGGCTGTATCGGCCATAGGGGAAGAGCATGAACCAGGATTTGGAAAAGCTGATCGCCGAGGCCTTGACCAACAAATCTCTCTTGGTGGTCGAGGACACCTCGTCGTCGCGCATGCTGGTCGCCGGTCTGTTGCGCGGTCTGGGGGCCACGCGGGTGGTGGCGGCGGTGGATGGCGTCGATGCCTTGGCCAAGATCCAGGCGCAGCATTTGGTGCCCGATGTGGTGCTGTGCGACTGGGTGATGCCCAATATGGATGGGTTGGAATTGCTGACCCGGCTCAAGGCCGATTATCCCGCCGTCAAATTCATCATGATGACGGTCAAGACCGAGGCTGAGGCGGTGATTTTGGCCCGCAAGCATGGCGTCGATGGCTACGTCGCCAAGCCGTTTTCGCGTGAAAGCATCACCGCGGCGCTGGCCAAGGTGCTGGGTATCGCCGTCGGATGACCGCCTGGCGCCAGGCGCCGGTGGTCGCGGATGCCGTGGCGGCGGAACTGGCCCGAGACCTTGATCCCGAGGATTTGAGCCAAATTCTCGACGCCTTTCGCGTCGATATCGGCAGCCGGGCCGGCGAATTGGCCATGGCGCTGGCCGGCGGTCATGTCGAGCCGGCACAGCGGGCGGTTCACAGCCTGAAAGGGGCTGCCCTCAATCTGGGGTTTTTCCGCCTGGGGCAGATGTGTGCCCATCTGCAACAACTGGCCCAGACCGGCGATTTGGCGGCGATCGTCGTGCTGTGGCCCGAATTCGCGGCGACCTGCAATGACAGCCTGGGGCGGCTGGGGCACTCTGGTCTTGCCTTTGAAATTGATTCGTCTATAGTCCGCCCCTAGACACATTCTTGCTTACCCAGCCAAGAAGCATCTGCTGGAGGTTGGGATTGCAGGGTGGGCCATTGGCCCACTTTTTGTTTTTTCTAGGGGCCATTTGCGGCCGCAGGACAGTTCGGGAATGGATCTTCAACAGCGTTTGGAAGCTTTGCTCGGCCCCACTTTGGAAGCCATGGGCTACGAAATGGTGCGGGTAATGTTCCAGGGGCGCAGCCGCCCGACCCTTCAAGTGATGGCCGAACGCAAGGACGGCCGCAATATGACGGTCGATGATTGCGCCGATATCAGCCGGTCCGTGTCGGCGTTGCTGGACGTGGAAGACCCGATTCAGGGCGCTTATGCGCTTGAGGTCAGCTCGCCCGGCATCGACCGGCCGTTGACCCGCGCCAAGGATTTCATGACCTGGGCCGGCTTTGAGATCAAGCTGGAAGCGTTGATCGGCGTCGATGGCCGCAAGCGTTTCCGTGGCAAGCTGCTGGGCCTGGAGGGCGAGGCGGTGCGCCTGATCGCTGATGGCGCCGAGGTTTTGGTGCCGTTGTCCGATCTGAAAGGCGCCAAGCTGGTGCTGACCGACGAATTGATCGCCGCCGTGACTCGGGATGAAGAAGGCCCGCAGGCGGACCAACAGGGAAAAGAATAGATGGAACGAATCGCTGCTCTGCCCCGCCCGGAACTCTTGCAGGTCGCCGACGCCGTCGCCCGCGACAAGGGCATCGACCGCGACGAAGTGCTGGAAGCCATGGAACAGGCCATTCAAAAGGCCGGTCGTTCCAAATACGGTCACGAGCATGACATCCGTGCCCATATCGATCGCAAGACCGGCGAGATCCAGCTGGCCCGCTATCTCGAAGTGGTGGCGGAAGTGGAAAACGAAGCCACGCAGCTGCTGTTGGCGCGCGCCCTGAAAAAGAATCCCGGCGCTGTCGTCGGCGACTTTTTGGTCGATCCGCTGCCGCCCATCGATTTTGGCCGTATCGCCGCCCAGACCGCCAAGCAGGTCATCGTGCAAAAGGTGCGCGACGCCGAACGTCAGCGCCAGTTCAACGAATACAAGGATCGCGTCGGCGAGATCAGCAATGGTCTGGTCAAGCGGGTCGAATTCGGCAACGTCATCGTCGATTTGGGCCGGGCCGAGGCGCTGTTGCGCCGCGACGAACTGATCCCGCGCGAAACCTTCCGCACCGGCGACCGCGTCCGCGCCTATATCGGCGACGTCCGCCAGGAACCCCGGGGTCCGCAGATTTTCCTGTCGCGCACCAGCCCCATTTTCATGGCCAAGCTGTTCGCCCAGGAAGTGCCGGAAATCTATGACGGCATCATCGAAATCAAGGCGGTGGCCCGCGATCCCGGCTCACGCGCCAAGATCGCCGTGATCAGCCATGATTCGTCCATCGACCCGGTCGGCGCTTGCGTCGGCATGCGCGGTTCCCGCGTCCAGGCGGTGGTGGCCGAATTGCAGGGTGAAAAGATCGACATCATTCCGTGGTCGGGCGAATACGCCACCTTCGTTGTCAATGCCCTGGCCCCGGCGGAAGTGTCCAAGGTGGTGCTGGACGACGAAACCCACACCATGGAAGTGGTGGTCCCCGACGACCAATTGTCGCTGGCGATCGGCCGTCGCGGTCAGAACGTGCGTCTGGCCAGCCAATTGACCGGCTGGTCCATCGACATCATGACCGAGGCCGAGGAATCGGAACGCCGTAACGAGGAATTCCGCTCGCGCTCCAAGCTGTTCATTGATGCCTTGGACGTTGACGATGTGATTGCCCACCTGCTGGTCACCGAAGGTTTCGCCTCGGTCGAGGAAGTGGCCTTCGTGCCGCCGGATGATCTTTCCGGCATCGAAGGTTTCGACGAAGACGTCGCGGTTGAATTGCAACAACGTGCGCGGACCTTCCTGGCCGAACAGGACGAACGCTACGACGCCATGCGCAAGGATCTGGGCGTCACCGACGAAATGGCGGCGCTGGAAGGTCTGAGCCCGGCCATGCTGGTCAAGCTGGGGCATCGCGAGATCAAGACCCTGGACGATCTGGGCGATTTGGCGTCGGACGAACTGGTCGATATCGTCGGCAAGGACGAAATGAACGAAGAGCAGGCCAACGCGGTGATCATGGCCGCGCGCGCCCATTGGTTCGACGAGGAATAAATCCTGGACGAATTCGTGGACGAAGACGACGAATTGCGCAAAGGCCCCAACCGTCGGTGTATCGTCACTGGAACGGTTGGGCCGAAAGAGAATTTGCTGAGGTTCGTCGTCGGGCCTGATAATGTAGTGGTTCCCGATGTGGAAGGCCGGCTCCCCGGACGGGGAATATGGTTGAGCCCCCGCCGGGATGTGGTAAATACGGCGGTATCCAAACGCCTTTTCGCCAAAGCTGCCCGCCGCGCGGTCTCCGTGCCCGAGGATTTGGCGGACCGGATCGAGAAATTGCTGAGCCGGCGCTGTTTGGACGCCCTGGCTTTGGCCCGTCGCGCCGCCCAGGCGGTGTGCGGGTTTGAAAAGGTCAAGGCGGAAGCCAAGGCCCGCAGAATTGGTGTGCTGGTGCAAGCCGGCGATGCCGCCCAAGATGGGCGAGAAAAGTTGAAAGCGCTGGCCCCCGGCGTTACCGTGGTCGATCAGTTCGACGCGGTGGAATTGGGGGCGGTGTTCGGCCGCGATCACGCGGTTCATGTCTGTGTCGCGCCGGGCGGGTTGGCCCGTCGGCTGGCGGCGGAGGCGGCTTTTTTGGCCGGCTTCCGTCAGGACAGAACGCCATGAGATAAGCCTGTTCCCAGGGCGGGCCGCCGGCCCGACCGTTCCGCGAAAGAGATGAAGTCTACTACATGAGCGATTCCAAGGATCAAGAGCGCAAAGCCCCGCTGAAGCTGTCCTCTCCGGGCAAGCTTGAGCTGAAGAAGACCGTCGAGACCGGCCAGGTCCGTCAAAGCTTCTCGCATGGACGCTCCAAGGTGGTGACAGTCGAAGTGCGCAAGAAGCGTACCTTCGCCCCCGGTGCCGGTGGCGCCATGCACGAAGTGCGTGACGAAGCCCATGGCGCAGCTGAGGTCGAATTGGCCAAGGCGGTGGCGGTGGTCGAGGCTGCGCAGCAGGCCGCCAGTGCCCACGACCTGACCAGCAACGAAAAGGTTGCCCGCGCCAAGGCGCTGGAAACCGCCATGAAGGCCGAGGCCGAGGCCCGTGCCCGCGCCGAGGAAGAAGCCGTTCGCCGCGCCGAGGAAGACGCCGCCATGGCCGCAGCCGAGGCCGAAGCGGCCGCGGCGCAGCCTGAGCCGGAAGAGGTCGCGGCGGTCGAGGCCGAAGCCGCTCCGGTGGTCGAGCCCGCCCCGGTGGCTGCCGCTCCGGTCGCCGCCGCCGCTCCGGTCGCTGCCGCCCCCACGGCCGCCGCCCCCGTGGCCGCTGCCCCGGTCGCTGCCGCGCCTGTGGCGCCGGCGGCTCCGGCCGAGACGCGTCAGGGTCCGCGCATGACCGCGCCGCCGCCGCCCAAGCCGGCCGTTCCCGCCGGCACCGCGCCGCGCACCGCGGCCGAGATCGAGGACGAGGAAGAGCGGGCCAAGAAAAAGGCCGCCTTGCACAAGACGCCGCCGGTCAAGCGGGTCGATCAGCGCCGCCGTACCGGCAAGCTGACCATTACCGACGCATTGACCGACGATGATCGCGGCGAACGCGGCCGTTCGCTCGCCGCCGTCAAGCGTGCGCGTGAACGCGAACGTCAGAAGATGATGCAAAAGGGCGCCGAAAAGGTGGTCCGCGACGTCATCATCCCCGAATCCATCACCGTGCAGGAACTGGCCAACCGCATGGCCGCCCGTGGCGGCGATGTCATCAAGTGCCTGATGCGCATGGGCGTGATGGCCACCATCAACCAAAACATCGACCCCGACACCGCCGAACTGGTGGTCGCCGAGTTTGGCCATAACGTCAAGCGCGTGTCCGAAGCGGACGTCCTGGTTGGCCTGGAAGGCGATGTGGACGAAGACGATGTGTTGATCTCGCGTCCGCCGGTGGTCACCATCATGGGTCACGTCGATCACGGCAAGACCTCGCTGTTGGATGCGTTGCGCGAAACCGACGTGGTTTCCGGCGAAGCCGGCGGCATCACCCAGCATATCGGCGCCTATCAGGTGACCATGCGCTCGGGCGACAAGATCACCTTCATCGACACTCCCGGTCACGAAGCCTTCACCGCCATGCGCGCCCGTGGCGCCAAGGTGACGGATATTGTCGTGCTGGTGGTTGCCGCCGATGACGGCATCATGCCGCAGACGGTGGAAGCCATTCGCCACGCCAAGGCCGCCAATGTGCCGATCATTGTCGCCATCAACAAGATCGACAAGCCCGGCGCCACGCCCGAGCGGGTCCGTCAGGAATTGCTGCAGCACGATCTGGTCACCGAGGAACTGGGCGGCGACGTCTTGGCGGTGGAAGTGTCGGCGAAGAAGCGCATGAACCTGGAAAAGCTGGAAGAAGCGATCCTGTTGCAGGCCGAAGTGCTGGACCTCAAGGCCAATCCTGGCCGGACCGCCCAGGGCACCGTGGTCGAAGCCAAGATGGAAAAGGGCCGTGGCCCGGTGGCCACCGTGCTGGTGCAAAAGGGAACCTTGAAGGTCGGCGACGTCTTCGTCGCCGGTTCCGAATGGGGCAAGGTGCGCGCCCTGATCGACGACAAGGGACATCGTGTCGAATTCGCCGGCCCGTCCACTCCGGTGGAAGTGCTGGGTCTTGACGGCGCCCCTGCCGCCGGCGACGATTTCGTCGCGGTGGAAGACGAATCCCGCGCCCGTGAAATCGCCGGTTATCGCCAGCGCGTCGACCGCGAGGCCCGCTCCAAGCTGGCGGCGCGCGGCACCTTGGAACAGATGTTCTCGGCCATCAAGGCGGGGGAAGTCAAGGAGCTGCCGGTCGTCATCAAGGGCGACGTGCAGGGTTCGGTCGAAGCCATCAACGGCGCCTTGGCCAAAATCGGCAACGATCTGGTCAAGATGCGGGTGCTGCATTCGGCCGTCGGTCCGGTCAGCGAATCCGATATCACCCTGGCCAAGGCCACCGGTGGCATCATCATCGGCTTCAACGTCCGCGCCAACCCGCAGGCCCGCGACATGGCCCGGCGCGATGGCGTCGACATCCGTTATTACAGCATCATCTACGACGTCACCGACGACATGAAGACCATGCTGTCGGGCATGTTGGCCCCCACGCTCAAGGAAAACTTCCTGGGCTACGCCTCGATCCGCGAAGTGTTCAACATCACCAAGACCGGCAAGGTTGCGGGTTGCATGATCACCGAGGGCACCGTCAAGCGTGGCTCCGGCGTTCGCCTGCTGCGCGACAACGTGGTCATCCATCAGGGCCATCTGGCGCAGCTCAAGCGTTTCAAGGACGACGTCAAGGAAGTCCGTGAAGGCTATGAATGCGGCATGTCGTTCACCAATTACGAAGACATTCGTGTCGGTGACGTCATCGAATGCTTCGAAATCGAGGAAGTGGCCGGCGTCCTGTAAAGGAAGCCGTCCCATCCTGCGGAGGACAAGGCAATGCCCAGAGGCCAAAAGCCACCGAGCCAACGCCAGCTGCGCGTGGGCGAGGAGCTGCGTCACATCATCGCCAGCATTATCGAGCGCGGAGAAATCCGCGACCCCGATCTTGCCGGCCGCGCCATCACCGTCACCGAAGTGCGCATCAGCCCCGATTTGAAGAACGCCACCGTCTTCGTCATGCCCTTGGGCGGTGGCGAGGTGACGACGGTGGTCAAGGGGTTGAAGCGGGCCAGGGCGTTCCTGCGTCATGAAGTCGCCCGCCAGGTCGATCTGCGCATCGCCCCCGAACTGTTCTTCGAGGCCGATACCAGCTTCGACGAGGCCAGCCACATCGACGCCTTGCTGCGCAGCCCGGAAGTCCGCCGCGATTTGGGTGCCAATGAAAATACCGTCCGCGCGGTGGATGATTTCGACGGCGAAGACGACGGCGAATAAGCCATTGATACAACCGCAAAGATGCGCTTTAACAGGCTGCGGAAAAACCCTTTCATCTGAGGCTGCATCGTGATTCGCTTCTCCTGCTGAGTTCGGAGGG
>NZ_JAGTUF010000021.1 GCF_018224925.1 Magnetospirillum sulfuroxidans | reverse complement strand
GCCGCGGCCGCGGCCGCTTCTTCCGCCAGCGCAGCGCCGGCAATGAACATGCTGCTCAACGCCAACCCGGCGCCGGCGACTACCTTTTTCATAAGATCGCTCATGATTGTTTCCTCTGACGGAAGGGGATCAAAGGGCTTCGGTATCGGCTTCACCGGTGCGGATGCGCAGCGCGTGGGCAACATCCATAACGAAGATCTTGCCATCACCGATCTTATCGGTCCGGGCCGCCGCCTGAATGGCTTCAACGGCGCGATCGACGACGTCGTCATTGACGACCAGCTCGATCTTGATCTTGGGCACGAAGCTCACGACATATTCAGCAGCACGGTAAATCTCGGTCTGGCCCTTTTGACGGCCAAAGCCCTTAACCTCGGTGGCGGTCAGCCCCTGGATACCCAACTGGGTCAGCGCCTCGCGCACTTCGTCCAGCTTAAACGGCTTGATGATGGCAATGATCAGTTTCACGGTCTTCCCCCTTATTTTGAAGGGTCACTACGCCGACGCGGGCGCTTGCCCACTAACTCTGCCTATTCAAAAGCCGTGCCGTTTTAACCGATGACCGCCATTTTGGCGCTTTTTCGCGCTTTTGTTGGCTGACCCGACAAATCCCGACAGCTCTGTCGCATATGCGACACACGGGATTTTGCACAAAATCAAGGCATTGCTTCCAGTTTAGGCTGGCACGCCCTTTGCTGCGCTTCTATGCACGGGACGGCAACCGCCGCCCACGACCTGGAAAAAAGGGCATGAGCATGAGCGGAATTCTTGAGCAGTTGCGCACGTTGTCGGCAGCAGAGGAGTTCTTCACCCTGTTGGCGGTGCCTTTCGATCAAGGCGTGGTCAGCGTCAGTCGCCTCCACATCCTCAAGCGTTTTCAGCAATACCTGAAGCAGGACGGCGTCGACGCCCTGCCCGAGGAAAGCCGTAAAGCCGCCTGCGCCGCCAGTCTGGCCCGCGCCTACGCCGATTTCGTCGTCTCCAGCGGGATCAGCGAAAAAGTGTTCAAGGTGTTCAAGGACCAGGAACCGGGAAGTCCGGGTTTTGTCTCGCTTGACGCATTAAAGGCCGGTCGCGGCTGACACTGTCGCAAGCGCGACAATGGCATACCTATAAAAAACACGACAACCCGTTGATTTTTATAATTTTGCTGCAATGGCACGCGGATTGCGAAACGCAGTTCCAGATTTTCCGCCAAGGAGCCCGGCCATGAATATCGTTGTTTGTATCAAGCAGGTTCCGGACAGCGCTCAGATCCGCGTCCATCCCGTTACCAATACCATCATGCGCCAGGGCGTGCCGACGATCATCAATCCGTACGACCTTTACTCGCTGGAAGCAGCGCTGCAATTGCGCGATCAGGTCGGCGGCAAGGTGACCGTGTTGACCATGGGCCCGCCCATGGCCGAGGACGCGCTGCGCAAGGCCATGGGGATCGGCGCCGACAAGGCGGTATTGCTGACCGACCGCTTCTTCGCCGGTTCCGACACTCTGGCCACCTCGTATGCCTTGTCCATGGCCATCACCAAGATCGCCGAGGACGAACCGGTGGATCTGGTGTTCTGCGGCAAGCAGACCATCGACGGCGATACCGCCCAGGTCGGCCCGGGGATCGCCTGTCGCCTCGGCCTCAATCAGTTGACCTATGTCTCCTCCATCGAGGCGCTGGACGCCAAGGCGCGCGAGATCACCGTGCAGCGTCGCTCCGAAGGCGGCGTCCAGGTGCTCAAGACCAAGCTGCCGTGCATGGTCACCATGCTGGAAGGCTCGAACACCATCCGCCGCGGCTCCATGCCCAACGTGCTGCGCGCCGGCCGCGAGCCGATCAAGACCTTCAACGCCGCCGCCGCCGGCATCGAGGACGTCACCCGCTGCGGCCTGCGCGGCTCGCCCACCGTGGTCAAGAAGGTGTTCGCGCCCAAGCCGCGCGCCGACAAGGCCAAGTTGATCGACACCACCAATCGTCCCACCAGCGACATCGCCAACGATGCCGTCGAAGCCATCTTCGCCGCCGCCCCCAAGCTGCAGACCGATCTGGTCGGCCGCGCGGCTCAGGCCTGAAGGAGAGAGTGACATGAGCGATAAAGCTGCTCCCGCCGCCGCTGCCGGTGGCTCCCGCGCCGGGATGAAGAAGGAACTGCCCGAACGTTTCCGCGATTACAAGCACGTCTGGGTGCTGATCGAAATGGAACGCGGCGTCGTTCACCCGGTTTCATGGGAATTGCTGGGTGAAGGCCGCAAGCTGGCCGACAAGTTGGGCGTTGAACTGGCCGGCGCCTTGCTGGCCGGCCCCGGCGACGCGTCCACCAAGGCGATCGAAGAGGCGTTTTCCTATGGCGCCGATCTGGTCTATCTGATGGAAGACCCGCTGCTGGCCGATTACCGCAACCAGCCCTATGCGGCGGCGATGACCGATCTGGTCAACACCTTCAAGCCGGAAATCCTGCTGATGGGCGCCACCAATCTGGGCCGCGATCTGGCCGGCACCGTCGCCACCACCTTGGCCACCGGCCTGACCGCCGATTGCACCGAATTGGCCATCGACCACGAAGGCTCGTTGGCGGCCACCCGCCCGACCTTTGGCGGCACGCTTTTGTGCACCATCCACACGCTCAACTTCCGTCCGCAGATGGCCACCATCCGCCCCCGCGTCATGGCCATGCCGGAGGCGCAAGAAGGCCGCACCGGCCGCGTCGTCCGCCATTCGCTGGTCATGGCCGAAAGCGACATCATCACCAAGATTTTGGACTTCATCCCCGACGCCAACATGGACAAGGCCCAACTGGCCTATGCCGATATCGTCGTCGCCGGCGGCATGGGTCTGGGCCGGCCCGAGAACTTCAAGCTGGTCACCGATCTGGCTCAGGTTCTTGGCGCTGAATACGGCTGTTCGCGCCCGGTGGTGCAAAAGGGGTGGATGCCGGCGGAACGCCAGATCGGCCAGACCGGCAAGACCATCCGGCCGCGTCTTTATATCGCCGCCGGGATTTCGGGCGCCATTCAGCACCGCGTCGGCGTCGAGGGGTCGGATATCGTCTTGGCCATCAACACCGACCCCAACGCCACCATCTTCGAATTCGCCCATATGGGCATCGTCGGCGACGCCTTGCAGATCCTGCCGGCATTGACCGAAGCATTTCGCCGCCGTCTGGCGGTCAACCGGCTGGCCGGCTGAAGGAGGCTTGAATCATGAGTGAGACTTTCGACGCCATCGTGATCGGGGCCGGCCCTTCGGGCAACGCCTGCGCCTATGTCATGGCCAAGGCCGGCTTGAACGTGCTGCAAATCGAACGCGGCGAATATTCCGGCTCGAAGAACGTCCAGGGCGCCATCTTGTACGCCGACGCGCTGGAACGCATCATCCCCGATTTCCGCGAGGATGCGCCGCTGGAACGCCACATCGTCGAACAACGCATGTGGATCTTGGACGACAAGGCCCATGTCGGCGGCCATTATCGTTCCGACGCCTTCAATGAAGAAAAGCCCAACCGCTACACCATCATCCGCGCCCAGTTCGACAAGTGGTTCAATCGCCAGGTCCGCGAAGCCGGCGCCTTGGTCGTGTGCGAAACCACCGTCACCGAACTGATCAAGGATGCCAAGGGCAAGGTCATCGGCGTCCGCACCGACCGTGACGAAGGCGAAGTCTATGCCGACGTGGTGGTGATGGCCGATGGCGTCAATGCCCTGGTCGCCAACCGCTCGGGCCTGAAAAAAGAAGTCACCCCCGAATCCGTCGCCCTGGCGGTCAAGGAAATGCACTTCCTGCCGCAAGACGTCATCGAAAGCCGCTTCAACATCGGCGAGGAAGAAGGCGTGGTCATCGAGGTGGCCGGCTCGGTCACTGTCGGCATGGTCGGCACCGCGTTCTTGTACACCAACAAGGAAAGCATCGCCGTCGGCATCGGCTGCCTGGTCTCGGATTTCACCGAAGCCCAGGTCCGCCCGGCCTTCCTGTTGGAAAAATTCAAGAACCATCCGTCGATCAAGCCGTTGCTGGCCGGGTCCGAAGTCAAGGAATACGCCGCCCATCTGATCCCCGAAGGCGGTCTGAACGCGGTGCCGCAATTGTTCGGCGATGGCTGGATGATCGTCGGCGACGCCGCCCAGTTCGTCAACGCCGTCCATCGTGAGGGCTCGAACATGGCGATGACTTCGGGGCGTCTGGCGGCCGAGACGGTGATCGAGGCCAAGAAGGCCGGCAAGCCGATGATCGCCTCGGTGCTGTCCGCCTATAAGAAGGCGTTGGAAGACAGCTTCGTCATCAAGGATCTGCACAAATATCGCCGCTTGCCCAAGGTCTTGCACAACAACAAGCACTTCTTCACCGATTATCCGCGCCTGTTGTCGCAAGCCGCCGAAACCATGTTGCGCGTCGATGGCGAAGATAAGCGCAGCAAGGAAAAGAAGATCACCAAGTCGTTCCGCTCGACGCGGCGTATCGGCGGTCTGATCGGCGATATGTTCAATCTGGCTCGCGCCTTCCGTTAATCAGACGAGCCCAAGGCTGGCGCCCCCGCCGCCGCCTTGGGCTCATCAGGAGAACCTCCATGCAAGAGATCAGCATCAAGGTAGAGGAAAAGCTCTATCAGAACCGCTACATGGTGGACGAAGGCCGCCCCCATATCAGCGTCAAGCCGCACACCAAGCCCTCGGATGCCTTGGCCGCCCTGGTCAAGGTCTGCCCGGCCGGTTGCTATACCCGCAACGAAACCGGTCAGGTCGAAATCGCTCCCGATGGTTGCCTGGAATGCGGCACCTGCCGCATCGTCTGCGCCGCCACCGGTGACATCGAGTGGAATTATCCGCGCGGTGGCTACGGCATCTTGTTCAAGTTCGGTTGAGGAACTGTCATGAAATCGGTTGACGAATTCCTCGCCTATGCGGCGCGGTTGGAACAAGAGGCGGTGTTGCGCTTCAAGGAACTGGCCGAAGCCGCCAAAACCCACGGCAACAAGGAAGTCTGCGACTTCTTCGCCCAAATGGCCCATTACTCGCAGCTGCATTACCAGCAGGCCAAGGAACGCTGCGGCTATCATGACCTGCCGGAAATGACCGCTGACGACTTCAAGTGGCCGGAAATGGAAAGCCCGGAAGCTGCCGCCATCTGGGGCGCCGACCCGATGATGGGAGTACAAGAAGCCATGCGTCTGGCGCTTGATGCCGAGATGCGCGGCTATGAATTCTATAAAAACGTGCTCGACACCACCACCGATCCGGAAATTCGCGTCATGGCGCAGGAATTCACCGACGAAGAGGCCGAGCACGTGGAAGCGATCCAGCGCTGGATCCAGCGTCTGGCCGCCTGATACGGTTTATCCTCTTGACCTACCCGATAGGGGTGCCCATGTGCAACAAGCGCATGGGCACCCCTTCGCATTTGCAGCAATTGCCGGCTTGGTGGCACTGGACGAACCAGTTCAGACAGCGCTAAAGTCTAACAATTAATCATGCCGTGGGGATGCTCATTCTTAGAGCAAGGCCAGCCATGGGGTGCACAGGATGGGTAGCTTGAGCAAAACGCGGAACGAAGACAGCGAAGCGCAGCTGATCGGCATCTATGAAATCGGCAAGGTGCTGGGTTCGACCTTCGATCTTGATCGTGCCTTGCATGACGTCCTCAACATCTTGTCCTCTTATCTGCAAATGCGCCACGGCGTCGTCACCTTGGATGACGGCAGCGACGAACAGATCTTGGCCGCCGTCACCGGCATGAGCCTGCGCGAAGCCCGCGATGGCGGGCTGAAATACCCCATGGCCGCCATCCGCCCGGTGCTGGAAGGCTCGATGCCCATGGTGGTGCCCAGCGCCGTCGGCGACCCTGGATTGGCCGATTACATCGCTGAATTCCTGGACCCAGACGATGACAGCCTGGCTTTTCTCTGTGTGCCGGTGAAGACCAATGACCGGCCTTTTGGCACCCTGTCGGTGTTGCGCAGCCGCGAAAGCGGCGCCCACCGGGGGTTTCAACACGATATCCGCTTCCTGACCATGGTCGGCACCCTGATCGGCCAGACCGTCGGCCTGTACCGCAAGGTGCTGGCTGACCGCGAACAATTGATGGAAGACAACGCCCGGCTGCAAAAGCAGGTCATCAAGATCAAGCCCGCCGCCGCCCAGGCCGCCGGATTGGAAGACATCGTCGGCAATTCCGAGGCCATGGGCCGGGTGTTCGCCCAGGTGCAACAGGCGGCGCCGACCAAGGCCACCGTGCTGCTGCGCGGCGAAAGCGGCACCGGCAAGGAAATGATCGCCCACGCCGTGCACATGCTGTCCAAGCGCGCAGCCAAGCCCTTCGTCAAGGTCAATTGCGCGGCGCTGTCGGAAAGCGTGCTGGAATCGGAATTGTTCGGTCACGAAAAGGGCGCCTTTACCGGCGCCATCGCCGATCGCAAGGGCCGCTTCGAATTGGCCAATGGCGGCACCTTGTTCTTGGACGAAATCGGCGAGATTTCCGCCAATTTCCAGTCCAAGCTGCTGCGCGTGCTGCAAGAGGGCGAATTTGAACGCGTCGGCGGCGCCAAGACCCTGAAAGTGGATGTGCGCCTGGTCGCCGCCACCAACCGCAATCTGGAAATGGCGGTAACCAAGGGCGAATTCCGCGCCGATCTGTACTTCCGCCTGAACGTGGTGCCCATCTTCCTGCCGCCCCTGCGCGAGCGTCACGGCGACATTCCGTTGCTGGCCGACCATTTCCTTGGCCAATTCAACCAGGAAAACGCCCGGAAGGTCGGCATCACCGCCAAGGCCTTGCAAACCCTGCAACGCTGCAACTTCCCCGGCAACGTGCGCGAGCTGGAAAACTGCATCTATCGCACCGCCACCATGGCCCATGGCGACGTCATCGACGAAATCGACCTGTCGTGTCGGCGCGACCTTTGTCTGTCATCGACCCTGTGGGACGGCAAACCCGGCCAAGGCCAAGGCGCCAGCCATCTGGTCCCCATCCCCACCGCGCCGGTGCGCGAACCGGTCGCCGTTTCCGCCGCGCCGCCGCCGGTCAGCAGCGCCCCCCAGGCGCCAAGCGAATCCGTCCCAGAGGTGGATTTGGACAGCCTGGATGAGCGCTCGCGGTTGGTTCAGGCGATGGAGCGTTGCGGCTGGGTCCAGGCCAAGGCCGCCCGCCTGTTGGGGCTGACGCCACGCCAGATCGGCTATGCCCTAAAAAAATACGACATCGAAATCAGACAGCTTTAGCCGCACGGGCAGCCCCTATGCCGCGCGGCCCCTTGGGCCTGACCAAATCCCCATGAGTTTCTGTCACGGGGATTTGGTCAGGCGTCAAGCCGGTCATGACGCCGCCTTGGGATGAACCGGCCCATTCATGTTTCGCAATCCGGCGACAAGCATGCCGGCCGCCTCGTCGTGAACGCCAACACTGCGTAACGCATACCCCATCATCGACAAGGCCAATTCACGCTCTCCCATCACCGCCAAGCCAACCCCCTGGCGCTCCAGGTAGTCGCGCTCGGTGTCACTATGGGTACGGGCGACCATGTCGATATGGGGATTGCCGACGCGGGCCGCATCCACCACACGCCGCACCTGGAAGCCGTCGGGAATAGCCACCACCAACAATTTGGCCGTCGCCACCCCAACGGATTCGAGCACGCCTGGGGTCGCCGCATCGCCACAGACCACCACCACCCCGCGCTTCCGCAAGGCTTGAACCACCTGCCGGTTCTGTTCGACCACCACATAAGGGATTTTTCCGGCCTCAAAGCCACGGGCCACCATCGCGCCAACCCGCCCGAAACCGATGATGACGGCATGGTTGGACAAGCCGCCGCATATTGTCTGGGGCAATTCCGACATCTCGTCGCGACTGGCCCGTTCCAGCAGCGCCCGCAATTTCGGGTGTTCGGACATCCAGCGCTCCAGCGGTCCCAAGGTCATGAACACCACCGGATTAAGGGCGATGGAGAGCAACGCCCCGGCCAGTATATAAGTCTGCGCCTCGGCCGGAAGCAGGCCTTCGACCACCCCTAACCCCGCAAGGATGAAGGAAAACTCACCGATCTGCGCCAAACTCGCCGATACCACCAACGCCGTGCCGACCGGATAGCGGAACAGCAGCACGATGGCGAAAGCGGCCAATGATTTGCCGATAATGATCACCAGCAATACCGCCATCACCGCCATCGGATCGCGGATCAGAATCGATGGATCGAAAAGCATGCCGACGGAAACGAAGAACAAGACGGCGAAGGCATCCTTCAAGGGCAGCGAATCCGCCGTCGCTTGATGGCTGAGATCGGATTCGCTCATCACCACCCCGGCGAAGAAAGCCCCCAGCGCCAACGACACCCCGAACAGGGTTGCCGAGGCATAGGCGATGCCCAAGGCCAAGGCCAGCACCGCCAGGGTGAACATCTCGCGTGAGCCTTTGCGCGCCACCTGCTCCAGCACCCACGGCACCACCTTGCGCCCGACGACCAGCACCAAGGCAATGAAAACCGCGACCTTGGCCAAGGTCAGTCCCAAGGCCGGCAAGAGGCTTTCCAGCGATCCGCCGCCCCCTTTCGCCGCTTGCGCCAAAGCCGGCAACAACACCAACGCCACCACCATGGCCAGATCCTCGACGATCAGCCAGCCAATGGCGATGCGGCCGTTCAAAGTCTGCACCCAGCCTCGTTCCTCCAAGGCCCGGAGCAACACCACCGTGCTGGCCACCGACAAAGCCAGGCCGAAGACCAATCCGGCCGGCAAGCTCCATCCCCAAAAATGCGCCAGCAGGGCGCCAATGGCGGTGGCGACGACGATCTGCGACACCGCGCCGGGCAACGCGATCCAGCGCACCGACCACAAATCCTTGACGGAGAAATGTAACCCGACTCCAAACATCAGCAAGATGACGCCAATTTCCGCCAATTCCTGGGCCAAGCCGGTATTGGCGACATAACCCGGCGTGAACGGGCCGACGGCGATACCGGCCAGCAAATAGCCGACGATGGGCGACAGACGCAGCAATGAGGCAACCCAGCCGCCGGCAAAGGCAAACAGCAGACTCATGGCGATGGTCGCGATCAAAGATGCCTCTGGATGCATGGAAGTCCTTGTTTCGTCGAGGAACGGGCCTTCAGTATGGGTAAGCCCAAGTCATGTTTCCACCCGGTGGCGACAAAAAAGCGTTCTGTCGCATCCGCGACGCCGCTGTCGGGGATGCGACAACGGACAAAAACGTTCAAAGCCCTTATTTTCCGCCATTCTAAAGTTGGCATCACAGTTGCAGTACCTAAGTTCAGAGACCCCTGAATTGGAGGCTGCCGGTGTCCAACATCGTTTCCCTGCAAAGCATCACCAAGCGTGGTGAAGCCAAGCCCCAGGCCAGCGGCTGTTCGACCAAATCGTCATGCGGATCGTCTTCCGGTCCCGACGACATGCCGGCCCATGTGTGGGACAAGATCAAGGATCATCCCTGCTATTCGGAAGAAGCCCACCATTATTTCGCCCGCATGCACGTGGCGGTGGCTCCAGCCTGCAACATCCAATGCAATTATTGCAATCGCAAATATGATTGCTCGAATGAATCCCGCCCCGGCGTCACCTCCGAGCGGATGACGCCGGAACAGGCGGCGCTGAAGGTTGTCGCCGTCGCCAACAAGGTGCCGCAGCTTTCGGTGTTGGGCATCGCCGGCCCCGGCGATTCCATGTTCGACTGGCGCAAGACCTTCGAGACCTTCCGTCAGGTGGAAAAGCGTCTGCCCGATCTGAAGTTCTGCGTCTCGACCAACGGCTTGGCCTTGCCCGACCATATCGACGCCCTGGCCGACCACAACATCGACCACGTCACCGTCACCATCAACATGGTCGATCCCGAGATCGGCACCCTGATCTACCCGTGGATCTATCATAACGGCAAACGCTACACCGGCCTGGATGCCTCGAAGATTTTGCACGAACGGCAGATGGAAAGCCTGGAAGCATTGGCCTCGAAGAATATCCTGGTCAAGGTCAACTCGGTGATGATCCCCGGAATCAATGACCAGCACCTGATGGACGTCAACGCCGCCATCAAGGCGCGCGGCGCCTTCTTGCACAATGTCATGCCGCTGATTTCTGATCCCGCCCACGGCACCCATTTCGGCCTGACCGGCCAGCGCGGCCCCAACCCGGCCGAGTTGAAGGACTTGCAGGACAAACTGGCCGGCGGCGCCAATCTGATGCGCCATTGCCGCCAGTGCCGCGCCGATGCGGTGGGCATGCTGGGGGAAGACCTGTCGCAGGACTTCACCATGGACAAGATCGACGCCGAGGTCGAATACGATCCCGAGGCCCGGCGGCTGTATCGCGAAGTGGTCGAGCGCGAACGCGCCGACCGCCAAGCCGCCGTGACCAAGGCCGAGGATACCCTGGCCGCCGCCGAAACCGCGCCAGCCCGTCTGGTCGCCGTCGCCACCAAGGGCGGCGGTCGCGTCAACCAACATTTCGGCCACGCCAGCGAATTCCAGGTCTACGAAGTCGATCACGACGGCGTGCGTTTCGTCGGTCACCGCAAGGTGGACAATTACTGCCAAGGCGGTTGGGGCGACGACGACGTGCTGGAAGACAACCTGATCCCGACATTGGCCGGCATCGAGGCCGTGTTCGTGTCCAAGATCGGGTCGTGCCCGAAGAAGGATTTGGCTGCCGCCGGCATCACCGCCATCGATTCCTATCCCTTCGAATATATCGAAACCGCCATAGCCCGCTGGTACGCCGAAGCCAATGCCAGCCTCAGCTACGGCTCCATTGCCTGATTTTTTAACCCAAGGAGAACCGCCATGGCTCTGAAGATCACCACCTCCACCTGCTCCGCCTGCGGCGCTTGCGAATTCGAGTGCCCCAACGCCGCCATCGCCATGAAGGGCGAGACCTATGTCATCAAGGCCAGCGCCTGTAGCGAATGCGACGGCGACGACCCGAAATGCATCGCCGTCTGCCCGGTCGAAAACTGCATCGTCAAGGCGTAATCAGGGGAGGCTCCCATGGAAGCCCAAGCCAGCGAACTATACGGACCACCGGCCTATGAGCCGGGGGAGAAAGTTCAGGCCATTCGGGAAATCCGCAACGACGGAACCTATCCCGGGCAAGACATGGGGGCCTTTCTGATTCACCGCGGTGACGTGGGCTATGTGAAATCGGTGGGAACATTCCTCAACCGTTTCTACGTCTACGCCATCGACTTCGTCGACCGCGGCATGCTGGTCGGCATGCGCACGCACGAAATCGAAAGTATGGAGAAACTGGGATGAAGGTCACCCTGCGCAAGGTCGACGATTACTACGAAATCTACGTCCCGAAAAAGGATCTGGAAGAAAAAGTGGTCGAATCGGAAAAGCCTGGAATTTGGGGCGGCGTGATCAAGATCAGCAATGGCTGGTCGTTCCAGATGCCCGATATGCCTGACGATACCCCGCTTCCCATCACCGTCGATGCGCGCAAGCTCGCCGACGACGAGGATTAAAGCCATGAACATTCCCGCCGCTCCCCATGAAATCGTTGCCGATCTGGGCCGTCAAATCGCGGCGGGACACCTTATTCCGTTTCTCGGCCCCGAAGTGCTGACGCTGACCCCCGAACCGTGGCCGGTGCCGACGGGGGCGCGGGAATTGTCGCAGCGCCTGTGCAAGCGCGTCGCCGTTCCGGGGCGCATCCGCAACAACATGTGGCACACCGCCCAATATATCGAGACCTTTCGTCATCGGATGACGCTGGACAAGCTGATGCTTGAAATCTTCAAGCCGGTGCCCGAACCCAGCCTGCTGCACCGCTGGTTGGCCGGACGCACCCAATTGCCGCTGATCATCGACACCTGGTACGACGGCACCATGGCCCAGGCCCTGGCCGAAGCCCGTTCCGATTGGGCGCTGTTCCAAGGCACCTCGAAAGCCCGCCGCACCGGCGACGCGCCGTGGTTCCGCTCCTATGCCGCCGATGGCAGCGAAGTGGCCTCAGCCGAGGCGGCCAAGGCCACGACCATTTTGTACAAGCCGCACGGAGCGGCGCTGCCGGCCGGCGACGTCTTGGCTTCCGACGCCGATTACGTCGAGGTCCTGACCGACATCGATATTCAGACCCCGATCCCCGACACCATCAAGGAGCGGCGGACCGAGATGGGAGTCATTTTTCTGGGATGCCGTTTCTACGACCAGATCCTGCGCACCTTCGCCCGCTGCCTGACCAAGCATTCCAAGGGGCCGCGCTATGCGGTGGTGCCTTGGGACGATCTGACCCCGAACGAAAAGAAATTCATGGAGATCGAAAAGATAACCCCGATTTCCATGCCCTTGGCCCAAGCGGCCGAGATTCTGGCGGCGACAGCCCCGGTTTTGTGACTCTTCCGACGAAATCCCCAAGGAGCACCCAAAGATGGCCAACGTAACCTTCAGCGGTCCGACCCTGAGCAAGAACATCACCGTTTACGCCGTCGCCGGCGATAACGGCACCCTGCTGGCCGTGGCCAAGGCCAACAACATCGTCATTCCGTTCCAGTGCCAGGACGGCGAATGCGGCTCCTGCCTGATCAAGGTGACCCATCTGGGCGACAACGCCCCCAAGGCCATCCACCTGACCGACAAGGAAAAGCTGACCCTGTCGGTGAACGGCAAGCTGTCCAAGGAATTGCTGGCCAAGACCGAGGTGGAGGATATGCCCCCGCCGTTCCGTCTGGCCTGTCAGTACATCGTTCGCGATGAAGACATTCTGGTTGAGTTCTCCGGCGAAGCCGGAGTCGAGATCGATCTGCGGCGTTGATGGCGGAAGCACGCAGATCGATATCGGGGGGCGTCCTTAGGGGCGCCCCCTTTTTCTTGTCGCCCGATGATGAGCGATTGACGACAACACAACCTTTGGCGCTATAATTTTGACACTCTTCCTCTTTTCGGCAACCTTGCCTTGGCCCACATCCCGCCGCGTCCCCCCGCCGCTCCGGTCGCAAAATTTTGATGAGGGCGGAACTGGAACGCTGCCATGGCGACAGGGCTGACGGTCTGATTCTTGCTGGGTCACACGGAACCACCACCGGCAAGGAAATGAGAACACCCATGGCCCACGTGATTTTCTACGAAAAGCCCGGCTGCGGCGGCAATTCCCGCCAGAAGAAGACATTGTCGGATTCGGGACATGTGTTGGAGGTGCGCGATCTATTGTCGCATCCATGGTCGGGAGCCGAATTGCTGGCTTTCCTTGCCCCCCTGCCACCGGCCGAATGGTTCAACCGCTCCGCCCCGAAGGTGAAGTCGGGGGAAGTCGTCCCCGAGAGCTTAAGCGCCACCAAGGCGCTGGAATTGCTGTTGGAAGACCATCTCTTGATCCGCCGGCCGCTGATGCAGGCGGGGGATCGGCGCATGGTCGGCTGGGACGAAACCAAGGTGGCGGCATGGATCGGCCTGAACGCCGCCGGCGGCGTCGGCGAAGGCTGCCCCAAACACGATCACGCGCCGAAATGCGAACCGCCAGCCTGACCGATCAAAGAAGTCTTCCCGGTGAACCGGCTCGTTAAACCAGAACACAGGGAAGTCGATCCGTGTCCAATCAGCGACATCATCCGCCGCCGCCCATTGCATGGCCCCGCACGGTACAGGCCAAGCCGGCAATCGCGGCAAGCAACGCCAGGGTCCACCACGCCCCACCGCCAACCCGCTTCGGCGCCGCCGGGGTTCAGACCAAGATACCCACCGCGGCCGCCCGTCCAGCGTCTCCTCCCGTTCCCCGGCCCCATCCGGGTGGCGGATCAGTGCAACGGGCGGCGACTCTCGGTTCCATGGCCGCTTCAAGTTCATCTGCAAATTTGCCGACACGCGCGGAAATCGCCGCCATCGTCACCGCCATCATCGCCAAGATCAGGGAAACCGACCAAGAAGCGATGATCTGCGATCAGGTGGCGGCCAAGCTGCAAGAATGGTTGATTCAAAAGGGCATCCCGCACAAGCCGTGGCTTTATTCGACCTATGACCCAACATCGCCCAGTGCCATGCAGGTGGGCGAGATCTGGTTCAATGGCGTCCAAATCGGCCATGACAGCCACCTGTTCACCGAAGTCCAGACCACCGATGGCTGGCTGGCCTTCGACAACGTCTCGACCCAAGGCATTGCCTTGGCCGTGATGAACGCCGGACTAAGCTTTTATTGGGCGCACGGGCCGGATCGTCCCGAGATCAGCATTTCCATGAGCGCGGTCCATCAATTGATCGTGCCCGCCGCGACGGTTCGGAGCAATAGCCTGCGGACAACCGTCCACGACGCCCTCAAGCCAGCCAAGAAACCGGCGGCCAAGAAACCGGCGGCCAAGGGCGGTGATTCAAAATTCTCGGCCTGGCTTAAAAACAAACAGAAAGGCCCGAACGAATAAGGATAAGGGGGCTTATCCCGATCGACGCCGCCCCCCCCCTATGCCGCCCCGATCGCCAGCAATTTCGGCACTTGAGCGCGAATTTCCTCGGACACATTCTTGTCCAGCTTGCTCAACCACGCATTGGGGATGGCCGACAGACCATAACAGGCGCCGGCCAACATCCCGACCATGGCGCCGGTGGTATCGGCATCGCCGCCCTGGTTGACGGTCTGAATCAGACATTCCTGAAACGAATCGGTGACGAAATAAAAATGCAGCACCGTCTGCATGGTATCGACGATATAGGCGGTGGATTGGCCCTTGAACACTTCGAAGCGGAAACTCCGGTGCTTGTCGACCAGGGCGGTGGCGATGGCGCGGGCGCCGCGCATGCCTTCGCCGTTCAACAAGGCATGAACCATCCGCACCATGGCCAGTGAGGCGCTGTCCGACAGCGGGTGATGGTGGGTAATATGACATTGCGCCAAGGTCCACGGCTCGACCTTGTCAGGATGCCCGTGGGTGGCCAAGGCCAGCGGCAGCACGCGCATGGCGGCGCCATTGCCGGCATCGCCATCGCAATAAGGACCATCAACGCTGCCATGGATCATATAGCGACGGATGCCGCGGCGGCAGGTGTTGCCGATATCCACCGGACCCGTTTTCAGCCAGGCGGCGAATTCATCACACACATCGACAGCATCGAAACGTCCCATGCGGGCCAACGAACGCCCCATGGCCAGCGACATTTCGGTGTCGTCGGTGATCTGCCCCGGAGCCAAATGCAACCAGCCGCCGCCGATCATCTTGCGATGAACGCCGTACTGGCTTTGAATTTCGCCCTTGGTCAGGAACTCTACCGTCGCTCCCAACGCATCGCCGACAGCCAGTCCGAGATAGGCCCCCAGGGCACGGTCAAGCAGAGGGATGTTTTCTTCCATGGAAATGCTCTTTCCTAAAAATAGCTGGCATCGGTCAGATATTCGCCGCCGATGACCAGGTACTCCCCCTCGCCCTTCAGGGGATGAATGGGCAACAACGTATTAAAGAAGATGATCTTCACCACCGGGACATGAGCGGTGATGATGACGTCGCCAAAACAGCCGGCGACGTCGCGATCTTCGGAAAAAGACGCCAGATTGTTGATGCGCATGACCACCCGGCGACGATCGATCCGATCGACGATCTGATGCTCGTCGAAAGAATTGGTGCCCCGGTACAAGGTCAGATGGGTTTTTCCCGGCGCGGCAAAGCGCCCTAACGCCCATTGGCAGAATTCGTACAGCATATCCAATTGGGTGTGGATGGAATTGTTGTGAAACCGCGACGACATCTTTTCTTCCACATAGGCGGTCCACACCGGCCCGGAAATACGGTCGATGACATCCTTGTGAAAGGTTGGGAACAAACCAAACCGGCTTTGCACCCAGCCTTTCAGCACCGCACCTTCGGGGCCGTTGCTGTCATAGCCCCAGCCCTTCAGCAACCGCAGGAACGACGCGCGAAAGCGTCGCCCCTTGAGCGCCTGCTCGTATTCCTGTTGCTCGGGCTCCATCCCGAACATGGCGTTCATATAGGCATGGAAGGCCAAGCCGGCATCACCAAGGTCCGGTGCCTGGGACAACATCTCGAACAAGTTCTTGTTCATCTCGCGTGCACCGGAAATGTGCAATTCCTGCGGATAATCGTTGAACTCGCGGCATCCCAGAAGGTCGGTGGGCAGGCCCACCAGATTGGTGGACTGGCCGAAACTGTACTTTGGCCTTGGTGTCACGCCCCGATACTCCCATTCCGTCACCAATACCCATGCAATTTTTGTGCCTTGCAATATAAGGCGTTTGTCAGCGCCCACCAAGCTTGATGGCGGCTGAATGTGAGGCTTGCGACAGCGTGTAGGCTTCCCGACAGCCCTCACCACGCCCCCAAAAACCACATTAATGCATTGATATTATTGATTGTTTAGGCATTCCAAAAAGTTGGCACGCCCATTGCCTCTATGGGATCAGAGGCGGCGGCCGATGCCCCCGCCAGTCCATTGAAGGCTAGACCAGCGAAAGGAACATCAATATGCCTCGTCAGATCGCTTTCTACGGTAAGGGCGGTATCGGCAAGTCGACCACCTCCCAGAATACCCTCGCCGCCCTGGTCGAGATGGATCAAAAGATCCTGATCGTCGGCTGCGACCCCAAGGCCGATTCGACCCGTCTGATCCTCAACACCAAGCTGCAGGACACCGTGCTGCATCTGGCCGCCAAGGCCGGTTCGGTCGAGGACCTGGAACTCGAAGACGTCATGAAGATCGGCTACAAGGGCATCAAGTGCACCGAAGCCGGTGGCCCCGAGCCGGGCGTCGGCTGCGCCGGCCGTGGCGTCATCACCGCCATCAACTTCCTGGAAGAAAACGGCGCCTATGACGACGTCGATTACGTCTCCTACGACGTCTTGGGCGACGTGGTGTGCGGCGGCTTCGCCATGCCCATCCGCGAAAACAAGGCCCAGGAAATCTACATCGTCATGTCCGGCGAAATGATGGCGCTGTTCGCCGCCAACAACATCGCCAAGGGCATCTTGAAGTATGCCGGTTCCGGCGGCGTCCGCCTCGGCGGCCTGATCTGCAACGAACGTCAGACCGACCGCGAGATCGATCTGTCGGAAAGCCTGGCCTCGAAGCTGAACACCCAGCTGATCCACTTCGTGCCGCGCGACAATGGTGTGCAGCACGCCGAGCTGCGTCGCCAGACCGTCATCCAGTACGCCCCCGACTCCAAGCAGGCGACCGAATACCGCCAGCTCGCCACCAAGATCCATGCCAATGCCGGCAAGGGCACCATCCCGACCCCGATCACCATGGAAGAGCTGGAAGACATGCTGCTGGAATTCGGCATCATGAAGTCCGACGAAGCTGCCCTGGCCGAGCTCGAGGCCAAGGAAAAGAGCCTGTGCGGCTGATTACTGGCGACTGACCAGCTTTTATCGTTACCCCCGCCGCTCGTATGGCGGCGGCGGGGGATGCGAAAACCCGGATAAGGAGATGGGGCATGAGCCTCGACAACGCACCCGACGCTGCTTTCAATGAGGCCCTTATCAAGGAAGTCCTCGAGCAGTACCCCGAGAAGGCCGCCAAGAAGCGTGGCCGTCACCTTAACGTCAAGAAGACTGACGACGCTGGTTCGTCCAGCTGTGGCGTCAAGTCCAACATCAAGTCCGTTCCCGGTGTCATGACCATTCGTGGTTGCGCCTATGCCGGTTCCAAGGGTGTGGTGTGGGGTCCGGTCAAGGACATGGTCCACATCTCCCATGGTCCGGTCGGCTGCGGTCACTATTCCTGGTCCCAGCGCCGCAACTATTTCAATGGCACGGTCGGCATCGACAGCTTCGTGACCATGCAGGTCACCTCGGACTTCCAGGAACGCGACATCGTTTTCGGTGGCGACAAGAACCTGGAAAAGATGATCGACGAGTTGAACGTCTTGTTCCCGCTGAACAAGGGCATCTCGATCCAGTCCGAATGCCCGATCGGCCTGATCGGTGACGACATCGAAGCCGTCGCCAAGAAGAAGCACAAGGAAACCGGCAAGACCATCGTTCCGGTCCGTTGCGAAGGCTTCCGCGGTGTGTCCCAGTCGCTGGGTCACCACATCGCCAACGACGCCATCCGCGATTGGGTGTTCGAAAAGTCCAAGCCCGAATGGGAAACCGGCCCCTATGACGTCAATCTGATCGCCGATTACAACATCGGTGGCGACGCCTGGCCGTCCCGCAAGCTGCTGGAAGAAATGGGTCTGCGCGTGGTCGGCATGTGGTCCGGCGACGCCACCTTGGCCGAAATGGAACGCGCCCCCAAGGCCAAGCTGAACCTGATCCACTGCTATCGGTCGATGAACTACATCTGCCGTCACATGGAAGAGAAGTACAACATTCCGTGGGTGGAATATAACTTCTTCGGCCCCAGCCAGATCGCCAAGAGCTTGCGCAAGATCGCCTCGCAGTTCGACGAGACCATCCAGGCCAATGCCGAAAAGGTCATCGCCAAGTACGAAGGTCTGGTCGCCGATGTGCTGGCCAAGTTCAAGCCCCGCCTGGAAGGCAAGAAGGTCATGCTGTACGTGGGCGGTCTGCGTCCCCGTCACGTCGCCAACGCCTATGACGATCTGGGCATGACCATCGTCGGCACCGGCTATGAATTCGGCCACAACGACGACTATCAGCGCACCACCGATTACGTCAAGGAAGGCACGCTGATCTATGACGATGTCTCGGGCTTCGAGCTTGAGCAGTTCATCGAAAAGATCCGCCCCGATCTGGTCGGTTCCGGCATCAAGGAAAAGTACGCCACCCAAAAGATGGGCGTGCCCTTCCGCCAGATGCACTCGTGGGACTATTCCGGCCCGTATCACGGTTATGACGGCTTCGCCATTTTCGCTCGCGATATGGACCTGGCCATCAACAGCCCGATCTGGTCGAAGTTCAAGGCTCCGTGGAAGGCCGCGTAAGCGCCAACCGTTTGTAAAGCCTTACATTTCTTGATGTCACAACACCTCCTCGCGTGACGCCCACAAAACGGGGGCGCGGGGAGGATGAAGGAGAACTGCCATGCCGCAGAGCGCTGACAAGATCAAAGACCACATTTCCTTGTTCAAGGAACCGGAATACCTGGAACTGTTCGCCACCAAGAAGGCTCAGTTCGAGTGCCGGCCCACCGACGATGTCGTGGCCGCCCAGGTCGAATACACCAAGACCTGGGAATACCGCGAAAAGAACTTCGCCCGTGAAATCGCCACCATCAATCCGGCCAAGGCTTGTCAGCCGCTGGGCGCGGTGTTCGTGGCCGCCGGTTTTGAAGGCACCCTGCCCTACGTGCATGGTTCGCAAGGCTGCGTCGCTTATTTCCGCTCGCATCTGGCTCGCCACTTCAAGGAAGCGGTGCCGATCGTCGCCGATTCGATGACCGAAGACGCCGCCGTGTTCGGCGGTCTCGCCAACATCGTCGAAGGCTTGCAGAACGCCTACACGTTGTACAAGCCGAAGATGATCGTGGTTTCGACCACCTGCATGGCCGAAGTCATCGGCGACGATCTGTCGGCGTTCATCGCCACCGCCAAGGAAAAGGAATCGGTTCCGGCTGATTTCCCGGTTCCCTTCGCCCACACCCCGTCCTTCGTCGGCAGCCACACCACCGGCTACGACAACCAGATGAAGGGCATCCTCTCGTACTTCTGGGATCGTGAATCCCAGTTGACCGGCACCGCCGGCGAGAAGATCAACATCATCCCCGGTTTCGACGGCTATGCGGTCGCCAACAACCGCGAGATCAAGCGTTACCTCGACACCATGGGCGTCGATTACACCTTCATCGGCGACGTTTCCGATGTCTACGACACGCCCTCGGACGGCGAATACCGCATGTATGACGGCGGCACCACGCTCGACGACACCCGCGCCGCCATCAACGCCAAGGCCACCATCGGCTTGCAGGAATATTGCTCGCTCAAGACCCTGGAATATGTGGCGACCAAGGGGCAGCAGACCGCCGCCTTCAACTATCCCATGGGCATCGGCGCCACCGACGCTTTCCTGATGAAGGTTTCGGAACTGACCGGCAAGGCCATTCCCGCTTCCATCGAAAAGGAACGCGGCCGTCTGGTCGACGCCATCACCGACAGCCAGGCTTGGCTGCATGGCAAGAAGTTCGCCGTCTTCGGCGACCCCGATTTCTGCTTGTCCATGGCCGCTTTCCTGATGGAAATGGGCGCCGAGCCGACCCACGTCCTGGCCACCAATGGCGGCAAGGACTGGGAAGCCAAGGCCAAGGCCCTGCTGGCCTCCTCGCCCTTCGGCGCCTCGGGTCAGGTGTGGGCCGGCAAGGATCTGTGGCATCTGCGCTCGCTGCTGTTCACCGAACCGACCGATTTCATCATCGGCTCGTCCTACGGCAAGTATCTGGAAAAGGACACCGGCATTCCGTTGATCCGCATGACCTTCCCGATCTTCGACCGCCACCATCACCATCGCTTCCCCACCTTCGGCTATCAGGGCGCGTTGCGGGTTCTGGTCGAAATCCTTGACCGTGTGTTCGAAGTCGCCGACGAATCGGACATCTCCTTCGATCTGACCCGGTAACCTGCTGTCCCGGTTTGGATCGTACAAGCCCCGGAGCACCCCAGTGCTCCGGGGTTTTTTCATTTCCCGCTTGGCGATAAAGATCGACACGGCCATATACTGACGGAAGGTGATTGCCCGAAAGTCATAGCCATGTCCGATTTGCCCGTCGATGCCGAACGTCTGCGCCACACCATCGCCGCCCTGGACGATCCGGTCGAGCTGATGGAGCAATCCTATGTGGCCCTGACCCAGATTTTGCGCCGCACCGACGAACGCGAGCTGCTTGACCAATTGTCGATCCTGCTGGGCGAGGTGGTCGGCGACCTGCCGTTCGACGCGCCGGAAAAGGAATTGCGCCACCACACCCGGCTGGCCGCCGCCGATTGCGTCGCCATCTTGGACGCGGCGCGGGAAAAGCGCGTGCCGCATTTGGAACACGACCCGGTCCGGCGGGCACAGGCCGCCAACCGGCTGTTGGAAGACGACGTGCCGCCCCCTGCCGCCCAGGAAGACGACGGCCCGCAAGACCTGCAATACAGCCTGCCGCCGCAGCTTGCCCATCTGCTCAAGCATATCGAATACCCGGAACCGGCGCCGCCCAACCCGCGCGGCGGCTTCGCCAGCTTTGACGATCTGTGTCTGGCGGCGTTGCAATACCGGGTCGAGCGGGTGTTGGCGTTTTTCCAAAAGCACAATCCGGCGGTGTCGCGGCCGTTGCCGCTGCCGTTCCTGCTGTCGCCGTCCTTTGCCGAGCGTTACAAGCAGGCCGTCGCCGCGCTGATCTATCCCAAGATCAAGAGCAGCCGGCAATTGCGCCTGTTGGCCAGCAACATCGATATCGGCACCGCCACCACCGAAAGCTTCTGGGAACACATCAACGACAGCATGAAGCGTCTGCTGGAACTGACCTGGAACAGCGCCTGGAATGACCTGTTGCTGGTCAGCGAATTGCGCGACGGCGAGCGCGTGCTCAAGATCAAGCCGGAAACCAAGGAATTGCGCGACATCCTGCAACCGCCCTCGCCCGCCGCCTATGATCTGCCCCATATGGGCAATGACGAGATCGTGCTGATGCGATCCTTGCTTTCCGCTTCCCTGGATTGGTGGCCGCAATTGTCCGAATTCTGGCGCGCCTGCCATACCTTGTACGAACAGGAATGGGACCCCCGCGTGTTTCAGCAACAAGCCCGCGAAGGGGCGTTGCGCGACATGCTGCTCAAAGGCTTCACCGCCTTCCCCGATCCCTGGCACGATTTCTTTGTCTTGATGCTGCACCGGGTCTTTCCCCGCCTGGGCACCCGCTATCTGGAACGCTTCGCCTATAATCTCGGCCAGACCGAGGAATCCCGCCGCGCCCGCATGCCCTATCTGCTGCGCTATATCGAACAAGCCCAAGCCCGCCCGGATATCCGCCAACAAGAACACCGCGACGAAGACCATTGGCAGCAACAGGTCAAGGCCCTGGCCAATTACCTCAAAGGCGTGTCCTCACCAACCGGGGCCTCGGCTGATTAGGGCCGTGAGCGGAAGGTCGGGTTTGGGAGGTGGACGTGGACACCGCGGACCTTCAATTAAGTGCTGTGACACCGCAATCCACATCGTAATCCGACGACCACTATCAGGATCCGGGATTCTGAGGGAGCTGTTCGGGCAGCCAGACTCAAAGCAATGGGATGGTCTCTCCGCCCCATTGATCGGACCGCGCCAAGCGGTGTAACTTCGACCTGCGTCCGCAAAACTGGGCCGGTACTGGAAGCGAGGTTCTCGTGCGTCTTTCAATTACCCAGTCGATGGTTATGGACATCGACAAAATTACCCGAAACCATGCGCAGACTACGGCCTCAAAAGGCGAACTCAAGCAGCTCTCCACTCTGTTTGGAAAATCTTATCTGCGTGAGCTCCAGGGGCTGCTTCAAGGGAGCTTCACCCAGAATCCCGGCGTGCAATTCGAGGTCACCATCCGCCTTGCCTGGATCGACAAGATTCCCCTGGCAGCTATCGCGTCAAAACTGGCAGCTATCGCGTCAAAAACAGAGCGGACCGAACTGGGGGATGCCGTGTTGTTTGCCTTTGACGAATTGGTATTGTCGGACGGTACGCGGGCGGACATTACGAATGCCCGGGCCGTGCTGCTCCAGGCGAAGGTCGCTAAGGAGAAAAGCCAGATCGTGGCCCCCAAGGTGCCCATCAGCGCGATGGCGGGATCGACGAAGAAAGAGTTCGACCTTCTGTCGATGTGGCCGGTTTTCGACCTCTTCAAGGCGTCAAAATCCGCTACACCACTGGCCCAATCTATCGATCTCCGCGGACCAAAGCTCGGAACGTTGCCTTATGGTTGGTACATCGCCGCCCCACGCATTGAATCGGGAGCGAAAAGTCCGGCCGCAACACATTGGACCTCATGGTGGATGGCGGGGCCGCCGATCCTTAATCACACGTGCGACCTGACCTTTGGTGCCTTCCTGCAAGCTTTTTTCTCAGGGGCGAAGGTTCCTAGCTCCGGCAATATCGAAGTTGGGGCAAGCTTCCAGTGTAAGGGCTATCCGCCGTCCCCGACTAACCTTACGGGCTGGGATCGTATCTGCGCCGAAATCATCGCGATCGTGGAGAATAGCGAGGCACCGCAGAGCATATTCGACTCGACACCAACTGGCCGCATGGCGGCAACGGGTCCAATCAGCCGTTCGCTACCGCCCCCGCCGAATTCGCTCGGCTATCTAGTCCACTCGAAACAACATCCTGCGCGCATACCGAGACCAAAGAGATGTATTTGGCAGCTTTTTCGAGGGTGGCTGGATCGTGTCTGTGGCCGCAAGCGTATCCCTGTTCTGATTATTCACACCCGTACGATTGAACTCGTCAGGTTACGGTGACAGTGCAAAAAATTGCAGTGTCCGCCGTCGGAGACTGACGCAGCCTCCCGGAACGCCCGCCATGGCCGCAAAGCGGAATGAGCAAAAGGGGCCGGAAGGGGAATGGCGGGTTTGGTTATGAAGTTGTATTTTAGAGACGTCAGCACGTGTTGCTTCAGGCCTAACGAGATTTAGATGACCATTCTGGACAGATTGCAGCGCTTTGCCGAAGTGGGGACGGTCATCACTTGCTCCAAAATGACCTTATTGGCGGGCGACAACGAGCCCCCTCTGGTCGTGGGTTCCGGCGAGGTCGTCGTCAGTTCGGAAACTTCTTTCTGCTACCGAATCCAGGGTGTTCCGGAGGACATCGGTCATGCGCTACGCACCCTCAATCGCATCCAACAAGACCCCTATGACGGTTGCCTCCGGGAGCGATTAGAGGCAGTGGCGGAAGATGGCACGCGGCTCCTTTGCGGTTGGACAATAGCGAAGGTCGACCCTGGTGGCCACGGAGAGGACTGGATATTTAGTGGGGAATTCGATTCTATAATAGTGACCAATGACGGTCCGACCGCTCTATTTACAGAGGTCATTTATCTGCTTCCAGCCCATCACATGGCCCGCATTGTCCTGCGTCGCTTTTTTCCGAAGCCAGGAGTAGATGGGAAGTCTGTCCATCGGATGTCAATCCTTGATACAGATGTAACCTTCACCCTGGACGACCAGGACAACAAATTACTAATTCACGCTCCAGGCACTACTCAGCTACCGGTAACGTTCACCGAGAATTGGCTGGGTGAGCCGCTGAGAATTCTGTTCGGCCAACTTATCTACCCGCGATTTGTCGCCCGGGGAATCGGAACCTATGTGATGAACTGGGTCCGCCCGTCACCACCCTGGTCGGAACGTGCCGATGCCTGTGCCCTCTGGCAGGGAGAAAAGGCATTTATCGATAAAGAGGGGTTTTGGACCAGCTATGCCCGTCTCCTCGCCTATGTCGCCAGTGTGCGCGATTTCGAGGCGAACGCCATTACAGAGCTTTATGTCGAGGTTATCCAAGCCTCCAGTGGATCCCGCTGGGTATGGGCCCTTACGTATGCCAGCGCCGCTGAGGGCTTAGTTAATCTGATCTTCCCGCGGGGTTCCTGGCGCTCGGATATGGAGACTACCGAGATAGCAAAGCTAGAAACGCAAATCGACAAGTTCAAGGCCTATATTGATCTTTGGACAGGAGACGCCCGGTTCAAGAAGCCAGCCAAAAATGCGGCGTCGCGAATATTGGAGACTTCGGCCGCGATCGGCCTTCGCCAGCTTCGCGATGCGGGGTGGGTGACTGCAGATCAGTACAAAGCGTGGGACACGCTTCGCAACAAGGTCATGCATGGGAACTTGGTGTCGCCCTATTCAAGCGCGAAGGACGACAAACTACTTCTTGATATCTCGGGCCTGCTGCACGCACTAACGCGCCGGATCATTGCGGGTGTTGACCCGGCGACGGGAACAATCTTCGCGCCACCCCCGCCCGTAAGTGGCAATAAGAGCACAGTCAGGCCGGAGAATGGTAAGGCACAAGGCTAAAACAGGAGGCTTCACGCCGGACTAGGGGTTGCGTGGGGCGAACTACCGGGTGATAAGCGTCGATAGAGGGGAGCAGCCTGCGGCCGCTATTGAGATCAGCCCACACGAGCCGTCGATGTCGTAGATGGGCGCGGAGCAGTCACGATGCACCTCAAGGCTCAGGCGATGGCCGACAGGCCCTTCTCGGCGACAATGGACAACAGCTTGCAGGCCGGGCCGGCGGGCCGCTTGTCGCCCCGCTCCCACTGGCTCACCGAATCCTTGGTGACGTTGAGGTACATGGCGAACACGGTCTGGCTGACCTGTTCACGCTCGCGCAGGGCGCGGATTTCGTCGGCCGTGAACTTCCGGACCGGCGTCAGGCAGGATTGGTCAAACCGACGCATCGTGTGCTTGTCAATGAGCCCGGCCTCAAGCAGGCCCTGCGCCGTCTCGTGGATTGCCGCCTTCACGTTGCTCTTGTAAGTCTTAGTTCTGGCCATCGCACTGAACCTCCTGATACTTCCCGCTTTCCACCAGATCCGCCAACTGCTCGTCCGAGGCATTCAGCAGCACGGCGGCCAAGTTCTTGAAATCGCGTTCATCACTTTTATCGATGTTGTCCTGGTCGCTCTTTGCAAAGCCGTAGACAAAAAACGACCGTTCGCCCTTTCGGAACAAAATGATCGACCGGTATCCCCCCGACTTGCCCTCGCTCGGGCGGGCAATGCGCTGCTTTATCAAGCCGTCACCGTAATCCGCATCGATCAGGCCCATCTCGGCGTTCATGATGGCTTCGCACAGTTTGGCATCGGCAATGCGCTCTTTCTTGGCAAACCGGACAAACCACTTGCTTTTGTAGATTATCAACGCTGGCCGCTCCCGTGCCCGTCCCGCAAATCAAATATGTAGAACCTGGTTCTATATTTCAAGGGCGCTTCATCATGGATGGCCGATCCGACGACGGAAATTAACGGCAGTTTTCGGGCGTCACGGCCATACTCTTAAACGCCCCCCATGGGCGGCAAAGCGGCAAGGCGGCCATTTGCCCCGGTAACGTTGATATCGGCCAGGAGAAAGCGCTATAGTGCTCCAAGGTAACACCTGGGAGCACTCCATTGTGGCTGCATCAACGACAAGCCTGAAACTCGACGAGGAGATAAAGGGCAAGGTGCAGCGGCTGGCTGCCGCTCAGCGCCGTTCGCCGCATTGGATCATGCGCGAAGCCATCGCCCAATACGTTGAACGCGAGGAAAAGCGCGAACAGTTTCGCCAATCAGCTATCGCCGCTTGGACCGATTATCAAACGACCGGCTTGCATATCACCGCCACCGAAGCCGATGCTTGGCTTGCCAAGCTCGAAGCCGGCGAGGACGTCGAAATCCCTGAATGCCACGGCTGATCTGGTCGCCTCTGGCGGTGCAAGACGTCGCGCGGTTCCACGCCTTTCTGCGGCCGAAAAGCCGGGAGGCCGCGTTTCGGGCGGTGCGGGCGATCCGCGAGAGCATGAAGATCTTGGCTGTGCAGCCCGAAATCGGCCGCCCCGTTGACGATATGGAGCCGCAATTTCGCGATTGGCTCATCGAATTCGGCGATGGCGGCTACGTTGCGCGTTATCATTACGACGGGCGCGACATTGTGGTTTTGACTGTGCGTCACACTAGGGAAGCGGGATTCTAAGGCTTGGTGCGCATTTCGCGCTTGCAACGCATCGGCCTTGAGTTGAAGACGCTGAAATAACGTCTGCATTCGAGTGCCGTGCTCCCACTCCCGAACGCCGGCCATGGCCGCAAAGCGGCCCAAGCGGAAATCCTGTCCCCCTTGCCCCTGCCCCGACATCCTGTGTCGCATCCCCGACAATGACCGACAGCAGCGGCTAAACAATCCTGCTTTTCCGCCATTTTCCCGCATGGCCCGCGACTTGCATCTCTTGGAATTGTTCCATGAGGAGGGCCGCCACCCATGCTCAACCGTAAGAAAATCCAGGACCTGATGAACGAACCCGGCTGCGCCACCAATCAGGCGAAGTCGGAGAAAGAACGCAAGAAGGGCTGCGGCAAGCAGTTGGTCCCCGGCGCCGCCGCCGGCGGCTGCGCCTTCGACGGCGCCAAGATCGCGTTGCAGCCGATCACCGATGCGGTTCATCTGGTTCACGGCCCCATCGCCTGCGAAGGCAATTCCTGGGACACCCGCAACGTCGGGTCGTCCGGCCCCGAGCTGTATCGTCGCGGCTTCACCACCGATCTGTCCAACCTGGACATCATCAACGGGGGCGAAAAGAAGCTGTATAAGGCGATCAAGCAGGCCATCGCCAAACACAACCCGCCGGCCGTGTTCGTCTATCAGACCTGCGTCACCGCCCTGATCGGCGACGACATCGTCGCCGTGTGCCGGGCGGCGACCGAACGTTTGGGCGTTCCGGTGATCCCGGTGGAAGCGCCGGGCTTCGTCGGCTCGAAGAATTTGGGCAACCGGCTGGCCGGCGAGGCGCTGATCGACTATGTCATCGGCACGCGCGAGCCCGACGACGCCACCCCTTACGACATCAACATCTTAGGCGAATACAACGTCGCCGGCGAAATGGCCATCGTCCGCGCCCTGCTGGACCGCCTGGGCATCCGCCTGCGCACCGCCATCACCGGCGACGCCCGCTACAACGACGTCGCCGCCGCCCATACGGCGCAGGCCAACATGGTGGTGTGCAGCCAGGCCCTGGTGACGCTGGCCCGCAAGATGCAGGAACGCTGGGGCATCCCGTATTTCGAAGGCTCGTTCTACGGCATTTCCGACACCTCGGAAGCCTTGCGCGCCATTGCTTCCATGCTGATCGAACGCGGCGCCGACGCGGCCCTGATGGACCGCACCGAGGCCCTGATCGCCGAGGAAGAGGCCAAGACCTGGGCGCGGATGGAACCCTACCGCGCCCGCCTCGCCGGCAAGCGCGTGTTGCTGTACACCGGCGGCGTCAAAAGCTGGTCGGTGATCCATGCGCTTCAGGAAATGGGCATGGAAGTGGTCGGATCGTCGGTGCGCAAATCCACCGAGGCCGACAAGCAAAAAGCGCTGGAACGCCTGGGCGGCGACGAAGACAAGCTGGTCGACGCCATCGCCCCCCGCGATATGTACGCCATGTTCAAGGAAGGGCGCGCCGACATCATGTTGTCGGGTGGACGCTCGCAATTCGTGGCGTTGAAGGCCAAGACCCCATGGTTGGACATCAACCAGGAACGCCACCACCAATATGCCGGTTATGACGGCATGGTCACCTTGGTCCAGCAAATGGACTTGGCCCTGTCCAACCCCATCTGGGAACAAGTGCGCCGGCCGGCGCCCTGGGAAGTCGAGGAGTAAGCCCCATGGCCCTGATCGTCAGCCACGGTCATTCCGTGACCAGTAATCCGCTTAAACTGTCCGCCCCCTTGGGCGCCTCCATGGCGTTCATGGGCATGGACGGCACCATGCCGCTGCTGCACGGCAGCCAGGGCTGCACCGCCTTTGCCCTGGTCATGCTGGTGCGCCACTTCCGCGAAGCCATTCCGCTGCAAACCACCGCCATGAACGAGGTTTCGACCATCCTGGGCGGCATGGATCAGGTGGAAGCGGCGTTGCTGAATATCGCCAAGCGGACCAAGCCCAAGATCATCGGCCTGATTTCCACCGCGCTGACCGAGACGCGAGGCGAGGACATGAAGGGCGACCTCAAGCTGATCTTGGCCCGCAACCCGGAACTGGCCGACGTCAAGGTTATCCCGGTTTCGGCCCCCGACTTCGCCGGCTCTCTGGAAACCGGGTGGGGCAAGGCGGTCGCCGCCATCATCGATGCCCTGGCCGAGCCGGCTTCGGCCCGCGCCCAGGAATGCAACCGCGTCAACATCTTGCCCGGCGTCCACCTGACCCCCGGCGATATCGAGCATCTGGTCGAACTGGTCGAGGAATTCGGCCTGAAAGCCAATGTGCTGCCCGATCTGTCCGGCTCGGTCGATGGTCACGTTCCCGACCATTTCATCCCCACCACCTTGGGCGGCGCCACGGTCGAGCAGGCCAAGAACCTGGGCCGCGCCAAGCTGACCATCGCCATCGGCGAGCACATGCGCATCTCGGCCGAGACCCTGCACGACAAGACCGGCGTCCCCTATGTGGTGTTCGACCGCCTGACCGGGTTGGAAGCCACCGACCGCCTGATGGTCTGCCTGTCCACCGCCGCCGGCAAGCCGGTGCCGGCCAAGATCCGCCGGGCCCGCTCGCAACTGATCGATGCCATGCTTGACGGCCACTTTTATTTCGGCGGCCGC
Source organism: Magnetospirillum sulfuroxidans (assembly GCF_018224925.1). Classification (GTDB taxonomy): domain Bacteria; phylum Pseudomonadota; class Alphaproteobacteria; order Rhodospirillales; family Magnetospirillaceae; genus Magnetospirillum; species Magnetospirillum sulfuroxidans. The sequence continues at coordinate 30,045 of NZ_JAGTUF010000021.1, read as the reverse complement.
AAATTCACCATTGCCGGCGAGCCGGATTTTCTATGGACCTGGGGCAAGCTGATCAATGACATGGGTGGCGAGCTGGTCGCCGCAATCACGTCGGTCCATGCCGCCCATCTCTCTCAATTGCCCTGCCAGCAGGTGATTATCGGCGATTTCCAAGACATGGAAGACCAGATCCTGGAAGCCGGCGGCGCCGATTTGGTGATTTCCAACACCAATGCCCGCCAATCCTGCCAAGCCCTGGGGATCCCGCATTTCCGCGCCGGCTTCCCGGTTTACGACCGCTTGGGCGGGGCGCACCGGGTCACTGTCGGCTATCGCGGCACCCGCGATCTGATTTTCCAGCTTGCCAATGTCTTGATCGAACATCCTGGCCACGACCACGGCCCAATCCACCACCCTCAGGGCCATTACCCCCAGGGCCACCAAACGACGGAGCACGACCATGTTGCGGCGCCTGCGATTGGTTGACGACACCGCCCCAGCCCCTGTGAAAGGAGCCCACATGCGCATTGCCTTTGCCACCCACGACAAGACCAACGTCGATGCCCATTTCGCCAGCGCCAAGACCTTTTTGTTCTATGACGTCGGCCCCGACAGTCACGCTTTTGTCGAAGCGGTGCAGTTTGGCACGGTGACCCAGGAAGACGGTCAGCACGACGATGGCGAAGACCGTCTGGCCGCCAAGATCGACGCGCTCGGCGGATCGTCGCTGCTGTTCGTCCGCGCCATCGGCGGGCCGGCGGCGGCGCGGGTGGTCCGCGCCAAGGTCCACCCGATCAAGCTGCCCAACGACGAACCCATCGCCCAGGTCATCGAGCGGGTGCGCACCATGCTCAAGACCAATCCGCCGCCGTGGCTGCGCCGGGCGCTGAAGGAAAATGAAGGCGGCGACGAACGTTTCATTGATGACGAGGATTAAATCCATGGATACCGAGAACATCAAACATCCGATCATCCAGGGATTGCTGCGGCTGATCCGGGCCGAGGACCGTTCTGGCGCCTATGACACCGAACTGGACGAAGACCTGATCGCCCCCTTCATCGTCACCAAGGCGCAAAAGCGCGACCTGCCCATGTTCGACGATCCTGATCCCGATATCCTGATGCGCGTCGGCCAGTTCTATGCCGCCGTCGCCTGGGAAGTGGAACGCCGCACCGGCAAGCCGGTGGCCCCCTTGATGAACATTCATCATGAAGGTTGGGGCAAGGCCTTGCTGATCTGTGGTCGGCTGGTGGCGGTCAATTCGCATGTGCGCGAACTGCACCGCTTCGGTTTTGAAGATCTGGCCGTCTTGATCGAGAAGGCCGGCAAGCTGGCCGATGAAGGCGTCGCCAGCATCGAGAAATTCCCCGACGTGGCCGAGGCCTAGGCAAAACCCGGCGGCGAGCCTCTTCTCCGCCGGGTCCGCGCGCCACCATGGTTCAGATTTAACGAATTTTGCGACAAGCCACCCCAAGGAGCATGAAAATGGCTATCTTCTCCACCCGCGACGGCACCCCGTGGGAGCCCAAGTATCTCGACAGCATCGACACCGAATTGTGCATCGGTTGCGGCCGTTGCTACAAGGTGTGCACCCAGGGCGTGTTGAAGCTGATGGGTATCGATGACGAGGGCGCGTTCTGCGACCCCTTCGACGATGACGTCGAAGTGGAACGCAAGGTCATGGTCATCGACAAATCCGGCGCCTGCATCGGCTGCTCGTCGTGCGAAACCGTGTGCGGCACCAACGCGCAAAAGCATTCGGCGGCGGCCTGACATGCTGGCCGGCGAACTTTATCGCCTGCTGATGGCCGGGGGCACCCGGGACAGCGACTTTTGTCGCCATGTCCTGGCCTGCCCCCTGGCCCTGGCCCATGGCGAATCCGGCCGCAAGCTGGATGTCGCCTTGGGCCTGTCGGCCAACGACGTCACCAGCTTGTTGCTCTGTTATTTTCCCCATGCCGCCGCCTTCCTGGCCGACCGCTTCTCCTTCGACGGCCAAGGCGACCAGCCCGTCAGCCTGGAGGAACCCGATTTGCGCACCCTGTTGCGGGCCAATGCCAGCCAGGATGGACCGCAAGCGGTATGGCTGGCCCACATCGTCGCCCGCCGCTCGCTTGAATCCAACCACCTGTGGCAGGATTTGGGCTTTATCGACCGCACCGACCTGTCGCGGCTGATGCGCGACTATTTCGCCCCCTTGGCCCAAGCCAATGCCCGCGACATGAAATGGAAGAAGTTCTTTTACCGCGAGCTGTGCCAGCAAGAAGGCATGTCCATCTGCAAAAGCCCGGTGTGCGATTCCTGTCCCGACTTCTCCATCTGCTTCAGCCGCGAGGATGGCCCCAGCCTGCTGGCCCAGATCGCCCGCGCCGCGGTCTGATCCCCACACACCAACAACTTAACATTGCAAATCGCCTTCGTCGCGCTATGCTTGCCGCGGTTCCGTTGCCGGGGTGATCATGAAATACGCCATCGCCATCCTCATCGCCGTCACCCTGTTTGCCGGCGGGGCCGAGGCCAAGACCTGCAATAAAGGCAAACCTTGCGGAAACAGCTGTATCGCGCTGACCAAAACCTGCCGGAAATAATCTGTCGCCCGCAGGCCGCTGCCCCTTTTGTCGGCATCCCGACAAAGCCCGACAATCGCGACATTGCCTAAATCCGCGCCACCAGCGTTTCCGCCATTTCCCCATCTGGCACCGCCCTTGCACCGATCAGGTCAGATCCATTGTTTCCTGCAAGGAGACCCGCCATGCTGACCCTGACCGACCGTGCCGTGTCCGTGCTGAAATCCATTTGCACCGAAGATGCGCTGGGCTTGCGCATCACCGTCAACAACAGCGGCTGCTCGGGCATCCAATACGGCATGTCGCTGGAAGAAAAGCCCGACCAAGGCGACGAAGTCCTGACCTTCGACGAACTGAAAGTGTTCATCGACCCGCCTTCGGCCATGTGGCTGACCGGTGTCAGCGTCGATTACGTCGAAGGTGAAGAAGGCGCCGGTTTTCAGTTCGACAACCCCGCCGCCGCCGGAAAGTGTTCCTGCTCGGGCAAGTGCGGTTGAAAACCATGGCGGCGCCCGTCCCCCCCGCCCTGACCATTCCCGCCCTGACCATTAACGACACCACCTTGCGCGATGGCGAACAGACTGCCGGGGTGGCCTTTCGTCTGGATGAAAAACTGGCCATCGCCCAAGCCCTGGATCTGGCCGGAGTGCCGGAGATCGAGGTTGGCATCCCGGCCATGGGGGCCGAGGAAATCGCCAGCATCAACGCCGTTGCCGCCTTGGGGCTGAAATCCCGCCTGATCGGCTGGTGCCGCATGCATGACGACGATCTGGCCGCCGCCCGCCAATGTCGGATCGGCACCGTCAATCTGTCCATTCCGGTCTCGGATCTGCAACTGTCGGCCAAGCTGGGCAAGGACCGCGCGTGGGCTTTGGCCCATATCGGGGGGATGGTGGCCAAGGCCCACCACATGGGCTTCGAGGTGTTGATCGGCGGCGAGGATTCGTCCCGCGCCGATCCCGACTTCCTGCTGCGGGTGGTCGAAGCCTGTCAGAAAGCCGGCGCCCAACGCTTCCGCTTCGCCGACACGCTGGGGATCATGGACCCCTTCGCCACCCACGATATCTTCGTCCGCCTGCGCGCCGCCTGCGATCTGGAACTGGAAATCCACGCCCATGACGACCTGGGCTTGGCCACCGCCAATTCCCTGGCCGCGATCAAAGGTGGCGCCCGTCACGTCAGCACCACCGTCAACGGCCTGGGCGAACGCGCCGGCAACGCCCCGTTGGAAGAAGTGGTGGTGGCGGCCGAGCATCTGTACGCCCTGTCCACCGGGGTGGTGAAAACCGATCTGGCGGCGGTATCGCATCTGGTGGCCGAAGCCTCGGGCCGCCCGGTGCCCGTCAATAAAAGCATTGTCGGCGATGCCATTTTCACTCACGAATCGGGCATCCACGTCAGCGGTCTGTTGCGGGACCGCCGCACCTATGAAGCGCTGGACCCGCGCGAATTGGGCCGCAATCACCAAGTCGTGCTGGGCAAGCATTCCGGCCTGACCGCCATCTTGCACGCCTTTGCCGAGATCGGCGTCGAGGTCACCTCGCTCCAGGGCCGGGAAATTCTGGAACTGGTGCGCCGCCATGCCGGTGAAACCAAACGGCCGCCGACCATCGACGAATTGCGCTATTTCCACCACCAATCCTCTGTGCCGCTGAACTGATCCGGCACGCCGCGCCGGTCAGTCATGCACGATTGACCAACGTCAATGATTTGACCGCATCTTTCTTGTGGATTAGTATCCGAAATCGCGATTGGTTATCACCTTCATTCTCAAGGAACAGGGCGCGCCGAATGTCCAACAACCGCGTACAGGATCTGAAGCCGGGCGACACCGCCCGCGTCGTCCGTTTCGCCAAGGGTGATCGTGGCTATCGTCAGCGCTTGCTGGCCATGGGCGTGACCCCTGGGGTGGTGTTTTCCATCACCCGCGTCGCCCCCTTTGGCGACCCCATCGAAATCTCGGTGCGCAACTTCACCCTGACGCTGCGCAAAACCGAAGCCGACATTTTGGAAATCGAGAGGGTTTGACCATGGCTCATGTTATCGCGGTGGTGGGCAACCCCAATTGCGGCAAGACCACTTTGTTCAATAGCCTGACCGGATCGACGCAAAAGGTCGGCAACTGGCCCGGCGTCACCGTCGAAAAGAAAGTCGGCCAATTCCGCCATGGCGGCGAAACCTATGATCTGGTCGATCTGCCCGGCATTTACATGATCGGCGGCTATAGCGCCGGTTCCCAGGATGAACGGGTGGCGCGCGACTATATTTTGTCGGGCGAGCCACAGGTGGTGGTCAACATCATCGACGCCTTCAACCTGGAACGGAACCTGTACCTGACCTGCCAGTTGCTGGAAATGCGGGTGCCGATGGTCGTCGCCCTCAACATGATGGATCTGGCCAAGAAAAGCGGCATCGAGATTGATTGCGACGCCTTGGCCAAGGTGTTGGATTGCCCGGTGGTGCCCCTGGTGGCCAGCCGCTCGACCGGCATCGACGGACTGAAGCAGGCCATCGCCGCCGCCGCCGTCGCCGCCCGCGTTCCCTCGGCTCATCCCGACCACGCCGCCGCCGTCACCGCCGCCATCGACGCCCTTGCCCCGACCTTGGCCACGGCCGCCGGTTCACGCCACGTCGATTCCCGCTGGGCCGCCCTGCGCCTGCTGGAAGGCGACGCCTTCGTGGAAACCCTGGCCGCCGGCAAGCTGGAAAGCCAATTGGCCGAACATCGCGCCCTGGTCGAAGACCAATGTGGCGACGAACCCGACATCATTATCGCCGACGGCCGCTATCGTTTCGTCGCCGAGGCCATGGCCGCCTGTTTCCACCAGCCCCGCAAGGTGTCGCTGAAGCTGACCCGGCGCATCGACAAGGTGGTTCTGAACCGCTTTCTCGGTATTCCGGTATTCCTGCTGGCCATGTATCTGATGTTCTTGTTCACCATCAATATCGGCGGCGCCTTTATCGACTTCTTCGACCAGGCCATGGGGGCCATCATGGTCGATGGATTGGGCGAAGCGCTGACCGGGCTGGGTCTGCCGGAAGGCTTGGTGGTGGTGGCCAAGGGCTTCGGCTCGGGCATCCAGACCGTCTCCACCTTCATCCCGATCATCGCCTGCCTGTTCCTGTTCCTGTCGTTCCTGGAAGATTCCGGTTATATGGCGCGGGCCGCCTTCGTCATGGATCGGGCCATGCGCGCCATCGGCCTGCCCGGCAAATCCTTCGTGCCGCTGATCGTCGGTTTCGGCTGCAACGTCCCCGCCATCATGGCCACCCGCACCTTGGAAAATCGCCGCGACCGCATTTTGACGTCGCTGATGGCGCCGTTCATGTCGTGCGGAGCGCGCCTGCCGGTGTTCGCCCTGTTCGCCGCCGCCTTTTTCCCGGTCAACGGCCAAAACGTGGTGTTCGGTCTGTATCTGGTCGGCCTGGCCTTTGCCGTCCTGACCGGTCTGATCCTCAAGAACACCCTGTTGCAGGGCGACGTGTCGCATTTCGTCATGGAATTGCCGCCCTATCACCTGCCGACCCTGCGCATCGTGGTGATGCAGGCTTGGCAGCGTTTGCGCGAATTCATCTTCCGTGCCGGCCAAGTCATCGTCCCCATCGTCATGTTGCTGTCGTTCTTTAACGCGCTTGGCACCGATGGCAGCTTCGGCAAGGAAAACAGCCGTGATTCGGTGCTGTCGGCGGCCAGCCAAAGCATTATCCCCCTCTTCAAGCCCATGGGCCTGAGCGAGGAAAACTGGCCGGCGGCCGTCGGCCTGTTCACCGGCATCTTCGCCAAGGAAGCGGTGGTCGGCACCTTGAACACGCTGTACAGCCAAGCCGCGGCGGAAGATGCCGCCGACACCTCCCCGGCCGCAGGCGAAACCGCCGAGGCCGCCGAGGAAGAAGCGGCGCCGGAGACCTTGGGCGCCAAGCTGCTGGCCGCCGCCGCCACCATTCCCGTCAATCTGGCCGGTGTGGTCGACAAATTGGCCGACCCGCTGGGACTGGATGTCAGCTACGTGACCGATGCCGGAACCGCGGCCGAGGAACTGAAAGTGGAAGGCGGCGTCTTTGGCGCCATGGTCACCCGCTTCGACGGTGTCGCCGGCGCCTTGGCCTATATGGTGCTGATCCTGCTCTACACCCCTTGCGTCGCGGCACTGGGCGCCATTCGCCACGAAACCAGCCTGGGCTGGACGGCGTTTGCCACCGGCTGGACCACCATCTTGGGCTACATGGCCTCGGTCACCGTTTATCAGACAGCCCGTTTCGCCCTGGATCCGACCACCTCGACCCTGTGGCTGTCCATCTGCGCCACCGTGCTGGTGCTGGCGGTGGCGACCATGTGGATCGTCGGCCGCGCCCAGGCCCGCCGCCTTGCGGCGGTGCCGGCGGAATAAAGGAACAAAGCCATGACTCTGTCCGAGCTAAAAAGCTTCATGGTTGAGCGCAAGCGGGCCTCGCTGACCGAAATCAGCATTCATTTCGATACCGCCGCCAGCGCCGTCCGCCCCATGGTCGAGCAATGGATCGCCAAGGGACGGCTGCGCAAGCTTGATATCCAAGGCGGCTGCGGCAAGGCCGGATCGGGCTGCGCCTGCAAGGAACCGCCATCGGAAGTCTTTGAATGGACAGCGTGAATGTCTTCGCCTCGGTCTTGCCCGGCCGCATCCGCCTGCGCCACCCGCTGCTGCGCGACAAAAGCCGCCACGACGCGCTGACGGCACGGCTGCAAGCGCTGGCCCAAGTCGAGGGCAATCCCGCCTTGGGGTCGATGCTGTTGCGCTTCGATCCCGATGACGGGACCATGCAAGCCCGCATCCGCGCCGAAGTCGCGGCCGTGCTGCCCGCCATTGCCCGGCCGGTTCCGCACGTGGCCCAGCGCATCGCCCTGACCGCGCCGCGCAAAGCCAAATGGGAAATCAACCGCGTCGCCAAAATCGGCGCCATGGCCAGCATGGCGGTATCTTTGCTGGCCTTAGGCACCAGCAAGAAACTGCATGCCCAGGCCGGGGCGGTGTTCGTGGCGATGATGCTGACTCACATGGCGGTGCATTGGCGCCGCACACTTAAATAAGGCCTGAACCATCGTGTCCGTGGATACCGATTTCCCCCTGCTGCGCTTTGCCCGTGCCCTGGTCATCGCCCATCACATTCCCGGCCGGGTCCGCCTAAAGCTCGACGGCCCGATCAGCGGCGACCTGAAAAACCTGGCCGAGGACGCCAAAAGATTCAGCGCCGCCCTGGCCGCCACGGCCGGCATCCGCACCATCGCTCTTAACCCGCTGGCCAAGTCCTGCACCATCGAATACGACCCCGCCATCATCCCGTCAGCGGCCTGGGCTGGATTTTTGTCTGGAACATCGGTGCCGGGCACCGAAATATTGCTGCAAACCTTGGTGAGTGCCGCCAAGGCCTGATCTCGAAAGGAGAGCATCATGCTGCCTCTGCTTACCTTTGCCTCTGGTCTGGTGGCCGGTATCGTCGGCGTCAAATTGCTGAAAAGAGTCAAGGCTCCCGACAGTTTGGGCAATTTGGGCGACAAGGCCCGCACGGGTCTGGACAAAGCCCAGGCCGGTCTGCGCGACGCCACCGTCACCAGCTTGTCAGCCATCGAGAAATCCACCGCCACCCTGCGCGCCAAACTGGCCCCGGAAGAACAGGCCGCGGCGGAACCCATGGCGGAACAGCCCGCCACCGTGGCCAAGGCCAAGGCCACGCCGCGCCGCCAGCCCGCGACCAAGAAAAAGGCCGCGGCCCCGACGGCCATGGCGGCCGTCGATGCCAAGCCCGAGTCCGATTCGTGAAGCTGAAAAAAGGCAAGGGCGTCGCCTTGGCGCCCGTCGAACTGGCCGGCAATTTCACCCGTGGCCTGGTCGCGACCGCCTTGCTGACCGCCGTTCAGGACCGTTGGAGCCACGGCAAGCCGCCCGGAAAAAAGGTCCTGCGAATGGCCTTGCAAGGCGGGGCCGCCCTGGCCGCCGGCATCGCCACCGCCGAGAGCTTGCGGCGGCGTGATTACGCCAGCGCCCTGATCGCCCTGGCCGGCGGCGCCGCCGGAATCGCCGCGGCGGAAATCCTGCTCAATCCCGATCCCATCCCGCCAGCCCCGGAGACTGAAATTGGCTAAGAAGAACAAACAGAAAAAGGCAAAGGGCCTTAAGCGCCGCGACCTTGAACAGATGATGGCCCTGCATCTGGGGCAAGGCCGGAATCAAGGCATGCTGGGCGGCCTGGGTCGTCTTTTGCCGGCCGGGCGATCGGAACAATTCCTGCTTGGCCTGCTGCTTGGCGGCGCGGCCGCTTACGTTTTGTCGGACGCCGAATTGCGCGGCAAGCTGTTCAAGGCCGGCATCAAGGCCTATGGCGGCCTGATGGGCGGCATGGCCGAAATGCAGGAACAGATGGCCGATTTGCAGGCGGAGGTTCAGGCCGAGCAGAACGGCCAGATATGAACGCCGAGCCCTGGCTGCGCTCTGTCGAAATCGCCCACCGCCTGCCCGGTCGGGTTCGTCTGCGCTATCGCCGCCACCCGGCGGCGGCGGCGGATTCGGCGGCGCTTGAAGCCGTCGCCGCCGGGCTGGACGGCGTCACTTCCGCCCGCGCCAACGAGCGCGCCGGCTCGCTGGTGGTGGTGTTCGATCCGGCCGCGACCGATGCCGAGGCCATTGCCCGAACCCTGGCCGGCCTGGAACTGGCGGCGGCAACCGCCAAACCCGGCAAGGGCGATGACGGCAAGGCGGCGGTCGCCGCCGCGCTGACCGTGTTGCTGGGGACCGGCCTGCTGCCCCTGCCCCTGCGCCTGCCGGTCAGCCTGAACGCCGCCCTGCCCCTGCTGCGTCATGCCGCCACCGATTACGCCGAGAACGGCATCACCAGCCATGTGCTGGAAGCCATGGCGGTGTCCATCTCGCTGGCTCGTTCCGATTTCACCGCCGCCAACACCACCACCTTCATGCTGGCCTTGGGCGAATACATGGAGAATTCCATCGCCCGGCGCTCCGACGATTTACTTAAGCATCTGCTGCGTCCAACCAGCGATCTGGTTTGGGTGTTGAAGGACGGCGTCGAAGTGCAAATCCCCGCCGCCGACGTCATGGTCGGCGATACCGTCGTCGTCGGCGCCGGCACCGTCATTCCGGTCGACGGCACCGTCCTTGCCGGCGAAGCCACCGTCAACGAAGCGGCGATGACCGGTGAAAGCGTCGGCGTCGTCAAGGGGCGCGGCGCCAGCGTGCTGTCGGGGACGCTGATGGAAGAAGGAAGGCTGAGCGTCTACGCCGAACAGGTCGGCAGCCGCACCGCCGCCGCCCGCATCGCCGATTATGTCGAACAATCGCTGACGGCGAAAAGCGAGGCCCAGATCGAAGCGGCCAAACTGGCCGACCAATTGGTGCCCAGCGTCCTGAAACTGGCCGGCGCCTCTGCCCTGGTGACCGGCAACTGGCGCAACGCCGCCTCGGTCTTGCAGGCTGATTATTCCTGCGCCTTGAAGCTGGCCACCCCGGTGGCCTTCAAATCGGCCATGTTCGACGCCGGCAAGGCCGGCATCTTGGTCAAGGGCGCCACCGCTCTGGAACGTCTGGCCCAAGCCGATACCTTTATTTTCGACAAGACCGGCACGCTGACCACCGGCATGCTGGAAGTCACCGATTCCATCGCTTTCGACGCCGCCTATACGGCCGAGGATCTGATCTGTCTGGCCGCCTCGGTCGAAGAACATTACTTCCATCCGCTGGCCCTGGCCGTGGTCAATGCCGCCAAGGCCACCCACAACCACCATTTCGATCATCAGGAAGTTCAGTTCATCGTCGCCCATGGCGTCGCCAGCGTCATCGACGGTCAGCGTGTCGTCGTCGGCTCGCGCCATTTCGTCCAAGAGGATGAAGGCATCGACATCAGTCCGCAGCAGCCGGTGATCGACCGTCTGTACCATGAAGGCAAGACCTTGCTGTTCATCGGCTATGGCGGCAGATTGCTCGGCATCCTGGCCTTGAAGGATTCCATCCGCGCCACCAGCGCCCGGACCATTGCCCGACTGCGCCACGCCGGGGTCAAGCGCATCTTGCTGTTGACCGGCGACCACCGCGATCGCGCCGCCGATCTGGCGGCCGAACTGGGGTTGGACGATTTCCACGCCGAACTGATGCCCGAGGACAAGGCCCGCATCATCGCCGAGCTGAACCAATCCGGCGCCCGCATCGCCTTTGTCGGCGACGGCATCAACGACGCCCCCGCCTTGGCCGGCGCCCATGTCGGCATCGCCATGCAAAAGGGCGCCGACATCGCCCGACTGACCGCCGATATCGCGTTGTTGGAAGACAGCATCGAGCGCGTGGCCGACGCCAAGGATCTGGCCAATGCCGCCATGGCCCGCATCGCCAGCAATTACCGCCTGACCGTCGGCCTCAATACCGGCATCTTGGGCATGGCCGCCCTGGGCCTGCTGTCGCCGATCACCACGGCGGTCCTGCATAACGGCACCACCATCGGCATCTTGTTGAACGCGTTGCGCCGGCTCATGCCCAATGCCCCCTCCCCCCGCGGGTGATTTTCAGGCATTCTGCCCCCACCTGTAGGTTCGCAAGGGAATCGTAGCAATGTTGAAGCCGTTCAAGACCGCGACGTTGACGCTTTTGCTGGGGGGCGCGCTGGCCATGCCGGCGCTGGCCGCCGACGCCTATCCGACCAAGCCGCTGCTCAAGACCACCAAGACCATCATCGGCGAGACCATCGTCTATCCGACCACCGGCCCGGCCGAGGTCAAGGCCGATATCGTCACCATCGCGCCCGGCGCCGAAACCGTGTTCCACCGTCATGGCGTGCCCATGTTCGCCTATATCTTGAAGGGCACCGCCGTCGTCGATTACGGCGACAAGGGCATGAAGACCTATAAGCCCGGCGATTCCTTCGTCGAGGCGATGATGACCACCCATCGCGGCACCAATCCAGGGACCGAGCCGGTGGAAATCCTGGCCGTCTATATGGGGGCAGAGGGCAGCAACAACGTCATTCCCATGAAATAGGGCGGCCCCGCCCCACCCGGCGCGGGTGTGGTGACGTGGCGCCGCCGGTCTTACACTGGCGTGATGATGACCCAGGCCCAGATCCTCACCCAAGCCCTGATCTTCGACGTCGATGGCACCTTGGCCGAAACCGAGGATTGCCATCGCCGCGCCTTCAACCAAACCTTTGCCGAATTCGGATTGAAATGGCAGTGGGACCCGCCGCTCTATGGCGCGCTGCTGAAAGTTTCGGGCGGCAAGGAGCGCATGCGCGCCTTTTGGCACCGTCACCCCCACGCAGTGCCCGCCGACGCGTTGGACGAACTTATCGCCGGCATGCATCGGCGCAAGACCGAGATCTACACCCAGTGGGTTGCAAGCGGCGCCGTCGCCTTGCGCCCCGGCATCGCCCGGCTGATCGCCGAGGCCCGCGCCGCCGGACTGCGCCTGGCCATCGCCACCACCACCACCCGCGCCAACGTGATGGCGCTGATGGCCGGCACCGGCTTAAACCCCGCTTGGTTCGAAACCATGGCGTGCAGCGACGATGCGCCGGTGAAAAAGCCCGCCCCCCTGGTCTATGCGCTGGTGCTGTCCCGGCTGGGCTTGGCGGCGCCGCTTTGTCTGGCCATCGAGGATTCCAGCAACGGCGTCCGCGCCGCCCAGGCCGCCGGCATCCCGGTGGTGATGAGCCCCAGCGCCTTCACCCAAGGCGACAACCCGGCCGGGGCCAAGGCGGTCTGGCCCGATTTCGGCGGCGTCTCGTTGGCCATGCTGGTCGGCTGAGCGCCATATTCCCGACTTTGGTTTGGTTCACCCGCAAACTCAGGTATGGTGACGCGGAAATCAGCCTTGGGTATGGGAATGATCGCGAGGATACGGACAACCATCGTCACAGCCTGGCTAAGCGTCATCTTGCCGATGACGGCCCAAGCCGCCGATCACGGTGCCGATATCGCCCCCGACATCGCCCGCATCATCGCCCGCGGCACCCTGGTGGTGGCCGCTTACAAAACCGACATGCCGCCGTTCTTTTATATGGATGACCAGGGCAAACCAAGCGGCATCGACGTCGAACTGGCCACCGATATCGCCCAACGCCTGGGGGTCAGGTTAAGCTATGCCCGCATCGCCGACAGTTTCGATCAGCTGCCGCAACTCGTCGCCGAACGCCGCGCCGACGTCGTCATCAGCTATCTTAGCCGCACCCTGCGCCGGGCGGCCCTGGTTCGCTTTACCCAGCCTTATGTGCGATTGCGGCAAGTGCTGATGGCCAGCCGCACCAAGACCGCGCCGTTCTTTCGCGGTGGTGAAAAAATCGAAGCCTTGAATTCCCCCCAAGTCCAGATCGGGGTCGAAGAAGGCAGTTCCTATGCCGATTTCGCCACCGAACGCTTTCCCCAGGTGCAGATCCGCCGCTTTGCCAGCAATGACGATGCCTTGGTGGCGCTCATGGCCGGCCAGCTGCACGCGGTGATGGTCGATGAAGGCTTCGCCACCGCAGTCAATTACCCCATCCCCGGCGCCCCGCGCTATAACGTGCCCGAGGATTGGGGCCTGTACGTGAAAACCTTGCCCTTACCCGGCGCCAGCGACCCCATCGCCATGGCGACCCACCGCGACGACCTGTCGTGGCTGGCCTGGCTGGATACCTATATCGCCGATCGCAAGGATGACGGCACGCTTGACCGCATTCTTAACCGTCATCTCAAGGGCGCCCAACAATGAACCCGGTCCTCCTGCGCTGGCTGACCAGCCCCTGGGCCGTCCTTGGCGGTCTGAGCGCCGGCGCCGTCCTTGGCATCCTGGTTCCCGCCGCCGGCGCCGCCCTGGCTCCGTTTGGCGAACTTTATCTGTCGCTGATGCAGATGTGTGTTCTGCCGATCATCGTCACCGCCATTTCCACCAGCATTGCCCGGCTGCTGATCAGCGACAGCGCCAACGCCTTACCGCGTCTGGCCCTGTTGTTCATTGCGGGCATGGCTCTGACCGCGCTGCTGTCCTTGACCGTCGCCGTCGTCGTCGAGCCTGGAATCGGCTTGGCCATCAATCAAAAGGTCTTCCTGGCCCAGGAAATGCTGCGCCAGGAAGCGCAATCAGCCGGAGGGCCGCAACCCAGCCTTTGGCTGCTGGTGCAAATGATCGTGCCCACCAACATTGTCCGCGCCGCCGCCGAAGGCCACACCTTGGCCCTGTTGCTGTTCTCGCTGCTGCTGGGGCTGGGGCTGGGCAAGCTGGGCAACGAACAAGGCGGCCAAGCCATCGGCGTGCTGGATGCCTTTTACAACGCCCTGGTCAAGGTCATGGGCTGGATTCAGGTTGGCTTGCCCTTTGGTCTGCTGGCGCTGATGGCCAATCACGCCGCCCAAGGCGGCAGCGACATGTTCATTGCCCTGGGCCGGCTGATCGCCACCATCTACGCCCTGGTGATCGGAATGATCATGGTCCTCACCCTGGTGATTTCAGCCCGCACCGGCATCCGGCCGCTGACCGTGCTGGCCAAGGTGCGCGAACCGTTATTCACCGCCTTTGGCACCGCTTCCAGCATCGCCAGCCTGCCGACGGCATTGCGGGCGGTTGAACTGAAATTGGGGTTGGGCCGCCAAGCGGCGCAGATGGTGCTGCCGTTAGGGGTCAGCCTGTATCCATTGGGCAACGTGCTGCATGTGGTGATCAGTTCGGTTTTCGTCCTTCAGCTTTACGGCTTGCCCATCGGCATCGACGCCGCCTTGCTGGTGATGGTTGGCGGCATTTTGGTCGCCTGCGCCATGACCGGCGCCCCCGGCATCGCCTCGATGACCTTGCTGGCGGTGCTGCTTTCGCCCTTCGGCGTACCGGTGGAAGTGGCCATCGTCTTGCTGATCGCGCTAGAGCCGGTGCTTGACCCGCCGCTGACCCTGCTCAACGTTTATGGCAATATCGCCGCCGCCGCCATCTTGGGCGGCAAGCGAACGGGTTTGATCGCCACCCCCGCCGCTTAGGGGAAATGGTGACCGATTAGGATTTGTCATGCGTCTGGGCAGCAGCATTGTCCGCAAATATTTTCTGATTTCCCTGCTTGGCTCGGTCGTGCCCATGGTCATCGTCGGCGCCCTGTACGATCGCTATGCCAGCGCCCTGCTGGAGCAAATCACCGGCGAACGCCTGACCGCGCAATTGTCGGCGGTGGGCAGCAAGCTGGGATCATTTTTCGACGGTCGCATCTATCAGATCGAAACCCTGTCCAACTACCCGACCATCCCCGCCTTTGCCGCCGCCGGCATCGACCCTGGCGGCGAAGCCAGCACCTTGCTGCGCATCGAGGCCGACATGCCCGATTTGTACGGCATCTTGTTTTTCGCCGCCGATGGCGGCTTGGTTCGGGTGGTGGCCGGACAAGCGGCGTCGGGGCCGCCCTACTGGTCCGATCAGCCGTTTTCCGTGCGCGACATGCCGGTCACCAAGGCCGGCGACCTTGAAATCATCGGCCCCGCCCCGCCCCAAGACGGCCAATCCGGCTGGTTCCTGGTCCGTCAAACCCTGCGCAACCAGCATAACGGCCAAAGCGCCGGCACCATCGCCTTGCATGTGCGTCTGGCCTCGGTGACCGAATTGCTGGGCGGATCGTCGCTGGCCGGGATCGTTCAGCCGATCTTGAAGACGCCGGCAGGCTATTTCGACGCCTTGGGACTGGCGGTGATTCCCGGCCGCCAAATCGTCGCTGGGCCGGAATTCCTGCCCGGCTGGCAACCTTTGCTGGTCATCGACCCGGACCAGCTCCTCAGTCCCTTCGTCGCCGCCCGCCAGGGCCTGTATCTGGCCGCCATCGTCGCCGCCACGGTGATCGTGGTGCTGTTCGCCCGTCTGGCCAGCCGCCTGCGCCATCGGGTCGAGCCCTTGACCCACGGGGCCGAGGCGGTCGCCGCTGGACGCCTGGATTACCGTATCGCCGTCGAAGGCGATGACGAGATCGGCAACGTCGCCAAAGCCTTCAACGTCATGGCCACCCGCCTGCAAGACACCATGGACCGGATGTTGCGGGTGGAACGATTGGCGGTGCTGGGCGAATTCGCCACCGGCGTCGCCCACGAAATCCGCAACCCCCTGGCCACCATCAAGACCAGCGTCCAGGCTTTGGCCCGTGGCGAAAAAGATCACGAGCGGCTGGACCTTTTAGAAGACGTGGGGGCGGAAATCGACCGGCTGGCACGGGTGATGGATGACGTTTTGGCCTTTGGCCGCCCGCATCCGCCGCAGACCATCGCCTTGCCCATGGATGATCTGCTGAACCGCCTGCTGCGGCTGATGACGCCGCTGGCGGCGGAACGCCAGGTGACATTGTCTATCCAAGGCGACAGCCGGCTGGTCATCCAGACCGACCGCGACCAGATCATTCAGGTCATGCTCAATCTGGTCATCAACGCCGTGCAGGCGGCGCCATCGGGCAGCCGGGTGACGGTGACCGCCGACGCCGACGGCTCCGCCCACGCCTTGTTGCAGGTCGAGGACCAGGGCGGCGGCATTCCCGCCCATATTCTGCCGCGCGTAACCGCGCCGTTCTTCACCACCAAGCCGCAAGGCACCGGTTTGGGGCTGGCCATTTCCCGGCAATTGATCGAGCTGAACGGCGGCGCCTTGGATATTCACAGCCGGGCCGGCCACGGGACCAGGGTCCAGGTCCGCCTGCCGCTAGCGGGAGAACGCGCATGAGCGCATCGGTGCTGATCATCGACGACGAAGCGGCGCTGGTGCGTTCGCTCAGCTTTGCCCTCAAGGGCGAGGGCTACATCGCCCATGCCGCCCACAGCGGAACCGAAGGCCTGGCCCTGATCGCCCGCACCGAGCCGGCAATCGTGCTGCTGGATCTGCATTTGCCGGATATGTCGGGCATGGAGGTGCTGGAACGCCTGCACCAAAGCAATCCCGATTTGCCGGTGATCATGATTTCCGCCCACGGCGACACCCGCGCCGCCGTCCGCGCGGTGAAGCTGGGGGCCGCCGATTATCTGACCAAGCCGTTCGAGCTGGATGATTTGTTCCACGTCATCACCTCGGTGCTGGAACGCGAACGACTGACCAGCGAAATCGCCTTTCATCGCCAGGGCGCGGTGCAAAGCGCCGGTACCCTGATCGGGTCCAGCCCGGCCATGCAGGCGCTTTCCGACACCATCCGCCTGATCGCCGCCTCGAATTCCGCCCGCGTGCTGCTGCTGGGCGAATCGGGAACCGGCAAGGCCCTGGTGGCCCGCGCCATCCATAGCCTTAGCCCCCGCGCCAACGGCCCGTTCATCGAAATCAACTGCGCCTCGCTGCCCGAACAACTGATCGAGGCGGAATTGTTCGGGGTGGAAAAAGGCGCCTTTACCGGCGCCCACCAAAAGCGGGTCGGTCTGGTCAGCCTGGCCGATAGCGGCACCTTATTCTTGGACGAAGTGGGCGAATTGCCGCTGCTGTTACAGGCCAAGCTGCTGCATTTCCTCGAAAACGGCGATTACCGCGCCCTGGGATCGGGGCGGACGCAAAAGGCCGATGTGCGGGTGGTCGCCGCCACCAACCGCGATCTGCAAGATGAAGTCCGCCGCGGCCGGTTCCGCGAGGATTTGTTCTATCGCCTGAACGTGATCCATATTCCGCTGCCGCCGTTGCGGGCACGCGGCGATGATATTTTAGTGCTGGCGCAAAGCTTCGCCGAACGCTTCTGCCGCGAGGAAAATGTCAGCCAAATCCGCTTCGCCGCCGAGACCGAACGGGTGTTGCGCGCTTATCCCTGGCCCGGCAACGTCCGCGAATTGAAAAATCTGGTGGAACGGCTGACCATCTTGCGGCCCGGTCAAACCATCCACCCCGCCGATTTACCCGCCGACATGAGCGCCACCAGCTTTCCCGCGCCGGCGGTCATCACCGCCGTCTTGGCCGATGCCGAACGGATTTTGCTGGAAGACGCCTTGCGCGAAGCCGGCGGACAAAAGGGCCGGGCGGCCGAGGTTCTGGGAATTTCCCGCCATGCCCTGAAACGGCGACTGCAACGCCTGGGCATGGACTGAGCGGAAACCGCTCAAGCCCCCGCGCATGATGCGCGGAAACCGCTCGCGATCATCTCTTTTCCAATTGTGAAAACGCCACTTTCCGCGGATTTTCCAGGAAAATGGCGATTGGCACGGCCTTTGCGCTTCCTGGTTCCAAAAGCGCCGGGCCGATCATCGAACGGAACCGGACATCGGGAGGTCGTCTTGTTGGCATATTCGTGTGCGCGCCGTGGCGCGGCAATCGCTTGTCTTGGCATTGGCATCATCGGCGGGACGTGGTCCGCGCCGGCGCTGGCCCGTGTCGAGCTGGGCTTGCCGGCGACCCAGGCGCAAGTCACCATCGGCTGCCTGTACCCGATGACCGGCCGCGCCGCCATCTACGGCAAGGACAGTGTCGCCGGCATCAAGCTGGCTTTGGCCGAACTGGCCGCCGAAGCCGATGCCCCGCGTCTGCGGGTGATCGTCGATGACGACCGCTCCAAAGCCTCTTATGCCGTGCGCATGGCCGAGGATTTCATCGCCCACGACAAGGCCCGCTTTTTGTGCGGCATGGTCAGTTCCGGCGTCGCCCAAGCGGTCAGCAAGGTGGCGCTGAAGAACAAGGTGGTGATGGTCGGCACCGATCACGCTTCGTCGCGGCTGACCATCGAAGGGCTGCACCCTTATTATTTCCGCGTCAGCAACGATTCCTATACCTCGATGGCGGCTGGCGCTCGTTATCTGGCTGAATTGCAGAAAAAGACCGGGTGGAAGCGGCTGGCCTATATCGGCCCCGATTATGATTACGGTCATGTGTCGTGGAGCGACTTCCAAAGCAATCTGGAACATTTGGGCGTGCGCTATGAAAGCGTCGGCATGTTCTGGCCGAAATTATACGAGCCGGATTACTCCGCCTATATCCAGGCCATGTTGAAGGCCGAGCCCGACATCGTCGTCACCTCGTTGTGGGGCGGCGACTTCGTCGCCTTTCTCAAACAAGCGCGCACCACCGATTTCTTCACCCGCATCCGCCTGGCCAATTTCGATACCGGCGGCAATTACGAGGTCATGTTGTCCCTGGGCGACAAGCCGCCGCCGGGTCTGATCTTGTCGGCCCGCCACCATAACAACTGGCCGGACACCGACACCAACCGCCGTTTCGTCGAGACCTTCCGCCAGGCCGAGGGACGTTTCCCCACCTACGCCGCCGAAGGCGCCTATAGCGGCATCATGGCCATCGCCCGCGCCGTCACCAAAGCCGGCGGCGCCACCGACATGGGGGCGGTGATCACGGCGCTGGAAGGCCTGGAACTGCACCTGCCCGAGGATCCCGACGGCTTTAACTCGTTCATTGATCCCGACACCCACCAGATCGTCCAGACCCAAGCGGTGGGCGAAGTGGTGGCCAATACGGCCTATCCACCAGCCAAGGTCATGCTGGGCAAATGGACGGTCTATGGGGCCGAGGACTTGCGTCCTTTGCCCGAACTGGTCCGCTCTCGACGCGCCAAGGCCGCCGGGGCGGTTGAACTTATCGAATGACAGCAAACTAGACTGGGAGGTCTTCGTGAAAAGATTGAAGCACATCGTTCGGCCCATGGCCGTCGCCACCATTGCCGCCGCCGCCATCACCGCCGTCGCCAGCCCGTCCGTCGCGGCTGAGAACGGCAAATTCCGCCTTGGCGTCGTCACCTTTCTGTCCGGCGGCGCCGCCGGGCCGTTCGGCGTACCGTCCATCAATGGCGCCAAACTGCTGATCAATGCTCTGAACGAAGGCAAGGTTCCCGGTCCTTACGGCCAAAAGGGCATCAACGGCCTGGAAATCGAAACCGTCGTCATCGATGAAAACGGCGGCGCCACCAAGCAGGTGGAAGAATTCCGCAATCTGGCCGAACGCCACAAGGTCGATGCCGTCGTCGGCTATATCTCGTCGGGCGATTGCCTGGCCATTTCGCCGGTGGCCGAGGAACTGAAGGTTCCCACCGTCATGTTCGATTGCGGCACCTCGCGCCTGTTCGAAGAAAACAAGACTCCGCGCTACGTCTTCCGCACCGGCCTGGATGCCGCCATCGACAATATCGGCGCCGCCCGCTATGTCGTCGACACCAACCGCAAGACCTCGGCCGTGGCCAGCATTCAGCAGAACTACGCCTGGGGCCAGGATTCGTGGGCCGATTTCCGCGCCGCCTTGACTCAGCTGAAGCCGGAAACCAAGATCGCCACCGAACAATTCCCCAAGCTGTTCCAGGGCCAGTACGGCGCCGAGATTTCGGCCATCGCCGTTTCCAAGCCCGACGTCATCCACACCAGCTTCTGGGGTGGCGACATGGAAGCCTTTGTTCTGCAGGGCGCCGCCCGCGGCCTGTTCGACAAAAGCGCCGCCATCCTGACCTGCGGCGAATCGGCGCTTGACCGTCTCAAGGGCCAGGCCCCCAACGGCCTGATCCTGGGTGCCCGTGGTCCGTTCGGCGCGTTCGCCCCCAAGAACGAATTGTCGGAATGGTTCCACAAATCCTATGTCGCCCAAGTCGAAATGGCGCCGTCCTATCCGGCCTATAAGATGGCCCAAGCCATCCTGGGTCTGAAGGCCGCCGCCGAAAAGGCCGCCGCCGGCAAGACCGGCATCGTGCCGGAAAAGGAAAAGGTTCTCGACGCCTTCACCAACCTGACCTTCGAATCGGTGTCGGGCACCGTCGCCATGTCCCGCGCCAACGGCCACCAGGCCCTGCAAGGCATCAGCTATGGCGAATACCGCTATGACGCCAAGACCAAGCAGGCCAGCCTCGCCAACGTCAAATCCTATGCCGGCGATTGCGTGACCCCGCCCGACGGCACCACCGCCGCCGAGTGGATCAAGGCCGGTTTCCCCGGCGCCAAGTGCGGCAACTAACCTGATAGCGGGGGGCGGCTTGCCGTCCCCCACCCCAGGACCCGGCCAACATGCCGAAGGATAAGGCATGAACGTCGGGGCCTTGCCCCCTGCCCGCATGCGGAGACTAACCGACATGACCACCTTTTACGCCATCTTGATGGACGGGATGATCTACGCATCCTGGCTGTTCCTGGTCGCCGCCGGCCTGACCGTCATCTACGGGGTCATGCGGATCCTGAACATGGCCCATGGCAGCTTCTATGCCATTGGCGCCTATAGCGCCGCCTCTTTGGTCGGCTGGTACTTCTCGAGCAACGGCGAAGCAAACCCCTATTGGAGCTATGCCATCCTGGTCGGCTGCGCCTTGCTGGCCGGGTTGGTGGTCGGATTTGTCATCGAGCAAGGCCTGTTGCGCTTCATGTACAAGCGCAACGAATTGCTGATGGTGATCGTCACCTATGCCTTGCTGCTGATCTTGGAAGACGCCACCAAGCTGGTCTTCGGCGTTGATCCCTATTTCACCTATCAGCCTTATTCGTTGCTCGGACGCTCGATGATCGGTGAATTGGCCTTCGCCAATTACGATCTGGCCCTGGTCGGCGCCTCGGTGGTGGTCGGCGGGTTGTGCTGGTTCGTCCTCAACCGCACCCATACCGGCAAGGTGCTGCGCGCCGTCATCCATGACCGCGAAATCGCCGTCGCCATGGGCGTCAACGTCCGCCTGATGTTCGCCGGCACCTTCATCGTCGGCACCACCTTGGGCGCCCTGGCCGGCGCCTTGACCGCGCCGTCCATCTCGGTTTCGCCCGGCATCGGCGTCGAGGTCATCGTCTTGGCCTTCGCCGTGGTCGTGGTTGGCGGATTGGGCAGCATCGAAGGCGCCGTGGTCGGCGCCCTGCTGGTCGGTCTGACCCGATCCATGGCCGTGCATCTGGCTCCTGAAATCGAGCTGTTCGTCATTTACGGCGTCATGTCGCTGGTCCTGGCGGTTCGCCCGCAAGGCCTGTTCGGACGCACCGTGGCAAGGAAAATCTGATGACCTACATCGATCGAACCGGGCTGTGGCTGATCGCCACCGCCGCCATTCTGGTCGCCGGGGCCTTTGTGCTGCCCCATTGGCTGACCTTCATCCTGACCTTGGCCCTGGCCAAGGCCCTGGTGGTCCAAGGCGTCGTCGTGCAGATGCGCGCCGGGCTGGTGTCGTTCGGCCAGGGATTGTTTTTCTGCGTCGGCGGCTATGCCATCGGCCTGGGCGGCAATCTGCTGGGCATCCATGACGCCTTTGCCCTGTTGGCCTTGGGCTTGGTCGCCTCGGTCGGGTTGGCGGCGGTGATCGGCCTGCTGATGACCCGCTACCGCGATATCTTTTTCGCCATGCTGTCCCTGGCCTTGTCGATGATCTTGTTCGGCGTCCTGGTCAAAAGCCAGACCCTGGGCTCGACCGACGGCTTCAACGTCCATGGCGTGTCCTATCTGGGCGTCACCTTCGACGGCGCCAATCAAAAGATCGCCGTCTACATCCTGACCGTGGTGGTCTCTTGCGCCTGCGCCTTGTTCTTGTACCGCAGTCAGCATGCCGGCATCGGCCGGGTGTGCGAGGCGATCCGCGAGAACGAAATCCGTGTCGAGTATCTGGGCCTGTCGCCGCGCTGGATCTTGTACGCGCAATATCTGGTGGCGGCGGCGGTATCGGCGCTGGGCGGCGGCCTGACCGCCCTGGCCACCGGTCATATCGACCCGGAAATGGCTTTTTGGACCACCTCGGGCGAATTCGTCTTCATCGCCCTGCTGGGCGGCACCATGCATGTGGCGGCGCCCTTCGTCGCCGCCGTGCTGTTCGCCTTTGTCCGCACCTACGCCATCGAGTTCACCCCGCACACCTGGCAGATGATCCTGGGCCTGGTGCTGCTGGGCATCATCATCTTCCTGCCCAAGGGCCTGTGGAGCCTGGTCAGCCGCAACCGGAGGGTCAAGGCATGAGCACCCCCATTCTTGAAACCAAGGGCCTGTGCCGCAGCTTCGGCGCGGTCATCGCCGCCAAGGACATCAATGTTCGCATCGAAGCGGGCGAAGTGGTCGGAGTCATCGGGTCCAACGGCGCCGGCAAGACCACCTTCATCAACATGGTGACCGGCTATCTGCCGCCATCATCGGGCGACATCCGCTTCGAAGGCCATACCTTGATCGGCAAGGCGCCGCGCAAGATCATCCGCATGGGCATGGCCCGGTCGTTCCAGGTGGCGCAATTGTTCCCTGAGCTGTCGGTGTTGGAAAACATGCTGATCGCCTTAGTTGCGGCGGAAAGCCCGCGTCCGTCGTTCCTCAATCCGGTCTCCACCCCGGCGCGCCTGCGTCAGGCCGACGAGATCTTGACCGAATTCGGCGTCGAACGGTTCCGTGATTCCCTGGTCAGCGCCGTGCCGCAAGGCGCGCGCAAGCTGATCGACATCGCCATGGCCCTGATCGGCACGCCGCGCATGCTGTTGCTGGACGAACCCACCTCGGGCGTGTCGGTCGAGGAAAAGTTCCCGCTGATGGATACCGTCATGCGCGCCGTTCGCCATCACGGCGTCACCGTGCTGTTCGTCGAGCACGACATGGAAATCGTCGAGCGTTATGTCAGCCGCGTCCTGGCTTTTTATAGCGGCGAAATCATCAGCGACGGCATCCCGGCCCAGGTGTTCGCCGACAACCGCGTGCGCGAACTGGTCATCGGCCACGGCCACGGCGCCCCCGCCAGCGAAAAAAGCAGGAGCAAGGCATGACCCTCAGCGTCCGCAACCTGAACGTCCGCATCGAACAGATCCCGGTGCTGCGCGACGTCGCCTTTGACGTTCCCGAAGGCGCCATGGTCGGTCTGGTCGGCCGCAACGGCGCCGGCAAGACCACCTTGCTGCGCTCGATCATGGGATTGTTGCCGGTGGAATCCGGAGCCATCACCATTCACGGCACCGACGTCACCGCCGTCCCCGGCCACCGCCGCGCCGGCATGGGGGTCAGCTATCTGCCCGAAGACCGACGGCTGATCCCGCAATTGACGGTCGAGGAAAACATCCTGCTGCCGGCCTGGGCCAACGGTTTGGCCGATTTTCCCACCCGGCTGGAATGGATTTATGGGCTGATGCCCGAGGTCGCCGATTTCCGCGCCCGCCGCGCCCTGCAATTGTCCGGCGGCCAGCAAAAGCTGGTGGCGTTGGCCCGCGCCCTGATGCCCGGCCGCCGCCTGCTGTTGCTGGACGAGCCGTTCGAGGGCGTCG
The DNA here is from genome assembly GCF_018224925.1 of Magnetospirillum sulfuroxidans. GTDB lineage: Bacteria > Pseudomonadota > Alphaproteobacteria > Rhodospirillales > Magnetospirillaceae > Magnetospirillum > Magnetospirillum sulfuroxidans. The sequence continues at coordinate 6,392 of NZ_JAGTUF010000021.1, read as the reverse complement.
CCCCGGTGCTGTCGCGCCGCCTGACCGAGGTCATCGGCCGGCTGCGCCAGGAAGGTTTGTCGGTGATCTTGTCGGAATCCGATGCCGTCCATTCCGCCGATCTGGTCGACAGCGTCTATCGCATTGAACGCGGCGTCGTCACCGCCGGCACATCAGGGAGTGAAAACCCATGACCAATTTCGTTTTCGAAACCACGCCGCGCATCATCTGTGAAACCGGCGCCGCCGCCAAGCTGGGGACGCTGGCCGCCGAATTGGGCCTGCGCAAAGTTCTGCTGGTCACCGACAAGGGGCTGGTTCAGGCCGGCATCCTTGCCCCGGTGCTTGACGGTTTCGCTGCCGCCAAGGTCGCCGTCGAGGTATTTTCCGACGTCCAGGCCGACCCGCCGGAAGCCTCGGTCGATGCCGCCGTCGCCAGCGCCCGCACCGCCGGCATCGACGGCGTCGTCGGCCTGGGCGGCGGTTCGTCGCTGGATACCGCCAAGCTGGTCGCCCTGCTGGCCGGCAATCCGCAAGCCTTACCCGACATCTATGGCATCGGTCTGGCCAAGGGGCCGCGCCTGCCGCTGATCCAGGTGCCGACCACCGCCGGCACCGGCTCCGAGGTCACCCCCATCGCCATCGTCACCACCCCCACCCACGAAAAAAAGGGTGTGGTCTCGCCGCTGCTGTACCCGGACATCGCCGTGCTGGACGGCGCCTTGACCACCGGCCTGCCGGCGGCGGTCACCGCCATGACCGGCATCGACGCCATGGTTCACGCCATCGAAGCCTTCACCACCCGCCACAAGAAAAACCCGCTCTCCGACGGATTGGCGATCAAGGCGCTGGAACTGCTGTTCTTCAACATCCGCAAGGTCATCGCCGACGGCGGCGATTTGGATGCCCGCAACGCCATGCTGCAAGGCTCGATGCTGGCCGGCATGGCCTTCGCCAACGCCCCGGTCGCCGCCGTTCACGCCCTGGCCTATCCGCTGGGCGGGCATTTCCATGTCCCGCATGGCCATTCCAACGCCCTGGTCCTGGTGCCGGTCCTGCGCTTCAACGCGGAAGTGGCCCGCCGCTCTTATGCCAAATTGGCGGCAATCATCCTGCCCGGGCAGGTCTTCGCCTCCGCCACCGAGGCAAGTAACGCCTTCATCGACGCCATGGACACGTTGGTGGCGGAAATGCCCTTTGCCCAGCGCCTGCGCGATGTCGGCGTCAGCGAGACCGATCTGCCGATGATGGCCAAGGACGTCATGGCCATTCAGCGCCTGCTGATCAACAACCCCCGCGACGTCACCGAGGCCGATGCCCTGGCCTTGTACCGATCCGTCTATTAAGGAAGCCCTTTCATGGCCGCCAAGAACGAGACGCGGGCCGATTACGCCCACTTCCTGCCCATCCCCACCCGGTGGATGGACAACGACGTCTATGGTCACGTCAACAACGTCCAGTATTACAGCTATTTCGACACCGTGGTGAACCAGTGGCTGATTGAACAAGGCCTGTTGGATTACATCAACAGCACGGTGATCGGTCTGGTCATCGAAACCTCGTGCGCCTATTTCAGCTCGCTCGCCTTTCCCGACGTCGTCCAAGCCGGCTTGCGCGTCGCCCATCTGGGCAACAGCTCGGTCCGCTACGAGGTCGGGCTGTTCCGCAACGACGACAATACCGTCTCGGCCGCCGGCCATTTCGTCCACGTCTATGTGGACCGCGCCAGCAACCGACCGACGCGGGTGCCCGACGCCATGCGCGCCGCGCTCCAAACCCTGATGCTTCCCGCTCACGCCTGACCCCCAAGGACATTCGATCATGCAGCTTTCCGATCCGTCCCTGTTGCGCGCCCAAGCCTATGTCGGCGGCGCCTGGGTGGACGCCGATTCCGGCGCCACCTTCCCGGTCTCCAATCCCGCCGATGCCAGCCTGATCGGCGCCGTGCCCGACATGGGCGCGGCTGAAACCGCCCGCGCCATCGCCGCGGCCAATGCCGCCTGGCCGGCCTGGCGGGCCAAGACCGCCAAGGACCGCGCCAACATCTTGCGCAAATGGTACGATTTGATCTTGGCCAATGCCGACGATCTGGCGGTGCTGATGACCACCGAACAGGGCAAGCCGCTGGCCGAGGCGCGCGGCGAGGTGGTCTATGGCGCCAATTTCCTTGAATGGTTCGCCGAGGAAGCCAAGCGCGTCTATGGCGACACCATTCCGGCCCACGGCGCCGACAAGCGCATCCTCGTCCTTAAGGAACCCATCGGCGTCGTCGCCGCCATCACGCCGTGGAACTTCCCCATCGCCATGATCACCCGCAAATGCGCCCCGGCCCTGGCCGTCGGTTGCCCGGTGGTGGTCAAGCCGGCGGAAGACACGCCGTTATCGGCTTTGGCCTTGGCGGTGCTGGCCGAACGGGCCGGTGTGCCGGCGGGAATTTTCAACGTCGTCACCGCCCGTCACGGTGCCGCCATCGGCGGTGAACTGACCGGCAACCCGCTGGTGCGCAAATTGTCCTTCACCGGCTCGACCCAGGTCGGCAAATTGCTGATGAAGCAATGCGCCGACACGGTGAAAAAGGTCAGTTTGGAACTGGGAGGCAACGCCCCGTTCATCGTTTTCGACGACGCCGATCTTGATGCCGCCGTGCAAGGGGCCTTGGCCTCGAAATACCGCAATGCCGGCCAGACCTGCGTTTGCGCCAACCGTCTGCTGGTGCAAGAAGGCGTCTATGACGCCTTTACCGCCAAGCTGGCGGCGGCGGTGGCGGCGTTCAAGGTCGGTCCCGGCCTGGGCGGCGACAGCCAACAAGGCCCCTTGATCAACCAGAACGCGGTGGAAAAGGTCGAACGCCTGATCGGCGACGCCGTGGCCAAGGGGGCCAAGGTGGTGCTGGGCGGCAAGCGTCACGCCCTGGGCCACGGCTTTTTCGAACCGACCATCCTGACCGAGGTCACCCCTGACATGGACGTCGCTCGCCAGGAAATCTTTGGCCCGGTGGCGCCGCTGTTCAAATTCAAGACCGAGGCCGAGGCCGTGCGGATGGCCAACGACACCGAATTCGGTCTGGCCGCCTATTTCTATGCCCGTGACATCGCTCGGGTGTGGCGGGTGGCCGAACAGTTGGAATACGGCATCGTCGGCATCAACGAAGGCATCATCTCGACCGAAGTCGCCCCCTTTGGCGGCGTCAAGGAATCGGGTATCGGCCGCGAAGGCTCGAAATACGGCACCGATGATTTCGTCGAAATCAAGTATCTGTGCCTGGGCGGCATCAAGTAAGGAGAGACGCCATGACGGCTTTTACCTTCCGCACCGCGCCGCGGATTATCTCCCAGATCGGCGGCTTGGCGCAATTGGCCAGCCTGTGCGCCGATCTGGGCATCACCCGGCCGCTGATCGTCACCGATCCCGGCATCGTCGGGTGCGGCATCGCCGCACGGGCCATGACCGTGTTGAACCAAGGCGGGTTGAGCCCCGCCCTGTTCGACAAGGTCGCCGCCGATCCGCCGGTGGCCATGGTTGAAGCCGCCGTGGCTTTTGCCCGCCAGTCCCAGGCCGATGGAATCATCGGTCTGGGCGGCGGCTCGTCCTTGGACACGGCGAAGGTGGTGGCGCTGCTGACCCGCTCGACGCAAGGTATCACCGAAATTTTCGGCACCGACATGGCCATCGGCGGCCGGTTGCCGCTGATCCAGGTGCCGACCACCGCCGGCACCGGCTCTGAAGTCACCTGGGTCTCGGTGGTCACCAACGAAGCGCACGAAAAGAAAGCGGTCTATACGCCGCAATTGTTGCCCGATATCGCGTTGCTGGATGCCGAACTGACCGTCGGCATGCCGGCCAAGGTGACGGCGGCCACCGCCCTGGACGCCATGGTTCACGCCATCGAAGGCTTTACCAGCCGGACCCGCAAGAACCCCATGGCCGATTGCTTCGCGCAAAAGGGGCTGGCGCTGCTGGCCACCCACTTGCCCCGCGTGCTGGCCAATGGCGGCGATCTGGAATCGCGCGCCGCCATGCTGGAAGGCTCCATGCTCGGCGGCATGGCCTTCGTCAATGCCTCGGTCGCCGCCATCCACGCCTTGGCCTATCCGCTGGGGGCTCGCTTCCATGTGCCGCACGGCCATTCCAACGCCATCGTCATGGGGCCGGTCTTGCGCTTCAACCTGCCGGCGGCCGAAAGCCTGTACGCCCAACTGGCCCCCTGCCTGTTGCCCGGCCAAAGCTTCGCCACCCCGGCGGCGGCGGCCGAAGCCTTCGTCACCGCCATGGAAGCCATGGCCGGCTGGGGCGGGCTGGAAACCCGGCTGTCCGCTCTGGGGGTCACCGCCGACGACATCCCGTCCATGGCCGAGGAAGTGGTGACGCAAATCCAGCGTCTGATCGCCACCAATCCCCGGCCGATGAGCCATGCCGATGTGTGCGAACTGTATCGTCAGGTGCTGTAATCCCGGCCGCCCTTTGAAATGATCCGTTCCGGCTGCCGGCAAGCCCGAGCGGCATTTGAGCCGGCCGTCTCGGCATGAACTGATCCAACGGATCAGTTCATTGGCCGGGCGGTAAAAACCGCCTTTATCCCTGAGAAGGACCGCCGAAGCTGACCGAGCGGGTATCGTCTTGGACGAACCCGCCGCTCATCTTGATGAAGGCTTCGGCGGTCAACATGGCATCAAGCAAGGCGCCGTGATGCTGGAACCGATCCGAGCGGTCGATCCACAGCCGATCACACAAAACATCCAGCGATCCGGGAACGCCGGGAAAAAATTGCCGTGACAAATTCTGCGTGCAGACGAAATCGCTGCTGCCGAAGATCACCTCGTCGAAGCCGCAGCGTCCAACGCGGGCATATTCGAAATTAAGGAAATCCATTTCGTTGACGGCGCTATGGGCCAGCAAGACATCCTGGCCGATGAAATCCTCGAATTCATCAAGAACGTCACGAAACAGCGGGGCATCCTTCAAATCCGCCTGGGTGATGCCATGGATGGCGATCGAGGCCTTGGCGATGGGGCCGCCGGGCTGAATCCGGCGCTGCCAGCTTTCCCCGGTCTTCCAGCCGTCACCGTCGCGCAGCACTTCCAGGCAGCCGATCTCGATGACAATGCCGGGCAGTTTCATCCCTTTGGGCATTTTTTTGATCTCGGCCGCGCCGGGAATGCGAAACCCGGTGGTTTCGGCGTCGATGGCGACCATGCGCCCGACATCCGCCAGATCGTCCAATGTCAGCATGCCCTCATTCCCCCTTATTGGCGTAGGTCCGCACTGTAACAGATTGCCTGCCGCCCCGATCACGGCAGAATCACCGTATCCATATGTTTCAGGCGTCGCCACAGCTTTAAGCCGGTACACCAACCCCCTGTTTCCCGCCTTCACTTATTCATCTATCATATGCCGAAATTATGCCAAACCCTTCCCTTCAACCAAACAAAAACACGGAGATACATCATGGCAGGCGTCGATGTCGGCGAGATTCAAGAGAAAATTGAAGAGCTTGGCGACAGCAAAAACAGCAAATGGAATGCCATTTACATCTCATTCCTGGCTGTTCTTCTTGCCGTTTGCGGCCTCGGCGGCGGCAATAATGGTGAAGACATGATGACATCCGTCATCAAAATGAGTGATACCTATAATTATTTCCAAGCCAAGAATGCTCGGCAAACTTTATACAAGATCAGCGTCGATCAGATGAATCTGATGCTGGTCACCCAACCCACCATGCCGGCGGCCGCCCGTGCGGAAGTTCAAGCCAAGATCGATCAGTACAAGGCCACGATTCAGCGCTACGAATCCGACCCGAAAGAAAATGACGGCAAAAAAGAACTGCTTGAACAAGCCAAGGCATTCTCTGATCAGCACAGTGAATCCGTTAAAATCGATCCGTATTTCGACTTTTCCGAAACATTGTTTCAGATCGCCATCGTCTTAATGTCGGTATATTTGATTACCGGCCTGCGATACATCATGTTGGGCAGCTATGTGACCGGTGGAATGGGCTTATTTCTGCTGGTCGATGCCTACACCTTGTTCCTTGAGCTTCCCTTCCTTTAACAGGCGACGCGCAGGACAAGGCAAGCCGTGCCTCATGTCAAATCCCCGTGCGTGAAACGCATGGGGATTTGGTTAGGGCGTGGCCGAAGGGCATGTGGATGGGTCGCTTGTATAGGCTGATATCCCCCGGGTTTTAAGCCGCGAAAGATAGCACGGGTAGGCATTGGCCCAGGCATAACCGCGGACATCCGCAATAATTCCAGGGACGTTGTTAATTCCAGCCTCGGCGATGTAGATATTTTTTGTTTTAAGTTCCGTCATGACGGCATTCAAGAAAACCATATCCGTCACTGGACTTGCCCGGAAAGAGTGGAGAGCGTTTCTCTGTCTATGCAGCTTCGGCCTCGAAGCGGCACGGGCTTTTAT
>NZ_JAGTUF010000020.1 GCF_018224925.1 Magnetospirillum sulfuroxidans | reverse complement strand
CGATCAGCCCTGGACCATCATGTCCATCGGGTTGCGCCAGTGGGCACATGGGTTCTGATCAATGGGACTTGGTATAAGTCCTTGATTTTTCCTCCCAACCACCGCGTTCGGTCTGCTGGTAATAGACCAGTTCGTGCCCCTCCGCCTTCCATGTCTTCCAACGGTCGCGGGCGGCGTTGACGGCGGCTTCGTCGTTGCCGTCGAACAGATCGAGGCAGCGATCCCATCCGGCCATGGCGGCCGGGCGGGCGCCGTCGCACAAGACCAAGACGGTCGCCTTGTTGGGGTTTTCGTCTTGCTCGGTCAGCCAGATCGGCTGCTCCGCCGCCGCGCCATCGCGAGCCGAGCCATGCGGCAGCCATGATTCCTCGGTATAGGTCCACAAGGCGGCGTTCAAATGCTCCACCCGTTCGCTTGATCCGCCCATCACCACCACCCGTAACCCCGCCTGAACCGCTTTTTCCAGCAGTTTGGGCAAGGCCTGGTCCAAGGGCAGCCGCAACAGGTGATAAAAGCCGATCTGGGTCATGACCGCAGCTTACCCCCCGGCCAGGGCGTCGAACAAGCGCACAGCGAAGCCGGTGGCGCCTTTGGGGCCGAACAGGTGGTCTTCGTCCGCCTCTGCCGTTCCGGCGATGTCCAGATGCGCCCACGGCACCGCCGGGGCGACGAAATGCTGGAGGAAGCGGGCGGCATCGTCATTGTCTGGCACCTTTCCCCAGCCGCAATTCTTCCAATCGGCGATATCGGAGCGGAAATCATCATCGCATGAAGCCGACAGGGGCAGCCGCCACAAGGCTTCATCCTCGGCCAATCCCAGTTTCAGCAGCCGCGCCGCCAAGCTGTCGCGGTTGCTGTAAAGACCGGCGTGATGACGCCCCAGCACGCGGACCACCGCCCCGGTCAGGGTGGCGGCATCGACGATGGCGCGCGGGCGCAAGGTGGCGCACGCCCACGCCAAGGCGTCGGCCAACACCAGCCGGCCCTCGGCGTCGGTATCGACCACCTCCACCGTCAGCCCCCGATACGAGCGAATAACATCGCCGGGTCGCAGCGCCCCGGCGCCGGGCATATTTTCGGCGATGGCCAGCACGCCGACGACGTTGACCGCCGCCTTGCGCCCGGCAATGGCCCGAAGCGCCCCGATCACCGCCGCCGCGCCGCCCATATCGCCCTTCATCTCTTCCATGTGTTCGGCCGGCTTGAGCGAGAGGCCGCCGCTATCGAAGGTAATCCCCTTGCCCACCAGGACCAGCGGCTTGTCCCCATCAGCGCCGCCCTTCCAGTGCAGTTCCGCCAGCACCGGCCTGCGCCGGCTGGCCTGCCCCACCGCCGCCAGCAAGTTCAAGCCGTGTTCGGTCGGATCGACAAGCTTTAGCCCGACCCCCAGCGGGGCGAGCCGGCGGGCCTGTTCGACCAAGTCGGATGGCCCCAAGATATTGCCGGGCGCGGCCACCAGATCGCGGGCCAGCAACACCCCGGACGCCACCGCGTCATGACGGGCGAAAAGCCGTTGTGCCGCCATCGGGTCATCGGTGAGCACGATCACCCGCTGGGGGAGCGCCAGATCTTCGTCGTCGGGAGTGCCGCGGTATTGAAGCGGCCGATAGGCGCGCAGACGCAGACCATAGGCCAATTCCGCCGCGGCCGCGGCCGCAAGGGCCAAATCCACCGCCACCGGCCCCGGACAGCCGGGCAGCACCGCCGCCAACGCCGCGCCACGGCGGCGCGGGGTTTCGGCGGCGGCCAATTCGATCGTTACCGGCTGATGGGCGGCAAGAACCCGGCTTGCCCCGTCGGCGGCAACCACGCGGGTTGCCGCCGACGGGGCGTCACGGGCGAATTCAATCCTCGTAATGATCGGCCACCAGTTTGTCCAGCAGGCGCACGCCGAAAGCGGTCGCCCCCTTGGCACAGATGGCGGTGTCCTTTTTCGACCACGCGGTGCCGGCGATATCCAGATGCGCCCAAGCCACGTCACCGACAAAGCGCTTGAGGAACTGAGCGGCGGTGATCGAGCCGCCTTCGCGGCCACCGACATTCTTCATGTCGGCGATATCGGATTTGATCTGCTTGTCATAGGCATCGCCCATGGGCAGACGCCACAACGCCTCCCCCACCGATTTCCCGGCCTGGGTCAGCCGCTCGGCCAGCTTGTCGTCGTTCGAGAACAAGCCGGCATATTCGCCGCCAAGCGAGATGATGATCGCGCCGGTCAGGGTGGCCAGATCGATCATCGCCTTGGGCTTATAGGTTTCCTTGGCGTACCACAGCGCATCGGCCAGAACCAGCCGGCCTTCGGCGTCGGTATTGATAACCTCGATGGTTTGGCCGGACATGGACGTCACCACGTCGCCCGGCCGCTGGGCATTGCCCGACGGCATATTTTCCACCAGTCCGACAATGCCGACGACATTGGCCTTGGCTTTACGCCCGGCCAAAGCCTTCATGGCGCCGATGACCGCGCCGGCCCCGGCCATGTCCCATTTCATGTCTTCCATGCCGCCGGCCGGCTTGATCGAGATACCGCCGCTGTCGAAGCACACGCCCTTGCCGACAAAGGCCACCGGGGCGGTATCCTTATCCTTGGCCCCGTTCCAGCGCATGATCACCAACTGGCTTTCGCGATCCGAGCCCTGGCCGACGCCCAAAAGCGAGCCCATGCCCAGCTTCTTCATCTGCTTTTCGCCCAGGATTTCCACCTCGACTCCCAGTGCGCCCAGCTTCTTGCATTCTTCGGCCAGGGTTTCGGGATAGATGACGTTGGCCGGTTCCGACACCACGTCGCGGGTGACGAACACGCCCTCGGCGATGGCGTCAAGCGGGGCGAAGGCGGCCTTGGCCCCGGCGGCGGCGCAGAGCACCGCCAGCTTTTTCACCGACGGCTTGTCTTCCTTTTTTTCCTTGGTGAAATACTTGTCGAAGCGATAGGACCGCAACTTGGCGCCAAAGGCGGCGTTGGCGGCGAAATCGGCGTCGCTGATTTTCAGCCCCGCCACCGCGTCGATGGCGATGGCGGCAACGCTATCGCCCGAGCTCAGCACCTGGGCCAGACCGGTGCCGCCAAAGGATTGCGCCGCCTGGGCGTCGATCGCCTCGGCCTTGCCCAATCCGACCAGGACGACCCGCTTCAGCTCGGTTCCGGGTGGGGCCAGAACGGTCAGGACTTGATCTTTCTTGCCGGTGAACTTGCTGGCGTCCATGGCCCGCTTGATCCCGCCGGCGGCCAGATCATCCAACGCCTGGGCGGTGGGGGTGAACACTTTATTTTCCAGCACGCCGACAATGACGGCGTCTTCGGCGGGCAAATGCGGCTTGGCGAAACTGATCTTCATCGGGGCGAAATCCTTTGTGGAAAGGTCTTGCCCCCAATGTAGCGCTCCGGCGCGTTACGGCAAGGGCGAAGGCGGCAGCGGCATCGCCGGATTTAGGTCATCAGCGACCTTTTCGTCGGCCAGTTCCTCGGCTTCCATCGTTTTGCCGCCGGCCAACAGGAAGACCAGGCCGCCAGGAAGCGCGGTGACCATGGTGACGATGCCGAAGATGATGGACAGCACGATGGCCGAAGCGCCATCAATGCCGACAAAGCCGAAGGCGGTGACCATGGCGGTTTCGCGCACGCCCCAGCCGGCGATGGAAATGGGCAAGGTCATGATCAGGATGACCGGAGGCACCAGAACCAAGGTATCCAGCACATGGACGTCCAGATTCAACCCCACCGCCAGCACATAAACGGCCAGCGACAGATTGATGTGGGCGATCAGCGCCACCATCAGGGTGCCCAGGCTCCAGGCCGGATGAAAGAACAGCTTGCGGGTGTCGCCGGCCAGTTGCACCACGCCGCGCACCAGTTTCCAGCGATGCAAGGACGTCGGCAGCTTGTCCAGCGAAGCCAGCACCAAAATACCGATGACGCACACCGCCAGCAGCAAGGGGAACACCCAGGTGCCCGGCATATCGGGAATGCGGGCGATCAGCAGCGGCTGGGTCAGGCAGACCAGCAGCACCAAGGCGAACACGGTCATCGCCCGTTCCAACGCCACCGAATTGACGGCGGCGGCCAAGCTTAGGCCGGCGCGGCGCGAGAACCACATGCGCACGGCATCGCCGCCGACAGCGCCGGGCAGGACAATGGAAAAGAACACGCCGATATAATAGACCGCCGCCGTCGAAGCCCAGCGGAACACCGCGTCCAAGGCGCGCAGGACCAGCCCCCAGCGCACCACCCCCAAGCCGATCTGGATTTGCATCAGCACCAGGGCCAGCACCACCATGCGGCCGTCCATGGCCGTCGCCTTGTCCCAAGCATTGGACATATCCACCTTGGACAGCACCCAGGCGATCAGGCCGATGGAAATGCCGCCCTTGAGCAACCAGGGCAAAATACGCTTGATCATGAAACCCGCACAATCACTGGAAAAAGCGCAGCCGGTGTAGCACATCACCGCTTTAGGCGCACGGGTAAACGCTTGCGCCCCCAATCGCCGGGCCGCGGGTCGAATAGCCCCGGCAGGGCGGTGCCGCAGGCCCGGCAGGCGCCATCAGCATTGAGCCCCCAGGCGGTCAATCGATACCAATCGCGGCCGATCAGCGTGGCGCCGCAACCATGGCAGAAGGTACTGCCGCCGGCTTCGTCGTGGACATTGCCGGTATAGACATAGCGCAGCCCGGCGGCCCGAGCGATGGCCCGCGCCCGCCCCAGGGTGGCGGCCGGAGTGTTGCCAATCTCCCGCAGCTTCCAATCGGGGTGAAAGGCGGTGAAGTGCAGCGGCACGTCAGGGCCCAATTCTTTCGCCACCCATGCCGCCAGCGCCGCCAATTCGTCATCGGAATCGTTCTTGCCTGGAATCAGCAAGGTGGTTATTTCCAACCACACCGAGGTTTCATGCTTCAGATAAACCAGGGTTTCCAGCACGTCGCTCAGATGGCCGCCGCAAAGCTGGTGATAGAAATCCTCGGTAAAGGCCTTGAGATCGACATTGGCGGCATCCATGTGGGCAAAGAATTCGCGCCGCGCCGCCGCGCCGATATAGCCCGCCGTCACCGCCACGTTCTTCAGTCCGTGCTGGCGGCACGAGATGGCGGTGTCGATGGCGTATTCCAGAAACACCACCGGGTCGTTATAGGTATAGGCGACCGAGCGGCAGTTCAGTTGCGCCGCCATCGCCGCGATCTGGGCCGGACTGGCGGCATCGTTCAACCGGTCGATTTCGCGCGCTTTCGAAATATCCCAGTTCTGACAGAACTTGCAGGTCAGGTTGCACCCGGCGGTGCCGAACGATAAAACCGGCGTGCCGGGCAGGAAATGATTGAGCGGCTTCTTTTCGATCGGATCAACGCAAAAGCCGGACGAACGGCCATAGGTGGTCAAAACCAGATGGTCGCCGGCGCGGGCGCGGACGAAACACAATCCACGCTGACCGTCGTTCAGCTTGCAATAGCGCGGGCAGACGTCGCACTGAATGCGGCCATCCGCCAGCATGTGCCAATGGCGGGCGGGGAAAAGCGCCCCTTGCGGTTCTGCGTTCATGGCCGGACTCGTGCTATGCTGGCTCCGCTCATCCATGGGGGCCACCATGTCGATTATACGCCCGAGTGCCGTTGCCGGCATGTTTTATCCGGCCGAACCGACGCAATTGATGCGCCAGTTGGACGCCTGCTGGGCCGCGGCCAAGCTGCGCCCGGATTTGGCGATCCCCAAGGCGGTCCCCAAGGCGGTCATTGTCCCCCATGCCGGCTATGTCTATTCCGGCGCGGTGGCGGCCAGCGCCTATGATCTGCTGAAACCGGCCAAGGGCCGCATGACCCGCGTCGTCGTGCTGGGGCCGTCGCACCGGGTGGCCTTTCGCGGCATGGCCATCAGCAGCGCCCAATCCTGGGCCTCGCCCCTGGGGGCGGTGCCGCTGGATCGCGCCGCCATCGCCAGCGTGATCGGCCGCATTCCCATGGTCGGCGAACTGGAACAAGCCCACGCCCAGGAACATTCCCTGGAAGTTCATCTGCCGTTTTTGCAGCGCGTGCTCGGCGCCTTCCAACTGGTGCCGGTGGTGGTGGGCGAGGCGACGCCGGAACAGGTGGCCGCCTTGCTTGACGCCCTGTGGGGGGGGCCGGAAACCCTGATCGTCATTTCCACCGACCTGTCCCATTATTTGGATTATTCCAGCTGCCAGGAATTGGACGCCCGCACCGCCACGGCGATCGAAACCCTGGATTCCACGGCCCTGAGCCGCGATCAGGCATGCGGCAGCATGCCGTTGGCCGGGCTGCTGTTGACCGCCAAGCGGCGGGGGCTGGGCATTGTCACCCTCGACCTGCGCAATTCCGGCGATACCGCCGGCCCCAAGGACAAGGTCGTCGGCTATGGCGCCTGGGCCGTGTTCGAACCCACTGCCGACGCCATCGCATCCATCGGGCCATTATTGGTGGAACTGGCCCGTGCCGCCATTCAATCCGGGCTGGACCACGGCGCCCCCGTCGATGCCCATGCCGGCGACGACCTGCCGGCGCTGTTGACCTCGGCCGGCGCCACCTTCGTCACCTTGAAAAAACAGGGGCAATTGCGCGGCTGCATCGGCTCGCCCCAAGCATGGCGGCCGCTGGCCGAAGATATCTGTGACAATGCCTTCAAGGCCGCCTTCCGCGATCCCCGCTTCCCACCGCTGACCGCGCCGGAATGGGCGAATGTGGACCTGTCGGTCTCGGTGCTGACGCCACCTGTCGCCATGCGCTTTAGCGACCAAGCCGACCTGCTGGCCCAGCTCCGCCCCCGCATCGACGGCCTGATCATTGAAGATAAAGGCAAGCGCGCCTTGTTCCTGCCCAGCGTGTGGGAGCAACTGCCCGACAAGGCGCAGTTTCTCGCCCATCTCAAGCACAAGGCCGGCATGGCCCCCAATCACTGGTCGCCCAACTTCACCGCCAGCCGGTTCCAGGCGCTGGAATTCAGCTGACCGCCCCCAGGGCCGTCTTGGCCACGTGATACCCAAGCGAGCGATAGGCTTCGAATTGTTGCTCGCTGAAGAACTGATCGGCGGTGCTTTCCTGCGGGAAAGCCGGATTGGCGCGGGCGTAATCCTTGATCACATGATCCTCACCCCCGGTCAATGCCGCCTTAAGGTACAAGATCCGGCCGGTTCGGTTGTCGGGATAATAGATCGTCCCCACCGCCCAGCACCGTTTGGGGTCATGGCCTTCAAGCGCCTGCAAATCGGCTGGAGCGAAGTCGATGAAATAGCCCAGATCGATGCGAACCATGCGCATCAGCCGGGCCAGGGCGGCCATGGTCGCCAGTCCCTTGGCATTTGGGTCGGAATCGTCCTCCGCCTCGCCAAGGATGATGAAGCGGCATTGCCGCCGGATCAGTTCATAAGCCCCCAGATTCTCGATGTGCCCGCCATCGCTGACATTGACGAAATCAGAATCCTTGGACATCGCCCCCCACATTTCCAGTTGCAGGTTATGCAGGGCATCCATGCTGGGCCGGGTCTTGGGCAGCCCCGGATTGGGTAGCCAATAACCCAGCCGGACATTCAACACGGTCATCAGCATGCGGATTTCACCCAGGCCGATATCGCCCATGTTGGACGAGGCGGCGGCGCCGGAAATGGCCATGGCGGTGGGCAAATTCAAATGAGGATCGCGGCGTTCCATTTCCGCCGTCGGGCAATATCCGGTCAAATCCGATCCCACATAGAGCGGGCTGAACAAAAAGAAGTCGGGCGAGCGAACCGCCATTTCCTTGTGTTTGTCCTTGCCGTTACGGCTGACATTCATGGTGGCGTTGATCAGCGGATAAGGACAGCGGGCATGCGGGGGCGTCAGTTCGGACAGCTTCAGATCATCCCATGTCCGCGTGTCGGGAGAGGTCGCATCCCCGGTCGGCTGAAACACATAGGCTTCGCTGAGGCGGTCACGATAAAAGCTATGGGGCGCGGTCATGTTGATATTGACCAGAAAACCCAAAATGCTGGCAATCACGCTGAACAAGAGTAAGACCAGGGACAGAACGGCGGCCGGCCCCGCCCATCCCGTCACAGCGTTCAGCGTCCACAGCGCCATGGGAATGGCCAGCAAACACGTCAAGGGCAGCCACAGGCGGGGGCAAGGCAGCACCGGCAAACGACGCAACCAACCAGAGCGGCCATAGCCGCAGGCCCAAAACAACCCGATCGCCACAAGTAAAAGCCCCGCGGCGGCGAAAAGCCCAAACGTGTGATTGCCCCAACCGATCCAACCAAGCAGAAATTCCGGCACCTGTGCCGCCGTCATGACGCCGTGCAGCAACGCCAGGTAAGTCCAGAGCAAGGCCAGCGGCGCCATGGCGCCGGCGGCGATCAGCAACACCTTACCCCGCAGCGAGGCAAAGCGCTTGCCGCGGAACCGCCAAATCAGCACCGCCGCCAACAGCGGAACAGCCGCCCAATACAGCAAGCGCCCCCAAGCATCGGCCCGAACCCATTGGGCCAGCCCCACCTGAACATCAAGAAAAACCAGCCCCAAGCCAGCCAGCGCCCCCAGACTGAGCGCCCGCGCCCAGGCATTGCGGACCGGCAGCTTTTTGTTTTGCAGCCATAACAACAATCCGCCCAAAACGACCACCAAAGCAGCAGCCAGATAGGTCCCCGGCCAGTGGGCGATGGAATCGCCCAAACGCGCACTGCCTTCATTCCCCAGCAGCCAGTGCAGGGACAGCCCGGTAAGCCGGCCCAAGCCGGGCATGACATCCCGCCAGATCACCGCCAAATATCCGCCGGCTCCAGCCAGCGACATGACGAAGGTCAGCAAAACCAACAAATTCACGACAAAGCCGGCAAAGGGTTGCAGGAACATGCGCAACTGATCAAGAAAACCGTTGGGGGCGAGAAAATGCGAATAGGCGCGCAGGTGGCGGACCGCCACGCTTTCCCGTTGATAATGAATTTGCTTGAGCAGGGCCGTCGCCGATTCGGTGCTCTGCCCCTGGGCGAAGGCGGCATTAAGGGCATGCACGCAGCCGCCCAGATACCCACCCCCCGATACCGTGGACAGATAATGAGCGGTGTCCAGCACCCCCTTGCCCGCCAGCACTTGCAACACCCCTAGATTGAACGTCGCCGAGCGGATGCCGCCGCCCGAGAGCCCGATGCCGAACAGGCTATCGTGCTTGGCCCAGGCGCGTTCCTGATCATCGGAGAACATATCGTTCAGAGGCTTGGCGGCCGGGCCATCCGACGCTTGCAGCGCTTCGGCCATTTCCCGCCAGCGTTCCGGGATGTTTCCCAGGTGGATCTTCTCTTGTTCGAGCACCTCGCCACGGCCCACCGTTTTTGCGTCCACAGCCACCCCCTTTACGAATGCGCCCCCATGGTAACGCCACTTTAAGTAAAGCTCCATCGCTTGTTTCCCGCTTGCCCCGCACGCTTCCCCCTAGCCTTATCCGCCCCCGGCCGTTTATCTTCGCCGCGAAACGGAGACATCATGACCACCAATTCCCTGCTTGCCCCCCTGGAAGCCGCCGCCCGCGCCGCTGGCGCCGTTATCATGGAGGTCTATGCCCAGGACTTCGCCGTCCATTTCAAGGGCGAGAACGATCCGGTCACCGCCGCCGATTCGTTGGCCGAGGCGGTGATTCTGCCGGTCCTGCGTCAGTTGACCCCCCACATCCCCATCGTCGCCGAGGAAGAAGCCGCCGCCGGCCGGATCCCCACTGTCGGCCACACGTTCTGGCTGGTCGATCCGCTGGACGGCACCAAGGAATTCGTCAAAAAGAACGGCGAGTTCACCGTCAATATCGGCTTGATCGAGAACGGCATCCCCACCGTGGGGGTGGTCTATGCCCCGGCCCAGAACATCTTGTGGGCCGGCGCCAACGGTCAGGCCTGGCGCGAAGACGCCCATGGCCGCCATCCCATCCTCTGCCGCCCGGCTCCGGCCGAAGGGGCGGTGGTGCTTGATTCCCGCTCTCATCGCGCCGCCGAGCGGCTGGAAGCCTTCATCGCCACCTTGCCCGGCGGCAAGGTGGAAAACGCCGGATCGTCGCTGAAATTCTGCCGCATCGCCGAAGGCAGCGGTGATTATTACCCCCGCTTCGGCCCGACCTGCGAATGGGATACCGCCGCCGCCCATGCCGTGCTGCTGGCCGCCGGTGGCGAAGTGGTGACCTGGGATAATGTGGCGTTGGCATACGGCAAGCCGAAATTCCTCAACCCGGATTTTCTTGCCCGCGCCAAGACCTGACCAACCCGGATGGGTTAATACCCCCCGCCCCAAAGAAATAACCGCAGCCTTTATTGCATCGCAATAGATGTTGTTTTACTGATATTAGTCAATGTGCAGTATTATTGTACTGCCACCCGCTCTCGTTTGCATATCAGGGTGTCCTGATTAACGCGGCCCGTCAGCAGGCCGCGCGCAAACGGGAGGACACATCATGCCTTGCACCACCGCTCCGGCCCTGGCCGGGCGATTCTGGATCGCGCCCTTGACTCTGGCCTTGTTCGCCGGGGCGGCCAGCCCGGCTTTCGCCACCAACGGCTATTTCTCCAACGGTTATGGCGCCCCTTCCAAGGCCATGGCCGGGGCCGGCGTCGCCATGGGCGAAGGCCCCTTGGCCTCGGCCCAAAATCCCGCCTTGGGCACGGCAGTGGGCAATGTCGCCGGCCTGTGCTTCACCTCGTTCATGCCCCATCGCGACGTCACCAACGAAGGGACCGGCGGCCTGAAGAACGGCACCTATGACAGCAAGAACGAGTTTTTCGAAATCGTCTGCGGCGGCGCCAATTACATGGTCGATGATCGCACCTCGGTCGGCGTGCTGATGTTCGGCAATGGCGGCATGAACACCGAATACGACACCAACGTATTCGCCCCCGGCTTCGGCAGCGGCACCACGCCGTTGGGGGTTGATCTGGCCCAGGCGTTCTTTTCCTTTAATCTTGCCCATAAGTTCGACAACAACATCAGCCTCGGTATTGCTCCGGTGTTGGCGGTGCAACGCTTCAAGGCCTATGGCCTGGAAATGTTCGGCCCCATGTCCACCGATTCGGCCCATCTGACCGGCAACGGCTATGATTGGTCCTATGGTGGCGGTTTCAAGCTGGGCGCCACCTGGGACCCGCTGCCGTGGCTGTCCCTGGGGGTGGCCTATCAATCGCGCATGTGGATGAGCAAGTTCGACAAATATTCCGGCCTGTTCGCCGAACAAGGCGATTTCGACATCCCGTCCTTCATCAACGAAGGCATCGCCATCAAGCCGCATCGCGATTGGGCGGTGATGATCGAACACCAGCGCATTTTTTATGAAGACGTCGCCTCGCTCAGCAATTCCCATGTCCGCGGCTCCACCGCCCTGAACCTGGGCGGCAACGATGGCGGCGGTTTCGGCTGGAACAACATGGACATCTATCGCCTTGGCGTGCAATGGCAAGCCGATCCGGCCCTGACCCTGCGCACCGGCATCAGCCACGCGAACGAATTCACCAACGGCCAGGAAACCATGTTCAACATCCTCGCCCCGGCGACGCCGACCACCCATGTGGGTTTTGGCGGCACCTGGCATATCGACGAGCAATGGTCGCTGACCGGGTCCTATGCCCACGCCTTTTCAAACTCCATCAGCGGCGCCAACCCAGCCATGAACGCCAATCAGACCACCAAGCTGCGCATGGACCAGGACGAACTGGCCATCGGCTTTTCCTTTAAGTTCTGACCCTTTTCGCCACCGCCCGGTTTGTTCTATGGTGCGGGTATGAGCCAAACCTTGCCCCATACCCGCATCGAAGCGGCCACGCCTGCGTTCGTGGCCGAAGCCGGCGCCATGCTGCGCGCCGGCCAGCTGGTCGCCTTTCCGACCGAAACCGTCTATGGCCTGGGCGGCGACGCCACCAATGACCACGCCGTGGCGGCGATCTTCGCCGCCAAGGGCCGGCCCAGCTTCAACCCGCTGATCGTCCATGTGGCGAAGATCGCCGAGGCCGAGACGCTGGTTCGCATCGATGCCCGCGCCCGCGCCTTGATGGCCCAATTCTGGCCCGGCCCGCTGACATTGGTGCTGCCCCGCGCCGCCGGCTCGCCCATCTCGCTGCTGGCCAGCGCCGGCTTGGACACCATCGCCATTCGACTTCCCGCCCATGATGTCGCCCGCGCGGTGATCCGGGCGGCGGGCCGCCCCATCGCCGCCCCCAGCGCCAACCGCTCTGGCGCCGTCAGCCCGACCACCGCCGCCCATGTGGGGGAAAGTTTGGGCGGCCGCATCGGGCTGATCCTGGATGGCGGTCCGTGCCGGGTTGGGGTCGAATCCACCGTGCTTGATCTGTCCGGCCCCGCCCCCTGCCTGCTGCGTCCCGGCGGCATCACCGCCGAACAAATCGAGGCCGTTCTGGCGCAGAAGCTGAGCCGCCCGACCGCTCACAGCGCCGCGCCCAAAAGCCCCGGCATGCTGGAAAGCCACTATGCCCCCAGCTTGGCCGTGCGCTTGAACGCTGCGACGGCGGCAAACGGCGAAGCGCTGTTGGGCTTCGGCCCCATGGCCTGCACCCGCAACCTGTCGGAACAAGGCGACCTGGAAGAGGCCGCCGCCAATCTGTTCGCCGCCCTCCGCGCCTTGGACGATCCCGCTTTTACCGCCATCGCCGTGGCGCCGATCCCGGAAAACGGGCTAGGCTGCGCCATCAACGACCGCCTGCGCCGTGCCGCCGCCCCTCGGAGCTGACCCATGCCCTTGCTGGACCGTCTTGCCGATATCGTCGGCGCCGCCCATGTGCTGACCCAACCCGCCGATATAGAAGCCTATATGGTCGAGGAACGCGGGCTTTATCGCGGCCAGGCGCTGGCGGTGATCCGCCCGGCCGACACCGCGCAAACGGCGGCGGTGGTTGCCTTGTGCGCCGAGGCCAAGGTGGCGGTGGTGCCGCAAGGCGGCAATACCGGCCTGTGCGGCGGCGGCATCGCCGAGGCCGGCGCCGTGGTGATTTCCACCGAGCGGCTGAACCGCATCCGTGCCATCGATCCGATCAATTTTACCCTGATCGCCGAGGCCGGTTGCGTGCTGGCCACCCTGCAACAAGCCGCCGACGCCGTCGGCTGCCTGTTCCCGCTTTCCCTGGGAGCGGAAGGGTCGTGCCGCATCGGCGGCAATTTGTCCACCAATGCCGGCGGCGTCGCCGTCTTGCGCTATGGCAACGCCCGCGATCTGACCTTGGGTCTGGAAGTGGTGCTGGCCGATGGCCGCATCTGGAACGGCTTGCGCCTGTTGCGCAAGGACAACACCGGCTATGACCTCAAGCATCTGTTCATCGGCGCCGAAGGAACGCTGGGCATCATCACCGCCGCCAGCCTGAAGCTGTTCCCCAAACCCCAGGAAATGGCCACGGCGCTGATCGCCCTGCCCGATCCCACGGCCGGCCTGGCCATCTTGGCGGCGGCGCGGCGGGCTTCCGGCGATGCCGTCACCGCCTGCGAACTGGTCCCGCGCATCGGCCTGGAATTGGGATTGGCCCACGTCGCCGGCCTGCGTGATCCGTTCGAGCAGCCTTATCCCTGGTACCTGCTGTTGGAATTGTCGTCATCGCGCCCCGGCGGCTTGTCCGAGTCGCTGGAAAGCGTGCTGGCCGACGCCTTGGAGCATGGCCACGCCCTTGACGCGGTGCTGGCGCAATCGGGTGACCAGCGCAAGGCGCTGTGGCGCATCCGCGAAGGCGTGCCGGAAGCGCAAAAGAAAGAAGGCGGTTCGATCAAGCATGACGTTGCCGTGCCGGTCAGCCGGGTGCCGGAAATGATCGAACGCTGCACCCATGCGGTGGAAGCGGCCTTGCCCGGCGTGCGGGTGGTGGCCTTTGGCCATCTGGGCGACGGCAACACCCATTTCAATCTGACCCAGCCGATCGGCGCCGACAAAGCCACCTTCCTGGCCCGCTGGGAGGAGATGAACCGCATCGTCCACGACATCGTCGCCGAGATGAATGGTTCGGTATCGGCCGAGCACGGCATCGGCCGGCTGAAAATCGCGGAAATGGCCCGGTACAAGTCGGATGTGGAATTGGACCTGATGCAGCGCGTCAAGCGGGCGCTCGATCCCGCCGCCGTGATGAATCCGGGCAAGGTTTTGCCCTGAGCGTTACATACGCACACTTTGGCCCCAGCTACTCTTTTGCCCCATACCATCGCATATGATGCCCGCAAACGAACTAATGCGGCCGTTGCCGCTTGACCAAAGTCAAAATCATGGGAAATTAGGCATCCGAATACCGTTTTTTGCCTTCGCTGTTGGAGCGTCCGTCATGCTGAAACTCGTTGCCGCCACGTTATTGACCTCGGCCTTGGCCTGTTCCTCGGCTGCCTTCGCCCAGGAAAAGGGAGCGGCGGATGAAGCCTCCGCCTTGGTCAAGAAAGCCGTCGCCCACTTCAAGGCGGTCGGCAAGGACAAGGCCTGCGCCGATTTCGCCGACAGCCAAGGCGCCTTTCAAATGAAGGACCTGTATGTTTTTGTCCAAGGCACCGACAACGTCGTGTTGTGCCACGGCAAAAACGCCGCCTTCAATGGCAAGGATATGTCCAACCTGAAGGACACCGATGGCAAATTGTTCATTCAGGAAATGAGCAATGTGGCCAAATCCGCCGGCGCCGGCTGGATTGACTACAAGTGGGTCAACGCCACCACCAAGAAGATCGAGCCCAAAAGCACCTATGTGGAAAAGATCGACGGCCCCCTTTATGCCGGCGCCGGCATCTACAAACCATAAGATGAAGGGCTAGACGCCGGACCAGCCTGCCCATACCATCACCATAGCCTTAACGGGCAGGCGGCAACACGCACGCCGAACAAACAAAAATCATAAGGGGTAAAACATGTCCAAGACCGTTTTGCGTTCGCTGTCCGTAGCCCTGGCTCTGTGCCTAGCCACCCCCGCCGTCGCCGAGGAAATGGGGACCGCCGCCGAGGCCCAGGCGCTGGTGAAGAAAGCCCTGGCTCATTTCAAGACCGCCGGCAAGGACAAGGCCTGCGCCGATTTCGCCGCCGCGGGCGATTTTCAAAGCAAGGATCTTTACGTCTTCGTTCAGGAAATAGACGGAATCATGCTGTGCCACGGCAAGAACCCGGCTTTGAACGGCAAGAATCTTGCCGGCTTGAAGGATAGCGACGGCCGCGCTTTCGTCGCCCAGTTCATCGACACGGTCAAGAGCAAGGGCTCGGGCTGGGTCGATTACAAATGGGTCAACGCCAGCACCAAGAAAATCGAACCCAAATCCAGCTATGTGGAAAAGGGTGACGGCAACATTTTCATCGGTGCCGGCATCTACAAGCCCTGATCGCGGGACAGCCCGTTTAATCCTGACATAGAAAAGAAGAGGCTGCCCATGCTCGCCCAACGCCTGGCCGATACCCGGCTTGCGGTAAAGGTCTTGATCGCCCCCCTGCTGCTGGTCGGCTGCATGCTGATCCTGGCCGGGATTTTCCAGATCTCCATGACCAGGCAGGGCGCGGCTCTCGAAGACCTGCATCAGGCGGCGGCCGTCCATGGGCGCTTTGTCGCCCGTGTCAGCGCCACCAGCACCCGTATCCAGTCCAACGCCTATCGGCTGTTGGGCTGGAGTTCGGCCGGAGTGGAAGCGGTCAAAACCCAGGCCTTGGAAAAAAACATCCGTGCCGACGCCAAGGACCTGTTCGACGCCATCAGCAGCTTCGCCGCCGCCATCGACGATGCTGACGACAAGGCCTTGATCGACCCCATCGTTCCGGCCATGGCCGCCTTTCAGCGGGCTGTCGGCGACGTCGCCGACATGGCCGCGCTGGACCCGGTGACCGGGTTGATCATGATGACCTCCGCCGAAGTCGAATATGACAAGCTGCAAAGTCTGATCGCCGCCCTGGTCAAGGCCAACGACACCCAAACCGATCAATCTTATGCCGAAGCGCATAACGTCGCCGCCGCCGCCCGCTTCCAATATTTCGCCGTTTTCCTGGCGTGTCTGGTCATCGGCGGCGGCTTGGCGCTGGCCACCATCCGCCTGATCTCGCGGCCGGTGGTCGAAATCACCAAGGTGATGGACGGGCTGGCCGCTGGCGACATGGCCGTCGAGGTCCATTCGCAAGAACGCCAGGATGAAATCGGCGCCATGGCCCGCGCCGTGGCTATTTTCCAAGACGGCATGCGCCGTGCCGCCGCCTTGGAAAGCGAAAAGGCCGCCGCCGCCAAATCCAGCGCCGAACGGGCCGTTCGTCGGGAAACCCTGACCGAAAGCTTCGACCAATCCATGAAACACATGCTGGATGCGGTGATGACCACCGTCCAGCATGTCCACACCAGCTCTGACGGCCTGCAAGACAACGCCGCGCGCACCAGCCGCCAAGGCGCCGCCGTCGCCGAAGCGGCGTCCGGGGCCGCCGCCAATGTCGATACCGTCGCCGCGGCAGCGGAACAATTGGGGGCGTCGGTTCAGGAAATTTCGCGCCAAATCGCCGCGACCGTCGACATCACCAGCGAAGCCGTGCGCGGCGCGCAAGCGGCCAACGACACCATGGCCAGCCTGGATGAAAGCGCCAAGCGCATCGGCGAGGTGGTCACCCTGATCAACACCATCGCCAGCCAGACCAATCTGTTGGCGCTCAATGCGACGATTGAGGCAGCCCGCGCCGGCGATGCCGGCAAGGGCTTCGCCGTGGTCGCCAACGAAGTGAAATCACTGGCCAACCAGACCGCCAAGGCCACCGACGAAATCACCACCCAGATCGCTTCGGTGCAATCGGCCACCCACGACGCCGTCGCCCGCATCCGCGCGGTCAGCGAAACCATCGACAATGTCAGCGGCATCGTCTCCTCCATTGCCTCGGCGGTGGAACAGCAATCGGCCGCCACCCAGGAAATCGTCCGTTCGGTCCAGCAAGCGGCGGAAGGCAATGGCGCGGTCACCCGCAACATCGCCGATGTCTCGCGCGCCGCCGACGAAACCGGGACCATGGCCAAATCCATGTTCTCGGCCGCCAACGAATTGTTGGAGGAAGCGCAGAAACTGCGCGGCGAAGTTTCCACCTTCCTTGTCGATATGCGGGGCTGAAACGGATTTTCGTCCAGACCAGATTCCCTTTGGTCGGCGCGCCTTGGCTGTCTATAATCCGCCCGCCATGAAGGGAATTACGCGCTATTTTCTACGTCAGCTGGCGGTGGGGATGCTTTTCGTCTCCGTCGCGCTGACCTGTGTTTTGTGGCTGACGCAATCCCTGCGCCTGATCGAGATGATCGTTACCCAGGGCATCTCGGTCGGAACCTTCCTGCGTCTCACCGGCATGCTGATGCCCACTTTCCTGGTGGTGATCATTCCCATCGCCTTGTTTGCCGTGATCTTGTTCACCTATAACAAGCTCAACAGCGACCGCGAATTGGTGGTTCTGCGCGCTGCCGGCCTGTCCAATTGGACCCTGGCCAAGCCGGCGCTGATTTTGGCGGCGGCGGCCACATTGGTCGGGTACGCGCTGTCGCTGTGGATCATTCCGCTGACGGTGCAAAGCTTCCGCGAATTGCAATGGTCCATCCGCAACGACATTTCCAACGTGCTGTTGCAGGAAGGCACCTTCAACAAATTCGGCAATGGTTTGACCATCTATGTCCGCGCCCGCAACGCCGAAGGCGAATTGCTGGGCATCTTGGTGCATGACAAGCGGACGCCGTCCAAGCCGGTGACGCTGATGGCCGAACGCGGCGCCCTGGTCTTCACCGAAAACGGCCCCCGCATCTTGATGGTCAACGGCAATCGCCAGCAATTGCCGGAAGGCACCGGGCAATTGTCGGTGCTGAACTTTGATTCTTATACCGTCGATCTCAGCACCGCCAATGGCGGCGGCGGCGACCGCTTTCGCGACGCGAGAGAACGCTCGCTTGGCGAACTCATCAACGCCAGCGAAGAGGAAATGGGCTCCACCGATTTTCGCCGGGCCAAGGTCGAACTGCATCAACGCCTGACCTCGCCCGTCTACAGTCTGGGCTACGCCTTGATCGCCCTGGCCACCTTGCTCAGCGCCAGTTTCGACCGCCGCGGTCAGACCGTGACCATCCTGACCGCCATCGCCCTCATGGTCGGGGTCCAGGCCGCCGCCCTCGGCTTGGCCAATCTGGCTTCGGCCAAACCGATCTTTTTGCCGTTCTTGTACGTCCTCGCCATCCTGCCGCTGATTGCCGGCCCCTGGGTGCTGATCCATCCGCCACGTCACAATCCCTTGCGCCGCAAATTCGCGGCGCAAGCGGCCTAAGGGAAGCTTGCCACGATGCGGATATTGCGCCCCGCCCTCTTTGTCGCCTCTCTGGCCGCAGCCAGCCCCGCAACCGCCGCTTCGCCGGCGGACGTGGGATCGTGGGGTGACGCCTGGGGCGACGACGGCGCCGTCGTCCCAACGGCGACGCCGGCCCGGCCGCGCACCACGATCCCCTCGACCACCATGCCCGCCGCGGCCACCGTCGCCACAGCGCCGCTGCCCACAGGTCCGGCGCCGGCCGATGTCGGTGGCTGGGGCGACGCTTGGGGCAGTCAGCCCACCATAGCGCCATCGTCGGATACGCGTTCGGCCACTCGGCCGCAAATCCGTCCGGGGATCGCTCCTTCGTATTCCCCGCCCACCGCCATTCCGGTTGCGAATGGTCCGCGGCCTGGGGATATTTCCGGTTGGGGCAGCGCCTGGAACGAAGAGCGGGCCACCCCGACAACGGCCCCGCCATCGCCGCCGGGGGCAGCCCGCCCCCCTTCCCCGCCGTCGGTCCCGGTTGCGCCGGATGAGCGTCTGTCCGTCGCAACGCAAATCCCCAGCGGCCCGGATCAGGCGGAAGAGCCGGTTCAACTCAATGCCGACCAGATCCTGCACGACCGCGAATTAGGCATCGTCACCGCCAAGGGCCGGGTTGAAATCGTCCAGACCAACCACACCCTGGTTGCCGACACGGTCAGCTACAACCTGAAACAGGACATCATCTCCGCCTCGGGCAATGTCATCATCACCGAGGCCAAGGGCGAAGTGGTGTTTGCCGATTACTTCGAGTTGACCGGCGATTTCAAAGACGGCGTCGCCAAGGAAATCAAAGTGATCCTGGCCGATGCCTCCCGCCTGAGCGCCGCCAATGGCACCCGTACAGGCGGCAATCTCACGGATTTCAACAACGGCATCTATACCGCTTGCGAGCCTTGCCGCCGCCACCCGGATCGCCGCCCCTTGTGGGAGCTCAAGGCCGAACGAGTCACCCATAATCAGGCTGAGCAGGAAATCGAATATCGCGACGCCTGGCTGGAATTCGCCGGAATTCCCGTTTTTTATACCCCCTATATGGCTCATCCGGACCCAACCGTCCGACGCCGCACCGGCTTTTTGATCCCCAGCGCCGGCCAGTCCTCCAATTTGGGCACCAATATCGCCACCCCCTATTTCTGGGCCATCGCCGACAATCAGGACCTGACCTTCACGCCGCGTTTTCTGTTCCCCAGTTCCGGTGCCAGCAAGGTTCCCAACCTTGACAACAAAGGCCGCTCGATCCTTCAACGCGTCGTGTTGGCGGGCGAACATCGCTGGCAGGGAGCCGAGGGGGAGACCAGGACCAATGCCAGTCTGACCGCCGACAAATACAGCGCCGATTTGCGCGGCCATATTGACGCCAGCGGCCGCTTCGATCTCAGCAATGTCTGGCGTGCCGGCTATCAAGTACAGCGCTCCAGCGATGATACTTATACCGGTATTTATGGTTATTCGTTTCAGCGCAATCAGCCGTGGCTGACCTCGCGCCCCTATCTGGAAGGGTTTGGCCGTCGCAATTACGCCCTGGTCGAAGGTCTTGCCTATCAGGGATTGCGGGAACAAGACGACCCTGGCTCTTCCCCCCTGGTTTTGCCGCATGCCACCTTCAGCCATATCGGCATGCCATCGTCACGCGGCGGGTACTGGAGCGTCGATGCCGACACCTTGTCCTATGCCCGCAGTGAAGGCTTGGCCGCCAACCGCGTCTCCACTCAAGTCGCCTGGAACCGCCCATTTCTCGGCCGCATGGGCGACATGACCGATTTTACCGCTTCGTTGCGCGGTGACGCCTATCACGCCGACCATCTTGACGACAATCAGGGCTCGGCCAATAGCGGTCGCGTCATCCCCCAGGTGGCGTTGAACTGGCGCCAGCCCTTCTTCCGTTCCAGCGCCACCATGCCGCAAATTATCGAACCCTTGCTGATGATCGCGGCCAGTCCCAATGGCGGTAATCCGCGGAACATTCCCAACGAGGATTCGCAGAGCTTCGAACTCGATGAGATCAACGCCCTCAGTCCCAACCGCATGACCGGATTGGACCGGGTCGAGGGCGGTATTCGCGGCGGCTATGGATTGCGGTGGAGCGCCTATCCTCGCAGGGGCGGCTTCATCACCGGGCAACTGGCCCAGGGTTGGCGGGCCCGCAAGGACAGCACCTTTGCTCCTGGTCAAGGCTTCGACGATTATCTTTCCGATTATGTCGGCCGCCTCGACATTGCGCCCACGGGCAACGTTGCCTTGCTCAACCGTATTCGTCTGGATAAGGACTCTTTGGAGGTACGGCGGAACGAGAATACCTTGAGCCTCGGCTCGCCGCTCTTGCGCCTGAACACCACCTATCTCATGCTGGAGAAATCGGGCGATTCCGGCCAAACCTTCGACCGGCGCCATGCCTTGGTCAATTCCCTCAGCTCGAATATTTCGCGGTATTGGTCAGTTATGGCGCAAGTCAGCTCAGACCTGCTGGACGGAGGAGACATCCAGAGTTGGGGCGGAAAGGCCACTTACTCAGATGAATGCTTCGCTTTTGTAACTAATTTCAGAAGAACGACGACAAACGATAGAGACGATTACTCAGGGTATGAACTCACATTTAACATTGTATTTAAAACCCTTGGCGATGTTCCAATCAATGTTTTCTAAGCACAGCACACACCACCATTTTCGCCGTTCACGACAGGAAGGACATAGCATGTTTTTTCGTTTTGTCTTTCTCTGCTTGATGGCGGGCGCATTCAGCCTTTGCGCCTTGGGCCGCGCCCAGGCGCAAATGCTTGACCGAGTGGTCGCCGTGGTCAATGACGAAGCCATTTCCTTCCGTGATCTGGACGCCCGGATGCGCTTGGCTTTGGTCTCGTCCAACATCCCCGATTCCCAGGATTCCCGGAAGCGGATGCTGCCGCAGGTCTTGCGGAAAATGATCGACGAACGCCTGCAATTGCAAGAAGCCCAGCGTCTGGGCATTGTCCTCTCCAACTCCGACGTCGATGGCGCCATCGCCATGGTCGAGCAGCAAAGTCGAATGCCTCGGGGGGCCTTGCTCGCCAATCTCGGCCGTCAGGGCGTTGACCCGACTCGGGTGCGTGATCAAATTCGCGCTGATCTGACCTGGATGCGACTGGTGACGCGCGTCGTCGGTCCGCAAATCCGTATCGGCGACGAAGAAGTCAATGATCGTCTGCAAAGCATCAGCGAACGCCAAGGACTGCGCGAAGTCCGCGCCGCTGAAATCTTCCTGCCGGTGGAAAGCCACGAACAGGAAGACGAAACCCGTCAATTGGGCGAAAAGCTGCTTGAAGGGCTGCACCAAGGCACCCCCTTCGCATCGCTGGCACGCCAATTTTCGCGCTCGCCGACCTCCTCTAATGGCGGCCAGCTCGGCTGGGTGTCGCAAGGCATGGTCGATGAGGAAGTCGCGGCGGTCTTGGAAAACCTCGGCCATGGCCAGACATCCCCCCTGGTTCGCACCGCCACCGGTTATTATCTGCTGACCGTGCTGGAAACCCGGATCGTCGGGCAAAGCGTCAGTGCCGAGGACAGTACCGTCACCGTGTCGCGCCTGATCTTGCCGGTGCCCGCCGGCGCCCCGCCCAAGCAAGAATTGTTGGAACGCGCCTTTGGCCTGACCCGTAATGCCAAAAGCTGTGCCGAACTGGACGCCTTGGCCACCAAGGCCGGCGCCGCGATCCCGACCCGGCAGGGACCGATTCGCATCGGCGAATTGCCTCCTGAACTCAAGAACGTCGTTGCGGCCTTGCCGCCCAATCAAGCCGGTCCGCCTTTGGACACTCCCGAAGGCATCATCGTTCCCATGGTGTGCTCGCGCCAGGATGCCCTGGTGGCGACACCGCCAACCGCCGCACAAATCCGCCGTCAGATTGAGGATGAGCGTCGCGACATGTTGGCGCGCCGATACCTGCGCAACTTGCGCCGCGCCGCCTTTGTCGATGTCCGCATGTGATCGGCCCAGCATGACCAATCAGCCGCCCCTGGCCCTGACCATGGGCGAGCCGGCCGGAATCGGCGGCGAATTAAGCTTGAAGGCGTGGCGGCAACGCCAACGCCTGGATCGCCCTTTCCTGGTCCTTGACGACCCCGAGCGGCTGCGTGAACTGGCCGATGGATTGGGCTGGGACGTTCCCATCGCCAGCATCAGCGCGCCGGAACAGGCCGCGGCCGTGTTCGCCCAGGCCTTGCCGGTCCTCCCCCATCCCCTGACCCAGCCGGTGACGCCAGGCCGCCCCGACCCCGCCAACACCCAAACGGTGCTGGAGTCCATCGCCCGTGCCGTCCAGTTGGCGACACAAGGGCGGGTGGCGGCGCTGGTCACCAACCCCATCAACAAGGCGGTACTGTACCAGGGCGGCTTTGGTTTTCCCGGCCACACCGAATATCTGGCCCATCTCTTGGGGCAAGACGGCCAGGAAGTGATGATGCTGGCCTGCCCGCAATTGCGCGTGGTCCCGGTCACCATCCATCTGTCCCTGGCCCAAGCCATCGCCGGGCTGACCACCCAGGCCATCGTCCATGCCGGCCGCGTTACCGCCGCCGCGTTGCGACGCGATTTCGCCGTCGCCACCCCCCGTCTGGCCGTCGCCGGTCTCAACCCCCATGCCGGCGAGAACGGCGCCATGGGGCACGAAGACGCCGATATCGTTGCCCCCGCGATCGCCGAACTGCGCCGCCACGGCATCGACGCAATCGGCCCGCTGCCCGCCGATACCTTGTTCCATGCCCGCGCCCGCGCCACCTATGACGCGGCCTTGTGCATGTATCACGATCAGGCCCTGATCCCCATCAAGACCATCGATTTCGACGGCGGCGTCAATGTCACCTTGGGGCTGCCGATCATCCGCACCTCCCCCGATCATGGAACCGCTTTCGCCTTGGCCGGCACCGGCCAAGCCGTGGAAACCAGCCTGATGGCGGCGTTGAACATGGCCGCCGCCATGGCCACCAACCGGAGCCGACACCTTGGCTGAACTCCCCCCCTTGCGCGACGTCCTCGCCGCCCATGGATTGACCGCCCGCAAATCGCTGGGCCAGCACTTCCTGCTTGACCTTAACCTGACCGGCCGCATTGCCCGTGCCGCCGGCAATCTGAGTCTTGGCACCACCATCGAGATCGGCCCCGGACCGGGTGGCCTGACACGGGCCTTGCTCGAGGCCGGCGCCCAGCTCATCGCCATCGAGCGCGACGACCGCGCCATCGCCATCCAAGGCGAAATTGCCGCCGCCTATCCCGGCCGCCTGGAAATTATCGCCGGCGACGCCTTGCAGGTCGATGCGGCCAGTTTAGGCGAAGCCCCGCGCCGCATCGTCGCCAATCTGCCCTACAACATCTCGACCGTGCTGCTGCTGGCCTGGCTGCGCCGAATTCAGGCTTTTGAAAGCCTGACCCTGATGTTCCAAAAAGAAGTGGTGGACCGACTGGCCGCCGCCCCGCGCAGTCCCGATTACGGCCGATTGTCGGTGATCACCCAGTGGCTGTGCCATGTTCAACCGCTGTTCAATGTGGACAAGCGCGCCTTCACCCCACCGCCCAACGTCATGTCAACGGTGGTGCAATTGGTGCCACGGGCGCAGCCGCTGGCTCCGGCCCGGATGGAAACGCTGGAACGGGTCACCGCCGCCGCCTTTGGCCAGCGCCGTAAAATGTTGCGTTCAAGCTTGAAATCACTTGGGCCAGCCGAGGAAATCCTGGCCGCGTCCGGCATCGCGCCAACGGCGCGGGCCGAGGAATTATCGGTCGCCGAGTTCTGCGCCCTTGCCGAACTTTTGGATCGGCATGAACACCCATAGCCATGCTATGGTGTGCACATGAGCATCACAACCTCGGCACGCAGCCGGTGCATCCCGGCCGATATCGTCGGTATCCCGGCAGAGCAGCTGGCCGATACGCTGGAGCATGTGCTGGCCGCGGACGATGACGCGACGGCCCCCCCCGGCAGCCTGTATGGCATCGCCCAGACCCTGGAGGCCGGGTTGCCGCACACGCCCGCCGCTTCCGCCGCGGCTCCTGGCGACGACAGCGGCCACGAAGACATGCTACCGCAATTGCGCGTCGTCGATGCCGTCCTGGCCGGCGCCCGCGCCACGCAGGCGCAAGCCATCGTGCCGGCTTTCCCCGATTTCACCAGCGCCGAACAACGCCGCCGGCAGCGCCGCAAAAGCAACAGCCCACGGCCGGAAACGGCGACGACCCTGCCGTCGCCCTCGCCCCAGGCGGAAAACGACCGATTTTTGCTTGATGAAATGGGGCCTGCCAACACCAGCCCCCCCGGCGGCTGGACCGCCGAACCGTCCCCCCCCGCCGTCATGGCGGCCCCCTTGGCGGAAACCAACGCCAGCAACATGGCGCCGTTGCCGCTGGTCGACGAGGTTATCGACACTTTCATCCCCCCACCGCGCGCCCAAGCCGCGCAACCGGCGGAAACCTTATCCGAGCCCGAGCCTGAGCCAGAGGCGCCGACCACGCGGCACGTGAAAATCCATCGCAAGGCCGGCCGCAAATTGCGGGTCAAATCCCAGCAAGCGGCCCCCGCCATCCCAACGGCGGAGCCGCCACCACCGCCACAAACCGTGACTGACACGGCGGAACCGGAAAAGCCGGATCTCAAGGTCAAGGTCAAGACCAAACGCCGCCCGCCCTCACGTCCGGCGGCGGCGCCCGAGATGCCGACGCCAGAGCCGCCCATGGCGCCAGAGCATTTAACCGAGCCCGAGCCCGAGCCCACGCCAGAACCCGCCCCCCTGCCGGAACCCGAGCCTGAACCGGAAAACCTGCCCCTGGCCGACGCCCCCGTCACCGAGGAAGTCAGCCCAAAGGAAACCGACGCCGAAAAAACCGACGCCGGGGAAGCAGCAGCCTTGGCGGCACGGGTGGACCAGATCATCGCCGCCAATTGCCCCACCCTTGGCCAAACCAAGGGCGAAGCGCGCGGGAGCGCGGATCTGCCCGCCGATCGAACCGCTTTGGCCGCCCTGCTCGACGACGAGGGACCGCAATCCGATTTCGCCGCCCTTGATTTGCTTTATGCCTGTTGGGGCAAGGCAACGCATGAATGCGACAGCCGCGCCTTGCTGGCGGTGGCGCAACAACTCAGCCGGAATTTCGGCTTGCCCGGCAAATTGCCGATGGCCTCATCCAAGGCCTGGAAGATGCTGGATAGCACCGTCTTCGCGCCAGAGATCGCCCAGCGTCTGGCCGATGTCGGTCAATTCATCGCCGATTGGCAAAAAACCCAGCGCGTCTTCCTGATCTTGGAATTCAGCGAAATAGAGCTGATCGAACACCTGTTCGAGGCGCTGTCTCCCTGCGATTACCTCGATCTGTTGGCCGAAGTGATGAATTATAAGGTGCTGTCCAACCGCCGCATGGGCCTGCTGCGCCGCATCCCCGCCCGGCTGCGCCGACAGACGCAACCGCTGTTGCCCGCGCACAAGGAAGAAGCCTTGGTCGTTCTCGCCCACGGCAAGGCCTTGCTGCAACGCATCGCCGATCCGCGCGGCTTCGCCCCCATCGTCGAAGTGGCCGGCAAGATGCAGGAAGAGGTGGAAAAGCTGATGAAGCAAACCGCCAATACCGGCGCGCCGCAACTGGACGGCCCGCCGGGTGGCGGTCAAAGCCTTGGCCGCATCGGCTGACCCTTGATCCCCATGAGCTTCACTCACGGGGATGTGGTCTTATGCCATATCCCGCTGATCGGGGCCGATCAGCGGTGCCCTCAGGTGCCGGGCGCATCCCGCCGGATGCTTGGCTTACGCGGCATAAGCCGCGCGGCCCCTTGGGCCTAACCACATCCCCATGAGCTTCACTCACGGGGATGTGGTTTTACAGTCCCAGCACCCGGCCCGCATGAATGGCGCGGGCCATCACTTCCAACATCCCGACCACATCCTCGAAATCGGCCATGCGGTCGGTGTTGATGTTGATGTCGAACTGACTGGCGTCGGACAGGCGGGAATTAAACACCTCCCACACGAATTTGCCGCGCTTGTGGTTGATTTCCAGCACCTTTTCCAATTGATGCTCGAGACCGCCATATCCCTGACCGATCATGCGTCGGGCGCAAATTTCCGGCGTGCCGGTGATGCGCACCCGCAAGGCGCAAGCTTCATGCAAGATGACGTGGGCGCCGCGCCCGACCAGAACGCCGCCCATGCGGCCCAAGCTCATCACCACCTTGACCAGGGTGTCGCGATAGACGTCGGGACCGACGTCGTTCCCGGAAAACAGGCGATACAGCCACATATCCTTGGCCCGGCCAAAGCCTTCGTCGAGCATGCGGACAACGGCGGGATCGTCCTGCAAACGCATGGCGATTTCCTTGAGCACCTCTTCGTCGTAAAGCGGGATTTCCAGGCGTTGGGACAGGCGGTGGGCAATGACGTCGCCGCCGGAACCATAGTCGCGGGAAATGGTAATGACGGGTTTCTTCGGATGCCGAGTGGTCGGGTCGTCATGGGTGACGTTCGCCACTTCGGCCATGGCCGCGATAACCGATAGGATGTTGTGAGACATGGTCGCCTCCCTCACCGTTCCCGATCATCATACGCCCGATCGGCGGAGAGACAAAGCAGCGACGCCTCGCGACATGGCTGCACAGCTGTGAGAGCAACCCATCGGAGGCGTCTTCCCCCTCCCCCCCCGGGGTGGGCGATGGGCTATCCTACCCCAACCCACGCCCCCTCGGATCAGGCGTTAACCCGAGATCAACGCGGCAGTCGGTAAAAATCGGAAATGATGTTCCAGGCTTCCTCGGCGGTTTCGACGAAGGTCAGCAAATCCTTGTCGGTCGGACCGATCATGCCCTCCATGGCCATGGCGTCGAAATTGATCACGCGCTGCCAGTATTCGCGTCCGAACATGATGACCGGAATCGGCTCGATCTTGCCGGTCTGGATCAAGGTCAGCGCTTCGAACAATTCATCCATGGTGCCAAAGCCGCCGGGAAACACCACCAGAGCCTTGACCCGGATCATGAAATGCATCTTGCGGATGGCGAAATAATGAAAGCGAAAGCACAGATCGGGGGTGATGAAGGCGTTGGGAGCCTGTTCATGCGGCAAGACGATGTTCAAGCCGATGGATTTGCCGCCAATCTCGAAAGCGCCGCGATTGGCCGCCTCCATGATGCCGGGACCGCCGCCGGTCTTGACGACGAAATCACAAATATGTTCCCCGATACAGGTGCCGGTGACGATACCGGCCAGCCGCCGGGCTTCTTCGTAATAACGGCTGTTGGCGTGCATGCGCCGCGCCACGGTCAGCTCGTGCGCGACCGCTTTATCGCGCGGATGGCTGCGCGCCGCCGCTTCCGCCTCATCCAGCCGGGCCTGGGCCACCTCGGGGGCGGGAATGCGGGCCGAGCCGAACATGGCGATGGTCGAGCGGATGCCCTGTTCTTGTTGCAGCAATTCCGGCTTCAGCAATTCCAGTTGCAGGCGCACCGCCCGCATGTCGGAGCGCAACAGGAAATCGTCATCGGCAAAAGCCAGCCTATACGCAGGCGAGACGGTCTGCGCCGTCACCACCGCTTGCGCCGGCGCGGCGATGCATTCATCAAGAGCCGAAGGAAAGGGGGCGTCAGACACATCGTCATCCATGGAAAACTCGTTTCATCAAAAGAATACGCCTTCTATTGTCATGGGGCTTCGTTACCACCCGGTAAAGGGTCATGCCTGGAAATTGCCCCATTTATCCCGTATAGAACATTATCTTTCGCTTTGATTGCTGCGGATGCGAAATAATGACCACTCATGCTGCCGGTGATTTTGGTGATTTTTCCCTGACCATCGCGGTGTCCTCGCCGCCCTGGTACCAGAACTGCTATATCGTCCGCCACAAACCCAGCGGCGAAATCGTCATCGTCGATCCCGGCGGCGACGCGGCGCAGATCATTGACGCCGTCACCGCGCAAGCCGGCACGCCGGTGGCCATCTGGCTGACCCATGGCCACCCCGATCATCTGGGCGCCGCCCGCGCCGTCGAGCAGGCGCTGAAAGTGCCGACCATTGCCCATACCAAGGAAAAGCCGGTGATCGAACGGGCCAGCGACCTGAACAAGGCCTTCACCGGCCAGGGACAGGACGGCCCGACCAATCTGCACCTGTTCGACGACGAACCCGATTTCAGCTTGGGCGGCGTCGCGATCAAGACCATCTTCACCCCCGGCCACACCCCCGGCGGCGTCTGCTTTGATTTTGGCGATTTCGTGATCACCGGCGACACCTTGTTCCGCCAAGGCGTTGGCCGCACCGACCTGCCCGGCGGTTCCGAGGCGACGCTGTGGGAATCCATCGGTCGCCTGCTTGGCAAGGTCAAGGACGACGCCCGCCTTTATTCCGGCCACGGCCCCGACTGGGGCGCCGACGAGGCGCGGCGCTGGTGGAAGATGATGGCTTAATCGGCGAGCGCCCGAGGCAGTGTCAGGAATTTCCTGCCGCCCCATTTCGCTCCGCAACCCGCAACCGCCCGTATAGCGGTTCGGCGGACAACGCCCCCTCTTTTAACCGCAAGCCGTCATCCCCACTTCCCTTATAACCATAAAGGGGAACCGTGCCATGGATGTCTCTCCGCGCCGCGCTGGACGGCTGACCTTGTTGCTGCTCGCCCTCGTCGCCATCGGCCTTTACGCCGCCACCTTGCTGCGCTTCGGCGTCATGATGGGCCGGTAAGATGGAAGCCGCCGCCATTCTGCCCCACGTCACCGCCAGCCTGAACGGCGCGGCGCTGCTGGCGGCCTTGGCCGGCTTCGGCTTTATCCGCGCCGGCCGCCGCGACCTGCACCGTCGGGCCATGCTGACCGCCGTCGCCGCCAGCGCCTTGTTCCTGATTGCTTATATCGCCTATCACTTTTCCGCCCCGATCTTCGTCTTTCGCGGCAGCGGCGCCGTGCGGCCGCTGTATTACACCTTGCTGGTCAGCCATGTCGTGCTGGCGGTGGCGGTCACGCCGATGATCTTGCTGACCTTGGCCCGCGCCCTGGCCGGTCGCTTCGACGCCCACCGCCCCTTGGCCCGCTGGACCTGGCCGATCTGGATCTATGTCAGCGCCTCGGGCCTGATCGTCTATGGGATGCTTTACCACCTCTACACCTGAGCGGGGATCACGCCATGCGCATCAAGCACGCGACCGAACTGATGAAGCTGCGCATCGGCGTCACCATCGCCGCCACCGCCGCCGCCGGCTATGCCGCCATGGCCGACACCATCGATCCGCTGACCATGCTGGCCCTGGTGCTGACCATGATGATGGGATCAGGCGGATCGGCGGTGTTCAATCACCTGTACGACCGCGACATCGACGGCCTGATGAAACGGACTCGCAACCGCCCCATGGTCATCGGCGCCGTCCATCCCACCGACGCGCTGATGCTGTCCGCCGGCCTGACCATCGCCGCCATGTCGACAGCGGTGATGACGCTGAACTGGGTGGTGGCGCTGCACCTGTTCTTGGGAATTTTCGTCTATGCGGTGATCTATACGGTGTGGCTGAAGCGGCGGACGTGGTGGAACATCGTCTTCGGCGGCGCCGCCGGCAGTTTCGCCCTGCTGGCCGGGGCGGCGGTGGTGGCGCCGTCAACCTGGATGTTGCCGACTCTTTTGGCGATCACCTTGTTCTTGTGGACCCCCAGTCATTTCTGGTCCCTGGCCATTCTGCTGGCCGAGGATTACCGCGCCGCCGGCATTCCCATGCTGCCGGTGGTGGTCGGCGACCAGCGCACGGCGTGGTGGATCTTGGCCAATTCGATGGTGCTGGTGGGGGCGTCGCTGCTGCCCTGGGGGATGGGCTTGCTGGGGCCGATCTATGGCTGGGGGGCGGGCGGACTGGGGATCGTGCTGATCGGCTTGAACCTGAAACTGGTGGCCACTCCCAGCCGGCGCTGGGCCGGCTGGAACTTCGCCTGGTCGATTCCCTATCTGCTGGGATTGTTGACGGTCATCGCCTTGGACAGGCATTGGAGCTGATGCTCGATGCGGGCCAATAACGACGGCGCCGCCAGGGCCGGACCAGGGGCGCTGGCCTGAACCATCCGACGCCACGTGCCCTGGCGGGCCCAGCGGCGCAGACGAAGAGCGGCGTGGGTGTGATGGTGAAGGTCAGGCATTGTCGTTCTCCGTATTTCGCGCCGCAACAACGAGCGGCTTGAACGGATGGTGCACCTTATGCCATGCTCGCGAAAATGCTAAATATCGCCACAATGAATTGCATTTATGCATGAGTCCGCAGCGCGTCGACGATTGGGATGATTTACGCTTTTTCCTGGCCGCCGTGCGGGCTGGGTCGTTCATGCGTGCCGCCGACGACTTGCGGACCAACCAAACCACGGTGGGCCGCCGCATCGAGCGGCTGGAAACCAGCTTGGGGATCAAGCTGTTCGACCGAATCGGCCGCGCCATGCGGGTGACTCCGGCCGGCAAGCGATTGATGGCCATGGCCGAAGCGATGGAAGACGCCGCCGGCGCCATCGAGCGCGATCTGGCCGGCCATGACCGCGAATTGGCCGGCGAAGTGACCATCGCCGCCCCGGAAGGCTTGGCATCCTTCGTGCTGACCCGCTGGTTGGCCGATTTCCGCCTGCGCTATCCCCGCATCACCCTGCGCATCCGGGTCGGCAATCAAGTGGTGGATTTGCGCACCCGCGATGCCGACATGGCCCTGCAATTGGCCATTCCGCTCGACCCACGGGCCGTGGGCGTCAAGGTCGGCACCTTTCGTGTTCATCCTTTCGCCGCCCCCGATTACCTGGAGCGGGCCGGAACGCCCCGCCGTCTCGAGCACGTGTTCGAACACGACCTGCTTGACCACCTGGGCTACGGCGCCTTGCCCGGATTCGAGCAATGGCGACGGCTGGTGGCGGAACACCCGCATGTGGTGTTCGCCACCGATTCAGCCCGCACCTATCTGGAAGCGGCCCGCGCCGGCCTGGGCATCGCCTTTCTGCCGGCCTATTACGCCCGAGCCATTCCCGAATTGCGGGAATTAGACCTGGATCTATCAGTGGCCATGCCGTTGTGGTTGGTCTCGCACAGCGAAACCAACGGCGCCGCCCGTGTTCAGGCGGTCTTCCGCTATCTGCGCGAACGCTTCGCCGATCCGACCGAAGAACGTTTCCTCTAACCCCCCTCAAAACAAAGGCGGGGGAAAACACAATTGACCATCTTTGGTGAAAAAATGTAGCGTTAATGTGCATTTTACGTGTGGAGTGGCGATGTCTGGCTCAAGACCACCCTTCCGGATTCATCCGCCGCCGCCAACGGCCCCCAAGGTCGTTCAACGCCATGGCCAGGGTCATGCCATTCCCCCCACCCGTTGGGGCGCCGTGGCAGCCATCCAACCCAAGGCATGGATGCCGCCGGCTCGCTCCGCCGTTGTCCAGCGCATGGACGACAGCTACATCAACAATAAGCGCAAAAAACGCGATTTTGACCGCAGCCCCACCGGCTTTTACAGCAAGCACATTCGGTCAGACATCGATTACCTGTCCGAGGATGCGGTGGAAAAGGTTTTTGAAGTCTTCCGTAACCGGGCAATACGATCCAACACGTCCACAAACACAATCATATTGATGTCTTCATACAATGAATCTGTATTCCTGGAACAGGAACATAATTATCTAGGATATTCTTCATTCGGAGATACATTCGAATCGACGACACAATTTCCCGCCATCGATATCTCGACGACGGGGGATTACAGAATATTCAGCGCGGCCAAATTCAAATACGCTGCGACCTATTCCGATGATCTTGGGATTTACATCATCACCCACATGTCAGGTATCACCAGCGGGCAAGTCGTCAAGTCGGGCAAGTTTGGCAACAGCACTCACATCATATTTTAAGCAAGCCCCACCCCGGTCAAAACCAGCGCTTGCGCTTGAACCACACCATGACGACGACGGTAAAGGCGACCATGCCGGCCAAAATCCACCAAAAAGCCGCGTGATTTTCCAGTCCGGGAATACCGGCGACATTCATGCCGAACAAACCGGTGACCAGATTGAGCGGCAGCATCACCGCCGACAGAACGGACAGGATATAGAGGTTGCGGCCCGAGCGTTCCGCCGAACGCGCGGCGAATTCGTCGTGCAGCAGCCGTGATTGCTCGACGCAATCCTGCAAATCGCTCATCGACCGTTCAACCCGACTGAGCAGCGGATCGAAGCTCTCGCCTTCTTCGTCGCGGACCCAGGCCGGCAAGGTGTTTTGCAGGCGGGAAAACAATTGCCGCAACGGCATGGCCCGACGACGCAACTTGATCGCCTCGCGGCGGATGGCGCCCAGTTCGCCGGCGACACCGTCGGCGGCATCATCCAGCACGATGTCTTCCAAGGCGTCGAAACGACGGCGAACCCGACGACCAAAGCTTTCCAGATCGGCGATGGTTTCTTCCAACAGGTGAAAGAACAAGGCGGCGGCGGTGGGCGGCGCCTCGCCCACTTCCAGGCGAAAACGCAGACGGTCCGTGGCCGCCAACGGCCGCCACCGGCCGGTGATCAGGCGGTTTTGTTCAAGCCAGACATGGATTTCCGCCAACTCGCCGCCATCGGAATCGAAATCGCGCAAGCGATCCTCCAGCACGATCAGACAGCCATTGCCGAACACCTGCGCCCCCGGCTCTTCGTTGCGGTCCAGCATCATCGACGCCAATTGCGGCGGCAGGCCGGAATGACGCAACAACCATTGCCGTCCCGGTTCGGTGGCGAAATTGACGTGAATCCAGACGAAATCCGCCTCGATTGGCCCATCCAACAGCGGCCGATGGGCTTGCGCCTTGCCGTTCTTGACGGCGAAAGCATAGACCATCCCGGCTTCGCTCAAGGCGGCGGTGGACTGGGTGCTGGCGGCAATGGCCAAGTGGCGAACTCCCCGGTTCTCGTGAGCGCGCCCCTTGTATGGTTCAGCCTCGGCACACAATCAAGTTACGAATGCAGCCAGCGCAACCGCGCCGCCTCGGTCAGCTCGGCCTGCGTCGCCAAATCCTGAAAATAGCGCCGGACCGAGGCGGACGAGCCGTCAAGCCGTGGGATCGGTCCCGGCCGCACGCTCAGGTGATTTTGCGCCGTCAAGTGCCGCTCGGCCTCGGCCGAGGGAACCAAAAACACCACGTCACCGTTTTCCGCCATCCGCGCCAGCAATACGATGCGGCGCTCCGCCTGATAATCGGCCACGAACAGACTGGCGTTCAATCGTGCCAGCCGCACCACGCCACCCGCCCCAATCACATAGCCTCCCTGCTCGCCATCCCAGCGGATATCCACCTGGGTGCCGTCGTCACGGCCATAGACGCCGTCACGCCAGCCGGGAACCGCCATTCCGGTTTCGACCACCGGAGACGACACCTGATAACAGGCCGATAACAGCAGGGCGGCCATGACCACCCCTAAAAATGCACGCGGCATATTCATTCCCCGGATCAACGCAAAATCCCGGCCACCATAGCCGCCCCCCTGGCGCCCGACCTTGACAACGGACAAGCGTAGTACCGGGGTGTTACCCGCAACCGCCCTGGTAATACCATAATGCTCTCCACAACCATAATCACAGGGAGGGCCGCCCCATGGCCGCCAAGAAAATTCTGATGATCGTCGGCGATTATGCCGAGGATTACGAAACCATGGTTCCGTTTCAAATCTTGCTGGCGGTGGGCCACAGCGTCGATGCGGTCTGTCCCGGCAAGGAATCCGGCCAACAGGTGCGCACCGCCATCCACGATTTCGAGGGAGACCAGACCTACAGTGAAAAGCGCGGCCATAATTTCACCTTGAACGCCGATTTCACCGCGGCCAAGGCCGACGCTTACGATGCCTTGGTTATTCCCGGCGGCCGGGCACCGGAATATTTGCGCCTGAACACCGATGTGCTGAACCTGGTCCGCGCCTTTGACGCCGCCGCCAAGCCCATCGCCGCCATCTGCCACGGCGCCCAATTGCTGGCCGCCGCCGGTATCTTGACCGGCAAGCGGGTTTCAGCCTATCCGGCCTGCGCCCCCGAGGTCACCCTGGCCGGCGGCTTCTATGCCGACATCGCCATTGATGGCGCCGTCACCGACGGCCATTTGGTCACCGCTCCTGCCTGGCCCGCCCATCCGGCATGGATGGCCCAGTTCCTGGCGGTTTTGGGCACCAAAATCAGCCATGGCTGAGCTATGCTGACGGCCTGTCCGATTTTCATCGCCGGAGGCCGTCATGTGCGACATCTACGCCAGCACCGACCCGTTGCTCTATCAAAGCGTGGCGCGGTCGGTGCGCATCGGCGGTGTCGTCACCAGCATCAAGGTCGAACGGCGGTTCTGGCAGATTCTGGAAACCATCGCCGCCGAGGGCGGACTGAGCCTGGCTCAATTCCTCACCCAATTGCACGACGAAGTGATCGAACGCCGCGGCGAAATCGGCAATTTTGCCTCGCTGCTGCGGGTCGTTTGCGTCACCCATCTTGGCCTCCGCCTAAACCCATAGAATTTTTAGCGTTATTTATCCGAGGCTTGACTTGTGCGTAGGGCTCGGCTAAGACCCGCGAATTGTTCTTAGATTGATTACACTCTTTGACGGAGACGGCTTTGCGCATCCTTCCCTATCTTTTGGTTCTGGCCATGGGCGCCCCGGTCCTGGTCTGGGTGATGATCAATTCGTTCATGATCAAAGGCCAAGCCACCAGTTTTAGCACCATCGATCTGTGGGTTCTGGTTCCGCTGGGCCTGTGCATGGTCGCCGCCTTCGGGTTGTTGGCGACCTGGATGGATAAGGTGATCAGCCGCACTGGCGGCTGATCCCTTGGGGACCGGCCCCGCCCCCCCCACATAAGCGGGGCCGGTTTCTCAAATTCCAAGGCCCGCGCCGTCAAGGCGCGGGCCTTGTTTCTTGCCCAGGCTGCCGCCTTGGGGCTAGAGTGCGCGCCCAAACATCATCCCCGTTTCCCGAGGCCAGCCATGTCCGACCGCGTCCTGATCCTTGATTTCGGCAGCCAAGTGACCCAGTTGATCGCGCGCCGGGTGCGCGAAAGCGGCGTCTATTGCGAAATCCACCCCTTTAACCGGGTCACCGCCGAATCCCTGGCCCAGTTCGCCCCCCAGGCCGTCATCTTGTCCGGCGGCCCCAGCTCGGTGGCCGATTTCGGCAGCCCGCGCGCCCCCGAGGCGGTGTTCGCCCTGGGCGTTCCCGTCCTGGGCATCTGCTATGGCCAGCAAACCATGTGCGAACAATTGGGCGGTAAGGTCGAGCCGGGCGATCACCGCGAATTCGGCCGCGCGTATGTCGAGATCATCGACGATTGCGCCTTGTTCACCGGGGTATGGGCCAAGGGCAGCACGGAACAGGTCTGGATGAGCCACGGTGACCGCGTCACCAAGCTGCCCGATGGCTTCCGCGTCGTCGGCACCTCGGAAGGCGCTCCGTTTGCCGCCATCGCCAATGACGAGCGCCGGTTCTATGCCGTGCAGTTCCACCCCGAAGTGGTGCACACCCCGCACGGCGCCCAATTGCTGAAGAATTTCACCCACACCGTCGCCGGCTGCCAGGGCAACTGGACCATGGCCGCGTTCAAGGATCAGGCCATCGCCAAGATCCGCCAACAAGTGGGCAAGGGCCGGGTGATTTGCGGCCTGTCCGGCGGCGTCGATTCCTCGGTGGTGGCGGCATTGATCCATGAAGCCATCGGCGACCAGTTGACCTGCGTCTATGTCGATCACGGGCTGATGCGCTTGGGCGAATCCGAACAGGTGGTCAGCGTCTTCCGCGACCGTTTCAACATCAACCTGATCCATAACGACGCTTCGGATCTGTTCCTTGGCCGCTTGGCCGGCATGACCGACCCCGAGCAAAAGCGTAAGACCATCGGCGCCTTGTTCATCGACGTGTTCGAGGAAGAAGCCAAGCGGATCGGCGGTGCCGATTTCCTGGCGCAGGGCACGCTGTACCCCGACGTCATCGAAAGCGTGTCGTTCATCGGCGGCCCCAGCGTCACCATCAAAAGCCACCACAATGTGGGCGGCCTGCCCGAACGCATGAACATGAAGCTGGTGGAACCCTTGCGCGAATTGTTCAAGGACGAAGTCCGCGCGCTAGGCCGCGAATTGGGCCTGCCCGACGAAATGGTCGGCCGTCACCCCTTCCCCGGCCCCGGTTTGGCCATCCGCATCCCCGGCCAG
The DNA here is from genome assembly GCF_018224925.1 of Magnetospirillum sulfuroxidans. Classification (GTDB taxonomy): domain Bacteria; phylum Pseudomonadota; class Alphaproteobacteria; order Rhodospirillales; family Magnetospirillaceae; genus Magnetospirillum; species Magnetospirillum sulfuroxidans. The sequence continues at coordinate 22,950 of NZ_JAGTUF010000020.1, read as the reverse complement.
GAAATCACCCGCGACAAGCTGGAAATCCTGAAAAAGGCCGATGCCATTTACCTGGAAGAAATCCGCAACGCCGGCCTGTATGACGTCATCTGGCAGGCCTTTACCGTGTTGCTGCCGGTGCGCACCGTCGGCGTCATGGGCGATTCGCGTTCCTATGATTATGCCTGCGCGCTGCGCGCGGTGACGTCCACCGACGGCATGACCGCCGATTTCTATCCCTTCGACATGGCCTTTTTGGGCCGCGTCGCCAATCGCATCATCAACGAGTGCAAGGGCATCAACCGGGTGACCTACGACGTGACGTCCAAGCCGCCGGGGACGATTGAGTGGGAATGATTTTTCAAGCACTTCGCTGATTTAGGGAGGGCTCCTTCGGGAGCCTTCTTGCTCTCATCTTCCATCCGCTCGCCCATTCGTCCAATGGGAGCCGGTGTTTCTTCGGCCCCATGCCCGCACAAGCATTTCCAGCGTATCACGTCCAGCTCTAACAGGCAGGCTTCAGCTTTTTGGCGATTTCGGCCAACTCGCCCCAGAACATGTCATCCCCGTTATAGCCGACAATCCGGCCGATCTCGCGGCCGCATTGCAGGGCGACGAAGGTGGGGGCGTAACGCAGCCCCTTGATCTTGCGCAAATCCGGCGGCAGGGTTTCCAGGTGGACGATTCGCAACGGCAGTTTGCGGCCCTCCTCTGTTTTCCCATAGATGGCGCCCAGATCACGATGCCATTTGGCGCACCAGGCGCAGCCCTTGGCTTCCACCATCACCAATTCGGCGGCGCGCGCGGCCCCGGTCATCATGACCAGGACCGCGGCCAGCATGGCGAACAATACCGGCAAATGCCGCATGGGATCAGCTCTTGCGCTTGATCTTGAACTGATAGACGCCGCCGGTTTCAGCGGTTTCCATCAATTCGTTGCCGGTCTGCTTGCAAAAGGCTTCCATGTCCTTGACCGAGCCAGGATCGGTGGCATGGACTTCCAGCACCGCGTCCACGGCGATGTCCTTCATCGCCTTCTTGGTGCGCAGGATGGGCAGCGGGCAGTTCAAACCCTTGACGTCGAGAACCGTGCTCATATGTGACCTCTCCTAGAGTTCCCCCCGGCCGACCGCTTCAATTGCCGAGATTGATGTATTTCAGGCACACCACCCGCAGACACGATGCCAAATTCTTGTCGTTATTGACCAGACAATGGTCGTGGATGCGGGCAATAAGGGCGCTTGCGGCGACGCCCTCATCCCTGGCCATCTCATCCAACACCGTCCAGAACGCCCGTTCAAGCCGGATGGTGGTGGAATGGCCATGGATACGGACCGAGCGCTTTTCCGGCGCGTATGCCCGCGCCTGCTCGGAATTGCACAAGCCGAACAAACGCGCCAACGGTCCGTCGCCGTGGTCGTCGCTGGCAAAGACCGGCGGCTTGGCCGGGTCTAGATGAACAGGTTGATGTCGCACTGGGTCGCTGTCTCGATATAAGTGGCCGCCCCGGCATATTCGACGCCGTCGATCAAATCCTTGGCATCGTATTCGAACAGATCCATGGTCATCTGACAGGCGATCATGCGCACGCCGCATTCTTTCGCCGCGTCGCGCAAATCCTCGATCGAGGCGACGCCTTTCTTCTTGATCAACCCCTTCATCATCGCCGTCGCCATGGCATCCATGCCCGGCAAGGCGCCGACCAGATTGGGCATGACCATATGGCCGCCCATCATCGGCATTTCCATGCCGGCATTGCCCAAGGTGGTGACTTTGAGGTCCAGATTCTTCTTTAACAGCGTCAGACCGTAAAAGGTGAAAAACAGTGTCACGTCCAAATCCATGGCCGCCGCGGTGGTGGCCAGGATGAACGGCGGATAGGCCCAATCGAGCGAACCCTTGGTGACGATAATGGACATCGACTTGCCGTTGGCAGCCATGCTTTTCCTCCCGTGGTTTGCATTATGTTTTTCTAATGTGCAAGCCACTCTAAGACGTCGCCAAGCCACTGATGGTAGTAACTGGCGCCTACACCTGTTTTTCTCTCGCCCCGTTATTCCTGCCGCGCTACAAGCGGGTCTTGTGCGATGGTCAGGGCCGGTGCTAATTTAGCATGAAGAAATATACACGAGGAAGCCCCAGCCGCCAAGCGTCTTCGCTGTCGCGAGCACCAAAGGGGACCCTGAACCGGGAGGAAGAACGTGAGCGAATTGCCAATCACCACCATCGTCGGTGGGGCCGCCTTCGTGGCGGGCCTGGTCTTTGGGGCCACCGCCCAGCGTACCAATTTCTGCACCATGGGGGCACTGTCCGACATCGTCTTCATGGACGACTGGCGGCGCTTCCGCGCCTGGATGCTGGCTTTGGCCGTCGGCATGATCGTCAGCCAGGGCATGCACCAGGGCGGCTTGATCGATTTGGGTAAAAGCATCTATCTGCAAGGCCCGCTGGCCTGGGCCGGGGCGATCATCGGCGGCGTTCTGTTCGGCTTTGGCATGACCTTGGCCGGCGGCTGCGGCAACAAGACGCTGGTCCGCATCGGCGGCGGCAATCTGAAATCCGTCGTCACCTTCTTGGTGATCGGCCTGTTCGCCTATATGACGCTAAAGGGTCTGATCGGCCTGGGCCGCGTGCAAATCGAGGCGATCACCAATATCAGCATGACCGGCGTCGCCGCCAACCAAGGCCTGCCGGCCTTACTGACGGCATGGGGATTGACCGAGGGATTGGCGCGCTGGCTGACGGTCGCCCTCATCGCCGGCGGTCTGTTGGTGTTCTGCTTCAAGGATGCCGAATTTCGCGCCGCCCCGCACGACATCATCGGCGGCCTGATCATCGGCCTGCTGGTGCCGGCCGGCTGGTGGATCACCGGAATGCTGGGCGCCGACGATTTCGACCCCACCCCGCTGTCCAGTTTCACCTTCGTCGCCCCCATGGGCGATTCCATGATGTATTTGATGACCTATACCGGCGCGACCATCACTTTCGGCATCGCCGCAATCGGCGGCGTCATCGTCGGCGCCTTCCTATCGGCACTGACGGGAAAAAGCTTCCACATCGAGGCTTTTTCCGATGCCGCCGACATGGGCCGCCATCTGATCGGCGCGGCGATGATGGGCACCGGCGGCGTCATGGCCATGGGCTGCACCATCGGCCAGGGCCTGACCGGCATCTCCACCTTGTCGGCGACCTCGGTCATTGCCCTGGCGGCTATTTTGTTTGGTGGCGTCTGGGGCCTGAAATACATGGAGGAAGGTAACGTCGGCGCCGCGCTGAAAGCGACGCTGGGCCGCGGTTGAACGACAGAAGGGCCGGCGTCCGCCGGCCCTTCGCCCTTGCTCAGCGATCCAGGCTTTTGCTGTCCGTGCTATAAAGCAAGGTGGCGGCGCCAGCTTGCCGATAAGCCAGCAGAAAACGGATCGAGGAACTGGAGGAATCGGTCCCGAGCAACACATAGCTGACATCAGAGCCATTGCCGGGATAGTGGAAGTCACCACCGCCGAAATAATGCCCCCGGTTCAGATTGACGTGATAGGAACTCCCGTTCAGAACCACATCCAGATTCAGATCGTCGAAATCGTTCCAGCTTTTGCCGTTGTAGAAATAAGAGCCGGTCGCCCCCAGCGGCAGCGGCGTGCCATTGGCGGTGATCTGCACGGTGTTGATGGTGAAGTTGTTCACGGAAACAGTCGCGCCGGTCAGATTGGTCAGGGTCACAGCACCCATGGCAGAACTCTCCTTCGTGCAATGATTGTCAATCAACTCAATGTTGACAGCCAAACACTGCATTTCCGAACAAGGGCCTGTCAATGAACGAAATGTATTTTTAGTTGTGCTTACTGGCGCGCTTCGCTGAATAGCTTTGATCTGGCCGGCACGGTCCCGTCAATTCGTCGGCGCCCGCTCTGAATGGATCCGCGCACTCGGACTGGCGCGGATCAGGTAACGCCGACATTGCTGTTCCCGTTCGTAGCCCAGCAAGGTTCCGAGGATGAAATCCTGTTCCGGCGACAAGGCGTTCAGTGGTCCGGTGACGATGGATCGCACCATGGCGATACAATAAGCCTGACCGAAGAACATATTGACCTTGGTCTCGGACACACATTGCCGGTAAAAGGCCACCGCTTCCTTTTCCAAGCGCTTTTGCACCAGCTCGGCCTCGGCCGCGCTCATGGTCAGCAAGAACAACGGCCGCACCCCCTTTTTCAGCTCATAGAGATATTGCGGCAGAAAACCGGCCATGGGCGGTTTCAGGTCAGTTGGCTGATCCATGCGCCAATCCTCCCCTCGGTCTTGCCGGATTGATTGTCCTCATCCAGGGCCAGACCGACGAAGCGGCCATCGCGCAGGGCGGCCGAGCCGGTGAAGTCGTAGCCGGCAGTCTCGGTGAAACCGACGACCTGGGCCCCCTTGGCGGTGACCCGGTCATACAAGATGCCGACCGCGTCGATAAACGAATCGGGATAATTGACCTGATCGCCGGTGCCGAACAAGGCCACTTTCTTGCCGGCCAGATCAACGTCATCCAAGATGTCGATGCGGTCCTCCCAATCGGATTGAAGATCGCCAAAGCCATAGGTGGGACAGCCCAAAATCAGCAAATGGCAAGCTTCCAGGTCTTCCGCCGTCGCCTTTTTGATGTCCAGACTCTTGCCGTTCAATTTCTTGGCGATGCGATTGGCAATGCCCCGCGTGCACCCCTGATCGGAACCAAAAATCACCGTCACGCTCATCTTGTTTGCCCTCGAATCAAGTGATTGACGCGAGGAGGCTATCGCTATTGCGACGCATTCGCAATGTAAAACCGCACAGAAAGTCAGGTCATTCGCTCATTTTCTCATCACCCGTTCACATTCGCCTTATTTTGGAGCGGATTCGCTCAATCCCGCGCCGGCGACGGCCTTGTCGCCGCCAGGATGTCAGCCCGACAAACGACATGGGCGCCGGCCGAAGCCGACGCCCATCCTCACCAATCCACAACCGGGTTTAGCGCACCTTGAAGCCGTATTTGGCGAAGATGCCCTTGGCTTCGTTGGTCTGAACGAAGTCAAGGAACGCCTTGGAACCGGCGGTTTCCTTGCCGGCAATCTGACCGAACGGATAGACGATCTGACCATACAGGCTGTCGGGGAAGGTGCCGACCACCTTGATCTTGCTGCTAATCGCCGCGTCGGTGCCATAGACCACGCCATAGGGCACCTCGCCACGTTCGACGAACGCCAAGGCGCCGCGCACCGAATCGGCGGCCGCGACCTTGGGCTGAACCGCCGCCCACTGGCCGGCGGTTTCCATCGCCTTCTTGAAATACAGACCCACCGGCACGCTGTCGGGATTGCCGGTGGCGATCCGGCCGGAACCGGCCAGGGCGGCGATATCGGTCTTTTCGGTCAAGGTCATCGCGCTGACCTTGGAATCCGCCGGCGCCACCAGCACCAGGGTATTGCCCAAAAGATTGAAGCGGGCATCGTTGTTCACCAGCTTCTTTTCGGTCAGATAATCCATCCACTTCAGATCGGCGGAAGCGAAGACATGGGCCGGGGCGCCCTGTTCGATCTGCTTGGCCAAGGCCGAAGACGCGGCAAAGGACGATTTGACGCTATGCCCCGTCTTGGCGGTAAAGGCGGCGCCAACATCGTTGACGGCATTGGTCAGCGACGCGGCGGCAAACACCACCACCTCGTCAGCACGGGCGGAAAGGGCCGACAGACAAAGGACCAGGGCGGCAGAGGCCCCAACAATACGCTTCAACATGCGATTCTCCCGAGGAGTGAAGGGTGACGGCGGACCTGCCCTTACGTTATGTACCTTGGCTACACAACGTCAAGCCTTGATCGCACCGCACACAGCCCAGCTCTCCGGCAAAATCGGCGGAAGTGAATGTTTTTTCGGCACAAATTATCAGAGCTTAAAAAACGAACACTCCGCCCTGCGGCCAAACGTTTTTAAGCATTACACCAATGAGGCCAATAATAATAAATTTCATATCTTTCAGTAACTTTAAGTGAGCATCCACACCAAACCCATCCATACCAAAAGCCCAAGAGCAACTTTATATGATAAGTATAAAACGTTATGATGATAAACTTCATATCGAGTTCAGGCGATATATAGTTAAATACCATATTGACTGTACGATAACGCGCAGCATAATCAATGCCGCAAAGAGACGCAGGCATGTTTCTTTAGACAATATTCAAATGGAGATGAACGATGAAGATCAGCGCCCGCAACGCCCTTAAGGGCAAGGTGGTCGATATCGCCAAGGGACAGATCGTCGCCAAGGTCAAGGTCGATGTCGGCGGTCAGTTCGTGACCTCCCTGGTCTCGGTGGAAGCCATCGACGATTTGGACCTGAAGGTGGGCGACGAAGTGTCCGCCATCATCAAGTCGACCGAAGTCATGCTGGCGAAGTAATTCAACCGCACGGTGAAAAAGGCTCCGCCGGTTTGGGCGGGGCCTTTTTTATTGGCTTGCCGCCGCGATCACGTAATATAGCATGGCTACATTACGGAACCGAGGATGGTATGTCGCAGGGAAAAGTTGAGGCCATGCTGGGATTGCGGCGCGAAGGCCGCCCCATGGTCGGACGCGACCGCATCGAATTGCTGGAAGCCGTCGGCATCCATGGCAGCATCAGCAAGGCGGCCAAGGCCGTCGGCCTTAGCTACAAGGCGGCCTGGGACGCGCTCAATGCCGTCAACAATCTGCTGCCTCGCCCGGCGATCCTGGGCCAGACCGGCGGCCGCCAAGGTGGTGGCGCCATCGTCACCGATGACGGTCTCGCCCTGATCGCCAGTTTCCGCATGATGGAAAAGCGACTGGAAAAGGTCGCGCAAATGCTGGCCGGTGACGGTTCCGGCGATTCGTTCTCTCTGCTCTGGAGTCTTGGCATGAAGACCTCTGCTCGCAATGCCTTTCGCTGCACCGTCACCGATATCCGCAAGGGCGAAGTCAACGCCGAGGTGGTCATGCGCCTGTCGGCCGAATCCAGCCTGACCGCGATCATCACCGCCGAAAGCCTGAGCGATCTCGACATCACCATCGGCCGCGAGGTCATGGCCTTGGTGAAATCCTCGTTCGTCATGCTCGCCCCCGGAGCCGAGCTGCCCCGTATTTCCGCCCGCAACCGCATCGTCGGCACCATCAGCCACCGCGAGGATGGCGCCGTCAGCGCCGAACTCACCCTCGATATCGGCGACGGCAAATCCATCGTCGCCGTGGTCACCCGCGACTCGGCCGAGGAAATGGAGCTGACGCTGGGCAGCAAGGCGGTTGCCTTCTTCAAGTCCTCGCATGTCATCTTGGCCGTCGACTGAAAACGCCGCCGCCGGTTCCCCTTATTTGCGCAACAGCCGCAACGCGTTCAGGGTGACCAGGACGGTGGCGCCGGTATCGGCCAGCACCGCCGGCCACAATCCGGTCAATCCGGCGATGGTGGTCACCAGGAACAGCGCCTTCAGCCCCAAGGCCAGGGCGACATTCTGGCGAATATTGGCCATGGTCCGCCGCGCCAGGACGATCATCGCCGCCACATCGTCAACGCGGCCGTGCAAAATAGCCGCGTCGGCGGTTTCCAAGGCAATCTCGCTGCCGCCGCCCATGGCAATGCCGATATCGGCGGCGGCCAGGGCCGGCGCATCGTTGATACCGTCACCGACCTTGGCGACAACGGCGCCCTCGGCCTGCCAGCCACGCACCAGCGCCAATTTTTCCGCCGGCAGCAAGGCCGCGTGAACACGCATGCGCAAGGGACCGCCGACCGCCTCGGCGGCGACACGCTGATCGCCGGTCAGCATCTCGGCCCCGATTCCAAGGCGGCGCAAATGGTCAATTCCGGCCACGGCATCGCGCCGCAAGCCATCGCGCAAGGCGATGACCAGCACCACCCGGTCGGCAACCACCAGCACCGAGACGGTCTTGCCGTCGCCGGCCCAGCGTTCCGCCGCCGCCGACCATTCCCCCGCCACCGGAACATTCTGCCGCGCCGCCGCCACCGCCCCAAGGAACACCGCCGCGCCGCCCCAGCGGCCGCAACTCCCCTGCCCCGGCAGGGCGGCGGCATCCTCGATGGCCAGCGGCGTAACCGCGCCAGCCGCCGCATAAGCCCGGATCGCCACCGCCACGGGATGGCCGGAGCCAACACTCACCCCCGCCGCCACAGCCAACCAGCGGTCTTCGTCGCCATCGTCGGCCAAGACATCGGTGACCTGGGGCCGTCCTGCGGTCAAGGTGCCGGTCTTGTCGAAAGCAACCCGCGTCACCGCCGCCAGGCGTTCCAACACCGCGCCGCCCTTCATCAGCAAGCCGCGCCGCGCCCCCGCCGCCAACCCGGCCGCGATCGCCGCCGGCGTCGAGATCACCAGGGCGCACGGACAGCCGATCAGCAACAAGGCCAGCCCCTTATAGAACCATTGCCCCCAATCCTGCCCCGCCAGCAGGGGCGGTCCGACCATGACCAGGGCCGCCACCGCCACCACCGCCGGCGTGTACCACCGCGCCAAACGGTCGATGAAGCGGGCGGTCGGGGCCTTGGCTTGCTGCGCTTGTTCGACCAGCCGCACGATCCGCGCCATGGTGTTGTCGGCAACATCGCCCGTGGCCCGCACCTCAAGAACGCTCTCAAGGTTAATGGTGCCGGCGAACACCGCATCCCCCGGAGAAACCTGACGCGGCATGCTTTCACCGGTCACCGGCGCCTCATCCAATCCACCGCGCCCGACAACAATCTCGCCATCCACCGGCAAGCGATCGCCCGGCCGCACCAGAACCACATCGCCGGCACGCAGGGTCGCGGCCAAGACCTCGACCCAGTGACCATCCTGCCGACGCCAGGCTTGTTTCGGCAGCAAATCGGTCAAGGCGCGGATACCGGCCCGCGCTTGTCGCGCCGCCAGCCCCTCCAGGGATTCCCCCACCAGAAACAAAAACACCACCATGGCCGCTTCGTCCCAAGCGCCGATGGCGATGGCGCCGATGATGGCCACGCTCATCAGCATCTCAATGGAAAATGGCGTCCCACCGATGGCGGCGATCCCGGCGCGACGCAAAACCGGTAGCCCGGCCACGGTCAGCGGCACCACCATCACCCAATCGGCCCATGACGGAACCAGCCAAGCCACGACATACGCCGCCGCCAACAACACGCCACAGACGAACAGCAACCGCACCGCCGCTTGTCGCCACCACGGCAACTCGGCCACGGAGTCGGAGTGGGAGTCGGGGCCGCACCCATGGCAGTGACAGGCAGGAGATGATGTTGCGACCATAAGCGGGCTCCACGACAAGGCTGGTTTCGCGATACCCGCCCAGGCTACAATCTCTAGCGACTAGAGAAGCAAGAGGTTTCGCCATGCCCGCCATCGCCATCGGCCCCCTGGCCGACGAGACCGGAATCAAGATTCCAACCATCCGTTATTACGAAGAAATCGGCCTGTTGCCGTCCCCGCCGCGCAGTCGCGGCAACCGTCGGCTCTATCCGATGGCGGCCATCGGCCGCCTGCGCTTCATCCGCCATGCGCGTGATTTGGGGTTCGACATCGACGCCATCCGTCAATTGCTGACCCTGGCCGACCAGCCCGACCATTCCTGCGCCGAGGCCGACCGGCTGGCCCGGATTCACCTTGATGACATCGAATCGAAAATCGCCCGGCTGGAAGCCCTGCGCGACGAGGTCCGTCACATGGTCGCCGATTGCGCCCAAGATCGCATCCGCCAATGTCGGGTCATCGAGGTTCTGGCCGATCACGGTCAATGCCGGCACGATCACCCGCCGGCATCCAGCCCCGTCATCAACAATCGTTGATGAAAAACCGCAGATATGCACAGCTTGTGCGCCTTTTTATCGGAACCCTTCCGGTCCACACCTGATGCATTCTTTTGAACTTGGCCGCATAATGCCAGAGTATGAAGCCGCGACAGGCGGGTTCGAGAAAATCTTGATATCCTGTCAAGATATCCACCCCGGGCCTTGCCCGGGCGGCACCAACCGACGGAGCGGGCAATGAGCAGAATACTCGCAGTGGCCTTGGCGGCAGGGCTGATGATCATGGGATGGACCCAAGGCGTAAAGGCTTCCGAGCCGCCGGTATCCATGCTCATGCAAGTTGCCGGCGCGGTCGAGACCAGCAAGGGCGGCGATAAATGGGCGCCGGTCACCCGCAACAAATTCCTCTTTGTCGGCACCCAAGTGCGCACCGGCGCCGATGGCGGCGGCAAGCTGATCGACCAGAATTCGGGCATGGCCCAGACCATTGGCGCCAATTCGGTGGTGGAAATCACCGCCTCCGGCGCCAAGGCGCTGTCGGGCGCGCTGTCGGCACCCGAAGCAGCCAGCGGCGATCTGGTCGCCGGCCTGTCCAACCGCTTCGCCGAAGCCCAGCGCTATACCACGGTGCGCCGTTCGGTGAAGAAGGAAGCCACCGATCTCAAGCTGCGCGTCGCCTCCGATATCACCCTCAGCCCCACTTATCCTGATCTGGTGTGGGAAAATGTCGGGGCCCAATACGGCTATACCCTGGTCATCGACGGCTCTTCGCATGTCGTTCCCGCCACCAGCGGCGAAATGGTTCGCTTCCGCCTGCCGGCTTTGTCGGCTGGCCCGCATTCCTTTGGCGTCACCGTCACCGAAGGCGGCCAGGCCGTGGCGCAGACCGAAAAGGGCGGCACCATCACCTGGCTGTCGGCCGCCGAGGACAAGGCTCTGGTCGATGGCGTTGCCCGGGTCAAGGCGGCCTCGGCCGGCGACGAATTCGCGCTGGGCAATTACCTGGATTCCAAGGCCGTGACCGTCGCCGCCATGGATGCCTATCGCAAGCACTTCGCCGCCCACAAGGACGACAACGACATGCGTCCGCTGCTGATCAAGACCTATAACGACCTCAAGCTGCGCGATCTGCGGCAAAAGGAAGCCCTCGTATATAACGAGCAGCTGGAAAGCAACTGATCTGAGCCGATCAAGCGGCGGGACTGGGGAGTCCCGCCGCTTTTTGCTGTTGGGCGGATGGGGAGAGGAAAGATGGGCTTTTTGGCTCGGCGCGATGTGCTGCTGACGATTGTGCTGTTTTTGCTGGCCCTGCCGGCACAGCATTTCGAGTGGTTCGCCCTGCTTGAGGATCAGGCCAATTCCTTCCGTCATCAGATGCGCATCGCCTATGGCGACCAGCAGGCATTGAGCGTTTCCAAGGACGTCGTCCTCGTCAATGTGGACGAGCCTTTTTTCCGCGCCTATGGCAGCTATCCGCTGCGCCGCACCGATATCGGCGCCATCATCAGCAATATCAAGGAATTGGGCGCCAAGGTCGTCGCCGTCGATATGCTGATGGATTTTCCCAGTTCCTATAACGAGGATCCGGCCCTGGCCGAAGCCTTGACGAATGCCGGCAACACCGTGCTGGTGGCGCAGGCGCAATTCGACCATGGGAAATTCGTCAAGCTGAACTATCCGACCACCGTCCTGGATCAGGCCTCGGCCAGTGGCTACACCAATATCAGCTCGAATTCCGCCCTGTTGACAGTGCTGTCACGGCTGAAAATTCACCCCGATATCGCCACCGAACGCTATGGCTGGCCGTTCGCCGTTCAGGCGGTGGCCATGCATCTGGGCCAACCGCCGCGCTTGGCCGACAATGTCTTGTCCTTCGGCGAACTGAAAGTGCCGCTGGATCACGGCGATCATCTGTATATCGATTTCCCCCCGCTGCCCAACGGCACCCGTTTCCTCAGCCAATCGGCCGGCATCAGCGCCTTGGAATTCCTCGATATCTCGCAACTGGACGAATCCGAGCGCGAGGAACTGTCCTATTGGGTCCGCGACAAGATCGTCGTTCTTGGCGACACCTCGGAAGTGTCGCACGACTGGTTCGATACCCCGGTGGGCATGGTCTATGGGGTGGAAATCATCGCCGACACCATCAGCACCATCTTGAAAGGGGCGCCCTTGCGCGCCGCCAGCCCGCAAGCGGCAGCCGCCGTCACCCTGGCCCTGATGGTGGTGATGATCGCCCTGGCCATCTTGTTTACGCGCCCGATCCTGCGCGCCCTTGGCGCCGTCGTCGTGCTGGGCGGCTTTGCCGCCCTGACCAGCCTGTTTTACGTCAAGGCCGGGCTGGTGCTGCCGCTATCCTATGCCCTGACCGCCGGCATCTTGTCTTATGTGCTGATCGAGTACCGCGCCTATCTGCTGGAACGTAATCAGAAAAAGCACATCGCCAAGACCTTCGGCCAATACATCCCCGGCGAGTTGGTCGAAGAGATGAACCGCACCGGCCAGGAAGTCTCGGTTGGCGGCGAAAGCCGGGAAATGACCGTTTTGTTCTCGGACGTGCGCGGCTTCACCACCATTTCCGAGGGACTGAGCCCGCAAGAGCTGACCACCTTGATGAATGCCTTCCTGTCGCCGATGACCCGGGTGATCCAGGCCAATCGCGGCACCATCGACAAGTACATGGGCGATGCCATCATGGCGTTCTGGGGGGCGCCGCTGCGTGACGAGAACCACGCCACCCACGCCATCCGCGCCGCTCTGGACATGGCCAACACCATGGAAGAGCTGTCGGAAAGCTTCATCGCCCGCGGCTGGAAGCCGTTAAAGATCGGCATCGGCCTGAACACCGGGGTGATGAGCGTCGGCAACATGGGATCGGATTTCCGTCTGGCCTATACCGTCATGGGCGACGCCGTCAATCTGGGGTCGCGCCTGGAAAGCCTGACCAAGCAATACGGCATCTTCATCCAGATCAGCGAATTCACCCTGGCCGCCGTGCCTGGCCTGATCGCCCGCGAAATCGACCTGGTCAAGGTCAAGGGCAAGGACCAGCCGGTCCGCACCTTCGAACCGCTGGGCTTTGACGGCGATGTCGATGCGGCGACGCTGGACACACTCGCCCGCTATCACCACGCCCTGGCCCAATACCGCGCCGCCCGCTTCACCGAGGCCAAGGCCATCTTCCAGTCCCTGGCCGAAGCCGAACCGAACCGCATGCTGTATCAAATCTATCTCGACCGCATCGACCATTATCTGGCCGAACCGCCGCCCGCCGATTGGGACGGTTCGTACACGGCCAAGGAAAAGTAAGCTTGCTTATAGGGAGCATCAGAATGAAATCCCTGCATCATTGCGCCGCCTTGGCCGCCGCCCTGTTGCTGATTACCCCGGCGGCAAGTCATGCTGCCGACACCGCCGCCGCCCAGACCAAGGTCTCGGCTCAGGCCAAGTCGCAGGCCGACAAGCTGGTGGCCCAGGCCAAGAAAGCCCTGGCCGCCGGCAACGCCGAGCAAGCCTTCGCCGATTACGCCAAGGCGCACGAACTGGTGCCCGGCGATCTCAATCACGCCCACAACGCCGCCTCGCTGGCTTTGGCGTTGGGCCGCAACGATCAGGCCCTGGCCCTGTTCAAGGATGCCATCACCTTGGCGGTGAAGGCGAAAATTTCCCAAGATGCCGCGCTTTACGCCGCTGAAATCACCAAGCTTGTCGATATCCCCCCCGCCTGGGTGGCGGAAAAGATAGAGGCGGCGTCGGCGATTCCCGCCGATAAAAGCCGGGTCGCCGCCATGTGGCAGCGCGCCCGCCAAGCCGCCAGCACCGCCGCCGCCAGTGGCGATCTGGCCCAGGCGGAAAGCCGCGCCCGTCAGGCGTTGGCCATCGCCAAGGATAATCTGGGCGAAACCCACATGGCCGCGCTGGCCAGCGCCGGCGATCTGGGGCGGTTGCTGGGCATGGCCGGCAAGACGGACGAAGCCGAGACGGTCCTGCGTCAGGCCGCCGACAATGCCGGCAAGGTTCTGGGAGCCGGCCATCCCGAAACCCTGGCCCTCAGGAACGCCCTGGCCGATCATTTTTCCGCCCTCGCCCAATACGACAAGGCGGCTGAACTGGCCTTGGCCGCGGCGGAAGACGCCGCCAAGGATCTGGGCGCCGATCATCCGCGCACCCTGGACGCCAAGCTTGCCGCCGCCACCCCCTTGCTCAATGCCGGCCGCCTGAACGACGCCGACAAGATCGCGCAAGACACCTGTCCGCGCTATCAGGCGCAGTTCGGCGCCGACCATCCGGCCACCGCCAAATGCCTGTCGCTACAGGCATCAACGGCACGGGCCTTGGGCAATCTGGACCAGGCCGCCACCGCCATCACCCAGGCGGTGGCCGTCTTGCGGGTGACCAACCCGCCGGGCGAAGCCGCCAATCTGGACGCCCGTCTGGAAGCGGCCCGCATCGCGGTCAAACGCGGCGACGCCGCCCAGGCCCGCGCTTTGCTGGAAGGGGTGATCGCCGAGGCCGGGACCGCCAAGGATCTGTCCCGCGTCATCGCCGCCAAGACCGATCTGGCCGATGTCTTGGTCACCATCGGCGAATACGCCGCCGCCGAGGCGACCATCCGTCAGGTGGTCGAGGCCAACACCCAGGCTTATGGCCCCAATCATCCCGCCACCGTGTCGGCATTGTCGTCCCTGGGCAGCGTGCAGCGTCAGCAGGGCAATTTGCGCGAAGCCGAGGCCACCTTCCAAGACGCCCACGACCGCTTCTTGAAAGTGTTGGGCCCCGATCATCAATTCACCATCATCGCCGCCAACAATCTGGGCGAGATTTTGGAAAAGTCCGGCCTGTTCGATCGGGCCGAACCGTTGTTGCGTGACGCGCTGGAAGGCTCACGCAAGGCATTTGGCGACGATCACCCCAACACCGTCATCGGCATGAACAATCTGGCCTTGCTGCACGAGAGCCAAGGCGAATTCGACAAGGCCGAGGCGCTGTATAAATCGGCGCTGGCGATCCATACCCGCCGATTGGGAGCCAAACACCCCAATACCATCGCCTTCGCCAACAACCTTGCCTATCTGCACATGCTGCAAGGCAATTACGAGCAAGCGGCAAGCGAATTCACCCAGGTGGTGGCCGAATGGACCCGGTTGAACGGCCCCACTCATATCGACACCTTGAAGGCGCAAAACAATCTGGGCCGAGCCCTGATGGGCCAAGGCAAGCTGGCCGAGGCCGAGCCGATCCTGACCAAGACCCTGGCGGCACGCCGCCAAAGCTTGGGCGAACGTCACCTCGACACCTTGCGCTCCATGCATGACATGGGCGTCTTGTTGCGGAAATCGGGCCGCGCCGACGACGCCCGCACGCTGTTGGAACAGACCTTGGCCGCCGATGATGCGGTGCTTGGCAAGGTTCACCCCTACACCTTCGAAACGCTGAATTCGTTGGCCGCGACCCAGGAAGACAAGGGCGATTTCGCCGCCGCGCTGAAAACCCGGCGCGAGACATTCCTGCGCCGCAACGACTTCTTGAACACCATGCTTTACGTCACCGGCGAGAATGCGCGGGAGGGCTATGTCCGCCTGCACAGCCCCGAACTGGCCGCCTATGAGGATCTGCTGGTCCGCACCGGCGGGCCGGAAGCCGGCCGGGCGCTGATCGAAATCAGCTTGTTCCGCAAGGGCCTGTTGCTGAAAGTCGCCTCGGAAATCAGTCAGGCCAACCGGCTGTCCGGCAATCCCGAACTGGCCAAGCTGACCGGCGAATTGGAAGCGACCCGCAAGAAGCTGGGGGCGCTGACGTTGTCGGGACCGGTGCCGGAAACCGCCGACCGCCATGCTGAAATCCTGGTGTCGCTCCGCGATCGCATCGACATTTTGCAGGGCCAATTGGGCCGGGCCAGCGCCCGCTTCCTGCAAACCACCGACAAGATCAGCGTCGATCAACTGGTCGCCGCCCTGCCGGAAAATTCGGCCTTGGTGGATTTCCTGCTCTATGGCGTCGATGGCCAACAAAAGCTGGTGGCCGCCACCATGACGAAAAAGGACGGCAAGGCGCAATTCGGTATGGTCGCCTATGCCGACGCCCAAAAGGTGGGCGAGGCGGTGCTGAAATACCGCAAGGATATCCAGGACGAAGAAATCGATTTCGACGAATTGCTGGAAAGCGGTCAAAAGACCTATGACCTGATCTGGAAGCCCATCGCCAAGACCGTCGGCGAGGCGCCGCTGGCTTACGTCATTCCCGATGGCGTCTTGAACATCATGCCGTTCGCCGCCTTGGTCGAAGGTGACGGCAAGTACCTGATGGAAGGCCTCGACCTGCATATCTTCACCTCGACCCGCAATCTGCTGCCGTCGCGGCTGAAAGCGGCCAAAGGCGGCTATATGATCAATGCCGGCCCCGATTACGAAACCGACGCGGTCACCGGCAAGGAAAAGCTGGACAGCGTCCGTGGCCGCAGCCGCGCCGCCGGCCTCAGCGACGGTTTGCGCGGCATGTCCTCGGGCATGCGCGGCCTGCGCTTCGATCCCCTGCCTGGGGCTGAACGCGAAGGCCAGATCATCCGCACCACGGTCGATGCTCAGGGCAAGAAAAGCGTTATCTACAGCAAGGGCAATGCCCAGGAATCGGTGCTGCGGCAGATGACCGAAGCCCCCGAGGTGCTGCATATCGCCACCCACGGCTTTTTCCTCAAAGCCGACGACACCTTGCGCAAGCGCCTGCTGAAACTGCAACGCGGCGGCGATATCCAGATTCCGCCGCCAGGCGACAACCCGCTGCTGCGCGCCGGCCTGGCCTTTGCCGGCATCAACGCCAATGCCCCGGTATTGGGTGAAATCGACACCGACAATGACGGCGTGCTGACGGCGCTGGAAGTGCTGGACCTCAACCTCGCCGGCACTCAATTGGCCATTTTGTCGGCCTGCGAAACCGGCTTGGGTGAAATCCACGAAGGCGAGGGCGTCTATGGTCTGCGCCGCGCCTTCCAGGAAGCCGGGGTCGCCTCGGTGGTGTCGTCGCTGTGGGAAGTCAGTGACGCCGGCACCCAGGCGCTGATGGGGGCCTTGTACAGCCGCCTGATGAAGGGCATGCCGCCGCACCTCGCCCTGCGCGAGGCACAGCTTGAGATGCTGCGCATCGGCCAATGGAGTTCGCCCTATATCTGGTCGGCCTTCTTCATGGTCGATGGCTGACGGCGATGGCTCGCCTGTTCAAGATCGAGGTCATGCCGGGCATGGCCTGGATCCATGTCCCCGACGCCGATGTCCGGGTGCTGTGCGGCTGCCCGGCCGACAGCGTCAAGCACCTGATGCGGCGCGGTCTGATCCGGCCAATGGAAATGGACGGCGTCCGCTTCGAAACCGGCCCCAACGCCATCTTGCTGTCCGACGTCATGGTGCAAAACGGCGCCTTTTGCAATCTGGCCGAGTTTCCGGTCTTGCAGATGTTCTATCGTCAGGGGCTGCTGCTGCCGGGGCATCCCAATAATGACGGCTCGAAACCCATCATTATCGGTCGCCGCGATCACGTCGACGCCCAGATGCAATACATCTATCGCGGCAATTACGGCCTGATTTCGGAACAGGAACTGATGGAGGCCGGGGTCCCGGCCGCACAGGCGCACGAGATGATGCGCCTGAAGCTGAAATTCGCTTTCGGCGCCATCCGTCACCCCCGCGACCTGTTGGACGGCCTCGCCCTCGACAGCGACCCGGTGGAGATCAAGGCCGGCGTCTCGGTCCGCCGCATCGGCCTCAACCGTTTCGAATTCCACTATGACGGCGAAACGGTGGAGGTGGACCTGAACCTGCCGCCCTTCCAGACGCATGACAGCCCGTTTCCGCTGGGATCGTTCCAGTTTCGCCGCGATTATTTCGCCGTCGTCCATTCCGGCGAAGGCGATGGCTGGGATGTGCGCCGGCCCAGCATGGGCTCGGTGCTGGTGTTCCAGGGCCGCATCTATCTGGTCGATGCCGGCCCTAATCTGGCCCATTCGCTGACCGCGTTGGGTATTGGCATCAATGAAATCGAAGGCATCTTCCAGACCCATTCCCATGACGATCACTTTGCCGGCCTGACCACGCTGATGCAGGCCGATCGCCGCATCAGCTATTTCGCCGTGCCCATGGTGCGCTCGGCGGTGGCCAAGAAGCTGGCGGCGCTGCTGTCCATCGAGGAAAAGGCGTTCAACGATTATTTCAACGTCCGCGACCTGGTCATGGATCAGTGGAACGACGTCGACGGCCTGGATGTCAGACCGATCTTTTCCCCCCATCCGGTGGAAACCACAATCTTCCATTTCCGCGCCATGGCCGCCGGCGGCTGGCGCACCTATGCCCATCTGGCCGATATCGTCGGCCTGGGCATTTTGGAAGGCATGATCACCGACGACCCGACCAAGCCGGGGCTGTCACGCGAATGGTACCAACAGATCGCGGTGGATTACCTGGAACCCGCCGAGGTCAAGAAAGTGGATATCGGCGCCGGTCTGATCCACGGCTATGCCGAGGATTTCCGCGATGATACGTCCGGCAAGATCATCTTGGCCCATACCGCCCAGCCCCTGAATTCGGGGCAAAAGAAGATCGGGTCGGGCGCCAGCTTCGGCACTGTCGATGTCCTGATTTCCGGCCATCGCGACTTTCTCGGCCGTGCCGCGTTTCACATGATGACGGAATATTTCCCCACGGTTTCCGGTGATCACCTTGGCGCCGTGCTGAACGGGCCGGTGACCACGTTTAACCCGGAAACCATCTTGTTCAAGGCCGGTCAACCGCACGCCAACATCTATCTGCTGCTGACCGGCCAAGTGGAAATGCTGGACGACGACAGCGATTTCCGCGCCGCGCTGTCGGCCGGCGCGCTGCTGGGCGAATCCACCGGCCTGCACGGCTTGCCGCCGGCGGAAACCTGCCGTGCCGTCAGCTTTGTCCAGGTGCTGGAAATCCCCGCCGACGTCTATACCGCCTTTGTCCGCCGCCACAACCTGTTCCGCCAGATTTCCCGCCTGCTCGAAGGCCGTGATTTCCTGTCGCGCACGCGGTTGTTGGGGGACGTGGTGTCCACCGGCACGCTGAACGCCATCGCCAAAGACATGAAGCTGCTCCAATTCGCCGACGATTCCATGATCGGCGTCCGCAGCCGCGCCATCGGCGTGATCGCCCGTGGCCGCGTTCTGCGCATGCTGGGCGATTCCGTGCTGGAAACCCTGGGGCCGGGGGATTTCTTCGGCGAGGAAACCGCGATTTTCGACGCGCCGGGCATCACCTCCTTGCGCGCCTATGGCCCGACCGAGATTTATATGGTTTCCGCCGGATTGCTGGCGGCCATCCCCAATGTACGCTGGAAATTGTTCGAAGCCTTCCAGCGGCGGGCCAGCCTGGAATCATCGGTGGTCATCGCCGGGCGGACGCTGTTGACCTGGAAACAGGAATACAGCGTCAACATCCAACGCATCGACACCCAGCACAAGCGCTTGTTCGTCGCGGCCAACCGCCTGCTGGACGCGGTGCAAAGCCAGCGTGACAGCGTCGAAATCAACACCGCGCTGGATTTCCTGTTCAGTTCCATCCAGTTCCACTTCACCGAGGAAGAAGCGTTGCTGGATCGCTATGGCTATGAGCACGGCCCCGCGCACAAGGCCGGACATCAGACCCTGATGACCGGCATGCGGGAATTGGAAACCCGGCTGAACCGCGAGACGCCGACATCATCGGAGGAGCTTTTAGACTTCCTCCATGGCTGGATCGTCAACCATATCCAAATCGAGGATCGCCGCTACGCCGCCGTGCTGAATGCGCAAGGGGTCTATTGAGCCCATGGCCGCCTACCGCTAAGGTAGAGGCCAAGGTTTAGGATAACCACCGTGAGCACCGACCTCGTCTACGTTTCCGCCGCCTCGCCCTTCAGCCAAGAAGTCTTTCGCCGGATTCGTCCGGGAATCCCACGAGAACGCTGGCCGATCGACGCGATGACGGTCAGCTTCACCGCCGATCCCAGCGGCCTGTTTCTGCGCGCCAGCTTCGACGACAACGACCTGCCGGCCAGCTATGCCCAACAGGCGGTGCAGGTCATCGCCCATGCCGGTGTCGATCTGGTGGTGCAATCGCCTTTCGCCACCATGGCGGCGGCGGTGATGCGGGCCAAACGCTGGCGCGATATGTTCTTGTTCCTGGCGGTTCCGCTATTGTTCGGCATTCCGCTGGTCGGCGCCGTGCTCAGCCGGCTGATGATGCCGGCCGCCGGGCTGTTCTTGGTGGATTTGCTCGGGCTGATCCTGGTTCAGTTACAACTGACCCGGCGCAAGATCGCCATCGCCAACGCCCGCTGTATCGCCGAAATCCCGGTCCCCGGCATGCGCTTGCAAGTGGCGCGCAAAAAGAAGAAAGATCAGGAACCGTCCATGTGATGGATCAGCCCGCCGCAATGGGGGCAATGATCCGGGTGGTTGACGGCTTGTTCCAAGATGCTGGCGGCCTCGTCTTCCGATAGGCCCAGATGCAGCCGCGCTTCGTCCAGCCGCCGCCGTTGGCGCCGGCTGATGGCGCCGTCTTCCAAGGCGCGGGCCACCGCCTCGCGGTATTCCTCGCGGCGCAGACGGATCTGCTCGGAAAAGCCCGAAGCCAGCACACCGGTCGGCAAGGCGATCATGCCCACCCCCAAGATGGCGGTCAGCCCCCCCAGCATGCGGCCCATCGGCGTGATCGGCACCATGTCGCCATAGCCCAAGGTGGTCAGGGTCACCACCGACCACCACATGGCGGTGGGAATATCGGAAAACACATGGGGCTGAGCCCGGTGCTCGAATAGATACATCAGACTGGAGGTGAAAATCAGCACCACCAGCATGACGAACAAAACGGCACCGATGGCGCGGGTTTCCTGGCGGGCGACCGACACCATGACGCTCATGGCCATGGAATAGCGGCCCAGTTTGAACACCCGCAACACCCGCAGCACCCGAATCGCCCGTAAATCCAACTGAACGAACATGCCCAGGTAAAACGGCAGCACCGCCAGCAGGTCGATCAATGCCATGGGCGAGATCATCCAGCGCAGCCGTCCAGCCAAAGGATGGTGGAAACGCCGGTCTTCCAACTCAACCGCCGTCCACAGCCGCAACAGGTATTCCAAGCTGAACACCATCACCGAAAACAGGTCAAAAGCGTGAAAAACCGGCCCATGGGCAATGGACAGATGCTCAACGGATTCCAGCACCACCGCCAACACGTTCAGCACGACCATGGCAATCAAAAACCAATCCACCGCCTTGACCCAGGGGTCGGAATGGCCCTCGCCGCCCAGCATATGATAGACCGTGCGCCGCAAGCTTCGGCGGGAATGGCGGGTTTTATGGGGGGTGGCTGCTGGAGTCACAAAGCCCCTCCCTGGGGCGTGGGGCTGAAAGACACGGTCAAACTAACCTTTCGTTCTAAGCCTCGCAATGGCGGATAAAACATGCCAATTTTCCCGCGACACCGAATTTTCTGGCAGCCCGCGGACCATGACCTATAAATTAGACGAACATAATAAAGAAAACATCGAACAGGGTCAGCAGGAGACAGGCATGTCCAAGGGCAAGGTTTATCTGGTGGGCGCCGGACCGGGCGACCCGGATTTGTTGACGATCAAGGCGCACAGGCTGCTGCAACAAGCCGAAGTGGTGGTGTTCGACCGCCTGGTCAGCCCCGAGATCATGGCGTTGATCCCCACCGGCACCACCCGCATTTATGCCGGCAAGCAGATGTCCAAGCATGAATTGGTGCAAGACGAGATCAACGATTTGCTGGTGTCCTTGGGTAAAAGCGGCCGCACCGTCGTACGCCTGAAGGGTGGCGACCCCTTTGTCTTTGGCCGAGGTTCGGAAGAGGCCGAAATCCTGTCCCTTGCCGGGATCGCCTTCGAGGTGGTGCCGGGCATTTCCTCGGCTTCGGGCTGCGCCACCTATGCCGGTATTCCGCTGACCCATCGCGGCCTCTCCCAAGGGGTGCGCTTTCTCACCGGCCATTGCCGCGACGGCAAACCGTTGGAATACGACTGGTCCAAGCTGGCTGATCCCGATTGCACCTTGGCCATCTATATGGGCCTGACCAATCTGGGGCTGATCGCCGATGAACTGACCAAGGCCGGCCTGCCCGCCGACACGCCCGCCGCCGCCATCCAAAATGGCAGCACCCCACGCCAGCGCCGGGTGCTTGGCACCTTGGCCACCCTGCCGAGCTTGGCCGAGGCGGCGGGGCTGAAGGCGCCGACACTGATTATCGTCGGCCGGGTGGTCGCCCTGGCCGGGGCCTTGGATTGGTTCCACCACACCGATCAGGTTGATCAGGCGCATCAAGCATGAGCACGGCCCTTATCCTGGTCGGCCACGGTTCCGCCCGCCACCCGGACAGCGCCGCCCCCATCCTGGCTCTGGCCGAGGAATTGCGCCGTCGCGGCCCGTGGAGCGAGGTTGTGGCGGTGTTCATGAAGCAGCCGCCGCACCTGGACCAAGCCCTGGAACGGGTCAGCGGCGAAACCGTGGTGGTGATTCCGGTGTTCGCCGGCAAGGGTTATTACACCGACACCCTGATCCCACGCGGCATGGGCCTGGATGGCCCCCTGACCATCCGGGGCGGCCGGCGAATTCTGTATACCGCCCCCGCCGGCGGCCAGCCGCGCATTCCCGGCCTGATGGCGTGCCGCGCCGACGGGGTGGCGCGGGAATGTGGGTGGCGCCCTGAACAGACCAGTCTGCTGCTGATCGCCCATGGCTCGCAACGCCCGGGCGGGGCCGGGGAAACCCCGCGCGCCATCGCCAGCGCCATCGCCGCCCATAACCATTTCGCCGAAGTCGAACTGAGCTTTCTCGAACAGCCCCCATTCGCCGAAACCTGGGAACAGATCGTTCATGGTCCGCGGGTGGTGGCGTTGCCGCTGTTGGTGGCGCAAGGCATGCACGCCAGCCAGGATATCCCGCCGCTCTTTGGCCTAAGCTCTGGACAAACCGGCCCGGTCGAAATCAACGGCCGGATCGTCCGGCTGGCCACCGGCCTGGGGGCCGAGCCGGAACTGGTCGACATCATCGCCGAAATGGCCGAAACGGCGCTGGCTTCCGCCCAGGACTCCCCCCTTCCGGGGGGCTTTCACACCTAACAGGCTGCGGAAAAACCCTTTCATCTGAGGCTGCATCGTGATTCGCTTCTCCTGCTGAGTTCGGAGGGGGGGGC
>NZ_JAGTUF010000001.1 GCF_018224925.1 Magnetospirillum sulfuroxidans | reverse complement strand
TTCCGCCCTGGGATATAAAAGCCCGTGCCGCTTCGAGGCCGAAGCTGCATAGACAGAGAAACGCTCTCCACTCTTTCAGGGCAAGTCCACATTGCCTATGTGGATTGGTGCATTGCCTTTGATGGCTGGGTTGCCGCCGACGAAGGTCGGCAGTGCCTCGCCCTCTGGCACTATTTCGACAAGACCGGCTCGAACCGAAGCGGGCCGGCGCGCATGAGGCCGGAAACCCGTATCGACTTTGGGGCCGATGCCTACATCATCCCCGATGGGCTGGTTTTCTTCGAGAACGCGGACAAGCGCATCGCGGCGGCCGTCGAGCTTGAAAATCGCACCGACCCCAAGCGGGTGGTGGAAAAGCTCAAAGTGCACATGGAGGCGATCCGCTCCGGCGCCGTGACGCGGCGGTTCGAGCACGACAAGGCCAACCGGGTGCTTTCCATATCGACCGAGGCGAGCCTCGCCGTGCGCATCATGGAGCGCATGCTTGCGGTGCCGGGCTTCCGCGAGCAATTCCTCCCGCTCTTCGCCTTCAATGTGCTGGATAGCGTCAAAGCGGACTTCGGAAGCGGGTGGGTGCTGGCTGATGGATCGCCAGCCGGGATTTTCGTATAGCTGGCACGGATGGCACAGTGCCGAACCGCGTCGATGGTAAATTCCAGCGGAGCTTGCGGCCAAGGAAATACGGGGATCAGATGGCCTGCAACAGCCCAAAGAAGTCATCGGCAAAGTTTGATCGCCGCCGGAGTTGCTTTGCCATACACTGTCACCATGATGGCGTCATAAGGCAAATGTGGGGGCAATCATGAAGTGTCCAGTTTGCGGCTCGCGTAGCGTTTCACAGAAAGATAATAAGCCATTTTTTATGCCAGATTTATGTTTCAAGCGATGGAAAAACTATAGCGGCAAGCGCTTTTCTAGATGGTTTGAATGTAAAAAATGTGGTTCTTCAGAAGAGTCTGATAGGTGGGTCACAGAGAGGAGTGGAAGTAGCAATATATTTGGTGAGCCAAATTACAGATGGGGTCACAGAAAGTTTGAAAATATTTATAGGCGCTGGAGTGGATAAGCGAAACGCGGAATTGTGAATGGAATTGGTTGGCGTGCTATATTATATTTGACATTTGGCAATAGCCAATAAACTGGCACGGGTGGCACAGTGCCATCCGATGATTTTATCCCGTCACTGGCACACCATGACACAGCCCTATGTCACACTGTCCGAAGCCACCCAGGCTTTTACCGTCAGCAAGCGCACTATCGAGCGCAAGATCAAAGACGGCGAGATCGGACGCGATCAGATTCGCATGGAAGGCGGCAAGCGTCACATCCTCATGGCCGAGCTGATCCGGGTGTTTTGACCGCCCAAAGCCGCCCCCGCGCCCCGTGTCGAGCCTGATACCAGCACCAAGGCTGACGCGATCCGCGACGAGCTGATTGAGGAATTGCGCGAGCGTGTCCGCAAGGCCGAAACCCGCGAACAGGCGGAACACGACCGCGCCGAACGCTACGAGCGCGAACTTGCCGACCTGCGCCAGCGCCACGATGACTTGACCACCCGCCTGTTACCGGCGCCAAACGGCAAGCCGGGATTGTTCCGGCGGTTGTTTGGTGGATAAGGGGGCGAATTTTCGCCCCTTTTCTGGCCCATACAGCAGCGTTTGACCTCTGCGGTAGCCCAGACATCGCCGAAGCGGCAAAAGCCCTGGATTTCGGCTTATTTCCAATGCCCCGAAGGGGCTAATGAATTCAAATTCAAAAAACAACAACAGCGAACGCTTCGCGCGCGTTGTTGTTAATATTACCAATTTTTATAATATTTACGTCCTGGGATTTGCGCTATTACAAGCCAATCCGGGAACGCAAATGGGACGTTTTCCCCGTCGAAAGGGGACGTTTTCCCCCTCGAAAGGGGACATTTTCCCCGTAAAGTGGGACGGATTCCCCGCGAATTGGGACAAATCCGCCACCACCCATGAAACCGTGCCGCCGTGCAGAAAATCGCGATAATGGGACAAGAATTTGACTCGTGTCCCATTATCCATAGAATGGCGCCACTATTTCAAATCCCCCGTTATGTCCGATGTTGTCGTCACCAAGCCGAAGGAAAAGGCATTGGTGAAGCGCCACAATCATTTGATCGAGGCCCGTTACCGCCTCACCCTGCAAGAGCAACGCATTCTGCTTTGGCTGTTTTCTGAGATCGGCCCCGAGGACAAGGATTTCAAACGCTACAGGGTGCGGATCGCCGACCTTGCCAAATTCATCGGCATTTCTGATGGGGGAGGGCGGATTTATCGCGAAATCGTCGAGGTGACGGGGCGCTTGCGCAAACGCGAGATCGACCTTGAGGACATTGAGCGCAACGTCACCACGCAAGCTACCTGGATCGCCTCGGCGGAATACTCTTGGAATGAGGGCGTGGTGGAAATCTGCCTTGCTCCGGCGCTCATGCCCTATCTGCTGGACATCAAAAAGAACTTCACCACCGTGGCGCTGAAATACGCTATCGGCATGAAAAGTGCCTATGCCATCCGCATCTATGAGCTGTTGAAGCAGTACCAGGGCATCGGTTGGCGGCTTATCAGCATCGCCGATCTGCGCTGATTTTGTGGTATCGGAGCGGATGACTATCGGTTCTACAAGGATCTGCGCGTGCGCGTGGTTGATATGGCCCGGCGCGAGATCAACGCCAAAACCGATATCACGTTCGATTACGAGGAGATCAAGGAAGGCCGCAAGGTTGCGGCGCTGCGCTTCCGTATCGCCAAGAACCCACGCGCCGGCATCCCTGATCCTCTGCGCGATGATCCCCACCTTGCTCGCCTCATCACTCGCCTGACCGCTCACGGCATGGCTGAGGACGCCGCCCGCGCCATCGTCCAGGCGCACGAGCCGGAATTGGTGGAATGGGCCACCTCGACCTTGGCCCACAAGCTCAAGGCCAAGGAGAAGATCGAAAACCCCGCCGGATGGCTCAGGAAGGCCATAGAGGAGGATTGGCGCCCCCAACCCACCCTATTTTCCCAGGAGCAAGCCCAGGCCCGCGAAAATGAGCGGCAGGCCGAACGGGAACGCCTGGATCATGATGTAAAGACAGCGGAAGGACGCAAGGTGGACGCTGCCCGTGAGAAAGCGGCCATCATGGAGTTTATAGACGGACTGCCGGAGGGCGAGCGGGAAGCCCTGGAGCAGGGCTTCCGCAAATACCTTGCCGAAACCGTCCCCGCCATTATCGCAAAACGGTTTACAGGTGGGAAAACGTGGAGTGTAGACCCGGTGATCCGGGCGAAATCGATCATTTACTTACAAATTATTGTTTAGCCATCTCTTGTCCGCAGCGCCAAACGCATCTTCAATGAAGGCATCAACCCTTCTTGGATCTGGGTTAAAAGAGCGTGCAGGGACAACATAATTCCAGCAATTTATGTCGCATGGGTATTGTGATATCACCATTCCAATCCCGAGCCTCAAGCACTCCATTTTAATTTCATCGAAGGCATCAGCATCAATTTTACCATTCAGTGGGTCGTCGTAAAAAAACAAAATCCCGTAATTTGCCGCCCGTGTGTGCGCAAGCGCCTCATACACACACGATACGTTAAATTGCTTTGGCGCGTATTTTATTTCAAATGTTACAATTTCTACGCGCTTCGTTTTTGTGTGCTGGAAGTTGTGAACGCAAAGGCCAGAGAAATCCGGCGTACTCCACTTTCCACTCAGTTTTTTATCGTGCGTTGCCCTGAGAATGCGTCCTGTAACCCCATGAGGGCCATAAATATTTTTCACCATCCAATCTTCAGCGCATTTTTCAATGTGAGAATACGATTCTTTTTCATCCCCAATTCCACCAGAAAGCTCCAAGCCACCGCCTTTTCCAGATTTAATATCGTATATACCGTCATTATTGATTTCATCAATGGCAGATGAGACAACAAAATTAGATATTCCTAAACGAGATGCAACCGTTGATGCTCGACCGCCGTTGCTGTTGATATTGGCAATGATCTTTATTTTCTCTGCGGCTTGCATGGCATCCCCAATGTTTGTGAGTAACTTTCACATTAATATTATAAGGGTGGCCGGTTGTGCACACCGGCCACCCCGCCCCGTCAAAAGGAAGTCTCGTCAGAGAGGAGTATCGCGTTCGGCAATACGCTCGCTCACCCACGCATCCACCTCAGCAAGCACCCATGCGACCCGACCCGGCCCGAGGTTTACCCGCTTGGGGAATTTCCCCGCCGCTTCGAGGCGCCCGATGTGCTGGGGCGTGTACGGGATGCCGCAGACGCTCTTCAGCTCCTTCTTCGACACGAGCCGCTTTTCGTACTGAGTCATCGGATATCTCCCTTTCGGGAGGCATCGCGATGCCTCGGTGAAAAACCGCACCGGTAGGCATATCGACGGTAGCGCTGTTGGCTATGCGAGTCGAGAGCTTCACCGCAGCCATTGGATGGGTGCCAGGGGTGGGCCGTAGGTAACATTTTAGGTAACGGTGCGGCGCTGAGTAACGGCGTGGGTAACAGGTTTTTGGGCCGTGGGTAACAGGCGGGTGGGCGGGCCGTGGTGGGGAGTTTCGGCCCTCTTCGTTGGGCCGTGGGTAACGGGGGGCGGATTTTGTTACCCAATCTGTTACCCAAAGCCGCAGAACGCCTTGGAAATGGGCCTGTGGTGCTGATTCTAGGCAACAAAAAACCCTGACAAGTCGTTGACCTGTCAGGGTTTTTGTTTCTCGCAGTTTGGTAGCGGGAGAGGGACTTGAACCCCCGACCCCAGGATTATGATACTTTTGTAAAGTAAGTAAAATCATCATGTTAGTATGAGCGTGCGCCATTGGTGCGCCATGCGTCTTAACCGATGATCGACGCCTGGGCGGCGCGAGCAATGGCTTGGTCGCTGTCGGCATCGGACCACAGGTGGCCATAGGTGTCTTGGGTGAACTGGTATGAAGCGTGGCCAGCCCACTTCGTCACTTGCTTGGGCGTGGCGCCTTGTTCGATCCACAGTGAAACGGCGACGTGGCGCAGGGTGTGAAGGGCGAAGAAGGGGCGGGCCTTCTTGCCGCTGTTGCCGTCGTCCGCCCATTCCACCAGTTCGGCTGCCGTCAACAGCGGCACCCATAGGCGATTGTAGATGTTGTGGTAGTTCCACACGCCTCCACCACCACCGCGTGATCCGCCCTTAGTGGGGAAGACTAGCCCCAGCGTCGAGGTGGGGGCGGACTTCAGCCAGTGCTTCAAGGCCTGGGTGGTGGACGGTGGGATGGGCACGGTTCGGAGCGCGTTCTTCGTCTTCACCGGGCCGATGATGTTGTATTCGTCTGCGCGCTGGGTGACTTTCAGCTTGCTGTCCGCCAGGAACAGATTGCGCCGGGATAGCCCGCGCAGTTCGGATGCACGCAGGCCGGCGAACATCAGCACCGACACCATGGCTTCGGCCAAGCCGTCGTCGTCGAAGGTGCGCGCCGTCTCATACAGGCGCCGGAGCTGCTCTTTGGGCGGAATGTAGACCTCATCCTCTTCAGTGCGCGCTTCACCTTTGGTGCGGATCGTCACCGCGTCCGAGGGATTGGCGGCAATCCAGCCGGCGCCTTGCGCGAATTTGATGATCTGGCGAAACATGGCATAGACGCGGGTGGCCATGGCGTCGGACAGGTCGGCTTCCAGCGCGCGACCGTAGCGCGTGCAATCCGGGCCGGACAGGCGAGACAGCTTGATCTTGCTGATCTCGTACTTCTTCAGATGAAGTTCCACCTGACGCTCGTAAGCGTCAAGGGTGGAGCGCTCGCGCTTTCCCGCCAGCACCAGCGCCTGGAAGTCGGCCAGGAAGGCCAAGGCGGCACCGGTCACGTCCAGACTGTTCTTGTCCGGGACGTGGATACCGCTGGACAGTTGGCCCTCGACGCGCACGCGCTCGGCATCGGCGTCGGTTTTCTTGGCGAACTGCTTGCGATGGCGCTGACCGTTGCCATCTTGGTATGTCAGCACGAACGCGGTGCGCTTATCACCGCTCGGCGTCTTCCAACTGCGCTTGGAAACCTTGGCCATTGGTCAATATCCTTAGGAAGTCGATATCATGCGCTTGTCGAGCGGGTGCCGCAATCAGTCTGAATGTCCAGGTGCTATAGGGCCGCTTCGGCATGTTCAGTGATCTTGTCGCCGATCCATCGGTGCGCCATGGTGAGCCCATGCATGTAGGCTTCCGGCGTGCGCGCTGCCCCATTTATCACTGAGGTAAGGGTTGCCGTCATCGCGATGACCATGACGTTGCCGGGGATAGCGTCTTTCTGAGCCTTGTCGAAAATCATGTCGATAAGATCCTGCGCCACCACGATGGCGGCGGCTTCGGTTTCTTTCTGATCCATCTGTCGGCCTTTCATTGAGACAAGTGCATCGGTCTAACCGAGGTCAGAAGGATGCCGCCAATGCGGCGCGAAACGCCTCGAATTCCAGTTGAATAGCTTCCATCATGGCCATGTCCTGGTCAGACACGTCGGGACCGACCGAGGCGTTGGCCTCAATCAACTTCCAGAATGCATAGGCCCCGGCGAAGAAGGCGCTGCGCATCTCTTTGCGCTGGACGCCAGGGGCATCAGCAAGGCCAACGGCACACATGAAGCCGTCGAACTCGTTCTCGATCAGGCGCGGGGTCTTCATGCCGGCACCTTCCGCGCCATGGCCTTCGCCTTGCGGCGCTGCTTGCGGTTGCCATTGGCGCTTGCTTCGACTTGATCGCGGCTTTCCATCATTTCGGGGTAGCTCAACGCCTCGCCGCGTTCGCGCATGGCTTCTTCGATTTCGCGAAGCTGTTCGCGTCGCAGGCTGTGTTCGATCATCTGCATGTTGCTCTCCATCTATCGGGGCGTCTGAAAGGCGCAGTTTTCGGCAGTTTTTACCGGTCTAAACGAGGTTTATTCGTCCGAAAGGCGATGCCGTCTGGCGATCTCGGCCACCTTCTGATCGGTCGCCATAATCTCGCTCACGGATGCATGTCCCATGCCCGTCTCGGGGCCTTGAAAAAACCAGTATTCGATTTGTCTGACATAACAGTCACGGGCGGTCGATCTGGTGGGATTGTGGAGAAGTTCCCGCAAGTCGTTTTGATCGACATAACGCCCCGTCATGTCATCGGCGGGCGCGATAGCCCAAAGGTATTCATGATCGGCGCGGGCTTGTTCATAAGAGACTCTGCTCATGCTGTTTCTCACAATTTTATCGGCGTGATAGAGGTGAGATGGTTACGGCCCGACCGTAATCTTTGACAGTAGAGCCTCATCACTCTCGACGGCTGCCCGGCGGCGCGCTGTGATTCGCTGGAACCATGGGATTATGTCGGGGATGCGCTTGAGCACTTCCCCTTCGACCTTGCCGAAACAACACTCGACGATGGTCAGTCCGGCAAAATTCGTCCACGACACGCCGGAATTGCGTTCATCAATATCATGCGTCGTGTCGCACACATCGCAATGGATAGGGCCAGTTGTTCCCATTCCGACACCAACGCCAAAGAGATCGGCCCCGTCTTCAAATCGCTTCATTTTAAACTCCACAATTTAATCGTTTAGAACGAGGTTTATCGGGCCGATCCGGGCATGTTGTGGGTGATGCGGGTGACGCCGATGCCGCCATCCTCATGTCGAACGAACCAGTGATAGGGGGCGCCATCAAAGGCGCTCGTCCACCAGTCCTCGTCTTCGAGCCACCCCATGATTTCGGAGGTCTGCTCGTCGTCAGGGCCGTCGAAGTGTTCGGCGACGACCGCCGCGCACATGCGCTCCCATCCGATGACGAGATAGGCGCCGGCGCCGTCCCCATCGAGCGAAACCATAAACATGGCGTTGGTCAACGCCTCATGGGGCGGCTGGCTGGCTAAACTCATCTGGTCCATCTGATTACCCTCTTTCAAAAGAACTAATTGGATCGGTCAGAACGAGGTCAGGCGGCTTTTTGCGCTGCCCAAATCTTGTCGAAATTCTGGGCGGCGCGGGCTGCTTCGAGAGCCAGTTCTTCCAGTTCCCGCTTGGTCAACAACCGCCCGTCAAAAATAATCTTCTTCGTCATCTGTCGCCCCTTTCGAAAGAGCTAATTGGTTCGATCAGAACGAGGTTATTCAGGCCGTTTTGAGGTGTTCAAGCTGTGTGCGATTAGCGGCGATTAGCGGCGATTTTCCGTTCAAGCGCTGCAATCTCGTCGTTGATTTCATCCCTGGCCGAAGAGACCGGAACCACAGATAAGCCTTCGACGCATAGGTAGGATCGCGCCGTTTCCGCGTCGTAAATACCGGCTTCAGCAAAGGTGGTGCAGTATCCTTGCGCGTTGGGGCGGAACCACCCGCCATGACGACTGATCAGATACATCTCGCCGTCCACGACGCGGCGCCGGGCGACGCTCACGGCCTCGCTGAATGTGAGACCTCCATGCTTGATCCGGGCGCTGATGCGTCTCATGATTTCCTCACAATTTTATCAGTCAAAACGACGTTTCTCAGACCCCAGAAGCCGCCGCCAGTAAGGCTTTGCGACCGCTGGGGAAGGTTTTGTAAATGGTTGCTTGGCTGCACCCCAGAGCGCTGGCGATGCGGTGTCCTGGGATTTTCGCCATCAGCATTTCACGTGCCCGGATGTATTTTTCATCGACCAGGACCGGCTTGGCGCCCAGTCTGGTGCCGCGTGCCTTGGCTGCCGCGAGACCGGCGCGGGTGCGTTCCTGGATCAAGGCGCGTTCGTATTCGGCGAACCCGGCCAAGATGGTCGCCATCAGTTTTCCGCTGGCGGTGTCCAGGTCGAAGCCTTCGGTCAGGCTGCGCAAGGTGGCGCCCACGCCCTTGATGCGGTCGAGGGTAATCAAGGCGTGTTTGGCCGAACGCCAGAGCCGGTCCAGTTTCCAGATAACCAGGCTGTCGCCCGTGCCCAGGGATGCCAGGGCGGCTTCAAGCCCTGGCCGGTCATCACGACCGCCTGAAAGCTTGTCGGTGAAGATGCTGTGGCGCGGCACGCCGGCGCTGGCCATGGCATCGAATTGCAGGGCCATGTCCTGATCGTCGGTGGACACGCGGGCGTAGCCGTAGGTTTTCATTGGCCATCCTCTAATTTGTCCGGCGCGATGGCGTAATGGCGGAGCAGGGCCGACTTGCTGGCGACCAGTCCCAGGCCCGGCTCTTTCTTGATCGCCGGATGGTGATTGTCCGCCAAGTTGTAGATTTGCCGGCGCTTGAAGCCGGTGAACTCGGCGATGGCTTTGGCGCCCTGCAACAGGTCTTCGGCGATGCTGTCAGCCATGGTTGCTATCCTTGCTTAAGGCGGATCGGCGGCTTTGCGCCAAGTCCTTCAGTCGGTCGTAAAGGTCTGGCCTGACCGTGCCGATCTGGCGGATCAGGTAATTGTGAAAGCGCAATCCGTCGTCCAGTTCCGCCACCGTCTGCGCCGCCCGAATGTCGAAATGTTCGACAATGGCGGCGGCGATGCGGGCAAGGCGGTCGTCGTCATCCATGACGGCTAACCCGTCCGGTAATAGCCTTGCCCCTCCAGCAGGCGGCGCCACTCGGCGGCCATCTTGGTGGCGGAACGCTGGCCGCGTTGCAGGCCTTCCACGTTGTCAGGATGACGCAAGATGCCGTCGGCCAGATCGTCCCAGTGGGTGAGAAAGGCGCATCCATCATTGATGTGGATGATTTCGCGGCGGCGCAAATCGTCCAGCCACAGGGTGAAGGCCTGCAACACGGTCAATCCGCCGCGCCGCTGGGCGGCATAGCGGTCCAACAGCCACGCCCGCAGGCGGATGCCGCGCGAGCGGAGGGCGCCGGCCTCGGTGGCGGGAAGGTCGTCGACCACCTCCATGGCGGTGGCGTCGAACACATCCTTGGCCGTATCGACGGCCCTGCGTTCGGCGTCACCGACCGGGATCAGGACCAGCGCCAAGCGCAGGGCGATCAGCGACGGCAGCATCAATTCGACGCGGCGGCGGGCCGACAAGTGGCGGCGCGGCGTCATTGCCCGCGCCCCAATTGTTCGTCGGCCAGGGTTTCACCGGTAACGCCCTTCAGATAGCCGGTCGTCAAGCCCCGGCAATATTCGGCGCTGACACCTTCCGGTACCCACAGCTTGGATGTTTCCTGGCGCTGGCCGGAGATGTAGTCCATGTGGCCGCGTTCAAAGCCGACCATCAGGCCGGTGTGATAGCTTCCCTGGGGTGTTTGCTGTGCCATGGTCAGTCCCCTTCGATATCGCGTTGGGCCGGGACGAACTGAATGATCTGGCCGCTTTCGTCGTGCTTCAGTTCGATCAGCGTCGGGCGGTCGCCCAGCGTGCGCTGGACGGCATGCAGCACCCAATGCTGGCCGATGCGTCCGCCAACAGCGGCGGGGCGGTGGTCTTCGGGCGGCGGGCTTGGCCGCGCCGTTCCGGTATCCTTGGGCGCGTTGATGACGGCGCGGACCAGACCGGCCACCGTCTTGGCGCTGGCGACGTCGTCGGCCAGAAAGATGATGCCGAATTCTTCCGCCAGATCGGCGGCGGCGGCGACCATGCCGTTTTTCGACAGCGCATCGGACAGCAGGGTGTCGCGACCGATGCCGATCAGTTCCGACCGACCGGTGACGATCCTGATGACGCCGTCGGCCACCGGCGGTTCGCTGCCGCGCTGGCTGGTCAAAAAGGTTTTCAGGCCTTCGGCCACCTGTTCCTTGGTGAATTTCACCGGCGCCGTCGCCGTCGCCGGCGGTGCGGCGATGGGTGCGGCCAGACGTTGCAGTTCCAGGGGCAGTGGCGTTTCGGCGACCTCACCCTTTTCCTGTTCGGGTGGGGCATTGACGGGCGCACCGGGTGCGGCGCGGCGGCTTTTCTCGACCATGTCGCGGCAGTCGCGGAACTTCAGGTGCTGCGGATCGTCCTTGGGAAGATAGGCGCGGTCCTTGGCCCAATCAGGCAAGTCGCGGTGGATTTGCAGCAATTGCTGGACCAGGCGTTCCGAGCCGATGCCGGTTTCGCGGGCCAGACGCGGGGCCATCCAGCCGGTTTCGTCTTGCAGACGGGAAAGCGCGGCGCCACGGTCGAGGAAATGGGTATCTTCCTTTTGGTTGGCGGCGATGGTGGCTTTCATGCACGCCACCCGGTCTTCCAGCAACAGCACGGGGATGCCGAATTCTTGCAGCCCCGCCGGCAGCGCCCCCCATTCGCGGGCGCGGTGCAGCGCCCGCCAGCGCCGCCCGCCATCCCACACCGCCACCTTGGCGGTTTTGTGAGCGTCTTCGGGGTAGCCGACCAGGTTCTGATAGAGCGTGCCGGCGTCGATGATCTGGGTGGCCAGGTCGTCGATGGCGGCGGGGTCATAGGACGTGCGCTCGTTGCCCCTGGCCAGCATCAGATCATCCAGGGCAAAGCGCTTGATGCGGCTATCGCCCGTGGTTGATGGCGGCACCAGCGCCGCCAGTTCGGGCAGGAAGGTGGTGATCGGGACGGCCAGCACGGCGGCGCAGGCCTTGGCGCTGTCCAGGGTGAAGCCGAGGCTGCCGGACAGAAGCCCCGACACCTGGCTTTGGTTCAGCTTGTGCCCGGTGGCGGTGGCCAGTTTGGCCAGTTTGTCCTGGCTCAATCCAGCTTGGCGCATCAGATCGGCCAGGGTAACGACGCGGGCGGTCATGATCGCGCCCCCCAGCTTTGCGCCGGGCAATCGCGGTGTTCGCAGCCTTGGCAAATGCCCAGGCGTTCGACCACCCGGACGCCAAGCTTGCGGCAGATCATGCCGCCGGCCGGCGGGGCGGCGGTCTCGGCCCCTTTGATAGGGTAGTTGAGCACGGCGCCGGCCGGTTCGGCGAAGACCGGCCGGCGCCCCACCATCAGACTGGCGGCGGTCAACCGCCGCCCGTTCCACACCCACCCCTGACAGGGCTGGGTGTCGACGATGGTGCCGGCGAAGCCGTCATCGTCCATCAGCACCAGGAAGTGCAGGAAATCCTGGCCATGGTCTTCCAGGTGCAGTTTGACGCAGTGGCTCATGGCCTATTCCTCCGCCCCGGTGGTCACGGTGAAGCCCCTGGCCAAGGCCCTGGCCAGGCTCTTGACCCCGGCCCGCGCAGCCGGGTTGGTGATGGCGTAATAATCGCGCACCAGTTCCAGCGCCTCGCGGCTGGCCAAAGGGTCGCGGTCGGGCAGAGGGTCGCGGCCGGCCGGATCGGGCTCGAATTCGGCCATGGCCATGGCGCGCGGGCTGGCGGCCTTCACCGCGTCCGCCATGGCGTCGAAGAAGAACGACACCGGCACGTCGAGCGCATGGGACAGATCGTGCAGACGGGACGCGCTGACGCGGTTGGCGCCGCGTTCGTATTTTTGCACCTGTTGGAAGGTCAGGCCCAGGGCTTCGGCCAGTTGCCCCTGGCTGAGGCCCAACAGCGTGCGGCGCTGACGGATGCGGACGCCGACATGGACGTCAACAGGGTTCGGCAGGCCGGACGGCGTGCGCCCACGGGCGGATTGGCGGGAATTGGTGGGGGAAGACATGGTGGGAACCTCCATCGTTTGTTGATGGAGCATTCTTGTCTTAATTTGACACAGCTAGTCAACGGGTAAATGTCTTGATTTGACATATCGCCTGCGCAACCGCCGATGGCATGATGATGAAAGATCACAATGGGAGGGGTCATGCGCGCCATAATATTGGCATATAAGGTCATAGCTGCGCTGACGTTCGCGTTTTTGACGTTTTTCGATGGATACGTCTACACGGCTTGGAACTGGATCATAGCGGTGCCGGTCAACGGCTTCCTGGCATCGATTTGGCCGATTTATTGGGGGATGCTGCGATGGGTGTTCTGATGCGCGCCATGTCGTATGCGCTGCTGGCCGTATCACTGGTGGCGTGCGCCAATGATGCAATCTGGCGAAATCACTCGGTAACGAACGAGCAAGCCCAGCGCGATTGGGCGTCTTGTAAGTTAGTCGGTATGCAAGCGGGCGCAGGAGGTGGGGCTTACTACGGCCCTCAACCGGGCGATGTTATGCGAGCATGGGGCGCTGATATTGCCGCCGCAGGTCGCCGTGATGAGGCTATAGCCTATTGCATGCAAGCGAAGGGC
Source organism: Magnetospirillum sulfuroxidans (assembly GCF_018224925.1). Lineage (GTDB taxonomy): Bacteria > Pseudomonadota > Alphaproteobacteria > Rhodospirillales > Magnetospirillaceae > Magnetospirillum > Magnetospirillum sulfuroxidans. Next base: position 803,919 of record NZ_JAGTUF010000001.1, on the reverse strand, counting down.
TACAGGTTAGAGCGTCGCTAAGCATCCTTTCTGGACGACATAGCGTCAAGAAAGCGAAAGGCCGTCTGCTTATCTGGCTCGGATAGGCCGCGATAACGTTCCAGCAATTGTTTTTCCTCGCTGTCCGTCACGATTGGCGGATCGGGCAGTAATTCGGCTGGATGGCACTCCAGCGCACTGGCGAGCTTGTGCATCCAGTCGAAATTAAGGCGCGTATAGCCTTTCTCCAGCTTGTTGATCTGAGAGGCGGTGGCGGTTGGCACGATCCGGGCCGCCAATTCCTCCATCGACCACCCCCGGTTTTTGCGCAGCGTCTCGATGCGGTTCGGTGTGCGTATAGGCATGTGTGCAGTATGTCCAGTTTGGACATGTTGCGCCATGTCAGTGCCTGACATGCTATTGCTTGACTGATGTGTCTGATTTTGACATATCATGGCGTATGACTTTCGACGAATGGACCAAATCAGAAGGGTTGACGTGGGAGCGGACGGCGGCACTGATCGGCGCCGCTAATGCCTCGGTCGCGCGTAAGTATTCGTTGGGGACAATCCCGCGCCCGACGACCATGCGGCGTATCTATGCCGTGTCTGGTGGCAAGGTGACCCCCAACGACTTCTACGGCTTGCCCGGTCCCGAACCGACGGAGGCCGCCGCATGATTGACCGCGACCTGCTGGGCGATCCCGTTGCCGTGATGGTGAAGAAGCCGGCGCAATTGCCGCTGAACCTGTCCATGGGCGTGTCCATCCGCTGGGGTGGTGTGTCGCTGACAGTGTCGCGGGATCGGACCTGCGGTTCCATCGTGGCGGTCCCGGTGGATTTGCCCGATTTCGGGGTGCGCTGGGCCGCCGCCTTGAAGGTGCTGTACCCCGGCCGCCGCATTGGTGAACTGGATTACAAGCTTTGCGCCCGCGCCTTGGCCGTCAGCCCGCGCACCGTCGAGGGCTATGCCGCTGGCCAGCCGCCGGGCGGCAAGGTGTGGTGGCGGGCGTGGAACCTGCACAAGCAGAGATTATGCCTGTTGGTGGCGCCGGAACTGGCGCCCCCCAGCGTCGCCGAATTGCTGCGGGCGGCGGAAGCCATGCGGGCGACCAGCGGCGACATCGCCGTCGCCCTTGCGGTTATCGCCGACGCCGCCGCCCAGACCGCCGGAGGGGGAGCCAGCCATGTGGAGCGCCTGGGTTGACATTGCCCGTCAGCGTTTGACCGCCGGCGATGATGACAGGGCGCGGTTCGCCGCCTTCGTCGCCAATGATTGCGACGGCACGCCTTGCCCCTTCACCGATCCGCTGCTGGTGGCCGGCTGGAACCATGCCGAGGCGGTGCGGTCCACGCTGGCGGCGCGGGCGGGCGCGGTGTCGTCGTCCTGGCGACCGCGCGCGGCGGGCCGCACCCATGCCGTTCATACGGCCGAAGCCGGCCGCGAATTCGATCTGTAGGGGGTAATGATGATCCACGATTTGACCGTATTTCCCCTGATCGGACTGACCACCGTTTTGGTGGTCATTGGGTGGCTGCTGTGAACGCCGCCGCCTCTGCCCTGCCGCCGGCCGGCGGCGGCGCCCCCGTCTCCGGGGCGAACGCCGGCACCTCCCGCCGCGTGGGCTTGCCCCGCGCCACCTTGGCCGGGGGCGGTACGGAACTTTCCGCCCCCGGTCATTTTTCCAGCGTGGAAGACTGGCTGGCCGCCCATGGCAGTGCCACCACTGAGCCGGATTGGGGCGATTTGCAAGACGAATGGCGGACGCTTCGCGACCATGGCTACACCCTGGCGCGGCGCGGCAACGGCACCCTGATCCTGAACGGGCATCGGACCGAGGCGGCGCTGGTGCGCGATCTGGCGGACCGGCTGCGCGCCGGAAAGTGCCGCTGGCAGGGCAATGGGAGGGCGGCGTGACCGCCCCGCATCCGGTGCAGCCATACCTGCGGGCTGGCGAGCATTGCGTCGCCGAATTGGTGGTGGTGCTGGCCGACGGCCAGATACGGGTGTTCCCCCTGACCGTGGCGGCGCTGGCCAGCCATGCCGCCGAGGCGACGGCGCTGCTGCGGGGTCATATCCAGCGGGGTAATCATGACCAATGATAACCGCCAGCAAGGGGACAGCATCGACCTGGACCGGCTGGCCGACGTGTTTCGCGCCCGCATCGCCGAGCTGATCTACAGCGTCTGGCGGCTGCAAGGCCACCGTGACGGCAACAATTTCGTCTGCCCCAACCCGCTCCGCGCCGACCGTCATGCCGGGTCGTTCCGCATCGGTCTGGCCGGCAAGTACCAGGGCATGGTCACCGATTTCGCCGGCGAGGCCATTCCCGGTACCGGCAAGATGTCGGTGTCGTGTCTGTCGTTCCACATCGTCCTGATGCATGCCGCCGACAAGAATGCCGGCGTGCGGTGGGGCAAGGATTGGGCCGGTCTGACCGGCAAGGCGCCGGACAGTTTGAAGCGCTCGCGCGAGGCATTGGCGGCCTTCGATGACCGGCCTCAGGAAAGCGACGAGGATATCAAGAAGAAGCGCGGGCGCAGCCAGCGCATCTATCTGGACAAGACGCTGCCGTGGGCCAACACCCCGGCCCAGTATTACTATGCCGGGCGCGGCATCGACCTGACCCGGCTGCCGGCGGTGCCCCATGCGCCGCGTTTCAAGGAAAAGTGCTTTTGCGGCGAGCTGGGCAAGCCGGGCACCGACGAAGCCGCCTATCTGCCGGCCATCGTGCTGCCCTATGTGTCCATGGACGGCGTCCATCTGGCGGTGCACCGCACCTATCTGGAGCGCACCGCCGATGGACGCTGGATCAAGGCCGGCTGCATCAAGAAGCCGAAGCGGTCCTATGGGTCGTATGCCGGCGGGTTCATTCCGCTGTGGGCCGGCACCAGGGCGCTGAAACGGACCGGTGAAATCGTTTACGCCCAGTCGCTGGGCAAGGCCGAGGGGCCGGTGCGCGTGCATCTGGTCGAAGGGCCGGAAGACGGCTGGTCGGTGGCGCTGGCCTACCCGGACGAACGGGTGCACGCCGCCGGTTCTATTTCCAACATGGGCGGTCTGGCATACCCGGAAAAGGTGACGGAAATCGTCATCTGGAAGCAGGCCGACGCGCCGGGCAGTCAGGCCGACCAGACGTTCCGCCGTGCCGTCAAGAATTTCAAGGATCAGGGCAAGCGCGTGCTGATCGCCGACGTCACCAGCGTGGCGCCCGGCGCCAAGGACGCCAACGATGTGCTTAAGGGGGGAATGTGACCGAGCCGGAAGACACAGCGGAAGACGGCATTTTGGCGTTGCGCCAGGTCGCCTGGACGGAAGTGGCCGACGACTGGGACGTCGATGCCCTGGATGATGCCGCCCCAGAGCTATCTGGTGCGGATGACCCGGACCCGGAAGACCCCGCCGGCCCGTCCAACGATGACCAGCCGCCGGGGGAAAGCGGCTATCAGGTGGTGCGCATCCCGCGGTCCATGCGCTCGCGCCTGGTGCTGCCCCAGGGCTGCCCGGTAACGCCGTTGGGCGTGCTGGACGACAAGTACTTTTATCTTGATCGCATCGGCCAGTTGCGCCGGGTTTCGGCGGAAAAGCACGGCCAGAACACCCTGAAATCCCTGTTCGGCGATACCGCCTATCTGCTGCTGAACTGGCCCAGGGCCAAGCAGACCGACGATGGCACCTGGGAAGCCACCGGCTGGCGGCCGGAGGAATGCGGCAGCGCCTTGATGGATAGCTGCATGCGAAAAGGGGTATTCGATCCCGACGAGCGGGTGCGCGGCGCCGGGGCGTGGACCGGGGCGGCGGGCGAGCTGATCATCCATTTCGGCAAGGGGCTTGGCGTCTGGCCCGCCGATGGCGGGCCAGTGCAATGGTTCGAGCCCTGCGAAATTGGGGACTGGATTTACCCAACGCGGCCGATCATGCCGTTGCCGGCCAAGGCCGACACCGCCATCGGCGCCGGGGCCGAGGTGCTGTCTTATTTCCGCTCGTGGAATTGGGGGCGGCCCGATGTCGACCCGCAATTGCTGTTGGGGTGGCTGGTCGCCGCCTTTCTGGGCGCGTCGCTGAAATGGCACCCGCTGTACTGGTCGGTGGGGGATCGCGGATCGGGTAAATCGACGCTGTTGCTGATGATTTACTGTTTGCTGGGCAAGTTCATGCTGAAGATCGAGAACGCCAGTTCGGCCTATATCTACCAGAAGGTCGGGCGCGACAGCCGCGCCGTCGGCATCGACGAAGCCGAACCGGACGAAGAAAGCAGCCGCCAGAAGCAGCAATTGGAACTGGCCCGCGCAGCGGCCAGCGGCGCCAGCATCGGGCGCGGTGGCGCCGATGGCACCCCGGTGGAATTCACCCAGCGGGCGCCGTGGCTGTTTTGTTCCATCAACATGCCGCCGTTGAACGGCGCCGATCTGTCGCGCATCGCCGTGGGCGCGTTGGGGCTGCTGGAAGAGTTCACGCCGCCCGAGGGCGCCACGGTGCCGCCGGAAGAGAACGAAGCGGTGATGGCGCGGGTGATGGCGCCGTTGGGCCGCCGGCTGCTGCGCCAGATCGTCGACGGCTGGGGCCGCTTTCCCGCCGTGCTGAAGGCCTATCGTCAGGCCATGAAAGAGGCTGGTCACGGTGGACGCGGCGCCGATCTGTTCGGCACCCAGTTGGCCTGCGCCCATCTGGTGCTGTCCGACGCCATGCCGACCGAACAGGAATTGCGCATGTGGGGCGAACGGCTGAAGGCCAGCGAGTTGGCCGAGTTGTCCAACGATCTGGCCACCAACAAAGCCTGCCTGCTGCATCTGCAATCCAGCCTGCTGGACGCCAAGAAGGGCGGCCAAAGCTATACCGTCGGCTATTGGGTGACCAAGCTGGTGGAGAACCTGTCCAACCCGGCCGAGGCGGTGGATAGCGCGGCCAAGGACGTGCGCGACATTTTGCGCGCCCATGGGCTGGACGTGCGGCCCGCGCCCGCGCCCAAAGGAGAGAAGCCGCCGCTGCACCCGCCCTTGTACCTGTGGGTGGCCAATCGCCACCAGGGCGTGGCGCGCATCTTCGACGGCAGCGCCTGGAAGACCCGAAGCGGCGCCGCCGGCCCCTGGACCCGCCAGATAGCCACCCTTCCCGGCGCATTGGCCAACGTCTCGTTCTTCGTCGATGGCGCCCAGGATAAGGCGGTGTTGGTGCCCATTCATTATTGCCAGGAAAGCCCGCCGGATGGCGGGCAGGACGATGCGTCGGTCGCAGGGGGCTCGCCTGCACCGTCGCCGGTCGCCCACACCCAGGCTGTCGAGGCGAGCCACCGGAGCGCGACCGACACCGCTTTTGCCGACCGCGCCATGACCCCTGACCCTTTCTCGCTCTCCGAGGACTTCTAAGCATGACCCTGACCCCGACCCTGTTTTACCGAGAAATAAACGCGGGGCGAGGCGGTTCGCGGGGATGGTTTGGCTTGCGGGTTTGGGGAGGGGTTTGGAAAATATGCAGTATATTCAATATACTAACGACAACCAAACCGCCAAACCGACCAAACCGCGAATTTACATACACATGTGTGTGCAGGCGCGCACATGCGCAGGTGGGCGCGTCCGCGCACGTATAGGGCTCTGATTTTGCGGTTTGGTGGTTTGGTTTGATCATGAATAGGTAATTTATCCTTATGTTTCACAGAGTTAGACACCAAACCGCAAACCAAACCGCGACCAAACCGCAAGGTTGGGCGGTTTGGTTTGCGACGGCGAATAAACAAATCGGATTTGGACCATGAGCGAGCTGGAAGGCAAAGGGGCGAAGACGGCGGTGGCCGAGGCGGTGCGCGAGGCCGGTCCGCTGATTGTGGACGAACCGGTGCAGCTCGGGCTGCTGCCGCTGCTGGGCGGTGACCAGTTGGCCGACATGCCGGCCGATCAGGCGGCACGGCGTCAAGCTGTGCAGTCGGCGAAGCGCGGTCGCGCCACCGGATCGCAGAACACGCTGACCACCAAGGTGCGCGCGGTGCTGCTGAAGCGCTATGGCGTGCATCCGCTGGAAGTGCTGTTCCAGACCTTCAGCCGTCCGACAGAGGACTTGGCGGTTCAGCTCGGCTGCAAGAATGAAGAGGCCTACAAGCTGCAACTGCTGGCCGCACGCGAGGCGCTGCCCTACGTGCAGGGCAAAGCGCCGCTTGAGGTCCGCGTCGATGGGCCGACCGCCTCGTTCACCTTCGTCTCGCCCGAGGCGGCTTTGGCGGTGTGGGCGGCCAAGGCCAGCGAGGATACAGGCGGCATCCTGCTGGACGCGCCAGACTTCAGCGTTGTTGAGAGCCAGGAGGATGGCAATGCGTGAACACGACAGGAACACGAAGGGAACAGGCGCACACTGTGGCGCATGGATGGCGCACGCGGATGATAGTGCGTTGAAACAGAACGCATTGCAGCGGATGCACACTCCTTGTGTCAGCCTCGCCGCCGTCACCGCCGCCCGATCAGAGGCCGCTGCCAAGGCCGCCGCCCAGGGCGATACCCCCCCCAATCCGCGCCTTCATTTCCTGCCCGGAGGGATGAAAAGTGTGGGCTGGATTTCGGAAGGGGCCGCGAACCCGAGGGTAGCCGGTAGGGGCTGGGGCTGGGGTCTGGGTGCGGGTTTGGGCAACTCGGGGACACTGCAATGACCGCGCCCCGCAAGCCATGGCTTCCGCCCGGACCTGTGTCCAGCCGCTTCTATGCCGCGCGTGACTTCCTGTCGGTGATCATGGGTCCGGTGGGCAGCGCCAAAACCACCACCGTGTTGCGGAAGATCATGATGCTGGCGAACTATCAGGACCCCAGTCCAGTGGATGCCATCCGTCGATCCAAGTGGCGTGTGGTCCGCGACACCTACAAGAACGTCAAAAGCACATCGTTCAAGACCTGGAAGAAGATCGTTCCTCACGACAGCCCTGCGACCAAACGCTACGCCGAAGGCGGGCCGGCGGACGCGGCGGTGCATGAGGTGCAGTGGACGCATCCGCTGGATGGCCGTCCCGTGCTGCTGGACATGGAATTCGTCGGCTTGGGCGAACTAACCGCCGAGAACTCCATGTCGTCGTGGGAAGGCACGGGCATCTATTACAACGAGCTTAACTTGATGGACGAAGATGCGTTCTTGCAGGGTATCACCCGCGTGGGCCGCTATCCTGGGGATGAGCATGGCCAAGCCACTTGCCCATGCATCCTGGCCGATCTTAACGCGCCCCCCGTCACGGACTGGACCTATAAGCTGATCAGCCGTATCCAGTCTGGTCGGCTAGAGGAATTGTTGCGCCAGTTCGGGCTTGATCCTGCTGACATGCTGAACGACTGGCACTCCAAGCTGGCGGGGTTCTACCGCCAGCCGGGCGGACGCGCCGCCGGTGCGGAAAATGTCGAGAACCTCCCCAAAAACTACTATGCGCGTCAAGTCGGCCTGTTTCTGCTGGCTGATCGTGAAGATTTGGTCATCACGAAAGTCGACAACGAATTCGGCCCCACCCGCGACGGCAAGCCGGTCTACAAGCGGTGGAAGGACAGCCGTCACGTTGCTGGCCGTGAACTGCAACCGCTTGCAGATGTTCAGGTCGTTGTCGGCGCTGACGCGGGACTGAACCCCTCGGCCATTCTGATGCAAGAAACGCCGACCGGCCAAATCATCGTTCTGGATGAACTGGTGCCGGAAGACGGCGACACCTGGGACGCCGAGGAATACGCCGAGCGTCTGATGCGCCTGCGCCGGAGCCCGAAATACCGCGATCTCAAGTTCATCGGCTATGCCGACCCGGCATCGCGGAGCGCCAACGCCGCCGCCAAGGACAAGAAAAGCTGGCTGGCCATTGTCGAAGCCAATACCGACTTTATCTGGAAAACCGCCAGCACCAACGACATCCCCACGCGCCTGTCCGCCGTGCGGCATGCGCTAACCCGCGATTTGTCCGGCGAGCCAGGATTCCTGCTGTCGGCCACCTGCGAAGTTCTGCGCGAGGGTTTCAACAGCGGATATAAATTCGCCAAGCGGAGCGAAGGATACGGCGAAACCCCGGAAAAGAACCGCTTTTCGCACGCCCATGACGGGTTGCAATACGGCTGCATGGGCATCGGCCTGCATTACGACGTGCAGGCCAAGAACCGCCCGACCCAGCACCAGCAAATCTACAAAGCCAAAAGCAGCTTCAAAATCCACGGGGGGCGCCGATGACTGCCGCCATCCCACTCCCCCATCTGGTGGTGTTCTCGGACATGGCCGACATCCCTGCCGGCATCCGCCTGGGCTGGCGCGAGCGACTGTTGACATGGGGGTTCAACGCATTTCTGCGCCCAGGCTTTCGTCATTGCATGGTGTTGCAGCCTTTTTTCCTGGGCGAGGCCGGCGGCTGGCTGCTGGTCAATCCGCTGTCCAACGGCATCGACCTTTCCATTTGCCCGGCGCGAGCGGCGGAAGCGGTGTTCGAGCAAGTCAATTCCGGCATCGCCCATGCCGTTTGGGCGCACCCGGTGCGGGAAGCGCGGATCACGGGTCTTGCCCCGCTGACCTGTGTCACTGCCGTAAAAGCGATCTTGGGCCTCCGCTGTCATGCCCAGACCCCCTATCAGCTTTATCGACACCTGAAGAGAGAGGAAGAAAAATGGGTGGATTTGCCAATCAACTGATGCCGACGTCGCTGGCCGACACCATGCCGGACATCCCCAAGGATGCCCTGAAAAACCCCGGAATAATGCTGCGTTCAAAGCAGCTAAAGGCTACCGCCACCAGCAGATACGGCGACGACGGCTTGGTTAAATCAAAGTTGAAGGGAGATTGATCATGGGTGGATTTTTTGGCGGTGGAGCCAAGGCGCCAGAACCTGACAACTCGTATATGGACAAGCAACTGGAATTGCAAAAAGAACAAAAGGATCAGTTGGAACGCGAAAACCAAGCGCGGCGGCGAAACCTGCGCTCGCGCAGCTCTGGCGGTTCCTCCCTGCGCTTCACCGGTGACAGTGCCGCCCCGGCGACAACCGATGCCACCGCCGGCACCGGCAAGACGCTGGGGGGCTAAGCCATGACAGCCACCGCCAAAGGGGCCTACAAAGACCCCATCTTACGCCGCTTCGCCGCCGCCAAATCCCGGCGCGATCGCTATAATGCCCTGCTGTCCGACACCTACGCCCTGGTGTTGCCCGACGCCGACGTCGATGGCAACCGGACCGAGGGTGCCAAGAACGACGTGGAATTGTTCGAAGGCCAGGGCGCCCGCAGTCTGGACAAGCGCCGCGACCGCATGATGGGGCAATTGTACCCGCCCTTCACCGACCGCCTGGTATCGTTCGAGTTCCAGGCGCAGCCGCTCGACAGCATCCCGCCCGAGCTGCGCGATCAGGCTGCGTCCTATCTCGACGCCGCCGCCGAGGTGGTCCACGACGCGGTGACGGAAAGCAATTTCTTCATCGAGATGCCCCAGGCCCTGGCCGACGTGTTGGTGTCCACCGGCGCCCTGCTGGTCAATCCCGGCGATCCCGACATTGGCCCGCCTTTGGTGTTCGAGGCCATCCCCATCTCCAGCCTGGTGCCCGAGGAAGGGCCGTTCGGCTCCATCGAAACCGTGTTCCTGCCGCGCTCGCTGTGCCGCCGTGAAGTGGCGGCACGGTGGCCGGAAGCGGAAAAGGCGCTGTGGGCCGTCGATGGTTGGGACAGCAAGCTGCGCGACGATCCCGATGGAAAGGTGGATGTGATTGAAGCGCAGTTATTCGAGCCACACCGCCGCGCCTACCGCTATGTGGTCTATCTGGCCGAGGGCGAGCACAAGCTGATCGACCGGTCGCTGTCGTCCAAGGCCATCATCGTTTTTCGCATGTCCAAGGCGACGGGTGAAGTCATGGGGCGCGGCCCCGCCATCACCTGCCGCGCCGATCTGAAGACGGCCAACGTCACCAAGGAACTGACGCTGAAAAACGCCAGCATCGCCGTCACCGGCATCTGGCAGGCCGACGACGACGGCGTGCTGAACCCGGCCAATATCGAGCTGGTGCCCGGCGCCATCATCCCCAAGGCCCCCGGTTCCAAGGGCTTGCAGCCCCTGCAAGCGGCGGCGGATTTCAACGTCTCGCAGATCATCCAGGCGGATCTGAACAACGCCGTGCGTGAAGCCATCGAAGGTCCGCCCATGCCCGGCTATGACCAGGATCGCCCAGTCGCCCAGGCCTTCCTGACCGCCGAGCGGGAACGGGCCGAGGTCGAGGTGCCCAAACACACCCGCTTGTTCTATGAACTGGACATTCCGCTATGGACCCGCGTCGTCGATATCCTGACCAGCGACCAGTTCAAGGGCTCGCGCTGGCATATCCCGCCGGTCTTCATCGGCAGCACCAAGGACGGCGTCAAACTGGAACTGAAGCCCAGGGCGGAAAACCCCCTGGCCCGCATCCAGAAACAGGCGCAGTGGCGGGAACAGATACAAGCGCTGACTACCGCCATTCAACTGTTCGGGCCGGAAGCTGTGGCGGCAGAGGTCAAGGGCGCCAATATGATGCGCGACTTTCTTACCGAGGCGGGCGGCATCCCGCCCAAATACCTGCTGACCGCCCAGGAAAAGCAGGCCGCCGCCCAACAACAACAGGCCGCGCAACAGGCGCAAATGGCAGCCATGGCCACCGGCGTCCAAGGCGCAGCCGCCATGGCCGGCACCGACACCGGAACAGCGGTTCTGCGCGACGTCGGCAAGATGATGGGGGGCGCGAATGGCTGAACCCACCGAGGCGGAAAAATCCGCCGCCCGCCTGTTCAACACTCATGACGGACAGACCTTCCTGGCCGAACTGGCGCGGCTGACCATCGCCAACACCGGCAACCTTGCCACCGGCGCGGACGCCGATCTGCGCGCCCATGCCGGCAAATGCGCTCTGTACCAACACATCCTGAGCATGATCAAGAGAGGACAAGGACAATGACCGAACTGAGCTTCACCGGCGACGCTGCCGCCGAAACCGCTGCCCCCGCCGCCGCGCCGGAAGCCGCCGCCGCCAGCAGCACCGCCCCACCCGATGCCGCCGCGCCTGCCGGCGCCAATCCCTGGCAGATCGAACACAAGGGCCGCGACGGCGCCGTCACCAAGGTCGATGTGCCAGAGCCGTTCCGTAACTCCGATGGCAGCGTCAACATCGCCGCCGCGCTTAAGGCCCATGCCGATCTGCGCCAGCAGCTTTCCACCCGCCCCACCGCGCCGGAAAGATACGATTTCGCCGCCATCATCCCCGAGGAAGCCAAATCCGTGCTCGGCGACGTCCTGGTCGATGGCGCCCCGCTGTTGCCCAAGGCCGAGGCCTGGGGCAAGAAATGGAACCTGCCGCCCGAGGCCATGGGCGAAGCCTTGTCCTTGCTGGCCGAACGCGACGGGCTGTTGGGGCAGGCCGGCGAAGCCGACAGCAGCACGGCGCAGGAACAGGCCTGGGCCGAGGCGGTGCAGCTGGTCGGCAGCCGGGAAAAGGCGGAAGGCATCGGACGGCGCTTCGCCACCGCCCTGGGCCTGACCGACAAGGACCCGCCCATCGGCCTTCCGCCGCAAGCCCTGCCGCTGCTGGAAAAGCTGCTGGAAAAGGCTGGTGCCGGCACGGTGACGACCACCCGCGACGTCGCTGCCACTGCTGCCGTCACCGAGGCCGATCTGGAGACCATGATGAGAGACCCGAAATACTGGAAGCAGAAAGACCCGGCGTTTATCGCCCAGGTGACCGAAGGCTTCCAGAAACTGTACGGCGGACAAAAACAGGCTTGACAAATTTCTTATTTTCACCCTAGGGGCATTTCTGGACATTGACACGTTAGCGGCCTCTCCGATCACGGACCCGCGTCAAGGCTTGGAAATGTCCCTGCGGCATATCATGGCGCTGACCCGCAGTACCTGCCCGCTTGCCCCCGCGTCACGGGGGTATAGCCCCGTCACCAGAAATGGAATGGGGCAAAGCATGGGGCCGGTCTGCGGGTTTTCGCTTTTCGGTCCCTCGGTTGAAACAGCCAATGGGCCAATGCCATGAGCACCAACAGCATCGACGTTGCTTTCATCAAGCAATACGAAAAGGAAGTCCATCTCGCCTATCAGCGCGACGGATCCAAACTGCGCAACACCGTGCGCACCAAAAACGGCGTGATCGGCGCCACCGCCACCTTCCAGAAGATCAGCAAGGGCACCGCCACCACCAAGGCGCGGAACGGCAAAATTCCGCGCCTGAACCTCGACCACAGCAATGTCGAGTGCACCTTGGAAGACCATTACGCGCTTTACACCATCGACAAGCTGGACGAGATCAAGACCAACATCGACGAGAAGGCGGCAACCCAGACCAGCGCCGTCAATGCCTTGGGTCGCAAGACCGATGAAATCCTGATTTCCGTTCTCGACAGTTCCGCCAACTACGCCCAGGACGGCACCACCGGCCTGACCTTGGACAAGGTTCTGACGGCCTTCGAGATGCTGGGCAACGCCGATGTTCCAGACGACGGCGAACGCTATGCCTGGGTCGGTTATCGGCAATGGTCCCAGTTGTTGCAGATCGACGAATTCTCGGATGCCGATTACGTCGGCGCCGACGATCTGCCCTGGAAAGGCATCCAGGCCAAGCGCTGGTTGGGCACCATGTGGATGCCCCATTCCGGACTGTCCAAGTCCAGCAACATCCGCAGGTGCTATTGGTACCACAAATCCGCCATCGGCCATGCCATCGGCGCCGACGTGCAGACCAGCATGCAGGAAATCTTCGACGAAGCCTCCACGGGCGTCCGCGCCATGATGAGCCAAGGTGCCTGCCTGATCGATGCCGCCGGCGTCGTCTCCATGCGTTGCTTGGAAAGCTGAAGGAGAACGCAAATGGCTTATATCGCGAAGAACCTGGAATATGTGGGCGGCGCCCTGATCAGTCACTGGAACTATGTCACCACCGACACCGCCGCCACGGTGGATACGGCCGGCTATTTCAACAGCGCCTCCTCTGTCCTGAAGGTCGGTGACCGCATTCACGCCAACGTGGATACCGGCGGCACTCCGGCTTACGGCACCTTCGTCGTGCTGTCCAATGCGGCGGGCGTGGTGGACGTGGCCGACATGACGGCCATGACCGCCACCGACACCGACTGATGGTAAAGCGTGTCCAGCGTCCCCCGGCGAAAGCCGGGGGCGCTGCTCAACCTCCGGCGGCGTCCGCGCCGGATTTGGGCCGCGGCCTCAACAAGTATTTCCCCCCCGGCTTGCAGGCGCTCACCGCCGCGCATTCTACGTCTGCGCCCAGTGTGCCCATGCCCAGTGTGCCGAACCCGGTGCGGTCGCCCAAGCTGGTACGCCAAGCCGGCACCCGCCTGCGTTTCCTGACCATTCGCGAGGCCTGATCCATGCTGACCGACATCGCGCTGTGTTCGCGTGCCCTGCTGAAAATCGGGGCGACCACCATCGCCTCTTTCGACGAAGGCTCGGCGGAAGGCGAGGTGGCGGCCAATCTGTATCCGTGCACCCGCGACGCGCTGTTGTCGTCACATCCGTGGAACTTCGCCACCGGTCAGGTGACCTTGCCGCGTCTGGCCGGCACGCCGGTGGCGGATTTCCAGTATGCCTATCAGATGCCGGCTGATTTCCTGCGCGTGCTGTCGGCGGGGCAAAGTGAACGCGGCGCCGGTATCCGCTATCGACTGGCGGAAAACCGCCTGCACACCGATGCCGACGAAGTGGTGCTGACCTACATTTTCCGCCCCGACGAAACCACTTTTCCGCCGTTCTTCGATCAGGTGCTGATCGCCCGACTGGCGGCTGAATTCTGCATTCCGCTGACCGAAAGCACCACGCGGGCGCAGTATCTTGATTCGCGTGCGGAAGACGAATTCCGCCGCGCCAAGACCATCGACGGCCAGCAATCCACACCCAAGGCGTTGCGCACCAGCCTTCTGACTTCGGCGCGGGGTTAACCATGGCGAAGGGGATATCCCAGGTCTTCGGCTTCGCCTACGGGCGGCTTGATCCCGATCTGGTCGCCCGCTCCGACCTCAAGGCCTATTACCAGGGCGCGGCGGAAGCCTTGAACGTGGTGCCACGGTCGCTGACCGGCCTGGACCGCCGCCCCGGCCTGACGTGGCAAGCCTTCCTGCCCGAGGCCGCCAGCGGTTTCCGCTGGGCGGCGTTCGAGGCCGGCACCAATGGCCGCTTCATGGCCTTGTTCCTGCCCGGAATTCTGCGCATCCGCAAGGATGGCATGACCCAGGTCTATGAAAACGCCACCGTGCCGTGGACCGCAGACAAGCTGGCGACGCTTTACTGGACGCAAAGCGCCGACACCATGTTCATCTTCGCCGAAGGTCTATCGCCGTACCGGCTTCAACGCCAAGGTGCCGATACCACCTGGCTGCTGGAACAGGCGAATTGGGTCAACCCGCCGTCCTGGCAGTTCGGCGCCGACACCACCGGCACCTTGACGCCTGGCGCCAAAAGCGGCAGCGGGGTGACCTTCTCCAGTTCCGCCGGCGACTTTGCCGCCGCCAGCACCGGCTGGACCGTGCGCACCGCCACCGGTCATGGCGTGATTACCGCCAAGGCGTCGTCCAATTCGGTGACGGTGGACATTAAGGACCCGTTGGAAAACACCGACACCGTCGCCGCCGGCGAATGGTCGGTGGAAGAACCGGCATGGGGGGCCGCGCGCGGCTACCCGTCGGTGGGCACCTTGCGCGAAGGCCGGCTGCATCTGGGCAACAGCGCCGGCTTGCCCAACCATTTGTGGTGCACCAAAGCCGGCAAGTATTTTGACTTCTTCGGCACCGACGAAGCCAACGACGACGAAGCCGCCGATCTGGCCTTTGACGACGACGAAGCCAATTTGCTCTATGGCCTGATTTCCGCCGACCGCCTGATCGCCATCACCTCGGGCGGCCCGTGGTCGGTGCCCGACAGCCCGACCACCCCGAACAATTATTACGCCCGCCGCATCGCCCGGCTGAAATGCGCGCGGGGCCGCCCGACCGAACTGGATGGATCGGTGGTGTTCGTCTCCTCCGACGACGACGGCGCCCATCAGTCGTTGTTCGAGCTGGTCTATGACGAAGGCAGCGAAAGCCGCTTCATCTGCGCCGATTTGGCGCTTTATGCCGCCACCATCTTGCGCTCCCCCAATCCGCAGGAAATCGTCTCGCGCCGGGGCAGCGCCACCAACACCGCCAATTACCTGTATGTGCCCAACCGCGCCGACGGCACCTTGGCCGTGCTGCATTCGCGCCGCTCGGAAAAGGTGACGGCGTGGACGCTATGGCAAACCGAGGGCGAATTCCTGGGCGCGTTGAGCTTGGGCAACGCCGTCTTTTTCATGGTCAAGCGCGTGATCGGCGGCACCTTGCGTTATTGCCTGGAAAAGCTGGACGAAGCCGCGCTTGCCGATTGCTCGAAGACAGCCACTTCCGTCCCTGCGCAGACCACCTGGACCGGCTTCGACCACCTGGAAGGCCATGCCGTCCGCGTGGTGGCCGATGGCGCCGTCGCCGGCACCTTCACCGTCACCGATGGCGCCATCATCCTGCCCGACCCGGCCAGCAAAATCGAAGCAGGCCTCCGCTTCGCCTGGGAAGTCAAGACCATGCCGGCCGAGGCGCAATTGGCCGACGGCACCTTGGTCGGGGCCAAATCCCGCGTGTGGAAAGCGGTGGTCCAAGTGCTGGAAACCGGTGCACTCGCCATCAACGGCCGCCTGATCGAACACCGCCGCATGGGCGTGTCGCAGCTTGACGCGGCGCCGCCGCTTTTCACCGGTGAAATCCAGGTGCGCCAGCTCGGCTGGGGCTCGCGCCAGCCCATCCGTATCAGCGGGGACGATCTGGTGCCGGCCTCCATCTTGTCGGTGACCATTTTTCTTTCGGCGACGGAGTAACAGATATGGGCGGAAGCGCGGGAAAAACCATTGTTCCGATCCTGGCCGTCGTCGGCGCGGCGGTGGCCACTTATTTCACCGGCGGCGCAGCCGCTCCCGCCTTGGCCGGTGCTGCCGAAGGCGCGGCGGCCGGCGGCGCGGCGGCTGGCAGTGCCGCCGCTGGAACCATGGCCGCCGGAACCATGGCAGCATCCAGCACCGCGGGAATGTCCGCGGCCGGAATGTCCGCAGCCGGAACGGCCGCAATGGGGACATCCGCCGCCGCCAGCAGCGCCGCTGGACTTACCGCCGGCTTGGGCAGCGCCGGCGCCGGGGCCTTCATATCCGGCAGTGAACTTGCGGCCTTGGGCGCGCCTGCCGCCTTTGCCGGTTCCATTGCCCCGGCTGCTGTTTCCGCCATCCCGGCCGGCGGCGGTGGCGCCCTCGCTGGCTTGGGCATGACCACCGGCGGCTTTTCCACCGCCGCGCCGGGCATGATGGCCATGGCCGGCGAAAGCTCACCCGGCTTGCTGGCTTCCTTGTTCGGCGACATCAGCGGCATGCAGGCCGCCGGTCTGGGCATGTCCGGCGTCAGCGCGGCAGTCAATGCCAGCAATGCCAATGCCCAGGCCAAGGCGCAGCAGGATCAGTTGGATCTGCAACGTTTGGCGGCGGAATTGGATGCTACCAACCGCGAGGTGGACAGCCAGGACGCCCTGGCCAAAACCTTGGCGTCGCAGATGGTGACGCTCAATGCCCAGGGCCGCGACCCATCCGGCCCCACCGCCCTGCGGCTGGCCAGCGCCGCCGAGAACGATGCCCGCGACCAGATATTGGGCGCTCGTGCCGGCGCCGCCGCTAGCGCCGCCGGATACGGCCTGCAATCGGCGCAAATACGCCGCTCGCGCAGCGGCGCCATGGCCGGATCGTTGTTGCAGTTAGGGCGGGATGGATGGTCCGTCGTCAACGGCAAACGACTGATCGGATGACGTCATGAGCCTGCGTCCCTCGATCCAGAAAACCGCCCGCGCCGCCACCGCCGATCTGTCGCGCATCGGCGCTGTTGGCGGCCCCAGCGCCGCACTGGGTGCGTTCTTGTCGGACATGGCTGGCGGCATGATCGCCGACGCCAATCAGGCCGAAGCCGATAAAGTGTCAACCGAGGCCTATGCCCAGGGCGCGGCCCAGGGCAGCAAGGCGGCCATGGACGGCGCCGCGCCGATACTTCCCCAAGATGAAAGCACGGTGCGCAACAAGGCGCTGAAACAAGGCGCCCTGGCCGGCTGGATGGCCCGCTTCGACGTGGACAGCCAGACCAAGGCCGAGACCTGGGCGGCGGAACATGCCGACAACCCCGACGCCTTCAAGGCCAAATGGGATGGAATGAGCAGCGGCACCGTCGCCATGGTGCCGCCGGAATTGCAGCCGCAGGTCCGGGCCGAACTGGACAGGCGCGGCGGCCTGACCCTGGCCCGCTTGCAATCGGGCAAACTGCAAAGGGACCAAAAGGCGCTGGAAGACCGGCAAAACGCCAGCATCCTGCAAGCGCAATTGCTGGCCGACCGCAATTCGGAAAATTCCTGGCGCGAGGGCCGGATCGAGGGCGACGACGGGGCGAAAGCTGAAGACAAAAAGTGGCTGGCCTATCTGGACAGCCGCACCGATCTGGATGCCCGGCACAAGGTGCTGGAACGCGACAAGTTCCTGCAAACCCGCCAGCGCGCCGCCGTCTTGGGTGAATTCGACCGCGTCAAGCTGCGCGGCCTGGGGGCGGCGGAAAGCTTCATCAAGGATTTCCGCAAGCCGGGCCGCCATCCCCAGCTTGACGCGGACGCAGTGGAAGGCATCGCTGCCGAAATGGAACGGCACACGGCGGATTTGCGCCAGCAACGGGCCATGGCGGTGGCCGAACTGCGCGATCAGGCGGACGGCGCCATCTTGCGCGCCGTCAACGGTCTGCCCTTCGACGATCTGGACAAGATGGCGGCACGGGCTCGCGCCCTGGGTGACGAAAACTTGGCGCGCAGCATCTCCGAGAAGGGGGGGGCGGCGCGGCTTTCCAATTCCCTGGCAAAACTGCCACTGCCTGTCCTTCAGGCTCGCGTCAGTGAATTCGAAGCCGCCGCCAAGGCGTCCACCGACAATGCCACCGCTCAACGTTACCTCGTGGCAAAGGAAGTGCTGGGCAAGGCGCGGACGGCCATGGCCGCCGACGCCTTGACCCGGCTGAAGGCGCAGGGGAACGATGTGCCCGCCATCGACTGGAGCAAGCCGGAAACCCTGGTGGCCAGGGCCAAGGCTGCCGACCACCTGTCCGGTGTGAACGGCATCCATGTGCCCGCGCTGACCAAGGGCGACGCCGACGATCTGGCCGCCCGCATGGAACAGGCCAGCTATGAAGACCGCGCCAAGCTGCTGGGCAATCTGCACCAGGGCTTTGGCCGCCGCCGCTTCCCCGAGGTGCTGGACGCCATCAAAGCCACCGCCCCCGAGGCCGCCCAGGCCGGCGCCCTGATGGCGGAAGGGCCGGAAGGACAGAAAGCGGCCCGCAATGTTCTGTTCGGTGCTGACCTGCGCCGCACGGTGGCCAAGGACGGCGCGGCGGGCGGGCGTCAGTTCATGCCGCCCAAGGACACCCTGTTCAAGACGCAGTTCCAGAGCGCATTGCCGCCCGAGGCGGTGGCCGGACTGGCCCCCGACGATCTCGCCGCCGTGCAACAATCCATCATATCGGCCTACGCCGCCCGGTCGCATGCCGCCGGCAAGGCGTCGCAGGATACCCTGGACGCCAAGCTGTTCGATGCCGCGGTTGCCGACGTCATCGGCGGTCCTGTGTTGAAATGGAATGAAAAGCCTCTGGTTCCGCCCGTGCGCGGCCTGACCCAGGACGCCCTGGATGATGTGATGGACGGACTGACCGCCGCCGATCTGTACGGCGCTCAATCCATCGGCGGCGATCCGGTGCAGGTGGCGGACTTCAAGAAATACGGCACCGTGCGCATGCACGTCCCTGGCCGCTATCACGTTTTCCTTAATGGGCAGACGGTCTACCGGGGCGGCCAGCCGCTGGTGCTTGATCTGGCCGCCTTGGTCAAGGGGCGCTGACATGTTCGTCTCGACAGCATCTGAACAATTCTCGCTTGAACAAGCCGCCGCCAATCCCTTGCAGGGCGAAATCCAGGATTTCAGCCTGACCTATGCCCGCTCGCTGGATGACGGCCGCATGCGCTTGGCGGCAGACGCCCGGCAAAAGTCGTTGGTTCAGGCCTATGACGATTACACCGATGATATTTGGCACAAAACCGGCGAACGCGTCAGCAACCCCTATCGGGTATCTGCCGACAGCGCCGCCTTTGCCGACGCCATCGCCCGCGATCCCGAAGCCATGACCAAATGGGAAGCCGAGCGCTGGGCGAAATTCGACGGCAAGGTGTCGGATTTGGCGTCAAAATTCCCTGGCCTGACGGTCAAGACCCGCGACGATATTCAGGCCGATATCGCTGAGCGGGTCCGTGGCGTCAAGGACTTGGCCGAAAGAGACGGCATCAATGTCGGCTGGGCTGGATTAGGACGCTTCGCCGGTTATGGCCAAGCCGCCATGGAAGACCCGACCAATGCCGTCGCGATGATCTTCGGCGGCTTTGGCGCTGGCGACGCCATGGCCACCGCCGCCGCGCGGGCCACCTTGGCCAGCCGCCTTGCCCCCATCGGCGGCACCATGCTGCGCGAAGGGGCCGCCAACGCCGTCACCGAGGCTGTAACCCAACCCCAGGTCAAGGGGTTCAGCAACGAACTGGGCATTGAATACGGGTGGGACGAAGTGGCCGCCAACGTGGCCATGGCCGGCGCCGGCGGCGCCGTCTTGGGCGGTGGCCTGCACGCCACCGGCCTTGGCCTGAAATCCTTGCTGGGAAAGTGGGGGGCGGCCAAGACAGCCGGCCATGTGGTCGAGGACGCCGAGACGCGGGCGGCGGCAATGGTGCTGCGCGACGTGGAAACCATGCGCCGCGCCAACCCATACCCGCCGGGCGTCGAGGGCGATGCCGCCTTCGCCGAAGCGGATCGGGCCGTCATTGACGCCCTTATGAAAGGCGGCCCGCTGCCGGCGGAAGCCCTGTCCCGCTTCGACGCCAACCAGCGCACCCGTATCATGGAATTCGCCGATGGCGACCTGTCAGAAGGGGAACGCGCATCCCGTCGCAAGCCCGACGCCATCCACCACAGCGTGGCGCGCGGCGAACGGGCTGAAGTCCTGGCGTCCCAGGTCAAGGCCGATCTGGGCAAGACCGTCGATTTCACCGACGCGGTGCACCGTATCGACGAAGACGGCGTCAAGCACGCGATGAAGCATCATGCCGGCGACCATTTGCCGTTGCGGCGCGACGATCTGGCACGCATCCCCGAGGCCGTGCGCACGGGTGAAGTCGTCAAGGCCGATCTGGGCAAGACCGGCCAGATCGGGATCGAATATCGCGTGCGTGTCGATGACGGCTGGCTGCATGTGCACGAGGAATTGCGCAAGGCCCGGTCGCTGGCGTTCATCACCGCCTATCGCCGTCCGGACAAGACAAAGCCGGGACACAACGGCCCCGGCTCTGATGGTCCCCAGCGCTCTCCCCAGACGGGGTGGCCGTCTCCGGGTTCACCACATCCTGATAATATGCGCGCGGCTCCGGTGGAACGCAAGACCCTGCCCCCCGAACTGAAGCCGCCGTCCGGCAAGCCGCCGGAAACCCTGGTGGGCTTCCTGAAGCGCATGGGCGGCGTCAAGGATACCGACGGCTGGCTGTCGCATATGGGCGTCGATAATTCCCGCCGCCCCGGCCTGATCGCCGGCAAGGGCATGGACTTGGACGATGCCGCCTTGCGCGCCTGGGAAGATGGCTTCTTCCCCGAATTCCACGACCGCCCGACCCCGGACCATCTGCGCCTGCAAATCGCCGCCGATCTGGGGCCGGAAGGCCTGGACCGGGTGCGTGGATCGGACGTCGGCGCCCGGCTGGAATGGGACGCCTATAACGGCATGATGGACGATCTGGACCGCATGGGCGTCGATCCCTATGGCAAAAGCTGGGAAGAAATCAGCGCTTCTGTCGATGCCTATCACGCCGCCGAGGCCGAGAGCCACCGCATGTTCATGGAGGTTGCGTTGCCCAAGATCAACCCTGACGCCGCCCAGGCGTTGAGCGATGAACAGGCCTTCATTGCCCGGATTTATGGCGAGCTTCTGGCCGAGGACGTGGATATCCCTACCGGCCTCACGGACATGGATGGTCGCCTGGACATGGTGTCTGCCCGCGAGACCATGGACGCCTGGGATGATGAGGCCATGAGCTGGGATAGCGCAATCGCCTGCTTCGGAAAGGTATCCTGATATGAACAGGCTGGCTAAATGTTTAGGCGATCTTGTCGATGGCGGACATTTGTCTCGGCAGCAGGCCGAGGAAGCCTTGCGTGGTGTGAAACGAGCCCAGGCCGTTAATGCTGAACGTATGTCCATGCCTGAAGCCGAACGTCTGGCGGTGGACGAGGTTTTGAAGACAAAGGCCGCACAGGCCAGGAAGAAGAAATTCCAGGCCGGTCGTCAAGCCATGGCGCAGCGTGAAATATTGGCCCATGCCGCTGAATATCGTGGTTCCAAGGCATCCTCATTCCTGTCGGAACTGTCGCGCGATCCGTCGGATCGAACCGCCTGGCGCGACCTGGAAACGGAAGCATCTTCCATCTTCCGGTCGCTCAACAGTATGGCTGCCGGTTTCTATGAAAAATACGCGCCGAAACTCGGGGGGCGGTCCCGCGACATTGACAGCCAGCGGGCACTGGTTGGGGAAATGTTCGGCAGGGATACCGGCGATGCCGCCGCCAAGGCTTCCGCCAAATCCCTACGTGATACCTTCGAATATGCCCGCCACTGGTTCAACTCCGAGGGCGGGGACATCGGCAAGCTTGAAAACTATCACTTACCGCAACGCCATAGCCAATTGCTGATCCGTCATGCTGACGTGGACGGCTTGCGTGTTCATGCCGATGAGGTGCTCGGGCGGCACCATCCAGATACCGCTTTTAACGCCTGGGCCGATTTCACCGATGAGATCGGCATCCAGATATTCGATGATGCCCGCGCCCCCTTGACCGGCCTGGAGCGCCGCACGGTGTTGCGGGATGTATGGGAAACTCTCTCTACCGATGGTGCCAATAAACTGGTTCCCGGAGCCAGCGGTGGTCGAACCAGCAACATAGTGGCGAAAAGGTCGGCTGAGCGCGTTCTGCACTTCCCCAGTGACGATGCTTGGTGGAAATATCATGAACGCTTCGGCGGCGGCGTGGACCTTCACTCTTTGATCGGTGAGCATTTGGCGGGCATGGCCCGCGACATCGCCGCATTGCGCAAGCTGGGGCCGAACCCCGCCGCTACCGTAAGGTGGATGAGTGACACGGCAAAGAAAGACGCACCCGGTTCGGGTTGGCTGATCCAGCGCACCTGGGATGAACTCGCGGGAAATTCCGAGGTAGCATACGGGTGGCGCCGATACCTCTATAAAACCATGCAAGGTGGCCGGAACCTGCTGCGCTCCGCGCAGATGGGCAGTGCCGTACTGGATGGCTTGCAGGATATGGCCCTTGTCCGCACCGCCGCCGCCCATAACGGCATCGACAGCGCCAATGTCCTTGGGCGTTATCTCAAGCTGATGAACCCGCTGGATGCCACGGATCGGGAGATTGCCCGCCACACCGTGCTGATCTCGGATATCGTCATGCGCAACATGTCGGCCAATCGCTTCACGGAAGAGGAACTGGGGCGCGGCATCACCGGCAAACTGGCGAACCTCACCTTTACCGCGTCTGGCCTGAACCGTCATACGGACATGCTGTCCGCCGCCTTCGAGATGGAGACGCTGGCGCAGTTGTCCAGGGATGCCGGCAAGTCTCTGGCCGAGCTTGATCCGCCCTTCCGTGACTTCCTTGAACGCGCAGGTTTGAACGACCGCCTATGGGACATGGCCCGCAAATCCGAAAAGGTTGGGCCAGGCGGTGCAAAAATACTTGATCCTCTGGAGATGATCCGTAGCGGCGACGGTGCTTTGCGCGAGGCAGGCATGTCGCTGCAGGTGGCCATCCTGCGCGAACGCGGCGCCGCTTTGACGCAGCCCGATGCCACCACCCGTGCCGTGCTGAACCTGGGTACCAAGTCCAACACCTTGGCCGGGGAATTGCTGCGCTCCGTCACCATGTATAAATCGTTCCCCGTGACGCTGATGTTGACGCACGGCCTGCGGCTGTACCGCATGCCGTCTCTGAACAAGCGCCTCGCCTATGCCGTTCCTCTCTTCCTGACCTTGTGGGGGGCAGGCGCAATGTCGCTCCAAATGCGCGAAATCGCCCGTGGGCGCGATCCGCGCGACATGAGCGACTGGCATTTCTGGGCTTCCGCGATGACCCGTGGTGGCGGCCTCGGCATCCTGGGGGATTTCTTCGGCGCTGCCGTCGCCCGCAACGACCAGGAACTGACCGGCGTCATGATGGGGCCTGCCTTCGGCGCGGCCTCCGACGTTACCCGCTGGCTTGGCCGCAACGCCTACGCCGAAGCTGAGGGATATAAGAGCAATTTCCCCGGTGGCTTTGTCGGGATGCTCCAGCGCTATCAGCCTGGATCGAACCTGTGGTGGGCGAGGACGGCGGTGGACCGGCTGTTCTGGTCTCAATTGAGGCTGGCTGTTGACCCGTCCGCGCCCAAGGCCTTCGCACGGATGGAGCGCGCCGCCCAGCGCGATTACGGCCAGCGTTTTTGGGCGCGTCCGGGTGAGATGACGCCGGATCGCGGCCCCGATTTCACCGCCATCGCCGGAGGGAGCGACAAATAATGGCAGAGCATATCCAGATCAACGATGTGACGCCGCGCATCATCTACACGGCCAACGGCACGCAAGCCGCCTTCACCTATCCCTTCGCCATCTTCAAGGCGGCGGATTTGGAAGTGTACCTGGATGGCGTCAAACAGGTGTCCGGCTTCACCGTGGCCGGCGCCGGCAGCAGCAGCGGCGGCACCGCCACCTTCGCCGCCGCCCCGGCTGCTGCCGTGCAGGTGACGCTGCGCCGCCAGATTGCTATTGCCCGGACTTCCGACTATCAGGCGGACGGGATCATCCGCGCCAAGACCCTGAACGACGAACTGGACTATCAGGTGGCCGCCATCCAGCAGGTCGCCGAGGACGCTTCCCGCGCCATCAAACGGTCCGCCACCAGCGCCAGCATCGCCGACCTGACCTTGCCGGACCCCGTCGCCGGCAAGGCCATCGGCTGGAATGCTGACGCCACCGGCCTGACCAACGACCCGGCGGATTTCGCGGGCACCGTCGCGACGGTGATGGCGCAAGCCGGTATCGCCACCACTGCCGCCACCACCGCCGGCGGCCATGCCGGCACTGCCGGCTCCCAAGCGGGCATCGCCACCACGCAGGCCGGCAACGCCGCCGCTTCCGCTGCCGCTGCCCTGGCCAGTGAGGCAGCGGCACAGGATTACGCCGCCGCCGCCGACGTCGCCAAGGTGGAATGGCAAGGCGCTTGGGATGGCGCCACCGCCTACGCCGTGCGCGATGCGGTCAGCCATGCCGGATCGTCGTGGATTTGTATCGAGGCCCACACTAATCAAGTCCCTGCCGACAACGCCTATTGGGATGTGCTGGCGGCGAAGGGCGTCGACGGCGCCGGCACGGGCGACATGATGGCCGCCAGCAATCTTGCCGACCTGACCAACCCGGCGGCGGCGCGGACCAATCTCGACGTCTATGCCAAGGCTGCATCCGATGCGCTTTATGCCGACCGCGCCTTGTCCAACCTGACCGATGCGGCCGCCGCCCGCGCCAGCCTGGGGGTTTCTTCCGCTGCCCAGGTCGATGACGCCATTAGCGGCGTCGCGGCGCACATCGACGCCCTTAAGACCAATCTCGCCATGACCATCCTGCGCATGATCGCCAATGCCGGATCATCGTATATGGGGATGGTCGCAGGCTGGGCGGATGAATTCGAGAATTTGACTGGCATCACCTCCCTGGGCGGAGCGACCTATGATGCCGCTGGGGACTGCATCCATAATTCTGGAACAGTTACCACCGCGAGCTCGTCGACCGAATGGTCAGGCGGAACCGGCGATTGGACTTTTCCAGGCGACGACTTGGAAGTATCAGCTAACGACAACTTTATTTACACCGTAGATGATTTCGCCGGAGACTTTGCTTTTTCGTTTACGTACAAAACTGACGAGAGCAATATTTCACTTGTTGGGGTGTTTGCCTCCGCGAGTAAAGGCAGCGTCAATACCAATGCGTCGACACAAAGCTTCGCAGGTTGGTTTTGGGACCGGCACAGCGCAAATAACTTCCTAGCCAATAACCGTACTATAGGCACGGGCGGAACCAGCGATAGTTCAGCTACTTCAGCGTTTGTCAATAACGATGTATGTACGTTCCGTCGTGTAGGCTCCACACTGTCAGTGGAGCGAAACGGAACCACTGTGTACACGTTTGCAACTACTTCTTCCGCCACGTTGTGTGCGTTCGTGTCGCAGGCCAACGGCTCTACAGGTCACTTCCTCGACGTGTCGTGGACTGTTCCAGGCTCCCCCCTCAACGCGACGGTGACGTCCATCACTAGGCACGCCGATGCCTCCCCCACTCAGGGCCGCGTAACCCTGGTGGTCGACCCTCAAGTTGCCGTCACCTACGGCACCGACAACCGCATTCGCATGTCCCATGATGGCGGAACCACATGGGTCACCGGAACCATGGCTGTCGAGGCGGTCAACCTCGACTTCCCCGGCGGCTATACCGTTGATGTGGTCACCGCCGCCTTCGATTTCACCGGGACGCCTTCCGGCACGTCCATGCAGGTGGAATGGTCCACCTTCAACAACAAGCATCAATTGCTGCACGCTTGGTATCCCGAGTGGAGGGTGTGAAATGCGCGACAAGAAAAACGGGCGCTTCCCCATTGAAAACCCGGTCGGTGGCGGTGACGCATGAGCGAGACAATCACGGTCTGGCAGGTGCTGGTCGTCCTGCTTTTCCCGCTGCTGGGCGGCGGCTTCGTCATGCTGTGGACGCGGGGCAGCGAGCAATGGTCGGCCATCGACGGCCTGCGGCGTGAAGTCAGTGAATTGAAAGTCGAGATCGAACGCAACTTCGTCCGCACCGACGTGCTGCGCATGCTGGAAGCGCGCCTGGATGACCGTTTCGACCGCATTGATTTGAAGCTGGACCGGCTGTTGCCGGCCAAATCATAGGAGAACAGGCATGTCTCAACCGTCATACACCGACCGCGACCTTGATATCCTGACCCGCACCCTGGTGGGCGAAGCCGAGGTCAAGGATAGCGACGACGCCCAGGCCATCGCCAATGTCATCGTCAACCGCATGCGGCTGCCAAACTGGCCGGACAGTGCCGCCGAGGTCTGCCTACAGCCGCACCAGTTCAGTTGTTGGAACAATGCCGACCCTCAGCGCGCCCGCATTCTGGCCATGGACAAAAGCAATCCCTGGTTTTTGTCTTGCCTGGGCATCGCCCGTCAGGCCCTGGACGGCGCCTTGGCCGATCAGACCCATCGCGCCACCCATTATTGGGCCACCTACATCAAGGAACCCAAATGGGCCAAGGGCAAGACGCCGTGCTATTCCAACACCGCCGGGCGCTATGTCCATCATTTCTACAACGATATCGACACGCCGCCGCCGGTCTCCGCCGGCGAGGCGCTGGATCAGGTCCGGCCGCTGGCTCAGACGCGCACGGTCCAGGGTGCCCAGGTCGCTTTGGGCGGCGGCGCCATCGTCGCCACGGCGATGGAGGCCGCCAATCAGGTGCGCGACGTGCTGCCGATCCTCGACACCATCCGCCAGTATTCGCCCTGGCTGGTGCTGGCGGCCATGGCCATCGGCATCGGCATCATGGTTTGGGCCAGGATCGACGACCGCGCGCAAGGTCTGCGCTGATGCTGTCGCTGTTGACCACGACCTGGGGCTTGCGGCTGGCCAAATGGGCAGCCGTAGCCCTGGCCATCGCCTTCGTGCTGCTGCGCGTCCGCGACGCGGGCCGGCAAGCGGAACGGGTGAATACTCTGACCAAGGCCCTGGATGCGGCCAAAGCGAGGAACGATGTGGAAATCTCTGTTGGCCGCCAGCCTGCTGGCGCTGTCGTTGACGAACTGCACCGCGACTGGTCCCGCGACTGAGGCGGAATGTGTGTGGGCCAAGCCGATCCTGGTGTCCAAGGCCGATAGCCTGAGCGATGGGACGGCGCGCCAGATCCTGGAACATAACCGGACCTGGAAGGCTGTGTGCCGGCCGTGAAAAACAACCAAAATAAGCGCACAGGTTTATAATAGACCCATGCAAAGTACATAATTCACATAACTACATCTATTGGTGTATAAAATTGGGGCCGAAGAAGGGGCGAGCTACCAACAAGCCCCTTCTTCAAATGGCCACGGTGTGCGCAGCAGCACAGTCACCGCCGAGCGTCAATTCGCCCGCCATCCACGCGCGTGGAGCAGGGCAGGATATGCATTGGGGGTGAATGTGCTATCTGCTTTAATAATAAAACTTAAGACATATGCAAAAACAAACGCTAACAAATGGCGGCACCCATGGTCATTTGCCCGTGATGCTGACCTGATCAGAGCGCATGCGGCATGGATGATGGCCGAAAATGCCATGGCGGCAACCGCCGATCCTGACGAACGGGACGCCATCCTGATCGAACGCTGGGTGCCGGCCCATGCCGCGCTATGCACCCTTCCTGCCCACACAAGCCGAGGCCTGCGGATCAAACTCCAGGTGCTGCTTTCCGAACACGAAATCGGGGCAAGCGCCTGGGCCGCCGATCTGCGCCGCACCATCAGGGCGGCCATGGGCACCCCACCAGAGTGAACATAAGTGGAACGCGAAGGGCGTCGCATGCGCCATCCATGCGCCACGGAACAAAATGTAATCCGTGGAAATGGCGGTAAACCGCGAATTTCGCGAAAGGCTAATGCGTGGTGAGAACAAAAAGAAAAAGCCCCTGGAAACCGCAGTTTCCAAGGGCTTTTCTGCCTCGCAGTTTGGTAGCGGGAGAGGGACTTGAACCCCCGACCCCAGGATTATGATTCCCGTGCTCTAACCAGCTGAGCTACCCCGCCTCACCGTGCGAGAGGCGTTCGTATAAAGGCTTCGTTTGGCTCTGTCAAGCGCCCTTCGTGACATTTTGTCGTACTGTCGATTTGCCGTCTGTGCGCAGGCAAGCTATGGTTGCCGTGGGGTGTATTTGGGCGCGGGATGGGACGGCCATTATGGGGGCAGGCGAGACGCCGACGGATCAGTTTGAACTGGCTTTTCGTCACTGTCGTGACGGATTGGTGGTGGTTGACGGCCAGGGCATTATCCGTGCGGCTAATCCGGCCATGGCCGGGCTGGTCGATGGCTGGCCCCAACAGGCTTGCGGCTGTGCCTATGAGGCGCTGATGAACCGGCAAGGCGATGGTGACGGCCGGATCTTCAGGCAAGGCGATGGTCGCGTGATCGAGGTTTGTTGCGCCGATAGCGCAGATGGCTGGCAGGTGTTGACCCATCGCGACATTTCCGAGCGATGCCGGGCGCAAGCCCGCCTGGCCGACATGGAGCAATCCCTGGGCTTGGCCAGCATGGGCAGTTGGCAGCTGGATCAGCACAGCCTGACGCTGCATCTGTCGCGTGAGCATGGCGCCATGCTGTTGGGCGAATTCATCCCCATGTCGCTGCCGATCGGCGAATTTGTCGAGCGCTTCGTCCATGCCGAAGACCATGCCGTGCTGGTCGAGCGGATCGCCAATCTCAGCGCTTTGGGCTGGCCCGAGGGCTTTACCGAACATTTCGAGTATCGCGCCATTGGTCCCGATGGGCAGGTCATGCATTTGGCGGTGACTTCGGCGATTCGCTCGGGCCGGGTGGTGGGGGTGACGCAAGACATCACCGAGCGGCAAAGCATGGTCGAGGCGGTGCAGGCCAATGAACGGCGCATGCGCACGATTATCGAAACCACGCCCTTGCCGTTGGTCATCACCCGGCTGAACGAGGCCACGGTGCTGTACGCCAATACATCCTTCCGGACGTTGTTTGACATTCCCGCCGATTTCGACGGCGCCATTTCTTCGGCGACGTTTTATCAGCACCAGGAAGATCGCCAACGTCTGATCGACGCCTTGTGGCGTGATGGCGTCGTGCGCAATTTCGAGGCGTTGGGGCGGACGTGGTCGGGCCGCAACTTTTGGGCCAGCGTCACCGCCGCGGTGTTGGAGCTGGACGGCGAGCCATCGTTGTTCGTCGCCGTCAATGACATCACCGCCATCAAAAAGCACGAGGCCGAGCTTTATGCCGCCAAGGACGCGGCCGAGGCGGCGGCGCGGACCAAATCGGAATTCCTGGCGATGATGAGCCACGAAATCCGCACCCCGATGAACGGCATCATCGTCATGGCCCGCTTGCTGCTGGACACCGAATTGACCGAGGAACAGCGCGACTGGCTGGAAATCGTCACCAGTTCCGGCGATACGTTGATGACCGTCCTCAACGACATCTTGGATTTTTCCAAGCTGGAATCGGGCAAGCTGGATATCGAGGAATTGCCGTTCGATCTGTCCGCCCTGGTGGGCGGCGTGGTCGAATTGATGCGGGCACGGGCCGAGGAAAAAGGCCTTAGCATCTCGGTGCATTATGGCGCCGGCGTCCCCGGCGTCATCCGCGCCGATCCGACGCGGTTGCGGCAGGTGCTGCTTAATCTGGTCGGCAATGCCATCAAGTTCACCGAAATCGGCGGCGTCCACCTGACCTTGACGGTCGAACGCCGCGACGGCGACGATCTGGTGTTGCGGTTTTCCGTCCGCGATACCGGCATCGGCATTGCCGCCGAGGCTCTTAGCCGCTTGTTCGCCGCCTTTACCCAGGTGGATTCCAGCATCAATCGGCGGTTTGGCGGTACCGGTCTGGGCTTGGTCATTTGTCAACGCCTGGTCAGCCTGATGGGCGGATGTATCGAGGTGGAGAGCGTCGAGGGCCAGGGCAGCACCTTCACCTTCGCCTTGGCGGTCAGCGCCGCGCCGTCGCTGGCGGTCATCTTGGATGCGACATTGCCGCGTTTGCCGCCGCTCAGGATTTTGCTGGCCGAAGATAATTTAGTGAATCAGAAGGTGGCCCGCGCCGTGTTGGAACGCCATGGTCACCGGGTGGAAATCGCCGAAGACGGCGAGCAGACGGTGATGATGGTGGCCGAAGGCCAAGCCGGAACCTGGGACGTGGTGTTGATGGACATGCAAATGCCCGGCATGGATGGCTTGCAGGCCACCAGCCGGATCCGGGGGTTGGGCGATGGCCGTGCCGCCGTCCCGATCATCGCCATGACCGCCAATGCCATGAAAGAGGATCGTTCGCGCTGCTTGGCCGCCGGCATGGACGGCTATGTCGCCAAGCCGATCGACACTTTGCCGCTGTTTTTGGAACTGGCGCGGGTGTTGGGGGCTGATTTTGGCGGCGCCGCATCGCCTCCGCCCCGGGCGGAAGCCGACAAGGTTTTGGATACCGAATCCCTGGATATTCTGGCGGCGGCGGTCGGGCGTGGTGCCCTGGGCGAGGTTCTTGACAGCGGTTTGGCCCATTTCGACGATGTGCGCGGAATTTGGGCCACCGCTTTCGGCCAAAGTGATTGCGCCGCCATGGCCTATGTCGCTCACGATATCAAAAGCATTGCCGCCAGCTTGGGATTACAGCGTCTGGCGGCCATCGCCAGGGCGGTGGAAAGCATGGTGCGGGCTGGCGATTGCGATCAGGCCACGGCCGTCGGCGCCCGGCTGGATGATTGCCTGAACGAGGCAGTGACGGCGTTGGCGCAATTCCGCGCCACCTTGTCATGACCCTGGTCCGCCCCCATCTGTGAGGCCGGAGGTTCCATGTCCTTGTTCACCACATCCAAGACACGTATGCCCGCCCCTGATCAGGCTTTGCCTGGTCGTGACCGGGTGATGCCGGTTCCCGACCGTCACTTGGTTCTGGGGCGGCCGCTGGTGCCGCCGTTTCCCGCCGCCACCGAACGGGTCTTGATCGGCATGGGCTGCTTTTGGGGGGCGGAACGGCTTTTGTGGTCGCTGCCGGGGATTTGGGTGACGGCGGTCGGTTATGCCGGCGGCTTTACCGCTAACCCCACTTACGAGGAAGTGTGCAGTGGTCGGACGGGCCACAACGAAGTGGTGCAGGTGGTCTTTGATCCCGCCGACCTTGCCTTTGAAGCCTTGTTGAAAGTGTTTTGGGACAGCCACGACCCGACTCAGGGCATGCGTCAAGGCAATGACGTGGGCACGCAATATCGCTCGGGGCTGTATGTGACCAGCGCGGCGCAGCGTCTGGCGGCCGAGGAAAGCCGATCCGCCTTTGGCCGCAAGCTGGCGGCGGCGGGCTTTGGCGCCATCACCACCGAAATCGGCGAGGATCCAATTTTTTACTATGCCGAGGACTATCATCAGCAATATTTGGCCCGCAATCCCAATGGCTATTGCGGGCTGGCCGGGACCGGGGTCAAATGCGGCTGATCGCTGAAGCCATGCAGGGCCTGAAGCGATGATTGCAGCAGATGGTGGAAAGCCTCCATCTCCGCCCCGGAAATCGCTTCGGCCGGACGTGGATCGCGGATGATGTCATGCGCCGCCATTGACAGGGCGGCGCAGCCGATGCTGGCGGCGGCCCCCTTCAGGCGGTGCGCCGCCTCTTGAAAGGCGGCGGTGTCGCTGTGACGCCATGCCGCGGTCAAATCGGCCAGGGCTGGGGCCAGATTGTCCGAGGCCTGGGCCGACAGGGCATGAAATACCGCATCGCCGACCCATTGGCGCATTTCTGTCAGATAGGCGCGGTCAAGGATGTTGTTGACCATGGGTGTCTTCATCTATTGGTATCAATTCGAACCATAAGCCTATCATCGCCTTTTTCGCAAGCACCCAGCTTGACCGCCGTCAAAGGGTCATGGGAATTGCGCATGTTAGGGTCCCGTCATGAACGAGCCCATCCTTTCCCCAGCCCCGGAACCCGCTGAAAATGGCGGTTGGGGGGCGCTTTCCGACTTGCCCGGCAATCCGCTTATGTGGGTGCTGATCATCAGCGAGCTGCTGGTGTTCGGGGCCTTCTTCGTCGCTTTTGGTGTCGCCCGGATGCTGGACGTGGAAACCTTCCGCGCCGGTCAGGCCTTGCTGGACGTGCGGATGGGCGGGCTCAATACCCTGGTGCTGGTAACCAGCGGCTGGCTGGCGGCCAAGGCGGTACAGCGCGGGGCCGAAGGGGCGGGGCCGGCATCGCGGCGTTATTTGGCGGCGGCCGGAACGCTGGGCTTGGTCTTTCTGGGGATCAAGGGACTGGAATATGCCGGCAAGGCAGCCCAAGGCATCGACATCGAGACCAACACCTTTTTCACCCTGTTCTATCTGATGACCGGCTTTCATGCCATGCACGTGATGATGGGGATAATCGTCCTGGCGATCGTTGGTTGGAAAAACAGCCTGGATAATCTGGAAACGGGCGCGGCCTTTTGGCACATGGTCGATCTGATCTGGCTGATCTTGTTTCCCATCGTCTATCTGCTGCGGTGAATGCCATGAAAATGCGGGAAAATCACCAGCAGTGGAGCCGTCGATTGTTGCGGGCGTGGGCCTTGCTGGTCGGCCTGACCTTGGTGTCCCTGGTGGCCGTGCTGGGCTTCGGTCACAGCGAGGCCGGGTTGCTGGCGGTGATGGTGGCGCTTGGCGCCTCGTTCTTCAAGGCTCGCGCCGTGCTTGACCATTTTCTTGATTTGCGGCGGGCCGGAACAGGGTGGCGCAGCTTCTTTTATGGATCGTTGATTCTGATCCTTTTGGTGCTGCTGGCAACGTATATCGCCGCCGAAAAATAACATTAACATTGAAGTTTGCCCTCCCAGGTTGCGTTTCCGCTTTCTGTTGCCTACACTGCGATGCTTCTTAAAAGAAGATGCATAGCGGAGTCATGGATTATGAAGCGCGCAATATGCTTGGCTGGCGGTGGTCCGGCGGTGGGATTGAGTCTTGGCACCCTGAAACGGTTGCATGAAGAAGCCGACATCAAGTTCGACGTCTGGTCCTTGGCCTGTATTGGCGCGTGGCTGGGCATCGTCTGGAATCAGGCTGATCCGGGCACCGAGGCCGAGGTTTCCGAATCCTTTTTCCGTGGCATCTTTCGTCCCGATGACGTCTATGACCGCTTTCCCATCGCGGCGGCGTTCGCCCCCGATTATCAGGCCAGCATGGGCAACATGGTTTCGTTCATGCTTGACCCGACCAGCTATCGCAATCTGGTGGTGCCGGCGGCGATTCAAGAAGCCTGGATGGATATCTTGCGTTTCGCCGGTGATCCCAGCCAGTGGTCGCAGGCCAATTTCAACACGCTGATTCTCAATCAGGTGATGGCGGTCAATCCCGTTTCGCGCTTCATCACCAGCCTGATGTACAAAAGCAAGACCCGCGGCCTGTCGCGCATCTATTACCCCAACAGCGCCTTTTTGCAGCAGATCGACTTCAAGCGGCTGTACGAACCGGGCCGGCCGGCGATCTATCACAACGCCTATAATCTGACCGATGATCGCTTGGAGCTGTTCAGCAACAACGACCACAAATACGCGAAGATTTCGGCGGAGACGTTGTGCGCCTGTTCCGCCCTGCCTTACATCGAGGAGCCGGTGGTCATCGGCGACAAGACCTATTGCGAAGGCGCTACCGTCGATACCGTCAATTTCGAGGATCTGATGCGCAATCATCCCGACCTTGATGAAATCTGGGTCAGCCGCATCCTTGACATCAAGCAGGTCCGCAAGCCGGAAAACCTTTATGACGCGCTCAACAATCTGGTGATGCTGTTCGCGGCGACCACCAGCGAAGACGACGTCAAGCTGTTCAAGTATCACGCGGCGGAAAGCTATCCGAACCTGCGGATCATCGAAATCCCGGTGGCCTTCAATATTGATTATGACTGGAGCTATTCCAATCTCGACCGTTCCATCGTCGAAGGCTATGACGCCGCCGATCAGGTGTTGGAAGCCTATCGTCAGGGACGCGAATTGACGGCGCAGGAAGCCGAAGCCGTCTCGGTGCTGCCGGCGAAGCCCCGGAAATCTAAGGTTTCCGCCTGATGTCGTCCCCTAAAAGAAGTCATATTATCAACGAATAACTACTATCGACCATTAAACACGAGTCGATTTCCAGCATTAAGGCTGATAGCCTGCATGCAAAGTAAACTAAAGATGGTCTTTTGGGGGTTGAGCGGATATGAGTTTTCTGGATGACGTGAAAATCGGCACGAAGATTGCCGTGATTCCGATCGTCGCTACCATCGGCATGATCGCCATGGCCGTCATCGGCATGCGTGGTCTTGCCAATCAGGAGCGGGCGCTGGAGGAAATCGCCAGCGTCGCTTTCGCCAAATCGGTGGAAAGCGCCCATTTCGCCAGCGTTGTCCAGGCGGCTCATTCCGATCTTTATCGTCTGTTGACCTGGAACGCGGCCGGCGTCGACGCCAGCCAGATGGAGAAGGTCGAAGCCAGCTTCAAGGCCGCGGTCGGTCAGGCCGAAACCATGCTGGGGCGTTACCGCGCCAGCTATGCGTTGTCGGCGGAAGAATCGGCGCTGGTGGCCAAGACCGAGAAATCCTTGGTGCTGTACAAGGAAAACACCTTGCAGGTGTTGTCCATGCAGGCGATGGATTTCACCGCGGCGGTGTCGTTCATGTGGACGGCGCAGGATAATTTTCAGGCCCTGATGGGCGATTCCGGCGCCATGATCGCCCTGGAGGGGCGGTTGGTTGAGGAATCGAAGGCGCAAGCCAGCGATTCCGCCGGGAGCACGCGGGGATTATTCATCGGTATTTCGGTGATGGCGTTGCTGACCCTGGTCGGGATCGCCCTGGTGCTGGGCCGGGTCATTGCCCGCGCCGTCGGCGGCATGACCGAAGCCATGGAGCGGCTGGCCCAAGGGCAGTTGGACGTGGCGGTGCCGTCGGTGGGGCGCAAGGATGAGATCGGAGCCATGGCCGCCGCCGTTCAGGTGTTCAAGGACAATGCCTTGCGGGTCAAGGCGCTGACCAGCGAACAAGAGGCGGTGCAACGTCAGGCGGAAGTGGACAAACGCGCCGCCATGGCCGAACTGGCCGCCGATATCGAAATGACCGTGCGGACCGCGGTCGACGCGGCGTCGTCGGCCGCCGATGCGATTCGCGGCGAGGCAGAATTGCTGGCCGCCAATGCCGAAACCGCATCGTTGCAGACGGCTCAGGTGGCGCAATCGTCGGAAGCGGCCAGCGGCAACGTCGAGACGGTGGCGCAGGCCGCCGAGCGGCTGGTCGGGTCCATTTCTGAAATCGATCGGCAGGTCAGCGAATCGTCGCGGGTGGCGGACGAGGCGGTGGCCGAGGCCGCGCGGACCGACGAAACCGTGAAAAGTCTGACTCAGGCATCGAAAAAGATCGGCGAGGTGGTCGGGCTGATCAACGACATCGCCAGCCAGACCAATTTGTTGGCCTTGAATGCCACCATCGAGGCGGCGCGCGCCGGCGATGCCGGCAAGGGCTTTGCCGTGGTGGCCAACGAAGTCAAGTCGCTGGCCAACCAGACGGCTCGGGCCACCGACGAAATCGCCAGTGAAATCAATTCCATGAAGATGGCGACCGATGAAGCGGTGCGGGCCATCGACGGGATCGTCGCCACCATCGGCCGGGTCAGTGGCGCGCTGGCCGCCATTACCAGCGCGGTGGCCGAACAGGGGCGCGCCACCGAGGAAATCAGTGTCTCGGTCAGTCAGGCCGCCGATGGCACCCGCGTGGTCAGCGCCGGGATCGGCGAGGTTCGGCGGGTGGCGCAAGAAGTCGGCAATGCCGCCGGCAACGTTCACGGCACCACGGAAACCCTGGTGGGGGAATTCGCCCGCCTGCAATCCGAAGTCGATGCCCTGGTCAGCCGACTGAAATCATCGTGATCAGACTCTCAAATCAATAAATGGAGGCAGGGAACATGAAGTTGCTCAAGACCGCGTTCATCGCCGGTGCGGTGCTGTTGGCTCAAATCGGGGTGGCCCAGGCTGACGAATGCACCAAGGCGCAAGGGCTGGTCGATAAGGCCATCAGCCATTACGCCGCTGTCGGCAAGGAAAAGTCGTTTGCCGACTTCATGGACAAAGGCAACAAGGAATGGGTCGATGGTGAATTGTACGTCATCGTCGCCACCATGGAGGGTATCTTCAAGGCCCATGCCATTAATCCCAAGCTGATCGACAACCCGCAATTGCCGGCGCTTAAGGACACCAACGGAGTGATGATCATTCAAGAAATGATCCGGACTGGCAAAGAGACCCCCACGGGCGGCTGGGCCAAGTACACCTGGACACATCCAGAAACCAAGAAGCTGGCCCCCAAGCAGACTTGGGTGAAAGTCATGGATAACCAATTGTTCATGGTTGGCTGTTATCCTTGATCCTGGGTTATTTCGTGCTCATGGAAGCGCCGTCGGCCATGCCGGCGGCGTTTTTATTTTGTTTACAAAGCGGTGACAAATTGTTTCCGGTAAAGCTCAGCGATCTTGCAATGATCATGGGAAGATCGCCTCTTTGGTTGCGCCGAATCTCGGACTATGTTTAACCTGTTCAGGACGGTTCATATGGGCATCGACTGATAATTATCGATTAGGTCAGCCTACGCAGTATGGATTTATTGTCTTCAACTGAGGTGGGGACTGGCGCGGGGTCTGGAAATTCGGGGGGCTGAATTTCTGATGTGCGGCGGTCGTTGCGTCTGTTGAAATGTGCGGGGGGCGAAGATCGCCGCGCGGGCATCGCCACAAGGGGCGGCACATTTGAGGTGGGATGGGAACAGGCGGCACGGATGAAACCCTATATCGTTGCCATATTTAATCAAAAGGGGGGGATCTCCAAGACCACCACCAGTACCAATCTGGCGGTCTGTCTGGCTGCGCACGGCAAATCGGTCGTCGTCATCGATTTGGATTCGCAAGGTGATTCCACCAAAAGCCTGGGCGTCGATCCCAATTCGAAAAAAGGCATCTATGATCTGTTCATCGGTTCGGCTGAACTGGCCGAAGTGATCCAACAGACCATGTTCGAAGGGGTGCGGGTCATCCCGTCCACCTATTCCTTGGCGGGAATCGAAATCAAGCTGTCGGAAATGAAGGATTCGCAGCGGACGCTGTCGGCGATCATTTCCCAGGCGCAATTGGACTGCGATTACGTGGTCATTGATTGCCCGCCGGCGCTTGGTATTTTACCGATCAACGCCTTGGCGACCGCCCATGCGGTGATCATTCCGGTGACGGCGACGCCTTATGCCAATGATGGCCTGCTGCGAACCTTGCCCTCGATCAAATACGTGCAAGAGGGGTTGAACAAAGCGCTGCTGTTGCAGGGGGTTTTGTTCACCATCCATGATCGCCACAAAAGCGCACGCAAGATCAGTCAATTGATCCGGGCCCGCCTGGGGGGGACCGTCTATGCCGCTGAAATTCCCCGTGACAACATGGTCATCGAGGCGGCCGCGGCGCGGCTGCCGGTCTGCATCTATGCGCCCCGCTCGTCCGCTGCCCAAGCGCATCTGAATTTTACCGGCGAGTTCCTGGATCGTCACCAAAAGATCGCCGCCAAGGCCGGAACCGAGGTCGAGCCGCCGCTGTCGCGCGAGGTGGCTTTGGGCCGGCTGGGGCGTTGGCAGGTGGAATTGGCGTCAAAGGTCAGCCGCCCCGCCGATGACCGCCTGCGGCAAAAAGAAGATCAGCTTGATCGTATGCTGTATGGCAATCGGACCCAATTCGAACGTTGGCATTTGTCGTTGATCCATTATTTCATCGATCACCGGCTGTATCTGATGGCGCTTCTCGTGGTCATCATGGTCAGCGGCCTGTTCGCGCTGAGTATGGGATTCGAAGGATTGCGGCTGCTGTCCTCGGCCATCGGCCTCTCTTAAAATCACGGTCGAATGCGATCGGCAATTGCCGCTGATCCGTGTGTTTGATTAAATGCCATTCCATTCTCTGGGGGATAGACGATGGTTGGCGCCGCCGAAGGCGATGCATTGGCCGTGGTGACATTTCACTTGGGCGAACAAACCTTTGGCTTTGGCGCCGAGTGGGTGGCCGAGGTTGTCCCCAATGCTTGGCTGTCACGGCCTCCGGCATTGCCGGCCATGGTCGCCGGGCTGCTGGATCTGGGCGGGGTCGCGGTGACCATTTTGCGGGGTGATCTGCTGTTGGGCCTGCCGGAACAGCGTTTCGGCCTGGATGCGTCGATGCTGATCATGAAAGGGGAAGGGCACCGGGTCGGTCTGCTGACCGGTCGGGTCAATGGTGTCCGCGATTTACAGTCCTGTCGCTATCTGCCGGTGGATCCGGCGCAGAATTTCCAGGGCTGTCTGCGGGCGCAATTGCTGCATGACGGTCTGGTCGTGCATCTGTTGGACTGGAATAAGATGTTGGGGGCCGAGGAACAGGCGCGGCTGTCCGAGTTCCAGGCCCGCGGCGCCGAGCGTCTGACCTTGTGGCGCGACGCGGCGTCATGACCCCATCCGAACAATTGCTGGGTGATTCCGTTTTTCCTCGCCTGAAGGCGCTGGTGATCGAGGTCACCGGCATGGCCTTTTATGCCGACAAAGATTTGGATCTGGCACAGATTATCGCCGACCGCATGGAACAATGCCGGATCAGCGATTGCGCCGCCTATTTAGAGCTGCTGCAAGCCGATGGCGAGGAGATGGATTGTCTGGTGGCGGAACTGACCATCGGCGAAACCTATTTCTTCCGCCACAAAGAACAATTCGACGCCCTGCGCGAAATCGTGCTGCCCGATATTTTGGCCCGCAATACCCCCAGCCGTCGATTGCGTATTTGGAGCGCCGGCTGCGCCACCGGGCCGGAACCTTATTCGCTGGCGATTTTGCTCAAGCGGGAATTCGGCGCTCAGATCCTGGGCTGGCATGTGTCGATTCTGGGGACCGACATCAATCAGAAGTTTCTGAGCCGCGCCCGTGATGGCCGTTACGACCAATGGGCCTTTCGCGCGACGCCGGAAAACATTCGCGGCGAATGCTTTGTCCCGGTCGGCAAGCAATGGCAAATCCGGCCCGAATTCAAGGCCATGGTCAGTTTCCAGTACCATAACCTGACCCGCAACCGCTTTCCCTCGATCACCGACAACATCGCCGGCTTCGACATCATCATCTGCCGAAACGTGGTGATTTATTTCAGCCGCGAAACCGTGGAAGCGTTGGTGCCATGTTTTCACGAAAGCTTGGTTGACGGCGGTTGGCTGGTCATGGGCCACGCCGAGCCCAACATGGAATTATTCCGCGATTTCCGCACCGTCAATTGTCCGGGGGCGGTGCTGTATCAGCGGACCAGCGTCGAGCCACAGCCCATCCGCCCGCCCCAGCGGCATGTGGTGGCGCCGTCTCTTCCCTTGCCGGTGCAGCAACGCATGGCGCGGCGGTTGCAACCGCAATCACCACGACCATCACCATCACCGGCCTTGGCCTTGGCCATGGCCAGCCCGCCGACGAGTGTGGCGGTGTCGCCGCCATTGTCCGAGGTTCGGCATTTGGCCGACCAAGGCAAGTGGGATGCCGCCTTGCGGGCCTGCGATGCGGTTTTGGGCAAGGATTCCCTCAATTGGCGGGGGCATTACCTGCGGGCCTTGATCTTGGATCAGATGGGGGACGGCGATGCTTGCGAAAGTGCCTTGCGTCGGGCCATCTATCTCGATCGGCGGGCGGTGCTGCCGCATTATCATCTTGGCTTGTTCCTGCTGCGGGCCGAGGAAGCCGAGGCGGCGCGGCGGTCCTTTCGCAATGTTCTGGCGCTGTTGGGCGGCGAAGCCGATGACCGGGCGGTCGATGAAGGCGAGGATTTGACGGCCGGTCAATTGCGTGAAACCGTCGGCATGCACATGAAGGTGATTGGGATATCATGATCGCTTCCGCTCCGGCCTTTTCCATGGATGATCCGGCCTTTGTCGAAAAGGTGCTCAAGGCCCGCGCCCGCCGTTTGGCCAACGCCCGGCGCGAAGCGGTCGCGGCCGAATCTGGCTTGTCGGTTCTGTGCTTTCAGGTGGCCGGCGAATCCTATGCCCTGGCCCTGGATTGTCTGGCCGAGGTTCTGCCCTTGGTCTCGGTGAGCCCGGTTCCCGGCTTGCCCCGTTCCCTGCTGGGGGTGACCAATGTGCGCGGTGAAATCCGCCCGGTATTCAATCTGCACCACATGCTGACCTTGCCGGAACCCGATGCCAATGATCGCTTTTTTGCTGTTTTCCTGCGCACGGCCGGCCGCGCCGTCGGCTTGCGGGTCAACGAATTGCGGCGGATCCGTCGCCTGGATGACGCCACCTTGACCTTTCCCCATGAAAGCGGCAACGGGTTGCCGCAACGCTTTATTCGTGGGATCAGTCCCGAGACCCTGATTGTGCTCGATCCCCAACAAATCCTTGCGCAAGACGTTCTGCACGACCGCAGAGCCGATTACCGCCGAAGCCAGTGAAGGAAGGACCAGATGGATACCGCCGATTTCGCGCCCTGGAAACGGATGAAGCTGCGCCGCAAGTTCATCGTCGTGGCGGTGATGTTCACCGTGGTTCTGGCCGGGTTGATCGCCTATACCGCTTCGGCCGTGCACCAGCAAAAAGACAAGTTCTTCACGGCTGATCTTGCCGGCAGACAGCGCACGCTGATGCAGAAATACACCGAGGAAATCATTCTGGCCGGCCAAGGGCAGAGCGCCGAGCATGTCACCACCTTGGGCCAGATGCGTGAAAATCTGGAGGTGCTGGAAAACGGCGGCCAAGCTTTGGTTGGTGGTGAATCGGGAATGCGGGTGGCCATCGACGGCGCCGCCGACAGCGAGTTCCGCGCCAAGCTGGGCGAGCAAGCCGCGCTGTTGCGGCAGTTGGAAACCGAAGCCGGGCGCTATCTGGCGATGGCCGCCAATGATGGCCGTCGGGCGGAAAAGCTGCGCGAAATCCTGGCGCTTCAGTCCCAGGTGACCAAGGCCGCCGACCAATCGGTCAAACAGCTGATCCGCCAAGTGGAAAGCCATATCAACGCCACCGTGGCTATCTTGATCATGCTGGGATTGGGGGCGGCATTGGGGGGGGTGGCCATTTCCTGGATCATCGGCCGCGAGATCGTCGATCCCTTGGCCGCCTGCGCCAAGGCGGCGCTGGAAATCGCCAAGGGCAATCTGCGCATTGATCCGCAACGCATCACCTCGGCCGATGAGATCGGTCAGTTGCAGGAAGCCTTTAACGACATGTTGTCGTCCTTGCGCGAAATCGCCCTGCAATCGCGCTCGGTGTGCGAAAACCTGACCATCGCCGCGTCGCAAATCCTGTCATCGACCCAGTCGCAAGCGGCCGGCACCAAGCAACAGGCGGCGGCGGTCCAAGAAATCACCACCACGGTGGAACAGATCAACCTGTCATCCAAGCAGGTGGCTGAACGTTCGCGCCAAGTCGCCGGCACCGCCGACGCCGTGGCGCAATCGGGACATGCCGGTTTGCAGGCGGTGCACGAAACCACCATGGGCATGGAAGCCATCCGCGAACAGGCGGAAACCGTGGCGGAAAACATCATCACCTTGTCCGAGCGGACCCAGGCGGTGGGCGAGATTATCGCCACCGTCAACGAAATCGCCGAACAATCCAATCTGGTGGCGCTGAACGCCGCCATCGAAGCCGCCGATGCCCGCGAATCCGGCCGCCGGTTCTCGGTGGTGGCCAATGAAATCAAGAATCTGGCCGATCAGGCCAAGGAAGCCACCTCGCAGGTGCGCGGGATCTTGGAACAGACGCAAAAGGGCATCAATACCTCGGTCATGCTGACCGAGGAGGCGCTGAAACGGGTCGAGGTTGGCCGCGAACGCACCAATATGTCCGAACAGGTGATTCGCCAGATGACCGACAACATCCAAGAAAGCGTGCATGCGTTTCAACAGATCGTCGGCGCCACCAACCAACAACAGATCGGTCTGGAACAGGTGACCCAGGCGCTGCATGAAATCCGTCAGGCCAGCCAACAGACCGCCCAAACCACGGCGCAGTTGGAACGGTCGTCGGTGGAATTGTCCGGATTGGGGCAGCAATTGGCCAAGACGCTGGAGAAATACCGGCTTTGATGGATATTCGCGAAAGATTGCTGGCCGCTTTCCAGGTGGAGTATCAAGAACACCTGGAAGTCATCCGCAAGCTGCTGGCGGACATGCTGGCGCGCGCCGATGGCGCCAGCGGCATTGGCCAGCTGGATGAAATCTTTCGTCGTGCCCATTCGTTGAAGGGGGCCGCCCGCGCCGTCGATCTGGCGCCGGTGGAACAGATCGCCCACCGGCTGGAAACCCTGTTCGCCCGCCTGCGGTCGGGCCATATCAAGATTGATCCGGCAGTGGCGTCGCTGATCGGCCGTTCGCTCGATATGGTCGAGGATTGGGTCGGTGCTTTTGTCGGCGGACTGATTCCCCCCGACATCGCCCCGGCTGTCACTCAATTGGAAGTCTTTCTTGAAACCGGACATCTGGAGCCGGCGGCGGCTTCTCCTCTGCCCCCGGCTTCAGCTTCACCATCCGCGCCGCCGCTCTTTGTCGTGCCGCCGGAACTGGAAGCGGCAGTGGCCGCCGCCGCCGCGCCGATGGCCGAAATTCCAGCCGAGCCGGTGCGCACGGCCATCGCCGCCGAAGAATCGGTACGGGTGCGGGCCGTACACCTTGACCACCTGTTACGCACTTCCGACGAGTTGCTGACCGAAACCATGACCCAGCGGGCGGTGAGCGAAAGCCTGCTTAGTCTGGATCGTCAATTGGCCGAAACCGAAGGGGTTTGGTGTCGTTTCCGCAAATTGGCCGGGGCGTTGTCGCGCGATCATGGCGACGATGATCGTGTCGCCGCCCTGGAACGGTTGGGCGAGGATATCGAGCAACGGTTCCGCGCCATCAGCCGTCGTGCCCGCGATTCGCGCCGTCGTCAGCAGCGCAACGGTTGGGCCTTGCGCCAACTTGGCATTGATTTGCAAAGGGAAGTGCGCGACGCCCGCATGGTTCCGGCGGAAAGCGTCTTCGCCGGTTTCCGCAAGATGGTCCGCGACATTGCCCGCGATGCCGGTCAGCGGGTGGAAGTGCACGTC
Organism: Magnetospirillum sulfuroxidans; assembly: GCF_018224925.1. Classification (GTDB taxonomy): domain Bacteria; phylum Pseudomonadota; class Alphaproteobacteria; order Rhodospirillales; family Magnetospirillaceae; genus Magnetospirillum; species Magnetospirillum sulfuroxidans. Next base: position 760,911 of record NZ_JAGTUF010000001.1, on the reverse strand, counting down.
ACCGGCCTGGACGTCGAGGCCGACCGCATGGTGCTGCAAGGTCTGAAGGACCCGGTCATGCATCTGCTGCGCAATTCCCTGGCTCATGGCGTCGAGATGCCGGCGGAGCGGCTGGCGGGCGGCAAGCCCGCCGATGCCTTGGTGGCCTTGCGCTTCGACGTCAGTGATGGGCGGTTGGCGGTATGGGTGGAGGATGATGGCCGTGGCCTCGACTTCCAGCGGATCCGCGCCAAGGCGGTGTCGCAGAGCATGTTCAACGAGGCGGAAGCCGCCGAGTTGAGCGAACAATCGCTGATCGATCTGATCTTCGATCCGGGCTTTTCCACCGCCGGCGACGTCAATGATCTGTCCGGGCGCGGCATGGGCCTGTCGGTGGTGCGCGAAACCGTGACCATGATGAACGGCACCGTCGATGTGCGGCCACGGGCGCCGCATGGCGCCAGCTTTCGAATGTCGGTGCCGCTGTCGGTGTCCAATCAGCGTTTGTTCCTGGTCGGCTGTCAGGGGCATGTCTATGCCATTCCCACCGAGGGCGTCGACCGCCTGCACCGCATCGCCGCCGAGGCGGTGGGCACGGTGGAAGGCAAGTCGGTGGTCTGTCTGGACGGACGCCAGATTCCGTTGCTGTCGTTGGCGCATCTGCTGGGATTGGGCGAGACATCGGTCAAGGTCAGCCGCAACGTGGTGCCGTTGCTGGTGCTTAAGAACGGTGACCGGCGGGTGGCGGTGGCGGTGGACGATTTCATGTCCATCCGCGATGGCTTGGTCAAGGATATCGGCGTGCCGGCGGCCATGGGCACCATGGTCGCCGGGGGCATGTTGCTGGAAGACGGCGCTGTCGCCTTGGTGCTCAATCCGTTCGAAATCGTCGAGACTTTCCGCAAATCGGGCTCGATCCGGGTGTTGACCACGGTGGAAAAGCCGGCGGAAAAACGGGTGCCGGTGATTTTGGTGGTCGATGATTCGCTGACCACGCGGACGCTGGAAAAAAGCATCTTGGAAGCGCACGGCTATGTGGTGCGTCTGGCGGTCGATGGGTTAGAGGCATTGAACCGGCTGCGCGCCGAAATGGTCGATCTGGTCATTTCTGATATCCAGATGCCGCGGCTGGATGGTTTTGGCCTGTTGCAGGCGATCAAGACCGATCAGGCATTGAAAGCAGTGCCGGTGATTTTGGTGTCGTCGCTGGAAGCGCGCGAGGACCGCGAACGCGGCCTGGCGCTGGGCGCTGACGCCTATGTGGTGAAGCGTAAGTTCGACCAAAAAGAACTGTTGGAAACCATCGGGCAGATCCTATGAGCAAGATACGCGTACTGATCATCGAAGATTCCCTGGTGGTGCGGGAATTGCTCAAGCATATCATCGGTCTGGACGAACGGTTCGAGGTCGTCGCCGCCGTGGAATCGGCGGAAGAGGGGCTGTTGCGGCTGGATGCCTTGGCCCCGGATGTCATTTCCCTGGATATTCGCCTGCCCGGTATGAACGGGTTGGACGCCACCCTTCAGATCATGCAGCGCCGCGCCACCCCCATTGTCGTCGTTGCCGCCAATGTCGATGACGACGAACTGAACATCGCCATGAACGCATTGCGAGCGGGGGCTTTGTCGGTGGTGGAAAAGCCGGTGGGGGTGACCAACGCCGCCTTTGAATCCATGGCCCGGCATCTGTGCACCCAATTGGCGATCATGAGCCAGGTGCGGGTGGTGCGTCAGGGCATCGACCGTGGTTTACGCTTCGGCACCACCGAATTGCCGCCGCCGCCGCCGCGCGGCGCCGGCTATTCGGTGTTGGGATTGGTGGCCTCGACCGGGGGGCCACAGGCGTTGACCCAAGTGCTGAGCGGATTGGACAAGGATTTTCCGCTGCCGATTTTGCTGGTCCAACACATCACCGCCAGCTTCCTGGAAGGCTTCGTTTCCTGGCTGTCCGGGGTGACGCCGTTCACTGTCCGCATTGCCCAAGGCGGGGAATGTCCTGAACGTGGGGTGATTTTCGTCCCTCCGGCCGACCGTCATCTTCGTCTGACTGGCGGCACACTGGCTTTGTCCGATTTACCACCAGTCAATAGCCAACGTCCCTCGGGGTCGGTGCTGCTGTCGTCGCTGGCCGAGGATTGCGGGCGTCGGGGGTTGGGGGTGATCCTGACCGGCATGGGCAGCGACGGCGCCGAGGGCATGGCCGCCATGCACAAGGCCGGCGCTTACACCATCGCCCAGGACGAGGATAGCTGTGTCGTTTATGGCATGCCCGCGGCGGCGGTGAAGCTGAAGGCGGTCAGCGAGGTGTTGCCGCTGACCCGGATTTCCGAACGCTTGCGCGCATTGGCGGGGGGATGCGGGCCATGACCATGGAAAACCATAAACTGATCTTGGTGGTGGAGGATTCGGCGACCCAGGCGTTGCGGCTTCAGCACGTCTTGGAGACCGAGGGATTCACCACGCAATGCTGTTATTCCGGCGAAGAGGCGCTGGAGCAGATGAACCGGGTGCTGCCCGACCTGATCATCGTCGATTACCATTTGCCCGGCATCCAGGGCGACGAATTGTGCCGGCAGATTCACATGAATTTGACCACACGCTCGATTCCCATTCTGATCCTGACCGCCGACGAAACCCAGGCGACCGAATTGCATGGCCTGGAATCGGGGGCCGATGATTTCGTCTCGAAATCCGAGGAAACCGATATTTTTTTGCTGCGGGTGCATAACCTGCTGCGCAAATCCATGCGCGATTCGACGGTGCTGGATGTGGCCCGCTCGTTGTTTCGCCGCGCCCGCGTGCTGATCGTCGATGACAGCCCGACCTATCGGCAAAGCCTGGCCGAGGAATTGCGCGAAGACGGCTGTGACGTCACCCAGGTGGCCGGCGCCGTTGAGGGCTTGCAAGCGCTGGCCGACAGCGATTTCGATTGCGTCATGGTCGATATGGTCATGCCCGGCATGGACGGCGTCGCCTTTTGCAAGGCGCTGGGCGGGCGCGAGCGCGAAAGCGACGCGCCGCTGGTGGTGCTGATGCTGTCGGCCTACGAGAACAAGGAAAACGTCACTCGGGCGCTGGAAGCCGGGGCCGACGATTTCATCGGCAAATCCACCGAAATGAGCGTGCTGCGTGCCCGTCTGCGGGCGCTGCTGCGGCGCAAGTTTCTGTCCGAACAAAACCAGCGCATCGTCGAGGAATTTCGTTTACGCGAAATGGAAGCGTTGCGGGCCAAGGCGGAAAAGGATGCGGCCGAGGCGCGTGCCGCCTTGGCCGAAGGCTTGGCCCGGGCCAATCACGACCTGGAAGAAGCCAACCGCATGTTGCGCGAAACCCAAGTCCATCTGATCCAGTCGGAAAAAATGGCGTCGTTGGGTCAACTGGTCGCCGGTATCGCTCACGAAATCAACAACCCGCTGTCATTTGCCTTGTCCAACGTCTTTTCCGTCGAGGGATGGCTGGCCAATGTCGCCGACGCCGATGCCTTGTCCCCCGATCTGGCGGCCAAGATCACCAAATCGCGCTCGCGCATGACCGACACCGCGCAAGGGTTGGAGCGGGTGCGGGAATTAGTGGTCAAGCTGCGCACCTTCTCGCGGCTGGACGAAGGCGAGTTCAATACCATCGACGTGCGCGAAGCCATGGAATCGGTGTTGCTGTTCTTGCGCCACAAGATGACCGACCGCATCGATGTGGTCCGCGAATACATCGAAATCAATGACTTGGCCTGTTATGGCGGCCAGCTTAACCAAGTGTTGATGAACATCGTCGCCAACGCGGTTGACGCCATCGACGATAAGGGCATCATAACGGTACGCACAGGAATCGAGGGCGACATGTTCGCCATCGCCGTCAAGGATACCGGCATGGGCATTCCCAAGGAAAACATGGAACGCATTTTCGATCCATTTTTCACCACCAAGCCGGTGGGGCAGGGGACGGGGCTTGGCCTGGCCATCTCCTACAAGATCGTCCAGGCCCATCAGGGCCGTATCGAAGTGGACAGTCAATTGGATCAGGGCACCGAATTCAAGGTGTTGATTCCCCGCACCTTGACCGCGTGACGGTAAACGAAAAGGAAGCCGCAGGTGAGTAAATCGGGCCGCGACAACATTCTGGTCGTCGATGACGAACCGCAAATTCTGACTGCCATCACCGATCTTTTGGAAGATGAATTCACCGTCTGGACCGCCAGTGACGGCCCCGCCGCACTGAAGCTTCTTGAAGTGCAGGATATGGCGGTGATCTTGTCGGATCAGCGTATGCCGGGGATGACCGGGGCGGAATTGCTGGGACGCGTGCGCCAGATTTCCGACGCGACCCGCGTTCTGGTCACCGGGTATTCCGATCTGGATGCCCTGGTCAAGGCGGTCAATCTGGGCCAGATTCACGCCTATCTGTCCAAGCCGTGGAATCCGCTGGAACTGAAGGTGGTGGTCCGCACCGCCGCCGACCGGTGGCGGCTGGGGCGGACCTTGGAAAAAGAACGCACATTGTTGCAATCCTTGATGGATAACGTTCCCGACGCCATCTTCTTCAAGGATTCTTCCCTGCATTTCACCCGTATCAATCCGGCCCAGGCGGCGTTGCTGGGGCTGGATTCACCGCTCGAGGCGGTGGGGCACATGCTGGGCGACCTGGTGCCGCCGGCCGCCGCCGCCTTGGCCGAGGAACAGGAACGCGATTTGTTGGATCGCGCCGTCCCCTTGGTCGATAAGGTCGAGCCGGTGGTCGATGACCAGGGGGGGACGTCCTGGCTGTCCATCACCAAGGTGCCGATCCGGGTTGGCGGGCAAGTGGTTGGGTTGGCCGGCATTGCCCGCGATATCACCAAACGCAAACAAGCCGAGGATTTGCTGCGTCGTTCCCATGACGATCTGCAAAAAGCGGTGGACGAGCGGACTGTTTGGCTGCGCCAGGAAATCAGCCGCCGGGCTCAGGCCGAGGACCAAGCCCGCGCCGCCCGTGACGTGGCCGAAGCCTCGAGCCGGGCGAAAAGCACTTTTCTCGCCAATATGAGCCACGAATTGCGCACGCCGCTGAACGCCATCATCGGTTTCGCCGAACTGACCGAAACCCAGATGAATGCGGCCGAGCGGGACAAGCTGGGCAGCTTCATCGCCGATATCGGTGAATCGGCGCATCATCTGCTGCGGGTGATCAACGATATCTTGGATGTCGCTCGGGTCGAGGCCGGCAAGGTCACCTTGCATGAAAGCCTGATCTTCATCCCCGATGTGATCCAATCGGCGGTGCGGCTGACCACCCCCAGCGTTTCGGCCAAGCAACAGGTTCTGCTGACCTCGTGCCCCGATGATCTGCCGCGTCTCAAGGGCGACGAGCGGTTGATCAAGCAGGTGTTGCTTAATCTGGTCGCCAACGCCAGCAAGTTCACCCATGCGCATGGTCAGATCACCATTGATGCCAGCCAGACGGATGGCATCGTGCAATTGTCCATCACCGATACCGGCTGCGGCATCGCCGCCGAGGATATTCCCAAGGTTTTGCAGCCCTTTGGTCAGGTGGAAAACCTGTTGGCCCCCAAGCAGGAAGGGACGGGATTAGGTTTGCCGCTGGCCCGCGAGTTCATGGAATTGCACGGCGGCACCTTGGAGGTGTTGTCCGAACTGGGGCTGGGGACCACGGTGATCCTGACCTTCCCGCCGGAACGGGTGGCGGGTTAGCGCCATGACCGAGCCGGACCGCGCCCTGCCCATCGCTGCTATTTTCGCCGATAGCGGCGCCGGGGATGTGCTGATCGCCTTTGCCCGTGAAGTGCAGGGGCAAGGCGTGCGCGTGCGCGGCCTGATCCAGCGCCAGGAACCGGACATGCATCTGGTCGATATCCAGTCCGGGCAAGAATTCGCCATCACCCAGGATCTGGGGCCGGATTCAGATGCTTGCCGCATTGATCCCGCCGGTTTTGCCGAAGCTTCGGTGGTCTTGCGCGATGCCTTGGCGGAAAGGGCCGAATTGGTGGTGATCAATCGTTTCGGCAAGTTGGAAGCGGCAGGCGGAGGTCTGGCGGCGGAAATGCTGGCGGTGATGGCCGAGGGCTTGCCGGTGCTGACCTGCGTCAATGGCGAACAGGTGGCGGCATGGCGAAGCTTTACCGGTGATGCCGGTCTTTTGCTGCCCGCCGACATCACCGCTTTGCGCGCGTGGTGGCGCGGGCAAAGGTCAAATCTGCGATAGCCACGGCTCCAGATCGGCCCTGGCGCGATCGCTATACAGCTTTTTGCGATCACGGCCCTTGATCTTCTTGCCGCGCTCGTCGCGTTCAGGCGCCGGCGGAAACAAGCCGAAATTGATGTTCATCGGCTGATAGGTGTCGGCATGGGCGCCGCCGGTGACATGGGCCAGAATGGCGCCCAGCGCCGTGGTCGCCGGCGGGGCGACGAAATCGGTCGCCAAGGCTTCGGCGGCGGCGGCGAGACCGGCCAACAGACCGATGGCGCTGCTTTCCACATAGCCTTCGCAGCCGGTGATTTGGCCGGCCAGGCGCAGGCGCGGCTGCGCCTTCAACCGTAACGTCGCGTCGAGCACCCGCGGGCCATTGACGAAGGTGTTGCGGTGCAAGCCGCCCAGACGGGCGAATTCAGCGTTTTCCAGGCCGGGGATCATACGGAAGATACGAGCTTGTTCCCCATGGCGCAGCTTGGTCTGAAAGCCGACCATGTTGTAAAGGGTGCCCAGCTTGTTGTCCTGGCGCAACTGCACCACCGCATAGGGCTTGGGGCCGTTGGGATTGGTCAGGCCCACCGGCTTGCCCGGCCCATAGGCCAGGGTTTCGCGCCCGCGTTCGGCCATCACTTCCACCGGCAGGCAGCCCTCGAAATAAGGCGTATCCTTTTCCCATTCGTGGAACGGCACCTTTTCGCCGGCCAGCAGGGCGTCGATGAAGGCGTAATACTCGTCCTTGGACAGCGGGCAGTTGATGTAATCCGATCCCTCGCCCTTGTCATAGCGCGATTGGAACCATGCCTTGGAAAAATCGATGCTGTCCTTGTGGATGATCGGGGCGATGGCGTCGAAAAAGGCCAGCGAATCCTCGCCGGTGATGCCGCGGATGGCCTCGGCCAGCGGTGCCGAGGTCAAGGGGCCGGTGGCGATGACCACCTGTTCCCATGCGGCCGGCGGCAGGCCGGCGATTTCCTCTCGCATGATGGTGACGTTGCCTTGGGCGAGCAGGGCTTGCTCGACACTGGCGGAAAAGCCGTCACGATCCACCGCCAGGGCGCCCCCGGCCGGGACCTTGTTCCGGTCGGCGCAATCCATGATCAGCGAGCCGGCACGGCGCATTTCTTCGTGCAGCAGGCCGACGGCATTATAATCGGCGTCATCGGAACGCAGCGAGTTCGAGCACACCAACTCGGCCAGGCCATCGGTCTGATGGGCCGGGGTGGGGCGATGCGGCCGCATCTCGTGCAGGGTGACGGACAGGCCGCGCTTGGCGATCTGCCAGGCGGCTTCGCAGCCGGCCAAGCCGCCGCCGATGACATGGATGGTCTTGCTCGTGTTCATGGTCGTGGAGATAAGGCCAAGCCGGCCCTATGTCCAGCCCACAAAATCAGAATGCTTTCTGGCCGCCCCCGTCCGAGGAGGAACCGACATCCTGAACCGAGGTGACGAACGACAAGGATGCCGCCGATAGCGGATTCTTGCCCAGACCGGCGCCACTGATGCCGGCGCCGTCCTTTTTGTCGGTATCGGTGTTGTTCTTGTTCAGATCCATGGGACCGAATGCGTAGCTGGCGAAGACGGATTGGCTGGCGTTTTCCTGTTTGCGGGTGTCGTGATTGTCGGGCCGGTCGAGGCGTTGCAACAGAGCCGGTGAGGGTTGGGCGGATACCGCTTGCATGGCAAATCTCCGAAAACTCAGGTTGTTTAGGGTTTTGCAGGTATCGTGCCAAAGCTAATTCATTGAAAAACAATGGAAGTCATATTGTTGCGCTGGGCAAAAGCTGCCTGATGCGCTTGCGCGAATGCTTGAGCAAGGATATTTCTTCCTGGCGCGGGTTAGGGTATAAGCATCCACCGCCCACCACCCGATGGAGTAGGGGAAAACACACCCATGGCCAAAAAGTTCTATGTCGTCGGCGGCGAATACGCCGACACCGCGTTCACCACCATCGCTTCCGGTCACAAGGAAGAGCGCTTCGGCCCCTTCGGTGAACAAGAAGCCCATGTCTGCTGGCGTGCGCTGACCGGTAAGACCGTGGATAACGCCATGATCCGCTATTTCATCCGTGCCGACGAAGAGCAGGCGGAAGATCAGTGGTACGTGGTTGGCGGCGAATATGCCGATACCGGGTTCGACGTCATCGCTGCCGACAAGTCGTTGGAAGTGCATGGTCCGTTCGAACGTCAGGCCGCCATGAACAAGTGGCGCGAACTGACCGGCAAGTCGGTGGACAACGCCCTGATGCGCTTTGATCTGTGCAGCGCCGACGAATTGCCGGCGCGCAAGGGATAATTAAATCCCACAAATTTTGTAAGGACTCTGGAAACCTTTCCAGAAACGGGGTATTTTCTTGTTTAGGATAGTTCCAAACAAGGAGATGCCCCGTGTCCCACAAATATCACGTATTCGTTTGCACCACTTCCCGTCCGGCCGGTCATCCGCGCGGCTGCTGCACCTCTAAGGGCGGCGGGCAGGCCATGTTCGACCAGATGATGGCGCGCTTCCAAAAGGGCATGCTGTGGGAAAAGGGCGTCAGCTTGGCCCAGGCCAGCTGTCTGGGCTTTTGCGGCAATGGCCCGCTGATGGTGGTCTATCCCGAAGGCGTGTGGTATCAGCCGGTGGAAGCCGCCGATTACGACGAAATCGTCCAATCGCATTTCAAGGACGGCAAGGTGGTCGAACGCCTGCGCGTCAATCCCGGTCATTGATCAGGGGGACGAGGGGCTAATCCGCCGGTCCCTCGGCCAACCGATCCTTGATCAGACCGAAGAACGTGTCCGGTTGGGCGCTGTCGTCATAGCGCCAACCCAGATGGCTGCCGCATTGGCCGCATTGGGCGATGGTCCAGGCATAGCCTCTGAACCAGGAAAATTCCGCCGATGGGGGGCCGACCAAGCGCAAGCCCTGCGCTTGGTCGAAGCACCACACCCGAAAAATCATCCCCGCCGGATTGAACACCACGTGCTCATGGTCGCCGCCCATGGGGCGCAGCCAGTCGCGGCGGGTGATGATGCGTCGGCAATGGCGGCAGCGCCAGATTTTGGCGCCGGGGGCCAACGCCGCATCGGCGTCGGTTTTTCCCCCGGCATCCAACGGCATGATTTACGCCGTGCGCTGGATCAGGTGATAGCCAAAGGGCGTTTCCACCACGTCGGAAATCTGACCGACATCCAGGGCAAAGACGGCGGTTTCGAATTCACCGACCATCTGGCCGCGACCGAATTCACCCAGATCGCCGCCTTCGCGGCCGGACGGACAATCGGAATGATCGATGGCCTGTTTGGCGAAATCGGCGCCGGCGGCGATATCGGCCTTGATGGCGTTGATCTGGGCCAAGGCCTCGGCCTTGCTGCGTTCGGCCGAGGAATGCATGGAGCCGTCATACATCAGCAAGATGTGCGAGGCGCGAACCTGCGCTTCCGGCACCGTGCGCTGGATCAGGTGAAAGCCGAACGGGGTTTCGACCACGTCGGAAACCTGACCTTCTTCCAGGGCAAAGGCGGCGGCGTCGAAATCGGGGACCATCATGCCGGGGCCGAACACGCCGAGATCGCCACCTTCGCGACCCGACGGACAATCGGAATTCTGGGCCGCCAACTGGGCCAAATCGGCCCCCTTGGCGATCTGATCCTTAAGGTCGTTGATCATGGCCAACGCCTCGTCCTTGGAGCGGGTGGCGGTGGACCGCATGGAGCCCTGGTACATGAGCAGGATATGCGAGGCGCGAATTTGCGAGGCCATTAAAATACTCCGTGTCAGAAAACGGCCGGACCATAGCAGTAGCCGGGCATTCGATGCTATAGCTTGTGTATCAGCAAAGCATGGAGAACGTCATGAGCATCGAAACCATCGCCATCGCCTCGGGTCTGGTGTTCGGCGCCGGGCTGATCATCGCCAAGCTGTTGATCGGCCGGGCCTTGGCCAACAAGGCGGCTCAGGACAAATAAAAAACCCCGCCCATGCGGCGGGGTTTCTTGTTCAATGCACTTGCATCCAGGCGATGGCGCCAACCATCAATCCCAGCACAGTGATGAATGCCGCTTTTTTCAGCCGCTGCCCCAGCGGGCCGCGATTGTCGTTGGCGGCACTGGCAAGCCGTCGGGGCGGTGTCGGCTGACACCGCCCTTCTGAGGCAAAGATCTGTACGCGCCGATCAGCGCTTTTCGATCGGCGGGACATCGCGAACGTCGGAACCGATATAAAGCTGACGCGGCCGGCCGATCTTCTGGTCGCTGTCGGTCAGCATTTCATTCCACTGAGCGATCCAGCCGACGGTGCGGGCCAAAGCGAACAGGCAGGTGAACACCTGGGTCGGGATGCCCATGGCGCGGAAGATGATGCCCGAATAGAAATCGACGTTGGGGAACAGCTTGCGCTGGACGAAGTATTCGTCTTCGAGCGCGATGCGTTCCAGTTCCATGGCCAGCTTCAGCAGCGGATCGTCCTTGACGCCCAGTTCTTCCAGAACCTCGTGGCAGGTCTGCTGCATGATCTTGGCGCGCGGGTCGTAGTTCTTGTAGACGCGGTGACCAAAGCCCATCAGGCGGAACGGATCGTCCTTGTCCTTGGCCTTGGCGATGAATTCGGGGATACGATCGACCGAGCCGATTTCATGCAGCATTTCCAGCACGGCTTCGTTGGCGCCGCCATGGGCGGGACCCCACAACGAGGCGATACCGGCGGCGATGCAGGCGAACGGGTTGGCGCCCGACGAGCCGGCCAGACGCACGGTCGAGGTCGAGGCGTTCTGTTCGTGATCGGCGTGCAGGATCAAGATGCGGTTCATGGCCCGCGCCAGGATCGGGCTGACGGTGTATTCCTCGCACGGCGTGGCGAACATCAGGTGCAGGAAGTTTTCCGCATAGTTCAGCTTGTTCTGCGGATACATGAACGGCTGACCCTGGCTGTACTTGTACGCCCAGCCGACGATGGTCGGCATCTTGGCGACCAGGCGATAGCTGGCGACCATGCGCTGGTGCGGGTCGTTGATGTCGGTCGAGTCGTGATAGAACGCCGCCATGGCGCCGACGACGCCGCACATCACCGCCATCGGGTGCGAATCGCGACGGAAGCCGCGGAAGAAGAACGAGATCTGCTCGTTCAGCATGGAATGGCGGGTGATGTCGCTTTCGAACTTGGCCTTTTCCGCCGCGTTGGGCAACTCACCCTTGAGGATCAGATAGGCAACTTCCAGAAAGTCGCACTTTTCGGCCAGTTGGTCGATGGGATAGCCGCGGTGCAGCAGCACGCCGGCATCGCCGTCGATGTAGGTGATGGCCGACTTACAGGAACCGGTGGAGGTGTAGCCGGGGTCATAGGTGAAGATATCCATGTCGCCGTACAGCTTGCGGATATCCATGACCTTGGGGCCGACGGTGCCCGACAGCAAGGGCATCTCGATCTGCTTACCGGTGCTGTTGTTGATAAGCGTAACGCTTTCTTTGTTGCTCATGTCAGCTTTCCCCGTGATCCACACGAATGTGCGAGTGTTGTGCCTTGCCGGTGGAGCGAAATCCGCCGGCCGTTTCGTTCAAGGCCGACCCTTTGCCGTGGTATCAGCGATGCGGCCCAAAGTCTCGGCTCGCCCCAACACCTCCATCACCTCGAAGATGGGGGGGGAAACCGAGGATCCGGTCAGCGCCGCCCGCAGGGGTTGCGCCACCTTGCCTAGTTTCTGGCCCTTGCCTTCCGCGAAAACGCGGGCGGCTTCCTCCAGAACGTCCTTTTTCCACTCCGCCGCCTCGATGGTGGCGGCGTATTCGCTCAGCAGCGCCATCTGCTCGGCATCGGCGGCCACCTTGGCCGCCTTGTCGTCCAGGGCCAGCGGCCGGCGCCGGGCATAAAAGGCGGCCAGGTCGGTGAGTTCGACCAAGGTCTTGGCCCGCTCCTTCATGCCGCCCATGCCGGCCAGCAAACGGGCCTGGGCATCGGCATCGACAGCGTGTCCCAATTTTGCCGCCAGCAACGGCGCCAGCAATTCAACCAGTCGCGCATCATCGGCGTTGCGCATGTAATGGCCGTTGAGGTTGGTCAATTTGGTCATGTCGAACCGCGACGGCGAACGGCCGACATTGTCGAGCGTGAACCATTCCACCGCCTGTTCGGTGGTGATGATCTCGTCGTCGCCATGGCCCCAGCCCAGGCGCAGCAGGTAATTGCGCATGGCCTCGGGCAAGAAGCCCATGTCGCGGTAAGCCTCGGCCCCCAGGGCGCCGTGACGCTTGGACAGCTTGGCGCCATCGGGGCCGTGGATCAGCGGGATATGGGCGAAACGGGGCGCGTCCCAGCCGCAGGCCTTGTACAATTGGTACTGGCGGAAGGCGTTGGTCAGATGATCGTCGCCACGGATGACGTGCGTGATGCCCATGTCATGATCGTCCACCACCACCGAAAGCATGTAGGTGGGGGTGCCGTCGCCGCGCAGCAAGACCATGTCGTCCAGTTGGGCATTGGCGACCTTGACCTCGCCTTGCACCAGATCGTCGATGACGGTTTCACCCTCTTGCGGCGCCCGCAGGCGGACCACGCCGGGCACGCCGACCGGGGCTTCGGACGGGTCGCGGTCGCGCCAGATGCCGGGATAGCGCGTGGGCTTGCCCTCGGCCTTTTGCCCGGCGCGGATGGCGTCCAGTTCCTCGGGCGTGCAATAGCAGTAATAGGCCTTGCCCTCGGCCACCAATTGGCGGGCCACTTCGGCATGGCGGTCCATGCGGGCGAATTGGAACACCGCTTCGCCGTCACCGTCCAGGCCCAGCCATTTGAGCCCATCAAAGATGGCGTCGACAGCGGCCTGGGTCGAGCGCGCCCGGTCGGTATCCTCGATCCGCAGCAGGAAGCGGCCCCCATGGTGACGGGCGAAAAGCCAGTTGAACAGCGCCGTGCGGGCGCCGCCGATGTGCAAAAAGCCGGTGGGAGAGGGGGCGAAACGGGTAACGACCTGCATGATTATTGCGCGAGGCTCCGACAACAAATTTGGCGCTTGCGAACTCTGTAGCATATTCTTTCGCCCATGACAGCCTGATCATCGTACCCAGGGGTATTTTTCCTGCCCGATAGGATGGGTTTTTGCCCGCGCAAAAGGTTAGGTAAGGGGGCGGGCAGGGATGGTTTGACAAAATCGCTTTATGCTGGCCAAGGTTGCCCGCTCAGAGCTTTATAAGGATATCTTGATGTCGGCGGATTTCGTCAGTGTGCGCGGATTGATCTTCGAATATGGCTCGAGCCGGGCCTTGGACGAGGTTGGTTTTGATCTGCCGGCCGGCTCTGTCACCGCCTTGGTCGGCCCCAACGGCGCCGGCAAGACCACGTTGCTGCGCTGTCTGGCGGGTCTGGAGCGGCCGCTGGCCGGCTCGATTCGCATTGACGGCGTCGATGTGCTGGAGCAACCGCGTCTGGCCCATGCCAAGCTGGGCTTTCAACAAGATTTCTTCGGTGTCTACGATCAATTGTCGGTCCGTCGCAACCTGCTGCATGCCGCCGCCATCCAGGGCATGAACGAAGGCGACATGGAATCGGCGGCGGTGTGGGCGGCCGAGGCGGTCAGCCTGTCCGATCGGCTGGAGCAAAAAGCCGGCACCTTGTCGCGCGGCTTGCGCCAGCGTCTGGCCATCGCCCGTTCCATGGTCCACCGGCCGCGCCTGCTGCTGATGGATGAACCGGCATCGGGTCTGGACCCCGAGGCGCGACGGGAATTGTCCGGCCTGATCCGCACCCTGGGCGCCGCCGGCATGACTTTGGTGGTGTCGTCGCACATCTTGGCCGAGCTCGAGGATTATTCCACCCATATGCTGGCATTGCGGGATGGCCATTCCGCCCAAGTGGCGGTGCTGTCCGGCACGACGGCGGCCAAGCCGCGGTGGCGTCTGGGGCTGGTCGGCGATGCCCGCGAGGCTTTGGCCGGTCTGCACGGCATGGCCGAGGTGTCGGAATGCGAGATCATCGACGGCGACGTCGAATTCGCCTTTGTCGGCGAGCCGCTGGCCCGTCATCACCTGCTGCGTCATCTCGTGGATCAAGGGGTTTTGGTCACGTCGTTGGCGCCGACCGGCGGCCATCTGGAAAAGCTGTATATGGGAGACCGGGCATGAGCAATACCGCGCTGTTGCGCCTGAACCCGGAATTCCAGCGCTGCCTGTGGCTGGAACTGACCCCGACCCGATTGGTGCTGATGCCGGCGTTGTTGGCGGTGGCGTTGGCCGGCCTGCATTTGAGCAATGTGGCCAATCTGGCCGAATGGGTCTTGTACATCTTATTCTTCCTGCTGGTGCTGTGGGGCGGCCGTCTGGCCGCTGATTGCTTCGTCGAGGAAGTGGCCCAGGGGACTTGGGACGTGCAGCGGCTCTCGGCGTCGAATCCTTGGGCCATGGCCTTGGGCAAGGTGGTCGGCGGCACGTCTTACGTCTGGTATGGCGCTTTGTGCTGTCTGCTGGCCCTGATCGTCGTTCCCGGCACAATTGATTTCGTCGATTTGGCCTCCACCCTGGTCGGCGGCTTGGCCGCTCAGGCCACCGCGCTTTTGGTGGTGCTGGTGCTGCATCGTTTTGACGCCAGTCGCCGCCGGGGATCGACCACCTTGGCGCAGATGCTGGGCATCGTCGCCGCCGTGCCGTCATTGGGGCCGTTGGCGGCGCTGTCGTCGCTGGCCAAAAACTGGGGGGGCATTACTCAGTGGTATGGCGCTGAATTCGCCTTGCCGAATTTCACCTTGGGCCACGAAATCGTCATGCTGGCTTGGCTGCTGCTGGCGGTGGCCTGGTTGATCCGTCTGCAATTGGGCCATGCGCCGTCCCCCTGGCCTTATCTGGCCTTCACCGTCTACGAGATCGCCTTTGTCTTGGGCTTTTTGTTCACCCAGAAGCTGATCCCGCCGCTGCCGGTGATGACCGGGGTGGCCGCCTTGGTGGCGGCGGTCCTGACCTATGGGGCGGTCTTGGCCTCGCCGCTGCATGTTTCCGACGTCAAGCGGCTGTTGCGGGCGCAAGATTGGGGGCGGCGTTGGGACTTGCTGCCGTCTTGGCTGCCGGCGGCGGCGCTGGCGGTGCTGTTGGGCGTCATCACCGTTTTGGCCGGGGGACGGGAATGGACCTTGGCGGCGGCGGTGCTGGCCCTGTTCTTGCGCGATATCGCCTTGGTGGCGGCGGTCCGGCTGTTGGCGCGGCGGCGCAACGCCTTGCTGTTATGCGTGCTGGCGGTGCTGCTGTATGGCTTGTTGCCGACGGTTCTTGACGGTATCGGCGGTTCCAACCTGAAGGCCTGGATTTTCCCGACCATGGGGGCGTCGGCGCTGACCTTGATCGGGCCATGGGCGCAGGCGGTGGCGGCCTTGGCCTTGGTCGTCATGGCGTGGGGCCGCCGCAAGGGAGTCTGACCATGGAACGGCTGCTGGCCGAGCGTGAACGCTGGCCGTTGTGGCTGCCGGTTTTTCTGGGCTTGGGCATCGCGTTTTACTTCATCTTGCCGTCCGAGCCGCCGGCATGGTCCGGCCCGGCAATCCTGGTGGTGGTCTTGCTGGCTTGGTTAGGGCTGCGCCGGCGCTATGGCGCCGCCATCGTCTTGCTGCCGTTGCTGCTGGCGGCGTTGGGGCTGAGCGTGGCGCAGATGCGCACGCTTTGGGTTCAGGCGCCGATTCTTGAAGTGGCTTCGGGCAAGGTCATTGTCCGTGGCGTCATCAGTGAAATCGAGCCGATGGCCGAGGGGGGCCAGCGGGTCGTGCTGGAGCAGGTTCAGGCCGATCTCAATGGCCCGGTGCCGACCAAGGTCAGATTGCGCTTAAAGCGGGTGGCGCCCATCTCGGTGGGGGCGGAAATCCGCTTGTCGGCGCTGTTGCTGCCGCCGCCGCAACCGCTGACGCAAGGGGCCTTTGACTTCGCCCGACATGCCTGGTTCCAAGGATTGGGGGCGGTGGGAAGCGGGTTGTCAGACCCGGAAATCATCGCCCCGCCGGCTGCCGGGCACGAGCTGAACCGCCTGCGTCACCGGGTGGCGCTGCGCGTGGCCGGGCTGATCCCCGGCGCCGCCGGAGGCGTGGCCGCCGCCTTGATCACCGGCGAGACCTCGGCCATTCCCCGCGCCGTGCTCAACGATTACCGCGATTCCGGTCTGGCCCATCTGCTGTCCATTTCCGGCCTGCACATGAGTTTGCTGGCTGGCATGGCTTTTTTCCTGGTGCGGGGCGGTCTGGCCCTGGTGCCGGCGGTGGCGCTGCATTATCCGATCAAGAAATGGGCGGCGGCCTTGGCCATGGCGCTGACCTTTTTGTACATGCTGCTGGCCGGGGCTCCGGTGCCGGCGCAGCGCGCCTTTCTGATGACCGGGATCGTCTTGCTGGCGGTGCTGCTGGACCGTGCCGCCTTGTCCATGCGCCTGGTGGCGTGGGCGGCGATGATGGTGCTGATGGTGGCGCCCGAAGCGCTGATCGGTCCCAGTTTTCAGATGTCGTTCGCCGCCGTCGCCGCCTTGATCGCCACCTACGAAGTCGCGGCCAAGCCGATGGCGGCATGGCGGGCGGCGCATCGCCAGGTGCATCATCGGTTGGCCCTATATGTGGCCGGATTGATGTTGACCTCGTTGGTCGCAGGCTTTGCCACCGCGTTTTACGGGGCTTTTCACTTCAACCGCTTTGCCGTGTGGTCGCTGCTGGCCAACATGGTGGCGGTGCCGCTGACCGGTATCGCGGTAATGCCGTTTGCCATGCTGTCGCTGCTGCTGATGCCGCTGGGATTGGAGGAACTGGCCCTGGTGCCCATGGGCTGGGGGGTGACGGCGGTGAACGCCGTGGCCGCCTGGGTGGCGGCCTTGCCCGGCGCCGCGATCGCCCTGCCGCCATTGCCGTTATGGGGGATGGCCGGCTTTACCTTGGGGGGATTGTGGTTGGTGCTGTGGCGGGGGTCGTGGCGCTGGTGGGGCGGCGTGCCCATGCTCTTGGGCCTGAGCGGATTTTTGTTGAACGATCCGCCCGATCTGCTGGTTGACGGTCGCGGTTATGCCTTTGGCGTGCGCCAGGAAGATGGCTCCTTGCTGGTCAATCGCGGCGGTCGCATGGTCCGAGAAACGTGGGGGCGTCGCGCCGGGCCGCTGGCGACGGAACGTTGGCCCAAGCGCGGCAGCAACACGGACGGTCATTTGACCTGCGCGGCGGCTGGCTGCGTCTATCGCCATGGCGGCATGGTCGTCGGCCTGATTCACCGCGAGGCCGGCATCGACGAAGCCTGTCGCGGCGCGGATGTGGTGATCAGCGCCGTGCCGTTGCGGGGCGCCTGTGGCGAGGTTGGATTGGTGATCGACCGTTTTGATCTGTGGCGGCAGGGGGCCCAGGCGGTATGGCTGGAATCGCTTCGGGTGGAAAGCGTTGCCCACTGGCAGGGCGATCGGCCGTGGTCGCATCGCCCGGTCCGCCGTCGCAAGAATGTCGATCAATCGCCGACCGACGACGAAAAAGAAGCGGAAAATGACGATTCCTAAAAAAACGGAAACCTAAACCTCTCCAGTCCCAGGCCTTGCGTGTCGATGTCGGCCTGCTGGCCGGACATCAAATCGGCCAGCATTCGGGCCGAGCCACAGGCCATGGTCCAGCCCAAGGTGCCGTGACCGGTGTTCAGCCACAGGCCGGCCAAAGGGGTGGCGCCGATCAGCGGCACGCTGTCGGGGGTAACCGGGCGCAGGCCGGCCCAGGGTTCGGCTTGGGTGAAATCGCCGGCCTGGGGGAACAGGGCGCGGGCATTGTCAAGGATCATCCGCCAGCGCTTGGGGTTGAGCGATGGGTCATGGCCGGTCATCTCGGCGGTGCCGGCGGCACGCAGGCGGTCGCCCAGGCGGGAATAGACCATCTTGTGTTCGTCATCGGTAATGGACACGCTGGGGGCGCCGATTCCCGCCGGCATGGTGATGGAATATCCCTTGGCCGGAACAATGGGCAGGCGCAGGCCGGCGGGGCGGGCCAAAAGCGGACTCCAGGACCCCAGGGCCAGAACCACGGCGTCGGCGCGAATCTCGCCCTGATCGGAGGCGATTCCGATGACGCGGTCGCCATGGCGCAAGATGGCCGTCGCCGTCACGCCATAGCGGAAATCAGCGCCCAGGATTTGCGCCTGCGCCGCCATGGCGCGGGTGAATTTGTGGGCATCGCCGCTTTCATCGCCGGGAGTGAAGATACCGCCGGCCAGTTCTGGCGCCACCGCGTTCAAGGCCGGCTCGATGCTGAGGCATTGCGCCCGGTCCTTGATCTGGCGGTCAAGACCGAAACGGCCCATCAGGGCGGCGGCGGCGCAGCCATTGTCGAATTCCCGGGGGGAACGATAGACGTGCAAGATGCCCTGTTGGCGTTGGTCGTAATCCAGCGCCAAGGTGTCGCGCAGTTCTTGCAGGCAGGCGCGGGAATACAGGGCGATGCGCAAGGTCCGTTCGGTGTTGAGACGGGTGCGCGGTCCGGTGCAATTGGCCAGGAAGCGCAGGCCCCAGGCCCACAGCGCCGGGTCCCAGCGATTCCAGCGGAACAAGAGCGGCGCATCGTCGCGTCCCAGCCACGAGACCACCTTGCCCAGCACCGCCGGATTGGCCCATGGCTCGGCATGGCAGGGCGAAATCTGGCCGCCATTGGCGAAGCTGGTTTCCAGACCAGCGCCATCTTGGCGGTCGATGATGACGACCTCGTGACCGGCTTTGGCCAGATACCACGCGGTGGTGGCGCCGATCACTCCGGCGCCGAGAACCAGCACCCTCACCATTTCCTCCCCGTCCTGATTTGGCGATCCAGTCCTATCCCAACCCCCGCATCGCCGCAAGGGTGGGGCGACAAGGACGCGATTCGCTTATGCCCAGGAAAGGCTTACCTTAGGGTTGTATTGACGGAGGAACGGATGAACGCCGAAATCCTGAACGTAGCCGAAATGTATCGCGCCGATTCCCTGGCCATGGCCGGGGGCATCGCCGGAGAGACGTTGATGGAGGCTGCCGGTTGGGCGGTGGCGCGGGAGGTCTGTCATCGCTTCCGCCCCTGCCGGGTGACGGTATTGTGCGGTCCGGGCAACAATGGCGGCGACGGCTTCGTCATCGCTCGCTTGCTGTCGCATCAAGGGTTCGTCGTCCGTTTGGCCCTGTTGGGCGACGTCGCCAATCTGAAGGGAGACGCCGCCCTGATGGCCGGGCGCTGGCCCGGTCCGGTGGAGATGCTTGATCCGGTCTGTCTTGAGGGGGCCGAACTGGTGGTGGATTCCTTGTTCGGGGCGGGACTGGCGCGGCCGTTGGACGGCCCGGCGGCGGAAACGATCGCCGCGTTGCGACGGCTGTGCCTGCCCGTGATTGCCGTCGATGTTCCGTCCGGGGTTGACGGCGATACCGGGGCGGTGCTGGGGCTGGCGCCGCAAGCGGTGGCGACGGTGACGTTTTTTCGCAAGAAGCCCGGCCATCTGCTTTATCCCGGCCGGGCTTTGTGCGGCGAGGTGGTGGTGGCCGGGATCGGGATCCCGGCCGAGGTGCTGACCGAGGTCGAGCCGGCCATTGTCGAAAATGATCCAACGGTCTGGGCCGCCCGTTTTCCGTGGCCCGGTGCCGAAGGGCACAAATACCAGCGCGGCCATGTCACCATCTTGGGCGGCGCCGTCCTGACCGGGGCGGCGCGGCTGGCGGCGCGGGCGGCGCGACGGGCCGGGGCCGGTCTGGTCACCATCGCCGCCGCCGATGCGGCGCTGGCCATCTATCGCATGGCCGATCCCGGCAATATGGTGTTGCCCGAAGCCGATCTGATCGAGATGCTGGCCGATCCCCGCCGCAATGCCTGGATCATGGGACCGGGGGCGGGGCAGGGCGAAGGCCGCCGCGCCCAGCTCAAGGCGGTGCTGGAGGCCGGGCGCAAATGCGTGCTTGATGCCGATTCCCTGACTTGGTTCAGCGGCTGCAAGGATTCGTTGCGCCGGCTGTTGTCGCCCTCGGCGGTGCTGACCCCCCATGACGGCGAATTCGACCGTTTGTTCGGCGATGTCGCCGGCAGCCGGTTGGAGCGGGCGCGTCAGGCCGCATCCTGCTCGGGGGCGGTGGTGGTGCTGAAAGGGGCCGATACGGTCATTGCCCATCCCGACGGTCGGGCCGCCATCAACGCCAATGCGCCGCCCTGGCTGGCCACGGCCGGCTCTGGGGATGTTTTGGCCGGGATCATCGGCGGCTTGCTGGCCGCCGGTTCGGATGGCTTTGACGCGGCTTGCGCCGGGGTGTGGATGCATGGCGCCGCAGCCACCGCCTTTGGCCCCGGTCTGATCGCCGAAGATATCGCCGAGACGTTGCCCTTGGTGCTGCGGAACCTTTACCAACAGGAAAATGCGCCTAAATCATAACCAGAACGATCATCACAGGGGAGCGGGGCAATGACCCAAGCCGCAGTTCCATCCTTGTTGGAACGCATCAAGGGATTGGCGAAATCGTGGATCGAGGTCGCCAGCAGCGCCAAAAGCGGCGAGACGCTGAGTTTCGCCCCCGATCTGCCCGAAGATGATCTGGATCGTTTGCGTCCGCAATTGCGCGGCTGTCTGGACGGCAAGGGCGGCGAGGTTTCCGCCCGTGCCCGTGCCGCCGCCCTGGGGCGCGAATACCTGTCGCTGTCGGCCGAGGGCCGGCGGCGGTTCCTCAAATTGGTTGCCGACGAGTTCGGCCCCGATCCCGAGGCGGTGGACCAGGCCATCGCCGCCCTGCAACAAGCGCCGGCCGACAAGCGGGCGGGGGTTGAACAGCGCTTGCGCGAAGTGCTGGAACCACCCCGCTTGCGCCTGCTGACCCAGTTCAACGCCTTGCCCGAAGGGGTTAAATTCCTGGTCGACCTGCGGGCCGAACTGGCCGGCATGGCCAAGGGAGACGCCGGTTTGCGGGCTTTGGAAAACGACCTTAAGGGCCTGCTGTCGGCGTGGTTCGATGTTGGCTTTTTGGAATTGCGCCGGCTGACCTGGGCGTCGCCGGCCAATGTGCTGGAAAAGCTGATCGCCTATGAGGCGGTGCACACCATCCAGGGTTGGGATGATCTTAAGAACCGCCTGGACTCGGACCGCCGGCTTTACGGTTTTTTCCACCCACGCATGCCGGCCGAGCCGCTGATCTTCGTCGAGGTGGCGCTGGTCCAAGGTCTCAGCGGCGATATTCAGCAATTGCTTGATCTTAATGCCCCGGCAGGTAATCCCGACACCGCCGATACCGCCATTTTTTATTCCATCAACAATGCCCAGCGCGGCTTGAACGGCATCAGTTTCGGCAACTTCCTGATCAAGCGGGTGGTCGAGGAACTGACCCGCGAGTTCAAGAATCTCAAGAACTTCGCCACCTTGTCGCCCATTCCCGGCTTTTGCCCATGGCTGGAAAGCCGGTTGGCCGAAGGCGAGGCGGGATTGCTGAGCGGCATTGAACACCGGGCCTTGGCGCAGATTTCCAATGGTTTGACGGCCAAGGGCAGCCTGAAGGCGCTGTTGGCCGATCCGGCCTGGGTCGCCGATGATCACTTGGCGGAAACCTTGCGCGGGCCGCTGATGCGTCTGGCCGCGCGCTATTTGGCGGAAGAACGCAAATCCGGCGTCCGCGCCCTTGATCCGGTGGCTCATTTTCACCTGTCCAATGGCGCCCGCATCGAGCGCATCAACTGGCGGGCCGACACCAGCGCCAAGGGGCTAAGCCAATCTTGCGCCATGATGGTCAATTATCTGTACAAACTCGACGATATCGAGGCCAATCACGAAACCTATGCCGGCAAGGGCAAGGTGGTGATTTCCTCGGCGGTGAAGACCTTGCTGAAAGGTTGACGGCGTACAACGGAGAAACATGATGCTGACCGTTTTCCACCTCGACCAAGGCCTATTGTGCCAGGACGTGGCCTCGGCCGACTGGCACGAGATCCCGGCCGAGACCGTGTGGATCGACCTGATGTCGCCCACGCGTGAGGAAGAACGGCAGGTGGAAAACTGGACCGAGATCGAGGTCCCCACGCGCGAGGAAATGCAAGAGATCGAGCTGTCCAGTCGTCTGTACGTCGAAGGACGGGCGACGGTGATGACCATGCCGGTTATCAACAAGGCCAGCAGCGAAGCCCCCGAATCGGCCGCGATCACCTTTATCTTGGTCAAGGGGCTGATGATCACCGTGCGCTATGTCGATCCGGTGCCGTTTTCCATGTTCGTTCGCCGTATCAACCGTAATCCGGCCATGGCCGCCAGTGGCGAACAGGCGCTGATGGGATTGCTGGAACAGATCGCCGACCGGTTGGCCGATATTTTGGAAGGGGCCACCGCCGATCTGGAAGCCTTGTCGCGTCAAGTTTTCCTGACCGCCGACGACCGGCCGCACGGCAGTCGCGACCTGCGCCGCATCTTGCAAAAGATCGGACGGGCCGGCGATCTGGCCACGCGGGCCAAGGACAGCCTGTTGGGGCTGAACCGCCTGTTGCTGTTCTTATCGGTGCAAAGCAGCTTTAAAAAGGAAGCGCGGGGGCGGATCAAAATGTTGATGCGCGATGCCAATTCCATTGCCGAACACGCCAATTTCCTGTCCGGCAAGGTCAGTTTTCTGCTCGACGCCACCTTGGGGCTGATCAATATCGAGCAGAACAATATCATCAAGATTTTTTCGGTGGCGGCGGTGGCCTTTTTGCCGCCAACCCTGATCGCCAGCATTTACGGCATGAATTTTCGGGTCATGCCGGAACTGGACTGGCAGTTCGGCTATCTGTGGGCGTTGGGCCTGATGCTGTTGGCCGCCATCGTGCCGCTTTGGTACTTCCGACGCCGCAAGTGGCTGTAGCGCCGGCCGGGTTGATCAGCGGCCAGCGCGGATATCGCTGACGAAATGGTCCACTTGCGTTTCCAAGGTGTTGGAGTTTTGCGCCAATGACGCGGCGGCGCTCAACACCTCGCGGGCGGTGTTGCCGGTTTCGTAAGCGGCGGCCGAGACGCGGGCGATGGTGCCGGTGACTTCCTGGGTGCCCACGGCGTACCAGGGGGCAACATGATGCTGACCGTTTTCCATCTCGATCAGGGCCTGTTGTGCCAAGGCGGGATCTCAGCCGGTCCGGATTTCCTTGACGAAGCGATCTAATTGCACTTCCAGGCGTCCCGCCGCATGAGACAAGGTGCTGGCCGAACCGGAAACGCCGTCGGCGACCTCGCCATTTTCATTGGCGGCGGTGGAGACCTGGGAAATGGTCTGGCTGACTTCCTGGGTTCCGGTCGAAGCTTGCTGGATGTTGCGGGCAATTTCCTGGGTCGCCGCCCCTTGTTCCTCGACGGCGGCGGCGATGGATTCACTGATATCCTTGATCTGGTCGATGGTGCGCGAAATACCGGTGATGGAATTGACCGTCTCGTCGGTGGCTGCTTGCACCTCCATGACGTGGCGGCTGATTTCCTCGGTCGCCCGGGCCGTTTTAGTGGCCAGGCTCTTGACCTCGTTGGCGACGACGACGAAGCCCTTGCCGGATTCACCGGCGCGGGCCGCCTCGATGGTGGCATTCAGTGCCAGCATGTTGGTTTGGCGGGCGATGGCCTGGATCAGGTTGACGATCTGGCCGATCTTGGTGGTGGATTCCGACAGGCTGGACACCCGCTTATTGGTCTCGCCCATATCCACGTGCATGGCATCGGTCACCATGTTGGAACGTTGGATCTGACAGCTGATTTCGGTGATGGACAAGGTCAGTTCCTCGGCTGCCGCCGTGACAGCGTGGATGTTCATCGCCGCCTGTTCCGCCGCCGCCGCCACCGCCACTGATTTCATCGAGGTATCGCGGGTGTTGTTGGCCAGATGTTGGGCGGAGTTCTTCATGGTATCGGCGGCGTTGGACACTTCGGCGACGATACCTTTGACGTCGCGCTCGAACAGGTCGGCCTTTTGCTCCAAGGCCTGGGTGACGGCGTGGGCGGTGGCTTCGAGGTTTTGTTCGATGTAGACCGAGGTGGCCAGATCCATATCCAAAAAAACAACCTTGTGGATGGTGTTCACCAACCGGGTCGCAATCTCTGGCCGACGACGATAGGTGCGAATGGCCAGGGCGGTGATTTGATTGAGGGCGATGCAATATCCGGCCATATACCAGCGCGGTTCCAGGCCGATGCGCTGATGGATCTTACCAATTTCCGTGACCTTTTGCATATATCTTTGGTCGAAGATCCCGGCAAAAACGAAGTCAAGCCAATGTTTTTTCTGCATGGAGGCCGCATGTTTGATGCGTTCCGGCGATTGAAATATTCTGCTAATTTGATCGAATGATGAGATGTGGCTATAAAAATCAGAAAGAATTTGATCGATCTTTGGTTCAAGCGTTGGTTTGAACTTACGCAAAAAAACCAAATCCTCTTCTTCCATTTGAAGGAATTTTCTCCGAATTTCGATGCCACACATTTTTTCCACCCATCATTACTTCACGTTTAATCATGGGAAGTCCTTATAAAACATGAGTGCATACGAATTATACTGCATTTAGGTCTAGCGTCCGTCCGTCAAAAGGCGGATGTGTGCAAGAAAAAGGCCGCAACCCTGGATGGGTGCGGCCTGTGTCGCTGGGGAAGGGGGGCGGGTGGGTCAATCGGCGCGGATATCGCTGACGAAATGGTTCACCTGGGTTTCCAATGTGTGGGAATTTTGCGCTAACGACGCGGCGGCACTCAACACCTCGCGGGCGGTGTTGCCGGTTTCGTAAGCGGCGGCCGAGACGCGGGCGATGGTGCCGGTGACTTCCTGGGTGCCCATGGCCGCCTGCTGGACGTTGCGGGCGATTTCAGCGGTGGCGGCGCCTTGTTCCTCGACCGCGGCGGCAATGGAACCGGCGATGTCGTTGATCTGGCCAATGGTGCGGGCGATGTCGGTGATGGCGCCGACCGCGTCACGGGTGGCGGTTTGCACGGCATTGATCTGCTGACCGATTTCCTGGGTCGCCTTGGCGGTCTGATTGGCCAGTGACTTGACTTCGTTGGCGACGACGGCAAAGCCCTTGCCGGCCTCGCCGGCGCGGGCCGCTTCGATGGTGGCGTTCAAGGCCAACAGATTGGTCTGGCTGGCGATGGCGTTGATCAGGCTGACCACCTGACCGATCTTGCCCGCCGCTTCCGACAGGCTTTCAACCATCTCGTTGGTGCGATCGGCCTCTTCCATGGCTGACGACGCGATCGAGGCGGAATGAGACACCTGACGGCTGATTTCCTCGATGGAGGACGACAATTCCTCGGCGGCGGCGGCGACGGTCTGGATGTTGGAGGTGGCTTCCTCGGCGGCGGCGGCGACGGTGGTCGACTGCACCGAGGTTTCCTCGGCATTGGCGGCCATGGCGCGGGCTGCTGCTTCCACCTGGGTGGCGGCGCCTGCGACTTCCGAGACGACGCCCTTGACGTCGCGCTCGAAGCCATCGGCCTTGGCCCCCAGCTCGCGGGCGATGATGGCGGCGGTGTTGGTCTCGATATAGACCGAGGTGGCCAGATCCATGTCCAGATAGGCCGCCTTGTTGATGGCGGCGATGACGCGGGCGGCCATTTCCGGCTTTTTGCGATAGGTCTTTACCGCCAGGGCGAAAACCTGATTGAGCACGAAGCAATAGCCGGCGGTGTACCAGCGCGGCTCCAGGCCGACACGTTGGTGAATCTTGCCGATCTCGGTGACGTTGGCGAAATAGCGGTCATCGAAATTGCCGGCAAACACTGAATCCATCCAGTGCTTCTTTTGCATGGCGCTGGCGTGGCTCATTCGTTCGGGCGAATTGAAAATGCGGGCCACTTCGGGGGTTGTTTTGATGTGATCGTAAAACGAGGCCAGCAAGGCATCGACGTGGCCGGCCAAAACCTCTCGGAATTCCCGCAAGGTACGGCAGGTGTCTTCGTCGATCTGCAAGAAGGAGATGCGCCCGGAACGATCAAGATCCATTACTCAATACCCCCGAAAGGTGCAGATAACTCATACGTAAGGTGCAGCTTACCCCAGATTAGGTGGGTATGGTTTCCGCCTTTTTCATTAGACGGAAGTATAAGAAAATTATCACAAAGTCTATATGGATTTTAAAATTGGCAGGGGGGAAGGCGGTGGTGAAAAAATCCCGATAACAGGGTCTGTTTCAATGCGATTATCCGTGCTATAGACACCGGTTCCGGCGGGCCGGACCTGGAAATCGTCCGATTTTCGGGGCCGCGCACCTGCCTATGCGGGCGTGGCGGAATTGGTAGACGCACCAGATTTAGGTTCTGGCGGTGAAAGCCGTGGGGGTTCAAGTCCCTTCGCCCGCACCAGTTTCGCTCTTGATCTCAGGCATGGGGCAGGGGTGGCCGCCGGTATTCTTCAACGTATTGATTCGATTGGCGAAAGACTGATGCAGGTAACCGAGACCAATGCTGATGGCCTGAAGCGCGAGTTCAAGGTCGTCGTCCCCGCGGGTCAGCTCGAGACGCGGACCCAGGATCGGCTGGCGGAAATCGCCCGCACCGTGAAGCTGCCCGGCTTCCGCCCAGGCAAGGTGCCGATGAAGATCGTGCGGCAAAAATATGCCGCCGCCATCATGGGCGAAGTTCTTGAGCAGGCTGTGAACGACGGCACCAACACCGCGATCACCGAGCGCGAACTGCGCCCCGCCGCTCAGCCCAAGGTCGAGATTTCGTCCTATGCCGAAGGCGCCGATCTGGAATTCACCGTCGCGCTGGAAATCCTGCCGGAAATCACCCCGATGGATTTCGCCACCATTTCGCTGGAACGCGAAAAGGCTGAGATCCCGGCCGCGGAAATCGACGAGACCCTGAAGAACATCGCCGAGCGCAACGAAAGCTCGGACGTGGTCGAGCGTGCCGCCGCCTCGGGCGATCTGGTCATCATCGACTTCGTCGGCAAGCAAGACGGCGTGGCGTTCCCCGGCGGCACCGCCGAGGGCTATTCGCTGAAATTGGGTTCGAACACCTTCATCCCCGGTTTCGAAGACCAGCTGATCGGCAAGTCGGCCGGCGATGTCAGCGTCGTCAGCGTCACTTTCCCCGAAGGCTATGGCAATGCCGAACTGGCCGGCAAGCCGGCTGAGTTCGATGTTACGATCAAGGAAGTCAAGGCGGTCAAGCCGGCCGAGATCGATGACGAATTGGCCAAGAAGGTCGGGCTGGATTCCCTCGACGCCCTCAAGGGCGCCATTTCCGAGGAAATCGGTCGCGAGCTGAACGCCCTGGCCCGTAGCAAGGTCAAGCGGGCTTTGCTCGACGCCCTGGCCGCCGGTCACGATTTCGAAGTTCCGTCGATGATGGTCGATCAGGAATTCGACGCCATCTGGAAGCAGTTGGAAGCCGACCGCGAAGCGGGCCGTCTGGACCCGTCGGATGAAGGCAAGGACGACGACACCCTGAAGTCCGAATACCGCGCCCTGTCCGAACGTCGCGTGCGTTTGGGGCTGCTGCTGGCCGAAGTCGGTCAGAAGAACGCCGTCACCGTCACCCAGGACGACCTGAACAAGGCGTTGATCGAAGAAGCCCGCCGCTACCCTGGGCAGGAACACATGGTGTTCCAGTATTACCAGGGCAACCCGGATGCGATGAATTCGCTGCGCGCTCCCATCTTCGAAGAAAAGGTGGTGGATTTCATCTTGGAACTGGCCAAGGTGACCGACAAGCCGGTGGCTGCCGCCGATCTGCGCAAGGATCCGGATGAGGCCGCGGCCGAGGACGAGGCTGCGCCGAAGAAGAAGGCCGCCAAGAAGAAGGCGGCCGACAGCGCCGAGTAAAGGGATCAATCGCCGGCATTTCCACACGGGAAATGCCGGCGTCCCACTTGTGCTTCCGGGTTTTCTCCCCCATTGTTTATTGCGGCGCAATCGTCAGCGCCGGATTGCTACGAAGAAGGACGGACCATGCGCGAGAGAGACCCCATCGACCTCTATATGAACACCCTGGTGCCGATGGTGGTCGAGCAGACCAACCGGGGGGAGCGCTCGTACGACATCTATTCGCGCCTGTTGAAGGAGCGCATCATCTTCCTGACCGGTCAGGTTTTCGATGAAGTGTCGACGCTGATCTGTGCTCAGATGTTGTTCCTGGAATCGGAAAACCCGAACAAGGACATCGCCTTTTATATCAATTCGCCCGGTGGCGTGGTGACCTCTGGTCTGGCCATGTATGACACCATGCAATACATCCGTCCGTCCGTGTCCACGGTGTGCCTGGGGCAAGCCGCCTCCATGGGCTCGCTGCTGTTGACCGCCGGCGCCAAGGGCAAGCGCTTCTCCCTGCCCAACGCTCGGGTGATGATCCATCAGCCCTCCGGCGGCGCCCAGGGCCAAGCCACCGACATCGAAATCCAGGCGCGCGAGATTTTGGCTTTGCGGGCCCGTCTCAACAATATGTATGTCGATCACACCGGTCAGACCCTTGAGGTGATCGAGCGGGCGATGGAGCGCGACAAGTACATGACCGCCCTGGAAGCCAAGGAATTTGGTCTGATCGACGAGGTGGTGTCCAACCGCCCCAGCCTGGAAGAGATCCAGGCCAAGGGCTAAAAGCGGCAAAAGGCCAAGGCTGGAGGGCGGGATTTTGATTGTGTGCCGCCGAGTGCTGTGGCTAACATGATTCCCAAGCTTCCGGCCGCTTATATTCAATGGAGTACCGATGACCAAGTCCACAAGCGGCGATTCCAAGAACACCCTGTACTGCTCTTTCTGCGGTAAGAGCCAGCATGAGGTGCGCAAACTGATCGCCGGGCCGACTGTCTTCATCTGTGATGAATGCGTCGAGCTGTGCATGGACATCATCCGCGAAGAGCACAAGACCCAATTGGTCCGCTCACGCGACGGCGTCCCCACCCCCAAGGACATTCGGGCCGTTCTGGACGATTATGTGATCGGCCAGGACCACGCCAAGAAGGTTCTGTCCGTTGCTGTCCACAACCACTACAAGCGGTTGCAGCATGGCGGCAAGGCTGGCGAAGTGGAAATCGCCAAGTCCAACATTTTGCTGATCGGCCCCACCGGCTGCGGCAAGACCTTGTTGGCGCAGACCTTGGCCCGCATTTTGGATGTGCCCTTCACCATGGCTGACGCCACCACGCTGACCGAAGCCGGTTACGTGGGCGAGGACGTGGAAAACATCATCCTCAAGCTGTTGCAGGCGGCGGAATACAACGTCGAACGGGCCCAGCGCGGCATCGTCTATATCGACGAGGTCGACAAGATCAGCCGCAAGTCCGACAACCCGTCGATCACCCGCGACGTGTCGGGCGAGGGGGTGCAGCAGGCATTGTTGAAGATCATGGAAGGCACCGTCGCCTCGGTGCCGCCGCAAGGTGGGCGCAAGCATCCGCAGCAGGAATTCCTGCAAGTGGACACCACCAACATCTTGTTCATCTGTGGTGGCGCTTTCGCCGGCCTGGAAAAGGTCATCGGCACCCGCGGCAAGAACAATTCCATCGGCTTCGGCGCCGAAGTCCGTGGCCCGGACGAGCGGCGCACCGGTCAGATCCTGCGTGAGGTCGAACCCGAGGATCTGCTGAAATTTGGCCTGATCCCCGAATTTGTCGGCCGCTTGCCGGTTTTGGCCACGCTTGACGATTTGGACGTGGATGCCCTGGTGGAAATCCTGTCCAAGCCCAAGAACGCCCTGGTCAAGCAGTACCAGCGCCTGTTCGAGATGGAAGACACCAAGCTGGCCTTCAAGGAAGACGCCTTGGTCGCCATTGCCGAAAAGGCCATCGGTCGCAAGACCGGCGCTCGTGGCCTGCGTTCGATCATGGAAAGCATTCTGCTCGACACCATGTTCGAATTGCCGGGCATGGATGATGTCGAGGAAGTGGTGGTCAACAAGGAAGTGGTTGAGAACCGGGCCCAGCCTCTGCTCATTTACTCGGAACGGCGTGAAGACGTCGGCACCGGCGCCTAAAGCGCCGGTCATCCGAGCTATGATCGGGCGTTCCCCTTGACGGGGCGGGGAAACCGACCATCTAAATAGAAATAGTCTAAAGCCGGCCAGGGGCTTTCTGGCCCCGGCCGCAGGCCCGAAGAGGTAGCATGTCCGAAATCGCTCGTGGCGACGTCTTCCCCGTTCTTCCGCTCCGCGACATTGTCGTTTTCCCCCACATGATCGTTCCGCTGTTCGTCGGCCGCGACAAGTCTGTTCGCGCGTTGGAAGACGTGATGCGGGAAGACAAGCAGATCTTGCTGGTGGCGCAAAAGAACGCCGCGCAGGACGATCCCACCACCGCCGACATTTATGCGGTTGGGACCGTTTCAACCGTTCTGCAATTGCTGAAATTACCCGACGGCACCGTCAAGGTGCTGGTCGAAGGTGGCCGCCGCGCCCGTATCACCGGCTTCACCGATAACGAATCGTTCTTCCAGGCCACCGCCGAGATGATCGACGACGGTCTTGTCGAAGGCCAGGAACTGGAAGCCTTGGCCCGTTCGGTGGTCGGTCAGTTCGAACAATACATCAAGCTCAACAAGAAGATTCCGCCGGAAGTGTTGGTTTCGGTCAATCAGATCGAAGACCCCGCCAAGCTGGCCGACACGGTTGCCTCGCACCTGTCGTTGAAGATTTCTGAAAAGCAGGAATTGCTGGAGCTGGGCAGCACGGCCGAGCGGCTGGAACGCGTCTATTCCTATATGGAGGGCGAGATCGGCGTCCTTCAGGTGGAAAAGAAGATCCGCAGCCGGGTCAAGCGCCAGATGGAAAAGACCCAGCGCGAGTACTATCTGAACGAGCAGCTTAAGGCTATCCAAAAGGAGCTGGGCGAGGGCGAGGACGGTAAGGATGAAGCCGCCGAGCTGGAAGAGCGTATCGCCAAGACCCGTTTGTCCAAGGAAGCCCGCGAAAAGGCTTTGGCCGAGCTGAAGAAGCTTAAGTCCATGAGCCCGATGTCGGCGGAAGCCACCGTGGTGCGCAACTACCTGGACTGGATTTTGACCATTCCGTGGAAGAAGCGGACCAAGGTCAAGAAAGACGTCAAGCTGGCGGAAAAGATCCTCAATTCCGAACATTACGGGCTTGAGAAGGTCAAGGAACGCATTGTCGAATATCTGGCGGTTCAGACCCGCACGGAAAAGGTCAAGGGACCGATTTTGTGCCTGGTTGGTCCGCCCGGCGTCGGCAAGACCTCGCTTGGCAAGTCGATGGCGCAGGCGACCGGCCGCAATTTCGTCCGCATTTCGCTGGGCGGCGTGCGCGACGAAGCCGAGGTGCGCGGCCATCGCCGCACCTATATCGGTTCCATGCCCGGCAAGATCATCCAGGGTATGAAAAAGGCGAAATCGTCCAATCCGCTGTTCCTGCTTGACGAAATCGACAAGCTGGGCGCCGATTGGCGCGG
Organism: Magnetospirillum sulfuroxidans; assembly: GCF_018224925.1. Taxonomy (GTDB): domain Bacteria; phylum Pseudomonadota; class Alphaproteobacteria; order Rhodospirillales; family Magnetospirillaceae; genus Magnetospirillum; species Magnetospirillum sulfuroxidans. Next base: position 729,483 of record NZ_JAGTUF010000001.1, on the reverse strand, counting down.
CGATCCGTCTTCGGCGCTGCTGGAAGTGCTGGACCCGGAACAGAATTCGACCTTTAACGATCATTACCTCGAGGTCGATTACGACCTGTCCGACGTGATGTTCGTCACCACCGCCAACACGCTGCGCATGCCTCAGCCTTTGCTGGACCGCATGGAACTGATCCGCCTGTCCGGTTATACCGAGGACGAGAAGGTGGAAATCGCCAAGCGTCACCTGTTTGACAAGGTGATGCTTGCCGCCGGGCTGAAAAAGGGCGAGTGGACGGTGTCCGATGACGCCATCCGCGATCTGTGCCGCTATTACACCCGCGAAGCCGGCGTGCGTAACCTGGAACGCGAACTGGCCAATCTGGCCCGCAAGGCCACCACCGAGATCGTGTCCAAGGGCCGGCTTAAGGTGGCGGTGACGCCGCGCAATCTGGAAAAGTATGCCGGTGTGCGCAAGTACCGCTATGGCGAAGCCGAGCTTGAAGACATGGTCGGTGGCGTCACTGGGTTGGCCTGGACCGAAGTGGGCGGCGAATTGCTGACCATCGAGGCGGTGACCATGCCGGGTAAGGGCAGCTTTAGCCATACCGGCAAGCTGGGCGACGTCATGCAGGAATCGGTGCAGGCGGCGCGGTCTTACGTGCGCTCGCGCTCGGTTTCCCTGGGCATCAAGCCGACGGTGTTCGAGAAAAAGGACATTCACGTTCACGTTCCCGAAGGCGCCACCCCCAAGGATGGTCCGTCGGCTGGCATCGCCATGTGCACCGCCATCGTTTCCGCCATCACCGGGATCCCGGTGCGGCGCGAAGTGGCGATGACCGGCGAAATTACCTTGCGCGGCCGGGTGCTGCCCATTGGCGGTCTCAAGGAAAAGCTGTTGGCGGCGTTGCGCGGCGGCTTGAAAACGGTGCTGATCCCCAAGGACAATGAAAAGGACTTGGCGGAAATCCCCGATAACGTCAAGAAAGGGCTGGAGATCATTCCGGTCGCCACCGCCGATGAGGTTCTGCAACGCGCCTTGGTTCGGATGCCGGCACCAATTGAATGGGAAGAGCCGGCCGACACCGCGGCTTCCGCGGCCAAGGATGGCGATGCTGGGGCGGTGCTGACGCACTGATCTTGAAAAATTACAAAATGCGGTGGCGGCGATCGGAATTATCCGGTCGCCGTTGTCGTTTGCAGAATCGGGTAAGGACCCGATATTGCCCGCGGAAAATAGACAAAATGGCGGAAAACGAAGTGTTTCGGCGCATTGACGATTGACGCTGATAAAAATCGAGAATTACACTTTTCCTCGCTATTTTCGGAAAGCAGCGACCCAAGCGGCTTTTGTCGAGGCAATATGCAAAGGGGGCATCAGGTGAATAAAAATGATCTCGTGACTGCGGTCGCCACCAGCGCCGGCCTGTCCAAGGCCGACGCCGCCAAGGCTGTCGATGGTGTGTTCGATGCCATTTCCGCTGCGCTGACCGGTGGCGACGAAGTGCGCTTGGTTGGCTTTGGCACTTTCTCGGTTTCCGACCGCGCCGCCTCGGAAGGGCGCAACCCGCGTACGGGCGAGACCATCAGCATTGCGGCTTCCAAGCAGCCGAAGTTCAAGGCCGGAAAGGGTCTGAAGGATTCGGTGCAGTAATCTCCGCCCGCTGCGACAAGGGCCGGCCGTCAGCTTGGGTTGACGCTGGCCCTTTTTTGTCTGCCCAGGGGGGATTGCCTTTTTCGCCAATCCCCCGTACATAGCGTGTCTGGACTGAGGGCGGTTAGCTCAGCCGGTAGAGCGCCTGCTTTACACGCAGGATGTCGGCGGTTCGAACCCGTCACCGCCCACCACGCCTCTAAGGCGTTGATTTCACTGTGATCCAGAGTGTGAAGGTGTACTCCGTTAGCACACCTTCACGTCACACTTGATAATCCGCACCCCGACCGAAATCAACCCTTCCCCAGGACGGGCACAGCCCTGCTGTCCCTGGGTCGTGCCCGCCAGGGCCGTTTTCCAGGCCGTGGAGTGGGCAATTTCATTCGGAGCTTGCCTTGCGCTCCTGGTCGAAGCCGGCAAGCTGATGCCCATCCTTGATCAGCGGCGCTTTTCCCTGGGGCAGGCGGCGGAGGCCCATGCCGCCATCGAAGGCGGTCATGCGCATGGCAAGATCGTTATCGGCGTGACCGAATGAAGCTTGGGGGCCAGGCCAACGGCCTGGCCCTATAATAAGGAGACCGTGGCGATGAACGATCTGAGCTCCCGGTGGCTGGAGATGAAAAGGTCCCGGCCGATGAGATTTGGTCGCGGACCCGGCGGCGGGCTTGTCTGCGTGGTCCTGATCACCGGTCTGCGCTTTATCTGAGGGGGGCGGCCACCGACGGAAGTTTTCCACATCGAACCTACCCGCTTGGCCCATCCGGCTCTACCCGTTGGCAGAGGGGGAGGGGCATGTTGCACCGCAACACACAACAGATTGTGGCAAATTTGCTGTTGGCAATGGCTATGTTTGCTTGACAGTCCCCTGGCCCTGCTTTACACAACCCCTACCCGCGCGGGTGGCTGCGTTGGGGGTGTAGCTCAGTTGGTTAGAGCGCCGGCCTGTCACGCCGGAGGTCGCGGGTTCGAGTCCCGTCACTCCCGCCATCAGCCAGGGTTTGATTGTTTTTTCTTCGCGAAAGGACGATCTTTCCTGGCCGGCACTCGTGCTTGAGGCTAGTGTCTTGCAGGGAGGGCCTCTCTTCCACCGTTGCCTGATTGGGAATGTTGCTCCATCGCCAGTTTCTTCGCCCAAGTGCAGTTCGCGCCTTGGGTTGGTTGCTTGTGGTGGACAGGTTCGCCCAAGGCCGGAAGAGGAGGGGGCGTCTTAAGCGGACCCAATCTATAAGGGCTGGATGATGGAAGCTTGGCTGCTCGAATATCTGCCGATCCTGATCTTCATCGGAATTGCCGTCGCCATATCCGTCATTGCGATTGGCGCTTCGTGGCTGGTCGGTCATCAAAAGCCTGATCCCGACAAGAACGCCGCCTATGAATGCGGCTTCGACGCCTTCGGCGACGCGCGCTCCAAGTTCGACGTGCGGTTCTATCTTGTCGCCATCCTCTTTATCATTTTCGATCTGGAAGTGGCCTTCTTGTTCCCGTGGGCGGTGACGCTCGGCAAGATCGGCATGTTCGGCTTTTGGTCGATGATGGTGTTCTTGGGGGTGCTGACCATCGGCTTCATCTATGAATGGCGAAAGGGAGCCTTGGAATGGGAGTGACCAATTCCGGTCTGGTGACGCCTGCGCACGCCGCGCCGCTGCCTCAAGGCGCGGCTCAGGACAGCATCCTGAAGCTGGTTACCGACGAAATTCAAGACAAGGGCTTCGTTCTCGCCAATGTCGATAAGTTGGTCAATTGGGCCCGGACCGGGTCCATGTGGCCGATGACCTTTGGTCTGGCTTGCTGCGCCGTGGAAATGATGCACGCCGGCTGTTCGCGCTATGACATGGACCGCTTCGGCGTCGTCTTTCGTCCCAGCCCGCGTCAGTCCGACGTGATGATCGTCGCCGGCACGCTGACCAACAAGATGGCCCCGGCGCTGCGCCGCGTCTATGACCAGATGGCCGAGCCGCGCTGGGTTATCTCCATGGGGTCGTGCGCCAATGGCGGCGGCTATTATCACTATTCCTATTCGGTGGTGCGCGGTTGCGATCGCGTGGTTCCGGTGGACATCTATGTCCCCGGTTGCCCGCCGACGGCAGAAGCGCTTCTGTACGGCATCTTGCAGCTACAGAAGAAAATCCGCCGTACCGGCACCATCCTCCGCTAGAAACGACAGGGACGGTCAGACACCATGACGCAAGTGCTCAAAGACCTGGGCGACTATATCGCCGCCGCCCTGCCTAACGACGTGCTCAGTAGCGAAGTCAATCGCGTCGGCGAGTTGACGCTGGTGGTGCGCACGCCTTCGATCGTCAAGATGCTGACCTTCCTGCGCGACGATTCGGGGTGCTTGTTCAAGCAATTGGTCGATCTGTGCGGCGTCGATTGGCCGAGCCGCGAAGATCGCTTCGACGTCGTCTATCACCTGCTGTCGCTCAAGCATAATCAGCGCGTGCGGGTCAAGGTCGCCACCGACGAAGAAACCCCGGTGCCGTCCGTGGTCGGCGTGTTCAGCGCTGCCGGCTGGTTCGAACGCGAAGCTTGGGATATGTTCGGGATTATCTTCTCCGATAACCCCGATCTGCGCCGTCTTCTCACCGATTACGGTTTCGAGGGGCACCCGCTGCGCAAGGATTTCCCGCTGACCGGTCACGTCGAACTGCGCTATGACGACGAGCAAAAGCGCTGCGTCTACGAGCCGGTCAAGCTGGTCCAAGATTTCCGCAGCTTCGATTTCCTGTCGCCGTGGGAAGGCCAGACCTTGCCCGGTGACGAAAAGGCGGAGGGGAGCCGCTGACATGGCCGAATCCCAGATCAAGAGCTACAACATCAATTTCGGTCCCCAGCATCCGGCCGCCCATGGCGTGCTGCGTCTGATCCTGGAAATGTCGGGTGAAGTGGTTGACCGCGCCGATCCGCATATCGGCCTGCTGCATCGCGGCACCGAAAAGCTGATCGAACACAAGATTTACACCCAGGCGACGCCATATTTCGACCGTCTGGACTATGTCGGCACCATGAACCAGGAGCACGCTTTCGTGCTGGCGGCGGAAAAGCTGCTGGGCGTCACCGTGCCGCTGCGCGGCCAGTACATTCGTGTGCTGTATTGCGAGATGGGTCGCATCCTCAACCACTTGCTCAACATCTGCGCCTTCGTCTTCGACGTCGGCGGCATGACGCCGATGCTGTGGGGATTCGAGGAACGCGAGAAGCTGATGGAGTTCTACGAGCGCGCTTGTGGCGCCCGTTTGCACGCCAATTACTTCCGCGTCGGCGGTGTCGCCCAGGATTTGCCGGCCGGTCTGCTGGAAGATATTGACGTCTGGTGCGATCAGTTCCCCCAGGTGGTCGATGATATCGAAACCCTGGTGACCGAAAATCGCATCTTCAAGCAACGCACCGTCGATATCGGCACGGTGACAGCCGAACAGGCGCTGGATTGGGGCTTCACCGGTCCCAATTTGCGCGCCTCGGGCATCGCTTGGGATCTGCGCAAAAGCCAGCCCTACGAAGTCTATGACCGCATGGAATTCGACGTGCCGGTCGGCAAGGTCGGCGATTGCTATGACCGCTATCTGATCCGCATGATCGAAATGCGCGAATCGATCAAGATCATGAAGCAATGCATCCGCGAAATGCCGGCAGGTCCGGTCAAGACCGACGACCGCAAGATATCGCCGCCGCCCCGGGCCGAAATGAAGAAGTCGATGGAAGCGTTGATCCATCACTTCAAGCTGTTCACCGAAGGTTTCCATGTGCCGGAAGGCGAGGTCTATGCGGCGGTCGAGGCGCCCAAGGGCGAATTCGCCGTCTATCTGATCGCCGATGGCACCAACAAGCCCTATCGCTGCAAGATCCGCCCGCCGGGATACGTCCACCTTCAGGCGCTGGACATGATGTCCAAGGGACACATGCTGGCCGACGTGGTGGCCAATATCGGCTCCATCGACATCGTTTTCGGCGAGATCGACCGATGAGCACAGAGCAAGACATGACCAGCTTCGCCTTTACCGCGGAAAACCTGGAACAGGCGAAGAAAATCATCGCCAAGTATCCGGCCGGCCGTCAGCAATCGGCGGTGATGCCGTTGCTGGACCTGGCCCAGCGCCAGGTCGGCTGGACCGGCATTCCGGTGATTGAATATATCGCCGAGATGCTGGAAATGGCCCCGATCCGGGTGCAGGAAGTGGTGACCTTCTACACCATGTACAACCAAAAACCGGTTGGTCAGTTCCACGTCCAGGTGTGTACCAACATCTGTTGCCTGCTGCGCGGCTCCGACGGTGTCGGCGAGACCGCGCGCGAGGTTCTGGGCGTCAACTGGGGCGATACCACCGAAGACGGCAAGTTTACCTTGGTCGAAGTGGAATGCCTGGGCGCTTGTGTCAACGCGCCGATGATGCAGATCAACGACGATTATTACGAAGACCTGACGCCGGAAAGCACCAAGGCGGTGTTGGAAGCGTTGAAGCGGGGCGAGACGCCGAATCCTGGTCCCCAGGGCGGTCGTCAGTTCTCGGCCCCCGAGGGTGGCCCGACCACCCTTGGCGACCTTACCTTCGGATCGGAGAAGGCGTGATGCTGCGCGATCAGGACAGAATCTTCACCAATCTCTACGGCATCCACGACTGGCGCCTCAAGGGCGCGCAGTCGCGCGGCGATTGGGATAACACCAAGGCGCTGTTGGCCAAGGGCCGCGACGCCATCATCGAGGAAGTCAAGACCTCGGGCCTGCGCGGCCGTGGCGGCGCCGGTTTCGGCACCGGCATGAAATGGTCGTTCATGCCGAAAACCGAAGGGGCGCGTCCGCATTACCTGGTCATCAACGCCGATGAAGGCGAGCCGGGGACCTGCAAGGACCGCGAGATCATGCGCTTTGACCCGCACAAGCTGGTCGAAGGCGCGTTGCTGGCCGCGTTCGCCATCGGCGCCCACGCCTCGTATATTTACATTCGCGGTGAATTCATCCGCGAGGCCGAACATCTGCAAGTGGCCATCGACGAGGCTTATGCCGCCGGTCTGATCGGCAAGAACGCCTGCGGCTCTGGTTGGGATTTCGATCTCTACGTCCATCGCGGCGCCGGCGCTTACATCTGCGGCGAGGAATCGGCGCTGATCGAAAGCCTGGAAGGCAAGAAGGGCCAGCCCCGCCTGAAGCCGCCGTTCCCCGCCGGCGTCGGTCTGTACGGTTGCCCGACCACCGTCAACAACGTCGAATCCATCGCCGTGGTTCCGGCCATCCTGCGCCGTTCCGGCGCGTGGTTCGCCGGCCTGGGCCGGGCGAAGAATTCCGGCACCAAGCTGTTCTGCATTTCCGGCCATGTGAACAAGCCGTGCAATGTGGAAGAGGAAATGGGCATCAGCTTCCGCGAGCTGATCGACAAGCATTGCGGCGGCATTCGTGGCGGTTGGGACAATCTGATGGGGGTGATCCCCGGCGGTTCGTCCACTCCGGTGCTGACCCGCGAGGTGATCGAGAATTGCCCGATGGATTTCGACGGTCTGCGCGAGGCCGGCTCCGGTCTGGGCACCGCCGCCGTCATCGTCATGGACAAATCCACCGACATCGTCCGCGCCATCACCCGGCTGTCGCGCTTTTACAAGCATGAAAGCTGCGGCCAGTGCACGCCGTGCCGCGAAGGCACCGGCTGGATGTGGCGGATGATGGAACGCATGGACAAGGGCGACGCCACCATCGAGGAAATCGATCTGTTGCAGCAAGTGACCAAGCAGGTCGAAGGTCACACCATCTGCGCTCTGGGCGACGCCGCCGCTTGGCCGATCCAGGGTCTGATCCGCAATTTCCGCCCCGAGATCGAAAAGAAGATCCGGGCCCGCAATTCCAGCGCGGCCTGAGGAGGTTAGAGACAACATGCCCAAACTGACGATCGACGGAACCGAGATCGAAGTCGAAGCCGGGGTGACCATCCTCCAGGCGGCCGAAACCATCGGCATCGAGATCCCGCGTTTTTGCTATCACGAACGTCTGGCCGTGGCCGGCAATTGCCGCATGTGCCTGGTCGAAGTGGAAAAGATGCCCAAGCCCGTTGCCTCCTGCGCCATGCCGGTGGGCGAGGGGATGGTGGTGCACACCAACAACGCCAATGTGCGCAAGGCCCGCCAAGGGGTGATGGAATTCCTGCTGATCAACCATCCGCTGGATTGCCCGATCTGCGATCAGGGCGGCGAATGCGATTTGCAGGATCAGGCCGTGGCCTATGGCGGCGATCGCAGCCGCTATCAGGAAGAAAAGCGGGCGGTTGAGGACAAGTCCTACGGCCCGCTGATCCAGACCTGGATGACCCGGTGTATTCAGTGCACCCGTTGCATCCGCTTCATTTCCGAAATCGCCGGGACCCCGGTGCTGGGCGGCCTGGGCCGGTCGGAACACCTGGAAGTCGGCCGCTATGTCGGCGCCGCCGTGTCGTCGGAACTGTCGGGCAATCTGATCGATTTGTGCCCGGTCGGCGCGCTGACCAACAAGCCGGCCAGCTATACCTATCGCGCCTGGGAATTGAAGAAGACCGAAAGCGTCGACGCCATGGACGCGCTGGGCTCGGCCATCCGCCTCGATACCCGTGGCAACGAGGTCATCCGCATCCTTCCCCGCGTCAATGACGACATCAACGAGGAATGGCTGTCGGATCGTTCGCGCTTTGCCTGCGACGGCCTTAAGCGTCAGCGCCTTGACCGCTGCTATGTGCGCAAGGACGGCACGCTGGCCGCCACGTCGTGGAGCGACGCCTTCGCCGCCATCACCGCCAAGGTGAACGGTCTGGCCGGATCCAAGATCGCCGCCATCGCCGGCGACCAGACCGATGTCGAAACCATGCAGGCGTTCAAGGATCTGCTGGCGGCCTTGGGCTCGGGCAACATGGATTGCCGCCAAGACGGCGCCAAGCTGGCGGCCGGCAACCGCGCCGCCTATCTGTTCAACAGCACCATCGCCGGCATCGAACAGGCCGACGCGCTGCTGATCATCGGCTCCAACCCGCGCATCGAAGCCCCGGTGCTCAACGCTCGCATCCGCAAGCGCTGGCTCAAGGGTGGGTTCAAGGCGGCGATCATCGGTCCGAAGACCGATCTGACCTTCCAGCATGATTGGCTGGGCGACAGCGCCCAGGTGCTGGCGGCCATCGCCGCGGGGAACCATCCGTTCGCCGATGTGCTGAAGAATGCCGCCAAGCCGGCGATCATCATCGGCCAGGGCGCTTTGACCGGCGAAGACGGCGCCGCCATCCTGGCCCTGGCCGCCAAGCTGGCCCAGGATACCGGGGTGATCGCCGATGGCTGGAACGGCTTCAACGTCTTGCACACCGCCGCCGCCCGTGTCGGCGGCCTGGATGTCGGCTTTGTGCCGCAGGCCGGTGGCAAGGATACCGCCGGCATCATCGCCGGGGCACAATCGGGGGAAATCTCGGTGGTGTTCCTGGCTGGCGCCGACGAAATCGACATGAAGTCGCTGGGCAATGCCTTTGTCGTCTATCTGGGCAGTCATGGCGATGCCGGGGCGCATCGCGCCGATGTCGTCCTGCCCACCGCCGCCTATACGGAAAAAAGCGCGACCTTCGTCAATACCGAAGGCCGGGTCCAGCGGACTCGTCTGGCCATCTTCCCGCCGGGCGAGGCCAAGGAAGACTGGAAGGTGGTGCGTGCATTGTCCGACGCCTTGGGCAAGCCGCTGGCCTTTGACACCGTCAAGCAGCTGCGCCAGCGCATGGTCGCCAGCAATGCGGTGTTCGCCACTGAAGGCGTGGTTGCCGCCGCCACCTGGGCCGGCGCCGGCGCTGAAGGCGCTTTGAGCGACAAGCCGTTGGCCTCGGCCATCGACAACTTCTATATGGTCGACCCGATCAGCCGCGCCTCCAAGACCATGGCGGAATGCACGGCGGAATTCGGCGGCGGCTGTGGCTGCAACAGCAAGAAGAAGACGGGGACCCATGGTTGATATGCTCTCTGGGCTGCTGCCCCCGGAACTGTGGCGCCTGATCGTCATCGTTCTTCAGATCGTCGCCATCGTCCTGCCGCTGCTGCTGGCGGTCGCCTATCTGACCTATGCCGAGCGCAAGGTCATCGGCGCCATCCAGTTGCGCAAGGGTCCCAACGTGGTCGGCCCCTTTGGCCTGCTGCAACCCTTGGCCGATGGCGCCAAGCTGTTCTTGAAGGAAACCATCTTCCCGTCCGGGGCCAACAAGGTGGTTTTCGTCATCGCGCCGATGCTGACCTTTATCCTGGCCTTGATCGCCTGGGCGGTCATTCCCTTCGATGAAGGATGGGTGGTCGCCGATATCAATGTCGGCGTGCTGTATCTGTTCGCCATTTCCAGCTTGGGCGTCTACGGCATCATCATGTCGGGTTGGGCGTCGAACTCCAAATACGCCTTCCTCGGCGGTCTTCGCTCGGCGGCGCAGATGGTGTCCTACGAAGTCTCCATGGGGCTGGTGATCATTTCGGTGCTGGTTACCGTGGGATCGCTCAACCTGTCGGACATCGTCTTGAAGCAGAAGGAAACGGTGTGGTTCATCCTGCCGCATTTCCCGATGTTCATCATCTTCGTGGTGTCGATCCTGGCGGAAACCAACCGTGCGCCGTTCGATATGGCGGAATCGGAATCCGAACTGGTCGCCGGCTATAACGTCGAATATTCGGCCATGACCTTCGCCCTGTTCTTCCTGGGTGAATACGCCAACATGATCTTGATGAGCGCCATGGCCACGGTGTTGTTCCTGGGCGGCTGGTTGCCGCCGATGGATATCGCGCCGTTCAACTGGATCCCCGGCATCATTTGGTTCGTGCTTAAGATCTGCGCTGTTTTGTTTATCTTCCTGTGGGTGCGCGCCACCTTCCCCCGTTATCGCTATGACCAGCTGATGCGTTTGGGATGGAAGATTTTCTTGCCGTTCTCGCTGTTCTGGGTGGTGTTGACCTCGGGCGTTCTCGTCGCCTTCGGTTGGCTTCCGGGTCAGGGTTAAGGAGAGAGTGTGATGGCTTTTCTCGACCGCACCGCGCGGGCGTTCTTGCTGACCGAGCTGGTTCAAGGCTTGGCGCTGACCTTCCGCTATATGTTCAAACCCTCGGTGACCACCAATTACCCGTACGAAAAAATCCCGATGTCGCCGCGTTTTCGCGGCGAGCACGCCCTGCGCCGTTATCCCAACGGTGAAGAGCGCTGCATCTCGTGCAAATTGTGCGAGGCGATCTGCCCGGCTCAGGCCATCACCATCGAGGGTGAGGTCCGCGCCGACGGTTCGCGTCGCGCCCGCCGCTATGACCTGGACATGACCAAGTGCATCTATTGCGGTCTGTGCCAGGAAGCCTGCCCGGTGGATGCCATCGTCGAGGGGCCGAATTTCGAGTTCGCCACGGAAACCCGGGCCGAGCTGATGTACAACAAGCAAAAACTGCTCGCGAACGGTGATCGCTGGGAGGCCGAACTGGCCATGCGTATCGCCGCCGACGCGCCGTACCGTTGATTGAGGGGGATGGCATGATCGCGGCATTGATCTTCTACATGTTCGCCGGTTTGGCGGTAGCGAGCGGGGTCATGGTGATCTCGGCCCGCAACCCGGTCCATTCGGTGCTGTTCCTCATTCTGTGCTTCTTCAACGCGGCCGGTCTGTTCCTGCTGCTGGGCGCGGAATTCCTGGCCATGGTCCTGGTGGTCGTCTATGTCGGCGCCGTGGCGGTGATGTTCTTGTTCGTCGTCATGATGCTGGACATCAACTTCCTCAAGCTGCGCGAAGGCGTCGCCCAGTATCTGCCGACCGGTGCGGTCATCGGTCTGGTGTTGCTGGTCGAACTGGCGGTGGTGTTTGGCGGCTGGGCTTTCGCCCCCGACGTCGAAGCCTTGCTGGCCGCGCCGATCCCGCCGACCGATCAGATGACCAATACCGAGGCTTTGGGCCGGCTGATCTATACCAATTATGTGTTCTTGTTCCAGGCCTCGGGTGTGATCCTGCTGGTCGCCATGATCGGCGCCATCTTGCTGACCCACCGGACCCGGACCGGCGTGCGCAAGCAGAAGATCTATGATCAGGTCGGACGGACCGCCGCCAATTCCGTTGAAATCCGCAAAGTCAGCACCGGGGGAGGCATCTGATGTTCGAGATCGGTCTCTCTCATTACCTGATCGTCGCGGGCATTTTGTTCACGCTTGGCGTCTTCGGTATTTTCCTCAACCGCAAGAACGTCATCATCATCATGATGAGCGTCGAATTGATGCTGTTGGCGGTGAATTTGAATTTCGTGGCGTTCTCGTCCTTCCTCAATGATCTGGTCGGACAGGTTTTCGCCATGTTCATCCTGACCGTCGCCGCCGCCGAGGCGGCCATCGGTCTGGCCATCCTTGTCGTCTTCTTCCGCAACCGCGGCACGATCGCGGTCGAGGAAATCAGCCAGCTGAAGGGGTAATCCAGCGATGATGTACGTCGCCGCAATCTTCCTGCCGCTGCTGGGCTCGATCGTCGCTGGCCTGTTTGGCCGCTTCATCGGTGACCGTGGTGCGCAAATCGTCACCTGCACGCTGTTGGGCGTGTCGGCCTTTTCCTCGGCCTTGATCTTCAAGGAAGTGGCGATTGACGGTAATTTCGTCACCATCCAATTGCTGCACTGGATTCAGTCCGGCACCATGGATGTGTCGTGGGCGCTGAAATTCGATACCCTGACCGCGGTCATGATGATCGTCGTCACCTGGGTGTCGTTCATGGTGCACGTCTACTCGGTTGGCTATATGAGCCACGACCCGTCGATCCCGCGCTTCATGTCCTATCTGTCGCTGTTCACCTTCGCCATGCTGATGCTGGTGACCGCCGATAATCTGGTTCAGCTGTTCTTCGGCTGGGAAGGCGTGGGTGTCGCGTCCTATCTGTTGATTGGTTTTTGGTATCAGAAGCCTTCGGCCTGTGCCGCCGCCATCAAGGCCTTTGTCGTCAATCGCGTTGGTGATTTCGGCTTTGCCCTGGGGATCTTCGGCATCTACTTCCTGTTCGATTCGGTGACGTTCGACGCCATCTTCGCCGCGGCGCCGGACAAGGCGGGCACGGTGGTGCACTTCTTCGGCATGGACATGAACGCCGTCACCATCTGCTGCCTGCTGCTGTTCGTCGGCGCCATGGGCAAGTCGGCTCAGCTCGGCCTGCACACCTGGCTGCCTGACGCCATGGAAGGCCCGACTCCGGTTTCGGCGCTGATTCACGCCGCCACCATGGTCACCGCCGGCGTCTTCATGGTCGCCCGCATGAGCCCGCTGTTCGAATATTCGAACACCGCGCTGACCGTGGTGACCTTGGTTGGCGCCGCCACCGCCTTCTTCGCCGCCACTGTCGGCTGTGTCCAAAACGACATCAAGCGGGTGATCGCCTATTCCACCTGCTCGCAATTGGGCTACATGTTCTTCGCCATCGGCGTGTCGGCTTATCAGGCGGCTATTTTCCACCTGATGACCCACGCTTTCTTCAAGGCCTTGCTGTTCTTGGGCGCCGGTTCGGTGATCCACGCCATGAGCGACGAGCAAGACATCCGCCGGATGGGCGGAATCTGGAAGAACGTGAAGATCACCTGGGCGTTGATGTGGATTGGGTCGCTTGCCCTGGCGGGCGTGCCGTTCTTCGCCGGCTATTATTCCAAGGACACCATCTTGGAAGCGGCCTGGGCTTCGCATTCCTGGTCCGGTCAGATCGCCTATGTCATGGGCGTGGCCGCGGCCTTCCTGACCGCCTTTTACTCCTGGCGTCTGTTGATCCTGACCTTCCATGGCAAGCCGCGCGCCGACGAACACGTGATGGCGCATGTGCATGAAAGCCCGGCGGTGATGATCTTGCCGTTGGTGGTTTTGGCCGTTGGCGCCGTGTTCTCGGGCTGGCTGGGCTACGAAATGTTCGTGGGTCACGTTCAGCACGATTTCTGGCGCGGCGCGGTCAAGGTGGTGGAAAGCCACGGGGCCATGGAAAACCTGCACCATGTGGAACAGTGGGTGGCGCTGACGCCGACCATCGTCGCCGCTTCGGGCATTGCCCTGGCCTATCTGCTTTATATGTTCGTGCCGGCGGTGCCGGCGATGCTGGCCAACAGCTTCCGTGGCATCTACCTGTTCTTGCTGAACAAGTGGTACTTCGACGAATTGTACGACTTCTTGTTCGTCAAGCCCGCTTTCAAGCTGGGACGGGGCTTCTGGCAAGGGGGTGACGGCGCTCTGATCGACGGTGTCGGTCCCGACGGCGTCGCCGCCGCCACCAAGGTGATCGCCCAAAAGGTGGGCAAGTTGCAATCCGGGTACCTGTACCACTACGCCTTCGCGATGCTGATCGGTGTGGCGGTATTCGTCACCTGGTACATGTTCAACGCGCGCTAAGTCTGGGGAAGACAATGACCGACTGGCCTCTGCTCTCGTTGACGACGTTCCTGCCGCTGTTGGGGGCGTTGTTCATCCTGGCGATCCGCGGCGAAGCCCAGGTGGTGGCGCGCAATGCCCGCAACGTGGCGCTGCTCACCTCGGTGGCGACGTTCGTCGTCTCGCTGTTCATCTTGGGGTATTTCGACGCCGCCTCGGCTGAGTTTCAGCTGAAGGAAACCGCCGTCTGGCTGCCTGGGACCGCCATTACCTATTCCATGGGTGTTGACGGCATCTCGGTGTGGTTCGTCCTGCTGTCCACCTTCTTGACCCCCATCTGCATCTTGTCGTCCATCGGCGCGGTGGAGAAGCGGGTGAAGGAATACATGGTCGCCTTCCTGGTTCTCGAAACCATGATGGTCGGTATGTTCTGCGCGCTCGACATGGTTTTGTTCTACGTCTTCTTTGAAGGCGTGTTGCTGCCCATGTTCATCATCATCGGCGTGTGGGGCGGGGCGCGGCGGGTCTATGCCGCCTATAAATTGTTTCTCTACACCTTGTTGGGGTCGGTGTTGATGCTGGTGGCCATGCTGGCCATGTATTTCGACGCCCACACCACCGACATCCCGACGCTGATGGCGCATGGCTTCCCGCAGGGCATGCAATTGTGGCTGTGGTTGGCCTTCTTCGCCTCGTTCGCGGTCAAGGTCCCCATGTGGCCGGTGCATACCTGGTTGCCTGACGCCCACGTCGAGGCGCCGACCGCCGGTTCGGTGATCCTGGCCGGCGTGCTGTTGAAGATGGGCGCTTATGGTTTCATCCGCTTCTCGGTGCCGATGTTCCCGTTGGCCAGCGAATACTTCACGCCCCTGGTCTACACCCTGTCCATCGTCGCGGTGATCTACACCTCGCTGGTGGCCCTGGTGCAGGAAGACATGAAGAAGCTGATCGCCTATTCATCCATCGCCCACATGGGGTACGTGACCATCGGCGTCTTTTCGATGACCACCCAAGGGGTTGAGGGCGCGCTTTATCAGATGCTGTCGCACGGCATTGTCTCGGGCGCCTTGTTCTTGTGTGTCGGCGTGGTTTACGACCGCATGCACACCCGCGAAATCTCGCGTTACGGCGGCTTGTCGGAACGCATGCCGAAATACGCGCTGGTGTTCATGTTCATGACCATGGCGTCGGTCGGTCTGCCGGGCACCGGTGGCTTCGTCGGCGAGTTCCTGGTGCTGTTGGGCGTGTTCCAAGTCAACACCTGGGTGGCATTCTTCGCCGCCAGCGGTCTGGTGCTGGGGGCCTGCTATATGCTGTACCTCTATCGCCGGATGGTGTTCGGCCGCATGACGCGCGATGACCTCAAGTCCATCTTGGATCTGAGTCCGCGGGAAGTGCTGATGTTCGCGCCGCTGATCGTCATCGTCATCTGGATGGGGGTTTATCCGATCACCTTCCTCGATCCGATGCATGCTTCGGTGGCCAAGTTGATCGACAATTACGAACTGGCGCGCGCCGCCGCCGAATCTCTTTCCGTCGCGGCTCGTTAAGGGGAACTGGACATGACCGAATCTCTCGACCTCATTCCGGTCCTGCCGGAGCTTCTCGTCGTCCTGGCGGCGATGGCTCTGCTGATGATGGGTGTGTTCCGCAAGGGCGACAACACGGCCGCCGCCACCACCTTGGCGGTGGCGGCGATGATCGGCGCCATGCTGCTGACCTGGGCCGTGGGCGGTTCCGACCGGCTGGTTTCTTTCGGCGGCCTGTTGGTGCTTGATCCTTTCGCCGTGTTCGTCAAGGTGTTGATCCTGGCGGCTTCGGCGATCACCGCTTCCATGTCGCTGAACTTCCTGGATAAGGAAAAGCTGGGCCGCTTCGAATATCCGGTCCTGATCATGCTGGCCACCACCGGCATGATGATCATGGTGTCGGCGAACGACTTCCTGGCCTTGTATATGGGCCTGGAAATGCAGTCTTTGTCGCTGTACGTGCTGGCCGCCTATCATCGCGAAAGCGCCAAGGCGACCGAATCGGGCCTTAAGTACTATGTTCTGGGCTCGCTGGCCTCGGGCATGTTGCTGTACGGCATTTCGCTGGTTTACGGCTTCTCTGGCACGACCTCGTTCGATGGCCTGGCCAAGCTGTTTGGCGGCGAACATCCGGTTCACCCGCATCTTGGGTTCATCGCCGGTCTGGTGTTCGTGCTTGCCGGTCTGGCCTTCAAGATCTCGGCGGCGCCGTTCCACATGTGGGCTCCCGACGTCTATGAAGGGGCGCCGACTCCGGTGACCTCGTTCTTCGCCGTGGCGCCGAAGATCGCCGCCATGGCCCTGTTGGTCCGGGTGATGACCGGACCGTTCGGCGAATTGTCCGACCAATGGCGTCAGGTGGTGGCGTTCATCGCCTTGGCCTCGATGTTCATCGGCGCCTTCGCCGCCATCGCCCAGAACAACATCAAGCGTCTGATGGCTTATTCCTCCATCGGTCATGTCGGCTTCATGCTGGTTGGCGTCGCCGCCGGCTCGGCCGATGGCGTCCAGGGCGTGTTGATCTATCTGGCCATTTATCTGTCCATGAATGTCGGCGTCTTCGCCGTCATCTTGTCCATGCGTCAGAAGGGCCGTCTGGTCGAAGGCATCAATGATCTGGCCGGTCTGGGGAAATCCAACCCGGCCATGGCCGCCGCCATGGCGGTGCTGATGTTCTCCATGGCCGGCATTCCGCCGCTGGCCGGATTTATCGGCAAATTCTATGTGTTCAAGGCTGCGGTTGATGCCGGGCTGTATACCCTGGCGATCATCGGCGTGGTGACCAGCGTGGTCAGCGCTTATTACTATCTGCGGATCATTAAGGTGATGTATTTCGACGAAGCGCTGGAAAGCTTTGAACGGAGCGGCAGCAAGGCGCTGGGGCTGGTCATGGCGGTGGCGACCTTGGTCAATATTGCTTTCATCGCCGTTCCCGGTCCGTTGTTGACCAGTGCCAAGGCTGCCGCTGCGGTGCTGTTCCCGGCCGCCGGCTGATGATGCCAGCAAGTCTGCCGACGCCGTTCCAGCTTATCAGTCTGGACAGCGTCGGCAGCACCAATGATGAAGCACGGCGGTTGGCTCAATCAGGTGCCGCCGCCGATTTGCTTGTGGTCTCGGCTCAAAGCCAAAGCGCCGGGCGGGGGCGTCGTGGCCGCGCATGGGTCAGCCCAGCCGGTAATCTGCATTTTTCCATGCTCATCCGCATTCAGTCGCTGCATCACGCGGCGCAATTGGGCTTTGCCGCCGCCGCCGCTTTGGTGCAGGCGTTGTCGACCTTGCTGCCGCCGCACACATTCCAGGCAAAATGGCCCAACGACGTGTTGGTCGAGGGGCGCAAATGCGCCGGCATGCTGCTGGAATCAGCCGGGTCCGACTGGTTGGTGCTGGGCATCGGCGTTAACGTGGTGGCGGCGCCGCCGCCGCAAGGGCTTAATCACCCGGCCTGTGCTTTGGCCGATCTTGATTATGCCGGCGACGCCGCCCAGGTTTTAGAAGCCTTTTGCGCTGCTTTCGCCCCGTTATTGGTGGCGTGGCGGCAGCAGGGGTTTTCTCCGATTCGCCAGGCTTGGCTGTCTTGCGCCCGTGGTTTGGGCCAGCCGACAATCGTCCGACTGGAAACTGACACGCAAACCGGTATTTTCGCCGGACTTGACGAAGAGGGCGCGCTGCTTTTGGATCAGGGCGCGTCGGGTTCCCGCCGTATTCTCGCTGGGGATGTTTTTTTCCCCGATGCCCATTAACCTGGAGGCCCTCCATGCTTCTGGCCATTGATGCCGGCAATACCAACATTGTCTTTGCCGTGTTCGATGGGGAACAGGTGCGCGGCGAATGGCGCGCATCGACCCAGACCGACCGCACCGCCGACGAATTGGGGGTGTGGCTGATGCAATTGCTGACCACCGAGAATTTGAACCGCGAGGACATCTCGGCGGTGATTATCGCCAGTGTGGTGCCGGCCATCGTCTTTAACCTGAAAACCCTGTGCCGCCGCTATTTCGGCTGCGAACCGGTGGTGGTTGGCGACGAGGGGGTGCAACTGGGCATCGAGGTGTTGCTGGACCGGCCCGAGGAAGTTGGCGCCGACCGTCTTGTCAACGCCGTGGCGGCACACAAATTCTATAAGGCGCCGTTGATCGTCATTGATTTCGGCACCGCCACCACCTTCGACGTCGTCGATGGCGATGGCAATTATTGCGGCGGGGCCATTGCGCCGGGGATCAATCTGTCGCTTGAAGCCTTGCACATGGCCGCCGCCAAGCTGCCGCGCGTCGCCATCGGCCGGCCCAAGCAGGTGATCGGCAAGGCGACGGTGCCGGCCATGCGGTCGGGAATTTTCTGGGGCTATGTCGGCCTGATCGAAGGATTGGTAAAGCGAATGGAAGAAGAATTCGGCGCCAAGATGTTGGTGGTCGCCACGGGCGGGTTGGCCCCGTTATTCGCCGAATCGACGCCGGTGATCAATGAATTGGCCTCGGACCTGACCTTGCGCGGTCTGTTGGAAATCCACCGTCGCAATGCCAAGACGGTGAAGGCATGAAGCCGGGTTCGGACGAGCTGTTTTTTCTGCCGCTGGGTGGGACTGGCGAAATCGGGATGAATTTCAACCTCTATGGCCATGACGGCAAGTGGTTGATTGTTGATCTCGGGGTGACCTTCGGCGACGATTCCATGCCGATGACCGATGTGGTCATGGCTGATCCGGCCTGGATCGAGGAACGTCGCGATCAATTGGTCGGCATCGTTATCACCCATGGCCATGAAGATCATGTCGGCGCCGTGCATTACCTGTGGTCGCGGCTGAAATGCCCGGTCTATGCCAGCCCGTTCGCCGCCGCCATCTTGGCTGGCAAGCTGAACGAAGTGGGGTTGCAACGGCAGGTGCCGATGCATGTGGTCGCCCTGGGCTCGCGTTTCGATGTTGGTCCGTTCAATGTGGAAATGGTGTCGATGACCCATTCCATCCCCGAGCCCAATTCCCTGGCCATTCGCACCAAGGCCGGGACCGTGTTGCATACCGGCGACTGGAAGTTCGACCCCGATCCGCTGATCGGCAACCCGGCCGATACCGAGGCGCTGCGCCGCATCGGTAACGAAGGGGTGCTGGCCATGGTCGGCGATTCGACCAATATCTTCACCCGCGGCCATTCCGGTTCGGAAGCCGAGGTCCGGGCCAATCTGATCGGCCTGTTGTCGCGCTATGACCGCCGCATTGCCATTTCCTGCTTTGCCACCAACGTGGCGCGGCTGGAAAGTGTCGCCTTGGCGGCCGAGGCCAATGGCCGTTCCGTCGCCCTGGTTGGGCGGTCATTGTGGCGGATCGAGAAAGCGGCCCGTGACCTTGGCTATCTGCGCGATATCGCCCCGTTCCTCAATGACCGCGACGCCGTGCATTTGCCGGCCGACAAGGTGGTATATCTGTGCACCGGCAGCCAGGGCGAGCCGCGCGCGGCCCTGGCCCGCATCGCCGCCAATGATCATCCCAATGTTCGTCTCAGCAAGGGCGATGTGGTGATCTTTTCCTCGCGTATTATTCCAGGCAACGAAAAGTCCATTTTCCGGCTGCAAAACGATCTGGTGCGCATGGGGGTCGATGTGGTGACCGACCGGGACGAGCCGATCCATGTTTCCGGTCATCCGGCCCGTGACGAGATGGAAGCGATCTATCAGTATGTCCGCCCGCGCATCGCCGTGCCGGTGCATGGCGAGGCCCGTCACATCAAGGAGCATTGCGCCCTGGCCAAGGCCTGCGGTGTGGCCGAAACCATGGCCATTGAAAATGGCGCCATGCTGCGTCTGGCGCCCGGCAAGCCGGAAGTGGTCGATCATGTTTCGGTTGGACGGCTGGCGGTGGATGGCGAGGCGCTGGAGGGGGGGCCACGTCTGGTCCGTCTTGACTCGGCGGTTTTGCGGGACCGCCGCCGCATGGTGTTCAACGGCTCGTGCGTGTGCACCATCGTCGTCGACCGCAAGGGCAAGCTGTTGGGCGAGCCCCAGGTGACGGCGCTGGGATTGCTTGATGCCGAGCATTTCGCCGAAGAACACGACAACGTGGTCGAAGCCGCCCGCGAAGCGTTTGAGGAATTGCCGCAAAAAGCGCGTCAAGATGACGCGACCGCCGCCGAAGCGGTGCGCCGAGCGGTGCGGCGGGAACTCAAGGCCATGCTCAATCACCGTCCGATCACCACCGTGCATCTGGTCCGGGTGTGATTTAAACCGGTTCAATCGTCAGGTTGACCGCGCCGGGCCGGCGGGGCAAGGTCATGGTTATGAAGAGTGTAACGCCTTCCGCCAGAACGCTGGCTCTGCGGGTTCTGCTGCCGTTTGCCGGCGGTTATTTCCTGTCTTACCTGTACCGCACGGTCAATGCCGTGCTGGCCCCGTCGATCGCCGCCGACATCGTTTTGGATGCCGGGGCGCTGGGGTTGATGACCGGTATGTATCTGCTGGCCTTTGGCTCGGTGCAAATCCCGCTGGGCATCTTGCTTGACCGCTATGGACCGCGCCGGGTGGAGGCGGGGTTGTTGGTGTTTGCCGCTGCCGGGGCTGGCTTGTTCGCCGTGGCCGAACAGCCGGTGACATTGATCCTTGGCCGCGCCTTGGTCGGGCTGGGGGTGGCTGCCTGCCTGATGGCGGCGATCAAGGCCAATGTGCAATTCTTCCCACCGGGCAAATTGGCTTTGGTTAACGGCATCATTTTGTTTGCCGGTGGCTTGGGGGCGGTGGCGGCGACGCAACCGGTCCAGGCGGCTTTGGCAATCACCGATTGGCGCGGTATTTTCTGGATATTGGCGGCGCTGACCTTAGCCATGGCCCTGGTCCTTTTTGTCACCGTACCGGACAAGCCGGGTCGAGCGGGAAGCAGTTCTTTTCTGCAACAGATGGGCGACGTGGCGACCATTTGCCGTGATCCCGCCTTTTTGCGGGTGATGCCGCTTGCCGCCATTGCCTTGGGGTCGTTCATGGCCATTCAAGGCTTGTGGGCCGGACCTTGGCTGCGCGATGTCGCCGGTTTGAATGGGGCGGACAGCGCCCAGGCATTGCTGGTGATGGCTTCCGGCATGGCGGCCGGTTATCTGGCCTGGGGATCGCTCAGCGATGCGTTGGGACGCTGGCGGGTTCCCATTGTGGCCGTGGCCGGGTTCGGCATGCTGTGGTACTGGCTTTGCGTGCTGTCCATGGCCTTGGGGTGGGGTGGGGCGCCGCTGCTGTTATCGGCCTGTTTCGGCTTTGCCGGGGCGTCGGTGTCTTTGTGCTATGTGGTGGTGGCGCAGTTGGTTCCCCCCCATATGTCGGGGCGGGCCACCACCACCTTGAACCTGATTATTTTTGCCGTCGCCTTCACCATGCAATGGGGGTTGGGGGCGATCATCAATCTGTGGCCGGCGCAGGCGGGCGGCGGCTGGCCGGCGCAAGCCTATGAAATCGCCCTGTGGGTGCCGGTGGTGTTGACCGCTGCCGCCATGGTCTGGATGGGGCCGCTGGTGGGGCGGTCCTGGCGCAACAGGTAGGGCGGCATCCTGCCCCGTGGGGCAGTGGTGTGCTTTAGTTTTCATGCATATGATGGGCGTCGCGAAAAGCCTTGCGGGACCACCCCGTCCCGTCTTTGGCGTGCCCGCGCTACCAAGGCTTTTCGCCCCGGCTCTTCGTCAATTTCCGGTTAATGCGGGTATGATCGTTTTTTGACGCGACAAGCTGTCACTTCCCCTTAACGCTGTTCTGATCAACAATGAGCCATCGCAGCTAAAAATGGTGGCAGATCATGGTGACGCATGGGAAGAACAGCTGCTTTACCGCCCTTCTGGGTTTGGGGGGGCTGACCGCAAACCAAGATTCCGGGGCTATGCGGCAGGTCATTGACGACGTTCTGGCCTGCGACAAGTTGGTGCGATGCAGCGATCGGCTGGAATGTACGTGGCTGGCCTCGCAACTGGCCGATTCCATGCGGCGGCGTTAGCGGCGGAAGTGCGCTCAGCTACGGCTGGGGGGCGAATAGCGGCTTATATTTCATGTCCTCGACCAGGATATGATCCATCAGCCACGACTTCAGGAATTTGGCCATATCCTCGGTCAGGGCGTCGGGGGTGTTGCCGGCAAGGTGACGGGTGCGGAAGGCCAGCACGGTTTCGCGCAGGCGTTCGTGCTGGGCCTGATGACCGGCGAGACCGGCATAGTCACGGGCGGCCAGCTTGCTTTCCTCGCGGTTGAAGTGGCCGTCGGTGTAATCCAGCAACTCGTCGAACAATCGGTCCAGTTCCACCTTGGACGGATCATTTTTCCAGGCATCGTAGATACGATTGAGAATCTCGAGCAATCGACGATGGTCGGCGTCCAAGGCGGTGGTTCCGACGCTAAAGGATTTGTCCCACTGAATGAAGGCCATGATGCGACGACACTTTCGGCATGATCAATCCCATTGAGATAATCAATGACGCCACGTTATGCAATGAATTGTGCGGAACCTTGGGCATGCGTCGTTCGCATGGCGGCATTATTTGCCCGTGTCGTTTTCTCTCATAAGCTGCAACAGCGGATTGGCCGTGGCCATTTGCCGCCATGGCGCAGCCCAGGCTTCCAGCATTTGTGTCCACAACGTCATTGGCGCGAACAGCGGCGTCATCTGCCCCAAGCCGCCAAGCAGCGGCGTCATCTGCCCCAAGCCGCCAAGCAGCGGCAGGGCCGATTGGAAATCAGGGGTGGCGCGCAGATGAATGGTCATCAGCTCGGCCCCGCCATCGGGATCGCTGCGGTGATTGATCTCGATGGTCATGTTGGGCAGGTTGCCGGTGATCGTGGTCTGTTCCATGGGGCGCTCCCGTTATGGCCTGATGCGGGCAAGGTGCCACGAACCGCCATGATGGTTCCATGAAAAAGCCCCTGTCACTCCCGGGTTCGCGCATCATCCCATGCGGTGAAACCTCATAAAAGCTTGCGGCATTGGGTGGCGGCGCGGCGACAGGATTGAGCGCATTCCTTCATCCGCAGATCGCTGGGCGCCAGTTTTTCGCAGGCATCGGCGCATTTGTCGGCGATTTCCGAGGCGACCCGCAGCACCGGGGTGTACTGGCGCGACGAGCGCAACAGGAAATCGGCGGCGGTTTCGCAGATGTCAGCGGTATCAAGCAGAAGTTGCACCAATTCCCAATCGGCCAGTTTGCCACCTTGTTGCATGGCGTGGATGGCGGCTTCGGTGGCGGCGCGATGGGCGAGGTCACAAGCGTTGATGCAATCTTTCATCATCGGCATGGCTTCAACCCTTCCGTGGTTATTCCTCTGGGTTGAAAGGGTGAGCCCAAACTGTGGGGCCGTCAATGCGAAAGGCCCGGCGATTGCGCGCCGGGCCAGTCGGTAACAGCAGGAAAAGGCTTGTTAATCGGCGTAAACGTACTTGCCGTTCTTCCACACATACATGACGTAATTGGGGCCGACGACGTCACCCTTGGCGTCAAAGCCGATATTGCCGATGACGGTATCGAACTTATCGGCCTTGAGCTGGGCAATGACCTTCTTGCCATCGATGCTGCCGGCCTTTTCGGCGGCCATGGCCCAGGCCTGGAGCGCGCCGAAGGAATACAGCGTATAGGTTTCCGGCTCGTACTTCTTGTCGCGATAGTACTTCACCAGGGCGGCGTTTTGCGGCAGCAAGCGCGGGTCGGGGCTGAAGGTCACCAAGGTGCCTTCGCCGGCGGCGCCGGTGATGGCCCAGAATTCTTCCACCAGCAGGGCGTCGCCACCCACCAGGGTGGTCTTGAGGCCCTGGTCGCGCATCTGCCGCACGATCAGGCCGCCTTCGGTCTTGTAGCCGCCCAGGAAGACGAAATCGGCGCCGGCCGCCTTGAGTTTGGTCACCAGGGCGGAATAGTCCTTTTCGCCGGCGGTGATGGCTTCATAGAACACTTCCTGCACGCCGGCGGCGTTCAGCGCCTTCTTGAATTCATCGGCCAAGCCTTTGCCATAGGCCGACTTGTCTTGAATGATGGCGACCTTCTTACCGGGGAACTTCTTGGCGATGTAATTGGCGGCGGTGGGGCCTTGCTGATCATCGCGGCCGCAAACGCGGAACACGTTGTTCATGCCGCGCTCGGTATAGGTCGGGTTGGTTGAGCCGGGGGAAATCTGCGGAATGCCGTTTTCCTGATAGACTTCCGAAGCCGGGATCGACGAGCCAGAGCAGAAATGGCCGACCACCGCCGCCACTTTCTTCGACGACAATTCCTCGGCCACCGAACGGGCCTGCTTGGGGTCGCACGCATCGTCGCCGACGACGATCTTGATCTGCTGCCCCAGCACGCCGCCCTTGGCGTTGATGTCGGCGGCGGCCTTGTCGGCGCCTTGCTTGAACTGTTCGCCGAACTGAGCCTCGGGGCCGGTCATCGGGCCGGCCAAGCCGACCAGAATTTCAGCATGGGCGGCAGCGGCAAGGGCGGTCATGGCAATGGTGGCCACGCCCAAAGTCTTCAAAGTTCTCATCTCCCGTAACCCTCCGTCTGGTTGATCGAACCGTTATGAAAAAACACTAACACCGGGGCGCGGGTTTGCACCACCTATGCTTGATGCGGTCGGTGTTCCCGCCAGCCGAACAGGCCGACACGTTCATAAAGCCAAGGATATTGCAGGGTCATCCGCCGCGCCCGCGTCGCCCGCCAGGCGGCGCTGGCGATCAGCGCCAGCAAGGCGGTGTCAAGCACATAGGCGGAAAGACTGAGCAAAGGGCCGCCGAACAGGGCGAAGACCAAGAAGCGATCGACCGCGCCCAGCAGCAGGCAATAGGCCAGAACCTGCGCCAGCGGCCGCCAGGTATTGGCGACCGAATGCCCGGTCATGAAGGCGCAGCCGCCCATGAACAGCACGGTGACGCCGATGAAGACGGGGATGGAATGGATCATGCCGTCTCTCCGTGGGCGCCGCCTTCAAGATAATGGGCGCGGATTTCCGGGTTGGCCAGCAATTCGGCCCCGGTTCCGGCCAGGGTGACGCGGCCGTTGACCAGCACATAGCCGCGATGGGCCAGCTTCAACGCGTGATGGGCGTTTTGTTCGACCAGGAACACGGTCATGCCCTGGTCGCGGTTGATCTGGCGGATCAGGTCGAAGATGTGGCGGACCACCAGCGGCGCCAGTCCCAATGACGGCTCGTCCAGCAGCAACACCCGCGGCCGGCTCATCAGGGCGCGGCCGATGGCCAGCATTTGCTGTTCGCCCCCCGAAAGGGTGCCGCCGCGCTGGTTCAGGCGTTCCTGCAAGCGCGGGAACAGGGCCAGAACCTTGGCCAGATCCTCGGCGTAATGGGCGGGGTCGCCGGCGACCCCGCCCATTTGCAGATTTTCCAGCACGCTCATGCGGGCGAAGATGCGGCGGCCCTCGGGGCTGTGGGCCAGCCCCAGATGGGCGATTTTGTGCATGGGCATCTGGGTGATGTCTTGGCCATCCAGCAAGACCCGGCCCTTGCTGGCGCGCGGGGCGCCGCAAATGGTCATCAGCAGCGTCGTCTTGCCGGCGCCGTTGGCGCCGATCAGGGTGACGATCTCGCCTTGTTTGACCTCAAGGTCGATGCCGTGCAGGGCTTGGATGCGGCCATAGCCGGAATGCAGGTTTTCCACCGCCAGCATGTCAGCGATCCTCGTCTTCGTCGTCGGCTTCGCCCAGATAGGCGCGGATCACTGCCGGGTCGTTGCGGATTTCAACCGGGGTGCCCTCGGCGATCTTTCGGCCGTAATCCAGCACCACCACCCAATCGGAAATGCCCATGACCACGCTCATGTCATGCTCGATCAGCAGCAGGCCGATGCCATGCTCGTCGCGTATTCCGGTCAGCAGGGTATTGAGTTCCAGCGATTCGCGTGGGTTCAGACCCGCCGCCGGCTCGTCCAGGCACAACAACAGCGGATCGGTGCACATGGCCCGCGCGATTTCCAGCCGGCGTTGCGAGCCATAGGGCAGGGAACCGGCGTCGGCGTCGGCGTGATCAAGCAAATCCACCTTGTTGAGCCAATAGCGGGCCTTGTCCACCGCCAGCTTTTCCGCCTTGCCATAGCGCGCCAGCCCCAACAGGCCGGCCAGGGAAAGGGCGCTGGCCCGCATCAGCGTGTTGTGCTGGGCGACGATCAGGTTTTCCAGCACGCTCATGCGGGCGAACAGGCGGATATTTTGGAAGGTGCGGCCGACGCGGGCCTTTTTGGCGATGTCGTAATCGTCCAGTCGTTCCAGCAGCACCGGTCCGTCATCGTGATGCAGGGTCAAGCGGCCGATCTGGGGTTTGTAAAAGCCGGTGATGCAGTTGAATAATGTCGTCTTGCCGGCGCCGTTGGGGCCGATGATGGCGGTGATTGACCGGTTGGCGGCGGAAAACGACAGGTCGTTGACGGCGAACAGACCGCCAAAGCGCATGGTGACGTGTTCGACCTCCAGCAATTTGCTCCGCATCATCCGGCCTCCTGGTTCAGACGGATGGTGGGCGAGCGGTGCGCCAGCAAACCAGACGGCTTCCACAGCATGATCAGCACCATGGCGCCGCCAAAGGCCAGCATGCGGTATTGCTGCAATTCGCGGAACCATTCGGGCAGGCCGACCAGCAGCAGCGCGGCCAGGACCACGCCGATCTGACTGCCCATGCCGCCCAGAACGACAATGGCCAAAATCACCGCCGATTCGATGAAGGTGAAGCTTTCCGGGCTGATGAAGCCTTGACGGGTGGCAAAGAACGAGCCGGCGAAACCGGCGAACATGGCGCCGGTGGCAAAGGCTGACAGCTTGATGGTGGTCGGGTTAAGCCCAAGGGAGCGGCAGGCGATCTCGTCCTCGCGCAGGGCTTCCCAGGCCCGGCCGATGGGCAGGCGGCGGATGCGCAAGGTGAACAGGTTGGTCAGCAGCGCCAGGACCAGGATGATGAAATATAAAAAGATCACCCGGTGGTTACCGGAAAAATCCAGGCCGAAATAATCGGCGAAGGTGGTTTTGCCTTCGGGGGCGTTGGCGGTGAACACCAGACCGAACAGGCTGGGGCGCGGAATGGCGCCGATGCCGGCGGGGCCGTTGGTGAAATCCTGCCAGTTCTGCAAGATGACGCGGATGATTTCGCCAAAACCCAAGGTGACGATGGCCAGATAATCGCCGCGCAGCCGCAGGACCGGAAAGCCCAGCATGATGCCGAAACCGGCGGCAAAAACGCCGGCGAGCGGCAGGCTGACCCAGAACGACAAATCCAGCTTGGTCGCCAGCAAGGCATAGGAATAGGCGCCGACGGCGTAAAAGGCGACAAAGCCCAAATCCAGCAATCCGGCCAGACCGACAACGATGTTCAGCCCCCAGCCCAGCATGACGTAGATCAGCACCATGGTCGCCTTATCGACCAGCGCGCGGTCGGCGATGGGCAAAAAGGGCAGGACAAAAGCGAAGCCGGCCATGCCCCAGCCCACATACAAGCGCATCTTGGGGAAGCGGGCGCCCCAATCGGGCAGCGCCGGCAGACGGCCGGGGAGGGTGTCGCGCAGCAGCGCCAGGGCGAAACGACCAAGGCCGACCGCCAGCGCCGCCCAGGCCACCCAATCGAACCGCGTGCTCAGGGTCAGCGCCTGGGACGAATCGACCAGGCGAAAACCGAGCATGGGCAAGGCCAGGGCGGCGGCGACCACGGCGCCAATGACGCCATCGCGCAAGGCGGCGGTCATATTCACGCCGGCCATTCAGATCTTCTCCACTTCGGGCCGTCCCAATAACCCGGTGGGGCGGAACAGCAGCACCAGGACCAGGATGGCGAAAACGGCCACATCCTTGTATTCGATCGAGAAATAGCCCGACCAGAAGGCTTCGATCAGGCCGATCAGCAATCCCCCCAGCATGGCCCCGGGCAGCGAGCCGATCCCGCCCAAAACGGCGGCGGTGAAGGCTTTGATGCCGGCCAGGAAGCCGATATAGAAATCAATGACGCCGTAATACAGGGTCACCATCAGCCCGGCGACGGCGGCCAGGGTGGCGCCCATGATGAAGGTGGCGGAAATGATCCGGTCGGTGTTGACCCCCAACAGCGCCGCCATCTTCATGTCCTGCTCGGTGGCGCGCTGCGCCCGGCCCAAAGACGTGCGGGTGATGACCCAGGTGAACACCGCCATCAACACCACGGTCAGCGCCATGATGACCATTTGCAGATAGGACAGGTTGACGGAAAAGCCATTGCCATGCATCAGCTCGATGCCGCCCTTGAACAGCGGCGGCAGCGGCTTGACCCGCGCCCCTTGGCTGAGCTGAGAGAAGTTTTGCAGCACGATCGACATGCCGATGGCCGAAATCAACGGCGCCAGTTTGGGGGCGTTGCGCAGCGGCCGATAGGCCAGCCGCTCCACCGCCCACCCCCATAGCGCCGTCAGGATCATGGTGGAGACCAGGGCGATCAGCAGACCGAAGGCGACAGAGGCGCCGCCAAGAGTCGTCGCAACCAGAAAAGCTATCAGGGATATAAAGGCCCCCAGCATGTAAATCTCGCCATGGGCGAAATTGATCATGCGGATGATGCCATATACCATGGTGTAACCGATGGCGATCAGGCCATAGATGGCCCCCAATGTCAGCCCATTGATAAGCTGCTGTATAAAATATTCCATCCGCCCACCTTGAATGGCCCGCTTTGTATGTCGGGACGATAAAAACTACTCGTTGGAACGCTTCTGTCAACGGCCAATGGCCGTGTGACGGGGAATTCACGATACCGCAAGGGGGTTGCTCTGCTAAAATGCGGCGCATGGGGCGAGCGGGAAGGGGTAATCGCGGTGGTGGCGAAATTCTCGGATGACGTGATCCGTATCAGGGTCGATACGACCGGCGCGGTGGCTGAGTTCATGACGTTGCTGGCCGAGCAGGCGGCAAAAGGCGAGACCATGGCCCCGGCCAATCCCGCCAACCGGGCGATTTATCGCGAACTGGCGCCCTTTCGACTGGTGGAATACACCTATGTCGATCCGACCCTTGAGGGCATCGACGGCGTTTATATCGGCTTCGCCGATGGCGCGTTGTATTCGGTGGCCGAAGATATTCCCGAAACGGTGATTGACGCCCTGGTCGCCGAAGATCACACCGATCTTCCGCCGATCTATCTGTATATCCTGCTGCGTGAGCCACGCAGCGCGGCGGAGATCGATCATTTCCTCGACGCCTTGGCCGCTCATCTCAATCGTCCCTTGGTCGGGGTTTTCCGTGATCAAATGGGACGCATGGCGGCGCGGTCTTACGCCCTGGACGCGTCGGCGGAGCAACGCGATTTGCTGGCCCGCCAAGTGACGCGCAGCGTGCTGGAAGCCAATCGCCATTTCGATAAGGCCCGGACCTTGCGGCGGTTGGCCGAACGCAATTTGGCGGCCGATGGTCGCGCCTTTGCCCAGATAACCTATAAATTCGCCCAGCACGTGGTTGAATTCCCCAATTCGGCCGAGCGCGACGACTTTATCGCCTGGAGCCGAACCATGTGCGAATGGATTTATTCGCGCTGGTGCTCGTGGGAGGATTTGGGCCTGAGCGAGATCTTGCGCCCGGCAGAGGTGGCGGCTGAACCCACGGGCGAGGGGGTGGCGGTGCGTCTGGTGGCGCCCTCGGATTACGAAGGCGGCGCCCCGTGGCAGGCTTTCGGCGGCAACAACGCCGCCACCGCCATGCATTTCACCCAGTCGGATGCGGCGGTCAGCGATGACGGATTACGCCAGTCGTTGGAACTGGCCCAGGGCTATTGGCGCTATGTGACGGAAACCATCGCCGCTGGCGAGGCCTTGGCCCGCGCCTTGGCCGACCAACGCCGCCGCCGGGGGATGAAGCTGGATTAAGCCTTGGTCGCCACCGCGATGGCGGCCAGCAGAGCATCGATTTCGAACGGTTTTTCCAAGACGGCGACGGCGCCCAGACGCTTGGCGGTGTCCAGGCCGGCGGTTTTCTCCAGCCGGGCGCTGCCGCCCGAAATGGCGATGATCGGGGTTTGCGGGCACATGGTCTGGATTTCCAAAATGGCCTCGATCCCGTCCATTTCCGGCATGATGATGTCGGTGATGATCAGGTCGAAGGTTTCGCCGCTGGCGATCATGTTGACCCCCTCGGCCCCATTTTCGGCGGTGATGGCCTGATGGCCAAGTTCGGTCAGGACATCGACCAGGGAATCACGCATCAATCGGGTATCTTCGACGATCAGGATGCGGCTCATGGTGTTCTCCGGGGGCTTTGGCGTTGTTACTGTTTGATAGTCGGAATCAGGGTGTCGGGCAAGCCATGTCGGCCACGGGCAAGGTGATGGTGAAGGTCGAGCCGTGGCCGATGGCGCTGGTGACGGCGATGGCGCCGCCCATGGCGGTGACCAGCCCGTGCACCACCGACAGGCCCAGGCCGGTGCCTTGGCCGACGGGTTTGGTGGTGAAGAACGGATCGAAGATGCGGGCGGCGACTTCCTCGCTCATGCCGCACCCGGTGTCGCTGATGGTGATGATGGCTTGCGGCGTGGCGGTGTCGGAACAGCCAAGGTGAACCTGAAGCGTGCCCTTGCCGTCCATGGCGTCGCGGCCGTTATTGGCGAGATTAAGCAGGATTTGGGTGATTTGGCCGGCATTGCCCATGACCATGGCCTGACCGCACGTGATCGACAGATCCAGCCGGGTGGTTGGCGGCAGTACGGACCGGACCAATTCGCTGAATTGGCCGACCACCGGGACCAGATCGATGGCGCTGAGGTCCTGGCGTTCCTGCCGGCAATAGGCCAGCACGCCGCGGACGATGTCGCGGCCATGCTTGGCGGCTTCGATGATGCGGTCGCAGCGGCCGCGGTTCTTGTCGTCAAGCGCCGCCGACCGGATCAGCATTTCGGCCCCCATCAGGATCGGGCCGAGCATATTATTGAGTTCATGGGCGACGCCGCCGGCCAATCGGCCCAAGGCCTCAAGCTTTTGCCCTTCGGTCAGCACGCGTTCCAGTTGGCGGCGTTCCTCGGCGGAACGATAGTAATCGGTGATGTCTTCGATCAGCAGCAGGATCGATGGATGGGGATCGTCCTTGGCGGCATGGAAGTGACTGCCGCTCATGCGCCAGCGCTTGAGTGTGTTTTGCGCATTGGCAATGCTGATTTCGCGACAGAACACGCCTTCCACCGAGTTTTCAAGATCGGGCAGATTGGCGACGGGAATAAAGTCGGACAATGCGGCGCCGTCGATGGCATCGGTGTCTTGGCCGCACATGATATGAAAGGCAGGGTTGCTTTGGCGGATGCGTCCGGTCGAATCGGCGACCAAAATGCCGACCGGGGCGGCTTCGAACATCAGGCGCAGCCGCTGTTCGGTTTCGGCCAGAACGCTTTCCGTCTGCTTGCGTCGGCTGATGTCGCGGCCGATGACGATCAACGACAATCTGCCATCGGTGCGGACCTCGGATACGGTCATTTCAAACGGAAACAACGAGCCATCGCTGTGGATCGCCGTCACCTCGCTGGTGCCGCGTTGGAAGCATGACAGCATGTCGTCGCCGTGGCAGGACGGCCGTCCCGGCGGGCAGGATTTTTGGATCCGTTCCATCAGGCATTGGCCGCGCAATCCGCCCTCGTGGCAGTCGAACAGCCGTTCGGTGGCGGCGTTGGCCCATTCGATGCCGCTGTTGCAATCCACCGTCAAGATGCAATCCTCGGCATGGTCCATCACCGTCTGGAAGTGATGTTCGGCCCGCATCCACTGGGTGATGTCCAGCCAGGCGCCATCCCAGATGATGCTGCCGTCATCGTGACGCTGTGGGCGGGCCGAACCGCGCAGCCAATGGGTTTGGCCATCGTCGGAGATGATGCGGAACAATTCGTGGCAGGGCTGCAACGTCGCGGCGGAACGGCGGATTTCGCGCACATGGTCGTCGCGGTCGGCCCAATGCAGGGCGTTGAGCGCCCCGGTATGGGCGACGCTCATCTCGGCCGGGGCGAAGCCGAACACCGTTTCCACGTTGGGCGAAAACCAGACATAGCTAAGGCTGCCGTCGGCGCACATGTGGCGACGGAACAATACGCAGGCCAGATCCGCCATCAGATCGACCAAAGGCGCCGGGAAGGTGGCGGGCGCCGGTTGCAAACTCATGAGACTGACCTTTGGTGAATGAGCGGTGGAGTGTACGGCTTGTTCGTGTAGCATGCCCCGGCAACAACAACGGGATCAAGCCATGTCAGGGCGCGCGGCCCATGTGATCGTGGTCGGCAATGAAAAAGGCGGGTGCGGCAAGACCACGGTTTCCATGCATCTGGCGGTGGGATTGCTGCGTTTGGGCTTCAAGGTCGGTTGCATCGACCTGGATCACCGCCAACAATCGCTGGGTCGCTATTTCGCCAATCGTCGGGCCTGGATGGATCGCAGCAAGATCGACTTGCCGACGCCGGTGATGGTGGTGATGCAGCCCTCGGCCGCCGAATTGAAGGCGCAGGCGGTGGCGCAGGAACGGGCCGGCCTGGATGCGTTGTTGGGGCATTTGTCGCAGCAATGCGATTTCGTCGTCATCGATTGTCCGGGCTCGGACGTGGCCTTGGCCCGTCATGCCCATATCCACGCCGATACCCTGATTACCCCGATCAACGATAGCCTGCTGGATTTGGACCTGCTGGGACGGCTGGACCCGGTATCGTGGGAATTGGTGGCCGGCGGCGTTTACGCCAATCTGGTCTGGGATTTACGGCGTGAACGGCGCAAATCCCATCGTTCCGGCATTGATTGGGTGGTGACGCGGTCGCGGCTGTCGGCGCTGACCGACCGCAATAAGCAGAAAATGGCGGAAATCCTGCCGCGCATGAGCAAGGTTTTGGGGTTTCGCCTGTCCGATGGCTTTGGCGAGCGGGTGATCTATCGCTATTTGTTCCTGTGGGGGCTGACGGTGCTGGACATGGAACAATCGGGCATCGACATGGGGGCCAGTAAATCCAACGACGCGGCGCGGGCCGAGGTGGTCACTCTGTTGCAGAATTTATGGCTGCCCCGCGTCAACGAACGTTTGGAAAAACACGTTTTTCGCTGATTTTTCAGCGCTTTAGCTGCCGGCTTGGTCCCATGGCGGCACCGGGCCAAAGGCATCTTGCAGGAAATCCATGAAGGCGCGGACCTTGGCCGACAGGTGGCGGCTGTTGGGATAGGCGCCGTACAGGGCGCTGTCTTGCGGGACGAAATCTTCCAGAACCGATGTCAGGGTGCCGGCCCGCAGATCGGCGCCGACGAAAAAGGTGGGCAGATAGACCAGTCCCAGTCCGGCCAGGGCCATGCAGCGCAGGGCTTCGCCATTGCCGGCGCGAAAGCGGCTGGCCACCTTGATGGTTTCCAAGACGCCGCCGCTCAGGAACCGCCATTCCGCCGGTCCCATGTCCAGATGGCTGAGGCAGGCATGACGGGGCAGGTCGGCCGGTCGGGCCGGAATGCCGCAGCGGGCCAGATAGGCCGGGCTGGCGCAGAGCACCCGGCGAATGGGGGTGATGCGGCGGACGATCAGGCTGGAATCGGCCAGCCGGCCGATGCGGACGGCGACATCGAAGCCTTCTTCCACCAGATCGACGAAGCGGTCGGTCAACGCCAGATCCACTTCCAGTTCCGGGCACGCTTCAAGAAAGCGGGGCAGGGCCGGGGTCAGGTGCAGCACCCCGAACGACATCGGGGCGCTGATGCGCAATTTTCCTCGGGGGGCGATCTGCAAATGGCCGATCTCGGCCGAAGCCTCGGCCAAATCGGCCAAAATCCGCTGTGCCCGCAGGAAATAAGCCTGACCGGCCTCGGTCGGGGCCAATTTACGGGTGGTCCGTTGCAGCAAGCGCGCCCCCAATTGGGCTTCGAGCTGAGCAACCTGGCGGCTGATCAAGGATTTTGATTGGCCGAGACGGCGGGCCGCCTGGGTGAAACCGCCACTTTCGACCGTGTGGACAAAGGCGGTCAAGGCGGCGAACTGGTCCATGATTGTCCTATTTTTTGCAACAGTATGTCATGAATATAGATGATTGTTGATCCAGCGGCAAAGCGGCATCTTCGTGACAGCTTCATTGCTTCCCTCGGAGATCCCCTCATGAACACTTTGTCCTCGCGTGCCGCTTCCCCCGTTTTGCCGTTTTTGGCCCCGGTCTATGCCGCCTTGTCGCCCTTGACCGATCCGCTGCTGCGCGTCGCCGCCGGTCTGTTCCTGGTGCCGCATGGGGCGCAAAAGCTGTTCGGCTGGTTCGGCGGTTATGGCCTGGGCGCCACCGATCAGTTCTTCCAGACCAAGCTTGGCCTGCCGGCCGGTGTCGCTTTGGCGGCGGGTCTGATCGAGTTTTTCGGCGGTCTGGCCCTGGCGCTTGGCCTGTTCACCCGTCCGGCGGCGGCCCTGGCCACCGGACTGTTGCTGGTGGCGGCGATCCAGGTCCATCTGGGCGCCGGCTTCTTTTGGACCTCTGGCGGCTTCGAATACCCGTTGCTGTGGGGCATCGTCACCTTGGCCTATGCGATCCGTGGCGGCGGCCGTTATTCCATCGACGCCTTGATTGGCAAGGAAATCTGATCATGACCGGGCCGAAGACGCTGTTCGTTTCCCATGGTTCGCCCATGATCGCGCTTGAGGCGTCTTCGGCCAGTATGTTTCTGGCCGATTTGGGGCGCTCCATGCCCCGGCCGCAGGCAATCGTCGCGGTTTCCGCCCATTGGCTGGCTGACGGCTTTGCCGTCGGCGGCGCCAGCCAGCCGGAAACCATTCATGACTTTTTCGGCTTTCCCCCCGCGCTTTACGCCATGACCTATCCGGCCCCCGGTGATCCGGCCTTGGCGGCGCGGGTGGCGGAATTGACCGGGGCGCAGCTGCATCCCCGCCGCGGTCTGGACCACGGCGTATGGAGCGTGGCCTCGCTGTTGTGGCCCGACGCCGAGGTGCCGGTGGTTCCGGTGTCGGTATCGCGTCGGGACAATCCGGCGGCGCATCTGGATTTTGGTCGCCGCTTGCGGCCGTTGACGGCCGATGGAGTGTTGATCCTGGCCACCGGGGCGGCGACCCACAATCTGGCCGCCTATACTGGCCTGCCCCGGCAAAGCCCGGCCTTGCCGTGGGTGACGGCCTTCACCGATTGGTTGGGGCAGGTCATCGGCACCGGGCGGGTTGCCGATCTGGTTGATTACCGCGCCCAAGCCCCCCATGCCATCGACAATCACCCGACCGACGAACATTTGTTGCCGTTATTCGTCGCCGCCGGCGCCGGAGAAGGGGCGGGTACCGTGTTGCACCGGTCGGTGGAACATGGAGTGATTGCCATGGATAGCTATGGCTGGTTCGGTTAATCGTCGTTGACGATGGGCTCAAGGCCATTTTTAACGGCCGCTTTCAGCACGCGGCCGTCTTTTTTCGCCCGTTCGACGAATCCATCAACCACGGCCAGCCATTGCGGATCACCCTTGGCCACCGCATAGGCATAGGGGGTGGGGGCCAGGGGAACCGGCGGCGCCAGCAATTTGGCCCAATCATGGCGGGCCAACATCTTGCGGCTATAGGGATAATCGGTCATGAACAGGTCGGCCCGACCGCTCATCACTTCCTGTTCGCGTGCTTCCGGCGTGGCGACCACCGTCAGGGTTGCCTGTTTCAAATGGGCCTTCATCACATCAACCATATAGGTCCCGGCCTGGGCGGCGACGATGACGCCGGGCTTGTCGATATCGGCCCAATCACCTACCGCCGGGTTGGTCTTGGTGGTGATGGCGTAAATTCCGCTGTGCAGGTGGGGGCGGGTGAAATCCAGTTTTTCCTGGCGGGCGGGGGTGATGCCGATACCATGCATGCTGACGTCGCATTTGTCTTGGGTCAGGTCGGCGATCAACGTCTTGAATGAAGAATCGATAAATTGCGGCGCGACCCCCAGATCGGCGGCGAATTCCCGCGCCAGATCAATATCGATGCCTTCCAGCGTGCCGGTGCGGGTATTGCGATAGGTGATGGCGTAATAATCGGGCCAGATGCAAATCCGCACGAATCCGGCGGCTTTCACCCGGTCGATGCGGGATTGCGCTTGTGCGCCGCTGGAAAAAAACGCGGCCAATAGCGCACACGTCAACAGGGCCACTTTACGCATCGCGTCCTCCCACCGATAATCCGGTTTCGGCTTATATCACTTTTGGGGGGCTGGCTTGAGTCCGCATATGGCTTCCGATGCAAGCCGGCTGCTCCGTCGTCCCCTGGGGGCCGTGGTCAGGCTTTATTCCAACCGTCTGATTATCCTGGTGGCGGTGCTGGGGGTTGCGGCCATCGCCGGCCTGTCGGCGGTGGTGTTCGGCTCGTTGCGCCATTCGCGCCTTTTGGCCCTGGACGCGGCGGAACAATCATCGCGCAATCTGGCGGTGGCGGTCACCGGGTCGGTCGCCCGCACGGTGCAGTCGGTGGACGTCTTGCTGATGGCCACCGCCGCCCAGTGGGAGGATGGCGACGAATTGCCGCAAGCCAAGGATGCCGACGAACAATTGCGGCGTTTGCTGACGTTCACGCCCCATATCCGGCAATTGGCGGTCATCGCCGATAATGGCGAAGTTCTGGGCGATAGCGGCAACCGCGAGCTGACCGTCCGTTGGGACACCTCGGCGCTGTTCGCCGAAGCGCAGGCGACCCAACGGCCCATGCTCATCGGCAGCCGCCAGCAAGGGCGGTTTCTGGGGCCGGCCAATCCCGATTCGCTGCACTCTTTCATTCCGTTTTTCCGCCGGATCAAGATAGCCGGCGGGGCGCGGTCGGCGCTGCTGGTTGCTGCGGTCAATCCTTTGTATTTCAAAGATATTTTCAGCGGTCTGGAGTTGCAGGGCAGTTCCCGCCTGCGGCTGTGGCGTTATGACGGGACATTGCTGGTGGGCGATGATGGCGATGCCGGTTATGGCGGGCGGGATCATGCCGACGATGTTTTGTTCACCGATCGGCTCAAGCACGCCGAATTCGGCACTTTCCGGCAAACCGAGGATGATGGTGTCGAGCGCATCACCAGCTATCGGGCGACGTTGAACTGGCCATTGGTGATTTCGGTTGGCCTTTCTCAAGACGATGTGCTGGCCCGCTGGAATCAAAGCTCTTTCCCTTTGCTGTGGCCGG
The DNA here is from genome assembly GCF_018224925.1 of Magnetospirillum sulfuroxidans. GTDB lineage: Bacteria > Pseudomonadota > Alphaproteobacteria > Rhodospirillales > Magnetospirillaceae > Magnetospirillum > Magnetospirillum sulfuroxidans. The sequence goes on along the minus strand of NZ_JAGTUF010000001.1, from coordinate 692,466 downwards.
TGGGGGGATTGGCGCTGGGCTTGCTGGTGTTGACCGTGGTGCTGACCCGGGCGCTGATCGCGCATGCGCGGGCTCAGGCCATGCTGACGTTGAGCGAGCGGGTGCTGGAAACCGTTTCCAACGGCGTCGCCATTTCCGATGCCACCCGGCCGGATTTTCCGCTGGTTTATGTCAACCCGGCCTTTGAAAGCATGACGGGCTACAGCGCCGCCGAGGTCTTGGGGCGGAACCCGCGCTTTCTCCATGGCGATGATCGGGAACAGATCGGGCTGGTCGAGGTTCGCAAGGCATTGAAAGCCGGCCATTCCGTCGACGCGGTGCTGAAGAATTACCGGGCCGACGGCACGCCTTATTGGAACGACATGACCATATCGGCGGTTCATGCTGTTTCCGGCCACCTGACCCATTTCGTCGCCATCCAGCGCGATATCACCGAGCAGGAACGCAATCGGGTCTCGTTGCGCGAAGCCTATGCCCGGATTGAACGCTATAGCGCCGAGCTTGAACGCTTTTCCTTTATCTTGGCCCATCATCTGCAAGAGCCGGCGCGGCATATCGCCCTTTATGCGCAGATCATCGGCCGTAGCCTCGAAGGGCACGAGGATACGGAACTGCGGACCAATCTGGGCTATCTGACCAAGGCCGGCGGACGGTTGAAGGAATTGCTGCGTGACGTTCAGCTTTATCTGGCCATGGACCGTTTGGCCATGGCCGGGGGCTGGGCCGAGACCGAAGCGGTGCTGGACAAGGAATGGGTGGCTCGCTCGCAGGCAATCACCGATGCCGATCTGATGTCGGGAGCCTTGCCGCGGGTCCAGGTGCCGCCCCGGCGTCTGGCCGATTTGTTCGCCATTTTGATCGATAACGCCATCTTGTTTCGTCATCCGGGCCGGCCACTGCGGGTCAGCATTACGGCCGAACCCCCGCATAATGGCTTTTATCGCTTCCGGTTCGCCGATAACGGCATGGGGATTCCGCCGGAATTTCTCGATAAGGTGTTCGGGGTGTTCGAACGTCTGAATGGTCGCGAACAATATCCCGGCAACGGTGTCGGGCTAGCTATTGCCCGCAAATTGGTGGAAACTCTGGGCGGTTCCATCCAGGCCCAATCCGATGGAAACAGCGGAACCACCATCCTCTTCACCTTGCCTGAAGCGACGGAGTGAGACTGTGTCACACGATCAGACATTTGATATTTTGCTGGTCGAGGATGACCCCGGCGACGCCGGATTGACGCGGGCCGCTTTGGCGCAGGCACGTATCTTGTGCAAGTTGCATCACGTCACCGATGGCGTCGAAGCCTTGGCTTTTTTGCGGAAACAGGGCGGGTACGGGGCCGTGCCGACGCCGCATCTGGTCTTGCTGGATCTGAACATGCCGCGCATGGGCGGCCGCGACGTGTTGGCGGCCATGCGCGCCGATGAAAACTTGCACAAGATTCCGGTGGTGGTGCTGACCACCTCGGATATCGAGGCCGATATCGAAACCTCGTATGAACTGGGGGCCAACAGCTTCATCACCAAGCCGGTGGATATCGACCAATTCATCGATTCCATCAAGGCGCTGGGTGATTATTGGTTCAGCATCGTCCGCTTGCCGCAATAAGGGTTTGCACCGCGTGGATACTGGGGCTACATCTGCCCCAGATTGTTTACAATTGGTTTATTGTTACCCTATAGTTTGTTCACGGCCATATGCTAAAGTATATGGGTGCTGTTTGGTGAGATCGCCATGGCTGAGGTTGTCACGCGAATGCCTGAGGGGGCTGAGAACATTTTCGGTTTAGTGAAATTGACGCCGCGACCGTCTTGGGGGAAGGCGGCGGAGGTGGCCGCCCCGGCCAAGTCCGAGGCGGGCAACGCCACCTCTCCGGGCAAGACGTTGCGGGTCTTGTTGGTCGAGGACCAGCCTGGCGACGCCATGCTGGTGATGATCGCCTTGCGCGAATGCGTCGCCACCCGGTTTCAGGTCACCCATGTGGGAACCTTGGCGGATGCGCGCCGCTGCCTGGAACAAGAAGCCATGGATGTGGTGCTGCTGGACCTTTCCTTGCCGGATTCCAGTGGTCTGGACACCGTGACCAAGGTGCTGGACGTGGCGCCGCGCATGCCGGTGGTGGTGATGACCGGCCTTGATGATCCGTCGCTGGCCTCGCGGGCGCTGGAGGTCGGCGCCCAAGATTATCTGGTCAAGAGCGATGATCCCGGTCGCGCCGTCGAGCGGGCCATCTTGTACGCCGTCACCCGGATGAATTCACAGATCGAACGCGAGCAATTGGCCGATCAATTGGCCAAGGAGCAGCAGCGGGTGCAAGAAGAGATGGTGGTGGCCCGCACCATGCAATTCGATTTGCTGCCGCGGCCGGACCGCTTGAATCCGGCCCTCGAGCGTTTGGGCTTTTCCCTGCATTCCTATTTCGAGCCTTGCTCGGGCATTGGCGGCGATTTGTGGGGGTGCCAGGACCTGGGCGATGGCCGTATTTCGCTGATCGCCTTTGATTTTTCGGGCCATGGCATCGGTGCGGCCCTGAATGTCTTTCGCTTGCATACGCTGATTGATGAACATCGCGGCTATCTTGGCGATCCGGCCATGTTGCTCAATGTCTTGGGGCTGTCGCTGCGGCAATTGCTGGGGCGGGGGCAGTTCGCCACCATGTTCGCCGCCGTGATCGATTGCACGGCGGAGGAAATCATCTGGTCAGGGGCGGGGACGCCGCCGCCGGTGCTGTTTCGGGGCGGGCGGGCTGAATTCCTGGATACCCGTGGTGTGCCGCTGGGGTTATCGGCCAAACCGTCGCATGAAAACCGCCGCACCACCTTTCCCCCTGGTTCCAGCTTGTTGGTCTATAGCGACGCCTTGGTCGAGGCGCAGGGCTTTGACGATAAAATGCTGGGCAGCGAGGGGTTGCTCGATATCATCGGGCAATGCATGGACCGTCAGGGCCATTTGGCGATCGAGCCGATGCTTGATGAATTCTATTCCTGGGCCCGGCCGCCAATCGAGGATGACCTGACCGTTATCCATTTGGCCTGGTCCTGATCTGCCGGAGCTTGAGGATGGATATTTTTACCGATTCACACAGTGACGGTACTCGCTTCACCCTGAAGGGGGTGATGTCCTTTCGTGACAGGGATGCGTTTTCCGTCATTCTGGATGCGGTTAACCAGCGTGCCGGGGCCAAGGTCACGGTCGATCTAACTGCGTTGGAGCACGTGGATTCGTTTGGCATCGGTCTGTTTTTGCTGGCCAATGAACAAGCGGTTGGTGTCGGCTCCAGCCTGCATTTGCTCAATCCGCAGGGTGACGTTTCCCGCATCTTCGATCTGGCCAACCTTGATGCCATCCTTAGTCTGAAACAGACGATGCCGGCAACTGGGGCGACGGCGCGCAATTCGGCTCCGCCGCGTCGGATCGGCATTGATTACCGCCATCTCGGCAAGGCCGAGGATGGGTCGCCCTGTGTTGGTTTTTCCGGGCGGCTGGTGTTCGCCGAGCACGGTCATTTTCAGGAAATCGTCGAGAACCTGATCGCCAATGGCGGCCCCCGGGTGGTTTTGGATCTGTCGGAATTGGAATTCATGGATTCCGCCGGTCTGTCCATGATCATGATTGCCCACGAAGAGGCCGAGGCCAAACAGATCGCGTTGGTGTTGCGCAATCCCAAGGGAGCGGTTGCCCAATTGCTGTCCCTGTCGGCCCTGGAATTCATGCTGGAGGCATGAGGGGATAATCATGGCGTCTTTCCCGGTGATCTTGTTCGAAGGCGGCGACGTCCCCGATTCACTGGCCTATCGGGCGGGAAAATTGGGAGCCGAGGCCTATCCCAATGTCGAGTTCCTTGACGTTGCCGGGCCGCGCATATTGATGGCGCCCATCAGTTGTCTGGGGGCCGGATTTGCCCCGGACTTTCACGGTTTCATCGAATATCGCGCGACGGATCAGGGCTGTCCCCTGACCCAAGTCATGGTCGATGCCGTGGCCGCTGGCGGTTTGTGTCTGTCAGCCTGCACCGCCAGCTTGCTGGCCTGTGATCCGGTTCAGGTGTTTTGTGCGACGGTGTTGCGTTTGGCCCCGTCCATTGACGCCATGATGGTCGAATTGGCGCTGGCCGAAGCCGTCGGCAATGCCGTCATCCACGGTAATTTGGGGCTTAAAAGTGATTTGCGTCACAGTTTGGCCGGATTGGTCGAATTCAACGGCCGCATTGCCGAGCAATTGCGTGATCCGACCCTGGCGGCGCGCCGGGTGCAGATGACCGCCCTGCCTTATGGCGATAACGGGGTGGAAATCCAGGTCAGTGATGATGGCGATGGTTTCGACGTGGAACACGAGCTGGGAAAGCCGTTGGAGGTGGGCGCGAAAAGCGGCCGTGGCCTTGCTTTGATCCGCAAGGTCAGCACCCATATCGAGGGCGGGCGCGGCGGCCGGACGCTGGTCATGCGGTTTTTGCCCGCAGGTTAAAATCGCCTTGTTTGAAAGGCGTTTACATCTCCCTTGTATCCCATTGTCTTTGCATCGCTAAAGTATGGTCCGCATGGACTGGAACCTATATGCTCCAGCCATTGGGCTATTGGGGTGATGACGAAAATGGACGTCCGGCAAGTTCAGCTTTCACAACTTGACGCTTCGGCTTTGTCGGATCTGTCGTCTTTGCGTCCCGATCTGGTGCTGGTCTTCGCCGCCATCGCCCAATTGCGCCAGCCCGATGCCCATGCCGTCTTGCGCGACGCGTTTCCCAACGCCGTCTTGGCCGGGTGCTCCACCGCCGGTGAAATCACCGCGCGCGGCATGTCTGACCATAGCTGCGTGGTCACGGCGATGAAGTTTAACCAGGTGCGGGTTCAGGCCGCCACCGGCCGCGTCACCACCATGGAGGAATCCGAAGAGAGCGGCGCCAGCTTGGGCCTGGCCTTGAAAGCCCCTGATCTGCGGGCGGTTTTGCTGTTCGGCAAGGGGGTGGGGATCAATGGCAGCGCCCTGATTTCCGGGATGACGGCGGCAATCGGGGGCGATGTCCCGGTTTCCGGCGGCCTGGCTGGTGACGGCGGCGCTTTCGCCGAAACCCTGACCCTGACCCCTGATGGCCTTGATGCCGATGGGGTCATCGCGCTGGGGCTTTACGGCGATGCCCTGCGTATCAGCCATGGCAGCTTTGGCGGCTGGCAACCTTTTGGTCCGCCACGCAAGGTGACCCGAGCGGCGGGCAACATCCTTTATGAACTTGATGGCCGGTCGGCCTTGGCTTTGTATAAGGATTACCTGGGCGAATATTCCAAGGATCTGCCGGCTTCCGGGTTACTGTTTCCGTTCGAGATGTTGGATGCCGATCACCGTTCCATCGGTTTGATCCGAACCATCTTGGGTGTCGATGAAGAAGCCGGGGCCTTGATCCTGGCCGGCGATATCGATAGCAGCGGCTATTTGCGACTGATGCACGCCAATAATGAAGGGCTGGTCGATGGCGCCGAGATCGCCGCCCGCCGGGTTCGCGATGCCGCCGGAGAGTGTTCCCAGGGGCTTGGCCTGCTAGTCAGTTGTGTCGGGCGCAAACTGGTGATGGGTGACGCCGTCGACGAGGAGGTTGAGGCGGTTTCCCATATCCTGGGGCGGCACTTGCCGCTTGCCGGCTTTTATTCCTATGGAGAGATCGCGCCGTTTTCCTCGACCACCGAGTGTAAACTGCATAATCAGACGATGACCGTGACCTTCTTGTCGGAGGCTTGAGGTGCACCGTTTGTTGGTTCGTCAGTTGCGCCGCGCCCTGGGGGCGGCCGATGATGCCGAGGCCGAGGCGCTGCTGGGCGCCTTGGCCGAGGGTGATGCCTCGGTCTTGCCGGCGCCGGTGGCCCGGCTGCTCGGCGGGCTGCCCGATTTACTGCGCCGCGTGGGCGAGACCTATGACCAGCATGACCGTGATTTGACCTTGCGCAATCGGTCGCTGGAACTCAGTTCCGGCGAACTGACCAAGGCTAACGCCAAGCTGCGCGAAGAAACCGCCGCCCACGCCCGCGCCATCACCTCGTTGCGGCAAACCGCCAATGAAATTCTGGAAACCAGCGGCAAGCCGCCGCTGGCCGAGGATGCGACCGGGCTTGAGGGACTAAGTGCCCTGATGTCCGATCTGGTGCGCGAACGCGCCGAGTTTCAGCACAATCTGGAACGCCAGAAATTCGCCCTTGATCAGCATGCCATCGTCAGCATCACCGATCACACCGGCACGATTATCTACGCCAACGAAAAGTTCTGCGAAATCAGCGGCTACAGTGTCGAGGAATTGCTGGGGGCCAATCACCGCGTCGTCAATTCCGGGCTGCATCCGCGCGAAATCTTCACCGATATGTGGCGGACCATCGGCAATGGCCAGGTCTGGCGCGGCGAGATTTGCAATAGCAAGAAGGATGGTTCGCTGTATTGGGTCGACGCCACCATCGTTCCCATTCTCGACGCCGCCAACCGGCCGCGCCAGTACATCGCCATCCGCACCGACATTACCACCCGCAAGACCATGGAAGCCGCCTTGCGGGAAAGCGAACGCCGCTTGCAGATTGCCCTTGATGCCGGTCGCATCGGTTTGTGGTCGTGGAACACCCGCACCGACGAGGCGTTTTTCAGCGATCAATGGATGGCCATGCTAGGGTACGGCGCCGAGGAATTGGCCGCCTGTGGCGACACCTGGAAGGCCTTGATGCATCCCGATGACCAAGACGCCACCTTTGCCGCGTTGAACCGGCATCTCGAGGGCCACAGCCCGGTCTATGAAAGCGAGTTCCGTCTGCATCACAAGGACGGATCGTGGCGATGGATGCTGGCGTCGGGCCGGGTCATCGATCGTGACGCCGATGGTCGGGCCATCCGCATCGCCGGCGTGCACAAGGAAATCACCGACCGCAAGCAGGTCGAGGACATGCTGAAAGAGGCGGTGGAAAAGGCCGAGGCCGCCAATCGGGCGAAAAGCGAGTTCCTGGCGACCATGAGCCATGAAATCCGGACGCCGATGAACGGCATTATCGGCATGACCGGGCTGTTGCTGGATACCCAGATGACGCGGGAACAGCAGCATTTCGCCAATACCGTGCGCACTTCGGCCGAGGCGCTGCTGAGCATCATAAATGATATCTTGGACTTCTCGAAGATGGAGGCCGGACGGCTGGAATTCGAGTACGGACCGTTCGAGATCCGGCCATTGGTCGAAGGGGTGGTCGATATCCTGGCCCCTCGGGTCAAGGGCCGCAATGTCGAGCTGACCTATGTCGTGCCCAATGCGGCCCGTGGCGTGTTCTATGGCGATGCCGGCCGCTTGCGTCAGGTCTTGCTTAATCTGGCCGGCAACGCCATCAAGTTCACCGAGACCGGTTCCGTTCATATCGGCATCCAGGCGGAACCGGGCTTTGGCGACATGATGCGGCTTCGCGTCGAAGTGGTCGATACCGGCATCGGGATTTCCGACAGCGCCAAGTCACGCCTGTTCACCATGTTCACCCAGGCGGATTCCTCGACCGCCCGCCGCTTTGGCGGTACCGGCCTGGGCTTGGCTATCTCCAAGCGCATCATCGATCTGATGGACGGACAGATTGGCTTTGACAGTGTCGAAGGCCAGGGATCGGTTTTTTGGTTCGAAGTTTCGCTGCGTCGCAGCGACGAAAAATCCAGCGAAATCGAAATCATCAACCCATTGGAAGGCGCTCGCCTGCTGGTGGTCGATGACAACGCCACCAACCGCGAGGTGTTCCAGCATCAATTGGAACATTGGGGGGCTCTGGTTGATCAGGTTGACAGCGCCGCCGCCGGCCTGCTGGCCATCCGTCAAGCGCAACAGGGGGGGCGCCCCTATCAGCTGGTCTTGCTCGACCATCACATGCCGGGCATGAGCGGGCTGGATCTGGCCGCCGTCCTGCGCGCCGATCCGTTGATGGCAGAGCTGAAACTGGTGCTGGCGTCATCGGCCAACCCATCGGATTTCCGCCAGATGCACGCCGGCCTGCGCCTGGATGACGTCTTGTCCAAGCCGGTGCGGCAAAGCGCCTTGCTTGATTGTCTGATGACCCGTTTGGGGCGGGGGCAGCCCTTGCCCGAACAGGCCAGCCTGGCCAGTCTGGGCGATATGCCCGAGCCAATTTTGGCCTTGCGCGTCCTGGTGGTCGAAGATAATCCCATTAACCAGCAGGTGGCGGTGGGATTGCTGGCCAAATTGGGACACCGGGCCGATGTGGCCGATGACGGTTCCGAAGCGGTGGCTTTGGTCGAACGCGGCGAATACGATCTGATCTTGATGGACATGCAGATGCCGCGCATGGACGGTCTGACCGCCACCCGGATCATCCGCGGACTGAATTCGGCCAAGGCCGAGGTCACCATCATCGCCATGACCGCCAATGCCATGGAGGGCGACCGCGACGCTTGTCTGGCTGCCGGCATGAACGATTATCTGGCCAAACCCATCGACCGCCACCGCTTGGCCGCCATACTGGATCGCTGGATCTCCCAAATCATCGAATTGCGGGGCGGGCGGGCGCCGTGCGTTGCCGGCCCGGATAATTTCGTCGATGAACCTGTCGTTCAACCTCCTGCCATGGTTGAAAGCCCGGTGGTCGATGCCGATGTCCAAGCCGATCTGGAAGAGGCTTTGGGGCGGGATTCGTTCTTGGCGCTGTTGTCGTCGTTTCGCGGCAGTCTTCCTGTCCGGTTGGGGGAAATCCGGGCTGCCGTCGATGGCAACGATCTTGTCGCCGCCGCCGCCGCCGCTCATTCCTTGAAAGGGGCGGCGTCGAATCTGGGGTTCTTGCATTTGGCCGCCAGCGCAGGGCGTTTGGAGCAAATCGGCAAAAACGGTGACGGTGATCTTATCTCGCGACAAGAAGAACTGGTCGTCGGCGCCGTCAAGGCGGCCATCGACTATTTAAGTCAAGCCAATCCCAAGACGTAAGGGGCGATCCATGCGGATCCAGATTGTTGACGACAACGAAACCAATCTGATGTTGTTTGAACAGATCGCCCTGCGGGTGGCCGAGGATGTGACGGTGGAATGCTTCGCCGATCCGGTCAAGGCGCTGGAAGACGCGCGCGCATCGCTGCCCGATCTGGTTCTGGTCGATTACATGATGCCGGTGATGGATGGCCATCAGTTTTTGGTGGAAATCCGCAAGCTGCCGGGCGGCCGCGATGTGCCGATCTTGATGATCACCGCCGCCGGCGAACGTTCCGTGCGGCAAAAAGCCCTGGAATTGGGCGCTACCGATTTTTTGACCAAGCCGGTTGATCCCACCGAGGTTCGGGTGCGTCTGGCCAATCTGCTGGCCCTGCGTCGGAGCCATCTGCGCTTGCACGACCGCAATCGCTGGCTGGCCGAGGAAGTACGCAAGGCCACCCAGGCCATCAGCGCCCGCGAGCACGAATTGGTGGTTCGGTTGTCCAAGGCGGCGGAATTCCGTGATCCGGAAACCGGCGGGCACATTCAGCGCATGGCTCATTATTCCGCGCTGATTGCCCGCGGCATGGGACTCGCCCCCGATCTGTGCGATTTGATCCTGCGGGCGTCGCCCATGCACGATGTCGGCAAGCTGGGGATTCCCGATGGCATCTTGCTGAAGCCGGGGCGTCTGGACAGCAATGAATTCGAGGTGATGAAGCGCCATCCCGGCATTGGTCACGCCATCTTGGACGGCAGCGCCTCGCAGCTGATCGCCCTGGGAGCCGAGATTGCCTTGACCCACCACGAGAAATTCGATGGCAGCGGTTATCCCAATGGATTGGCGGGCGAGGATATTCCGTTGACGGGCCGGATTGTCGCCGTTGCCGATGTCTTCGACGCCCTGACCAGCGAACGCCCCTATAAGGTGGCGTGGGAGGTGGAGCGGGCACGGGCTTTCCTGATCGAGGGGCGGGGCAGCCATTTCGATCCGGCTTGCGTCGATGCCTTTATCAACGCCTGGGACGAGGCCATGGCCATCAAGGCCCGCTTTATCGATGATTTTCCTGACCATGGGGAAAATGTCGAGCAAGCCATTGCGTGAAGGACCATCAGGTCATGAAGCGCCCTAACTTCACCGCAACTTTTACCCTTGCCGCTCTTTTTTTGGCGGCATTGGTTTATGTTGGCTCTTTGTGGTTTGTTCGTTTGCTGGTGCAAGACAGCATCATTCACTCCACCTTGGCCGCCAATCATACCTTGACCCGGGTGTTCGGCAACGAAGTCTGGCCACGGATTGCCCCCTTGCTTGAGCGGAATCAGGCCCCATCGGCGGATTTACCCGACGTTGATCGGCGGGTCCGTGATTTCACCGCCGGCAGCGATATCGTCAAAGTGAAAATCCTGGCTCTGTCGGGGGCCGTGGCTTATTCCTCGGACCCAGCCGATATGGGCAAGATCTACAAGGATAATGCCGCGTTCCGTCAAGCCTTGGACGGGATTGTTTCGGGCAATCTGGAGTTTCGTTCTTCCTTCACCGGCATGACGGGAACCTTGACCGACATCGATCTGGTGTCGAGCTATGTTCCGATCTTGGCCGCTGATGGTCGGCCAACGGCAATCGCCGAGCTTTATATTGATCGTCGGCCGGCAATGGATCAGGCCCGCCTTGGCTTGCGCAAACTGGCCGTTTCCATGGCTGGTTTCTTCTTTTTCGCCATTTTCTGCCTGATTTTCATCGTCTGGCAGTTGGATATGGCCCGTCTTCGGCAAGATTTGCAATTGGCCGAGCACAATGAAAGCCTGATCCGTTTGGCGGCGGAAAATGCCCAGGCCCGCGAAGCGGCGGAACAGGCCACCAAGGCCAAATCGGAATTTCTGGCGACCATGAGCCACGAAATCCGCACGCCCATGAACGGCATTGTCGGCATGACCGAGTTGTTGATTGATACCGGGCTGACGCCGGAACGCTTGCGATTCGCCCAAACCATTCGCACCTCGGCCGAATCGCTGCTGACCATCCTCAATGATATCTTGGACTTTTCCAAACTGGATGCCGGGCGGTTGCAATTTGAAAGCGTCGGTTTCGGAATGCAGCTCCACGTCGAGGAAGCCATCGACATCATCGCGCCACGTCTGCGCGGCAAGAATGTGGATTTGGGCTATTGGCTGGCGCCGGAAGTGCGCGGCCAGTGGTTGGGAGACCCGGTACGCTTGCGCCAGGTTATTTTGAACCTGTTGGGCAATGCCGCTAAATTCACTGAATTCGGCGCCGTCACTTTGCATGTGGTCGCTGGTGCGGCCGGGCGTGTCCGTTTCATCGTCGCCGATACCGGCATTGGCGTGCCACAAGAGGCGCAGGCCAGCCTGTTCGGCATGTTTGCCCAGGCCGATTCCTCCACGGCTCGCCGCTTTGGCGGCACCGGGCTGGGATTGGCGATTTGTCGGCGTATCGTTGACGGCATGGGCGGCGAGATTGGTTTCAGCTCAGAGGAAGGCAAGGGCAGCACCTTCTGGTTCGAGGTGCCCTTGCCCGCCGAGGCCAAGGCCGAGGCTGAAATTGAAATCCCGCCGCCATGCCTGAGCGGCATCACTGTTTTGGTGGTCGATGACATGGCGGTTTCCGGCACGATCAACCGTGATGTGCTGAGCGAGGCGGGGGGGCAATGCCATCTGGTGGAATCGGTCTCGCAAGCCTTGGCATGGTTGCGCCAGCCGGGGGTGTTGGAATCGGCGCCGGTGGTGGTGGCCGACCAGGACATGCCGCTGATGGGCGGGATGGAATTACTGACCATGATGCGCAGCGATCCGCATTTGGCCGGGCTCAAGATGGTGGTGGTGGTGCCGGGGGGCAACCGTGACGTCATCGCCCAGGCGAGCCAACGTGGCGCCGATCTGGTGTTGGCGGCGCCGTGTCGTCATGGCGATCTGGTCGATGCGGTCTTGCAGGTCAAAGGATTGGGGCGTTCCGCCGCCGCCCGCGCCGCCGAAGTGACGGCTCCCGCCGCGGGTCTGGGCCACGCTCGCCCGCTCAACGTGCTGGTGGTCGAGGACAATCTGGTCAATCAGGAAGTGGCCAAGGGCTTTCTTGCCGCCTTGGGGCACAAAGTCGATGTGGCCGACGATGCCGGCGACGGTGTCGCCATGGTGCTGCGCGGTGGTTACGATCTGGTGTTCATGGATTTGCAATTGCCCGACATGGACGGCATGGAGGCCACCCGTCTGATCCGCGATTTGCCCGGCGAGCATGCCAATATTCCCATCATCGCCATGACCGCCAACGTGATGGAAGAGGACCGGCGCAATTGCCAGGAGGCCGGCATGGATGGCTTTTTGCCAAAGCCTGTCCGTCGAGAGGCGCTGGCGGCATTAATGGCGCAATGGCAGGCCAAAATCACCGGTTAGCGGCTTGGACGCCCGCGCGCTGACCCGATGGCAAGAGGGGGGCTGCGTGTTTCGCCGTGCCTTTAGCGCGACAAAACCCGTAACACCTGTTCCAGTAAATTATCCACCTGTTGGCGGGCGGCGGCGGGTGGCAGGTGTTCCATAGTGTTGGCTTGCATTGTCGCCGCCAGTTCCGACGGGCTCAGTTGTTTCATTTCCGTTTTAGGTTCCGCGACCGGTTCTGGCGGCTCGGCTTCGGCGGCGTCTTCGGCACTGGGGGGGGGCGCGCTTTCTTCCGTCGCGACCATGCCCAAGCCGGTTTCCATGCGTTCCAGCCGCTGGTTGACCATGCCCAGGAACGAGGTCAGCGCGCCAAGATCAGGCCCGGCTTCGACCCGGTTTTCCATGGACGAAATGCGGTTGGCGATGGTGTTGAGGACGTCGGTGATCGGGGCGGGGTCAAAGCCTTCGGGCACGGCGTCGGGCGAGGATTCCATGCGCTGTTCGATGCGGGCGACCCGCTGGGCGATGGTGTCCAAGGCGTCGCGCAGCGGGGCGACATCGATCTGTTTCGCCTCGTCGATCTTGCGTTCCACATTGGCGACGCGTTCGGCGATGGTTTCCAGATGCGTGTTGGTTGGGGTCATGTCAACGGGTTCGTTGACGATGCGGTTGGGCAGGTCGTCGATCTTTTCCTCGACTTGCTCGACCTTGTGGACCACTTCTTCCAGCAATTGGGTGAAGGGGGAGGAATCAAAGGATTCCCCTTGGCCGATCATCTCCTCGAGATGCCCCAGACGTTCGGAAATCACCGACAGTTGATTGCCTTGGCCGCTGGGCAAGGCCAAGGGGCCGCCCAGGCGGCTTTCCAGCCCATCCAGGCGTTCGGCGATCAGGTGAAAACCGTTGGCGGTGTCGTGGGCGGTGGTCTGAATGGCGTTGCGCAGTCCGGCCAGATGCTGACTGACGGTTTTCAGCGCACTGGCAAAAGCCTCGACGGCGGCCAAGGATTGCAGGTCGCGCCGTTCCATCCGGCCCAGCGTTTCCAGCACCGCCTCGGCGGCGTAGGTGCGGCTGCTGGCATTCATCGCCTCGAAGGTAAAGGACAGCGCTTCAAGCCGTTCGACCAACGGCACCAAGCCGGATTGATCCGCCGGCGCATGGGCCGCGCTGGCGTGCGCAACCGTCGTGCCGGGCTTTGCCGCCACGTCCATGGCCTGAGGATTCCCCCCCTCTGGACCGCCCGATTGAGTTGGATTGCCCGCAATCACACGGAACGCCATTGGTTTCCCACCCGATGTCGAAACAATCCACACTATGCCTTTATCGCCGCCCCGGTACAAGGGTGGGGGCCATCAGCATTCGCATCATGGACGGCAGTTGGTGCGGTGATTTGGAAAAGTTATCATTTGTCTTAGGTCGTTTTACCTGAGGTCGAATTATGCTAATGGTATTGCTCAACCGTGTCGGACAAAGAAATGGCGGATCCGGTTCCAGCCCGAGTGATGAATAAGAATAAAAGCACATCGGATGACCGCTTCGCCGTCCTGACCGCATGGGCTTTGACCATTCTTTTGCTGGTGACGCCGGCTTTTCCCCGGATCACCCTTTTTCATCATCTCAATGATTATCTTGCCGCGCATCAAATCGTCGAGATTTTCGCGATGGTTGTCGCCGGTTTGGTTTTCGCCGTTGGTTGGAACGTCCATCGCGAGGTTCGGCCCGGCAATATCAGCATCTTGTCGGCGACCTTTCTTGGGGTGGCGCTGATCACCTTGGCGCATACCCTGTCTTATAAGGGCATGCCCGATTTCGTCACCCCCAGCGGGTCGGAAAAGGCCATTGGGTTTTGGCTGTCCATGCGCGCGTGTGGCGCCTGTGGTCTGTTGCTGGCGGCATTGCTGCCTTGGCGCCGTTTTTCCCATCCGCAAGGACATCTCGCCATCTTGGCAATGGTCTTGCTGTGGGTGGCCTTGACCTATTGGCTGGTGTTGTTCCAGCCTCATCTTTTGCCGCGCACCTTTTTGCCTGACACGGGTTTGACCACGTTCAAGGTGACGGCCGAGGCGGCCTTGGTGGGAATTTATCTGTTGGCCGCGCTTTTGTTTCTGCGTCCGGGGGCGGGGTTGCCCAATGCGCGCTGGATGGCTTCGGCCTGTTGGGTGATGGGGCTGGCGGGCGGCTATTTCTGCCTTTATGACAACCCCTTCGATATCTACAACCAGATCGGGCACATCTATAATGTCATTGCCTATGGTCTGCTGTATCAGGGCCTGTTCATCAGCACTATCCGCGATCCCTATATCCGTTTGCAACAGGCCCAAGATGAACTTGAAGGTCGGGTGGCGGAACGGACTGGCGCGCTGAGCGCGGCGCTGATCAGCCTGGAACGCCAGCAACATGATTTGGAGCAAGCGAAGCTGGCGGCGGATCGCGCCAATCTGGCCAAATCAGAATTCCTGTCGTCCATGAGCCACGAATTGCGCACCCCCTTGAATGCCATCATCGGCTTTGCTCAATTGCTGCGAACCGGTCGTCCCGGTCCCTTGACCGCGAAACAGGCCGGGCAGATTGATCACATCACCCGTGGAGGCCAGCACCTGTTGGAATTGATCAACGAGGTGCTGGATCTGGCGCGGATTGAAACCGGCAGATTGTCGCTGTCGGTGGAATCCATCGACCCGCGCGCGGTGATGGATGAATGTCTGGCCTTCGGCCGTTCTTATGCCCGCCCCCGCGGCATCGACATCATCGCGTGGCAGGGCGGCCCGGTCCTGCCCATCTTGGTCGATTACACCCGCTTCAAGCAGATCTTGCTCAATCTCATTTCCAATGCCATCAAGTACAATGATGACAATGGCCGGGTCATGCTGACGGCCCAACCCTGGGGCCAGGGGATCATGCGCTTTTCCGTCACCGATTCCGGCCCAGGAATTCCTCGCGTCAAGCAAGGCAATTTGTTCGAACCCTTCAATCGTCTGGGGGCCGAAGCGTCCGGCACCGAGGGAACCGGGATCGGCCTGACCATTACCAAGCGATTGGTCCAAGCCATGGGGGGCGCCATCGGCTTCACCAGCGCCGAGGGACAGGGTTCGACCTTTTGGGTTGATATGCCGACGGCCGCCTTGGATCAGGCGGTGATGGGGCGCCACCAGACCGTCATCCATCTGCCCGATCATCTGAGCGGCGGTCGCCGGCGTGTGCTTTATGTCGAGGATAATCCGGCCAATGTCTTGTTGATGGAGGCATTTCTGGCGGAAATAGACGGCTTTGCGCTTGATTGCGCCAACACCATCGAAAGTGGCTTGGAAAAGATAAAGCTGTCCCGTCCCGACATCATCGTTCTCGACATCAATTTGCCGGGCATGAGCGGTTTGCAGGCGGTGCGCCACTGGCGGAGCTTGCCGCATTTGCGGGACTTGCCGATCATCGCGTTGTCGGCCAATGTGATGCCCGACGCGGTTCGGGCCGGTCTTGCCGCAGGGTTTGACCGTTATCTGACCAAGCCTTTGGATTTCAATGTTTTTTTGCAAGCTGTGCAGGAATTGACCCAAGGGGAAGAGTAAGTGACGCAGCGCAGTGTCCTGGTCGTCGATGACAACGCCGCCAACCGCGATCTGTACAGCGATCTGCTGGAAATGACGCCGTTCACCGCCATTGCCCTGGACGGTGGCGATCAGGCGTTGGCGGTGACGCGCCAGCATCGGCCGGGGCTGGTGCTGATGGATATCAATTTGCCGGGCCGTAGCGGCCTGGAGGTGGCGGCCGAGATTATCGCCGCGCTGGGGGCCGAAGCGCCGCCGATCCTGGCCTTGACCGCGTCGTGCCTGCCCGATCTGATCGACAGATTGCAGGCCGCGGGCTTCGTCGGACTGGTGTCCAAGCCCTGCGGGGTGGCCACCTTCCTGGAGGCGGTCACCTGGGGCATGGGCGAGCAGGCGGCGCCGTTTCGCATATTCTCGTGTTGATTCCCGGTTCAGAGGCCATCGCCTCCGAAACTCTCCCGTCATGCCCGCTTTCAGGTTAAAGCCGAGCACAGAAAAGCCCCGCTTTGTGGCGGGGCTTTTCTTTTACATCTGCTCGATGGCCGACAACACCCAGGTGCCGTTGGCGCCGCGGACAAAGGTCCACGCCTCGGTGGTTTCCACCGGATTGTGGGAATCGCCTTCCACCACCGCGTTGTTATCCAGCCGCACCATGTAGTCGCGAGCCGAGAACGTGATGATGGCGGTGGCGTAATCGACACCGTTTTCGCGCCAGGTTTCGCTGATATCGCCCTTTAGCAAGGTGACGTCTTCGACCACATTGCGTTGGCCGTTGGCTTGATCACGGGCCAGGTCTTCGGCGATCCAGCCGGCCACTTCCGGCGTCACCAATTGGCGCAAGGCGACGGGGTTGCCGTCACTCCAGGCTTTTTGCACGCCTTCGATGATGCGGCCGAACTGGCTTTGATCGTCGGGGCTGACCTCGAATTCCTTGGCGGCGCGCTCGCCATGCCCCGTGGGGGCGGCGGCCATGGCTTCGCGCTGATAGGGCGAGGCGGCGGCGGGCGTGTTGCCCGCGGCTTGTGCCCGGCGGCGGAACAGGCGCAAGCCCATCCAGATCAATCCGCCGATCAGGGCGACTTGCAACAGCGTTCCGAACATGCTGGCCATGGGGGCGGCATCGGAGGCGGCGGCCATGGCTGAATTATTGCCGAACAGCATCGAGCCGATGCCGACGCCGAGCAGGCCGCCCATCAGGCCGCCCATCATCGGATTGCGCTGAAAGAAGCCCGGCTGTTGACCCATGGCCGGGCTGGCCATGGGGGCGGTGGGGCGCATGGCGTTGGGGTTGTACATGGGGCTGGCGGTGCCGGGCTGGCTCAGTCCCGGTTGGGTGGCCGGCGGCGGCGTGACGCTGCGTTCGATCGGACGGTCAAAGGTGCGTGACCCGCGTGATCCCATGCTGCTGCTTCTGCCAGCCTTGGCCCAGGCCTCGGCCGACAGGGAAAACGCGATCAAAGCGATCAAGAGGCCGGTAAAAAAGTGATGGCGTTTCATGGTTCCTTGACCCCAAAACAATGATGGCGGCCCTGATATAGGTGCCGCCATCGCTGATTCAAATGATTGTGATTGGTTAGTTTGTCGCTTCGTCCGAGCCCTTGATGCGGCTGGCCAGGGACGCGGCCATGAA
This sequence comes from Magnetospirillum sulfuroxidans, assembly GCF_018224925.1. Lineage (GTDB taxonomy): Bacteria > Pseudomonadota > Alphaproteobacteria > Rhodospirillales > Magnetospirillaceae > Magnetospirillum > Magnetospirillum sulfuroxidans. Next base: position 675,002 of record NZ_JAGTUF010000001.1, on the reverse strand, counting down.
CATATCCAAATCACCGTCCAGCACCGCCTGGGTGTCCGAGGTTTCGACGTTGGTGCGCAAGTCCTTGATCATCTGATAAGGCTGCAACACGTAAGAGCGAATCTGATGGCCCCAGCCGATGTCGGTCTTGGTGTCTTCCAGCGCCTGGGCGGCGGCCTCACGCTTTTGCAATTCGGCTTCGTACAGGCGGGCGCGCAGCATATCCCAGGCGCGGGCCCGGTTCTGGTGCTGCGAGCGCTCGGTCTGGCAGGCGACGGCGATGTTGGTGGGGATGTGGGTGATGCGCACCGCCGAATCGGTCTTGTTGATGTGCTGGCCACCAGCGCCCGAGGCGCGATAGGTGTCGATGCGGCAATCGCTTTCGTTGATCTGGATATCGATGGTGTCATCGACCACCGGATAGACCCAGGCCGAAGCAAAACTGGTCTGACGCCGGGCGTTGCTGTCGAAGGGGGAAATGCGCACCAGCCGGTGCACGCCGGCTTCGGTCTTCAGCCAGCCATAGGCGTTGTGGCCGACAACGCGGATGGTCGCTGATTTGATGCCGGCGCCTTCGCCGGCGCTTTCTTCGACGAATTCCAGCTTATAGCCTTTTTTCTCGGCCCATCGGCTATACATGCGCAGCAACATTTCCGCCCAATCCTGGGCCTCGGTGCCGCCAGCGCCGGAATTGATTTCCAGGTAGCAATCATTGGCGTCGGCTTCGCCCGACAGCAGGGTTTCCAGTTCCAGCTTGCCGGCCAGATCCTTCAATCCGCGCAACTGCGCCTCGGCATCGGCGGCGACGTCGTTGTCGCCCTCGGCCTCGGCCAGTTCGATCAGGCCGAGCATGTCATCCATGTCGCCTTCCAACTTGCGGCAGCCGGTGATCTGGGTTTCCAACTGGGTGCGCTCACGCATCAGCTTTTGCGCCTTGTCGCCGTCATTCCACAAATTGGGATCTTCGGCCTGGGCGTTCAGTTCATCCAGGCGCATCAGGGCGGCGTCCCAGTTCAGGTGACGCTTCAACAGGGCGACGGATTTGCGGATGTCGGCGGCCAGCGCTTCGATTTCGGCGCGCAAAGGTTTGTTCCTCTCGGGTCTCAGGTCAAGCCGGCATTTTTACTGTCAATACAAGCCGCCGGGCAAGGGCGGAGTGGCCCCGGCCGGCAATTGCGGCAATGGTGACACCAAGCCATGCGCCGCATCGCTTTCGTCGGGCAATGGATTAAAGCTGAATCCGTCCGATGCGCCGCCATCCAGCACGTCTTCCTGATCCGACGGCAAGCGATCGTTGGATTTGAAGGCTTCCCAGATGGCCCGGTTCTCGCCGGGGCTGGCGGGGCGGCCGGTGGCCGCATCGACGCGAACCATGCGCACCCCCGGCGGCACGCGGAAGGGGGTTGCCGGCTGGTTCTTCAGCGCGTCCATCATGAAATCGCGGAAAATCGGCGCGGCGACCGAGCCGCCGGTTTCGTGGTCGCCCAGGCTGTGCGGTTCGTCGAAGCCGACGAAGACGCCGACGGCCAGATCGGGGCCAAAACCGACGAACCACGTGTCGAGACTGTCGTTGGAGGTTCCGGTCTTGCCGGCCAGCGGCTTGCCGACGGCGGAAACCGAACGGCCGGTGCCGCGTTGGACCACGCCTTCCAGAATCGACACCATCTGATAGGCCGACACCGGGTCGACGATCTGGGGACGGATATCGGGCAGGCGCGGCATTTCCTGCTGCGAATATTGCACCGGCCAACAGCCTTCGCAGAAGCGCTGGTCGTGGACGAAGACGGTGCGGCCGTTGCGGTCCTGCACCCGATCGATCAGGGTTGGCGCGATCTTCTTGCCGCCATTGACCAGCATGGCATAGGCGGCGGTCAGCCGCAGCACGGTGGTTTCACCGGCCCCCAGGCTCATGGCCAATTGCCGGGGCAGGGAATCATAGATGCCGAAGCGGTTGGAGTAATCGGCGATGGCTTCCATGCCGATGGCCTGGGCCAAACGCACGGTCATCAGATTGCGTGACTTTTCGATGCCGACGCGCAGCGTCGTCGGGCCAAGGAAATCGCCGCTGTAGTTCTTGGGCCGCCACATGGGCAGGCCCGGCCCTTGCGGCAGGGCGATGGGGGCATCCAAGATCAGCGAGGACGGGGTATAGCCATTTTCCAACGCCGTCAGATAGACGAAGGGTTTGAACGACGAGCCCGGTTGACGCAGCGCTTGTGTCGCCCGATTGAACTGGCTTTTGCCATAGGCCCAGCCGCCGACCATGGCCAGGACGCGGCCGGTATGCGGGTCGATGGCGACCAAGGCGCCTTCGATCTTGGGAATCTGGCGCAGGGCATAGGTCCCGGCGGCGGCATTCTTGCCGTCTTCGGTCTTGCCGACGGCCTCGACCAAGATGACGTCACCGGGCTGGATCACGTCGGCGGGGCGCTTGGGCGCCACCCCGACATGTTCTTCCTTGAGCCAGGGGCGAGCCCAGCGGATTTCGCTGAACGGGATGGTGCCATCGGCGCCGTTGGCCAAGCCAATCTGGGCGCTGCCGTCGCTGACCGTCAGCACCACCGCCAGATCCCACGGCTCGCCGCCATTGGGATAGGCGATCGCCGCCAGACGCTGCTGCCAGCCGGAACCGGCGGTGATGCGGGTCACCGGGCCGCGCCAGCCATGGCGGCGATCATAGGCCATCAAGCCATGACGCAACGCTTTCGACGCCTGGGCCTGCAAATCGGCATCGACGGTCGAACGCACAACCAATCCGCCCTTATAAAGAGCGGATTCGCCATATTTGGTCACCAGATCGCGGCGGATATCCTCGGCGAAGTAATCGGCCCCGACGATCATGGCGGCGTCGTCGCGCTTGCGCATGATCAGGGGTTCGGCAATGGCGGCAGTGTACTCGGCCTGGCTGATCTTGCCGTCTTCCAGCATGCGGCCGATGACCCAGTCGCGTCGCTCCTTGGCGGCTTGGGCATGGCGGACCGGGTGGTAATTGTTGGGAGCCTTGGGCAGGGCGGCCAGATAGGCGACCTCGGCCACGCTCAATTCTTCCAGACCGCGGTCAAAATAGTTGTTGGCGGCGGCGGCGACGCCGTAATTGCCCATGCCCAGGTAGATTTCGTTCAGATACAGCTCGAGGATGTGGTCCTTCGAGAACGCGCGTTCGATGCGGAAGGCCAAGATGGCTTCCTTGACCTTGCGTTCGATGGACACTTCGTTGGTCAGCAGGAAGTTCTTGGCCACCTGCTGGGTGATGGTCGACGCCCCTACCGGCCGGCGATCGGCGCCCATGCCCTTATTGCGCAGGTTGATCAGCACGGCACGGGCCACACCGATGAAATCGACGCCGGGATGTTCGTAGAACCCTTTGTCCTCGGCCGACAAAAAGGCGTCCTTGACCCGTTGCGGGATAACGCCGATGGGAACAAAGGCGCGCTTTTCCACCGCGTATTCGGCCACCAGACGACCGTCGCCGCCATAGACGCGGGTGGTGATCGGCGGCTCGTAATGGGCCAATTGGTGATAATCGGGCAGGCCCTGACCGAAATGCCAGAACAGGTACAAAGAGCCGCCGCCGGCGGCGATGGCCAGCAGGATCAGCAGGCTGAACAAAATGGTCAGGATTCGCAGCATGGCTTCCAACACAACAAGGTGCAGCCGGTGGTACCCCGTTGGCCTGCCAGCGTCAAGCTTAAGGCCGTCGCGCCTTTTGTCCTTCGAGGAAATAGCGGTCGATGGCGCGGGAAATGCCCTTGGCCAGCTTGGCCCGATAATCGGGCTGGCGCAATTGACGTTCCTCGCTGGGGTTGGACAAATAGCCCAGTTCGACCAGGATCGACGGAACATCGGGGGCTTTGAGCACGGCAAAGCCGGCGAAGCGGTGAGTATTGCCCAACAACGTGGTTTCGCGGCCCAATTCATCGACGACGCCGCCGGCAAAACCGGCGGAGCGGTTCATGGTTTCGCGCTGGGCCAAGTCGATCAGGATGTTGGCGACATCGGCGGATTCGTGCGACAGGTCGATTCCGGCCAGCAGATCGGCCTTGTTTTCCTTGTCGGCCAGGGATTGCGCCTCGCCGTCCGAGGCGGTCTGCGACAAGGTGTAGACCGACAGGCCGGCCAATTGCGGGTTGGACACCGAATCGGCGTGCAACGAAATGAACAGATCGGCGCCGTATTGGCGGGCGATGGCGACGCGTTCGCGCAGACGGATAAAGATGTCGCGGTCGCGGGTCAGATGGACCTTATAGCGGCCGCTGCGTTCCAATTGGCTTTTCACCTCTCGGGCCATGGCCAAGGTGATGTGCTTTTCATAGATACCCGATACGCCCAGGGCGCCGGGATCGACGCCGCCATGACCGGGATCGATCACCACCACCACCTTGCCTTCGCTGCGCGGGCTGCGTGGTTGCGGCGCGGCAGCGGGGGCGCGGACCGGGGCGGCGGCTATTTCGGGTTCTTCGGCAATGGCGGGGGCTGGCGTTGGCGCCGCCGAAGCGGTCGAGACTTCGACAATCGGCCGGGCCAGCGGCGGCGGCACCGGCGCCGATAGCATGGGCGCACCGGTATTGGTGGTCCTTGGCCGTTGTGGCGGCGGAGCGGGCGGCGGCTGGACGGCAACGACCGCTTCAGGCTCGGCGGCGGTGATGACGGGGGCCGGCGGCGGCGGGGCGGGAAGCGGCGTCGCCGCCACAATGACCGGCGCCGGGGCCGTGGCGGCGGGGCTTACTTCGGGGGAATAGACAACGATGGAACGGGACGGCGCCGGGGTGGGGGCGGTGGCCGGGGCGGCAATGCGGCGCGGCTGTGCCGCAGGCGCAGGTACGGACGCGGCGGGATAGGCGGCGGCCAGGAAGTTGGCCCGTGTCGTCTTTTGCACGTCCACCACCAAGCGCCAGCCCAGGCCGTCGCGGGGGGGGATCATGAACGACGATTTGACCAGCGCCGGTTCTTTCAAATCGACCAGAATCTGGCCGTTCTCATAACGCAGCCCCTGGACCACGCCAAACGAACGGCGGGCGGCGTTCACGTCGCGCCAGTCCAGTTCACCGGCATTCAAGATAATGCGTTCCGGCGCGGCTTGGACGGAACTTGAAATGGTCAGATTTTCCGAGACGTCCATGACCACGCGGGTGACATTGTCGGGGTGCGTCCCCAGCCGGGTGGCCAAGACCTGCGCCCGCGCCAAGGCTTCGGTGGCCAAACTGGCCGCCGTCATCAGCACTATGAACGCCAGCGTGGCGCGCAGGAAACCCGATTGAGCCTTCATGGCCTCCATTCTCTCTCACAGATGATTGAGCGAGTGTTAACGGGTATAGCGCACACGGAATCTCAGCTTCAACTCAAAACGCATTGATTCCGATGACTCTTCATCCAAGTGATGCGAATTTGTCATGGCACAAGAAGATGATTGTGGAAAGCCAACAGGCCGGCTATTTTGACAATCGCAGATAAGTGGGCCTGGACCTCCCGTTGGGATGGATGGCGCGAAAGAGTCTGGCGTTGAGCGATTTTCGCCAATGCCTTCAAGCTCTTAAGCCAGTTTCGGACTTGCTGTCTGCCGTCTAGAAACCTTTTCGAAGCCGGGCGCGATGCCCGCCAGCAGGTTCCGCCCATGTCCGCATTCAGCGCATCGACAGTGGATTCCCCCGCAGGCGCCGCCGGCTTCGTTTCAGCATATTCCCGCCTTGGCTATCAGGCGCCCCCAGGTCTGGACTTGATCCGGCCGGGCGCAGTGCCGGCGGCGCCACGGAGATTAGGATTTAATGGTCAAGCGTATGCTCATCGACGCCACACACCCGGAAGAGACCCGGGTCGTCGTGGTCAACGGCACTCGACTGGAAGAACTGGACGTCGAGACCAGCGCCAAAAAGCAGCTTAAGGGCAATATTTATCTGGCCAAGGTGGTTCGCGTCGAACCGTCGTTGCAGGCCGCTTTCGTTGATTACGGCGGAAACCGTCACGGCTTCCTGGCGTTCAGCGAAATCCACCCGGATTATTTTCAGATCCCGGTGGCGGATCGTCAGGCCTTGCTGGCCGCGCAAAAGGCCGAAGCCATGCGCGAAAGCAGCCAAGACAACGACGATGACGCTCGGGCCGAAGCCGAAGCCCGGGGCGACGAGGTCGCGCACACCGCCGATGTCGAAACCGGCGACGAAGCCCAGCCGGAAGGCGAAGCCGGCCCGGCGGCCGAAGGTGGCGACGAAGCCGCGCCCAAGCCGGTGGAAACCGTCGGCGGCGGCGACGAAGTCAGCGAACAGGAACTGGAACGTCGGCGCGCCCGTCTGTTGCGCAATTACAAAATCCAGGAAGTCATCAAGCGGCGCCAGATCATGCTGGTGCAGGTGGTCAAGGAAGAACGCGGCAATAAGGGCGCGGCGCTGACCACCTATCTGTCGCTGGCCGGCCGCTATTGCGTCTTGATGCCCAACACCGCCCGGGGCGGCGGGGTGTCGCGCAAGATCACCAGCGCCACCGATCGCCGCCGCTTGAAGGCCATCGCCGGCGAATTGGAATGCCCGGAAGGCATGGCGGTGATCGTCCGCACCGCCGGTTCGGAACGGTCCAAGACCGAGATCAAGCGCGATTACGAATATCTGTTGCGGGCCTGGGACAGCGTGCGCGAGCTGACGCTGAAATCCACCGCGCCGTCGTTGGTCTATGAAGAAGCCAGCCTGATCAAGCGCTCGATCCGCGATCTTTATGCTCGTGACATCGACGAAGTGTTGGTTGACGGCGACGAAGGCTACCGTCTGGCCAAGGACTATATGCGCATGCTGACCCCCAGCCATGCCAAGAAGGTCCAGCCCTACAAAGACCCGATCATGCCGATGTTCCATCGCTATCAGGTGGAAAGTCAGCTTGACGCCATGCACTCGCCCATCGTGCAATTGCGCTCGGGCGGCTATATCGTCATCAGCCAGACCGAAGCCTTGGTGGCTATCGACGTCAATTCCGGCCGTTCCACCAAGGAACGCCACATCGAAGAGACGGCGTTCAAGACCAATGTGGAAGCGGCCGAGGAAATCGCCCGGCAGATGCGTCTGCGCGACCTTGCCGGTCTGGTGGTCATCGACTTCATCGACATGGAAGAAAACCGCAACAACCATGCGGTCGAACGCCGGTTGAAGGACGCGTTGAAGAATGATCGCGCCCGTATCCAGGTCGGCAAGATCAGTGCTTTCGGCCTGCTGGAACTGTCGCGTCAGCGTTTGCGCCCGTCCTTGCAGGAAACCACCTTCTCGCCGTGCCCGCATTGCGCCGGCACCGGTCTGGTGCGGGCGGTGGAATCGTCGGCGGTGCATGTTTTGCGCGCCATCGAGGAAGAAGGGATCCGCCGCCGGTCGTCGGAAGTCACCGTTTACGTGCCGTCGCAGATCGCGCTTTATATCTTGAACCAAAAGCGTGACGCCCTGGCCGCCATCGAGGAGCGCTATCAGTTCCGCGTCTTCTTGCTGGGTGATGACGAGCTGATCGCGCCGAACCTGCGCATGGAGCGGGTGCGTGGCGAGAACCGGCCCGAAGAACCCCGCCCGATTCCGGTCCAAGACATCCCGCTCAGCGTCCCCGAAGAGGATGAAGAGGATGAGGTCGAAGAGGAATCCGAGATCGAATCCGAGGCCGAGACCGAGGATGAGGCGGCTGAAAATGCCGAAGCCGGTGGCGACAAGGACGCGGATGGCGAGAATCGCAAGCGGCGTCGGCGTCGGCGTCGGCGGCGGAAGACGCCAGGAGAACAATCGTCGCAAGCTGGTGGCGAAGACGAACAGGACGAAGCCGCCGAAGGTGACGCCGAAATCGGCGAAGGCGAGAGCGAAGCCGGTGAATCGGCCGAAGATAACGATGAAGACGGTGATGCCGACCGGGTGGAAGGCGAAACCGAGGAAGAGCGGCGCAAGCGTCGTCGTGGTCGCCGTGGCGGTCGTCGCCGTCGCCGCAATCGCGACGGTGAAATCAACGAAGCGCCGCAGCAATTGCCGGAAGGTGGTGTGCCCGACATTTCGCTGATGTCCAATCCCGACGCCGTCGCCGACGTCTTTGCCCGGGCCGAGGCGGCTGCCGAAGCCGAGGCCGAAGCCGCCGCCACCAAGGCCGCGACGGTTGAGAACATGGTGGTTGATGCGGTTGAAACCACCCAAGAGGTGGCGGCGATCGCCGAGGACAAGCCCAAGCGGCGGAGCCGGGCGAAGGCCAAGGTCGAAGACGGCGCCGACGCGACCCTCAGCGAGGATAAGCCCAAGCGTCGCAGCCGGGCCAAGACCGAAACGGCTGAAACCGGAGACGAAGCCGCCGTCGAGGACAAGCCCAAGCGTCGCAGCCGGGCCAAGAGCGCCGAGGGTGAGGCTGCGGCAGAGCCGGCGAAAAAGCCGCGCAGCCGGGCCAAGGCCAAGGAAAAGGTGGAAGAGGCGGTTGTTGCTGCCGAAGCTCCCAATCCCGCGGCCCCAGCCCCAGAGGCTGTTGCACTTGTCGAGGTTCCGTCTGCTCCGGTGACAGAGGCGAGCGACAATGTCGCCGTTGAGGTCACCCCGGTCCCGCAAGTGGTGACGGAAGAGGCCCCGGCTCCGGCCGTGCCTTCCCGTCGCGGCTGGTGGAACAAGCTGCTGAGCGAATAGAAAGCGGAAAATTTCAGATCGGGGGCTTTTGCCCCCGATCTTTTGCTTATTTGGACTTGGTTCGGCGCAAATGGCCTGACCTCATTCATGAAAAAAGCCCCTTCCGCCATTGGCGGAAGGGGCTTTTTGCTGGAATTCCGTCTGGGGTCAGCGCACCACGACCTGATTGCTGGACCAGCGGCGGGCCAAAAGACTGGGCAGGCTTTGCCATTCCTCGAACCGCCGCCGGGCATCGGCTTCGGCCAATTTGCGGTTGATGCGGCCCACATAGGTGACGTTCATGCCGGCGGGACCGTCGGTGGGGCGGCCATCGGCGGTGAAGGCGAAACGCTGGGTGGACGACATCGGCATGGGGGCCTCCCTGTTCGTCAATAGGCGCGGAGCAGGCCGATAAGACGGCCCTGGACCTTGACCCGGTCCGGCGGAAAGATGCGGGTTTCATAGGCTTTGTTGGCCGGTTCCAGGGCGATGGAGGCCCCCTTGCGGCGCAGCCGCTTCAAGGTGGCTTCCTGGTCATCGACCAGGGCGACGACGATGGTTCCGGCTTCGGCGGTGTCGCAGCGACGGATCAACACGGTGTCGCCGTCAAGAATGCCGGCTTCGATCATGGAATCGCCTTCCACCGTCAGGGCGTAATGGGCATGCTGCCCGCCCCCCAACAAGGCGGCGGGGACTTCCACCGTATTGGTGTGGTCGGCCAGGGCTTCGATGGGGGTGCCGGCGGCGATCTTGCCATATAGCGGCAGCGACACCGCATCGGCGGCGCCGGCCATCGGGGTGGCGCCGGCCAAGGCGTTCTGATTGAACCCGCCTTGGATCACCGTGGGGGAGAATTTCGCCGACGGCGCCGGCAAGGGCTGGTCGCCCAGATTTTCCGGCAGCTTGACCACTTCCAGGGCGCGGGCGCGATGGGCCAGACGGCGGATAAAGCCGCGTTCTTCCAGGCCGGTGATCAGACGGTGGATACCCGATTTCGATTTCAGGTCCAAGGCGTCCTTCATTTCGTCGAAAGACGGCGAAATACCGGTGGCGCGAAGGCGCTCGTCGATGAACATCAGCAATTCATATTGCTTGCGCGTCAGCATGGATGCTTCCTCCCCGCCTCCAGTGGAATCTGGCTGGGCGGCACATTGGAACAAAGCCTAAACTTCGGCTTTTGTTCTATGCCTGTTCCATCTTGTCGTCAAGGCTCTTATGCGGGGTTCAGCAATCGCCGTGCAGGGGGAGAATGGCGACGGCGTCGCCGGCTTTGACGGCCTGGGCGTGGGGGGCGCGCACGATCAGGCAATCGGCGCCGGCAAGGCCGGACAGGGCGCCGGAATCCTGGCGGCCGAAGGGCTGGGCGATGATCGCGCCGTTGGGTTTGCGGGTCAGGGTGGCCCGAACATAATCCTGGCGGGCGTCATTGGCCGGCATCTCGGTCGCCAGTGTGGCGCTGACCAGCGGATTATGCGGCGGCAAGCCCAACAGGCAGCGCAGCATGGGGCGCAGAAACACCGTGGCGCAGACCATGGCGGCCACCGGATTGCCGGGCAATCCCAGCACCGGGACGTGGCGGAGGTGGCCAAACATCAGCGGTTTTCCCGGACGCATGGCGATTTTCCAGAAATCCAGCGTAAGCCCGTGATCGGTCAGCGCGTCTTGAACCATGTCGTAATCACCGACCGAGGCCCCGCCCGACGTCACCAGCAGATCGCAGCCGCGGGCGGCGGCGATCATGGCGGCCAGGGATTGCCGGGTATCGGCGGCGATGCCCAATTGCACCGCTTCGCCGCCATTGGCCTGGACCAGGGCGGCCAAGCCCGGACCGTTGGAGGATGGCAATTGTCCCGCCCGCATGGGCTCGCCCGGCATGGTGATTTCATCGCCGGACGACATGATCGCCACACGGGGCCGGCGGCGCACCGGCAGCCAGGGCAGGTTCATCGCCGCGGCCAGGGCGATCTGGCGTGGCCCCATTAAGGTGCCGGCTTTCAGCAAAACCTGGCCGTGGTGGAAATCCATTCCGGCGCGGCGGATATGGGCGCCGGCGGCGATGGGGCTATCGATGCTGACCAGATTGTCATCGCGCCGGCAATCTTCCTGCATGGCGACGCAATCGGCGCCGGCGGGGATGGCCGCGCCGGTAAAGATGCGGATGGCTTGTTTGCTGGCGATGACGCCTTCGAACGGATGGCCGGCGGCGGCTTCGCCCAGGACGGTCAACGGGCCGGGAGCGTCGGCGGCGCGCAAGGCATAGCCATCCATGCTGGAAACGTCCAGCGGCGGATGGGAAACGCGGGCGGCGCAATCGGCGGCCAGCACCCGGTGCAGGGATTGGGACAAGGCAACGGTTTCGCCGGTGGTGGGGACAAGGTCGGCGACCACACGGGACAGGGCGACCTCGACGGCGATCATGGCGCGGCCTGATAGGTGCCGGATTTGCCGCCGGCTTTGTGCAGCAGGCGGATATCGGTGATATGCATGGATTTATCCACCGCCTTGACCATGTCGTAAACGGTCAGCGCCGCCACCGAGACGGCGGTCAGCGCCTCCATTTCAACCCCGGTGCGGCCCTTCAGCTTGCAGGTGGCGACGATGTCGACGGCATTGCGCTGCGGTGCCAGGCTCAGTTCGACCTTGACCGATGTCAGCGCCAGCGGATGGCATAACGGGATCAGGTCGGGGGTCCGCTTGGCCCCCATGATGCCGGCCAGTTGCGCCACCGCCAACACATCGCCCTTTTTCACCCCACGGGTTTCGATCAGGGCCATGGTTTCAGCCGCCATGATCACCGAACCGGCGGCCACCGCCACCCGTTCGGTTTCGGCCTTGTCTGAAACATCGACCATGACGGCGTTGCCGGTGGCGTCGAAATGGGTAAGGTCAGCCATGGTTCAGCCCTTGGCCCCGGCCAATAGAATTTTGGTCGCCATCTCCACATCCGGGCGCTTCATCAGCGATTCGCCGATGAGGAAGCGTTTGGCCCCGGCGGCGATCATGCGCTTGATGTCGCTTGGACTGTCGATGCCGCTTTCGCACACCAACTGACGATCGGCCGGAATCAGCGGCGCCAGCCGTTCGGTGGTGCCAAGATCGGTTTTCATGATCTTGAGATTGCGGTTATTGACGCCGATCAGCGGCGATTTCAGCTTCAGCGCCCGTTCCAATTCGGCTTCGTCATGGACTTCGACCAGCACATCCATGCCGTATCCGAGGGCGATATCCTCCATGTTGGCCAATTCGTCATCGGACAGGGCGGCGACGATCAGCAGCACGCAATCGGCGCCCAGCGCCCGCGATTCGACGATCTGATAGGGATCGACGACGAAATCCTTGCGGATCACCGGCAATTCCACCGCCGAGCGGGCCTCGCCCAGATGGGCGTCGGTGCCTTGGAAGAACTTGTTGGTCAGCACCGACAGACAGGCGGCGCCGGCGCGGGCATAGGCACGGGCCAGTTGCCCCGGTTCGAAGGTCGGCCGGATCAGCCCGGCCGAGGGCGAGGCTTTCTTGATCTCGGCGATCAGGCCGATGCCGATTTCCGCGACCTTGCGATCCAGCGCGGCGGCGAAACCGCGCGGCGGGGCCTGATCCTTGGCCCGGCGCAACAATTCCTGAATCGGCCGCTGGCTTTTGTGCAGGGCCACTTCCTTGCGCTTGTCGTCGCAGATGCGGTCCAAAATGGTCCCGGTGGACATGGTTCAGACCTCGCGGTTGGTGATGGCGATCATGCGTTCCAATGCCGCTTTGGCGGCGCCGTCATCAATGGATTTGGCGGCGATGGCCGCGCCTTCCTTCAAATCGGCGGCCTTGCCGGCGACGATCAGGGCGGCGGCGGCGTTGAACAGCACGATATCGCGATAGGCGCCATGGGCGCCGTCCAGCAAAGCGCGCAGGGCGGCGGCGTTGACCTCGGCGTCACCGCCCTTGAGTTCCGACGCATGGGCCATTTTCAGGCCGGCATCGCCGGGGCGGACTTCGAAGCTGTGGACTTTGCCGTCTTTCCATTCCGACACCACGGACGGCGCCGTGGTGGTCAATTCGTCCAGTCCATCCAGCCCATGCACCACCCAGGCCCGTTCGATGCCCAGGCGGCCCAGAACCTCGGCCATGGGTTCGACCCATTGGCTGGCGAAAACGCCGAGGATTTGAAGCTTGGTCTGGGCCGGATTGGCCAGCGGTCCCAGCAGATTGAAGATGGTCCGGGTGCCCAGCTCGACCCGTGGGCCGGCGACGTGGCGCATGGCGTTGTGATGACGCGGCGCCATCATGAAGCCGATATTGTTGTCCCACAAGCTTTCACGGATCAAGGCCATGTCGGCATCGACCTTGATCCCCAGCGCCGCCAGCACGTCGGCGGAACCGGATTTCGACGACAAGGCGCGGTTGCCGTGCTTGGCCACCGGCACGCCGGCGCCGGCGACGACGAAAGCGGCGGCCGTGGAAATGTTATAGGTGCCCGAACCATCGCCGCCGGTGCCGCAGGTGTCGATGGCTCCGGCCGGAGCCTCGACCGGCAAGGCCTTGGCCCGCATGATGCGGGCGGCGCCGGTGATTTCCTCGACGGTTTCGCCGCGCACGCGCAGGGCCATCAGCAGACCGCCGATCTGGGCCGGGGTGGCGTCGCCGGACATGATGACCTCGAAGACTTCCTCGGCCTGATCCTCGGACATGGAGTGACCGGCGGCGACGCGGCCCAGAACTTCCTTCATCAAGGCAAGGCTGGTCGGGACGGGGGCGGGGGTGTTCATCAGGCGGCGTTCCCTTTGGTGCGGCGGCACAGATCGACGAAATTCCGCAGCATGGCGTGGCCATGCTCGGTCTCGATGCTTTCCGGATGGAACTGGACGCCCCAGGCCGGCAGATCATGATGGGTCAGGCCCATGATCAGCCCATCCTCGGTCCAGGCCGAGACATGCAGGCAATCGGGCAGGCTGGCGCGATCGACCACCAGCGAATGGTAGCGCGTGGCCCTGAAGGGCGAGGGCAGGCCGGCGAAGCAGCCGGTGCCATCGTGATGGATGGTGTCGACCTTGCCGTGCATGGGATGCGGCGCCCGGATGACCTTGCCGCCGAAGGCTTGGCCCATGGCCTGTTCGCCCAGGCAGACGCCGAACAGCGGCACCTTGCCGGCGGCGGCGGCGGTGATCAGATCAAGACAGATGCCGGCGCGATCGGGATCGCACGGGCCGGGCGAAATGACGATGCCTTCCGGGTTCATGGCCATGGCCTCGGCGACGGTCAGGGCATCGTTGCGCCGCACCTCGACCGCGGCGCCCAATTCGCCCAAATAGTGCCACAAGTTATAGGTGAAGCTGTCGTAATTGTCGATCAGCAGGAACATGGCTGACAATCGCCCCGGAAGATGGATCAGGGGCGAAGAATGCAGGGGCGATGCGCTCAGGTCAAGGACGCGGCGTCGAATTCAGCCTTGATCGCCGGCCTTGAAGGCGACGCGGAAGCCGCCCCAATGGCGTCCCTTGACCCAGATCGGGGCCGAGGCCTCCTTGAGCAAGATGAATTTGCCGCCGCCCATGTCGCGGCGATAGGTCTGCAACAAAAAGGGCGCCTGATTGCGGGCCGAACGCAGGCCGGCGCGGTCGGCGAAGAAACGGCGGTTGCGGCAATTGGCGTTGTTCCACACCACATCATTGCCTTGCGGCTTGGAATATTGCTCTTGATGGGTCGGCAAATAGCCGTTGCGATCGACGGCGGCGCAGATCAGCAGCAGCGGCGACAGCGCCAGTTGCGCGTCTTGGATCGGGCGCAAGGTGCGATCGGCGAAATCATTGAACCCGGTCAGGAATTGTTCCGGGTTACTGGCGGGAATAAGGCGGTAATTCTCGTCGAACAAGGCGGTGATGCCGATTTCGCCCCGGTCCACGGCTTGGGTGAAAAGGGTCGACAGGGCCGCAGCCGTGCTGCGTGCCGAATCGATGAAAATGCGGTTGGGGGTGTCATAGCCATGATCGCTGATGAAGCCCATCAATTCCTCGGCCTTGTGCAGCAAGGCGGTGATGCGTTCGTCGGCGTCCTTCAAATCGTTGCCGGTGGTTTCCAGGCTGACGTTAAAGGTATCGACATAATCGACCACGTCCTCGCATTGCACCCGGCTATCGGCACTGGCGGCGGAAATATCCTCGACCTTGGCGGCGACGGTGGACAATGCCTGATCAAAGCCTTCCACTGTGGCGCTGATGATGTTGACGCCTTGGTTGACGTCGCCGGCGATGTCCACTGTCGCGGCGCTGGCCCGGACCAGTTCGGCGATGCTTTCGGACAGCGAAGAGACGGCGCCGTCGATACCGGCGGTGACCTCGGAGGTGCGGCGCGACAGGGTTTTCACCGCCGAGGCGACGACGGCGAAGCCGCGGCCGGCTTCGCCCGCCCGTTCCGCTTCGATGGTGGCGTTGAGTGCCAGCAGATTGGTCTGGCCGGCGATCATCTGGATGGATTGGGCGCTGTTGCCCACTTCCGACAACATGGCGTCAAGGTGCGACAATTGCGCCTGAATGGCGCGGACCGATTCAGCCAAAGCGCCGATATCGCCCAAGGCGGCGCGCACGGTGGCCAGCGATCGGCGGGAATTGTCGCCGGCTTCGATCGCTACCTGATTGGTGGCGTCGCCATCGGCGGCGATTTGGCCGATCAGGCCATCAAGCTGCTGGGTGATGGTCCGGATATGGGCGAAGCCATCGCGTTGCTGGACGACGAATTTAGAAACATCGTCGATGCTGCCGGCAATGTCGGCGACTTCAAGGACAAGCTTCTCGACCCGCGCCAGAATTTCGACGGCAAAAATCTCCGGACTCATACATTTTCCTCCCTCAAGTGGCTTGGAGATTCTTGTCGGACTCCATTGGCGGGCAGTGTGCCCGTTTAAAACGGTATTAAAAAGCCGATTTTTGGTATTAACCCCTTGACCTTCCGGTGACTGGAAGGTCCTTACTGGTCAAGGTCGAAATCCGGGGCCTGAACGTCATGTCTGTCCAATCCATCCAAACCCATATTTCGCTGCCGGTGCGGGGGATGATCTGCGCCGCCTGCTCGACCCGGCTGGAAAAAGTCTTGTCTCGGCTGGATGGCGTCGTTGACGCCAAGGTGTCGCTGGCGAGCGAACTGGCCGATATCCATTTCGACGGCAGCCGCATCGGCGGCATCGCCTTGGTCGAGGCCGTCGGCAAGGCCGGCTTTTCCGTTGCCGAAGACACACTTGAACTGGCCATTGGCGGCATGACCTGCGCCGCGTGTTCGACCCGGTTGGAAAAGGTGCTGGGCAAGGTGGCGGGGGTGACCCAGGCCAGCGTCAATCTGGCCACCGAGCGGGCGCGGGTCGGCTTCGCCGCCGGCACGGTGGCGGCGGCCGACGTGGTGCTGGCGGTGGAAAAAGCCGGCTTCACCGCCCAGGTGGTGATCAACGAAGACGTCCAGATGGGACGGGACGAAGTCGCCCATGCCGCGGATCTGCGGCGGCAAAGCTGGCGATTGGCGGTGTCCGCGCTTTTGACCTTGCCGCTGGTGCTGGGGATGGTCGCCCATCTGGCCGGCTGGCCGTGGACGGTGCCGGGGTGGGGGCAATTGATCTTGTCGGCGCCGGTACAGTTTTGGATCGGCTGGCGTTTCTATCGCGGCGCCTGGACTTCGTTGCGCGGCGGCGCCGGCAATATGGATGTGTTGGTGGTGCTGGGGACTTCGGCCGCTTGGGGGATTTCGGCCTGGGCGGTGGCGCAAGGTCACGGCGATCATGCCGATCTTTATTTCGAAGGCGCCGCCGTGGTCATCACCCTGGTGCTGCTGGGCAAATTGCTGGAGACGCGGGCCAAGCGCTCGGCCGCCGGCGCCATCCGCGCCCTGATGACGTTGCGGCCGCAAAGTGCGCGGGTGGAACGCGACGGGCGGTTGTTGGAAATTCCCGCCGATGCCGTGCATCCGGGCGACGTGGTGCAAATCCGTCCGGGCGAGCGGGTGCCGGTGGATGGTCTGGTGATCGAGGGCGTTTCGCAAGTGGACGAGGCGTTGATTACCGGCGAAAGCCTGCCGGTGGCCAAGCAAAGCGGCGACGATGTCGTCGCCGGGGCGATCAATGGCGATGGCCTGTTGCGGGTCCGCGCCACGCGGGTGGGGGCGGAAAGCACCATTTCCCGCATCATTCGCATGGTTCAGGGGGCGCAGGCATCGAAGGCGCCGGTGCAAAAACTGGTGGACCGCATCTCGGCTATTTTCGTGCCGGTGGTGGTGGCTATCGCGGCGCTGTCCTTCCTGGGGTGGTGGTTATTGGCCGGTGATCTGCATCTGGCTTTCGTCGCCGCCGTTTCGGTGCTGGTGATCGCCTGCCCCTGCGCGCTGGGACTGGCCACGCCCACCGCCATCATGGTCGGCACCGGCATGGCCGCCCGTCACGGCATCCTGATCAAGGACGCCGAGGCGCTGGAACTGGCCCATTCGATCACGGTGATGGTTTTCGACAAGACCGGGACGCTGACACAGGGAAAACCGGCGGTGGTGGCGGTGCATGGTGATCCGGCCTTGCTGCGTCTGGCGGCATCGGCTCAGCAGGGCAGCGAGCATTCGCTGGCGCGGGCGGTGCTGGCCCACGCGGCCGGTGTGGCGCTGTCGTCGCCGGCTTCGTTCAAGGCCCTGCCGGGGCGGGGATTGGAGGCCGAGGTGGATGCGATCGCCGTGCTGGTCGGCTCGTCGCGGCTGATGAGCGAACGGGGATTGTCCATGGCCGCTTTCGCCGCCGCCGCCACCGCCGAGGAACAATCCGGCCGGACCGTCATGTGGGTTGCCGCCGACGGCGTGGTGCTGGGCTGTATCGCCGTCGCCGACCCGGTCAAGGACAGCGCCGCCGCCGCCGTGGCCGGTCTGGCCGCCTTGGGGGTGCAATCGGTGATGCTGACCGGCGATAATGCCCGCGCCGCCGCCGTGGTGGCCCAGGCGCTGGGCATCAGCCGGGTGATCGCCGAAGTTCTGCCCGAAGACAAAGCCGCCGAGATCGAACGGCTGAAGGCCGGGGGCTCTGTGGTTGCCATGGTCGGTGACGGCGTCAACGACGCCCCGGCCTTGGCCGCCGCCCATGTGGGCATCGCCATGGGCACCGGCACCGACGTGGCCATGCAGGCGGCGGGGATCACCCTGGTCAAGGGCGATCCGGCCTTGCTGCCGGCGGCATTGTCGATTTCGCGGGCGACACGGGCCAAGATCCGCCAAAATCTGTTCTGGGCCTTTTTCTATAACGTGGTGGCCATTCCGGCTTCGGCCCTGGCCTTGCTGACGCCGGTCATCGCCGGGGCGGCGATGGCCTTTTCCAGTGTCTCGGTGGTTTCCAATTCCTTGTTGCTGCGACGGTGGAGGGGGAAATGAATATCGGCCAAGCGGCCAAGCGGTCGGGTGTCGCCGCCAAGACCATCCGCTACTATGAGGAAATCGGCCTGATCCCGGCGGCGGGACGCACTGCCTCGGGCTATCGCGATTACGGCGATGCCGAGGTCGAGACGCTGAAATTCATCCAAAAAGCCCGGTCGTTGGGGTTTTCCGTCCACGATGTCGGCGATTTGCTGACCTTGTGGCGCGACCGCGACCGCGCCAGCGCCGATGTTCGGCGCATCGCCCAAGGTCACGTGCTGGCGGTGGAGCAAAAAATCGCCGCGTTGCAAGCCATCCGCCAAACCCTGGAAGGCTTGATCAGTCGCTGTCACGGCGACGATCGCCCCGATTGTCCGATCCTGGAAGGACTGGCTCCCGGTTGTTGCGGCGATACGGGGCAGGGGCTATAAACCGGCTTCCGGTTCGGTAGGAGGGTTTTGGGTGTCGCGGCGCGAAATTCGGCGCATGTTGATGGAAAGCAGGCGTGCCCCCACCCATCACAAGCCATGGGCGGTCACCTTGCTGATGGCCGTCGTGCTGTTGGGCGGTGTCGGCATTGGCGTTGGTGTCGGCTATGGGATTTTGTCGGCACGCTCGGAACGTCAGCAAAGCAAGGCCTGGGAACAGGCGGAAATGCAGGTTGACCGTCCGTCGCCGCAGGACGAGATGCTGGTTCTGCCCGAACCCGAGCCCGAGCCGGAAAAATTCGACCCCTTGACCCCGATTCCCATGCCTCGCCCCGGCGGCATGGCCGATGATGGTTTCGATCCGTCGGACGAAGATCCGGCGCCGCCATCGCCGGCACCGTCCGAACTGGCCGCGTTGCCGTTGCCGTTGCCGCCGCCGCCAGCGCCGATTTCCCCGACCGGCAAACCGGCCTGGATTCGCTTTGCCGTGCCGCCGCCGCCCTTGGCGGGGCGGCCGCTGATCGCCGTGGTCATCGACGATCTGGGGGTTGATCGTCGTCGCAGCGAAAAGGTGGTGGCCTTGCCGCCGCCCTTGACCCTGGCGTGGATGACTTATGCCGAGAACCTGCGCGGCATTACCCAAAATGCGCATCAGCGCGGGCATGAATTGATGGTTCATGTCCCCATGCAGCCGCAAAGCGAATCCTATGACCCCGGTCCCGACGTGTTGGAAGTTGGTTTGCCGATCGAGGAATTGCGGCGTCGGCTGCGCTGGGGCTTAAGCCGTTTCGATGGCTTCGTCGGCATCAATAACCATATGGGCTCGCGCTTTACCGCCGATCGCGCCGGCATGAATGTGGTGATGGAGGAAATCCGCGCCCGTGGCCTGCTGTTCCTGGATTCGGTGACCACGCAAAAGAGTGTCGCCCCCGATTTGGCCCGGCAATACGGCGTTCCTTTTGCCGCCCGCCATATCTTTCTTGATAACGAGATGTCGGTGGCGGCGGTGCGCGGACAATTGGCGCAGACCGAGGCTTATGCCCGCAAGCACGGCGTCGCCATCGCCATCGGCCACCCCCATGACGGCACCATCGAGGCCCTGGCGACATGGTTGCCCGGTTTGGAAACCAGGGGGTTCACCCTGGTTCCGCTGACCACCATCGTCAAGCAGGGGACGGGGCGCTGAAATCACGCAAGGACAAGGTGATGGTGGTGCCGGCGCCAAGGACGCTGTGCACCGTCATCGAGCCGCCATGGGCTTGGATGATGGTGCGGATCATGCTGATCCCCAAGCCGCTGCCGGCTTTGTGGCTGCTGTGACGGCCCCGATAATAAGGCGTGCCGATATGTTCCAGCTCTTCCGCCGCAATGCCGGGGCCTTCATCCCTGACGCAGATGCTGACGGTGCCGTCGGTAACGCTTAAACTCAGCCAGACCGGGCTTTGGGGCGGCGAATAATTCAAGGCATTGGCCAAGCAATTGCGCAGCGCCACCCCCAGCAGGTCATGGTCGGCGATCAAACGGATGGGGGGAAATTGCGCGACCTGGATGCGCCGGGCTTGGCCGCCGAATTGGGGCAGGACCCGCTCGACCAGCACCGATATTTCCCCTTCACGCGGGGTCAGGACGATCTTGCCCTGGTCCAAGGCGTCGCTGGCCAAAAACACGTCGATCAAAGCAGATAACCGCCGCGCCGTTCCTTCGATGCGTTCCAGCCGCTCCCGCGTGCCCGAAGCCATGGCGGTTTCGCGGAAGCGGATCATTTGCGCGGCCGAATGGATCATGACCAAGGGGGTGCGGAATTCGTGTGACAGCATGGCCACCAGTGAACGTTGGCCATCAGCGCGGGCCGAGGCGGTGATGGCCTCTTCGCGGGCCGAGGATCGTTCTTGGTTCATTTCACGGATGCGATAGATCAGTCCGGCGGATAATAAGGTGAGATGGGTCAGGGCGCTGATCTGGTGCAGATTTTCCGGCAACAGGTATAACGGAACTAGGCCCAGCAACGCCGACACGTGAATGCTTAAGGCGACACAAACCACGGCAAAACCCACGGTGAAGAACCACAAGGTGCGATGGGCGGGGTTTTGCCGCAATTGGTCGGCGGCCAAGCCCAACGAAGCGAAGGACGTGCCGGCGATGAGAAAAAAGGCCCCCGGGGCGATGCGGGGGTAAAGATCGCCCCAGCCGACCACAAGGGCGGCCAGGAATAGCCCGGCGATCCCCTGATACACCCTGAAAATTCTTGGGTAATTGCGCTTCATCCCCAAAATTTCGATCCACAGCCATATGGCCAGGAAGCAAGAGGTGAAGTTGGTGATGTTGATGACGCGATCACTGAGATAGGGCCAGCTTTGATCAAGCAGAATCTGCCCATATCCGTTGATGAACGTGTACGAAATCATTTGGCAGCTGGCGAAGACGGCGTAAATCAGATGCAACCGGTCGCCGATCCAGCTGCCGATGGTCAGGTGGAACAAGATGACGACGATATAGATGCCATAGAATACGCCGTAATACAGGCTTTCGCGTCCCTCGCGGTTGGCGAAGAACAAGGGGCGGGACAAGCTGGCGGTCAGGGCGGTGGCGCTGGTGGTTTGGGTGCGGATCAAAAGGGTGATGGGACGATCAGCCGGCAGTTTCAGCGGCAAAACCATCATGCGCGTGGGCAAGGGGCGCTGGGCGACGGGGATATGGTCGCCCAGGCGGTGTTCTTCCATCTTTCGCCCGTCGTCGATGAAAATGCGGACGTCATCCATGAACGGGCGGCCCAATTCCAAAACCCATTCATCGGCCACAGGGGGGGGGCGGAGCAAACGCAGACGGAACCAATGCACGTCGCTGGTATAGCCGAAGGCTTGGAAACCATCGTGGTCCCATTGATAGACATCGGATTTGATCAGGTTCGCCGCATTCAACACCCCATCGGGATCGACGCGGTGTTCAAGCAGCGCGTTCAGTTCAATGTCTTGGTCTTGAACGGTCAGTTCAATCGTTTGGGCCAAGGCCTGGCTTGCAGGAAATGGCAATGCGCACAGGGTCAGCGCCAGCGCCAACCATACAAACAGCCGGCGGATGGTCAGGGGGCGAAGCTTCATTAATTCCGCATATGTCATATGCCGCAATAATACGTACTATGGCATGGTACGAGTGAAGCGCAAGCAACACTTCCGCTTGACCTTCCGGTGGGAGGAAGCTTCACACTGGAAATGTTCAATCGCAGCTGGAGCGACCGTAATGAGCAAGACTTACAAGGTGACGGGCATGACCTGTGGGGGATGCGCCCGCTCGGTGGAATCGGCGATCAAGGCCGAAGCTCCGGCCGCTGCCGTGACCATCGACCTGGGAACTGCCACCGTCACCGTCGATGGCGCCGACGAGAGCCAGGTTAAGAAGGCGGTGGACGGCGCCGGTTTCGAGTTTCACGGCGCAGCCTAAGGGGTGGCGAAAAAAAGCCGGGGCAGACCCCGGCTTTTTCCGCTTATTGACGGATCAGCGTATATTCCAACGCTTCTTCCGCCGCCCGCACCAAGGCGCGGGCCTTGTTCATGCATTCCTCGTGTTCCTTTTCCGGAACCGAATCGGCGACGATGCCGGCGCCGGCCTGGACATACATGGTGCCATCCTTGACCAGGGTGGTCCGCAGGGCAATGCAGGTATCCATGTTGCCGTTCCCCGAGATGTAGCCCATGCAACCGGCATAAAAGGACCGGCGTTCGGGTTCCAGCTCGTCGATGATTTCCATGGCGCGGATCTTCGGTGCGCCCGAGGTGGTGCCGGCGGGGAAGCCGGCCATCAACGCATCCATGGCGTCGCAATCGTCGCGAATGTCGCCTTCGACGTTGGAAACGATGTGCATGACATGCGAGTAATACTCGACGAACATCTTTTTGGTCACCTTGACCGAACCGATCTTGGCCACCCGGCCGACATCGTTGCGGCCCAGATCCAGCAGCATCAGATGCTCGGCCAGTTCCTTGGGATCGGCCAACAGAT
Organism: Magnetospirillum sulfuroxidans; assembly: GCF_018224925.1. Lineage (GTDB taxonomy): Bacteria > Pseudomonadota > Alphaproteobacteria > Rhodospirillales > Magnetospirillaceae > Magnetospirillum > Magnetospirillum sulfuroxidans. The sequence goes on along the minus strand of NZ_JAGTUF010000001.1, from coordinate 652,663 downwards.
CGGCGGCCAATTCTTCGTCTTCGACGGCGTCGGCGCCGCGCTTGCGGGTGCCGGCGATGGGGCGGACGGTGACTTTGCCGTCACGCAGCCGCACCAGGATTTCCGGGCTGGAGGCAACCAGCTGAAAACCGTCCAGATTCATATAAACCAGAAACGGGCTGGGATTCATGCGGCGCAACGCCCGATATAACGAAAACGGCGGCAGCTTGAACGGTACCGCCAAGCGTTGACTGATCACCACTTGGAAAATGTCACCGGCGGCGATGTATTCCTTGGCCTTGCGCACCTTGTCGCAATATTCCTCTGGCGTCATCGACGGCACCGGATGGGGGGCGTGGCTGGCCCGGTCCTCGATCCTGGCCGCATGGGGCAGCGGGCTTTCCAGCGCTTCGACCACAAAGCCCAGCCGTTCTTGCGCCAGTTCAAAGGCGGCGCGGGCGTCAACCCCCGAACGCGGCCATACCGGGATCACCGCCGTCAAGGTGCCGTTGACGTTGTCGAACACCGCCATCACCGTCGGCCGCATGTAGATGCCGTCAGGAATGCCGATGGTGTCGGGATTGTTGTCGGGCAGCTTTTCCACCAGCCGGATGGTGTCATAGGTCATGTAACCGACCAGACCGGCGGCCATCGGCGGCAGGTTTGGCGGAATATCGACGCGGCTTTCCGCCACCAGGGCGCGCAACGACGCCAAGGTGCCCTGGGACTCGGCCACCGGGCAGGGCTCGAACGCATCGGTGTCGGTGCGGGCGTTGCGGTTGATCCAGGCCCGGTTGCCGACGCATTTCCACAGCAGATCGGGCTTCATGCCCAGAACCGAATAGCGCCCGCGCACGGCGCCGCCTTCGACCGATTCCAGCAAAAAGGAATGCGGCTGGTTGTCCGCCAGTTTCAAAAAGGCCGAAACCGGCGTTTCCAGATCGGCGACCAAAGTCCGCCAAACCACCTGCGGCTTTCCCGCGTCATAGCTCTGGCGGAAGGTGGCGTATTCGGGGTTGGCGGTCATGATCACTCTTCGCGGGCAAGCTGGCTGCGGTCCACCTTGACGCCGATTTCGGCGTTGAGGGCAGCGATATATTGATCGATCAGATCGACGGAAATGGCGCTGGCGGTGCGTAGGCGCAATTGTTCCGCCGCCTTGGCGTCGGTCTTGCCGTCGTAGGGCACGACCTTGTCCAGCTGCGCCACCATCCAGCCGTCACGGGTGGCGGCGGCGCCGACAGTGCCGGGCTTGCCGTCGAACATGGCGCTGACGACATCGGGGGGCAGCTTGGCGGCGTCGCTGCCCTCGCGGGTGAAGGCGACGGTGGTGTCCAGCTTCAGCGACAGCGATTGCGCCACCTTGGCCAGGGTTTCGCCAGCCTTGACCCGGTCGGTGATCTTGTCGGCCATGGTCTTGGCGGCGGCCTGGCGCTGCTCGGCTTGCCAAGCGGCAATCACGTCGGCGCGGACTTCCGCCAGCGCCTTGGGCTGCGGCGGGGTGACGGAATCGACACGCAGCAGGAACAACCCCTCGTTGTCGATTTCGGTCAACTGGCTTTCCGTTCCCTGTTCGGTGTGGAAGGCCACATCGAGAAACGAATCGCTGTGGGGGATGTTGGCGGCGGGCTTGCCGTTGGGGGCAAGCCCCCTGGCATCCAGGGCGGCGATGCGGATCACCGACAATTGGAAGCGTGCGGCGGTTTCTTCCAAGGTGGCGCCGCCGCCCAGGGAATCTTCGACCTGATTGGCCAGTTCGGACATCCGATCAACGGATTTTTCCCGCAGCAAATCCTTGGCGAGTTGGTCCTTGACCTCGTCGAGGGGGCGAATTTTCTCGGGGGTGCTTGAGATGACCTTGGCAATATGAAAGCCAAGCGCGGTCTTGACCGGCTGGGTGACGGCGCCGACGGCGGTCTCGAACACCAGACCGGACAATTCGTCGGGCAGGTCACCCTTTTCCACCAGTCCCAGATCAATGAGGTTGACCCCCAATTCCTTGGCGATAACCTTTAGATCCTTGCCGGCCTTGACCATTTCGCCGGCCTTGTCGGCGCTGGCGTCGTCGACGACGACAATCTGGGAGACGGTCCGGCGTTCCGGGGTGTGGAATTCGTCTTCGCGGGTTTTATAGGCTTCGGCGACCATGTCGGCGGTGATCTGGATATCGCGGCCGGCATCGGCCGATCGCAGCATCAACGCCGTGACGGCGCGGAATTCCGGCGCCATGAAGCTGGTGGCGTTGGCCTTGTAATAAGCTTCCAGAACGGCGGCGTCGGGGGTTGCCGGCTGGGCCATGGCGCTGGCCTTGATGGTCACCGTGTCGGCGACCCGGCTTTCGCGGTTCCAGCGAACCAGCGGGTCGGTCAGGGTTTGCGGAGCGGTGACGCCGCCGCTCAGAGCCTCGGCCACCTGGGTGCGCAAGATGTTGTCTTTTTCCTGGCGCATGAATTCGGCTTCCGACCAGCCGGCGCGGGACAGGGCGCGGCGCAGCAGGTCGCGGTCGAATTGTCCCAGCTCGTTGCGGAAACTGGGTTCGGCCGCCACCTTGGCGACCACCACTTCGTCCGCCGTGGTCAAGCCAAGCTTGCGGCCGGCTTCGTCGATCAGGGTGCGGGTGACGATGGTGTCGATGGTGCGGTCCAGCAGCCCCAGCTTGCGGGCGTCGGCGGTGGTCAGCTTGCCGCCGAACTGGGGTTGCAGCACGTCGATGTCACGCTTGAATTCGCTCATCACCTCGGCGGCGGTGAACTGGCGGTCGCCGACTTCGATGGCCGGGCCGCGGCCGAACAGGCCGCCGCGGATCACGTCGCCGACACCCCAGGCAAGGAAGCTGAGAATCAGCAATCCGAACAGCAGTTTAATGACCCAGGACTTCGAGGCGGAGCGGAAAGAATCGAGCATGGTTCCCGACAAAGTAAGAGGCGCCTGGGCCGTATGACCCTTGGGCAAAGTGGTCGGCATCATAAGAGGGGGGGGCGGGGGCCGCAACTGTGGAATCGGCCGTCATTGCCGGCGGGGCCAAGCGGTTACGAATCTGCTTGCCCCCAGGGTCCCTGATTGATGTATATAACAAGTAATGAAGGTAAGAACCTTCTTAAATAAGAAAGCCTCGATAGGGAGGGACCATAGATGGCTTCAAAGCCTTTATTCATCATGCTTGCCTCGGGCGAGCATGAAAAGATCCAGCTTGCCGCCATGATCGCATCGGTGGCGGCGGTTTCCGACCGTCCGGTTCAGGTGTTCGTCACCATGAACGCCATCTTGGCGTTCCGCCGGGGGGTGACGCCGCAGGAACGTTATCACGGCGGTTATTTCCACGAACAATTCGTCACCAAGAACGTCCCCGACGCCATGGAGCTGTTCGAGCAAGGCCGGATGCTGGGGGAAATGCAGATGTGGGCCTGTTCGCTGGTGCTTGACCTCAATCACTGGGATGCCCAGGCAGATCTGGTCGAAGGATTGTTCGACGGCACCGCCGGCTTGGCCAAATTTCTGTCCGACGCCGAGGACGGCGAATTGATCACTCTGTAAGCGGAAGGATGAAAAACATGGCTGAACGCCAGACAGTTGACGCCCGTGGGGCTTTTTGTCCGGGGCCGCTGATGGAGTTGATCGCGGCGCTGAAGCTGGCCGCGATCGGTGAGGAAGTCGAGATTTTGTCTTCGGACAAAGGATCGGTGGCCGATATTCCGGCTTGGGTCGCCAAGGTTGGTCACAGCTTCGTCGGCAGCACCGAGCATGACGGCTATTGGAGCGTGGTGGTCAAGAAGGCGAAGTAATCAAGAAGACGAAGCGCCCACACAATGATGGGCGCGTTTTTCTGCCCAAAGCCGCGACCAAAGACGGCTCAAGCGCAAAACAATCCCTGGGAGGGAACACATGTCGAAGACGATCCTGATCGTCGGTGGTGGCCTGGCTGGCACCATCGTCGCCAATGGTTTGTGCCGCCAGTTGGGCACTCAGTTGCGCTCTGGCGCCGTCAGCATCACCATGTTGGGCACCTGCGATACCCACATGTATCAACCCGGTTTGCTGTATGTGCCGTTCGGTCGCATGCGCGAACACGAGATGTTCCGCGAGCAAAGCCGGGTGCTGGACCGGCGGATCAATTTCTTCGTCGATCCGGCCAAGGCCATCGACGCGGAAAAGAAACAGGTGACGACGGATTCCGGCCGGACCTTCAGATACGATTATCTGGTGCTGGCCACCGGCTCGCGCATCATGCCGCAAAGCGTGCCGGGCATGCAGGAAGGCGCCCATTGGTTTTATGACCTGGAAGGGGCGCGTAAACTGCGTGACGCGCTCAACGCCTTCCAGGGCGGCAAGATCGTCGTCAACATCAACGCCCCGCACAAATGCCCGGTGGCGCCGGTTGAATTCACCCTGATGCTGCATGAATTCCTGGAAGCCAAGGGCCTGCGCGACAAGAGCGAGATCACCTATACCTATCCCATCGGCCGTCTGCATTCGCTGGAGCCGGTGGCTCATTGGGCCGGACCGGTATTCGAGCAATTGGGCATCAAGTCGGAAGTGTTCTTCAACACGGAAAAGGTTGATCCCCAGGCCAAGACCATCACCTCGATGGAAGGCTCGGAATTGCCGTATGACCTGCTGGTGACCATCCCGCCGCATGAAGGCGCGTCGGTGATTTCCGAATCCGGCCTGGGGAAGGGCGGCTGGGTGCCGACCAACACCAAGACGCTGCATCGCGAAGGCTCGGACGATATCTTCGTTGTCGGCGACACCACCAACATTCCCATTTCCAAGGCTGGCTCGACGGCCCATTTCGAAGCCGATGTGTTGATCGACAATCTGGCGTCGCTGGTGCAGGAAGGCCGGTGGGCGCGGGAATATGACGGCAAGGCCTTTTGCTTCATCGAAACCGGCTTTTCCACCGGCACCTATGTTTGGTTCAACTATAAGACGCCGCCGACGGTGGCGCCGCCGTCGCAGATGCTGCACTGGTTCAAGTTGGCTTATAACCGCTTGTACTGGCTGTCCGCCCGCGGCCTGTTGTAGGAGGACGCGATGAAAGACGATGCCGCCGCCGCTTGCGTCCCCGCCATGGACGAATTGGCGCAACTGGTTCAGGGCGCCCGCAACGCCATGTGCGATTCCATGGTTGAACGCTTGGCCATCACCGCCGGCAATTCGCTGGAGGTTCTGGACAAGCTGAATGATCCCGATGTGCAGGCGGGGGTTTCGGCCCTGCTGGAAGGCATCGGCAGTCTGCACCGCAATGGCGCCTTAGAGACGTTGCTTGACGCCGTGCAACTGATCCATGGCGCTCGCCGGGCCGCTTCCGACAGCATGATCGACCGGGCGTTCTCGTTCATCGAGCACATGGCCAACAACCTGGGCACCGAGGATCTGGCCACTTTGGCATACGAAGCCAAGGGGGCCATGGAAGACGCCATCGCCGAATGCTCGATTCCGGCGGCTTCCCCCGGCTTGATGGGCACCATCAAGATGCTGTCGAAGCCGGAAACCCAGGAATCCCTGCGCTTCATGCTGTCGTTCTCGTGCGCGTTGCGGCGGCGGGCGGTGGTGATCGGCAAGGGGGCGCCGATGGCGCAGGAATAATCCGCGGCATCACGATGACGCAAAGGCGGATCGCGGCGCGGTCCGCCTTTTTTTGGACGCAGCCTTCGGTTGGTGCTATACGCGGCCAAGGTCGCCAGAATTGCCCAAGGGAGAAATAAAATGAGCAGACGTCCGCTGATCGCCGGTAATTGGAAGATGAACGGCTTGCTGGCCGATGGCGTCGCCCTGGCCGAAGGCATCGCCGCCAAACGCAAGGCGCAGCCTGATCTGGCTTGCGACATGCTGATTTGCCCGCCCTTCCCGTTGCTGGGGGCCGTGGTTGGCGCCGTCGCCGGTTCCGGCGTCACGGTTGGCGGCCAAGATTGTCATGGCAAGACCGCCGGCGCCCATACCGGTGACACCTCGCCCGCGCTTTTAAAGGATGTGGGCTGTTCGGCGGTGATCTTGGGCCATTCCGAGCGTCGCACCGACCACGGCGAAACCGACGCGCAGGTCAAGGCCAAGGCCGTCGCCGCCCATGCCGCCGGTCTGCTGGCCATCGTCTGCATCGGCGAGACCTTGGCTCAACGCGATGCCGGCCAGACCATCGAGGTCAACAAAAGCCAGCTTAAGGGGTCGCTGCCCGAAGGGGCCAATGCCGTCAACACCGTCATCGCCTACGAGCCGGTTTGGGCCATCGGCACCGGCCGTGTCGCCACCCCGGAACAGGCGCAAGAAGTCCATGCCGCCATTCGCGCCGAACTGGCCGTTCTGATCGGCGAGGCCGAAGCGATGAAGATGCGTATTCTTTATGGTGGTTCGATGAAGCCGGAAAACGCGGCGCAGTTGATCGCGCTGCCCGATGTCGACGGCGGCCTGATTGGCGGCGCCGCGCTCAAGGTCGATGATTTCTGGGCCATTGCCTGTAACTGCGCTTAGGCATGTCACTTTTGCACTAGCCTTCCGCGGCGCGGGGGGCTAAAAACGCCTTCGAACATTTACGGCGCCCGGGGCCGCCCGCTGAACACGCGGCGGCTCCGGGCGGACCGTTTTGGTGGTTTGACATTTTTGGTGTGCACATGGACGTCTTTCCGATCATCCTCGTCATTCATCTTCTGCTGGCCGTCGCCCTGGTGGGCGTCATCTTGCTGCAACGCTCTGAAGGCGGTGCGCTGGGAATTGGCGGCGGCGGCGGCGGCCTGATGAGCGGCCGGGCGGCGGGCAACCTGCTGACCAAGACCACCGGCATTCTGGCCGCGACGTTCTTCGTCACCAGTCTGGCATTGGCCATCATCGCCAACAACCGGACCGGCGGCGGTTCGCCGTTCGACAAGGTCAAGGCGGTTGCTCCGGTGACTGCTCCGGCTCAGGCTCCGGCCGAGCCTGCCGCTCCGCTGGCGCGCTGATTTCAAGGGCGTGACGCCCCGGAATGCTCCGGGCGGAGTTTGATTTGGGGATTTCGCCGGCCGTCTGTGTGGCCGGCGGTCTTCGCGTGTGACAGCCGTAAGCTTGAAAGCAAGGGGCCTATGACGCGTTTCATCTTTATTACCGGCGGCGTCGTGTCGTCCTTGGGCAAGGGCTTGGCTTCCGCCGCCCTCGGGGCCTGCTTGCAGGCGCGTGGGTTCAAGGTGCGCCTGCGCAAGCTCGATCCTTATCTGAACGTCGATCCGGGCACCATGAGCCCGTATCAGCACGGTGAAGTCTACGTCACCGATGATGGGGCCGAGACCGATCTGGATCTGGGCCATTACGAACGCTTTACCGGCGTCGCCTCGCGCAAATCCGACAACATCACCACCGGTCGGATCTATTCCGACGTCATCGCCCGCGAACGCCGGGGCGATTACCTGGGCGCCACCGTTCAGGTGATTCCGCACGTCACCAACGCCATCAAGGAATTCGTCAAGTCGGACATCACCGACGAGGATTTCATCTTGTGCGAAATCGGCGGGACGGTCGGCGACATTGAATCGCTGCCGTTCCTCGAGGCTATTCGTCAGCTGGGCAATGAACTGGGGCGCCAAGCCACCATGTTCATCCATCTGACGCTTTTGCCCTATATTCCGTCGGCGGGCGAGTTGAAGACCAAGCCGACCCAGCATTCGGTCAAGGAATTGCTGAGCGTCGGCATTCAGCCCGATCTGTTGATGTGCCGTTCCGATCGCGACATCCCCGAGGGCGAGCGCAAGAAGATCGCCCTGTTTTGCAACGTGCAATACGGCGCGGTGATTCCGGCGCTGGACGTCGATACCATCTATCAGGTGCCGGTCAGCTATCACGAACAGGGCCTGGACGCCCAGGTGTGCAAGCATTTCGGCATCGACGAATCGCAAGAACCCAACCTTGATCGCTGGGTCAACATCGTTGACCGCGTCCGCCAGCCGGAAGGCGAGGTGACCATCGCCGTGGTCGGCAAGTACACCAGCCTGCTGGACAGCTATAAGTCGCTGGCCGAGGCGCTGACCCATGGCGGGATCGCCAACAACGTCAAGGTTCGGCTGAACTGGATCGACAGCCAGATTTTCGAACGCGAGGACGCGGTTCATTATCTGGAACCCTGCCACGGCATCCTGGTGCCCGGCGGCTTCGGCGAGCGTGGCGCTTCGGGCAAGATCGAGGCGGTGAAGTTCGCCCGCGAACGCTTGGTGCCCTATTTCGGCATCTGTTTCGGCATGCAGATGGCGGTGATCGAGACCGCCCGCAATCTGGCCGGTTTGGCCGGCGCCAGCTCGACCGAGTTTGGCCCCAGCGCCGAGCCGGTGGTCGGCCTGATGACCGAATGGCTGAAGGGCAATGCGCTGGAAAAGCGTACGATTTCCGGCGATCTTGGCGGGACTTTGCGGTTGGGCGCTTATGATTGCGACCTTCAGGCCGGTTCGCGCGTGCGGGCGATTTACGGGGCCGAGCGGATTTCCGAGCGTCACCGTCACCGTTATGAAGTGAACATGGATTACCGCGAACGGCTGGAAGCCGCCGGCCTTACTTTCTCGGGCCTGTCGCCCGACGGGGTGTTGCCGGAAATCGTCGAGTTCTCGGACCATCCGTGGTTCATTGGCGTGCAATTCCATCCCGAACTGAAATCCAAGCCTTTCGATCCCCATCCGCTGTTCACCAGCTTCATCGAAGCGGCGGTGCGGCAATCGCGATTGGTATGAGCAGCATGACCCATCATCACGTCGCCGTCGGTCGTCATCTGGTTTTGGGCAATGACTTGCCCCTGGTTCTGATCGCCGGCCCGTGCCAGATGGAAAGCCGCGAACACGCGCTGGAATGCGCCGGTGCGTTGAAGGAGATGACCGAAAAGGCCGGAATCGGCCTGATTTATAAGTCATCCTTCGACAAAGCTAACCGCACCTCGCTGTCGGGGCGGCGCGGGCTGGGGCTGGAAGCGGCGTTGCCGGTCTTCGCCGAAATCCGCGAATCCTTAGGCTTGGCGGTGCTGACCGACATCCATAACGAAGAGCAATGCGTCCCCGTCGCCAAGGCGGTGGATGTATTGCAAATCCCGGCCTTTTTGTGCCGGCAGACCGATCTGTTGCTGGCGGCCGGCCGTACCGGCGCCGTCATCAACGTGAAAAAGGGCCAGTTCCTGGCGCCGTCCCAGATGGCCAACGTGGCGAGCAAGGTGGAAAGCACCGGCAATTCGCGCATCTTGCTGACCGAGCGCGGCGCGTCTTTCGGCTATGGCGATCTGGTCGCCGATATGCGGGCGATTCCGATCATGGCGAGCACCGGCTTCCCGGTGATCATGGACGCCACCCATGCGGTGCAAAGTCCGGGCGGGCAGGGAGGGTCCTCTGGTGGCGACCGCCGCTTCGCCCCGGTTCTGGCCCGTGCCGCCGTTTCGCTTGGCATTGCCGGCGTTTTCATTGAAACTCATCCCGATCCTGACCATGCCCCGTCCGACGGACCCAACATGATCCGTCTGGCCGACATGCCGGCCCTGATCGAGTCCCTGATGGCCTTTGACCGCTTGGCCAAGGCCCATCCCCTGAGCATCGACTGACAATCCAACCGTCCGAAGTCTGGAGATTTCCGATGACTGCCATTATCGATATCCACGCCCGCGAAATTCTTGATTCGCGCGGCAATCCCACCGTCGAAGTTGACGTGGTGCTGGAAAGCGGCGTCATGGGCCGCGCCGCCGTTCCCTCGGGCGCCTCGACCGGCGCGCACGAGGCGGTGGAGCTGCGTGACGGCGACAATAAGCGCTATGGCGGCAAGGGCGTGCTGAAGGCGGTTGAAAGCGTCAACAGCGAGATTTATGACGCCTTGTCGGGTATGGACGCCGAAGAACAGGTCGCTCTCGATAAGACCATGATCGATCTGGACGGCACCCCCAACAAGGCCCGCCTGGGCGCCAACGCCATCTTGGGCGTGTCGCTGGCGGTTGCCCGCGCCGCCGCCGAGGATGCCGGCCTGCCGCTGTACCGCTATGTCGGCGGCGCCTTCGCCTCGCTGCTGCCGGTGCCGATGATGAACATCATCAATGGCGGCGCCCATGCCGACAACCCCATCGACATCCAGGAATTCATGATCATGCCGGTGGGGGCGCCGTCGTGCACCGACGCCATCCGCATGGGCTCGGAAGTATTCCAGGCGCTGAAAAAGCAGCTTAAGGATGCCGGTCACAACACCAATGTCGGCGACGAAGGCGGCTTTGCCCCCAATCTGAAATCGGCCGAACAGGCGCTTGATTTCATCATGCAGTCCATCGAAAAGGCCGGTTATAAGCCGGGCGAGGACATCATGCTGGCGCTTGATTGCGCGTCGACCGAGTTCTTCAAGGACGGCAAGTACGAAATGGTCGGGGCCAAGAAGACCTATGACCAAAAGGGCATCGTCAAGTTCTACTCGAAGCTGGTCAAGGCCTATCCCATCATCTCCATCGAAGACGGCTGCGCCGAGGACGATCTGGAAGGCTGGGAAATCATGACCGAGGAACTGGGCGGCAAGGTCCAGCTGGTCGGCGACGATCTGTTCGTCACCAACCCGGCCCGCCTGTCCATGGGCATCGACAAGGGCCTGGCCAATTCCATCTTGGTCAAGGTCAACCAGATCGGCACCCTGACCGAAACCCTGGAAGCCGTCGACATGGCCCACAAGGCCGGCTATACCGCCGTCATGAGCCATCGTTCGGGTGAAACCGAGGATTCGACCATCGCCGATCTGGCGGTGGCCACCAATTGTGGTCAGATCAAGACCGGGTCGCTGTCGCGCTCCGACCGTCTGGCCAAGTACAACCAGCTGATCCGCCTGGAAGAGGAGCTTGGCCCGGCAGCCCGTTATGCCGGCGCCACCATCATGAAGCGTTGATTTAGCTTTAACTTGAACGTGTAAAGCGGCCGGGAGAAGTCCCGGCCGCTTTTATTTAAAATTAACGCTAAAGCCCACATACTAACGTCGTATTAACGCTCTTGTGTTAGCGTTCACCGGCCGTTCTACTTGCGGCGCGGTCATCTGAGTCTTTTCCGTCACAGAAGTGGCGTTTCGTTCAAGAAAATGAATCAAGTCATTCACATCTTGTTGACGTGACGAATCCGACTGTGATCCCATCCCATCCATGTTGAAAGAACTCAACCGACGTCTCCGCCATGTCATGGGTCCCCTGATCGGGGTCGGTGCCTTGGCCTATTTCGCCTACCACACGGTGGAAGGCGATCGCGGCGTCTTGGCTTGGGTTCGGCTCGACAAGGAAATCCTGGCGGCTGAAATGCAATTGGCCACGGTCTCGACCGAACGCCAGTCGCTGGAACACCGCGTGCTGTTGCTGCGCCCCGACCATCTTGACCCCGATATGCTGGAAGAACGGGCGCGGACCATGCTCAACATGGGCCGCGCCGACGAAGTGGTGATCTTCCAGAAGTGATCAGGTTCTGTCGATTGACGACAAAAATGTTTCGATGGCGTGTTTGAGTGTTTCCGCTGTGCTGGCCAAATGGGTTGCCGATTGCCGCACCTGGGTGGCGCCGTTGCCGCTGTGGGTTGCCGCTTGTTGAATGCCGCCCATGACATCGGAAACCGCGTTGGTTCCCTGAGCGGCTTGTTCAACATTGCGGGCAATTTCCTGGGTCGCGGCGTTCTGTTCCTCCATCGCCGCCGATATGCCGCTGGCAATGCTTTCCATGCGCCGGATGGCGACGATGACTTGGTCCAGGGCGCGCTCGACATCCCGGGTTTGGCTCTGCACGGTGGCAATCTGCCGGGTAATGTCTTCGGTGGCGTGCCCCGTCTGGGTCGCCAGGGATTTGACTTCGTTGGCGACGACGGCGAAGCCTTTGCCGGCATCGCCGGCGCGGGCGGCTTCGATGGTGGCGTTGAGCGCCAGCAGGTTGGTCTGACTGGCAATGGCGCTGATCATTTCAACGATGGCGGAAATCTGGCTGGCCGATTGGGTCAACGACCGGACGGATACGGTGGCGCTGTCGGCGGCTTGGACCGCATTGACGGAAGCGTCGGCCGATAAGGTGACTTGGCGCGAGATTTCACCGATCGAGGCGGCGAGTTCTTCGGCGGCGGCGGCGACGGTTTCCACATTGGCGGCGGCCTGAGCGGCGGCGGCACTGCCGCTGATGGCGCGGGTACAGGTATTCTCGGCGTCGCGGAGAAGGCCGGACGAGGTCTCCTCCATGGCGGACGACGCGGCGACAACCTCGTGCAGGCTGCTTTTGCTTCGTTTCTCGAAGGTAATCGCCAGTTCGTGCAGATGATTGGCGTGGGCGATCTTGTTTTCCTGTTCGCGGATGGCGGCAGCTTCGAGGGCGCGATCCCGGCGCAGGTGGTCGCGCAGGGTGATCAACGCCTTGGCGACATCGCCCAGTTCATCGCGGCGTTCGGCCCCGCCGATAGTGACATCGAGTTCGCCGCGGGCAAGGGCGTGCACGCCGGCGACGCTTGCCGCCAGCGGCTTGGCGATGCTGCTCCGGGCAATGGCGACACTCAGAGCGACGCCGATGACCAGGGCGGCAAGGGAGGTGACGATCACCACCATGGTCCGGGTGGTGATGAGGGCGTTGGAACTTTCCGTCCGGGCGGACAAGACGTCTTCTTGCAATTTAAAAAAGGCGCGGACGGTTTCACGCAAAGCGGCGGCCTCGGCGGTGGCGATCTTGGCTTGCGCCCGCAACGCATCGCCGCCATCGCTGCTGCTGCGGGCAATGCTCAGGACCTTGGTTGCCGCTTGCTCGAAACTTATTTTTCCAGCCTCCATTTCCGCGATCAACTGCAAGCTTTTTGTCTCGGAAGTCAGTTCCTTGGTCTTGCTCATTCGTTGCTGAAACAAGGCGAGCTCGGCGTTCAGCCGTTTTGCCGCGTCGGCCAGGGCGTCCGGCGTTGGATCGGCTGCCGCCATGGCTTGGATGGCGTTCATGGCTTGCACGTTGGTGTTCATTCGGGCGGCAAGCAGGGCGGAGGATCCATCGGCGGCGACGGCATGTAATTGTCGGCCCAGAGTCTGGAGCGAGGCGATGGAGAGCAGAGAGACGGCGGCGAGAGCCACGCTGAAGAGTATTAATATTAGTATTATTTTATAAAATACTTTGAGGTCTTTCAGCATGACAGCCCCCTGCATAAAGCAATTTAGACTAACTTAATCTCTTTTGCCGTTCTGTCATGCGGTTGATCGGTATGGGGGGATTGGCAAAATATCTCTGTGGGTGGCGAGGCGGACTTTTCTTTTACGCGTCGGCTCCCAATATGCCCTGCCAGGGGCTAACCCACGGAACAAAAAGGGTTGCTGCATCGCACCACCCGTTGCCCGCCCGTTTGGTTAGGATGTGATAAATAACCACTATCCAGTTAACCGTCATTATTGCATTGCAAAATAAGCGTTTTTTGCGGTTAAACGACTTGTCAAAAAGGGAAGGTTGCTTTACCTATCTCTCTTGCAATCACACCATCAGGCCCTGGGAGGAACCATGGCGACCACGTCCAAGCGTAAAGCCAAGGCGGCGGAAATCGGACCGGATCAGCTGATCGGCTGGTACCGCGACATGCTGCAAATCCGTCGTTTCGAGGAAAAAGCCGGCCAATTGTATGGCATGGGTCTGATCGGCGGTTTCTGTCACCTGTATATCGGCCAGGAAGCGGTGGTCGTCGGCATGCAATCGGCGGCGGGTGAGACCGATTCGGTCATCACCAGCTACCGCGATCACGGCCAGATGCTGGCCTGTGGCATGGATGCCAAGGGCGTCATGGCCGAACTGACCGGGCGCAGCGGCGGCTATTCCCGCGGCAAGGGCGGCTCCATGCACATGTTCAGTCGGGAAAAACGCTTTTATGGCGGTCACGGCATCGTCGGCGCCCAGGTGCCGATCGGCACCGGTCTGGGCTTTGCCCACAAATACACCGGCGACCAGGGCGTCTGTCACGTCTATCTCGGCGACGGCGCCCTTAACCAGGGACAGGTTTACGAAAGCTTCAACATGGCGGCGCTGTGGAAGCTGCCGGTGGTCTATGTGATCGAGAACAACAAATACGCCATGGGCACCTCGTCCGAGCGTCACGCCGCCGGCGTCGATCTGTACAAGCGCGGCGCCGCCTATGGCATCCCCGGCGAGGCGGTGGACGGCATGGATGTGCAGGCGGTCTACACCGCCGCCATCAAGGCGCTGGACCACTGCCGTTCCGGCAGCGGTCCCTATATCTTGGAAATGAAGACCTATCGCTATCGCGGCCATTCCATGTCCGATCCGGCCAAGTACCGGACCAAGGAAGAAGTGACCAAAATGCGCGAGCAGCATGATCCCATCGACACGCTGAAATCCAAATTGCTGGATGCCGGCCTGATCGACGAGGCGGCGCTTAAGGAAATGGACCGCGAGGTCAAGCTTATCGTCACCGAAGCGGCCGAATTCGCCCAAGCCAGCCCCGAGCCGGACTTGGCTGAATTGTGGACCGACGTGCTGATTGAAGCCTGAGGGGGAGACGAGACGATGGCTATCGAAATTCTGATGCCGGCGCTGTCGCCGACCATGACCGAAGGCAAGTTGGCCCGTTGGCTGAAGGCCGAGGGCGATACGGTCAAATCCGGTGACGTGCTGGCCGAAATTGAAACCGACAAGGCGACCATGGAACTGGAAGCGGTCGAAGAAGGCGTGTTGGGCAAGATCCTGATCGCCGATGGCGCCGAGGGGGTGGCTGTCAACACCGCCATCGCCATCATGCTGGAAGAGGGCGAAACCGCCGATGATCTGGGCAAGGTGATGGAAAAGGCCGGCCCCAGCGTCACCCCGGTGATCCATGACGGCGGTCCGCAGGCCGCTTTGATGGCGCAGGCGCCGAAGGCCAGTGCGCCGGCCCCGGTGGAAAAGCACTATGCCAAGTATATCCGCCAGACCGTGCGCGAAGCCTTGCGCGACGCCATGGCCGAGGAAATGCGCCGCGACGAATCGGTGTTCCTGCTGGGCGAGGAAGTGGCGCAATATCAGGGCGCCTATAAGGTCTCGCAAGGTTTGCTGGACGAATTCAGCGATAAGCGGGTGATCGACACGCCGATCACCGAAATGGGCTTTGCCGGCTTGGCCGTCGGCGCCGCCTTCGCCGGCCTTAAGCCCATCGTCGAGTTCATGACCATGAACTTCTCCATGCAGGCCATCGACCACGTCATCAATTCGGCGGCCAAGACCTTGTACATGTCGGGGGGGCAGCAGCCGTGCCCCATCGTTTTCCGTGGCCCCAACGGCGCCGCCGCCCGCGTCGGCGCTCAGCATAGCCAGGATTTCGCCTCGTGGTACGCCCATTGCCCCGGTCTCAAGGTGGTGGCGCCGTGGTCGGCGGCCGACGCCAAGGGATTGCTCAAGGCCGCCATCCGCGATCCCAATCCGGTCGTCGTGCTGGAAAATGAAATCTTGTACGGTCAGTCCTTCGACGTGCCCGACGATCCGGATTTCATCGTTCGCATCGGCAAGGCCAAGATCGAACGGCCGGGCGAACATGTGACCATCGTCACCTATTCGCGCATGGTCGGGACTTCGTTGGAAGCCGCCGCGCTGTTGGAAAAAGACGGCATTTCCGCCGAAGTGCTGAACTTGCGGTCCCTGCGTCCCATCGATATCGACAGCATCGTCGCCTCGGTGAAAAAGACCAACCGCATCATCTCGGTGGAAGAAGGCTGGGCCTTTGCCGGCATCGGTTCGGAAATCGCCGCCTTGATGATGGAGCATTGCTTCGATTGGCTGGACGCCCCGGTCATTCGCGTCTGCGGCGCCGACGTGCCCATGCCCTATGCCGCCAATCTGGAACGCCTGTATCTGCCGACCCCGGATGGCATCGCCGATGCCGCCCGCAAGGTCTGCTACGCCAAGTAAGGAGAGCGCGAAATGCCCATCGAACTGCTGATGCCCGCGCTGTCCCCGACCATGACCGAGGGTACCTTGGCCCGCTGGTTGAAAAAGGAAGGCGACGCCGTCAAATCCGGCGACGTGCTGTGCGAAATCGAAACCGACAAGGCGACCATGGAGTTCGAAGCCGTCGATGAAGGCGTGCTGGGAAAGATCCTGATCGCCGACGGCACCGCCGGCGTTGCCGTCAACACCCCCATCGGCGTGTTGCTGGAAGAAGGCGAAGATGCTTCGGCCATCGTCGCCAAGCCGGTTGCCGCCGCCGCTCCGGTCCCGGCTCCGGCGGCCGTCGCTGTCCCGGTCGCCGCCGCGCCGGCCGCGTCCGCCCATGGTGGCGACCGTGTCTTCGCCAGCCCGCTGGCCAAGCGCATCGCCGGCAATGCGGGTCTGGATCTCAAGGCGGTCAAGGGCTCTGGTCCTTACGGCCGGGTGGTCAAGGCCGACGTCGAATTGGCGCTCAAGGGCGGTGTCGCCGCCGCCCCGGTGGCCAGCGCCGCCGCTGCGGCTCCTGCGCCCAAGGCGGCTGCGGCTCCGGCTGCGGCCACCGCCAATCCGTTCGAACCGGCTTTCGAGGCAATTCCCAATTCCTCCATGCGCAAGGTCATCGCCCGGCGCCTGACCGAAGCCAAATCGACCATTCCGCATTTCTATCTGTCGATCGATTGCGAACTGGACGCCCTGCTCAAGGTGCGGGCCGATCTCAATGGCCGTTCCGACGCCTATAAGCTGTCGGTCAACGACTTCATCATCCGTGCGGTGGCGCTGGCGTTGAAGAAGGTGCCGGCCGCCAATGCCTCGTGGGGCGAAGAGGCGATCAAGCGTTACACCGACGTCGATGTCTCGGTGGCGGTGGCGACCCCCAACGGTCTGATCACTCCCATCGTCCACCATGCCGATCACAAGGGGCTGGCGACGATTTCGGGCGAAATGAAGGAACTGGCGGCCAAGGCCCGCGATGGCAAGCTCAAGCCCGAGGAATTCCAGGGCGGCGGCTTTACCATCTCCAATCTGGGCATGTTCGGCGTCAAGGACTTCGCCGCCATCATCAACCCGCCGCAAGGCTGCATTTTGGCCGTTGGCGCCGGCGAACAGCGTCCGGTGGTCAAGGCCGGCGCCCTGGCCATCGCCACGGTGATGACCTGCACGCTGTCGGTGGATCACCGGGTGGTCGATGGCGCCGTCGGCGCCGAGTTCCTGGCGGCCTTCAAGAAGCTGGTCGAAGATCCGCTTTCCATGCTGCTGTAAGGGAGATTGCGGCCATGGACCGGGATAAGATCGCCCATGCCATGCCGGCCATCCGTCAGGAGTTCGAGACTCTGAAGCAGGATCTGCGCGAGGGGCGGGTGCACTCCGCCACCTCGGCCCTGTTCGGGTCTTGCCTGGTGTGGGGCGAGGAATTGCGCGCCATTTATGCCGGCGAGGGCCGAACGGCCCTGTCGGCGCGCGATCCGCTGACCCGTTTTTTCGTTACCCGCTATCGCGGCATGCCGGAACCGGCCGCCATCGACGATGCCTCGGCGGCGGCGCGTTTTCTGATGGCGTTTACCGCGTTTCCTTATCTGGATGCGTTGATGGACGAATTGGTCATCGGCGATCACATGGGCTATGACGAAAACGGCAACTGGCTGGTCAGCCGGGTAGTGGCCGGAGTATGCGACGGCGCCCGTCTGAAAGTGGATAAGGGCGGCAAGGGCTGGCGCTTCGACCTGATGGCCATTTATCAGGCCAAGTCCCAGGCCATGGACAGCTTTATCGGCGAACGCTATGGCGGCGATTTCGACGCCTTCTTGTGGCGTTACATCGCCGATCACGACTTGATGTTCGATATGGACCGGGCTTGGCGCCCGATGGTGGAGGGGGGGATCTGATGCGGATCCGCGTGCGTGAACTCGATCGGCCGCTGGCCGGTTTTTGCAAGACCGAGGCGAACCCGTCGCCGGCTGAATCCCAGGCGATTGCCGGTCTGATCGACATGGTCGGCGGCTCGGCTCTGTTCGGCGAGCATCTGCTGTTGCCGGAAGAACAAGAACGGTGTTACCGCGCCGTCTGCGATCTGCGCCGGCTGATCGGTGATACCGGCCAGATCATCGGCGACGACGCCGTTTCCCACGATACGCTGTTGGCCATGCGGGCCGCCTGTCGCCGCTATGTGGATGCGGCCGAAGCCTGGGACCGGCAGGCCGGGCGGCGTCACGCCATGCCCAGCTATCGCTTTTATCAATTGCTCGGCGCCTTTCGCGACGTCATGGGCATCTATCTGTGGCGTCTGGCCGATATTCACGATCTGGACGTCGATGGCCGCGTGGCCGCCTTTTTTCCCGCCGCCCACGACTAAACGTCGGGCAGGTCATAACTGATTTGGGTGGAGACAGCGAATGTCGGACAATAATTTCGATGTGGTGGTGATCGGCGGCGGTCCGGGCGGTTATGTGGCAGCCATCCGCGCCGCGCAACTGGGCTTGAAGACCGGTCTGGTCGAACGCGAACATCTGGGCGGCATCTGTCTGAACTGGGGCTGTATTCCGACCAAGGCGCTGCTGCGCTCGGCCGATATTTACCGCACCATGCAGCATGCCGCCTCTTATGGTCTGTCGGCGCCGGGGGCCAGCTTTGATCTGGCCGCCATCGTCAAGCGTTCGCGCGGGGTGTCGGCGCAATTGTCGGCGGGCGTCAAGGGCTTGCTGAAAAAGAACAAGGTCACCGTGTTCGACGGCCATGGCAAGCTGGCCGGGCCTCAAAAGGATGGTTGGGGCAAGGTCGTCGTTGACGGCAAGGTTCCGGCGACGTTGTCGGCCAAGCACATCATCTTGGCCACCGGCGGCCGCGCCCGCGTCATGCCCGGTTTCGAACCCGATGGCAAATTCGTCTGGACTTACAAGGAAGCCCTGGTCCCCGACAGCATGCCCAAGGCGCTGCTGGTCATCGGCTCGGGCGCTATCGGCATCGAGTTCGCCAGCTTCTTCAACGCCCTGGGGGCGAATGTCACCGTCGTCGAAATGATGGATCGGGTGATGCCGGTGGAAGACGAGGAAATCAGCATCTTGGCCCGCAAGCAGTTTGAAAAGCAGGGCATGCGCATCCTGACCGGGGCCACGGTCAAGGGCTTGCGCAAATCGGCCAGCAATGTCTCGGTGCAGGTGGAAGTCGGCGGCAAGATCGAGGATATCGTCGTCGACCGGGTGATTTCCGCCATCGGCGTCGTCGCCAATATCGAAAATATCGGCATTGAGGGCACCAAGGTGAAGGTCGATCGCGGCCATGTGGTCACCAACAAATGGTGCGAAACCGACGAGCCGGGCGTCTACGCCATCGGCGATCTGACCGCGCCGCCGTGGTTGGCGCACAAGGCCAGCCACGAAGGCGTCATCTGCATCGAGAAGATCGCCGGCTTGAAGGACGTGCACCCCTTGGAAAACTCCAAGATTCCCGGCTGTACCTATTGTCATCCGCAGGTGGCCAGCGTCGGATTGTCGGAAAAAAAGGCGATCGAGAAGGGTTATCAGGTCAAGGTCGGCCGCTTCCCCTTTATCGGCAACGGCAAGGCCATTGCGCTTGGCGAGCCGGAAGGCCTGATCAAGACCATCTTCGACGCCAAGACCGGCGAATTGCTGGGCGCCCACATGATCGGGGCCGAAGTGACCGAGATGATCCAGGGCTATACCATCGCCAAGACCCTGGAAACCACCGAGGCCGAGCTGATGCACACCGTCTTCCCGCATCCGACCTTGTCGGAAATGATGCACGAAGCGGTGTTGTCGGCTTATGGCCGCGCCATTCATTTTTAGGACCGTGCGCCTGATGGGCAAAGGGAGGGGGCACGGGGAGGATAAGCTTCCCCGTGCCCTTTGTTCTGGCAGGGCTACGAATTTCTTGACCTTGGCCGCAACGTGGACGATACCCAAGCCATGACTGACAAGCCCGTTCTCCGTCACCCCGAAAAAGCCCGCCGTCCCGACAATCCGTCGCCCAAGAAGCCGGATTGGATCAGGGTCAAGGCGCCGACCTCGGCCGAAGCCGCCGAGGTGCGCAAGCTGATGCGCGACAAGAATTTGCACACGGTATGCGAGGAAGCAGCCTGTCCCAATATCGGTGAATGCTGGAAGCACAAGCACGCCACCTTCATGATCTTGGGCGACACCTGCACCCGCGCCTGTGCCTTTTGCAACGTGAAAACCGGCAAGCCCGGCGCCGTCGATGTGTCGGAACCAGAGAATTTGGCCGCCAGCGTCGCCTCCATGGGTTTGAAGCATGTGGTGATTACCTCGGTCGATCGCGATGATCTGGCCGATGGCGGCGCTTTCCAGTTCGTCGCCTGCATTGACCGCATTCGCGCCACCAGCCCCAATTGCACCATCGAGGTGCTGACCCCGGACTTCCGCGACAAGGAAGGCGCCATCGCTGTGGTCGCTCGCGCCCGACCCGACGTCTTCAACCACAATCTGGAAACCGTGCCGCGTCTGTATCCGGGTATTCGTCCGGGGGCGCGCTATTTCCATTCGTTGCGGCTGTTGCAGATGGTCAAGGAAATTGATCCGGCCAGCTTCACCAAGTCCGGCATCATGGTCGGCCTGGGCGAGACGCGGGCCGAGGTTTTGCAGGTGATGGACGACATGCGCTCCGCCGGCATCGATTTCATCACCATCGGTCAGTATTTGCAGCCGACGCTTAAGCATGTCGCCGTTGATCGCTTCGTCACCCCGGATGAATTCGACGATTACCGCGCCGCCGCCAAGGCCAAGGGATTCTTGCAGGTGGCGGCAACGCCGCTGACCCGGTCGTCGCACCATGCCGACCGCGATTTCGACGAATTGCGTCGAGCCCGCGCGGCCATCGACGCGGCGGAATAGGGACGATCATGCCGACCCATGCGGAAAAGCGGGCGCTGCCCTATAGCCAAGACCAGTTGTTCGACCTGGTGGCGGATGTCGAGCGCTACCCGGAATTCCTGCCCTGGTGTGTCGGCGCCCGTATTCGCAAGCGTGATGGCGACATGTTCTTCGCCGACTTGGTCATCGGCTTCAAGATGATCCGCGAGCGCTACACCTCGAAGGTGGTGCTGGACCATGCCGCCATGCGCATCGACGTCACCTATACCGAAGGGCCGTTCCAGTATCTGAACAATCACTGGAGCTTTGTCGCCAATCCCGACGGCACCACCACCATCGACTTTTTCGTCGATTTCGAATTCAAATCGAAAATCTTGCAAAAAGTCATCGGTTCGCTGTTCAACGAAGCGGTCAAGCTAATGGTCGGCGCCTTCGAGAAACGCGCCGGCCAATTGCATGGGCAAAAGCGCCCCTGATCCTACAGGTGGTTGGCGACCTGCCAGCCGCCCCAAGCCATGCGGTCTTGCGGGAATTGCTGATGCAGCAATTGCGGTAAAACCGCCTGCACGGCATTGACATAGATCGCGGCCTGACTGGTGGAGGTCAGAACGTAAACGCCAATGTGATCGTGGATGAAGAAGGCGGTGATGCCGGGAAAACTGGCCATGACCTCGGTGTGGTCCCAATCATCTTTCACATGGGCTTCATGCGGATTGCCGTGTTCTTCGCCCTGGGGATAATCCACCACCGGGATGGAAATCAGCACGAAGGGGGCGATTTCCAGGGCCCGCCCCACCACCATCTGAGCCTCAAGCTTGCTCATATGTTCCAAAACGTCGCCGAAAATGACCAGATCCGCCGGAGCTAAACGACGAAAATCAGCATTTCGCAGGTCCGAATGGATCAGGCGGTGATACAGAGTGTCGAGGGCGAAGGCGGTGATATAGGGCTGCCACACCTCGATGCCGGTCCAGACGCATTTGGGCAGCACGGGCGACAGCAGGCGGTGATAGGTGCCGTCGCCGCAGCCGCAATCGATCACCGTGGTGATCGCCCCGGCCTCTGCCAGCTTTTTGATCAGCAAGGAGGTGTACAGTTTTCCGTATTGCGAGCTGGAAGGCATCGGGCTTCGCCTAAACCGCCGTGCCGCCGACGGTCAGGCCGTCCATGCGCAAGGTTGGTTGGCCGACGCCGACGGGCACGCCCTGGCCGTCCTTGCCGCAGGTGCCGATGCCGGGGTCCAGTTCCAGATCATTGCCGATCATGGTCACCTTGGTCATGGCGTCGGGACCATTGCCGATCAGGGTGGCGCCCTTGACCGCCGGGCCGATCTTGCCGTTTTCGATCAGATAGGCCTCGGTGGCGGCGAAGACGAACTTGCCCGATGTGATGTCGACCTGCCCGCCGCCGAAATTGACGGCATAGATGCCTTTTTTCACCGAGGCGATGATTTCCGCCGGGTCTTGCGCGCCGGCGGTCATGAAGGTGTTGGTCATGCGCGGAATCGGCGCATGGGCATAAGATTGCCGCCGGCCGTTGCCGGTGGCCTTGACCCCGGTCAGCCGGGCATTCAGCCGGTCCTGCATATAGCCGACCAGAATGCCGTCCTCGATCAGGGTGGTGCGGCTGGTGGGGGTGCCTTCGTCATCCACCGACAATGATCCGCGCCGGTCCATCAAGGTGCCGTCATCGACGACGGTGACGCCCTTGGCCGCCACCCGCTGGCCGATCATGCCGGAAAAGGCAGAGGTGCCCTTGCGGTTGAAATCGCCTTCAAGACCATGGCCGACGGCTTCGTGCAACATGACGCCGGGCCAGCCCGGCCCCAGCACCACGCTCATTTCTCCGGCGGGAGCGGGAACGGATTCCAAATTGACGGCAGCCTGACGGATGGCCTCGTCGACGCAGACCCGCCATGAATCCTCGCCGATCACCTGATCATAGGCGAAGCGGCCACCGATGCCATGGCTGCCGGTTTCCATGCGGTCGCCGTCGCCCATGACCACCGAGACATTCAGGCGGACCAGCGGCCGGATGTCGGCGGCGTGGCTGCCGTCGCTGCGTTGGATATAGACCGCCTGCCACGATCCCGACAGCGAGGCGGACACTTGGCGCAGGCGCGGTTCCTTGCCGCGGGCATAGCAATCCATGGCTTCCAGCAGCTTGACCTTGGTTTCGAACGGCACCAGGGTCAGGGGGTTGATGTCGGTGTAAAGCGCCGCGTTGGTGCCCGACGGCGCCAGCGCCATGGTGCCGGTATGGCCGCCGCGCACGGCCTTGACGCTGTCGCCGGCGCGGCGGATGGCGTCTTCGGACAGCACCGAGCCATGGGCATAGCCGTGGGCTTCGCCGACCACCGAGCGCAAGCCGAACCCCTGGGCGGTGTCAAAGCTGGCCGATTTGATCTGGCGGTCATCCATGACCACACTTTCCGATTGCCGGTATTCCAGAAAAAGTTCTCCATCATCGGCGCCGGTCAGGGCGTCGCCGATGATGCCGACCACTTTGCCTTGATCCAGCCCGGCACGGGTGAAGAACAATTGATGGGCTTGGCTATCGTGAGGCATGGAATCTCCTGGGGGAGGGTAGGGAGCGCGGGTAGGGCATGAGCAAGCCGCTCAGGTATTGGCAGGCTATCTGTCGTACTGTACATCAAAACTCGTCTGTAAAAGGAATATAGGCAATGGGCGAGACGATGCCAGGGCGAAGCTGGGCCTTGAATGAACATTCCATGCGGCGGGCTTTGGCCGGCGAGGTGCATGCGCGCCCCTATGAACAGATTGCCGCGCCCTTGCGGGCCAGTCATCTGGCGATCTTGCACGACGGTTTGGCGGCGGCGGATGAACGGGCCTATTTGACCGAATTGCTGGATATTCACGGTGCCGAGGCGCCGGCCGAGACCACCAATTATTTTTCCCGCGATCTTGGCGCCTTGCGCCTGCGCTGGGAACGGCATGCCGAGTTTTCCACCTATACCTTCCTGCGCTTTGATGCCTACGATCATCCGTTCAACGATCCGGCCCTGGCCCTGGTGCCGGCGGAATGGCTGGAGCGTTTGCCCGGCAAGGTCTTGACCGCCACCCATCTGGCGATGGAAAAGGCGCCGCGTTCAGCCGACGACATCAGCACTTTGTTTGATGGCAATCCGCTGATTGCCGCCAAGATCATCGGCTCGGCGGCGGAATGCTGGACCGACTTTCGCCTGCACGCCGATGGGTTTGGCCGCATCTGGGTGCGCGACAAGGATCTGACCAAGGGCCAAAGCGGCCGGGTGATGCAGCGCCTGCTGGAAATCGAGACCTATCGCATGATGGCGCTGCTGGCCTTTCCCCCGGCCCGGCAGGCCAATGCCGAGATGTTTCGCATGGATAGCGGCTTGGCGGCCATCGTCACCGAACTGGCCGATCCGGCCATCGCCCAAAATGACCGCGAATTGCTGGAGCGGCTGACCGCCTTGGCGGCCGAGGCCGAACGGCTAGATGCCGCCACCAGCTTTCGCCTAGGCGCGGCACGGGCTTATTACGCCATCGTCAACCAACGCATCGCCGAATTGCGCGAAGACCGCATCCCCGGACTTCAGACCATCGGCGAGTTCATGGACCGTCGGCTTGCTCCGGCGATGAAAACATGCGAATCGGCGGCCGAGCGGCAGCAGCTTTTGGCGCGGCGGGCGGCGCGGGCCGGTGATCTGTTGCGCACCCGCGTCGATATCGCCCTTGAAGAAAAAAACCGCGATCTGCTGCGCAGCATGAATCGCCGCGCCCAAGTGCAATTGCGCTTACAAGAAACGGTGGAAGGCCTGTCGGTGGTGGCGATCAGCTATTATCTGCTGGGTCTGGTGCTGTATGCGGCCAAGGGACTCAAGGGGGCCGGCCTGCCGGTCGACCCCGATATCGCCGCCCTGGTGGCGTTGCCGGTTATCATCGGCGCGGTGGTCTTGGGTGTTCGTCGTCTTCGCCGGGCGCTGATCGGCGGTCACGGCGAGGATTGAGCTTAGACCAAATCCCGCGGAGTGGAACTCACCGGGATATGGTGTTAGGCGGCAATGCTGGCCAGGACGGCTTCGGGTAACGGCCTGAGGAAATGCAGGTGGGCCTGACCGCCGGCCGCCGCCACGATTTCGACGGCGATATCCTTGCCGATGCCGTCGATGCTCACCATCGCCTGGCTGCCGCCGTTCAATTCCAACCCGCCATCAATGGCCAAGGTGGCGCCATTCTTGCCGCAATCCACGGTTTGACCGTCAAGAGCCTGTCCATCAATGATCAGGCGGGCCGCTCGGTTCAGGCTAAAGCGTTGATCTTGACGGCGGTCGACTTCACGGGTGGAGGTGCGGACCACCCGGATCAAGGTATCGCGCAGGTTTTGGATGGCGTCGGCGACTTCGGCGGAAATGGCGCTGACCTGGGCCGCCTGTTGGCCGGTGCTTTGCGCCTCGTCGCTGACATCGGCGATCCGGGCCGATACTTCGGTGGCGGCATCCGAGGTTTGGGCGACGTTGCGGGCGATTTCGCCGGTGGCGGCCCCTTGTTCCTCGATGGCGGCGGCGATGGCCGAAGCGATGCTTTCCACCGCGTCAATATTGCTGGCGATCTGGCCGACCGCTTCGACAGCGTGACGGGTGGTTGATTGGATGGCGGCAATCTGGGTTGAGATTTCGCCAGTGGCCCGCGCGGTTTGTGAAGCCAGGGATTTGACCTCGCCCGCGACCACGGCGAAGCCTTTGCCGGCTTCGCCGGCGCGGGCCGCTTCGATGGTGGCGTTCAGGGCCAACAGGTTGGTCTGACTGGCGATTTCGCTGATCAAGACGGTGATTTCATCAATGCGGCCGACGGCATCGGACAGGCGGGCGATGGTTTCCTGGGCCTGGCTGGCGGATTGGACCGCATCATGGGTTACCTGGGTGGCCGAAGAAACCTGCTGGGCAATTTCGGCAATGGAGGCGCTGAGTTGTTCCGAAGCCGCCGCCACGGTCTGGGCATTGGCCAAGGCCTGATCGGCGGCGGCGGCCACGCCTTGGGCGTTGCTGCCGACCAGATCGGCCGAGTGGGCCATGGCTTCGGCGTTGCCGGCCATGGAGCGGGTGCGTTCGGCCACGCGATCCACCGCCAGCCGCGATTCCCGTTCCACCGTTTCGGCCATGGTGGTCAGCGCCGCCAATTTCGCCTGTTCGCCCTCGGTCCGCATCTGCTCTTGCCGGTGTCGCAGGGATTGCGCGGCCGCGGCGTTGTCCTTGAAGACCTGCAAGGCCTTGGCCATGGCTCCGACCTCGTCGCGGCGCTGGCCCGAGGGAATTTCGATCTGCATGGAGCCGGCGGCCAGTTGCTCCATGGCGGCGGTCATCCGCTGAAGCGGCAGATAGATGCCACGGGCGATGGCCGATCCCAGCACGGCGATCAGGGCGCCGCCGATGAGGATGGCGCTTAAGCTGGCCCGTTGGCCGAAGCGGGCGACATCTTCGCGCGCGGTCTGGGCCTTGGTCGCCTCGACGCGGGAAACAAGGCGCAGCGAATCGATATCGGGTTCGATGGCGGCGTAAATCCGCGCCAGACCGTCGGTGTGGGCGCCAAGGGCCATGGTGGCGGTGACCACCGCGGCGAAATCCTGATGATAGGCGCGCATCTTGGCGGTGATGTCATCTTGGACCGCCGCCGGCATGGCCGATTGCGCCAATAATGCGGCAAACTCCGCCGCCCGTTTGCTCATGTCGTCTTGATATTTGGGGTCGCGGCGGGCGAGGAAATCCTTTTCATGGCGGCGCATCATCAACATCAGCACGGCCAGGCGCGGCGCGTCATGATCCTTGAGCAATTGTTCGACCGCGTGGACGGAATTACGCAAATCCCCCAGCGCCCCGTCTTTTTCGCTGTAGCCGATCAAGCGCTGGGCCGCGACGACTTTGGCGAAAATGTCGGCATAGGCGGTCAAGTGGTCGCCGATTTTGGCGATCTGCGGGCCCTCATGCAGGCGGGCCAGCTTGTCCAATTGCAACCGGGCATCGGCCAAGGCGGCGGCATGCTTATCCACCTCGACATCACTGCGCCGGGCCAGGAAATCCTTTTCGCGCCGGCGCGCGTCCAACAGGTCGAAGGCAAGAACCGAGGTGATCCGTTCCAGTTCCACATAGCCGAGAAAGTCGCGATCATGACGGTCCTGTCGCAACGAACTCAGGACCGATACCCCCCCGACCAAGGCAAAGACGATTCCGGCCAAGGCGATGATCGCTGATATCTGTCGTTTCAGCGACAAGCGGGAGAGCAGGAAGGACATGATGACACCATACTCAGACGAAAGTATGGATATGAGTAGTTCGTAAGTCTATGATCGGCAAGTGTGCACAGTGTCTGTCACAAAATATTCATAAATTGAATTGTTCAATTCACCATTGCCCAGGGGATATCGTGGTCTAGGGTAAGGTATTCTATGGTTGGCTTGGCAAAATAATAGCCTTGGAACAGGTTTATGCCCATTTCCTCAAGGGTTTTTATTTCTTCCATCCGCTCCACCCCTTCGGCGACGATGGAGATATTCAAAATGCCGGCTGTTTTAACCAAACCGGCGACAATGGCCTGACGTGGTGTGCTGGTGTCGATTTCGGTGACCAGGCAGCGGTCGATCTTGATGACATCGGGTTGGAAATCGGCCAGCAACGACAATCCCGCATAGCCGGCGCCAAAGTCATCCAAAGCCGTGCGAAAGCCATGTTGGCGATAGGTTTCGATGATTGATTTGAGGTGGGCGCGGTCGATAACCTGCTCGTCTTCGGTGAATTCAAAGGTGATCAGATCGGCGGGAAAATCGTGTTCCTTGGCCGCCGACAATGTCAGCCGCAGGCATGCTTCGGGATGATAGACCGCATTGGGCATGAAGTTGATGTTCAGCCGGCGGTCAAGTTTCAGCCGCGCTGCGGTTTCGATCGCTTTGACTCGACAGGCTTGGTCGAAGGCATAGCGATTGCTTGGAGTGACCTGCGCCAAGATACTTGCCGCCCCGGCGCCATCGCTGCCGCGCACCAGGGCCTCATAGGCGTAAATCCGCCTTGCGTTGAGATCGACGACCGGCTGAAAGGCCATGACGAAGGAAAAATCAGGCGCAACCGCGCATCGGGCATCGCATTTTCCGACGTCCTCAGACGAACTCATCTGCGTCTTCTCCCCTGGCGGTGTGGTGTCCGTACGCGCTTTGCTGGATCAGAATAACTCGATATCGTCATCGACGACGATGGTGGTTTTCGATTCGCGGCCATAAAGCGCGTCGATCAGGCGGCGGCGCCAATCGGCCAGGGAGACATTTTCGCTTAACGCGGCGATCCATTGTTCGACCGCATCATCCACGGCCGGCGGCTGGGCGTGGCGTTGGGTGGCCTCTTCCAGTGCCGCGTGTTGGCGGCGCAAGGTGGTCAGCACCGAGGCGACTTGTTCGAGACCCTGGCGGGAGCGGTCGGCGGCCTGTAGCCGTTGAACCACCTCGTTGGTGCGGGCCTGCAACTCACCGGCTTCGCTTTCGCCGGCAAACTGGCCGATGCGGGTCAACACACCGGTGGCGCCGGCGGTGGAATGTTCGAATTCCTGTCCGGTCGCGATGGCTTCCGAGGCCAAGAATTCGAACGCCCGTTGCTGCAATTGGGAAAACGCCTGCCAATGAGCCAAAAGGTCAATAATAGGAATGTTGTCGTTCATCTTATGTCCTTGCCGCATCCTGGCGGCACAGTCTGAGGATTTCTTCCGCCATATGTGAAAGCGGGATTTGTTTTTCCACGGCGCCGATTTCAAAGGCCGCCTTGGGCATGCCATAGACGACGCAAGACGATTCATCCTCGCCTCGGGTCGCGGCGCCGGCCTTGCGCATGGCCAACAGGCCGTCGGCCCCGTCACGGCCCATGCCGGTCAGGATAATGCCGACAGCCTTGGCGCCGCAGGTTTCCGCCACCGAGTGGAACAAAACGCTGACGCTGGGTTTATGACCGCTGACCAATGGCCCATCATAACAATGCAAGATCAATTGTGCGCCAGAGCGACGCACCGCCATATGACGATCGCCGGGGGCGATGTAGACATGGCCGGCGACGATACGTTCGCCATCATGGGCTTCCTTGACGCGGACTGCGGCCATATTGTCCAGCCGCTCGGCGAAGCTGGTCGAAAATTTCGGCGGAATATGTTGGGTAATGACGATGGGCGGCGAATCGGGGGGCAGGGCCAGGATAATGTCGCGCAAGGCTTCGACGCCGCCGGTGGACGAGCCGATGGCGACTAAGCGATCCGTGGATTTGTAAAGGGTGGTCACCGCCAGCCGTGGCTGCGATTGCCGGGGGCGGTCGCCAAGGGCACGGACATGGGCCAGGGCGGCGGCCTTGACCTTGTCAATCAGAATTTGGCCATGGGCTTGCATCCCGCCATCGGCGGCGTCGATGGGCTTGCAAAACACATCGACAGCTCCCAGTTCCAACGCCCGCATGGTCACCTCGGCGCCTTTTTCGGTCAGCGAGGACACCATCACCACCGGCATGGGCCGCAGCGTCATCAGTTTTTCCAGAAATGCCAAGCCATCCATGCGCGGCATTTCCACGTCCAGCGTCAGCACATCCGGGTTCAAGGCCTTGATTTTTTCCCGCGCGACCAAGGGGTCGGGGGCGGTGCCGATGACTTCGAGGCCGGGATCGGACGACAAGATACTGGTCAGCATCTGCCGCATCAGGGCGGAATCATCGACGATCAATACGCGGGCTGGGCGGTTTGGCATGGCGGCGCCTTAATCGAACAATTCGATTTCGCCTTCGACCTGAACGGTTTGCAGGCGAGAACGATAAGAGATTTCGCGGTTGAGCACGGCCCGTTCCACATCCTTTTTCAGGAAAAGGCGGATGACCTTGCCCAGGCGTGGGAAAAAATGAATGCGGCGCGGATGGGGGCCGCCCAAATCCTCGGCGGCGATGCGATAGCCTTCCTCTGATAGATACTGGCGAACAAAAAAGGCATTGCGGTCGCCGATGGGCTTGGAGCCGCTGCCCGAACCGCCCATGCCAGGCAGCACATTGCCACCGCCAAAGACTTTGATTTCCAGGGAATCGCGGCGGCCCCCGCGGCGCAGCACATCGTTGATCAGCTCTTCCATGGCGAAATTGCCATAGCGCATGGCTTTGTCCACCGGCACGTCCGAACCTGAATCGGGCAGCATGAAATGATTCATGCCGCCGATGCGCATGCGGGTGTCCCAGACGCAGGCGGCAACGCAAGAACCCAGCACGGTGACGATCATTTCCTGGCCGGCGGTGGAAACGTAATGTTCCCCCGGCAGCACCTTGACGGCCATGATCTTGAAGGTGGGATCGAACCAACGGCGCCGTTCTGCTTCTTCCGCCGCCGATCCCCAGCCTTCGCCGCTCATTTTATCCGCCGATAAGATGTTTTGTCCACGGCCTCGAAGCGATCGGTGACGCCGATCAGGCTTTCGGCATGGCCAAGATACAAGATGCCGCCCATGTTCAATCTGTCGGCATAGCGGTTGAAAAGCTGGCGCTGTGTCGGCTTGTCGAAATAGATGGCGACGTTGCGGCAAAAAATGGCGTCGAACTGTCCTTTCATCGGCCAGGTTTCGTGCAAATTAAGACGGCGGAAGCGGACCAGACGGCGCACGTCTTCGGAAATCTGCATCTTGTCGGCTTCTTGGGCCCGGCGCAGGAAACGCTTGCGATAGGTTTCCGGAATATGTTCGACGGCTTTCGCCGGATAGATGCCGGCCTCGGCCCGATGCAACACATTGGTGTCGATGTCGGTGGCCAGCACCAAGGCGTCCCAACCGTCGCAGCCCTTCAAGGCATCGGCCATGGTCATGGCGATGGAATAGGGTTCCTCGCCAGAGGAACACCCCGCCGACCAGATGCGGACCCGGAGCCGGCGCGGCCGTTCGGTCAGGCGCGGGGCCAGAACCTGATCGCGCAGATGGTCGAAATGATGAGGTTCGCGAAAAAAATGGGTGATGTTGGTGGTGATGGCGTTAACCAGGTTTTCCACCTCGGCCGCCCCTTGGCGACCGCGCAACATATCGCAATATTCGCTGAATTCACGCAGGCCCAGGGCACGCAAACGCTTGACCAAGCGGCCACAGACCATTTCCCGTTTGTGCTCGGACAAGACGATGCCGGTTTCCCGCGACATGAAGGACGCCAGGAAGCGGAATTCTTCGTCGCCTAATTCAAACTCGCGGCGCTGACCGTTGGCGGTTTCTTGCCGGTTTTGCACTTAAATTCCCCCCCGGGAACACTCCCCGCCGCGATGATCGCGGCGGGGGATTTTGTAAGCATACTAAAATTCAGCCCAATCTTCATCTTTAGAAGCAGTCGGTGTCGGCGACGGAGCCCCCGCCTTTTGCTGCAACTTGGCCAGATGGCCGCGTTGCGGGGCCGGCTTGGCCTTGACCGCCAGTTTCATGGCCGGCTTGGCGGCGGGTTTGGCCGCCGGCTTGGCCGCCGGGCGGAACGACGCCTGCTCAACCGCAGCGGCGGCTTCACCGGTATGGAAGAAGCCCATCAGGCGATTGAGTTCGCGCGACTGGTCTTCCAAGGCATGGGCGGCAGCGGCGGATTCTTCCACCAAGGCCGCGTTTTGCTGGGTCATTTCGTCCATCTGGCTGACGGCGGCGTTGACTTGGTCGATACCGCTGGCCTGTTCCGACGAGGCGGCGGCGATTTCAGAGACGATATCGGCCACTCGTTTGACGCTGCCCAGGATGTCTTCCAGGGTCTTGCCGGCGCCCTTGACCAGATCGGCGCCAGAGCGCACCTGGGTCGAGCTTTCGGCGATCAGCCCCTTGATCTCTTTCGAGGCCTGGGCCGAACGCTGGGCCAGATTGCGCACTTCCTGGGCGACGACGGCGAAGCCCTTGCCGGCATCGCCGGCTCGTGCCGCCTCGACCGCCGCGTTCAGCGCCAGCAGATTGGTCTGGAAGGCGATTTCGTCGATCATGCCGACGATATCCTCGATCTTCTGGCTGGAGCTTTCGATGCGGCCCATGGCGTCGATGGCGTCGGAGACCACTTGACCGCCGCCGGCGGCGACTTCGCGGGCCCCGGCGGCCAATTGATTGGCTTGCTGGGCGTTGGCGGCATTCTGGCGCACGGTGGCGGCCAGTTCTTCCATGGAGGCGGCGGTTTCTTCAAGCGCGCTGGCTTGCTGCTCCGAACGCTCGGACAGATCTTGCGATCCGGCGGCGACTTCCGACGCGGCCGAACCGATCTGACCGGCCGACGAGTTGATGTTGGTGACGATTTCAAACAGCTTGTCGGCGGTCTGATTGACGTCGCCCTTCAACTGGCCGAACAGGCCGTTGTAATTGTTGGTGATGCGCTGGGTCAGATCGCCGCGGGCCACCGCCGACAGCACGCCGGCGACATCGGTCAGGGCGATCCCGGTCAGTTTGACCAGATTGTTGACGCCCTCGCACAGGTTGAGCAGGAAGCCGTCCTTGCCGGTCAGATCGATACGGCGATCCAGATCGCCTTCCGATGCCGCCTTGGCCACTTCCGCCACTTCGGCGACGATCGCCGCCTCGCGGGCCCGTTGCGCCGCTTCGGCCTGGCGTTCCGCTTCCTCGCGGGCGCGCTGCTGCTCTTCCATGCGCACCTTGTCGATGGCGTTCTGCTTGAACACCTGCACCGCTTGCGCCATGGCGCCGATTTCGTCGGTCCGCTCCAATGCCGGAACGGTAAGGTCAAGCTTGCCGCCGGCCAGTTCGCCCATGGCGCCGGTCATGGCGCCGATCGGGGTCAGGATCGAACGGGCGATCAGCCAGGCGAACAGCAGGCCCAGGCCGATGGCGGCGATGGAAACGATGGTGGCGGTCAGCTTTTGCGCCTGGACGCTGTTCACGGTCGAATGTTCGATCTCGTTCATATAGGCCTGCTGCGACGCCTTGGTCTTGGCCGCCAGATCAGAGAATTCCGAGGCCAGGACCGAGTTTTCCTTATTGACCAGATTGTCCACCTGCATGGTGAACTGGGCCATTTCCAGGAACAGGCGGTCGTAATTGGGCAGATTGTCGCGAACGAAATCGATGACCTTGCGGTGTTCGGCGTCTTTTTCGCTGTCCGATAGGGCTTTGATCGTCCGGGTGGCGACGATGAATTGCTCTTTGTAGGTGTCGATCACCGCTTGGGTCGGGTTATCGACGAAACGCAGCGCCTGGATGCGCATCAGCAACATCTGTTCCTGCGCCTTGCCGGCAAGAGCGGCGGTTTCCATGTCATGGGCGGCCAAGGTGGCGTCGAGAAGGCCCGACAAGGCCTTGGTCAGCTCGTTGGCGATGGGGACCAGCCTGACGCTGTAAACCTCGTCACGCCGATTTTTTTGTTCGACGGCGCGATTGAGATTGTTGATGTACTGCTCGAACAGCAGGGTCATCCGTTCCAGGTAGGCCTTGCGCTCGGGGCTGACGGTCGCCGCCAGCGCGTCCTTCAGGTTCTTGCGCAAGGACGGTTCCAATTCGTGGATGCGGTCCAGCGCCGCCTTGTCGCCCCTGTCGGCATACAGATAGGCGTTGCGGCGTATGCCGACCACTTCGCGCTCGATTTGAGACACGC
The DNA here is from genome assembly GCF_018224925.1 of Magnetospirillum sulfuroxidans. Lineage (GTDB taxonomy): Bacteria > Pseudomonadota > Alphaproteobacteria > Rhodospirillales > Magnetospirillaceae > Magnetospirillum > Magnetospirillum sulfuroxidans. The sequence goes on along the minus strand of NZ_JAGTUF010000001.1, from coordinate 619,415 downwards.
GCAGGGTCGCGCCCGAAACGAAGCTCAGGTCGTTGGTGCCCTTTTCCGCGGTGGAAAAGCCGAAGAAACTGACTCCGGCGACCGCGGCCAAAAAGGCCAGGATAAGCAGGAAGCCGCCGTAGATACGGCCTTTGACCGTCAGGCCGGAAGTTTTGGTCGACATGATAATTTCCCCTTGAATCACGCGGCCGCGGTAATGGCGTCGGCGACTAATTCGATATCGAACAACTGATGCAGGTCGAGCAGGGCGACCATGCGGCCATCGACAGTGACCAAGCCGGTCAGAAAGCCCGAATGATCGTGATGATCCAATTCAGGCACCGGCTGGATGTCGGCGGCGGAAACGGTGATGATGTCGGCGACGGCATCGACCAGGATGCCAATCACCCGGTCATGCACGGAAACGACGATGATGACATGTCGCGCCGAGGCTTGGGTCAGACCGCCGGAAAAGCGTGATCGCAAGTCGAAGATAGGCACGATGGCGCCGCGCAGGTTGATGACGCCGCGCATATATTGGGGGGTATTGGGCAATTCGGTCGAAGCCGTCCAGCCTTTGATCTCGCGGATGGCCATGATATCGACGCCGTATTCTTCGTCACCGATGGTGAACGATATGAATTGGCGCGTCCCTCCGGTTTGGACTTCGGGTGCGGGGGCAGCGTTCTGCATAATCCATCCCTCTGGCAAATACAGACCAAGGTTTCAAACGGCAACGGCCACAGGCCATTGCTTTCACGGCAAACGGAACGCTATTGCGCCGCCAGGGCCAAGGCCCCCATTTGCCGCAAGGCGCTAACGTCAAGAATCAAGGCGACCCGGCCATCGCCCAGAATGGTCGCGGCCGAAATGCCCTGTACCGGGCGGAAATTGGAATCCAGCGATTTGATCACCACTTGCTGCTGACCCAGCAATTCATCCACCAGCAGGCCGACCCGCTCGCCGCCTTCGGTCTCGACGATCACCACCAAGCCTTTGGTCGGGTCGGTGATGGCGTTTTCGATGCCGAAAATGGCATGCAGCGGCATCAGGTTGATGTATTCGCCACGAATGGTCAGAACTTCGCCCACATCCACCAGCGAGCGCGCCTGTTGCGCCGTCGGCCGCAATGATTCGACGATATTGGTCAGCGGCAGCACGTAACGCTGGCCGCCGACTTGCACCAGCATGCCATCCATCACCGCCAGCGTCAGCGGCAGCGACAAGATAAAACGCGACCCGACCCCCGGCGTGGATTGCACCACCACGCGGCCGCCGACGTCTTGGATGTTCTTGCGCACCACGTCCATGCCGACACCCCGGCCGGAAACGTCGGAAACCTCGGCGGCGGTGGAAAAGCCCGGCGCGAAGATCAGCATGTCGATCTGTTCGTCGGTCAGTTGCTGGCCACGCTCGACCAGCCCTTTTTCCAGGGCCTTGGCCAGCACCCGTTCGCGGTTGATGCCGCGCCCGTCATCTTGGATTTGGATGAAGATGCGGCCCGAGCGATGTTCCGCCCCCAGATGGATGGTGCCTTCGGCCGGTTTGCCCACCGCCATGCGTTCTTCCGGCGTCTCGATGCCATGGTCCAGCGCGTTGCGGATCAGGTGGGTGAGGGGATCGGACAATTGCTCGATAACGGTCTTGTCCACCTCGGTGTTCTCGCCGCTCATCACCAAGCGGACCTGCTTGGACAGCTTGCCCGACAGATCACGCACCAGACGTGGCGCCTTCGAGAACAGCGCCTTGACCGGTTGTGCCCGGATGGCCATGACGTTTTCTTGCAATTCGCGGGTGTGATGCGACAGTTCCTGCAAGCCTTGGATCAGCTCGGGGTGGGATTCGACCGTGAAGCCGCTGGCCTGTTGTCCCAGCATGGCTTGGGTGATGACCAGTTCGCCGACCATGTTGACCAAGCGGTCGATCTTGTCCAGATCGACGCGGATCGACGCCGTATGCACGGCATCGCCGCCGGCGGCCGGAGCGGTGCCCGCCGGTTTGGCCGCTTGGGCGGGGGCGGAGGGGGCGACAGGATGGGTTTCGACGGGCGGGGGGGCGAACAAGCCCCAACCCTCGCCTTCCTCGGCTTCACCGACAAAAGCGGCGGCGGCATCGCCTTCGGTGATGATGATTTCGGCGGTGTCGCCGGCGACGAATTCGAACACCTCGTCGATGGCGTTGCGGCCCTTGCTGGTGACCAGCGTGGCATTCCACGACAGATAAGAGCGCGAAGACTCCATCTCGGTCAGTTGCGGCAAGGCCGAACGGTCGACCACAAGCGACAAATCGCCCAGACCGGCCAATTCCCGAAACATCAACAACGGGTCGTTGCCGGTGCGCAGCATGTCCGGGGCGGGGCGAAAGCTGATATGGAAGGTTTTAGCGGCTTCGGCGCTGGCGGGCGGTGCTGTTGGCGGCGTGGCGAGAACCGGCTTGAGCGTGGTTTGTTCCCCGCCGATCAGGGTGTTCAGTTGCGCCAAGATATCGGCGCCGTGATTGGGCGGCAAGGCCGTGCCGGCTTGGGCGGCGCGAACGAAATCGCCCAAGACGTCGTTGCCGCGCACCATCAGGTCGGCCATGTGCGGGGTCAGCGCCACCCGGCCCGAACGCAGGTGATCGAGCGCGGTTTCCAGCACATGGGCGAAATTAACCAAATCGTCGAAGGCGAAAGCGCCGGCGCCGCCCTTGATGGAGTGGACACAACGGAAAACGGCGTTCAAATCCTCGTCGCTGCCGCTGCCTTCTTGCAGGCGGGCGATGGTTTCCTCGGCCATGGCCAACAGCTCGGCGCATTCCTCGAAATAGGTAGCCTTGAATTGTGACAGATCATAGCCTTGATCGTCTGACATTTCGTCGTTCCTTAAACTAAGGCGACCTCAGGGGCAGACCTTGGCGACGATCTGTAACAGTTTGTCGGGGCTGAACGGCTTGACGATCCAGCCGGTGGCCCCGGCAGAGCGGCCCTCGTCCTTTTTGCTCTGATCGCTTTCGGTGGTCAGAATAAGAATGGGCGTGCCGGTATAGCTGGGCAGGCCGCGAACACGGCGCACCAGGGTGATGCCATCCATTTCGGGCATGTTGAACATCGGTGATGATGACATCGACCTTCTGGCCTTGCAGCACCTTCAGGGCGGCGATTCCATGTTCGGCCTCCACGACGGTGTAGCCGGCGCCGCGCAAGGTAAACGACACCATGTCGCGCATGGTTTTCGAATCGTCGACGGCCAGAACGCACTTAGCCATGTTCATCCTCTGTCAGGTGTCTAAAAGTTGATCAAGATCGGACGCAAGGCCCAGATTGCGGAAGGCATCGACCACAGCCGGGCTTACCGCCTCGGCTTCCAGCCGGCGAGCGGCGAGGCGCAGAGCGGCGGCGGCGGCCAAGGTCACTTGAATGGCGGCGGTTGAAATGCGGTCAACGTTATGAAAGTTAAGAATAACGTCGGCGGCAGTGTCACGGGCGGCGGCATCAATGAGCAAATCACGAATCTCGGCTGCGGCCGGCAGGTCAAGCACAGCCGGCAGTTCAATTACAAGTCTTCCATTCTGCTCGTTGATTTCCATAAAAGTGTAACCGCGTTTTCCCTGTGGACCCACGAACGATAATACGTCAAATTCCTGACTTGGGAATAGGGCCAAAAGAACTAAACATGCCAACAATCACGACACAGGCCGGGCCTTGGAATATGACCGTCTTTGCATTTGCGCAAGACGACCCGGAAAATCCGCTTCTTCGTTTATCCGTCGCCGAGGTGGAGCGTCTGCCTTTCGGCGCGGCGGAGCTTGACCGCGATGGCGCGGTGGTAAGCTATATCGATACCGAACCGGGGGATCGCGGTCCTGCGGCGGCGTCGAAGGGCGGCGCCAAATTCTTCGCCCAGATCGCCCCTTGGGCCGGTGCGTCGATGATCGCCGAGGAATTCCGGCGCGGCGTCGATGGCGACGGCATGAATGTGGTGTTTGATTGCGCGGTTGAAAACCTCGCTTACAAGGTCCGCATTCACCTGAAAACCAGCCCGATTTTGGGAACCTTCTGGATTTTCATCAAAAAGCTGACGCGGCATTAGTTGCTTGCGGGAAGCGTGGTTGGATGGCAGGGGATGAGGTCATCGTCCCTTGCTCAGCCTGATGTCAGCCTGTTTCTCCCGCCGCAACCATCCGTTTGCTCATTAGCTCCGCTTTCCATGGCCTCTTTTGTTGTCAGGGCCATGGAAAGCTATTTGCGGGTGGGCGTTTATCAGTATTTCCGCTGACGCTGCGCCGCCGGGCCGACAATGCGGCCCCACAGGTCGAAATCCTCGGCTTCTTCGATCTCGACCATGACCAGATCACCCGGTTGCGCGTCGGTTTGGCCGTTGATATAGACGGTGCCATCGACTTCGGGACTGTCGGCCCATGAGCGGCCAAAGGCTCCGTCTTCGTCGACTTCGTCGATGATGACTTCGATGGTTTTGCCGATTTTGGCCCTGGAAATTTCGTCGGAGATTTGCCGCGCCACTTCCATCAGGCGGTTATAGCGTTCCTCCTTGACGTCTTCGTCCACATGGTCGGCCAAGGTGTTGGCGGCGGCGCCGCCGACATTTTCGTATTTGAAACAACCGACCCGGTCGATCTTGGCCTGTTCCAACCATTCCAGCAAAAACTCGAAATCCTCTTCGGTTTCGCCAGGAAATCCGACGATGAAGGTCGAGCGGATGGCCAGATCGGGGCAGATTTCGCGCCAGCCCTTGATGCGTTCCAACAGCTTTTCGTGATCGGCCGGGCGGCGCATGGCCCTGAGGATTTTCGGGCTGGCGTGTTGGAACGGGATATCCAGATACGGCAGGATCTTGCCCGCCGCCATCAACGGAATGACCTCGTCCACATGGGGATAGGGATAGACGTAGTGCAGGCGCGTCCAGATCCCAAGATCGCCCAAAGCTTCGGCCAGTTCGGTCAGCCGCGCCTTGACCGGGCGGCCGTGCCATTGGCTTTCGGCGTATTTGATATCCAGGCCATAGGCGCCGGTATCTTGGCTGATGACCAGGATTTCCTTGATTCCGGCCATGGCCAGACGCTCGGCCTCTTCCAGCACCTCTGCCGCCGGCCGGCTGTCCAGATCGCCACGGATCCCGGGGATGATGCAAAAGCTGCAACGGTGATTGCAGCCCTCGGAAATCTTCAGATAGGCGTAATGCGACGGCGTCAGGTGCAGGCCTTCCGGCGGCACCAGCGATTGCAGCGGCGAGCTTTCGGGCGGCGCCGCCTGATGCACGGCGTCAACCACCTGTTGGTATTGGTGCGGTCCGGTGACCGCCAGCACATCCGGGTGGGCCTTGCGGATGAGATCTTCCTCGCCGCCCATGCAGCCGGTGACGATGACGCGGCCGTTTTCGTTCATGGCCTCGCCGATGGCTTCCAGCGATTCCGCCCGTGCGGTGTCAAGGAAGCCGCAGGTGTTGACCACCACCACATCGGCGCCGTCATAGCTGTCCGAGATGTCGTAGCCTTCGGCGCGCAAACGGGTGAGGATGCGTTCCGAATCAACCAGGGCCTTGGCGCAACCCAGGCTGACGATGCCGATCTTGGGAATGGTGGTGCTCCTTACGGGCAAGGGGATTTGATGCACGAAGTAGCCGCTTCTGCCGCCAGATTCAAGCTATGCGCAAACATTCATTGACGTTTTGCTGCGGATGCTAAATTAGTCCCCGCTGTTTCTGGCTTCGCTCATGGGGGCACGCGAATGGTTATCGCGGAATTTTCACCGCTGACGGCACTGGCCGGCGGCATGCTGATCGGAGCGGCGGCGGTGCTGCTGATGCTGGCCAATGGCCGCATCATGGGGATCGCCGGCATCTTGGGCGGGCTGTTGAATGGCGCGCGTGATCCCGATACTTCCTGGCGATTGGCCTTTGTCGCCGGTCTGCTGGTGCCGGCGCTGAGTGCCGGTTTGGTCGGCGGCCTGAAGGGTCCGGCCGTCGATCTTGGTTTGCCGGTGCTGCTGGCGGCTGGTTTCCTGGTCGGTTTCGGCAGTCGCATGGGCAATGGCTGCACCTCGGGGCACGGCATTTGCGGTCTGTCGCGGCTGTCCATACGGTCGCTGGCCGCTGTCGTCACCTTCATGCTGGTGTGTGGGCTCACCGTTTACGCCAGCCGTCATCTGTGGGGGGGCTAAGATGAAGCGCCTGTTGTCGGCCTTTGCCGCGGGTCTGTTGTTCGGGGGAGGGCTGTTGCTGTCGGGCATGGCTGATCCGGCCCGCGTTCTTGGTTTTTTCGACCTGTTCGGCCTGTGGGATCCGACCTTGGCCCTGGTCATGGCTGGCGGCTTGGGGGTGACGGCTTTGGGCTATCGCTGGTGCCTGCGCCGGTCCGGCCCGCTTTGCGCGGTACATTATCAAATCCCGACCAGCCAAAGCCTGGATGCGCGGCTGTTCGTCGGCTCTGCTTTGTTTGGCCTGGGCTGGGGTTTGGTGGGATATTGTCCTGGCCCCGCCATCTTGGCTGCGGGCGGCGGCGTATATCAGGCCTTATGGTTCTGCTTGGCCATGGTGGCGGGGATGGCATTGTGGAAAATGCTGGAACAGGGATCGGCGGCGCAAGCCGGTGCCCCCCAGCGCGGATAAGTCTTCGTCAGAATGACAAAAGAAAAAGCCCGGAGCCGATGGTTCCGGGCTTTTCTTTCAAACGGACCGCCTTTATTGGGCGATGACGCTGACGGCGCGACGGTTCTGGGCCCAGGCCTGCTCGTTCGAGCCGATGGCTTCCGGGCGTTCCTTACCCAAGGTCGAGGTCGCCAGACGACCCGAGGCGACGCCCTGAGCCAACAGGTATTCCTTGACCGACTGGGCGCGACGGTCGCCCAGCGCCAAGTTGTATTCGCGGGTGCCGCGTTCGTCGGCATGACCTTCGATGCGCAGCATGATGGCGGGATAGCGGCGCAAGAAGGCGGCCTGACGGTCCAAGGTGGCCTTGGCGTCGGCGTTCAGCGCGTGGCTGTCGGTGCCGTAATAGACGCGGTCGCCGACCGAGGTCTGGAATTCGCGCTGCATCTGGGCCAGGCGCTCGGCCTCGCTCATGACGCTGCCGGTGGGGCGCTGCGCGGTGTTGGAGCCGACATTAGAGCCCGAACCGGTGGCGCCGCCGGTCTGCTGCGCGGTGTCAGAGCAAGCAGCGACGGCCAAAAGAGCGGTCAGAGCGGTGAAAGAAACAGCGAGACGACGCATGTTCATGTCCCCTAGGAAAGTGAGTCCGACTGGCGATGATCGCCATGGAACGTGGCGGAAATATGGAACGGCCCCTCCCGAAAGGGAAGGGCCGTTTCGCGGTCGCATCAAACTTGGGGTTTAACCCAGGTTGGCGGCGACGAAATCCCAATTCACCAGCTTGTCCAAAACGGTCTGGACGAAGTCGGGGCGGCGGTTCTGGAAGTCCAGATAATAGGCGTGTTCCCACACATCCACCGTCAGCAGCGCCTTTTGGCCGTGGGCCAGGGGCAGATCGGCATTGGCGGTCTTGGTGATCTTCAACGTGCCGTTTTCTTCGACCAGCCAGGCCCAGCCGGAACCGAACTGGGTGATTGCGGCGTTCTTGAATTCTTCGGCGAACTTTTCGTAGGAACCGAAATCAGCCTCGATACGGGCGAGAACGGTGCCGGTCGGCTTGCCGCCGCCGCCCTGCTTCAGGCAATTCCAGAAGAAGGTGTGGTTCCAAACCTGGGCGGCGTTGTTGAAAACACCCTGCTTGGCCGGCAAATCCTTGGCGGCGATCAGGATGATTTCTTCCAGCGACTTGGTCGCCAGATCGGTGTCCTTGACCAGATTGTTCAGGTTGGTGACATAGGCGTTGTGGTGCTTGCCGTGATGGAAGTCCAGCGTGTTGGCCGAGATATGCGGCTCAAGGGCGGTCTTGTCATAGGGAAGCGGGGGAAGCTCGAAAGCCATCATTGCCTCTTATGCATAGTGTTGAAGGATAGTTTGGAAAATGTCTAAACCTGCCGCACAACATAGGGAGGCGCGGCGCGAATGTGAAGTGGCAAAATCCTATCACGAGAATCGGAGATCGTCGCGACCCAACGCCGCCCGCGCGGCCATCAGGCCAGAAGAAATGGCGGATTCAATGGTGCAGGGCCATGGCGAGGCCAGCCAATCGCCGGCCAGAAACACCCCTTCAAGACCACTGAGCGTACCAGGGCGATGGTTCAGGACATGGGGGCGGTGCGACAAGGTGGCGCGCTTTTCCCACACGACCCGATGGGGGGGGATGGGGGGCTCTTGCCCCAGCAGCGGGGCGATTTCCGCCCATAGGGCGACAGGATCGGGGGCGGCAATGGCGGCGGAGATGGTCACCGAGGCGACATCGTCGCGCACGAACAGCCATTGCCCGACACCGCCAAGCAAGCCCAAGGGGCTGGGGATATCCGGTGCCGACGCCAAGCGGTAATGAACATTGGCGATTGTTTCGGTTGGTAACTGAATCTGTTGGGGGACGAAATCCGCCGCTACCCATGCCGGCAGCGCCAGCACCACCCGATCGGCGGCGGTCAAGGGGATGTCATTGGGGGTGAATGTCAACTTTGATTGACTGATGGCGGTCAGCCGGTGGTGAAAGTGGATTTCCCCCCCGTTTCGGCGCAACAAGGCCAGGGCCGGATCGATCAAGGCGGCGCTGAGGCCGTGGGGAAAGGCATAGCCCCGCAATCCATCCTTGCCGGCCAGCAAGATCGTGCGCAACACCCGTGCGAACAATTGGGCCGAGGCGTGTTGCGGGGCGGTGTTCAAGATGGCCAAGCAAAGCGGTTGCCAGAAATCGGCGAAGCCTTGGCGGTGGCCCAGATGTTCGGCCACGGTCACGCTTTGGCCGATCCATGGTCGGCAGGCGCGCAAGGCTTCGGCCAGACTGACGGGCATATGCCGGGGGGTCACCGTGCGGCGCCAGCCCTGGCGCAGATGGGCAAAGGCGATGTGGGCGGGCAGGGCGTCCATCGCCTGGATGCCGCCGATGGCGGTGGCAAAGGCCAAGGCATTGCGGTTGACGCCCAAGACAAGGTGCGCGCCGTTGTCGATGACCCGATCGAGAACCGGATCATGGAAGGACCGACAGCGGCCACCGGCATGGCCGGCGGCTTCGTACAGCCGGACTTTGTGGCCGGTTTGGCTGGCGGCGACGGCGGTGGCCAGCCCGGACAATCCGGCGCCGACGATGTGCAAGATTGCGGTCATGCCAAGCGAATGGCCGCCCCAACTGCGATCCACAATCGATGCCAATGCCCCAGGCGGGGCGGCGGCGTCGTCCAGTCGCGGCGGGGCAGGCGCAGCAGCAAGGCGTGATAGATGGCCATCATCGCCACCGCCGGCCACAAGTTCCGCCGGCCGACGCGGGCCAATTCGGCTTGCGCTTCGGTGAATTTTTCCTCGGCCGCCTGGTGCAAGATCATACAGGCCCGGGGCAATGCCGGATGGGTCAGCACGGCGCGCGGGCTTGGGGTGATGATCCCGGCCTGATGCAGGTCTTCGTGCGGCAGATAAAGGCGGCCGTGGCGCGCATCCTCGGCAACGTCGCGCAAGATATTGGTCAATTGCAGGGCTTCGGCCAAGGCCAAGGCAAAGGTTCCGGCATCGGGGCGGCCCATGATGTGGATGGCCAAAATGCCGACGGTGCCGGCGACTTGGCGGCAATACAGGCGTAATTCCCGCCGCGCCGGAGCCGTCAATGGCGCATTGACATCGGTTTCCATGCCGTCCAGCAACAGCTCTAATTCGCTGACGGGCAGGTCGAAGCGTCGGATGAACGGAGCCAGGGCGGCAACGGCCGGATGCAGGGCGATCCCGGTTTGGCTCCAGGCGGCCAAGGCGGCGCGCAAGGTGGTCAGCTTGGCCTGCTTGACGGCAATGTCATCGGCGCCATCGCTGATATCGTCGGCGGCCCGGCAAAAGCCGTACAGGGCGAACATGGCTTGACGCTTGGCCTGGGGCAGCAACCGCATGGGCCAATAAAACGAGGATCGAGAGGTCATGCCGTCGGCCGCAATCCCTTGATGACGCCCCGGACCAGCGCGCCGGCATAGGCCAGGGGGGATAAGCGCACCCGTCTGGTCAGGGGGTCGTGGCGCCGCAGCAGGGCGGCAAGGCGTTGGGCGACCTCGATCGTCACCGCGGTTTCCATGGCCAGGCGGCGATCAGTCATCGCCGCCGGCAGACCGGCGGCCTGGTCGATCAGCATCTCGACCCGATCAAGCATCAGGTCGATGACATGGCGCAAGGCGGCGCCGCCCTTGTCCTGTGCCAGCTGGGACAGCGGAAAACCGCTGGCGGCCAGCCAATCGGCCGGCAGATAGACCCGGTCAAGCGTGCGATAATCGTCACCGCAATCTTGCAGGTGATTGAGAATTTGCAAAGCGCAGCACAGGCAGTCGGCGCGTGCGTGCAAATTCACCGGCTGATGGTGCAAATCCAGCAAAAAGCGCCCGACCGGAGCGGCTGAACACGCGCAATAGGCCATCAAATCGGACCATGACCGGCAATGATTGACCATGGCGTCACGGCGAAAGGCATGCAGCAAGGTGGCGGCATGGCCGAGCAGACGGGAATTGCCGCCTAAAGCCGCGTGCAGATCCAAGGCCGGTTGCGCCCCCGACAATCCCCCCAGGCCACGGTCGAAATCATCAAGCTGCATCAACTTGTCCTCGCCATCCAGGGCGGGATTGTCGGCGATATCGTCGGCGGCGCGGGCAAAGCGATAAAACGCCAACACCTGGGGGCGCAAGGTGGGGCTGAGAAGCAACGAGGCGACGGGAAAATTCTCGTCCCCCGCATGCTTGCCGGCCGAAGCGGGCAGGGGAACGGCGACGGCTCGGGCCATGGGCGTCCTCCCATTGGTGTTGCGACAGAGAAGGATTATATATGGCAATCCATCGTTGCCCCACAGGGAAATTCCGCTTTGCTTGATGATCTTGCTGATCTTTCCGCCTTGGGCGAAAGCCTGCGCCGTCACGACCACGATCGTTTCGTTACCGCCATGTTCGCGCCGCCCGAACGGCGGGCCGATTTGTGGGTGCTGTACGCCTTTAACCTGGAGCTTAGCCAGATCCGGGCGCAGGTGCGTGAGCCGCTGGCCGGGATGATCCGTCTGCAATGGTGGCGCGATGTGGTCGAAGGGACGCGGCGGGAAGAGGCGTTGCGCCATCCGGTCGGCGGTAAATTGCTGAGACTGATCGAATCGCGTCAACTGCCATTGACGCATTTTCACCGGCTGCTGGAGGGGCGTGAACGCGATTTCGACGCCGTTCCTTTTGCCAGCATCGCCGATTGGCACGCTTACGGCCAAGACACTTCGGGGGCCTTGACCCATTTGGCCGCCCTGGTGCTGGGGCACGAGGCGGCGGCGGCGCAGCCGGTCGGCACCGTTTGGGCGTTGACCGGGCTGTTGCGTTCCTTACCCTTTCATCTGGCGCAAGGCTGGATGACCTTGCCGGTCGAGGCGCTGCGCGCCGCCGGGCTGGAGCCCGAGATGGTCGCGGCGGCCAAGGCCGACAAAGCGGCCTTGCCCGCCGTGGTGATGAACTTGCTGAGCGTGGTCCAGCAGCAACTAGTCCAAGCCCGCCGGCACAAGGCGCCACGGGCGGCGATTGCCGCCTTGCTGCCGGCGGTGTTGGCGGCGGCTTATGGCCGGCGGATGCGGGCCTTGGGCGGCGATGTTTTCGATTCCCGTTCGTTTCGCCCGCAACCCATGCCCATTCGCTTGGCCATGGCCGCCCTGCTCGGACGTTTCTGACCCCTTGCCGGAACGCCGCGGCCCTCTCACATGATTTCCATGGGGTAATCGCTCCAGGGGAAAGCCCATGGCCAGTCTTGCCGAGTGCCGCGCCCATATTCGCCTGTTGCACCGCATGGACGAGGCGGAATGCCTTGAATATCTGCGGCGTCCTTGCCAATGGCCGCGCAAAATGCGGCAGGCCATGCATGGTAAGGCCTTGGCCTTGATCGCGGCGGCGCGGGCGCATGGTCCCAGTGAAATCGAAGCGTTCTTGCTGGAATACAGCCTGTCCAGCGCCGACGGTCAGGCCTTGATGGGCTTGGCCGAGGCGCTGTTGCGCATCCCCGACGCCGCGACCAAGGATGCAATGATCGCCGACACCTTGGAGCGCGGGCAGTGGGATGGGCATCGCGGCCATTCCGACTCGGCAGTGGTCAATTTGTCAAGTATCGCATTGACATTGGCGCGGCGTGGCGTTGGCCTGGATTTGGCGCAATGGCCGATCAGGCAGGCGCTTGAATTTGGCATGGGCCGTCTGGGCGGTATTTTCGTCATGGGCGAAACTATCGCGGCCGCCTTGCGGCGTGCCGCCGCCGCCGATCAGGCCGGATTTCGTCATTCTTTCGACATGCTGGGGGAAGAGGCCCGCACCGCCGGCCAAGCCGAATCCTATCGGGCTTCCTATCACGCGGCCATCGCCGCCATTGGCGCGGCTTCGCCGGGGCAGGGGCCGCTGAGTGGTCCGGGGGTGTCGGTCAAGCTGTCGGCCTTGCATCCGCGCTATCATCCCTTGCAGAAACAACGGGTAATGGCCGAGCTGGTGCCGGTTGTAGTGGATTTGTGCCGTGCGGCCCAGGCGGTTGACATTGGGTTGACAATTGATGCCGAAGAGGCTGATCGGTTGGATTTATCCCTCGACGTTGTGGAAGCGGTGCTGGCCGCGCCGGGCCTGGCTGGCTGGAATGGCTTGGGGGTGGCGGTTCAGGCCTATCAGAAGCGGGCCATCGGGGTGATCGACTGGGCGGCGGCGGCGGCCCGGCACTTTCACTGCCGGCTGAGCGTGCGGTTGGTCAAAGGGGCTTATTGGGACAGCGAGATCAAGCGGGCACAGGAGCGTGGATTGCCCCATTACCCGGTGTTCACCACCAAGGCGGCCACCGATCTGTCTTATCTGGCCTGTGCCCAGGCCATGCTGGCGGCGCCAAATCTGATCCAATCCGCCTTTGCCAGCCACAACGCCGCGACCATCGCCGCCATCGACGTCTTGGCCGGAGAGCGCCAGGATTGGGAGTTTCAGCGCCTGCACGGCATGGGCGAGGCGGTTTACCGGCCCATGTTGGACCGACGATCGTGTCGGGTCTATGCCCCGGTCGGCCGCCATTGTCATCTGTTGCCTTATCTGGTGCGGCGATTGTTGGAAAACGGCGCCAACAGCTCGTTCGTCCATCTGGCGGCTGATCCGCGGGTGGCTCCGGAAGATGTTGTCAATGCGCCGGTTGACGAAAGCCGGCTGGCGCCGCCGGTGATGATCTTTTCGCCGCAACGTCGTTTGTCGCTTGGCCGCGATCTTTGCGATGGCGAAACAATATCCCATATGCAGCAAAGGCTTGCGGGGCTTTCTTGCGGTGATGTGGAAATTCCGGCGGGCGACCCGCAGGATATTGTCAACCAAGCTATTGACGCATTCGCCGGCTGGGATGGCTTGGGCGGGGCAAGACGGGCGGATATGCTTGAATGCGCCGCCGATCTCTTGGAAGCCGAGCCCGAACCCTTCCTGCATCTGGCCATCGTCGAAGCCGGCAAGATTTGGGTCGACGCCATCGCCGAAATCCGCGAAGCCGTTGATTTTCTGCGCTATTACGCCGCCGAAGCCCGCCGGTTATGTGTCCATGCGCTGGTTCTGCCCGCTGTCACCGGCGAAGCCAATCAGCTGGAGATCCGAGGGCGGGGGGTATTTGTCTGCATTTCGCCGTGGAATTTTCCCTTGGCCATTTTCATCGGCCAAGTGGCCGCCGCCTTGGCCGCCGGCAACACCGTGGTGGCCAAGCCGGCGCCGCAAACGCCAAGGATGGCGATTGCCGCCACTGCCTTGTTGCACCGGGCCGGGGTGCCCCCGGCGGTGTTGGCCGTGGTCCTTGGCGGTGCCGATCTTGGCGCCGACCTGGTCGGACAACCGGGAATAGCTGGGATCGCTTTCACCGGTTCGCATGCCACCGCCCGCCGGATCGCCGCCATTTTGGCCCAGGGGCAGGGGCCGCTGGTGCCGTTGATCGCCGAAACCGGCGGCGTCAACGCCATGATCGTCGATTCATCGGCTTTGCCCGAACAGGCGGCGGCCGATATCGTCGCCTCGGCCTTCGGCGCGGCCGGGCAACGCTGTTCGGCCTTACGTCTTTTGTTCGTGCAAGAAGAAATCGCCGACAGCGTCTTGGATCTGGTGGCCGGCATGGCCGGGCAAATGCGGTTGGGCGATCCCTTGGACCCGGCCACCGACATGGGACCGTTGATTGACGCCGCGGCATTGGCCCGCTTGCAAGCCGATCAGCGCGCCCTGGCCAGCCACGGTCGTATGCTGTTCACTGGGGCGGTGCCGGAAACGGGCGTTTTCATGGCCCCCACCGCCTATGAGGTCGGGTGGGATCATCTGCCGACGCATGAATCCTTTGGTCCCTTGTTACAGGTTCGGCGCTGGCGGCGCGATCAATTACCCCTGGTTCTGACGTGGCTGCGTCAAAATGGCCACGGGCTGACGCTGGGGATTCATTCGCGTATCGATACGCTATGCCAACAAATTGGCAAAGAGGCTCGAATCGGCAACATATATGTCAACCGAGGGATGACAGGCGCTATGGTTGGATGTCAGCCGTTCGGTGGAATGGGACTTTCGGGAACTGGGCCGAAATCCGGCGGACCTTTCACCCTGCTTCGTTACGCAACAGAAATAGTTACCAGCATCAATGTCACGGCACGGGGCGGCAATGTGGATCTGTTGTGTCGGCGGAAATGAAAAAACCCGCTGAAAGCCAAGCTTTCAGCGGGTTTCCCGACTGTAAACCGTCGTTTACAAAGCGGTTGTCACGGGGTTTTGCAGGTCTTGATCCCCAACGGCAGATAGGCCGGGCACCAGCCGATCAGGCCGGTCAGCAGCGGCACCACGCCGATATAGCCCCAGACGCCGACAGTGCCGGTCACGGCCAAGGCGATCAGGACCAGACCGACGACGATGCGCAGGATGCGGTCAATACCGCCAACATTCTTGTTCATGGGTCGAAGACTCCGAAAGGGCAAAACCAATTGATGGTGGGGTTATAGCCCTGTTCCGCCTATCATTCGGTGACTAGGTCACACAGAATCGCGCAAAGACCCCAGCCCATCGCGATTAATCACCTCGACCCGGCCGCGATGCAGGGTAACCCAATGCCGCCGCTCGAATTCCTTGAGCTGGCGGCTGATGACTTCGCGGGCCGTGCCTAATTCGGTGGCGAGGTCCTGGTGGGTGGATTTTATGTTGCCGTCGCCGGCGCTATGATGCAGCAGCCATGCCGCCAAGCGCACGTCGATGCGGCCAAAGGCGACTTCCTCAATCAGCAGCAACAGGTCGGAGATGCGGGCGGCATAGGCGGAAAAGACGAAATCGCGGAATTGCTCGGATCGGGCCAATAAGGTGCGAAAGGCCATGGCCGGCAGGATCAGCGCCTTGACATTGGTCTCGGCGATGCCTTCGGCGGCATAATCGCCGTGGGAAATCAGGCAATTGGTGGTCAGCACGCATGATTGCCCGCTTTCCACCCGGTACAGCACGATTTCGCGGCCGTTTTCGGCGACTTTTTGCACCCGGACCGAACCGTCGATGACCAGCACGTAATTGGCGCAGGCACTGCCGTCGTGAAAAATGGCGGTACCGGCCGGCAAGGTGACGACGCGGGCCGCAGCCGTGAGAATCTGGGCCGATTCGGGATCCAGCCGGGTGAATTGCGGGAAGGTGGTGGCGAATTCAGCATTCATGATCGCCATTGTGCCGCATGCGCGAAGGGGATGCCAGCCGCAAGAATGAATGCTAATATGGCGGCATGCGTCCGATCATCTTGCTCTTGCTGCTGTTCTTGCCCGCCGGCTGTCTGGCCCGTGGGGACGAAACCCTTGTCGCCACGCCGTTGCCGCTGTCGGGACAAAATCCGGAAATGACCGATGTGGGCAAAATCCAGGTTCTGGGGCTGTGGCGCTTGACCGCGCCGCAATCATGGTTTGGCGGCATTTCCGGCATTGCCTGGGATGCTGACGAGATCGTGGCGGTCTCGGATACCGGGTCGTGGTTGCGCTTTGCCGTTCACGTCGATGCCTTGGGCCGGCCGCAAGCGGTGGGCGATTTGCGCGGGGGCCGTCTGGGTGGCGTCGGCAGCGATAAGGCCGAGGGCGATGCCGAAGACATCACCGCTGACGGCAACGGGAATTGGCTGGTGGCGTTCGAGCGCCGCCACCGGGTCTGGCGCTATGGCGCTGATTTGGCGCAAGGCTGGGAAAACGTGGCGTTGGCGACGCAAACCCAGGCTCTTGGCGCCAATGAAGGCATCGAGTCGATGACCCGCCTGGGGGATGGCCGGTTGCTGCTGATCGCCGAGGGACAAGATGACGCCGCCACATCCCCGGCCTGGATTGGGCGGCCCGGTCAGTGGCAATCCCTTGATTTTCCCCATCACGGCCGTTTTCGTCCCACTGCCGCCGCCGCTTTGCCCGATGGCGGCGTGCTGGTTCTGGAACGCCGTTATACCTTGCCGGGCGGCCCGGCGATGCGGTTACGGCGGATCGCCGCCGCCGATCTGCGCGGCGGTCGGCTGGAAGGGGAGGAATTGGTGGTGCTGGAGCCACCCTTGGCCGTCGACAATTTCGAAGCCCTGGCCGTGCGCCCCCGTGCCGACGGCCGTTTGGTCGCGACCATTCTTTCCGATGACAATTTCAACCCGCTGCAATCGACCCTGATGTTGACGGTGCTGTTGCCCTGAGGGGGAGGCTTTCGCTTTGGGCTAAACCTCTTCGATGTGGCTGAACAGGTGCAATTCGCCGGCGGTGTTGGTGATGGTGGCCAGACAGGCGGCGGCCCGTTCGGGGATGCAGACGGAAAAACGGGTGACATACAGGTCTTGTTCGGGCACCCGCTGGGCGTCCATGCGCACGATATTGGCGCTGAATTGGCCGAACACCTCGCTTAGACGGGCGACCAGACCGGGGCGGTCACCGCCCGAGACGATGACCCGATGGGTAATGCGGCCCAGTACGCCAGGGGCGCAATCCAGTTCGAAGCGGCGAACGTCGATCCGGGCTTGGGATAGTTCCGCCAGCGCGGCCAGCGCGGCCCGCACTTCATCGACCGACAAGGCCGCCGGCAGCTCACACACCGAGCTGAATTCCGCCCCAGCCCCCAGCATGGCGAAGCTGCTGTCGCCCAAATTGACGCCAAGATCGAACAACCGGCCGGTGATGGCGGCGACCAAGCCGGGGCGGTCGGGGCAGGAAATCGAGATCAGCGCGGCGGTCATCAGCTTTTCTCCGGCAGGGCAACGACAACATGATGCGCCAAGAAACGGCAATTTCAAGCCTGGGATGGGTATGGGCGGCGGGGTATAGTGTGGCCATCAGCAAGGGGGACGGGCATGAGGTGGGGCAGTGTCGTGGTGATCGTCGGATTGGCGGGGGCAATCATCGGCGTTGGGGCCTGGTGGTGGCAGGGACAAGGCCGCATTGATCCCGATAACCCGACACAGGTGGCGCGCGGCAAGGCGGTTTATGATCGCCATTGCGGGCAATGCCATGGTCTTCGGTTACAGGGCGAACCCAATTGGCGAACCCGTTTGCCCAGCGGCGAATTGCCGGCGCCGCCGCATGATGCCAGTGGCCATACCTGGCATCATGCCGACGAATACCTGTTCGCGGTGACCAAGCACGGTCTGGCCCGTTTTGCCCCACCGGATTACAAAACCAACATGCCGTCTTTTGTCGGCAAGTTGAGTGATGACGATATCCGGGCGTCGCTGGCCTATATCAAATCCCTTTGGCCGGTGGAAATCCGTCAACGGCAAGAGGGTTTGAATCGGCGCTGACGTGTCGCGCTGATCGGGACCGATCAGGCGGCCTGAATCCGCTGAATGAAGTTATCGACCTCGCGTTGCAGCGCTTCCGATTGCCCCGTCAAGGTGGTGGCCGAGGCCAGGATTTCCGAGGCTCCTTGTTCGGTGTCGCGGGCGGCGGCGGTGACGTCGGCGATGCTATGGCTGACTTCGTTGGTGCCGGACGAGGCTTGGCCGACGCTGCGGGCGATTTCCGAGGTGGCCGCGCCTTGTTCGGTCACCGCCGAGGCGACGGTGGCGGTGATGGCCGAGATGCGGTTGATGGTCTGGCCGATATCAGCGATGGCGCGGACCGCTCGGGTGGTTTCTTGCTGGATGGCTTCCACCTGCGACTGGATATCCTCGGTGGCACGGGCGGTTTGGTTGGCCAGTCCCTTGACTTCGGCGGCGACCACGGCGAAACCCTTGCCGGCTTCGCCGGCTCGCGCCGCCTCGATGGTGGCGTTCAAGGCCAAGAGATTGGTTTGGCTGGCGATATCGTTGATCAGCTTGATCACTTCGCCGATGCGGGCGGCCGAGGCGGCCAGCGAACGGACGGTGGCGTTGGTGTTTTCCGCTTCGTTGACGGCCTCGACCGCGACTTCTGTCGCCTGGGCCACCTGACGGCTGATTTCACCGATGGAAGCCGACAATTCCTCGGTGGCCGAGGCCACCGCTTGCACATTGCCCGATGCGGTGTTGGAAGCGTCGGCGACAGCCGACGACCGGCCCAGGGTCTGATCGGCGGCCGAAGACAGGCGTTGGGCGTTGCCGCGCAGATCCGAAGCCGAGTTCGCCACTGACTTGACCACCTGTTCGATGGTGGCGGCGAAATCGCGGGTGGCGCTATCCATGGCCAATCGGGTCCGTTCGCGCGCTTCGCGTTCGGCGGTTTGCGTCCGGTCCAATTCCTCGGCATGGCGCAACGAGGTCTTGAACCCGTTCAGCGCCCGGGCCATGGCGCCGATTTCGTCGCTGCGGTTCAGATGGGGAATATCCGAGGCATAATCCTTGCCGGCCAGCCGGTCCATGGATTGGGCCAGCCGGGGCAACGCCGCCATCTGCGCCCGGGTGATCAGGAAAATCATCAGGCAGGTGACGGCGCCGATGGCGGCGGTGATGCCGATCACCGGCAGGCGAATGTCTTCCAGCATGGAAAAGAAGGTCGAGCGCGGCATGCCGGCGACCATGGCGCCGATGACCTTGCCGCTATCGTCCTTGATGGCGTCATAGCCGACCAGATAAAGAGTGCCGATGACATTGGCCTCGCCGAAGAATGATTGGCCGTTCTTCAACACGGTGTCGTAGATGGCGCCTTGGGCCAGCTTGGTGCCGACGCCGCGCTTGCCCTCGGTGGTCAGCACGTTGGTGGAAACGCGCAGATCGCCCTTGAAGATGGAAGCGCCGATGCCCATCACCTGACGCAGGATATCCACCACCTCGTGGTTGTCATCAACCACATAATTGCCCCAGGCCAGCTTGCCGTCCAGCAGATGCGGACCGCCGCCGCCCTTGGCCCGCAGCAATTCCTGAAACACCTTGAGATTGACTTTTTGGCTTTCCACCGCCTGGCGGGCCAGATTGTCGGAAACGATGGAGAGCACCAAGGCGACGATGGCGACCACACTCAAGGCGGTTCCGATAACCGCGCTTCCGACAATTCTGTGAGTAATCGACAGATTAGTTAGTCGCAACGGCATGGTAAACCTCAATGATTAACAACCAAAGAGGGTGATGCTATCATTGGCGTCAGTATTCTTCAATCGGCGAGTTTCGCGGTGCGGCATGCGGCAGGGGGCAATCCTGTTCGCGCCAGCCCCGACTATCCTTGATGAAGCCGTGGCTGCGCACGGCATGGAAGGTCAAGCCGTTCCAGCCCCGCACGTCGATTCTTATTTCCGGCCAGGCGACCTGGATCAGGGCATAGCCGTTGGCATCCTCGCGCAAGCGGGTCGAGCAGGCGGTGGACGCTTGAACCAGCACACCGGCGCCATGCTGGGCGGAATGGATCAGTTCCACATGGGCCTTGTGCACGTGCCCGGTCAAGATCAGGTCGACGCCCCGTTGGGTCAGCGTCTGAAACGGATGCCCCGACCGCGCCGTGCTGGGCGGGTGGTGCAAAAAGGCGATTTTGCAATGATGGTCGGCGCTGTTGCTCAGGCTTTCCTCGACGCGGTCAAGGTGATGCGAGCGCAGCTTGCCGCTTTGCCAGCGCAAATGCCGGGTGCTGTCCAGGCCGATGGCGATGATTTCCTCGTCGTTCCAGCAGGTGGCTTGGGCCAAGTTGGGCAGATATTTCTGGAACTTGGCGCGTGGCGCCAACAGGCGCTTGAGCGGGCGATAGAACGGCGCCAGGTCGTGGTTGCCGGGAACCACCAGGACCGGGATTTCCAGGCGGTCAAGAAAATGGCGGGCCTCGGCGAATTGATGGCTTTTGGCCCGTTGGGTCAGGTCGCCGGAAATTATGACAAGATCGGGTTTTTGCTGAACAAGGTCGCGGGTCAGGGCTTCGACCACCACCGGATCGGTGCGGCCGAAATGCAGATCGGATAAATGGGCGATCAATCGCATGGGCAGGTGTCCGCAATCAGAATGCGCAGGGATTTCGGGTTGCTGCGAAATACCAGCGGCGCCCGCAAAACCGTCACTTCGCCATCCAAGGAAAGGATCATTCGGCTTTTGCGGCCGGTGACCACCACCTCGTCGGCGCGGAAGATGTCGAGCAGGCGGTTGACCCGCCAACGTCCGACCAAGGCGTTCAGGGCCAGCCACAGCAATCCCAACCGCGATGTGGTCTTGGCCACGTGGACCATCAATTCGCCGCGATCCAGGCTGACCCGTGACGGCGGCAGCGGCAAAGGGGTTTCGGCCCAGGCATTGTTGGAGATGACGACGATGGGGGTGGTTACCGTTGTGGTCTGGCCGTTGACGGAAAGGTTGACCTGCATCAAGGGATAGCGGCGGAAAGCCCGCAAGGCGGCCAGGGCGAAAGCCCGCCACTTGCTCAATCCCTCGGCCTGAAGTTTGTCGCGCCGTCGCACCACGCGGGGATGCATGCCCAAGGATGCCCAGATGGCGAAGGGCAGGCCGTTGACTTCGGCCAGATCGATTTCGGCGACGCGGCAGCGGGCCAGCAAGGCCGCCGCCGCCAGCGGATCGACGGGCAGGCCAAGGTCGCGGGCCAGCAGGTTCAACGTTCCCAACGGCAGCAGCCCCAACGGCTTGTCGCGGCCTAATCCGGCCAGGATGGCGGTCAGGAAGCTGCCGTCGCCGCCACCGACGATCACCGCATCGACGTCGTCGCGCCTTGCCCAAGCGGCCAGTGTCGTCGACAAGTCGCGCCTGCCGCAGATATCGGTGTGGATGACGTGGCCGTGCCGCCGCAATGCCGAACCGATGGCGGCGGCGGTTGCCTCCAGCGGCAGGTGGCGGAATGTACCGGCGGAGCGGTTGATGACCAGGGCAAGGCGCATGGTTTATCTCAGGCGCGAACGGAAGGGGCTGTCAAGGGGGGCAGGCCTCCACCCCAGTGAATAGGTCGTTCGCATAGGATAGGGCTTCATGAAAGGGGTTAAATTGACCCTCGTTGAGCACAGGCGTATGGTGTGCCCTAGTTTTGATAATAATCAATGGGGATGGGGGCGACGCCGAGATTATGTATCAGTTGCCCGCTGTCCACCGAGGCATTGCCGAGCGTTTGATCTGCCTGCACGATGAAATCAAGGGGGAACGCTCGCTGGCTTCGTTGAGCCGGATCGCGGTTGCTCTTTATGACGGTACCTCGGATCTGCTCAAGACCTTCATCCATTCCTCCGATGGCGATAATCCGGTGGATGGCGCTACCGCTCAATTGGCCGATTGCGTCTCGTTGAAGCAATTGGCATCGACGGGGGCGCGGCGGATCGTCAACGATCTGGCCCCGGCGGCCCATGAAGGCCGGGAATTCGCCCGCCGCCTCTATGATGCCGGGTATCGTTCCAGCTATACCGTGCCGATTGTCAACAAGGGGACCTTTTACGGCTTCTTGTTCTTCAATTCCTTTGAGACCGGCTTTTTCCAGCCGGCGGTGGTGCAGCGGCTGCGCCCTTATGCCGAGCTGATCTCGTTGGCGGTAATGCGCGAGCTTGATACCGTGCGGATGATGCAGGCGGCGGTTAAGGTCATCCGGTCGGTCAGTTCCGCCCGTGACGAGGAAACCGGCTCGCATCTGGCCCGTATGGCCCGATATGCCCGTCTGATCGCCACCAAGATGCCCGCTCATTACGGTCTGACCGACGAATTCGTCGAATTCCTGTTTCAGTTCTGTCCACTGCACGATGTCGGCAAGATCGCCGTGCCCGACGCCATTTTGCTCAAGCCCGGCCGGCTGACCGAGGACGAGTTCGAGCAGATGAAAAAGCATGTCGATAAGGGGCTGGAAATCATTGATCTGATGATGCGCGATTTCGGTCTGAAATCCATGCCGTACCTGGACGTGCTGCGCAATATCGTCGCTTATCACCACGAATCCTTGGATGGCAGCGGCTATCCGTTCCGTCTCAAGGGGGATCAGATTCCGATTGAATCGCGTATCGCCGCCGTCGCCGACGTCTTCGATGCCCTGACGTCGGAACGCCCCTATAAAAAAGCCTGGACCAACGACGAGGCGATGCAATTGCTGCGCCAGAACGCCGGGACCAAATTCGATGCCGATTGCGTCGATATCTTGTTGTCGAACAAGGGCGAAATCGAACAAATCCAGGCGCGATTCGCCGAAACCGTATTTGATTGACCCCCGATGCCCTGCCATGTTCCCCTTTGCCGATGGCGGAGGGCGGAACATGCGTGTGAGCAGGGGAATAGTGACCACAATGGTGGCGGTTATGGCCATGGGCGGCGTTGCCTGGGCCGAGCCGATGAGTGCCGGCCCATGGGCGGCGTTGACCGCGCCGGTGGAGTCGGCGCCGTCTTCCATCGGCAGCGCCGCTGCCGGGTGTCTGACCGGCGCCGTCGCCTTGCCCGACAATACGCCGGGCCTTCAAATCTTGCGACCGCAGCGGAATCGCGTTTGGTCGCATCCGCGCACCATCGCTTTCCTTGACCAGTTGGGCCGCCAAGCGCAGCACCAGGGCTTGGCTCCGCTATTGGTGGGGGATCTGTCGCAGCCGCGCGGCGGTCCCATGGCCTATGGCCATGGCAGCCACCAAAATGGCTTGGATGTGGACATCTGGTTTCGCTTGCCGGGCAAGCCCTTGGCGGCGGCCGAACGGTCGAACCCGGTGCCGGTCTCCATGGTGCGCGGGCGCGCGGTGGATACCCGCCACTGGGGCGCCCGGCAATTGAAGGTGCTGGAATTGGCGGCGGCCTCGCCCGAGGTGGATCGGATTTTCGTCAATCCGGCGATCAAGGCGGCGGCTTGCAAGACAATCCGGGGGGATCGCGCCTGGCTGGGCAAGCTGCGCCCGTGGTGGGGCCATGACGAACATTTTCATGTGCGGCTGACATGCACCGCGGGCGACGTCAATTGCACCCCGCAGGCGGCGGTGGCGGCCGGCGACGGTTGCGGCGCCGAATTGTCGTCGTGGCTGGTGAAATCGACGATCCTGCCCGATAACGGGCGCGACAAACCCAATACGCGCCGGCCCGATTTGCCGTCGGTTTGTGCTAATATCCTTGACCGACCGGGGGCGCGGGAAGCCTCGGTGCGCTGAGCCGGGACCGGATCGCGCATCCGGTGCTTGCCAAACCGGCCGCAAGCTTGTATGAACCCGGCCACTAATCCGCACGCGGGTCCGCGGCGGCACCTTAGGGTGTCTGTCGCTCCGGTGCCGGGGATTCCCGGCGATACCCGCGGAGGCTCAACCGGAGAACGAAAAGGAATTTTCTCCATGTCCATGCCGACTTTCTCCATGCGTCAGCTCGTCGAAGCGGGCGTCCACTTCGGTCACAACACCCGCCGCTGGAACCCCAAGATGGCGCCGTTCCTGTTCGGGATTCGCAACGGCATCCATATCATCGACTTGCAGCAATCGGTGCCGATGATGCATGCCGCCATGACCGCCGTGCGCAACGTCGTTGCCGGCGGTGGCCGCGTCCTGTTCGTGGGAACCAAGCGCGCTGCTTCCGACACCGTCGCCGAAGCCGCCAAGAAGTGTGGTCAGTACTATGTCAACCACCGCTGGCTGGGTGGCATGCTGACCAACTGGAAGACCATCTCGCATTCGATCAAGCGCTTGCGCGAACTGGACGAGCAGCTGGCTTCCGGCGCCCTGGCTGGCCTGACCAAGAAGGAACAGCTGGTTCTGTCCCGCGAAAAGGAAAAGCTGGATCGCGCTTTGGGCGGCATCAAGGACATGGGTGGCCTGCCGGACATCTTGTTCATCATCGACACCAACAAGGAAGCCTTGGCGGTGCAGGAAGCCAACAAGCTTGGCATTCCGGTGGTGGCCATCCTCGATTCCAACTCGGACCCGTCGGGCGTGCAATTCCCGGTTCCCGGCAATGACGACGCCATCCGCGCCATTCAGACCTATTGCGATCTGATGGTCGGTTCCGTCCTCGACGGTATCCAGGCTGAAATCGGCCGTTCGGGTGGTGACATTGGCGCCCAGGCCGAAGCTCCGGTGGAAGTCATTCCGGCCGAAGTCGAAGCCGCTCCCGTCGCTGTCGTCGAGACCGCCACGGCCGAGTAAGTCTTTGCCTGACGGATATGGCGGCGACACACGTCGCCGCCATTTTCTTGACGGCATAGCGTGACAAACCTGTTTCTTCGCACACACCAAACGAAGAGGAATATTCCCATGGCCGAGATTACCGCTGCGCTTGTCAAGGAGCTGCGCGAAAAGACTGGCGCTGGCATGATGGATTGCAAGAAGGCGCTGAACGAGACCGCTGGTGACGTCGAAGCCGCCATCGATTGGCTGCGCAAGAAGGGCCTGGCGGCTGCCGCCAAGAAGGCCGGCCGCGTCGCCGCCGAAGGTCTGGTGGCCATCGCCGCCGCCGGCGCCAAGGGTGTGGCCGTCGAAGTCAATGCCGAGACCGATTTCGTCGCCCGCAACGACCAGTTCCAGGGTTTGGTGTCCGGTGTCGCCCAGGTCGCCTTGGCCAAGGGTTCGGACGTCGACGTCATCAAGGCCGCCGAATTCCCCGGCGCCGGCAAGTCGGTTTCCGACCATCTGACCGCCATGATCGCCACCATCGGCGAGAACATGAACCTGCGTCGCGCCATTTGCCTGGAAGTGTCGCAGGGCGTCGTCGCCTCGTACATGCACGCGGCCGTGGCGCCGGGTCTGGGCAAGATCGCCGTGCTGGTCGCCCTGGAATCGGCTGGCGATGTCGCCAAGCTGGAAGCCCTGGGCAAGCAGATCGCCATGCATGTGGCCGCCGCCAACCCGCTGTTCCTGGATTCCGGCTCGGTCGACAAGGCCGCTCTGGAACGTGAAACCGCCGTTCTGACCGAACAGGCCAAGGCGTCGGGCAAGCCGGCCGAAGTCATCGAGAAGATGGTTCAGGGCCGCATCCGCAAGTACTACGAAGAAGTCTGTCTGCTCGATCAGGTGTTCGTCATCGACCAGGAAAACAAGATTTCCAAGGTTGTCGAGAACGCCGCCAAGGATGTCGGCGCTCCGGTCAAGCTGACCGCGTTTGTCCGCTTCGCCCTGGGCGAGGGGATCGAGAAGGAAGAGAAGGATTTCGCCGCCGAAGTGGCTGCCCAGCTGGGCGGCTGATTTCGCGGGAATTCTTGATTTCCGGTTTACCGCCGCCGCCAGGGAGTATTCTCTGGCGGCGGTTTTCGCCTCTGACCACATCAGGGGAGACAGGCGGGTGGAATGGTGTATGATCGCCACCCGGCAAACGGCCCGGCACCAGTCG
The DNA here is from genome assembly GCF_018224925.1 of Magnetospirillum sulfuroxidans. GTDB lineage: Bacteria > Pseudomonadota > Alphaproteobacteria > Rhodospirillales > Magnetospirillaceae > Magnetospirillum > Magnetospirillum sulfuroxidans. The sequence goes on along the minus strand of NZ_JAGTUF010000001.1, from coordinate 593,754 downwards.
GGACACCAACAATCCAGGCTTTTGGGGGCACAATGGCCAGCGACGCCAAGTTTCGCCGCGTTCTCCTCAAGATCTCGGGTGAAGGTCTCATGGGAGACCGAGAGTTCGGGTTGGACATCACCACCATCGACCGTATCGCCGCCGAGGTTCAATCGGTTCGCGACCTCGGGGTTGACGTCTGTTGCGTCGTCGGTGGCGGCAATATCTTTCGCGGCTTGTCCGGCGCCGCCAAGGGCATGGAACGGGCGGCGGCCGACAACATGGGCATGCTGGCCACGGTGATGAACGCCTTGGCGCTGCAAAATGCGCTGGAAGCGCGCAACATCGATACCCGCGTGCAATCCGCTATTCCCATGCCGTCGGTGTGTGAGTCCTTTATCCGGCGCAAGGCGATTCGCCATCTGGAAAAGGGCAGGGTGGTGATTTTCGCCGCCGGCACCGGCAATCCGTTCTTCACCACCGATACCGCCGCCGCTTTGCGCGCGGTCGAGATGGGCTGCGATGCCCTGCTTAAGGCGTCGCAGGTCGATGGCGTCTATTCCGCCGATCCGAAAAAGGTCAAAGACGCGGTGCGCTACGACACCTTGACCTTCCATGACGTGCTCGCCAATGATCTGGCGGTCATGGACGCGTCGGCCATTTCCCTGTGCCGGGAAAACAACGTGCCCATCGTCGTCTTCGACATGCATACCGACAAGGCCTTCGCCGAGGTGGTGTTGGGGCGTGGGCGTTTCACCATTATCAACGAAGGGGGTTGAGCCGTGTCCGCACCGACCACTTGGAGCGATCTCAAGAAGGACGTCGCCCACCGCATGGACAACACGGTGGAAGTGCTGAAAAAGGAATTTTCCGGTCTGCGCAGCGGCCGTGCCGCCGCGTCGCTGCTGGAACCGGTGGTGGTCGAGGCCTACGGCCAGACCATGCCGCTGACCCAATGCGGCACCATCGGCGTGCCGGAACCGCGCATGCTGACCGTGCAGGTGTGGGACAAGGGCCAAGTCAAGGCGGTGGAAAAAGCCATCCGTGACGCTGGCCTGGGTCTGAACCCGCAGACCGACGGCCAGTTGGTGCGGGTGCCGATTCCGCCGCTGAACGAAGAGCGGCGCAAGGAATTGCAAAAGGTGGCCAGCAAGTATGCCGAACAGGCCCGTGTCGCCATTCGCAATGTGCGCCGTGATGGCATGGACACCTTGAAGAAGATGGAAAAGGACGGCCATATCTCGGAAGACGAGATCAAGAAGCACGAAAAAGAAGTGCAGAGCTTGACCGACGAGACCATCAAGAGGGTTGATGAGACCCTGGCCCATAAGGAAAAGGAAATCATGCAGGTCTGAGATGGTGATGGAGACTGCCCCCACTCCTGCCGGTTCACCGCCGCCGCCCGTCCATGTGGCGATCATCATGGACGGCAACGGTCGTTGGGCCAAAGCCCGCGGGTTGCCGCGCACCGCCGGCCACAAGCGCGGCGCCGAAGCCGTGCGGCGGACGGTGGAGGCGGCGCGCGCGTTGGGCATTTCCTATCTGACCCTCTATGCCTTTTCGTCTGAAAACTGGAAACGCCCCACCAACGAGGTCACCGACCTGATGGGCTTGTTGCGGCTGTATTTGCGCAACGAGGTTTCCAATTTGCACAAGAACGGCATTCGTCTGCGGATCATCGGCGATCGCAGCCGTCTGAGCCCCGATATCGTCACTCTGATCGATGAATCCGAGGCCAAGACCGCTGGCAACACCGCCCTGACCCTGGTGTTGGCCTTGTCCTATGGGGGCCGCCAGGAAATCGTCGCGGCGGCCCGCCACTTGGCCGCCGCCGTGGCGGCCGGCACCCTTCAGGCCGATGCCATTGATGAACAGGCGCTGTCGGCGCGGTTGTTCACCGCCGACATTCCCGATCCCGATCTGGTCATCCGCACCTCGGGGGAAAAGCGCATTTCCAATTTCTTGCTGTGGCAATCGGCTTACGCCGAATTCGTCTTTTCCGATGTCTTATGGCCCGATTTCGGCCGCGACCAGTTGGAGGACGCCATGCGCGACTTCCATGGTCGCGATCGCCGTTACGGCAACGCCCCCGGCTGATCCCGTCGTGCTGCGCACCCGCATCCTCTCTGCCTTGGTAATGGCGCCGCCGGCCCTGGCGGCGGTCTGGTACGGCGGCTGGGCCTTTGCCATGCTGGTGGCGGTGGCCGCCGCCATCATGTGCTGGGAATGGCATGGCATGGTGGTCAAGCGCTTTCCCGTCGCCGGTTGGGTGGCCGCCTTTGGCTGCGCCATCGCCACCTTGTTGGCGCTGCACTCGCCGTCTTTGGCGGTGTTGCTGGTGGTCGCCGCCGCCATTGCCTCGGCGGCGATGGCGCCGCTTGCGGGCGAGCGGCCGCGTCTGTGGGCGGGAATGGGGGCGCTGTATGCCGGTCTGCCGTCGGTGGCGCTGGTATGGCTGCGCCAAGAGCCGCAAACCGGTCTGATCACCGTCATCTGGCTGTTCTTATTGGTTTGGGCGACGGATATCGGCGCCTATGCCGCCGGCCGCACCATCGGCGGGCCGTTGCTGATGCCGGCGGTCAGTCCAAAGAAGACCTGGGCCGGCCTGCTGGGGGGCATGGTTTCGGCCATGGTCGCGGGGGCCGGAATCGTTTGGCTGTCGGGGGTATCGACCTTGCCCGCCTTGATCATTGGCAGCGCCGTATTGGCGGTGATCGCCCAAGCCGGCGATTTGCTGGAAAGCTGGGTCAAGCGCCGTTGCGACGTCAAGGATTCCAGCGCCATCATTCCCGGTCACGGCGGTGTGCTGGATCGGGTTGATGGCTTGCTGGCGGCGGCTGTCGCCGTCGCCCTGGCCGCCCTGGCCAGTGGCCAGGCGGTATTGTTGTGGTCGTGACGAGGTGGGTATGAGCGACACAAGGCGAACCGTCACCATTTTGGGATCGACGGGTTCCATTGGCCGCAACACGGTCGAATTGATCGAAGCTCGCCCCGATCTGTACCGCACACAAGCCTTGGTCGCCAATACCAGCGCCCGCTTGCTGGCGGAGCAGGCGTTGCGCTTGCGCCCGGCCGTGGCGGTCCTGGCCGATGAATCAGCCTTGCCGCTGCTGCGGGACTTGCTGAATGGCAGCGGCATTGCGGTCGCCGCTGGGGCGCAGGCGGTGATCGAGGCGGCGCGTCTGCCCGCCGATTGGGTGATGGCGGCCATTGTCGGCGCCGCCGGTCTGGCCCCGACCTTGGAAGCGGTGCGCCGTGGCTGTGTCGTCGCCTTGGCCAACAAGGAAAGTCTGGTATGCGCCGGGGCGCTGGTGATGGCGGAAGTCGCCGCCCATGGCGCCACCTTGTTGCCGGTGGATTCCGAGCATTCGGCCATTTTTCAGGTTTTCGAGACCGATCAGCGCGCCGCCATCGACAAGATCGTGTTGACCGCGTCGGGCGGACCGTTCCGGCAAAAAAGCTTGGCCGAAATGGCGGCCATGAGTCCGGCGCAGGCGGTGGCTCACCCCAATTGGTCCATGGGGGCGAAGATTTCGGTGGATTCGGCCTCGATGATGAACAAAGGGCTGGAGCTGATCGAAGCGCACCACCTGTTCATCATGCCCGAGGATAAGATCGATATTCTGGTCCATCCGCAATCGGTTATTCATTCCATGGTCGCTTATGCCGATGGTTCGGTGCTGGCGCAATTGGGCAGTCCCGACATGCGCACCCCCATCGCCTATGCCTTGGGCTGGCCGCGGCGGATCAGTTCGCCGGCGCCCAAGCTGGATCTGGCGGCCATCGCCACCTTGACCTTCGAAGCCCCCGATCCGATCCGTTTTCCGGCCTTGGCCCTGGCGCGGGCAGCCTTGCAAAGCGGTGGGTCGGCACCTACTGTCCTCAATGCCGCCAACGAAGAAGCGGTCGCCGCTTTTCTGGCCGGCCGCATCGGCTTCTTGAATATCGCCGAGATCGTCGACCAGACCCTGCAAAGCCTCAGCCCGGTTGGCCTCGGCAGCATCGCCGATGTCTTGGCGCAAGACGGCGAGGCGCGGGTTTGTGCGCAGGCGCTGATCAACAAACGAACCTGATCGGGACGTGATGGAATTTTTCTGGAACTATATCGTCGTTTTCTTCGGTATTTTGACCGTGGTGGTGTTCGTCCATGAATTGGGCCACTACTTGGTAGCCCGCTGGAACGGCGTCAAGGTCGAGGTGTTTTCCATCGGTTTTGGCCCCGAGATCTGGGGATTCAACGACCGCAGCGGCACGCGCTGGCGCTTCAGTCTGTTGCCCCTGGGGGGCTATGTGAAGATGTTCGGCGACGCCGACGCGGCTTCGGCCACCGGCGATCCGCGGCCGATGAACGCCGAGGAAATGGCCGTCAGCTTCCGCCACAAGCGGGTTGGTCAGCGCGCCGCCATCGTCTTTGCCGGTCCGGCCGCCAATTTCATTTTCGCCATCGTCGGTCTGGCCGTGATGTTCATGGTCCTGGGCCAGCCGGTGACCGAGCCGGTGGTCGGTCAGGTGCTGCCCGATAGCGCCGCCGAGCAGGCTGGATTGCAAGCCGGCGACCGTATCGTCATCGCCAATGGCAGTTCGGTCGAACGGTTCCAAGACATTCAGCGCATCGTCCGTCTGGATATCGACAAGCCGCTAACCTTGCGGATCGACCGCAACGGCCAGCAGGTGGAACTGGTGGCGCAGCCGCGTATCGTCGAACGCAAGGGCATGTTCGGCGATATGGAAAAGGTGCCGGTCCTGGGCATCGCCGCCGACAGCGCCAGCACCCGTATCGTCACCCATGGCCCCGGCACCGCCCTGGTGCTGGCCGTGCGCGAAACCGGGACGATGATTTCGGCGACTTTTGTCGGCATCGGGCAGATGATCAGTGGTTCCCGCGACAGTGATGAGCTGGGGGGGCCGATCCGTATCGCCAAGGGCGCCGGCGAAGCGGCACAATTGGGCGTGGCGAGCGTCGCCTTTTATGTGATTATGCTGTCGCTCAATCTGGGGCTGATCAATCTGTTCCCAATCCCGATATTAGATGGTGGACACTTGGTCTTTTATGCTTTCGAGGCCATCCTTGGTAGGCCCTTGGGCGAGAAGGCACAAGAATATGGTTTCCGAATCGGGCTGTTTCTGGTATTGGCCTTGATGGTCTTCGCGACCCGTAACGATATCGTATCGTTGCCGGCCTGGGACGCCATAAAGCGGTTGTTCTCTTGATTTCGCAACTGCCCAGGGGAATGGGTGGATTGGGAAGGGGGCGTTGATGGGTTTGTTACGTAACACCGCGGTGCTGATCGCGCTTTTGTTGTCGGCCATAGCGCCGGCTTGGGCGCAGAATGCCGGCACCGTTCGGCAGATCGTCGTGCAGGGCACCCAGCGCGTCGAGGTGGAGACGGTCAAATCCTATATGGCCATCGCCGAAGGCGATCCCTATAACGCCGAGCGCATCGACCGTTCGCTCAAGACCTTGTTCAACACCGGCTTGTTCGCCGATGTCGCCATCCGTCAGGAGGGCGAGGCGCTGGTGGTTCGCGTGGTGGAAAATCCCATCATCAACCGCATCGCCTTTGAAGGGAACAAGCGCATCAAGGACGAGCAACTGGAGCAAGAAACCCAGCTGCGGCCGCGCGTCGTCTATACCCGCAGCAAGGTGCAAAACGACGTCAAGCGCATCCTTGACCTTTATCGCCGCAACGGCCGCTTCGCCGCCACGGTCGAGCCCAAGCTGATCCAACTCGAGCAAAACCGCGTCGACTTGGCCTATGAGATCACCGAAGGCGAGCCCACTTACGTCAAGCGCATCAATTTTGTCGGCAATCGCTTTTATCGCGATTCGCGTCTGCGTGAGGTGCTGTCGACCAAGGAAGAACGTTGGTATCGCTTTTTGTCGTCGGACGACACCTATGATCCCGACCGTCTGACCTATGATCGCGAATTGCTGCGCCGCTATTACCTCAAGCACGGCTTCGCCGATTTCCGCGTGGTTTCCGGCGTCGCCGAACTGACCCCGGATCGCGGCGGCTTCTTCCTGACCTTCACGGTGGAAGAGGGCGAGCGCTATAAATTTGGCAACGCGACCATCAACGCCAACCTGCGCGACCTGGATTCGAACGAGCTCAACCCGATGCTGACCAGCGTTCCGGGTGAGTGGTACAACGCCGATCAAGTCGAAGACATCGTCCAGAATTTGACGGATTCCCTTGGGTCGAAGGGCTTCGCCTTCGTCGATGTGCGGCCGCAGGTCAGCCGTGACCCTGATAACAAGGTGATCAACATCACCTATGACGTCAAGGAAGGCCCCCGCGTCTATGTCGAGCGCATCGACATCACCGGCAATGTCCGCACCTTGGACAAGGTGATCCGGCGTGAATTCCGCTTGGTGGAGGGCGATGCCTTCAACACCGCCAAGTTGCGCCGCTCGCGTCAGCGCATCAAGGATTTGGGCTTCTTCGACAAAGCCGAAGTCACCAATGTGCCGTCGGAAACCGCCCCTGACCGCACGATCGTCAAGGTCGATTTGCAGGAAAAATCCACGGGCGAGTTGTCTTTCGGTGTCGGCTGGTCGACCGTGGTCGGTCCCTTGGTCGAGGCTTCCATTCGCGAACGCAATCTGTTGGGCAAGGGGCAGGATCTCAAGCTCTCGGCTTCGTTGGGCACGCGCCGCACCAGCACCGAGCTGTCGTTCACCGAGCCTTATTTTCTCGATCGAAAGCTGTCGGCTGGCGCTGATATCTTCGCCCTGACCCGTAAGTTGCAAAGCGAAAGCTCGTATGATCACAGCACCATGGGCGTGGCCATGCGCACGGGCTATTACATCAACGACAACCTGCGCCAGGATTTGCGCTATCAGCTTAAGCGCGACAAGGTTGAAAACGTTGATAACAATGCCTCCATCTTCGTTCGCGAACAAATGGGAAGCTCGGTCACCTCGTCGATCCAGCAAACTCTGACGTGGGATTACCGCGACAGCAAGCTGGAGCCGACGGAAGGTTATGTCATCAAGCTGAACAATGAACTGGCCGGTTTCGGCGGGACCCAGAAGTGGATTCGCAATAACATCAGCGGCGCCCAGTATTTCATGCTGGATGAGCAGGTGGTGTTGGGCGTCAGCGGCACCGCCGGCATGATTTCCAGCTTTGGCGACGAAAAAGTGCGGATTACCGAACGTTATTTCCTTGGCGGTGATTCCCTGCGCGGTTTCGCCAGCTCGGGTGTCAGCCCGCGCGACAAGAGTTCGGATGACGCCTTGGGTGGCTTGTGGCAGGCTACCGGATCGGTGCAGATGAAATTCCCGCTGGGATTGCCGGAAGAATTGGGTTTCGCCGGCCAGGTCTTCACTGATTTCGGCGCCATTGGCCCGACCGAGGATTACCCCAATTCCTCCTCCATCAATCAGGCCAGTTCCTTGCGTGCCTCGGTTGGCGTGGGCGTAACGTGGAAATCGCCCATGGGGCCGGTCGCTCTTGATCTGGCTGTGCCGGTGTTGAAGGAATCGTTCGACGAAGACGAGTTCTTCCACTTCAATTTCGGCACGAGGTTCTAGGATGGCCGATTTCAGGGCCATCCGCTTCGCGGCGGGTTTGGTCTGCATGGTGTTGTCTTCTGCGGCGCTGGCCGAAAATCCGCCAGCCCGCAGCGGCGCCAACACGCCGACGGTCATCGTCGTCGTCGATGCCAACCGGATCCAGCGTGAAAGTCTGGCCGGGAAGGCGGTTGTGGCCGAGCGCGAGCGTTATCAGCAGACCTTCAACAATGAATTCGAGACGGCGCGTAAGCAATTGCAGGTCTCGGAAAAAGAACTGGCTCAGCAGCGAACGTCGTTGCCGGCCGAGGTGTTCCAGGAAAAGGTTCGCGCCTTGAATTCCCGTGTTGCCGAATTCCAACGGCAATATCAAGGGGCGGTGCGGGCTTTGGACAAGTCCAGCGCGGCGGCCAGCAATGAATTGCAAAAAGCCGTCGTCGCCGTCACCAGCGAGGTGGCCTCGGAACAAGGGGTGGGGTTGGTGCTGCATAAGCAGCATGTCTTCCTGCACGACGAACGCATGGACATCACCAACACCGTCATCGAACGCCTGAACAAGCGGTTGAGTTCGGTTCCCTTTCCGGTTCCCGATGTGGAAAAACCCAGCCAACCGGAAGGCGCGCCTGCCAAAGGAAAGAAATAATTATGGCCGATCCTCGGTTTTTTCAGGTCGCGGGGCCGTTCACCCTGGGGCAATTGGCTGAAATCTGCGGAGCGGAATTGTCGGCCGGTGCCGATGCCGGCAAGGTGATCAGCGATGTCGCCGCGCTTGAGGGCGCTTCCACCGATCAGATCAGCTTTCTCGACAACCGAAAATATGTCAGCGCCTTTGCCGCGACCGCCGCCGGGGCGGTGATTGTTCACCCCGATCTGGCCGAGCGTGGACCGGCGGGGACGGCGTTGCTGTTGTCCAAGGATCCGTACCGCGCCTATGCCATGGTCGCCCAGACCTTCTATCCCAGCCCGGCGCCGGTTGCCTGGATTTCGCCTTCGGCTCATGTGGATGGCAGCGCCCGCATTGGTGCCGATTGCTGGATCGATCATGGCGTCATTATTGGTGCCGGGGCTGAAATCGGCGATCGCTGCCGGATTGGATCCCATGCGGTGATCGGTGCCGGCGTGGTCATCGGCGCCGACGGCGCCATCGGCGCCAACGCCACCATTCAATGCGCGCTGATCGGCGCCAAGGTGAACATCTATCCCGGCGCCCGTATCGGCCAGGATGGTTTCGGCTTTGCCATGGGGGTGCAAGGGCACCTTAAGGTGCCGCAATTGGGCCGGGTGGTTATCGGCAACAATGTGGAAATCGGCGCCAACACCACGATCGACCGTGGCGCCGGCCCGGATACGGTGATCGGTGATGGTTGCTGGATCGACAATCTGGTGCAAATCGGTCACAACGTCCAATTGGGCCGAGGCTGCGTCGTTGTCGCCCAGGTCGGCATTTCCGGCTCTACTCAGTTCGGTGACTTTGTCGCCGCGGGTGGGCAATCTGGTTTTGCCGGCCATCTAAAGATCGGTTCCGGCGCCAAGATCGCCGCGCAGGCCGGGGTTATCGGCGACGTTCCGGCGGGACAGACCTATGGCGGCTATCCGGCGGTGCCGCGCCTGGAATGGCTGCGCCAATCGGTCATTCTGGGTAAGATGGCGCGGACCAAGCGTTGAAAAAGATCAGCATTCAAGGAAGCACAGGATGGACAGCATGGTGAACGAAACCGAGACCGGGAAGGCGATTGATATCAATCGGATCATGGAAATGATTCCGCACCGATATCCGTTCCTGATGGTCGATAAGGTGATCGGGATCATCCCCAATGTCAGCGCCATCGGGATCAAGAACGTCACCATCAACGAGCCGTTCTTCCAGGGCCATTTCCCCCAGCGTCCGGTCATGCCCGGTGTTCTGATCATCGAATCCATGGCGCAGACCGCCGCTGTGCTGGTGGTGGAAACCTTGGGCCCGTCGGCCGAAGGCAAACTGGTTTATTTCATGAGCGTCGACAGCGCCCGTTTTCGCAAGCCGGTGGGGCCGGGGGATCAGTTGTCGGTTCACGTGTTCAAAGAGCGCTCGCGTGGTAACGTGTGGAAGTTCCGCGCCGAGGCCAAGGTCGGTGAGACCTTGATGGCCGAAGCCACCTATGCCGCCATGATTCTGGACAACTGATGCCCAATATTCATCCCACCGCCATAGTCGATCCCCAGGCGGATATCGCCGGATCGGTTTCCATCGGCCCGTTCTGCGTTGTCGGGCCGCATGTCCGTTTGGGCGAAAACGTCGAATTGCTGTCGCATGTGGTGGTCGAAGGTCGCACCACCATTGGCGAAGGCACCCGGATTTTCCCCTTCGCTTCCATCGGCCATCAGCCGCAGGATCTGAAATATCACGGCGAGCCGTCGACGCTGGAAATCGGCAGCAACAACCAGATCCGTGAATATGTGACCATGCAGCCGGGGACCGAAGGCGGCGGCATGATCACCCGCGTCGGCGATAATTGCCTGTTCATGGCCAGTGCTCACGTCGCTCATGATTGTATCTTGGGCAATAACGTCATCATGGCCAACAACGCCACCTTGGCCGGTCATGTGATGGTCGGCGAGTATGCCTTTCTGGGCGGGTTGTCGGCGGTGCATCAATTCGTGCGCATCGGCAAGCACGCCATGGTCGGCGGCATGTCCGGGGTCGAGGCTGACATCATTCCCTTCGGCATGGTTATCGGCAATCGCGCCCATCTGAACGGTCTCAATATCGTCGGCTTGAAGCGCCGAGGGTTTTCCCGCGACGAGATTCACAGCCTGCGCAACGCCTATCGCCTGCTGTTCGGGCCGGAAGGCACGCTTCAGGAACGCTTGGCCGATGTCTCGGAGCAGTTTCAAAACAACGCCGCAGTGATGGAAGTCATCGAATTCATTCGCGATGATTCGTCCCGTTCGCTGTGCACACCCGGCTTCGAGGATGGCAAGTAAGCTCGGCATCATTGCCGGCGGCGGCGAGTTCCCAGGACTCGCCATCGCCGCTTGTCGCTCGCAAGACCGGCCGTTTCATGTTTTGGCCCTGTCCGGTCACGCCGATCCAAAAGTGATCGGCGACGCCCCGGTTGATTGGATCCGGCTGGGTGAAGCCGGGACCGGCTTCAAAAAACTGCACGAAGCCGGCGTCACCGACTTGGTGATGATCGGTCCGGTGCGCCGGCCGAGCTTGAAGGAATTGGCCCCCGATTTCCGCACCACCAAGTTTTTCGCCAAAGTCGGGCTAAAAGCCTTGGGCGATGACGGCTTGTTGCGTGCGGTCGCCGGCGAAATCGAACAAGAGGGCTTTCGCCTGGTCGGCATCGATGACGTGCTGGCCGATTGCTTGGCCCCCCAGGGGCTGTTCGGTCGTCATGCCCCCGATGACGAGGCCGAAGCCGATATCCGCCGTGGCTGGGAGGTGGCCAAGGGTCTTGGCGCCCTGGATGTCGGGCAATCGGTTATCGTGCAACAAGGCATCGTGCTGGGGGTCGAAGCCATCGAGGGCACCGACCGCCTGATCCGTCGCTGCGCCGAGTTGCGCCGCGACGGTCCCGGCGGCGTTCTGGTCAAGGTCAAGAAGCCCGGCCAGGATCGCCGCCTGGATTTGCCCACCATCGGTTTGGGCACTTTGCGGGAGGCAATCGCCGCCGGATTGCGTGGCATCTGCGTCGAGGCCGGCGGCACCTTGGTGCTGGACCGAACGCAGATAGCGGAACTGGCCGACAGTGCCGGATTGTTCATTCTGGGCCGCACATGATGGCGGAGCCGTTGATCTATATTATTGCCGGCGAACCTTCGGGGGATTTGCTCGGCGGGCGGTTGATGGCCGCCCTGAAGGCCCGCGCCGGCGGTGCTATCCGCTTTGCCGGCATCGGCGGTCCGCACATGCAAGAGCAAGGATTGCAATCACTGTTTCCCATGACCGAGCTGACGGTGATGGGGTTGACCGAGGTTGTGCCGCGCATTCCCCGTATTTTGCGCCGGGTGCGCGAGACCGTGGACGATATCGGGCAATGCCAGCCGGCGGCGTTGATCACCATCGATTCCTGGGGCTTTACCGGCCGGGTGCAAAAGCGCTGTCAGCGTCAATACGGCGATCTTCCCCGCATCCATTACGTTGCTCCCATGGTCTGGGCATGGAAGCCCAAGCGGGCGGCCGAACTGGCCGGCGTGCTGGATTTGTTGATGACATTGCTGCCGTTCGAGCCGCCTTACTTCGAAAAGGAAGGCTTGCGGACCATCCATGTCGGCCATCCGGTGATCGAATGCGGGGCCGGGCAGGGCGATGGCGCAAGGTTTCGTCAACGCCATCATCTGGCGGCTGACACCAAGCTGTTGGCGGTGCTGCCCGGCAGCCGGCATTCGGAAAGCGGCAGGTTACTGCCGGTCTTCGCCGCCGTCTTGGAACGTCTGCGCCTTTCCCAGCCGCATTTGCGTGTGGTGGTGCCGGCAGTGCCGCATTTGGTCGAGGAAATCCGGCAAGCGGCTTCATCCTGGCCATTTTCGCCGCTGATCCTTGAAGATGCGGCCGAGAAATACGACGCCTTCGCCGCCGCTGATTGCGCCTTGGCAGCGTCGGGAACGGTGGCGTTGGAGCTGGCCATGGCCGGTCTGCCGACAGTGATCGCCTATCGCCTGTCGGCGTTGACCGCCTTTGTCGCCCGCCGCTTCTTCGGCTTCAAGATCAGGTGGGCGACGCTGATCAACATGATGCTGGACCGGCCGGTGATGCCGGAATTCCTGCAAGAAAACTGTGACGCCGCTAAAATTGCCCCGGTGCTGGAGCGTATGTTGACCGATGCCGACGATCGCGACCGCCGCCGTCGCCATATGGCCGAGGCCATGACCCGGTTGGGATTGGGCGGGCCGTCGCCCGGCGACCGTGCCGCCCAAGTGGTTTTGGATTATATCGCTGAAAGGAAACGCCCATGAGCTGGCGCATGCTGCACACCATGATCCGGGTGGGCAATCTGGATGCCTCCATTGATTTCTACACCCGCCTGCTGGGCATGAGCCTGCTGCGGCGGCAGGATTATCCCGATGGCCGCTTCACCTTGGCCTTTGTCGGCTACGGCGGCGAAGCCGACAACGCGGTGATCGAACTGACCCATAATTGGGACACCGCCAGCTATGACGTGGGCACCGGATTCGGTCACGTCGCCCTGGGCGTGCCTGACATTTACGCTACGTGTGACGCCTTGGCGGCAGCCGGGGCCAAGATCACCCGGCCACCGGGACCGATGAAGCATGGCGCGACCGTCATTGCCTTCATCGAAGACCCGGACGGCTATAAAATCGAGCTGATCGAGCGCAAGCAGCCGGCTTGACAACACTTCCCATGCGGCGCACCGTCAACCCGCTTGTTGACGGGGTGTGCGATGGATTTGTTGCAACTGATGGACAATGCCGAGGACCAGCGCCATAAGGCGCTGGACCGGCTGGAAGCAATCGTCGCGCTTTATCAATCCGACGATCCGGCCGTGCGCGAGGAAGCCATGGGCCGGGCCATGGTGTTTTGCGGGAAGGAATGGGGCGGCTATGCCGCCGGGCTGGACCTTCTGGCCGCCCGACATGAAAGCCGCGACCAGCCGTTGCCAGCCCTGCGCCTGCGCGAAGAAGCCGAAGATCCGGGCACCTTGATCCGTCAGACCGAGACCGCCTTGGCCGAAGCGGCCAAGATGACCGATGAGCGCAGCGCCATTATCAGCCGCTATGGCTCGGAAGAGGCGGCGCTGGGGCCGACGGCGCTGGAACTGATGTTCATCCAGGCGGCGGAATTTCTGTCCGACGACAGCGCCGATCCGTGGGCGCCGCTGGCCGGCTGGTCGGTGCCGTGGCACCCCATCCCCGACGAATTGGCCCATAGCGTCACCATCGCCTGTCCGTTGCCGGAAAGCATCGCCGATGCTCGGGCGGAATGCCTGAGCTGGGAAGAACGTCTGGCGGAACTGGCGGTGCTGGCCGACGGTCCCGGCAACGCCGTGCTGCCGACCGCCTGCACGGCCCGTCACCGATTGGTGCAGGATTTATGGGCGCGGGAGCTGCCGGCACAGACCGTGACCGAGCTCCATGCGCGGCTGGATTTCTGGACCAGCCGGGGAGGGGATGACGGCCGCGGCTATGGCGTTCTGGCCGCTGATTTGGCCCGTTTGACCGCCCAGGGCATCGCCTTGGGGCAAAGTGAAGGCAGCAAGAGCAAGTGTCATCGCCTGCGCCGCGATAACCCGCATTGGTCCTTGGCGCGGATCGGCAAGGAATTGGGCATTTCCCGTCAAGCGGTACACAAACATCTGAAATCATAGGGAGGGCGTCATGCGTTCATTGTTGACGGCAAGCCTGCTGGTTCTGCTGACGATTGCACCAGCCCAAGCGCAGTTGATGGACGTGCTGACGGCGCCGAAAACCCTGTTCGACCGTGCCATCGAAGCCCGTTCGGCCGGTGATATCGCCAAGGACAACGAGATCGTCGTCAAGGTCAACGGCATTATGGGGAAATTGGCGACGATCAAGGCATCGACCGAAATCTACGAACAGCGGCTGCTGATCACCGGCATTTTCGACGACAAGGCATTGTACGACCGCTTCGAGCGAGACGTTCGTCAGGTCCAAGGGATCAAGAAACTGTATTGGCACGTGACCTATCTGGCCAAGGATGACGCCAAGCGCAAAGCGCTGCTGGATTGGGCCGACGTCACCGTCATGGCGACCAAGGCGCAAGGCCGGCTGGTCGGCACCGCCGGCGTCGCCGATGTCAATTTCCGCACCACCACCGATGCTTATGGCACGGTCTATTTGCTGGGGCGCGCCCGCTCCGGCGAAGAGGCGAAAAAAGCCCTGGCGCGTGTCCGGGACGGCAATGGCGTGAAAAAAGTGGTCAATTACACCGCCGTCCGTCCCTGATCCCCATGCTTTTCATCAGGTTGTTTCTGAAACGGGCGGCGGCTATCCTGCCGCCCGTTTCGCTTTAAAGGTGGCTTGGTCATGCGTTCGGCAGTTTTCACCAAGACCATGCCAGCTTTGTTCGTTTTGTTGTGGAGCACCGGCTTCATCGGCGCCAAGTACGGTTTGCCCTATGCCGAACCCTTCACCTTTCTCAGCATCCGGCTGGTCCTGATCATCGTCGTGCTGGTCGGCCTGGGCTGGGTCGCCAAGGCGCCGTGGCCGCGTGGAGGCAAGCAAATCCTGCATCTGCTGGTCTCGGGCAGCTTGGTCCATGCCGCCTATTTGGGCGGGGTGTTCGCCGCCATTCATCACGGCTTGCCGTCGGGCATGGCCGCCTTGCTGGTTGGCTTGCAGCCGCTGCTGACCGCCTTGGTCGCCGGACCGCTGTTCGGAGAGCGCATCAGCCTCCGGCAATGGGGTGGGCTGGTGCTTGGGCTGGTCGGTGTTTCCCTGGTCCTGGCGTCCCGCCAGGGCGGCTTTTCCGTTGACGGGGTCTCGTGGCTGGGGGTCGGTTTCGCCATGATCGCCCTGGCCGGTATCACCATCGGGACGCTGTATCAGAAACGCTTTGGCGCCGGCATGGATCTGCGCACCGGCTCGGCGGTTCAATATGTCGGGGCGCTGCTGGTATTGCTGCCGGTGGCCATGGCGACGGAAACCATGCAGGTTCAGTGGTCGTTGCAATTCGTCCTCGCCCTGGCTTGGCTGGTTCTGGTGCTGTCGCTGGGGGCGATCACCTTGTTGATGATGTTGATCCGCAACGGCGAGGCGGCGCGGGTGGCCAGTCTGTTCTATCTGGTGCCGCCGGTCACCGCGGCCTTGGCCTGGGGCCTGTTCGGCGAGGTTTTGACCCTCAGCGGCTTGGCCGGCATGGGCTTGGCCGCCTTGGGGGTGGCCTTGGTGATCCGACGCTAATACCACCCGGCCAATGAACTGACCCGTTGGGTCCGTTCATGCCGAGATGGTTTCGCTCAACGCCGCGCGGGCTTGCCGGCCGCCCAAACGGATCATTTCAAAGGGCGGCTGGTATAAGACCAAGTCCGGCTGAGTTCAACTCATCGGGACTTGGTTGGGCGCAAAGCGCCGCGCGGCGCGGATGGATTTTCATATCAAAAAATCATCATGGTCTTTCTGTCGGCGGATACTTATCCTGGAACAAGTTTTGTTCCACCGTTCCCTTGGTGAGAGTGCCGCGATGAAGCATTGCAGTGTGTGGATTGGCCTTTTGACCGGGGCGCTTGCCCTTGCCGCTTCGGTCTCGGCCTCGGCCGGGGAAGCGGTGCATCTTTCCGGCAGTTCATCGCTGGTTCGCATTGCCCAAAAAATCGCGGAATCGCAAATGGAGCAGCATCCCGACGCCATCGTCGTGGTGCGCGGCAGCGACAGCCTGCCCGGACTAAAATCCTTGCTGGACGGCACCACCGACATCGCCATGATCTCATCGGATATTCCGCCCGAGATCGAGAAGCGGGCCAAGGCCGCCAATCTGACCCTGGATGTCCAGCCTGTCGCCCTGGATGGGATTGTTCCGGTGGTTCATCCGTCCAATGCCGTCTCGTCGCTGACCATGCGACAATTGGGGGCGATCTACCAGGGGGCGGTCGGCTCCTGGTCTGAACTTGGCGGACATGACGCCGGGCTGACCGTCTTGGTGATGCCGGCCAATTCCGGCACCGCCTTGGGGTGGAAGCAAGCGGTCATCGGCGACGCCATCCCCAGCGCCAAGGCGGAAACGCTGACGCAAAAGGACATTAAAGCCAAGGTGGCGACCGATCCCTTGGCTTTGGGCTATCTCAGCCAGGGGGCGCTGGATTCCACGGTCAAGGCATTGGCCATCGATGGAATCGCCGCCACCAGCGAAACGCTCCGCGACGGGCGTTATCCCATCCGTCGACAATTGTCCTTGGTGACCACCTCGGCCAGTACGCCCCAGGCGCGGCGGGTCGTCGCTTTGTTCCTGTCCGCCGAAGGTCAGGCGGTGGTGGCCGCGTCCGGCCTGCTTCCGATTAAGTAAGGAAATCCCTCATGGATATCAAACGGCGGGCTTTCGTCATGGGCGGCAGTGCCCTTTGCGTCACCTTTCTTGGCGGCGCCACCAGTTCCATTGATTTTGGCGGCACACCGCACGAATCCCTGCTGATCGCCGGATCCGACGAGTTTTTGCCCTATGCCAAGAAGCTGATCGACGCGTTCGTGAAGACCAAGCCCGGAATCGACGTGGTGGTCGAGGCCGGCGGAACCGATCTGGGCTTATTGGCGCTCAAACGCGGGGCGATCGACATTGCCCTGGCTTCCCGCGAGTTGAAAGCCACCGAGGATGAAAAGCTGACCCGATCATACATGCTGTCTCGGGACGCCATTGCCCTGGTGGTTAATCCGGCCAATCCGCTTGCCGGCCTGGACCGGAAAACGGCGGCCTCGTTGCTGCTGGGAAATGTGCGCGATTGGGGGCGTGTGGCTGGCCAGCCTGGTCCGGTTCAGGTTTACAGCCGCAAAGCCGAGGTGGGAACGCAAAAAGCGCTGGAAAAGCTGGTGCTTGACCACGCCCGCATGGGCTTGGAAGCCACCGTGGTGGAAAGCGGCGTCGCCATGCGCGAACGGATCGCCGCCGACCCGCGCGGCCTTGGTTTTCTGTCGCTGCACGATATCACTCCGGCGGTCAAGGTGCTGGCCATCGACGGCGTCCCCATGAACCGGGGGACCATTTTGTCGGGCCGCTATCCGTTTAGCCGGTCGTTCTTTTGCATCACGCATGGAACGGAAAAAAAGGCGGTACGGGAGTTCATGGATTTCGCGCAGGGGCCGGCGGGGCAGGCCTTGCTGGTCAGCCTTGGCCTGATCGCGGTTCAATAAGGGGGATAGCCGATGTCTGAGGAGCCTGATTACACGCTGATCCTCCAAAACACCTTGGCGCGTCTCCAAGACAGCCAGATCGCCCGCAAAGCCATCGGTATCTTGATGGTGACGGTCTTTGTCGGGGCCGCGGGCTATTTCATCTATGATTTGTTACCCCGGCGGCACGAACTGACCATCACCGGCGGTGAAATCACCGGGAATCGGCACTTCTTGGCCAAGGTTCTGCAAGATGAAGCGGTTCAACAAGGGGTTTCGCTGAAGATCGTGCCGACCCACGGCACCTTGGCGGCGCTGGAAATGCTTGAAGCCGGCGAGTTGGATCTGGCGCTGTCGCAAGGCGGACTGGAGCCGAGCTTCAACAATGTCGTCCATGTCGCCACCTTGGCCCCCGAACTCATTCATTTCATCGTCAAGCCGAACATCACATCGGTTAGCGAGTTGCGGGGCAAGGTGGTCAACCTGGGCAGCAAATCCGGCGGGACCCGCGTGGTTGCCCAAAATATCCTGCGGACGTCAGGATTGGCCGATGGCATTGATTATGTCGAAACCAATTTCAGCAACGACCGCATCATTGGCATGCGGGCGGATGAATTGCCCGACGCGGTGGTGAATGTTTCGTTCCAGCCCTCGTTTCTCGCTGACTTTCTGGTCAAGGAACGCGGCTATACCGTGTTGGAGCTGCCTTTCCCCGGCTCTTTGGCTTTGCGCATGGGCTGGGTCGCCGATGCCACGATCTTGGGCTATACCTATGGCATTGATCCGCCGGTTCCGGCCCAAGACATCAAAACGGTTGGTGTGAACCTGCATCTGCTGGCCAATGCCCAGGTGCCGCCCCGCGCCATTCAGGCCGTGCTTGAGGCGTTGTATAGCCCGACGGTGGCCAGCCGCACTCACCTTTCCTTCGACGAGGCGAACATCTTGCTGCCATCGGGCTATCCGATCTCGCCGGGCACCTTGTCGTTTGCCGCCCGCAAGGATCCGTTATTGTCCAGTGAATTGCTGGAAAAGCTGAAGGCGGCGGCAGGCTTGGCGTTTTCGTTGATGTCGGGCGGCATGATCGCTTTGCGCTGGTTTCGCGGCAAGCCGATCAAGGAGGCCTTTCACGACGCGGAAATCAAGCAATGCATCGTCGAAGTGGCGGCCATGCAACGCAAGCTTTTGAGCGCCGATTGTGATCCGTCGGAGGTCGCGGCGCTCAAGCGCCGTCTGGCCGAGCTTCGGGCCGGCATATTGGAACGGGTGCCCGAACTTAACCTGAAAGACCCGTCGTTGCTGCCAACCTTGCTGGCGGCAGAAAGTGGGGCCAGCACCTGGGCGCGGTCTATCCCGTAATCATCCGCGCCAGCAGACGGCGGATAAAAGCCTCGCCTTGGCGGATTTGCTCGATGGTGATGAACTCGTCGGGTTTATGGGCCTGGGTGATGGAGCCGGGGCCGCAGACCACGGTGGGGATACCGGCCTTGTTGAACAGCCCGGCCTCGGTGGTGAAGCTGACCTTGGCGGTATCGTTGTTGCCCGACAATTGCCGGGCCAGCACCGCCGCTTCGTCGGCATCGTCGGTCAGCAGCCCGGCAGTGGTGTTGTATTCATCGAACATGATGCCGGTGGCGCCGTCGATGGCCAGCATCTCCGGCACCAGATCCTGGGCAAAGCCGCGCAATTCCGCCATCAATTCCTCGGGGTCATGGTTGGGCAGGTTGCGGAATTCGAACTCGAACGAACATTGGGCCGGTACGATATTCAAGGCGGTGCCGCCCTTGATCAGTCCGGTGTGAATGGTGGTATAGGGGGGCTGGTAACCGGCGTCGAAAGGCCCCACTTGTCGAATGCGCTTTTGCAGGGCGCGCAGGAAGGTGACCATCTCGGCGGCGATCTCGATGGCGTTGACGCCCTGGTGATTAAGGGCGGAATGACATTCTTTGCCGTGAACGTGGCAGCGAACGTTTTTTTTACCCTTATGGCCGACAATCACCCTCATCTCGGTGGGTTCACCGACAATGCACAGCCTGGGCTTGACGGGGAGGTTCGTTAGATCCTGGATTAGCCGGCGAACGCCGATACAGCCGATTTCCTCGTCATAGGAAAAAGCAAAGTGGATGGGCATCCGCAGGGCGGCGGCGGCGAATTCAGGGGCAAGGGCCAAACAAATGGCAATAAAGCTTTTCATATCGGCGGTGCCGCGACCAAACAGCTTGTCGTCGCGCTGTAAAAGCCGAAAAGGATCGCTGGACCAATCTTGCCCCTCAACAGGTACTACGTCGGTATGCCCGGATAAAACAATGCCAGGCAGGTGAGATGGGCCTATAGTCGCGAATAGATTTGCCTTTTCGTGGGCATCGTCATAAGTCAAACGTACATCGGCGCCAAGGCGGGACAACACGTCAGCGGCGAATTGGATGAGTTGAATGTTTGTTTTGTAACTGGTGGTGTCGAAGCTGATAAGGCGTTCGATCATGTCCATGCTTTCCGGCATGTCTGGTCCTGCTTTCTGGCTCAAGATTCGGCGCTGCGTCGTGCTGTACAATGTTGTGCGTGGCTATCATAAGGTGCTGGAGGCAAGGGTGCCAGCAAAGAGGATGTCAGCCAATTCGGAACGAGGCGAATGAGCGAAGCTGAGACCGCCGCCGCGGCGGGTAAAAAAAGTCAAAAGCCGGCTTTTTCGCTGGGCGCGTTTTCCACGCTGAAATCGAACATGTTCGATTTGGCGCTGGCCTCGCTGTTCCTGAACGTCCTTGGTCTTGCCCTGCCCATGTCGCTGTTGCAGGTCTATGACCGCATTTTGCCCAACAAATCCACCGGCACCATGGTGCTGCTGATGGCCGGCGTTCTGGGTGCCTTGCTGTTGGAATCGTTGTTGAATTTTGGCCGGTCCTATATCACCGGCTGGATCGGCGCCCGTTTCGAACACAAGGCCAGCTGTCAGGCCTTGGATCGACTGGTGATGACCAGTATCGACAATTTCGAAAAGGAAGGCTCGGGCGTTCATCTTGAACGGCTTAATTCGCTGGCCACCGTGCGCGAATTTTATGCGGGCCAAGCTTTATTGACCTTGCTGGATTTGCCTTTCGCCCTGATTTACCTGGCGCTGGTCGCGTTCATGGGCGGCTGGCTGGTCATGGTGCCCATTGTCTTGCTGGTCTTGTTCGGCTTGTCGGCCATGCGCATTGGCACCTCCTTGCGCGACGCCATCGAAAAACGCATGGTCGCCGATGATCGCCGCTTCAATTTTCTCATCGAAGTCTTGGGCGGCATCCACAGCGTCAAGGCCATGGCGATGGAATCGCAGATGGTCCGGCGCTATGAGCGCCTGCAAGAAAGCTGCGCCGAGGGCTATTACACCGTGGCCTTGCGCAGTTCCAACGCCTTGGGGGTTTCTTCGTTCTTTTCGCAATTGACCACCATCGCCGTGGCCGCCGTGGGCAGCATCATCGTCATGCAGGGCGATATGACCACCGGTGGCTTGGCGGCGTCGTCGTTGCTGGCGGGGCGTTCCATGGCGCCGCTGCAAAAAGCCTTGGGGGTGTGGACCCGCTTTCAAAGTTTTGTTCTTGCCCGTGGCCGTCTGCAAAAACTGTTCGCCCTGCCGCCGGAATCCGCCGCCGGCCTGCCCAAGATGCCGGCGACCAAGGGCAAGCTGGAATTGGACGGGGTCAGCTTCGGCTTTGGCGAAAAAATGCCGATTGTGATCGACAACGCCTCTATTCAGATTGAAGAAGGCGAGTGCATCGCCATTGCCGGCGGCAATGGATCGGGCAAGACCACGTTATTGACGCTGATGCAGGGGGCGTTGCGGCCGACCCAGGGGCGGGTCCTGGTCGATGGCGTCGATATGACCGAGTATGAACCGCAATCCGTGCGCGATCAGATCGCGTATTTGCCGCAATCGGGCATTTTGTTCCAGGGAACCATCTTGCAGAACATCACCATGTTCCGGCCGGAATTTGACGATATCGCGGTGGAAACCGCCGGCTTGTTAGGGCTGGATGAGGTGGTGGCGACCATGGCCTATGGTTTCGACACCCCGGTCGGCGATGGCGCCTATGATTCTTTGCCGCGCGGCATCAAGCAACGCATCGCCATCGCCCGCTCTTTGGTCAACAATCCGCGCATCGTTTTGTTCGACGAAGCCAATACCGCCGTCGATTCGGCAGGGGACAATTTTCTGCGGGTGTGGCTGGAACGGGCCAAAGGCAAGCGTACCCTGGTTTTGGTCACCCACCGGCCATCCCTGGTCAAGCTGGCCGACCGCGTGTTCGATCTGGATCATGGCCGCCTGAGCCCCAAGACCGCCAAGGATGAGACGCGGCCGTTCATGGCGCTGACCGCAGCCGCCGGGGGGACGGCATGAATCAGGTCGCCGCCGCCGCCACCACGGTCAAGGCCAGCCAGCAGGCCATCGAGCATTATCAAGCGCAAATGGCCCATTCCATCCTGGGCGGGTTCAGCGCCGCTTCGGATCTGGCCGCGTGTCTGTTGCCGCTGCTCAAGGCGTTGGGCTGGAAGGGCGATCCCCGTCACGTCGCCGAATCGCTGCCGCATTTCGCCAACGAACTGGATTTGACCGGGCTGCGCAACGTCATGGCCCAGTTGAATTATTCCAGCCGGCCGTTGCGGGTGGCCTTGGCCGATATCGACAAGCGTCTGTTGCCGTGCCTGTTCCTGCCCGACAAGCAACCGGCCCTGGTGGTTCGCGCCAAGGATGACAGCGGCGTCGAGGTGTTCGACAGCGCCAGCGGCGAAACCCGGCACATGGAGAACCTGAGCCTTAAAGGCACCGCCTTTTTCTTCACCGCCATGGGCGAAGCCGCGCCAAGCCGGGTGGGGTGGTTCCGGACCGTGCTCGACCGTTTCCGCCCGTTATTCTGGCAGGCCTTTTTCGTCACCTTGTTCCTGAACGTCATGGCCCTGGCGACGCCGATTTTCGTCATGAACGTCTATGACAAGGTGATCGGCACCAATTCCATGCCGTTGCTGGTGGCCTTGTGCGCGGGGGTGGCCTTCGCGCTGACCTTCGACGCCATCTTGCGCGCGGTCAGGGCCCGCATTCTGGCCTTTATCGGCGCCCGTCTCGACAACATCATGGGCAACAATATCTTTCAGCACATCTTGTCTCTGCCGCCCGGTTTCACCGAGCGCGCCACCATTGGCGCCCAAGTGGCGCGCATCAAGGATTTCGAATCGGTCCGCGAATTTTTCACCGGGCCATTGGCGACGGTGTTCATGGAACTGCCCTTCGCCATCTTTTATTTCGCCATCATCTTCATGCTGGGCGGTGTTTTGGCCTTGGTCCCGGTGATTTCCACCTTCTTGTTCCTGATCGGTGGTTTTTTGGTCATGCCGGTGGTGCGCAAGAACGTTTCGATCGCGTCGCGCGCGGCATCGCGGCGCCAGGAATTCCTGATCGAGACCTTGGGCAAGCTGCGTGCGGTCAAGTTGTCGGGGGTCGAGCACAATTGGGTCAAGCGCTATCGGGAAATGTCGGCGCGCGCGGCTTATGGCGGGTTTAAGAACGGCATCTTCACCGCCATGATCACCACCGGTTCCAATATCTTGATCGTTTCTTCGGGCTTGGCCACCATCGCCACCGGTGTTCTCGGCGTGATCGACGGGGTGATGACCACCGGCGGCCTGATCGCCGCCATGATGCTGGTCTGGCGGGTTTTGGGGCCGTTGCAGACCGCCTTCACCCTGATCCAGCGGGTCGAGCAGGTGCGTGGGTCAATCACCCAGATTGACCAATTGATGAATTTGAAGCCCGAACGCGATCCCAAGGCCATGGTCGCGCCCTTGAAGAATCTGAAGGGCAGGGTGTCGTTCTCCCGCGTGTCGTTGCGTTATTCCAACGACGCCGATCCGGCTTTGGTCGGCGTGTCGTTCGATATCGAACCGGGCGAAGTGGTCGCGGTCACGGGGCGCAATGGTTCGGGGAAATCCACCATTATCAAGCTGATGATGGGATTGTACGCGCCACAGGCTGGATCTATCCGCATCGACAATTCCGACATGCGTCAGATCGATCCATTGGAATTGCGCCATGCCATCGGCTATGTGCCGCAGGTGTGCAATCTGTTTTTTGGCACTATTGCCCAGAACCTGCGACTGGCCCAACCGACGGCGACGGAATCTGATATCCGCTGGGCCTGCGAACTGGCCGATGTCTGGGACGAGATCATGGGGCTGCCTCGGGGCATGGAGACTCGGGTTGGCGACGGCACCATCGACCATCTGCCGACCAGTTTCGTGCAAAAACTGTCGCTGGCGCGCTGTTATCTCAAGCGCAGCCCGTTGATGTTGTTCGACGAACCGGTCAACGGCTTGGATTTTGAAGGTGATCGCCAGTTCATGCAGGCGGTTGAATTCTTCCGCGGCCAATCCACCATCTTCATGGTGACCCACCGGCCCAGCCATTTGCGCTTTGCCGATAAGATTCTGGTTTTTGATGGCGGCTATCTGCGTTTGGCCGGCCCCGCCGACGAAGTCCGTGCCCGCATTCCTCCGGATTTGATTTAGCTATGACCAGTCAAAGCCTTGTGAACGTCCCGCAATCATCGCCCCCGGTCCCCGAGGGCGAGCATCGTGCCGTCGCCACCATCAAGCAATCCAGCCGGGTGGCCCGGCATCTGGCCCAAGCCGTTCAGCTCGAGGAAAGCGGGACGGCGCCGCTGATCCGGCTGACCCTTTATTTGGCCTGTGCCGCCTGTGCCGTCTTTTTGGTGTGGAGCGCCATCACCACCGTCGATGAAGTGGCTGTGGCCGAGGGCGAGATTGTCCCGCAAGGATCGGTGCAGACGGTGCAGCATCTGGAAGGCGGCATCGTCGATCAAATCTTGGTCAAAGAGGGCGAATTGGTCGAGATCGGCCAGCCGATCATCAAGTTGTCGCCGGCCCAGGCCCTGGCCGAACTGGACCAGACCCGCGCCCGCGAAATGACCCTGTTGCTGAAATCAGAGCGTTTGCGCGCTTTCGTCGAAGGTCGTCAGCCCGATTTCAGCTTCGCCGGCCCGCATTACCTGTCGCTGGTTAACGATAATAAGTCCATTTACGACGCTCAGACCCAGGCGCGGAATACGGCGCGCTCGATCATCTTGGCCCAGATCGAACAAAAGCGTGCCGATCTGCGGCAAATGGAATCCCAGCACAAAAGCCTGCGTGAGCAGGTGGCTGCCCTGGCCGAGGAAATGAAAATCCGGGACGAGTTGGTGGCCAAGGGGCTGGTGACCCGCATTACCCATCTCGATACCAGGCGTGAACTGGCCCGAGCCGAAGGGGAACTGACCCGCATTCTTGGTCAAACGGTGTCGGCGCGGGAAGCGGTTTCGGAAATGGAAAACCGTCTGATCGACAGCCAATCCATTCTGCAAAAGCAGAACCTGGACGAAATGGGGGTGACGATCGCCGAACTCGCCCAGGTGCAGGAAACCATTTCCCGTCTGGAAGATCGGGTTACCCGCCTGATCATCGAGGCGCCGGCCCGCGGTCACATCAAGGGGCTGACGGTCAAGAATCAGGGGGCGGTCATTCAGCCCGGCGGTCTGGTCAGTGAGATTGTTCCGGTTGACCGCGAATTACGGGTTGAGGCCAAGGTTCTGCCGCGTGACATCGGTCATTTGAAGGTAGGCCAAAAAGTGCGGATCAAGGTCACCACCTATGACTTTGCCCGCTATGGTTCGGTGACCGGAAAGCTGGAACGCCTGTCGGCGTCGACTTTTCTCAACGAAAAGGGCGAGCCTTTCTTCAAGGCTCAGATCAGCCTGGAAACCAATCACGTGGGCGCGGACCCCAGCCATTTCACCATCTCTCCCGGCATGACGGTGTCGGCGGAAATCATTACTGGTGATAAGACCTTGTTCCAGTACATGCTCAAACCTATCTTCACCCAGCTTCAACAATCCTTCCACGAACGGTAAGCGACGCCTCCCATGAGCGAGCAGAACCAGGAAAGCCCGGCGAAGAAAGCCAAGGGTGTGCCCTTTCACATCGGTCTGATGGCGCGTCTGCGCGCCTATTTCTTCGCCGGTATTTTGGTGACGGCGCCGGTCTCCATCACCTTTTATCTTGCCTGGCAATTCATCAAGTTCATGGATAATCAGGTGTCGCCGCTGGTGCCGCCCGAGATCAACCCGCAATATTGGGGGTTCCCCGGTTTCGGCCTGATCGCGGTGATTGTCGGTTTGACCCTAATCGGCATGCTGACGGCCGGTTTCGTCGGTCGCTTCCTGGTCAGGGTCTACGACATCTTTTTGCAGCGCATGCCGGTGCTGTCGGGGATTTATTCCGCCGTCAAACAGATCTTCGAGACCATGCTGGCGCAAAAGGCCAATGCCTTCCGCGAGGTGGCGTTGATCGAATATCCGCGCAAGGGCATGTGGACCATGGCCTTCATTACCGGCAGAACCTCGGGTGAAATCGGCACTATGTTTGCCGAGGACATGGTCAACGTTTTCGTCCCGACCACGCCCAACCCGACCTCTGGCTTTTTGCTGTTCTTGCCGCGCAGCGAGGTCCGGGTTTTGGATATGAACGTGGAGGAGGGGCTTAAGATGGTGATTTCCACCGGAATTCTGGTTCCGCCCAACCGCAAGAACGCTGATCAGCCGGAACTCAGCCTGACCTGATGGTGTGAATGGCCGCGTCGCGTTCAAACAGATAAAGCAGCACTCTAAGCGCCTGACCGCGTTCGCTGGCCAGATCGGGGTCGCGGGTCAGGATCAGGTTGGCGTCGTCACGGGCGACGGCCAGCAGGTCGTCATGCAACGCCAAATCAGCCAGTTTGAATTCTGGCAGGCCACTTTGCCGCGTCCCCAGGATTTCTCCGCCGCCGCGCAGACGCAAATCTTCCTCGGCGATCAAGAAACCATCCTCGGTGGCGCGCATGATCTCCAGCCGGGCCTTGGCGTTTTCCGACAATGGCGCGCCATACAGCAGCAGACAGCTTGACGCCCCGCTGCCGCGACCGACGCGGCCGCGCAATTGATGCAATTGCGCCAAGCCAAAGCGTTCGGCGTGCTCGATGACCATGATGGTGGCCTCGGGGACGTTGACGCCGACCTCGATCACCGTGGTCGCCACCAGAACCGACAATTCGCCACCGGCGAAGGCGGCCATTACCTTATCCTTGTCCGGCCCCTTCATCTTGCCATGCACCAATCCGACACATGCGCCCAACAGCTGCGACAGGTGGCGGTGGCGTTCCTCGGCCGCGGCCAGGTCAGAGGTTTCCGATTCTTCCACCAGCGGACAAACCCAATAGATGCGGGCGCCGGCGCTGACGGCGCGACTGATGCCATCGACCACCTCGTCCATACGGGCCAACGGCAATGCCCGGGTACTGACCGGTTGACGGCCCGGCGGTTTTTCATCCAATCGCGAGACGTCCATGTCGCCATAAGAGGTCAGCAACAGCGTGCGCGGAATCGGGGTGGCGGTCATCACCAGCATATCGACCGCGTACCCCTTGGACGCCAGTTCCAGCCGTTGATGAACGCCGAAACGATGTTGCTCGTCGATGACGGCAAAGGCCAGATCGGCGAAAACCACATCGGCTTGAAATAACGCATGGGTGCCGATGATGATGTCGATGCGGCCCTCGGCCAGATCGGCCAGGATGGCATTGCGGGCCTTGCCCTTATCGCGTCCGGTCAGCAAGCTGACGCGCAGGCCGGCGGTCTCGACCAGCGGGCCGATGGTCTCCAGATGCTGGCGGGCCAGGATTTCGGTCGGGGCCATCAATGCCGCCTGGGCACCGGCTTCCACCGCGTTAAGCATGGACAGCAAGGCGACGACTGTTTTGCCGCTGCCGACATCGCCTTGCAGCAATCGCAGCATGCGCAGGGGCTGGCCCATATCGGCGTCGATTTCACCTAAGGACCGGGTTTGCGCCGCCGTCAACGAAAAGGGCAGCGCAGTCATCACCTGGGGCCGTAAATGTTGCGACAACGGGATGATCCGCCCCTTAAGCTTGCGCATATGGGCACGCACCATCATCAATGCCAGTTGATTCGCCAGCAATTCGTCATAGGCCAGACGCCGGCGCGCCGGCGAATCCTCGACGATCTCGCGCTCGCTTTGTGGTTGGTGCAGCGCCTCCAGGGCTTGGCGCCAGGATGGCCAGCCTTGCCGGCGGAACCACGCTTCGTCCTGCCATTCCGGCAGCTGTGGCGCTTGTTCGACGGCAAGGCGCACCGTCTTGGTCACCATGCGCCCGGTCAGGCCGCCGGTCAGCGGATAGACCGGCTCGATGCTCATCACCTGTTCTTTGTCGGCCACCGGGACCATGTGGTCGGGATGGGTCATCTGGATTTCGGTGTTGAAATGCTCGACCACGCCGCTGATCACCCGCCATTCGCCCTCGGGCAATTGCCGGCGCAGCCAGTCCTCGCGGCCATGGAAGAACACCAGGTGCAGAAAGCCGGTTTCGTCCGAACAGCGGACCCGATAGGGCCGTTTGGGTGAGTTGGATGGAATATGGGCATCAATCTGCACGGTCAGCGTCGCCACCTTGCCCGATGGAGCGTCGGCGAGCTTGGGGGCAAAGCGGCGATCGATCACCCCCGACGGCAGGTGCCACAACAGGTCCAACACCCGGCCACCGGCCAGCCGTTCGTAGAGCGGCGCCATCTTGGGGCCGATGCCGGCCAAGGTGGTGATGGCGGCGAACAGGGGATTGAGCAGGCTGGGACGCATGACCTTGTCGGGTTGGTGGCTGACAGACGGGCGGGAACGCTCTATATCCTAGTGGCCCGACGCGGCCAAGGCCAGGGATCAGGTTTGGAGATTTCAGAGGCGATCATGGAAGCACGATTGAAGCGACTGAAGTTCCGCGCCCATCATATGGGCTCGAACGAAAACGATATCTTGTTCGGCGGCTTCGCCGAAAAGTATCTGCACACCTTGACGCCGGAACAGGTGGATCGGTT
The DNA here is from genome assembly GCF_018224925.1 of Magnetospirillum sulfuroxidans. GTDB lineage: Bacteria > Pseudomonadota > Alphaproteobacteria > Rhodospirillales > Magnetospirillaceae > Magnetospirillum > Magnetospirillum sulfuroxidans. Next base: position 565,536 of record NZ_JAGTUF010000001.1, on the reverse strand, counting down.
CGAGACCTTGATCGCCGAAACGGACACCGATCTGTTCAACTGGGTCACCGGCAAGCAGGCGGCCCCGGCTCATCTGGACCATGACGTCATGAGCATGGTTAAGGCATTCGTTCAAAATGAAGCTGCAATCACTTGATTAATATAAAAAACATAACAGATTTCACCGGTCATCATTGCCTGGCCGGAACCCCCGAGGGGGTCGATGCCCTGGCGTTGACCGAACTGGCCCGCGCCTGGGTCGGACGGGATGTGCTGTATGTCGCCCGCGACGATGCCCGCATGGCCCGCATGGCCGAGATGCTGGCGTTCTTCGCCGCCGATGTCGAGATCATCGATATCCCCGCCTGGGATTGCGTGCCCTATGACCGGGTGTCGCCGCATGTGGACCTGGTGGCCCGGCGCATCGATGGCTTGTCGCGGCTGGCGCAGGGGCCGGGGCAGGGGCCACGGGTCGTGCTGACCTCGGTCGCCGCCCTGGTGCAACGGGTGCCGCCGCGCCAGATGCTGGCGGCGGCCAGCTTTGCCGCCGTGGTGGGCAACCGTCTGGATCTCGACGGTGTCGTCTCCTTTTTGAACCGCAACGGCTATGGCCGCACCGATACGGTGATGGAACCGGGCGAGTATGCGGTGCGCGGCGGTATCCTTGACCTGTTTCCCCCAGGCACGCCCGAGCCGGTGCGGCTGGATTTCTTCGGCGATGATCTGGAAAGCATCCGTTCATTCGATCCGATGAGCCAGCGCACAACCGGTCATTTGCAGTCATTCTCGTTGGCTCCGGTCAGCGAGGTGCCCTTGGACGACGCTTCCATCGCCCGTTTCCGCACCAGTTACCGCGAGATGTTCGGCGTGGTCAGCGGTCCCGATCCGCTGTACGAAGCGATTTCCCAAGGCATCAAGTTCAACGGCATGGAACATTGGCTGCCGTTGTTCCATGACGGCATGGATACCTTGTTCGCCTATGTCCCCGATGCCCTGGCGGTGCTTGACCATCAAGTGATGGAGGCCCGCGACGCCCGTCATGCCCTGGTGCTGGAATATTACGACGCCCGCCGCACCATCACCGGCGCCGGTCTGGCCGAATCGGGCATGGTCTATCACCCGTTGCCGCCCCATCGGTTGTATCTGGAACGCGATGAATGGGACCGGCTGCTGACGGCGCGCCCCAGTCTGAACCTGTCGCCCTTTGCCCCCAGTGACGACGGCGCCGATGCCGGCGGCCGCGCCGGGCGCGATTTCGCCGATGTGCGCACCCGGCCCGACGGCAACGTATACGAAGCTTTGCGCCTGCATGTGGCCGAGGAAAAGAAACGCCGGGTAGTGCTGGCGGCATGGAGCGCCGGCTCGCGCGATCGGCTGTCGCATGTGCTCGCCGATCATGGGCTTAACCCGGTACAGGTGGACAATTGGGCCGAGGCTTTGAATGCTCCGGCCAAGTCCTTGCCCATGGTGGCGTTGGCGCTGGATCACGGCTTTGTCACCGCCGAGGTGGCGGTGATCACCGAACAGGATTTGCTGGGGGACCGGCTGGCCCGCCCAGCCAAGAAAAAACGCAAGGGCTCGCAATTCCTGGCCGAGGCCTCGGCCTTGTCCGAAGGCGATTTGGTCGTCCATCTGGAACACGGCATCGGCCGTTATGACGGCTTGGTGACGCTGCAAGTCTCGGGCGCGCCGCATGATTGCCTGCGGGTGATCTATGACGGCGGCGACAAGCTGTTCGTGCCGGTGGAAAACATCGAGGTTCTGACCCGGTACGGCTCGGAACAGGCCAACGCCCAGCTTGATCGTCTGGGCGGGGCGGCGTGGCAGGCGCGCAAGGCCAAGCTGAAGAAACGCATCCGCGACATGGCCGATCAGTTGATCGCCATCGCCGCTCAGCGCCAGATGCGCACATCCGAAAGTCTCAGCCCACCGGAAGGGCTGTGGGACGAGTTTTGCGCCCGTTTCCCTTATGCCGAGACCGAGGATCAGGCCCGTGCCATCGAGGATACGGTGGCCGATCTCGGCTCTGGCCGGCCCATGGACCGGCTGATCTGCGGCGATGTCGGTTTCGGCAAGACCGAGGTGGCCATGCGCGCCGCCTTTGTCACCGCCATGAGCGGGATGCAAGTGGCCGTGGTGGTTCCGACGACGTTGCTGGCGCGCCAGCACCACCGCAATTTTACCGACCGCTTTAACGGCCTGCCGTTGCAGATCGAGCAATTGTCGCGATTGGTCACCGCCAAACGGGCATCCGAGGTCAAGGCCGGTTTGGCTGACGGTTCGGTCGACATCGTCGTCGGCACCCATGCGGTGCTGGCCAAATCGATTAATTTCAAGCGGTTGGGCTTGTTGATTGTCGATGAGGAACAGCATTTCGGCGTCGGTCACAAAGAGCGTTTGAAGCAACTCAAGGCCGATGTGCACGTCCTTACCCTGACGGCGACGCCGATTCCGCGCACCCTGCAATTGGCGCTTACCGGCGTCAAGGAAATGAGCGTCATCGCCACCCCTCCGGTTGACCGTCTGGTGGTTCGCACCTTCATCTTGCCGTTTGACCCGGTGGTGCTGCGCGAAGCCATCTTGCGCGAACGCTATCGCGGCGGCCAAGTGTTCTATGTTTGCCCACGCCTGGCCGATATCGACCGCGTCGCCGACCGTTTGGCCAAGCTGGTCCCCGAGGTCAAGTGCGCCATCGCCCATGGCCGGCTGACGCCGACCGAGCTGGAAGAGGTGATGACCGCTTTCGGCGACAAGCAATACGACGTGCTGCTCTCCACCAATATCATCGAATCCGGCTTGGACATGCCAAGCGTCAATACCCTGATCATTCACCGCGCCGATATGTTCGGCCTGGGGCAATTGTACCAGTTGCGCGGCCGTGTCGGTCGCGGCAAGACGCGCGGTTATGCCTATTTCACCCTGCCCACCGACAAGGTTTTGTCGAAAGCGGCGGAAAAACGACTTCAGGTCATGCAAGCGCTGGACAGCTTGGGCGCCGGTTTCCAATTGGCCAGCCACGATCTGGACATTCGCGGTGCCGGCAATCTGTTGGGCGAGGAACAATCGGGCCATATCCGCGAGGTCGGCATCGAGCTGTATCAGCAATTGATCGAGGAAGCCGTCGCCGCGGCTAAGGGTGGCGACGGGGAAATCGCCGCCGAGGAATGGTCGCCGCAGATCACGCTTGGCACGCCGGTGCTGATCCCGGATACCTATGTGGCCGATCTGTCGGTGCGGCTGTCACTGTACCGGCGCATCGCCACCTTGGCCGACCGCGAGGAAATCGATCAACTGGCCGCCGAGTTGGTCGACCGCTTCGGCAAGATGCCGCCCGAGGTGGAAAATCTGCTGGAAGTCGTCGCCATCAAGGCCTTGTGCAAACAGGCCGGGGTGGAAAAACTTGATGCCGGCCCCAAGGGCGCGGTGGTTACCTTCCGCGGCAATGTCTTCGCCAATCCCATCGGTCTGGTGCAATACATCGCCCAGCAGGCTGGCGCCGCCAAGTTGCGTCCCGATCACAAGCTGGTCTTCATCCGCGCCTGGGACGAACCGGCCAAGCGGGTGAAGCTGGCGCAAAAGCTGATCGCCAAGCTGGTGGACATCGCCCGCATCGATGCCACATATACTTAATGTAAAGTACTAAAAGGCGGTTTCCTTGAGATTTCCTCTCCTCTAACATGCTATGGGGTGTGCATTTCGGGGGGACGAGATATGCGATCTGCCAGCATTACGTTTGCGGCGATCATGGCAGCGAATGCCCATGCGTGGGCCGGGGAAAATGAAGCCAAGTGGGGCGGGCACATCGACCTGGAAGGCAAGGCGGGAACCGACCGTCATCTGGGGGAAGCCGACCTGTTTCTGCCGGTGGTGCAAGATGACGACACTTTGCTGTTCGCCAGCATTCGCACCCGCCTGGATGACGAAGGCGGGCGCGAAGGTAATTTCGGTCTGGGCCTGCGGCACATGCTGGATGATGGTTGGAACCTGGGCGGATACGGCTATTTCGACCGCCGCCGCAGTGGTCAGGGCAATTATTTCAGTCAGGTGACCATCGGTGCCGAATTGCTGGGCCGCGACTGGGATGTCCGCGCCAACGCCTATATTCCGGTGGGGACCACCCACCACCAGGTCGAAAGCCTCAACACCGCCGAGCTTTCCGGCACCAGTGTCATTTTCAGGGGCGGCGAGGAACATTCCCTTGGCGGTTTCGACGGCGAAATCGGCTGGCGGCTCCCGCTGTTCGATGCCGAATCAGGCACCAATCTGCGTCTTTACGGTGGCGGCTATCGTTTCAGCGCCGACGCCGACACTGTCCCCGACGTCAGCGGACCACGCGGGCGACTGGATCTCAGCTTCGATGAGGTCCCGTATTTGTGGGACGGTTCGCGCCTGTCGCTGGGAGCCGAGGTTCAGCACGACGATCCGCGCGGCACTCAGGGTTTCCTGACGGCTCGGCTGCGCATCCCGCTTCAAGCCGATACGCCGCTGTCCCGTCTGACGCAGCAAGAGCGGCGCATGACCGACCCCATTGTCCGCGACATCGACATCGTCTCTCAGGCCGGAACTTTCGGCCCCGCCGAAACGGCGTCGCAATTGGCCGATGGCCAGCCTTTCACCGTGGTCAACAGCGCGTCCACCACCACCGCGGCCGCACTCAATACCGCTCTCGCCACTGCCGGCGCCAACAGCACGGTGTTGTTGTCGGGTAGTTTCAGCACCAATGCCCAGATCAATCTTCAGATTGGGCAGACGGTGAAGTCCGGCAGCATCAGTGTGCGCAGCGCCTCGGGCCGCGTCGCCAATGTGGCGACGCAGGCCGCCATCACCACCCAGGCCGGTGCCGCCATTTTTTCCATCACTATGGCCGACGGCAGCACGGTTTCCGGGCTGACCGTCTCGAACACAGCCGCTGGGGCTGGGGCTGTGTACGCCATCAGGGCCCAAAGCCAGTCTGACGTGACGATCACTGGCAACACGTTGATCGTGAGCGGTGCGAACCAAGGTGCCATTGCTGTCGATATAGTGACAACGACGGGGGCGGTGGTCAATAACAACACCATCCAGTCCAGCGCCACCACCGTCGGCGCCGTCGGCATTGAGGCCGCCGGCGCCACCGGACTGAGCGTATCGAACAATTCCATCAGCGCGGCAGGCGTTGTCAGCTACGCTTTCAATGCCGACGGGGCCACCGCGTTGAACGCGGCGTCTTCCACTGGAAATATCCTGGTCAGCGGCACCTGTCACGGCGGGCCATTCGCCAGTGGCAGCGTCAGCTTCACCAACGGCACCGTCTGCCAGTGATGGCTCAGGACAATGCCAGTTCCGTTTCCGACTGGCGGGCGATGTCGATCAGGCGCAGCAGGATGTCGGGCTCCTGGGCGCCCGCCAGGGCGTAGGAACCGTCCAGGATCAGGCAGGGCACACCGTTGACGCCCTGACGATGGGCGCGGGCGTTGTCGTTGAGCACCGCGCTGATATCGGTATCCGAACGCAAATAGTTTTCCAGCGCGTCGGCGGGGATGCCCAGCTTTTCCCCCAACCCCACCAAAATTTGGATGACACCGATATCCTGACCCTCGGTGAAATAAGCGCGATACAGTGCTTCAACCGTTTCTTGCTGACATCCAAAGCCGGCGGCGAAACGGATCATCCGATGGGAATTCAAGGTGTTGGGGGCGCGATTGATGAGATCGAAGGCGAAGTCGATGCCCTCGGCGTTGCCGGCGGCGGCGACGGCGGCATGAATGCGCTGAACCCGAGCCGGGCCGCCGAACTTACGGTCCAGATAAGCCCGACGGTCGATGCCTTCGGGCGGGATATCGGGGTTCAGCAGGAACGGCCGCCAGACGATCTCGGTCCGCGTCCCCGGCCGTTGCGCCAAGGCGCGCTCGAAACGGCGCTTTCCCACATAGCACCAGGGGCAAACGGTATCGAAGATGAATTCGATCTTCAATCCAAGGCGCCTTTAATCCAGGTTTTGACGGGCACGGGACAATACGCTGTCCAAACTGTCTTGGCCATCGACGACGGTGCAACCCACCTGAACCCAGACCTTGACCGGCTGGTAGACGTCGCGGACGGCGAAATCGGTATAGGCCAGGACACCGGCGATGCGGTGCATGACCACCTCGGCTTCGTGAATCGGGGTGTCGGGCAAGACGACGCAAAATTCATGCGGCTTGAATGACGCGGTCAGGTCCTCGGCCCGCAACAGGCCGGTGATCCATTGCCCGACCTGCTGGGTCAGGTGCAAGGCGGCATCGTCGCCGAATTGCTGACGGACGCCCTCGATATTGGGGGCGGCGAAGAACACCACCGCCAGATGCCGATCCTGGGTCTTGGCGGTTTCAATGCGGCTGCCCAGATAAGCCTCGAGAAAGGCGCGGCTATAGGCGCCGGTCACGGCTTCGCGGGTGGAGGGGGCCAAGCTGTCGTTCAAGGCGCCGCGAATACTCCAGCGCAATTGCTGGCGCCGGACCAAGGACAAAACCGCCGATTTCAGCACCAGCGGTTCCACCGGCCGGCCCAGCACGCGGGTGGCGCCCCGGCGATAGGAATCGGCATTGTCGGTGCCCAGACCGGCCAGCAGGACCATGGGCAGGTTGAACAGGCGCGGATTGTTGCGCACCTGCGAACAAAAGCTGAGCAGGCCCTCTGGTTCCTGGGCGAAAGACAGCACGGCGGCATCGAAATTGCGGCGCACCAGCAGATCCTCGGCTTCGTACAGGCTGGTCGCCAAAACCACTTCGCCGTATCCGGCCAAGACGGCGCCGACCGGTTCCGGGTCGTCGCCGATAATTAAAATGGTGGCCGGCGTATCGGCGCTGTTGACCATGCGGTCGCGCGCTTGGACGCCAAAGCTGCGGGCTGTGATGGCGCGCTGGCGCAATTCCGTGTGCATGGTGGCAAGGCGGACCAAAGGCCGCATGCGGGCGAACAATTCGGCGTCGTCACAGCTGATGCTGAGAACGTCATCAAGGCCGGCATCCAGACATTGGCCGCACAATTCGGCCAGCAGCCGGTCGGCGATCAGGACGACGGGAATATCGGCGATCTCAAGATCGTGCTTGATTTGGCTGCCCAAGGTCACGGCGTCGCCCTGGTCCGGGGTGCCGATCAAAATCAGGTCGGGGTGTTCGATATGGGCGTTTTCCAGACCCTTTGCCACACTGTCGGCGGTGCCGGCATGGTACCCTCCACGGGCCAGACGCTCCTTCAGAGTCGCCGAACGGGCGGTGTTGGCGTCGATGATCAGCACGTTGGCAAGGCGAATCATAGGGTTCCCGATCCTGACAGGCATATGTGACGGCCCCAGGATAATACGGATCAGCCGATCCCATAAGGGGGCATCTGCATTTAAGCCTTCATGGCCGAAGAACTGGCCAGAGGGTTGGATTGACCGAACTGTTCAGTTCCGTTATTCGGGATCAGTATTTCTAAAGCGGCGGAAGGCCATCATGCGAAAAAACGCGAGCCTGTTGGCGATTGGTTGTGCCGCTTTGGCCGTGGGGGGCTGGTGGTATTTCAGCAAGACGGCGCCAGCGCCGCAAATTCCGGTTGCCGCCGGGCCGGTGGTGGTGGAAACCGCAGCGGTCACGGTCGGCCCCATCGCCCGTGAGATCACCGCCTTTGGTTCATTGCGTTCCGATGAGGCCGTGGTGATCCGGCCGGAAATCTCGGGCCGGATCAAAGCCATCGGCTTTGACGAAGGGACTCGGGTGACCAAGGGCCAAGTGTTGCTGCGGCTCGACGATTCATCGCTGGCGGCCGATCTGGTCCAGGCTCAGGCTAATCTGGCCTTGTCCAAGGCCAATTCCGATCGCGCCGTGCGTCTGGCCGGGCAGGGGGCGGGGACCGAACGTGCCCGCGACGAGGCCGAAGCCAAGCTGCGCGTCGATCAGGCCAAGGTCGAACAGGCTCGCGTTCAGTTGGACAAGACCGTGCTGAGTGCGCCATTCGCCGGCACCGTGGGTTTGCGCACCGTCAGTATCGGCGCTTACGTGCAACCCGGCCAGGATATGGTCAATCTGGAAGCCACCGACCCGATCAAGGTGGATTTCCGGGTGCCGGAAATTTTCTCCGCCGTCATGCGTCCGGGCCTGGATTTGGCCATGACCACCGATTCGCATCCCGGCCGCCAGTTCGCCGGTACGGTCTACGCCATTGATCCGGCCGTGGATCAAAATGGTCGCGCCATTGTCATTCGCGCCCGTGTCGGCAATGGCGATGCCGCCTTGCGCCCTGGTCAGTTCGTTCGCTTGGTCTTGACGGTGGACGAAGTCAGCAACGCCTTGTCCGTTCCAGAAGAAGCATTGGTGCCGCGAGGCCAACAGACCATCGTTTTCCGTGTCATTGACGGCAAGGCCCAGCCCGGTCCGGTCACGACCGGTCGTCGCACCAAGGGAATGGTGGAAATCACCGAAGGCCTGAATGCCGGCGATGAAGTGGTGACCGCCGGGCAGATGAAATTGCGTCCCGGCGTGTCCGTGGTCGCCGCCAAGAGCGGAGGCTGACATGCGCCTGCCGGAACTGTGTATCCGCAGGCCCGTTCTCGCCACGGTGATGAGCCTGATGATCGTGCTGGTCGGATTGGTCGCCTATGACCGCCTGCCGGTGCGCGAATATCCGAATATCGACGAACCGGTGGTCACCGTCGAAACCACCTATAAAGGGGCCTCGGCCGAGATTGTCGAGACCCAGGTCAGCAAGATCTTGGAAGATTCCCTGGCCGGCATCGAAGGCATCGACGTGCTGTCGTCGTTGTCGCGTTCGGAAAGCAGCCAGATCACCATCCGCTTCAAAGTCACCCGCGACGCCGATTCGGCTGCCAGCGACGTGCGCGATCGCGTCGCCCGCGTGCGCGGAAAACTGCCCGATGACGTGGACGAGCCGGTAATCGCCAAGGTCGAAGCCGACGCCCAGCCGATCATCTATCTGGCTTTTTCCTCTGACCGTCACGACGCCTTGTTCGTTTCCGATTACGCGTGGCGTTTCGTCCGCACCCGTTTGCAGAACCTGACCGGTGTCGCCGATATTCGGATCTTCGGCGAGCGCAAATACGCCATGCGCATCTGGCTCGACCGGGTGCGTCTGGCCGCTTATGCGATGACCCCGCAGGATGTGGAAAACGCTCTCAAACGCCAGAATCTGGAAGTTCCGGCCGGCCGCATCGAATCGGCCGAGCGCGAATTCACTGTTTTGTCGGAAACCGATCTCAAGACGCCGGAACAATTCGCCGACATCATCCTGGCCGAAAGCAAAGGCTATTCCGTCCGTCTGGGGGATGTCGCCAAGGTCGAAATCGGCCCCCGGGATGAACGCCGGGTGACCCGTTTCAATGGTTCGTCGGCGGTGGCTTTGGGCGTCGTCAAGCAATCGGTGGCCAATCCGCTGGACGTGTCGGCGGCGGTGCGCGGCGTGTTGCCGGAAATCCGCGATAGCTTGCCCGAAGGCATGAAAGTGGATGTGGGCTATGATAGCTCGGTCTTCATCGAACGCTCGATCGAGGCGGTATTTCGCACCATCGCCGAAGCGGTCATCTTGGTCGTTCTGGTCATTTTCTTTTTCCTGCGCACGGTGCGCGCCACCCTTATTCCGTTGGTCACCATTCCGGTGTCCCTGATCGGCGCCTTCGCCCTGATGTATGTGTTGGGGTTCTCCATCAACACCTTGACCTTGCTGTCCATGGTTCTGGCCATCGGTTTGGTGGTCGATGACGCCATCGTCGTCTTGGAAAACATCTTTCGCCACATCGAAGAGGGGATGGAGCCGGTGCAAGCGGCCATCACCGGCGCGCGTGAGATCGCTTTCGCCGTTATCGCCATGACCATTACCCTGGCCGCCGTCTATGTGCCGCTGGCCTTTATGACCGGACGAACCGGCAAATTGTTCGTGGAATTCGCCCTGACCCTGGCGGCGGCGGTGATGGTGTCGGGCTTTGCCGCGCTGACCTTGTCGCCGATGATGTGTTCGCGCCTGTTGCGGCACGAAGCCAAGCATTCCCGCCTTTATGTGCTCATCGAAAACTTTCTTGAAGCCATGACCCAGGGCTATCGCCGGATGCTGGAACGTTCGCTCGGGGGGCGGCCGGCTATCGTCGGTCTTGGCGCCGTCGTCGCCGTTTCCGCGATTGCCTTGTTCTTGTCGCTAAAATCGGAACTGACACCGACCGAGGATCGCGGCACCATTGTTGTCATCGGCATCGGTCCCGAGGGCGCCACCGTCGGCAACATTGATAAATATTCGCGCATGGTCGAACGCTTCATCGCCGACGTGCCGGTGGTCGAGCGCTATTTCGTCCTGACCGGCGTGCCGGTGGTCAATCAAATGCTGGCCTTTGTCCGGGTCAAGGATTGGAGCGAACGCAGCGTTTCGCAAATGAGCGTGGCGCGCGGCCTGATGCCCAAGCTGATGAGCGTGCCGGGCATGCTGGCTTTCGCCGTCAATCCGCCGTCCTTGGGCGAACGGGCGTCGTCAAAGCCGTTGCAGGTGGTCATTCAAAGTGCCGGCACCTACGAAGACCTGCAAAAGGCCAATGACGCCTTCATGGCCGAGGCGAGCAAGATCCCAGGCTTGATCAGCCTGGATTCCGACCTCAAGCTTAATAAGCCGCAGATCAAGGTGAGCATGGACCGTGATCGCATCGCCGATATCGGTTCTTCCGTCGATGTGGTTGGCCGCACCTTGGAAACCATGCTTGGCGGCCGTCAGGTGACCCGGTTCAAGCGCGAAGGGGAACAATACGACGTCATTGTTCAGGTCGCCGACGTCGACCGCCGTAACCCCAATGACATGACCAGCATTTATGTGCGTGGTGACAAGGGCGACATGGTGCAAATGTCCAACCTGCTGACCCTGCAAGAAGGGGTTGCCGCCCGCGAACTGAACCATTTCAATCAATTGCGTGCCGCCACCATCAGCGCCAATCTGGCCCCTGGCTACACCATGGGGCAAGCGGTGGCCGAACTTGAAGCCATTGGCGCCAAGGTTCTGCCCGGAAATTCACAACTGGATTACAACGGCCCGTCGCGTGAATTCAAAAGTTCCAGTTCGGCCATGTGGATGACTTTCGCCCTGGCCTTGTTGTTCATCTATCTGGTGTTGGCCGCGCAATTCGAAAGCTTTGTCGATCCTTTCATCATCATGTTGACGGTGCCGTTATCCATGGCCGGCGCCCTGGCGGCGCTGAAATTGTCGGGGGGCACTCTCAACGTCTATAGCCAGATCGGCTTGGTCACCCTGATCGGTCTGATCACCAAGCACGGCATTCTGATCGTTGAGTTTTCCAATCAGTTGCGCGACCAGGGCAAAGCCATGGGGGAAGCGGTGATGGAAGCCGCCGCCTTGCGTCTGCGTCCGATCCTGATGACCACCGGCGCCATGGTGCTGGGGGCCATTCCGTTGGCCCTGGCCCATGGCGCCGGGGCGGAAAGCCGCCAACAAATCGGCTGGGTCATCGTCGGCGGCATCAGTGTCGGCACCTTCTTCACCCTGTTCGTGGTGCCGGTCGCCTATACTTTATTGGCCAAGCGCAATCGCCACGGGGGAATTGTCGCCTCACAAGGTCAGAAACAGGAATGAGCCGACAATCGCGGTGCTGAACAACACCAGCAACAAGGCCCTGGTTCCCAGGGCCTTGTTGCGTTTCAGGGCGATGGCGGTGACGGTGATGGCGGCGACCATGAAGATCAGGGTGATTTGCGCCTCGGACATGGCCATGCTCCGTCATTCGTTCCCCCTAATCTGAGGGCGCGGCACGGATCATTCCCTGATCCTGGTCAATTGACGCGGCCGACCATGAAAATACCCCGCCCTGGAAGGGGCGGGGTATGGCATCGCGCCGATCCGGCGGAAATCTTACTTGGTGGTGGTCTTGCGGCGGGGAGCCGGCTTTTCAGCGACCTCTGCGGCTTTGCGGCCCAGACCGATCTTTTTGGCGAAATCAGAGCGTTGGGCGGCATAGCTGGGAGCAACCATCGGATAATCCGGCGGCAAGCCCCATTTGGCCCGGTATTCGTCCGGGGTCATGTTGTAGGTGGTGCGCAGATGCCGCTTCAGCATCTTCAGCTTTTTGCCGTCTTCCAGGCAGATGATATAATCGGGGTTGACCGATTTTTTCACCGAAATGGCCGGCTTGAGCGCTTCGGCCTTTGGTTCGATCGGGCCGCCGTCAAGGGCGGACAGCGACGAGTAAACGGTGTTGATGATCTCGGGGATCTGACCGGCGGGCAACGGATTATTGCTGACATAGGCAGAGACGACGTCAACGGCCATCCGCAGAATTTCGTCATGGCTGATTTTGTCGGCGATGTTGTCGGTCATGATCTTAGTCCAAAAGACTGTTATTTCCACATGGCTGTCATTGAACGCATGCCTGATCTTGTGAGTCAATTCCAAATTGATGAAATCGAATAACGAGTTCTTGCCATGATTGCCGCCATCAGTAAAACCCTTTGGCTTTTCGTATGGCGGCAGCAGTCGCCACGGTTCATTTCAAACGGCTTCTTTTCTACGCACAGCCTGTTGCCACACCGTTTTCGGACGTCTTCGCCAATGCGAGAGGCGTCATTCTTGTATACCCCATGAGATGGTGGTGCATTGGCAAGCTGCGCGGACATATGGTATGTAGCCCCTCTGTCAGGTGAAAACTTCGGGACCCGGACAATGACCACAGAAACCATCGCTCTTGCTTCGGACCACGGCGGCCTGGAAATGAAGGCCATGCTGGCCGCTTTCCTGCGGGAAAAAGGGGTGAAGGTCCTGGACCTTGGCGCCCATGATTCGCAGTCGGTGGACTATCCGGATTTCGCCGTCGCCATGGCCCAGGCGCTCAAGGACGGCTCCGCCAGCCGCGGTATCTTGATGTGTGGCACCGGCATCGGCATTTCCATCGCCGCCAACCGTTTCGCCCATGTCCGCGCCGCCCTGGTCCATGACGCCTATGGCGCGGCCATGTGCCGCCAACATAATGACGCCAACGTCTTGGTGTTGGGCGGACGCACCATGGGGCCGGAAGTGGCCAAGCAATGCGCCGATATTTTTCTGACCACCGCATTCGAGGGCGGCCGTCATGCCCGCCGTGTCGCCAAACTGGCTGAAAACGGCCAGGACTAAGCCGATTTTGTCATTTGCTTCTAACGAAAGTCCGACGATGACCAATACAGACGCTTTCTTCCGCACCTCCTTGGCCGACCGTGACGCCGACGTGTTCGACGCCATCTCCAAGGAATTGGCGCGTCAGCAAGATCAAATCGAGCTGATCGCGTCGGAAAACATCGTGTCGCGGGCGGTTCTGGAAGCCCAAGGCTCGGTCATGACCAACAAATATGCCGAGGGTTATCCCGGCAAGCGCTATTACGGCGGCTGCGAATTCGTCGATATCGTCGAGAAGCTGGCCATCGACCGCGCCTGCCAGCTGTTTGGTTGCGGCTTCGCCAACGTTCAGCCCAGCTCGGGGTCGCAGGCCAATCAGGGCGTGTTCATGGCGTTGGTCCAGCCCGGTGACACCATCATGGGCATGTCGCTTGCCGCCGGCGGTCACCTCACTCATGGCGCCGCCCCCAACCAGTCGGGCAAGTGGTTCAAGGCCATCCAATACGGCGTGCGCCTGCAAGACGCCCGCATCGATTTCGACGAGGTCGAGGCGCTGGCCAAGGAACATAAGCCCAAGCTGATCATCGCCGGCGGCTCGGCCTATCCGCGCGAAATCGACTTCGCGCGCTTCCGCCAGATCGCCGACGAAGTGGGGGCCTTGTTCATGGTCGACATGGCCCATTTCGCCGGTCTGGTCGCCGGTGGCTCTTATCCCAGCCCGTTCCCCCATGCCCATGTGGTCACCACCACCACCCATAAGACCCTGCGTGGTCCGCGTGGCGGCATGATCCTGACCAATGACGAAGCCTTGGCCAAGAAGATCAACTCGGCCATCTTCCCCGGCATCCAAGGCGGTCCGTTGATGCATGTCGTCGCTGCCAAGGCGGTGGCCTTCGGTGAAGCCTTGCAGCCGGATTTCAAGGATTACGCCCATCAGGTGGTCGCCAATGCCCGCGCTTTGGCCGACACCTTGGTTCGCCGCGGCCTCGCCATCGTTTCGGGCGGCACCGATTCGCATCTGATGCTGGTTGATTTGCGGCCGAAGAAGCTGACCGGTAAAGCGGCCGAGGCCAGCCTGGAACATGCCGGCATGACCTGCAACAAGAACGGCATCCCGTTCGACCCGGAAAAGCCGACCATCACCTCGGGCGTGCGGCTGGGGACCCCAGCGGCGACCACCCGTGGTTTCGGAACCGCCGAATTCACCAAGGTGGGCGAATTGATCGGCGACGTGCTCGACGGTCTGGCCGCCAATCCGGATGATAATTCCGTCGCCGAAAACAAGGCACGGGCGGAAGTGGCGGAACTGTGCCGCCGTTTCCCGATCTATCAATAACAAGAAATGTCGGAGCCTTGGGTCAAGGCTCCGACAATCCTATTGGGGGAGTGACGCATGCGTTGTCCGTTTTGTGGCCACGATGATACCCAGGTAAAGGATTCGCGGCCAACCGAAGACAATTCGGCCATTCGTCGCCGTCGGTCCTGCCCTGAATGTGGTTCGCGCTTCACCACCTTTGAACGGGTGCAGATCCGCGATCTGGTGGTGATCAAGAAAGATGGCGCACGCTCGCCCTTCGATCGTGACAAGCTTTTGAAATCACTTCGAATTGCACTGCGCAAGCGTCCGGTCGAGGAAGAACAGATCGACCGTATCGCCAACGGCATTCATCGTCGCTTGGAAAGCATGGGCGAAAACGAAGTGCCGTCCAAATATATTGGCGAATTGGTCATGGATGTGTTGATGGACCTGGACAAGGTCGCCTATGTCCGTTACGCCTCGGTTTACCGCAACTTCCGCGAAGCCAAGGACTTCGAGGATTTCCTGGGAAAGATGGTGGGTGGCAGCGACGACGATCTCTGACGGCGACCGCGCCCATATGCGTGCCGCCTTGGCCTTGGCCAAGCGCGGCCTGGGCAACGTTTGGCCAAATCCCGCCGTCGGCTGCGTCATTGTCAGCGACGGCCGTGTTGTTGGGCGCGGCTGGACCCAACCGGGGGGGCGGCCGCATGCCGAAACCGAATCCCTGGCCATGGCCGGTGATGCGGCTAAAGGCGGCACCGCCTACGTCACCTTGGAACCGTGCTCCCACCACGGAAAGACTCCGCCCTGTGCCGAAGCTTTGATGGCTGCCGGCATTCGCCGGGTGGTGGTGGCCATCGAAGACCCCGATCCCCGTGTCGCCGGGCGTGGCATCGCCTTGTTGCGCGCGGCGGGACTGAGCGTGGTCACCGGGGTGATGGCGGCCGAGGCAACTGAACTCAATGCCGGTTTCCTCTCCAAGATCACCCGTGGACGCCCCTTGGTCACCGTTAAACTGGCCACCAGCTTGGACGGCCGCATCGCCACCCATAGCGGCGAAAGCCGCTGGATCACCGGCGAAGCGGCTCGTCAGGCCGGCCATTTGCTGCGGGCCGAGAGCGACGCCATTATGGTCGGCAGCGGCACCGTTCTGGCCGATGATCCGGAATTGACCTGTCGTTTGCCAGGTCTGGCGGAGCGTTCGCCGGTGCGGATCGTTGTCGATGGCCGGCTACGCCTGCCCTTGACCAGCAAATTGGTATCCAGCGCCAATGACGTTGCCACCTGGGTGTTGACCCTGGAAGGGGCCGATGAAACCCGGCGCGAGGTTTACGAGGATGCGGGGGTCGATGTGGTGGAATTGCCCGGCAACGACCACGGTATCGACATGGTTGAAGCGCTGGGGGTTTTGGCCGAAAGCGGCATTACCCGCGTATTGGTGGAAGGCGGCGCCCATTTGACCGCCACCTTGCTGCGTCACGATCTGGTTGACCGCTTGGTCTGGTTCCGCGCCGCCCGTGTGATGGGGGGCGATGGCTTGCCGGCGGCGGTGGCTTTTGGTGTCGATCACCTGTCGCAGATGCCGGGATTCGAATGCGTTGATGTCCGCCCAATCGGTGTGGATATCGTGGAAAATTATAGAAAAATCTAAGGAGTAGCGGCCGATGTTCACCGGCATCGTCACCGATTTGGGCGAAATTCACCGCGTTGTCCGCAACGCCGGCAAGGAAACCCGGTTCGAGATCAAGACCAGCTATGATCTGGCTTCCATCGATATCGGCGCTTCTATCGCCCATAACGGCGTGTGCCTGACCATTGTCGATAAGGGCGTCGATTGGTATGCGGTCGAGGTGTCGGCGGAAAGCATTTCCAAGACCACTTTGGGCGATTGGGCCGAAGGCGGACGCATCAACCTGGAACGGGCGATGAAGGTGGGTGACGAATTGGGCGGCCATATCGTTTCCGGTCATGTGGATGGCGTCGCCACGGTCGTTGCCATTTCTGACGAAAACGAATCCAAGCGTTTCGTCTTCGAAACGCCGGAAAACCTGGCCAAATTTGTTGCCCCCAAGGGCAGTGTGGCGTTGGATGGCGTCTCGTTGACCGTCAATGAGGTTGACGGACGGCGCTTTGGTATCAATGTCATTCCCCATACCCAAGCGGTGACCACCTTTGGCCGGTTGCGCCAAGGGGATCGCGTGAATATGGAAATCGACATGTTGGCCCGGTATGTTGCCCGGCTTCTCGACAAGGAATAGGCCCGTGGTCTCGGAATATAATCTGTATCTGTCGCCGATCGAAGAGATCATCGAGGAAGCCCGTCAGGGCCGCATGTTCATCCTGGTTGATGACGAAGATCGCGAAAACGAAGGTGATCTGGTCATTCCGGCGCAGATGGCCACCCCCGACGCCATCAATTTCATGGCCAAGTACGGCCGTGGCCTGATTTGCCTGTCGATGACGCGGGCGCGGTGCGAGGTCTTGGGCCTCAAACCGATGAGCGCCGATAACGGCACCCGGATGCAGACCGCCTTTACCGTCTCGATCGAGGCCAAGGAAGGCGTCACCACCGGCATTTCCGCCGCCGACCGGGCGCGGACCGTGCAGGTGGCCATCGACCCGGAGAAGGGCGAAAGCGACATCGTCACCCCCGGCCATGTCTTTCCGTTGATGGCCCGTGACGGCGGTACCTTGGTGCGGGCCGGTCACACCGAGGCGGCGGTGGATATCTCTCGCCTTGCCGGTCTCAACCCGTCGGGCGTGATCTGCGAGATCATGAACGACGACGGCACCATGGCGCGCATGCCCGATCTGGTGAAATTCGCCCAGTTCCATGCCTTAAAGATCGCCACCATCGCCGATCTGATCGCCTATCGTCGCCGTCACGACAAGATCGTTCGGCGTGAAGTCGAATCGGCCTTTCATTCCACCTGGGGCAATGACTGGCGTATGGTCGTCTATGTCAACCAAGTGGCTTACGCCGAACACATCGCCTTGGTGAAGGGCGAGATTTCCGGCGAAGGCCCGGTGATGGTGCGTGTCCACGCCGTCAATATTTTGGATGATGTTCTCGGCGACCAAGGTTCGGGCAAGGCTGGACAGCTTCATTCCGCCATGGAAACCATCGCGGCTCATGGTCGCGGCGTCATCGTCTTGGTGCGTGAACCGCGCCCGACCAGCCTGTCGGATCGCATTCGCGCCCAATTGGATTCCAAGCCGGCCCCGGCCGAACTGCGCGATTACGGCGTCGGGGCTCAGATCTTGCTGGATCTGGGGGTTGAGGAAATGATCTTGCTGTCCAATACGCAAAAGACCATCGTCGGCCTGGAAGGCTTTGGCCTTAAGGTGGTCGAACAACGCCCGATCACGACGGTCTGAGGAGGGCGTCATGACGTCGCCGCATATCCTGGTTATCGAAGCCCGCTTTTACACCCATCTGGCTGACATGCTGTTGGCCGGGGCCACCCAGGCCTTGGCGGATGGCGGGGCCAGTTTCGAGGTGGTGACCATTCCCGGCGTGCTGGAAATTCCCGCCGCCTTGGAATTCATGGTCGCATCGGGCAAGCCCTATGACGGCTATGTGGTTCTGGGGACGGCCATTCGTGGCGAAAGCGATCATTACGATCATGTCTGCACCGAATGCATGCGCGGCTGCACCGAATTGTCGCTGCGTCATCATTTGGCGCTGGGCAATGGCGTGCTGACCGTCCATAACGAGGCCCAGGCGTTGAAGCGGGCCGATCCGGCCCGCAAGAATATCGGCGGCATGGCGGCCAAGGCGGCTTTGCGCATGCTGGACATCAAACGCGATCTGCAACTGAGCTGAAGAAGAAACCAATTGCGCAAACCCAATTCCGGCGCCACCCGCCGTTCCGCCGCCCGTCTGGCGGCGGTGCAGGCGCTGTATTCCATGGAAATTACCGGCGTTAGCGCCGAACAGGCGTTGGACGAATTCCGGCAGCGCCTGGAATCCGAACCGCGCGGAAAACTTGCCGATCCGGATGGTGATCTGGTGTCCTTGCTGGTGCGCGGCGCCACCGCCGAAGGGGCGGAGCTGGATCGCCAGATCGCGGCGGGCTTGGCGCGGGATTGGACCGTGGACCGTTTGGAATCGGTTTTGCGCGCGATTTTGCGCGCCGGCGCCTTTGAGTTGAAGTCGCGGCCGCAGACGCCGGCTCGGGTGGCCATCACCGAATATGTGGATGTGGCTCACGCATTTTATTCCGGCCCCGAACCGGGCTTGGTCAATGCCGTGATGGATCGCATGGCCCGCAACCTGCGTCCGGCGGAATTCGAAGGTGGCGGCGCTCCCGCGCCGTGATCGCCCGGTGAGCGGCGCTCCAGACGAATTCGACCTGATCGCCCAATTATTCGCTCCCTTGTCGGCATCCTATCCGGGCGCCTTCAATCTGACCGACGATGCCGCCCTGATGGATGTTCCGCCAGGGCGGCAAGTGGTGCTGACCATGGATGCCATGGTGGCGGGCGTCCACTTTTTTGCCGATGATCCCGCCGATTTGATTGCCCGTAAACTGGTGCGGGTCAATCTGTCCGATCTTGCCGCCAAAGGGGCGGTGCCTTTCGCCGTGATGCTGGCCGCGGCCTTTCCCCAGGGCATCGAAGCCGAATGGTTGCGGGCCTTTGCCGATGGGCTGGGCCAGGATGTGGCGGAATTTTCCATTGCCCTGATCGGCGGCGACACGGTTTCGACACCCGGACCGCTGACCTTGTCCTTAACCGCCTTCGGCCATGTTCCCACCGGGCGGGCGCTGCTACGCTCGGGGGCACGGGCCGGAGACCTCATTTGGTTGAGTGGATCGCTTGGTGATTCAGCTCTTGGGTTGCGGGCGCGACAGGGCCAGCTAACGGATTTAAATCCGCTACACCGAGATTTCCTGATCCATCGCTATCTGTTGCCGCAACCGCGGGTCGCGCTGGGTCCGGCCTTGATCGGCGTGGCTTCGGCCGGCATGGATATCTCGGATGGTCTGGTGCAGGATTTGGGGCACTTGGCCCGCCAATCGGGATTGGCGGCGGAAATTCGCCTGGCTGACCTGCCGCTATCGGTGGCGGCGCGTACCGCGACAGAGAATAACAATTCCTGGCTTGCCTGTATCTTGGGCGGGGGGGATGATTACGAAATTGCTTTCACCGCAGACCCGGCGCAGACGCAAAGGATACGTCAATTGGCTGATGACAGCGGTGTTGCCCTCAGCGCTATCGGCCAGATGACGGCCGGGCAGGGGGTCGCGGTGATGGACCGGCAGGGAAAGGCCATGGAAGTGGCGCAACGGGGCTGGCGGCATTTCAGCAATGCGGGGGAACAGCCGTGATACGCCTAGTATTCATTATTATCGCCTTCTTGTTGATGATGGGCGGGTTGGTCGGCGGGCTGTATTTCTGGGGCATTGATCCGCTGGAAAAGTTCAACAGCCTGATCGGCAATGCGCCGGCCGCCCCAGGCGGAGCGGCCAAGGTCGTGACGACGCCGCCGTCTTTTGTCGAATACGGCCTGTTGTCGGTCCCGGTGATCGAGGATCACGAGGTGCGCAGGCAGGTGGAAATCATCCTGCGTCTGGAAGTTCCCTTCGAAAAACGCGAAATCGTTGCCCAAAATATCCCCCGTCTGCAAAACGCCTATTTGCAGGACATGATGGAATATTTACCCATTCACTTGCGCAATGGCCGTCGTCTTGACCCCGTGGGGGTCAGCCAGAGATTGCTCAAATTGTCGGAAAGAACCCTAGGGCCGGGGTTTGTTAAGGGTGTTCTCATAGACCAATCCTCGGTTAAGTAATGTTGCGATGCAATATTGCTGGAATATTCCGGCATATTTCAGTGGACTTAGGGTGCTTGTTCTTGGAACCATCCTAATTCCCCCCCTCGATTTGCCCGTCTATTTTTAAAATCGGATAAAATTGTGCGGCACCCCGTTGCCAACCTCAAGTTTATCTGGCAGCGTCAGCCTACTTGCGTCGTCCTCCTTACGGCCATCAGCATGCGCCGCAAGCCTTTCAGGGCGTCGAAGTCAGTTAACGCTGAGAAGGGGATCGAACCAACATGACAGATATTTTCGTCCTGGCATGCGGCCTTGCTGCCTTACTTTATGGCGCATGGGCGTTCAAATCGGTGATGGCCACATCGACCGGCACACCGCGCATGCAAGAAATCGCCGCGGCCATTCAAGAAGGCGCGCGCGCTTACCTCAATCGTCAATACACCACCATCGCCATTGTCGGCGCGGTGATCTTTGTCGTCCTGTTCGCCCGCTTGGGTGCGTTTCAGGGCGTCGGCTTTCTCATTGGCTCGATTCTGTCGGGCGTCGCTGGCTATATCGGCATGAATGTCTCGGTCCGCGCCAATGTGCGGACCACCGAAGCCGCCCGTAGCGGCGGCATGCAGCAGGCGCTTGACGTCGCCTTCCGTTCCGGCGCCATCACCGGCATGCTGGTGGTCGGTTTGGGCCTGATCGGCTTGGCCGGCTATTACGCCGTGCTCAAATCGGCCGGGGTTGCCCCGCGCGACCTGATGGAAGCCCTGGTGGCGCTGTCTTTCGGCGCTTCGCTGATCTCCATCTTCGCCCGTCTGGGCGGCGGTATCTTCACCAAGGGGGCGGATGTCGGCGCCGATCTGGTCGGCAAGGTCGAAGCGGGTATCCCCGAGGATGACCCGCGCAATCCGGCGGTGATCGCCGACAACGTCGGTGACAATGTGGGCG
The DNA here is from genome assembly GCF_018224925.1 of Magnetospirillum sulfuroxidans. GTDB lineage: Bacteria > Pseudomonadota > Alphaproteobacteria > Rhodospirillales > Magnetospirillaceae > Magnetospirillum > Magnetospirillum sulfuroxidans. The sequence continues at coordinate 544,447 of NZ_JAGTUF010000001.1, read as the reverse complement.
ATTGCGCCGGCATGGCCGCCGATCTGTTCGAAACCTATGCGGTGACCATCGTCGGCACCATGCTGTTGGGCTCGATCTTCTTCACCGGCGCCGCACAAACCGCCATGATGTCTTTCCCGCTGGTGATCAGCGCGGTCTGCATCCTGTCTTCGGTGGTCGGTACCTTTTTCGTCAAGCTTGACGCATCCGGCAACATCATGAAGGCCTTGTACAAGGGCTTGATCGTCACCGGCGTGCTGTCCATCATCCTGATCGCCGCCACCATCATGATCGGCTTTGGCGGCTTTGGCGCCGTCTATGACATGGGCGGACGTCCGGTGACGGGCATGAACCTGTTTGTCTGCGCCATGTTCGGTCTGGTCGTCACCGGTCTGCTGGTGTGGATCACCGAATATTACACCGGCACCGAATACCGCCCGGTGCGCAGCGTTGCCCAGGCGTCGACCACCGGTCATGGCACCAATGTCATTCAAGGCTTGGCCGTGTCCATGGAATCGACGGCGCTTCCGGTTCTGGTCATCTGCGTCGCCATTTTGGCCACCTATTCGGTTGCGGGCCTGTTCGGCATCTCGGTCGCCGCCACCACCATGCTGGCCTTGGCCGGTATGATCGTTGCGCTGGATGCTTATGGTCCGGTCACCGACAATGCCGGTGGTATCGCCGAAATGGCCGAACTGCCCAAGGATGTGCGTAAGATCACCGACGCGCTGGACGCGGTTGGCAACACCACCAAGGCGGTAACCAAGGGCTATGCCATCGGTTCGGCCGCACTGGCCGCCCTGGTGCTGTTCGCTGCTTATACCGAGGATCTGCGGCATTATTTCCCCGACCTCAAGGTCAGCTTCAGCCTGGAAGACCCCTATGTGGTGGTCGGCCTGTTCATCGGTGGTTTGCTGCCTTATTTGTTCGGTTCCATGGGCATGATGGCCGTAGGCCGGGCCGCTGGTTCGGTGGTCGTCGAGGTTCGCCGTCAGTTCAAGGAAATCCCCGGCATCATGGAAGGCACCGCCAAGCCCGATTATGGTCGGGCGGTGGATATGCTGACCAAGGCGGCGATCAAGGAAATGATCATCCCGTCCATGCTGCCGGTGTTGTCTCCCATCGTGCTGTTCGCCGTGGTCGCGGCGACGGCGGGCATGCTGTCGGCCTTTACCGCGCTGGGCGCCATGCTGCTGGGCACCATCGTCACCGGTTTGTTCGTGGCTATTTCCATGACGTCGGGGGGCGGCGCTTGGGATAACGCCAAGAAGTATATTGAAGATGGCCATCACGGTGGCAAGGGTTCCGACGCCCACAAGGCGGCGGTGACCGGTGATACCGTCGGCGATCCCTATAAGGACACCGCCGGTCCGGCGGTCAACCCGATGATCAAGATCATCAATATCGTTGCCATTCTGCTGCTGGCCATGGTCGCCGGCTAAGGTCCAAATTAAAAGCCCCCCGGTCGGTGACGGCCGGGGGGCTTTTTTTATTTTGTCGTCCTTTGCTTATTGACCAAGGCCGCCGCCGCTGCTCGGTTTGGAGAAGCGGCCGACATTGCCCATCAACTGCTCAAGGATACCCAGTTCCTTGCCGGCGGTCGGGGTTTCGCGATCGACCAGCACGATTTCCTGGCCGTCATTCAGCCCCTTATAGGTCACGTTCTTGACGATGCCCTGCATGTCGAAATTAATCGACACCACCTTGCGATCCTTGACCTCGGGCTTGAAGAAGGCGGTGGTTTCGCTGACCGACGAGATATACTGCCAGCTTTCATCGCCGTAATTCAGGCTTGATGAGGGGGTGCCCAACAGAACCTGGACTTCGTCGCGGGTGGTCGTGCCGGCAACGATCTTGGCCAGATCCTCGGGGTGGGGCAGATTGCCGCGATTGTCGATCGTCGGGGTGCAGGCGCTGGTCCCACCGATAAAGGCGGCCAGCAAAACGGGGAGAATCAGCTTCTTCATGGTCGCATTCACGTCAGGGCATTGACGGAGACGGGCTCCGTGTCCAAAGATGGGGCGAAGAGTGCACCCCGGCACGACGGGTTGTCAACGCCCCCCGCCATGCGGAACAGTTTCAGGACCAACCATGCCGTTCAGCCGATTTTTTAAACGCCGGCGCTTTGATGACGCCGCCAATGCCTTGTACCTTGCTCTGGTGGAGCAATCCCGCCAGCCGGTGTTCTATCGCGACCTTGGCGTCGCCGATACGCTGGAAGGCCGCTATGACATGATCATCTTGCACGCTTATCTGCTGTTCCGCCGCCTGGGCAAGCTGGAGGGGGAGGATGCCCGCGCCGTGTCGCAACAGACGTTCGATTTCATGTTTACCGACATGGACCAGAACCTGCGCGAAATGGGGGTCACCGATATGGGCGTGGGGAAAAGGGTGCAACGCATGGCCGAGGCGTTTTACGGCCGTACCGCGGCCTATGACAAGGCGCTGGGGGAGGAGGGGCGGGCGCTGCAACACGCCCTGGGCCGCAACCTCTATCAGGGTGCGGCGGTGCCTCCCGAGGTCGAGGACCGCATGGCCGCTTATGTCCGGGCTCAGATCGCTCATCTGGAAGGGCAGGGCGAGGCAGCCATGCTCGCCGGTACGATCAGCTTCATCCAGCCGCAAGCGCTGGCGCAATGACCGAGATTGTCATCGAATTTTCCCGCCCCGTCCTGGTTGATGTCATCCCGACCCGCGGCATGGATATGGAAATCGAAGCCAATGCGGCGGAATGTGCCGCCTTGGCCAAGCGTTTCGCCGTCAACACGATTCGGTCGCTGACCGCCAGCGCCCACTTACAGGCCATTACCGGCGGGACCTTGTTTCGCATTGACGGTCGCCTGCGTGCCGATGTCGTGCAAAACTGCGTGGTGACATTGGAACCGCTGGACGAAAAGATTGATGAAACTTTTACGATGACCTTTGGCGGCGGCGAAGAGTCCGATAGTATGGAACTGGATTTATCCCCGGACGAGGATGATCCGCCCGAACCGCTGATCGATGGCGTCATCGATCTGGGGGAAGTGGTCGCGGAACATCTGGCTTTGGCCCTTGATCCGTTTCCGCGTAAGGTTGGCGCCGCGATGCCGGAGATCATGGACGAGCCGGTAGAAATTGAAAATAAAGTCAGCCCATTCGCCGCTCTGGCCGGGTTGAAGGAAAAAAAGAAGTAAGGGAAGCAGCAAACCCTTGCTCCTTGCAGACTTTTTGGCTAATAAACCTCCCTTTCCCCGTCAGGGCTTCTGAGCAGAGAGTACGAGAAAATGGCTGTCCCGAAGAAAAAGACCTCCAAGTCCCGCCGCAACATGCGTCGTGCCCACCACGCGCTGCCGTCGGCTTCGGTGGTTGAGTGCCCCAATTGCGGCGAAGTGAAGCTGCCCCATCATGTGTGCGGCTCCTGTGGTCATTATGATGGCCGCGAAGTCGTTGCTCAGGCCGAAGCCAACGCCTAAATTCCCCGCTGATCTCTTACGGAGCGCACGGACGTGAGCGCACCCGTCACCATATCCATCGACGCCATGGGTGGCGATCATGCTCCCGAGATGGTGATCGAGGGGGTGCGGCTTGCGCACGTCCGCCTCCCCCATGTGCGTTATCTGCTGTTCGGCGATGCCCAGCGGATTGACGCCTTGCTGGAGAAAGCTCCGGAGATCAAGGGCGTCTGTACGGTTCATCATGCCGAAGACGCCGTTTCCAACGACGCCAAACCCAGCCAGGTGTTGCGCACCGGGCGGCGCTCGTCCATGTGGCTCGCCGTCGATGCGGTGTCCAAGGGCGAGGCGGCCGGCGTCGTCTCCGCCGGCAATACCGGCGCCTTGATGGCCGTGTCAAAATTCGTTTTGCGCACGTTGCCCGGTATCGACCGGCCGGCGATCGCCGGGCTGTTTCCCACCGAACGGGGGGAGACGGTGATGCTGGATTTGGGCGCCAATGTCGATTGCAACGCCAACAATCTGATTGAGTTCGCGGTGATGGGCGAAGTCTTCGCCCGCGCTGTCTTGGGGCTGGAGAAGCCCTCCGTCGGCCTCCTCAACATCGGCTCCGAAGACATGAAGGGCAACGATGCGGTCAAGGCCGCCGCCGCCGCCTTGCGCGATTCGTCCCTGCCTATTCGCTTTCACGGCTTCGTTGAAGGCAATGATATCTGCGGCGGGACCGTCGATGTGGTGGTGACCGATGGATTCACCGGCAACATCGCCTTGAAAACCGCCGAAGGTACGGTGAAATTCTATTCGTCGTTCCTGCGTCAGGCATTCCAAAGTTCGTGGCTGTCCAAGATTGGCTATGTTTTCGCCAAGCACGCCTTGAACAAGGTCAAGATGCGGACCGATCCGCGCCGTTATAATGGCGCCATGTTCCTTGGCCTGAACGGCATCGCCGTCAAAAGCCATGGCGGCACCGATGCCTTTGGTTTCGCCAACGCCATTGCTGTCGCCGTTGATTTGGTGGCTCATGGCTACAACGAACGAATCCGCAAGGAATTCGAACGGCTGCATCCGCAAGATCCTCCCACGCAGCGTGCTGCCGGCAACGGGTGAGACTTTTTCCATGATTTTGCGCTCCCAGATCGTCGGCAGCGGCTGCTATCTGCCGTCCCGAGTTGTCACCAATGCGGAATTGGCGAGCACGGTGGACACTTCCGACGAGTGGATCATCGAACGGACCGGCATACGCCAGCGCCATATCGCCGCCGATGGCGAAACCACGTCCGACCTGGCCACCGCAGCCGCCAAGCAGGCGTTGGCGGCTGCCGGCATCAGCGGCAGCGAGGTTGATTTGTTGGTGGTGGCCACGGCAACCCCCGATAACACCTTTCCCGCCACCGCCACCCGTGTGCAAAATCGCCTGGGTATGACCGGCGGCGCCGCTTTCGACGTTCAGGCGGTTTGCTCCGGCTTTATTTACGCCATGGCCGTGGCTGATAATTTCATCAAGGCCGAGCAGGCTCGCACGGCCGTGGTCATCGGTGCCGAAACCTTTTCGCGTATCCTCGACTGGCAAGATCGCGGCACCTGCGTGCTGTTCGGCGATGGCGCCGGCGCCGTCGTTCTGCGTGGGGCGTGGGAACGCGGCACCAACCAGGATCGCGGCATTTTGTCGACCCATTTGCATTCCGATGGCCGTCATTACGATTTGCTGCATGTGGATGGCGGACCGTCTTCAACCCAAACCGTCGGCCATCTGCGCATGGAGGGGCGGGAGGTTTTCCGTCACGCCGTCACCAATCTGTCGCAGGTGGTGGGCGAGGCGTTGCGCGCCAATGATCTGACTGCCGCCGACATCGATTGGGTCGTGCCGCATCAGGCGAACCGACGCATTTTGGAAAGCACGGCCAAGAAGCTGGGCCTGTCCATGGATCGCATGGTGGTGACGGTTGATCGTCACGCCAACACCTCGGCGGCGTCGATCCCACTGGCTTTTCATACGGCTGTGGCCGATGGCCGTCTGTCCAAGGGCGATCTGGTGGTGATGGAAGCCATGGGGGGCGGTTTTACCTGGGGTTCTGCCCTGGTTCGCCTGTAGCGGACGGCGGCCGGACCTGCGCACATGGGCAAAGGTCCTCGCGCATCCCTTTGATATTGACGCTTTTCCGGGGACAGGATAGGGTCAGTCACCAATTCTCGGTCCCCCCAGAAAGGGGCTTTATCGACATGTCGGAAAAGACCATTACTCGCGCCCAACTGAGCGAAGCCGTCTACCAGGAGGTGGGGCTGTCGCGCAATGAATCCGCCGATTTGCTGGAGGCTGTCCTCGACGAGGTGGCCGAGGCTTTGGCGCAAGGCGAGGCGGTAAAGATTTCATCGTTCGGCAGCTTTGCCGTGCGTTCCAAGGGCCAACGCGTCGGCCGCAATCCGAAGACCGGCGAAGAAGTGCCGATCTTGCCCCGGCGGGTGCTGGTATTCCGGCCATCGCAGCTTCTTAAGAAGCAGATCAACGACGGTCCGGTTTCCAAGGCCGGTAAGTGATGACCGGGGACGGTGATCCGTTACTGGGACGCCGAAATGGCAAGTCCGAATCCGCGTTTCGGACCATCAGTGAAGTCGCCGACGATCTGGAAGTGCCGCAGCACGTCCTGCGCTTTTGGGAAAGCAAGTTTCCTCAGGTCAAGCCGCTTAAGCGGGGGGGCGGGCGTCGCTATTACCGGCCCGAGGATGTGGCCCTGCTGCGCCGTATCCGTGATTTGCTGTACAGCGAAGGCTATACCATCAAGGGCGTGCAGAAGCTTCTGCGCGAAGGCGGCCACAAGGAGTTGGGGCCGCAGCTCGCCGCCGTTCGTAACGAGCCGGAATTGCAACTTGCCTTGCCGGCCACCGCTGACCAAGAAGATGAGGTCGCCTCTGAATCCGAGGACGACACCGTCGCGTTGACGGATGATGGCAAGGATGATGACCTTGATCTTCACAGCGAGGGCGTCCTCGAAGATAAATCTGTGATGGTCGAATCCCGTCTAAGCCAAGGAATCCGCCAAGAACTCGAGCTGTTGCTGGATGAATTGGAACAAATGCGCTCTTTCCTGCAATCACGGTAACGTTGAGGGTTGCATCCCTCCGGGGGCGTGAGTATAGTGCGCCCCTCTTCCGGCGGCATCGCCATCGGAACCCCCGCCAAACCGTTGGTTTGGCACACAAGTTGACGGGAAATTAGCGCTCGCGCTGCTTTCCCCGACACGGTCGGAGCGTAGCGCAGCCCGGTAGCGCATCAGTCTGGGGGACTGGGGGTCGTGGGTTCGAATCCCGCCGCTCCGACCATTATAAAGCCCTGAAATCGCAAGATTTCAGGGCTTTAGCATTTCTGGGGATCGGATGCGATAAAGCCCCTGGGGTAACATCCGGGGTAACAGGTGCGCCGGATCGCGTTTCCCAAAAACTCGCCAGTCCTTCCGGGGTAACGCCTGGGGTAACATGGCGGAACATGCCGCCACGTTCTCCCTCGACACGCTCAAGCCCCGGAGATACCCTTTTTGGGCCTACCGGTGCGGCTTTTTCAAACCGAGGCATGGCGATGCCTCCCGAGAGGGAGATATCCGATGATCCAGTTCGATAAGCGGCTCGTGTCGAAGAAGGAGCTCAAGAGCGTCTGCGGCATCTCGTAACCCCGCCGTCGCCCTCTGCGTAGCCATGCTGGCCAACTCCGAGGTCTTCCAAGGGTTGTGAGCACATGCCGCATGTGGCAAAGTTCCCGCCACACTCGCTATTCGTGACAATATATTTGATCAGGGGGGGGGGCAATGCGGAGAATTTTGGTTGGCTTGGCCGTGGTCAATGTCATCGCCTTCTCAGGAATGGCCATGGCTGGAGAGAAGCTTACCAAGGACGAAGTTACGAGCCTTATCACAGACACCACCTATGCTGCGAAGAACCCGATGCGTGGCACGGTGACAAACGGAACCATCCTCGCTGATGGCTCGTTGTCGGCTACCAGCAGCGACGGAACGTTCGAAACCGGAACGTGGAAGGTTACCGAAGAAGGCGAGTATTGCACAAATTGGAGCGGTCGCTGGAAGAGTGGATGTGGCCCGTTTGAGAAGACTGATGATCCGAACGTTTTCAGCCGAAGCTTGAACAACTCCTCCCCCGCGTTGTTTAACTTTAACAAGAGATAAGTCCGTAGGGGAATACCCTCAGGTGAAGGAGGTCAGCCGGTTTGCCTGCTGCCCCCTTTTCCCTCAAGGAATGCCCCCATCAGGTCTGCATCTGCTCGGCTGCCACCTCCGCCCATTACTAAGGTGTAGCCCAGAGGCCCCAGCGTCCGGAGTTCCGTGAGTACCTCGTCGGTGCTGGTAACTACATGCCCAAAGCCCTCGGCGATGAGGCGGATGTTCTCAAGTAAATTGTCTGCCGCCATCCCGTACGCAAATTCAGCAATCTCAGTCGCAACAGTTCCTAAACAGGCGAGAAATCCGGGTGAAGCCAAGGTGACCCGAAGGTTAGCAGTCCCGACGATGGGACCTTTCGACGAGTTGATACCGATGAATGCGTAAAGGCATCCGTCAGGCGCACGCAAGGTCAACCGGCTTATGCTGAGATGGGGCAGCGGATCGGAAGCTAGTCCACGCATCCGCAACTGCTTCGTTAGCTTTCCATTCCCATTCGCGACGAAGTCGAACTCGCTGTCGAAGATGTGCTTCGCCTCGGGCTTCAAGAAGCCACTCAGGATGAACGGCTCGTCCGGCGCAATTGTGCCTTCCTCCCTCATCCGATCGAACACCCGCGCGTGGAACAGCAACTCGACCAGATACCGGGCCAAAGTGATCGCATTGATCTCCCGAACCTGCTCAAAGCCATAGACGCGAAGGAGTGGCAGATTAGCGAATTGGCAGATCGAATCCTTCTTGCCGTCGTTCGCAGGGGTATGCCCAGGCCCGTCGAAATCGCTCTCCGGCAACCCACTCGGTCAACGGCCATGCCGCACGAACAGCGCAGCCCGCCAGGGCTTCACCCCGGCGCCTGAAGGCAGAGAATAGATTTCGCAAGAAAATTGGCGGATGGGGTGAGATTCGAACTCACGGTAGGCTTGCACCTACGGCGGTTTTCAAGACCGCTGCCTTAAACCACTCGGCCACCCATCCGCGCTTGTTCAGACTTCTTGGAACGTATTGGTCACCGGGTCAAGCCGAAAAAGCTTGCCGTTTTCCATATCATAGAACCAGCCGTGCAACATCAGCCCGCCGGTTTCGACGCGTTCGCGAATCCACGGAAAGGTCATCAGGTTGCCAAGCGAGATGGCCACGGTTTCTTGTTCGCACATGCGGCGGGCGGCTTCGATCGGCTGGCCGGCGGACAGGGTCAGGGCCAGGGCGCGGTCGCGGGCCGAGCGGGCAATCTGCATCCAGCCGCGGATGAAGTCTGATTGATCCGACGGGTTGCCCTCGATCAGGGCGCGGACGCCGCCGCAATGGGCATGGCCCAAAACGACGATGTGTTCGACCTTAAGGCCGCGTACGGCGAATTCCACCGCCGCCGAGGTGCCGTGATGGCCTTCGTCGGGGGAAAAAGGCGGAATCAGGTTGGCGACGTTGCGCAAGACAAACATTTCGCCCGGCTGGGCGTCAAAGATAATGGCCGGATCGACACGGGAATCCGAACATCCAATCAACAGAACTTTTGGCGTTTGGCCTTGCTGTGACAGGGTGTCGAACAAAGAGCGGTTCTTGGCGAAATAATTATCGCGAAACCGCCGGAATCCTTCGATCATCTGGTCCATGCATTCCTCCGCTATGGTCGGCGCGGCACCCCTTTACCATGATCATCGGGACAAAGCACCCCCAGATTGCATCGGCTTTGATTGACACCCATGCGCATTTGATGGGACGCATGGAATGTCTTGCTCCATAAGGTTTTTCACATGTTCATTTTCTCCAAAATCTTTGGCCTTTTGGCATCACCGATCAATCTTTTGCTGGTGCTGTTGATTGGGCTCGGTCTCTTGGGGTTCAGTCGCTGGCGATCCTGGCAACGACCGCTCTTGGCCGGGTTGAGTGCTGTTTTAGTCGTCGTGGCGATTGTCCCGTGGAGCAACCTGTTGATTGCCCCGCTCGAAGGTCGCTATGCCAGCACAGCTTTGCCCGATCGCTTGGATGGTGTGATCGTTCTTGGTGGGGCCCTGGACCCGGTGGTCTCGGTCGCGCGCGGGCAGGTGGCCGCCAATGACGCCATCGAGCGGGTGACGGCGCTGGTCTGGCTGGGGCGGCGCTATCCGCGGGCGCGGCTGGTTTTTTCCGGGGGATCCGGCAGCTTGAGGACCCAAGAACTGAAGGAAGCGCCGATAGCCCGTCAGTTTCTCGACCAATTGGGTTTCGACACCGCCCGTGTCGTGTTCGAAGATCAGTCACGCAATACCCGCGAGAACGCTCTTTATACAAAAGAGATGATGGCTCCGCGTCCTGGCGAGGTCTGGGTGCTGGTGACGTCGGCTCGGCACATGCCGCGTGCCATGGGCTCGTTTGCGGCCGTTGACTGGCCGGTAACCGCCTATCCGGTGGATTATTTGACCACGGGGGCGCCGGCCGGATGGGAATTTGATCTGGCATCGGCTTTTTCCACCATCGGCAACGGCCTGCATGAATGGCTGGGCTTGCTATATTACCGTTGGCGCGGATGGTCGACGGCGCTGTTTCCTGGTCCCTGAGGTTGCGGTCAGCATACGGAATGTGGCACAACAGGGTATTGGATACCAATCCTTGGGGATTAAGCATGACCACCCTGGCGAAACTAGCCCGAGCGGGATACCTCGCCTGCGGATTTCAATTGTTCGCGGGCCAGGTCCTTGCTCAAGAAACGCCACCGCCGGATTTCAACGGCTTTCTCGCCGGTATCCGTGACGAGGCGGCGACCAAAGGAATTCGGGCCGAGACCCTGGAGACGGCACTGAGCGGAGTCGAGCATATCGACAAGGTCATCGAGCTGGACCGCCGTCAGCCCGAATTCACCATGAGCTTCAAAACCTACATGGAGCGAGTGGTCAGCAAGACCAAGGTGGAAAAGGGCCGGCGCATGCTGGCGGAAAACCGCGCCGTGCTTGCTGAAATCGAAGCGCGATACGGGGTTCAGGCCAAATATGTGGTCGCCCTGTGGGGGATCGAAACCGATTATGGCCGCGTCACCGGCGGCTATCCGGTGGTCTCGGCCCTGGCCACCCTGGCCTATGACGGTCGCCGTTCGAGCTATTTTCGCGGCGAGTTGATGAATGCGCTGCAAATCCTCGACGAAGGCCACATCGCCGCCTCAGCCATGCTGGGATCATGGGCTGGGGCCATGGGGCAATGCCAGTTCATGCCGTCATCGTTCCTGCGATTTGCCGCCGATTGGGATGGCGATGGTCGTCGCGACATCTGGACGACGCGGGCCGACGTGTTGGCTTCGGCTGCCAATTACCTGTCGAAATCAGGTTGGAAAGGGGACCAGAGCTGGGGGCGGGCGGTCAAGTTACCGGCCAAGTTCGATAAGAATCTGGTTGGGCTTAATACCCTTAAGCCATTGGCGGAATGGACGAAGCTGGGGCTGACCAATAGCAACGGCAAACCTTTGCCCAAAGCCGCTTTGCAAGCGTCGGTGGTCATGCCCGATAACGGCAATGGCGCCGCTTTTTTGGTCTATGACAATTTCCGGACGACGCTGAAATGGAATCGCTCAACCTTTTTCGCCCTGGCCGTCGGCCACCTTGCGGAGCGGATTGGCGGCAAGTAAACTACCATATCTTTGGGTAATCCAGGCTGAGGCAGCTAGATGATGCGAACTCGACAGCGGACCGGAACGCGGTTGGCCATTTTGGTGCTCTCCGCCGGCATGCTTTCGGGCTGCGCCGAGATGAATTTGTTTGGCCATTACGCCAAAAAAGCCGTCTCTGAACCGCCGCCGGCCGGCGCATCGGCCACCTCTACCTATAAGATCGGAAAACCATATCAAATCAAAGGGGTATGGTATTATCCTCAGGAAGACTTTGATTACGCCGAAACCGGTATCGCCTCGTGGTACGGCCCTGATTTTCATGGAAAATTGACGGCGAACGGCGAATCTTTCGACCAGAACGCCGTGACGGCGGCGCACCGCACCTTGCCCATGCCATCGGTGGTGCGGGTAACCAATCTGGAGAACGGCCGCTCCTTGGTCGTGCGTGTCAATGATCGCGGACCTTTCGCCCATGGCCGGGTCATCGACTTGTCGCGACGGGCGGCGCAGTTGTTGGGCTTTGAAGGCCAGGGGACGGCGCGGGTGCGGGTCGAGATCATGGCCGATGAAAGCCGCGTTCTGGCCGGCAAGGCGGCGCCGTCCGGATCAAGCTCGGAACCGGAAATCGTCGCCGCGCCGCGAGGCAGCGTTACCGCCGAAACCTTACCGCCGCCGGGCAGTTCCGAGCCATCGCGGCCCGTGGTCGCCCATGCGGCCAAGGCCGATACTTCGGCCCAGCGCGCCGCCGCCGCCGCCGAGGCCACCGAGCGCGTATTGGCATCGCAGGAAGTCACTTCGGTGGCCGTCCACAGCACCGGTATTTTCGTCCAAGCCGGATCGTTCAGCCGCCATGACAACGCCTTGCGACTGTCGGCGCGGCTGTCCGGCGTTGGCCATCCCAATGTCGAGCAGGTCTCGGTCAAGGGGAAGACCTGGTACCGCGTCCGCTTTGGCCCCATCTCCAGTATCGACGAGGCTGACCGCGTGCTTGAAAGCGTGATCGCCGCAGGGCAACAAGATGCCCGTGTCATTGTCGATTGACCCTGATATTCGAACTTCAAGGATAATTGCGTTGCTGCATTCTTCGTTCAACAAGGTCCGCTCTGCTACCATCGCCTTGGCGCTGGCTGTGTGTTCGATCGGCGCCGCCCGCGCCGACAACATCGAGACCTTGGCGCGCCAGGCCATCCTCATCGATTACAAGACCGGCACCATCTTGTTGGAAAAAAATGCCGACGAGCTGATGGTTCCATCGTCCATGAGCAAGCTGATGACCGCCTATATGGTGTTCGAAAAGCTGAAAGAGGGCAGTTGGAAGATGGATGACCGGCTTCCGGTGTCGGAAACCGCCTGGAAGCGTCATTACAAATCCGGCGGCTCGCTGATGTTCTTGCCGGTGGGATCGTCGGCCAAGGTCGGCGAGCTGATCCGCGGCGTTATCATCCAATCGGGCAACGACGCCTGTAGTGTTCTGGCCGAGGCCCATTCCGGCACCGAGGAAGCTTTCGCCGAGGAAGCGACCCGCAGGGCCCACGATCTGGGCATGAAGAACACGACGCTGCGCAATGCCTCGGGCTGGCCTGACCCGGAACATCTGACCACGGCGCGCGATCTGTCCATTCTGGCGCGACGGTTGATTTCTGATTTTCCCGAATATTTCCCCATCTATTCGGAACGGGAATTCGTCTTTAACGGCATCCGTCAGGGTAATCGCAATCCGCTGCTTTATGGCGTGTCCGGCGCCGATGGGCTGAAAACCGGCCATACCGAAGCCGCCGGCTATGGTCTTGTCGGCACCGCCAAGCGCGGTGAACGCCGCCTTATCATGGTCATCAACGGCCTGAAATCCATGAAGGAACGGGCTGAGGAAAGCGAGCGCCTGATGGAATGGGCGTTCCGTGAATTCGATAATTACGCCTTGTTCAAGCCCGGTGATATGGTGTCCACCGCCGAGGTTTGGCTGGGCGACGACGCCAGTGTCGCGTTGGTGGCTGGCGAAAAGTTGGAAGTCACCATGCCGCGCAAGGCGCGGCGGGACATGAAGGTCACCGCCGTCTATGACGGCCCCATCGCCGCCCCCATCCGCAAGGGCGAAGTGCTCGGCAAGCTGCTGATCACCGCGCCTGGACAACCCAATGTCGAACTGCCGCTGGTGGCCGGCGCCGATGTTGCCAAGCTGGGTTTTGCCGGCCGCATGGCCGAAGCCCTGCGCCACATCCTGTGGGGACCCAAGCGCTGATGGCTGAAGGCCGTTTCATTACCTTTGAAGGCGGGGAAGGGGCCGGCAAATCGACACAGGTGCGATTGCTGGCCAAGGCCCTGGGCGATCTGGGGCGCGAGGTCGTGCTGACACGGGAACCCGGTGGCGCCGACGGGGCCGAGGCGATCCGCGCCCTGCTGGTCAATGGTGCCGTCGATCGGTGGGATGCCCACACCGAAGCCCTGTTGCACAGCGCCGCGCGGCGCGATCATCTGGTCAAGACAGTGTGGCCGGCGTTGGGACGCGGGGCCTGGGTCCTGTGCGACCGTTTCGCCGATTCGACACTGGCCTATCAGGGCTATGGGCATGGGCTTGATCATCAGCTCATCGCCACGCTGGCCGAAGTGGCCATGGGGGCCTTTCGCCCTGACCTTACCCTGATCTTGGATTTGCCGGTGGAAGAGGGGCTTCACCGAGCGGGCGGTCGTGGCGGGGGCGAAGATCGTTATGAACGCATGGGTGTGGATTTTCACCAGCGCCTGCGCCACGGTTTTCTGACCATCGCGGCAAATGAACCGCAGCGTTGTGCCGTTATTGACGCCGACCAGCCCGTGCCCACGGTCCACGAAAATATCGTGTCCGTCTTGTCGCGACGTCTGGGATTGCCGGCGTGAGCGATACGCCACATCCACGCGACAGCCAGAATCTGATCGGCCATGCCCAGGCGGAAAAGGACTTCCTTGATGCCTGGAATTCTGGCCGGCTCGCCCATGCCTGGCTGCTGACCGGTCCCAAGGGAATCGGCAAGGCCACCTTGGCTTATCGTATCGCTCGCTTCGTTCTGGCCGGCGGCGGCGACGGCGGCTTGTTCGGCGGCCCCCCCGAAAGCCTGGACATTGGCGCTCATCATCCGGTGGTTCATCAGGTTTCAGCGCAGGGACACCGCGATCTCAAGGTGGTGGAACGCGGTTACACCGATGACAAAAAGACCAAGCTGCGGGGCGAGATCGTCATCGACGACGTCCGCAAGATCGGCGATCTTTTTCACCAGACCGCTGATGCCGGTTGGCGGTTAGTGCTGATCGACGCCGCCGATGAAATGAATCGCAATGCCGCGAATGCGGTGCTGAAGATACTTGAAGAACCACCGGCTAAGGCGCTGGTTATAATGGTTTCTCATAGCCCTGGTCGATTGCTGCCGACCATTCGCTCGCGCTGCCGCCGTCTGGCGCTGAATCCCTTGTCGGCGGACACCATTGGTCAATTGTTGGCCCAACACCGCCCCGATCTCACCGATACCGAACTCACCGCCCTGGCTCATCTGGGCGAGGGCAGTCTGGGCAAGGCGGTGGCGCTGGCGGCCGAAGGGGGACTGGATCTGTACCGCGATCTCATTGGCCTGCTGTCGGCGCTGCCGCGTCTGGATGTGCCGGCCTTGCACGCTTTTGCCGAACGGGTCGGCAAAAGCGACGCAGACAGCGCTTGGCGCACGGTAACCGAATTGACCACATGGTGGCTGGCCCGGCTGGTGCGTGCCGGGGGCCGCCAGGGCAAGGGCATGAGCGAGGTGGTTCCGGGCGAGGCGGCGCTGATGGGGCGGCTCTTGGCTGCCGCCAGCCTTGATCGCTGGCTTGACCTGTGGGAAAAGACCGGAGCCTTGTTTGCCCGGACCGATGCGGTCAATCTGGATCGCAAGCAGGCTCTGTTGACGGCCTTTCTGGCTCTCGAGCGACTTTCCCGCGCCTGACCGGCGACGGCAGCAAGAACACCTAAGGAGACGATCATGAGCGGGGCCAAGACCTTTTACGTGACCACGCCCATCTATTACGTCAATGACAAGCCGCATATCGGCCACGCCTACACCACGCTGGCCTGTGATGTTCTGGCCCGTTTCAAACGGCTGGACGGCTTTGACGTGAAGTTCCTGACCGGAACCGACGAGCATGGGCAGAAGGTGGAAAAATCAGCGGAAGCCGCCGGCATTTCTCCCCAGGCTTTGGCCGACATGAATTCGGCCAATTTCCGCGAGCTGGCCGCCCGACTGAATTGTTCCAACGACGATTTCATCCGCACCACCGAACCCCGGCACGTCCGTTCGGTACAGGCGCTCTGGACCCGTTTGGTGGAAGCCGGCGAGATCTACCTTGGCCATTACGAAGGCTGGTATTCGGTTCGCGACGAGGCCTTTTACGGCGAGGATGAATTAATCGCCGGCAGCAATGGCGCCAAGCTGGCCCCCACCGGAGCGCCGGTGGAATGGGTCAAGGAACCCAGCTATTTCTTCCGCCTGTCGGCGTGGCAAGACAGACTGCTGCAATGGTACGAAGACAACCCCGATTGCGTCGCCCCGCAATCGCGCCGCAACGAGGTGTTGAGCTTCGTCAAGGGCGGCTTGCAAGATTTGTCGGTGTCGCGGACCAGCTTTAAATGGGGCATCCCGGTTCCCGGCGACGAAGATCACGTCATGTATGTGTGGTTGGATGCCCTGGCCAATTACATCACCGCCGCCGGCTATCCCGATCAGAGCGGCGATTATGCCCGGTATTGGCCAGCTGATCTGCATATGGTCGGCAAGGATATCGTCCGTTTTCATGCCGTTTATTGGCCGGCCTTCCTGATGGCCGCCGGTCTGCGACCGGCCAAGCGGGTCTTCGCCCACGGCTGGTGGACCAATGAAGGCCAAAAGATTTCGAAATCGGTTGGCAATGTCATCGACCCAATGGGATTGATTGATAAATACGGTCTGGATCAGGTGCGTTATTTCCTGCTGCGTGAAGTGCCGTTCGGTAACGACGGCGATTACAGCCACCGCGCCATGGTCATGCGGATGAATAGCGAATTGGCCAATGATTACGGAAACTTGGCGCAACGTGTTCTGTCGATGATCGGCAAGAATTGCGGCAATGAAGTGCCGGTGCATGGCGCGTTTTCGACCGATGACCGCGAGATGCTGGATGCTGGCCACGGCCTGTTGCCCAAGCTGCGCGACGCCATGGACCGGCAATTGTTCCACGAGGGATTGGAGGCCCTGTGGGTGGTGATCCGCGCCGCCAACGGTTACGTGGATCGGCAGGCCCCTTGGGCACTGAAGAAGACCGACCCGGACCGCATGGGCACGGTGCTGTGGGTGTTGGCGGAAACCGTTCGTAATCTGGCGCTGCTGACCCAGGCTTTCATGCCAGACACGTCGGCCAAGCTGCTGGATCAATTGGCGATCGCCGCCGATCAGCGCGATCTGTCTTATTGCGGTTCACACCACGCCTTGAAGCCGGGGACGTCGTTGCCGGTGCCGCAAGGGGTGTTCCCGCGCTTCATCGAAGAGCAGGGGACCGACTGATGCTGGTGGATAGCCATTGTCATCTCGACTTCCCGGATTTTGCCGACGAGCTTGATCAGGTGGTGGAGCGGGCACGGGCCGGCGGCGTCGGCCTGATGCTGACCATCAATACCCATGTCAGCCGCTTTCCCCGCGTTCTTGCCGTGGCCGAACGCTATGATGACGTCTATTGCACCGTCGGCATCCATCCGCATGAAGCCGGGGCCGAGGCGGAAATTGACGCCGATACTCTGATCCGGCTGGCCGACCACCCAAAGGTGGTTGGCTTCGGCGAGACCGGCTTGGATTATTACTACGATAAAAGCCCCCGAGATCGGCAGCGCGCCAGCTTCCGCGCCCACATCGCGGCGGCACGGCGCATCGGTCTTCCCGTCATCATCCATACCCGTGACGCCGATGCCGACATGGCCGAAATCTTGACCGAAGAAATGGCCAAGGGGGCCTTTCCCGGCTTGGTCCATTGCTTCAGCTCTGGACCAGAACTAGCTGATTTAGCTGTGAAACTTGGTCTTTATATCTCGATTTCCGGCATCGTCACCTTCAAGAAGGCCGAGGCTTTGCAGCAGGTGGTCGCCGGCTTGCCGCTGGACCGTTTGCTGGTGGAAACCGATTGCCCCTATCTGGCGCCGATCCCTTATCGCGGCAAACGCAACGAGCCCGCCTATGTGGCTCACACCGCAACCAAGGTCGCCGCATTGCAGGGTATCAGCATCGACGCCCTGGCCGACGCCACCACCGCCAATTTCCGAACGTTGTTCACCAAGGTGAGCCGATGAACGTCACCATCCTGGGGTGCGGACCCGCCGGCGGCGTTCCAAGCATTTCCCGGGGCTGGGGCGCTTGTGATCCTCGGAACCCACGCAACCGGCGGCGGCGGCCCTCTATCTTGGTCGATGGCCCCGAGGGGGCGATTCTGGTCGACAGCTCGCCCGATTGCCGCGAGCAATTGCTGGATGCCGGCATCAATCGGCTGGCAGCGGTGCTTTATACCCATGACCACGCCGACCATATGCACGGCATTGACGACCTGCGCGAGATCAACCGGGTCACCCGTCAGCATTTGCCTATCCATGCCACGCCCGAGGTTTTGGCCGTCATCCGCACGCGTTTTCCCTATGTGATCGGTGGAGTAGGGGAGGGCCAAAGCATCTATAAACCCATGCTTGACCTGAACCCGATCAACGGGCCGTTTCGGGCCGGCGGTCTGGATATAGTGCCCTTCGATCAGGATCACGGCTATTGCCGCAGCACCGGCTTTCGCTTTGGTCCATTGGCTTATTCCACCGATGTCGTGGAATTACCGGAAGCCTCCTTTGAGGCTTTGGCAGGGATCGATACCTGGATCGTCGGCTGTCTGAATTACCAGCCGCATCCGACCCATGCCCATCTGGACAAGGTCCTGCAATGGATCGAACGGGTGCGGCCGCGCCAAGCTTTCCTGACCCATATGACGCCCAATTTGGATTACGACACCTTGTGCGGCATGCTGCCGCCACATGTGCGACCAGCCCATGACGGCATGGTCATCGTGGCTTGTAATGGGGAAAGTGCAGTCCCCAGATAATCGCGGCGGCCCGGACGGCGAAGCCGACGGCAATGGCGATCGTCGTCTCGATCAAGGGCGGCAAGCCGACCAATTGATGTAACGCCAGCCATGCCACGGCACCGATGCCGGCAGCGGTGGCATAGATTTCCCGGTGGAACATCAAGGGTTTTTCGCCACAAAAGATATCGCGGATCAGACCGCCAAAGCTGGCGGTCATGACTCCCATGACAATGGCGACAACGGCCGGCGCGCCGACGGCCACGGCTTTTTGCGCCCCAGCCACGGCAAACAGCGCCATGCCCAAGGCGTCCAGCCACAGCAGCAGCGGAAAGATACGGCTGAACAGTTTGGCCGCCCAAAATGTGGCCAGGGCTGCCGTCAGACTGATGACCAGATAACTGGGATCATCGACCCAGAACACAGGGCGAATGCCGAGCACCAGATCGCGAATGGTGCCGCCGCCGATGGCGGTGGCCGTACCGACGACCATGAAGCCGACCGGGTCCATTTCCTTGCGCGCAGCGACCAAGGCGCCGGTGATGGCGAAGACGGTGAGACCAATGACGTCAAGAATGACGAAAGCGTGGCCGAGGGTTTCTGACATGGCTTGCATGGCTCATATAGTGGTACCTATCGGGTTGAAATGCAACATCCCATGTACGCCATAATATACATTATGCGACAAATGGATTGAGGGTGGACCAGGCAAGCCCTTTTCGACGCCCCGTTTCCATATCCCCGCGTGATCCCCGCGTGCGTATCCGCGTGTCGATGTGTCGATCGCCACTCTGTATGCGGCAACCGACACCAATCCCTTCTTGCTCAGAACATATAGCGAAGTGAAAACACCACTTCGGTGGCCGAGAAAGCGCCGAAGCCGTTGGCTTCGATATTTTCGGCCGGCAAGCCCCAATTGACTTTGCCCAGATCGACATAGCGCAATTCGATGTCATTCATGACGTCGGGTCCCAGTTTGAAGGTGGCCCCCGCGCCCACGCTCCAGGCGAGATCGTCATTGCTTTGGCTGTGCTTGCTCATACCGCTGCCGCTGGGCGTATATTGGCTTTTCGCCGTATTGTGCGCCCACCCTAACCCAGCGGAAACAAAGGGCCACCACGCAGAACTGCCCACCGGAAAATGCCAATAGCCTTTCGCCATGGTGGTCACGTTCTGCACCGTGCTGGCCAAGGCTCCGGAATTCTGACTGGTTCGCAGCGGACTGGCGTCATAGGTCACTTCTGTGCGGTTCATGAATTCCAATTCGGTGCGCAGCGGAATACGGTAGCGATAGCTCCATTCGTACCCTCCGGCCATGCCGAAGGCCCCGACGACGTTGGCGCTGCTGTCTTCTCGCGCCTGCGCCCCGCTTTGGCTGGCGGTGACACCTTGTAAGGTCGAAAAGGACGGACCGCCCTTTCCTGAAAAATACCAGCCTTTATCAGGGTTTGGTTTGGCTGGAACGGCTTGCCCGGCAAATGCCAAGGCCGGCAGGCTGCAAAGGATCAGCGGGGTAACAATGGAGCGGAGCATGACATGGCCTCGACAGAGCGCGAACGAGGCTTTACCCAAGACGCTCAAGCTGAACACAAGCTGACGCAAGCGACAAAAATCCCTGTCAGGTTGCCGTCAGGGGAAGCCGCTAAGGTGATGGCGTTCCCCTCTTCCGAACGAACAAAGCGAGAGACGACCATCATGCGTATCACCACGATCTTTGTTTCCGCCGCCACCTTGTGTCTTGCCGTCAGCAGTGCTTTTGCCGCCACCGAAGCAACCGTTCCGTCCCATGACCCGCTGAGCTTCACCGTACTGCGCAATGGCGACGCCGTCGGCAGCCATATCTTGCGGTTTCAGTCCATGTCCGACGGGACCTTGGTGGTGACGACCGACACCAATGTGGTGGTCAAGATGGCCATGATCCCGGTTTATCGTTTCGAGCATCACGGCCGTGAAATCTGGCACGGCGACCACCTGATGGCCTTGAACTCAGAGACCAATGATGACGGCACCCATCATGTGTTGAAGGCTTCCGGCGCCACCGGCGCCCTGATCGCCGATGGCGATGGCAAGATTGCCCGGTTGCCGGCCGAAACCGTACCGGCCAGCTTGTGGAACAATGCCACGGTGGTTCAAGGAACCTTGCTGAACACCTTGGACGGTCACGCCATGGCGGTTCATATCGCCGATCTGGGCGAAGACACGGTCACCGTCAGCGGACATCCGCACCCTGCCCGCCATTACGCCATGACCGGCGACCTGAACCGCGAGGTCTGGTACGATTCCACCGGGGGCTTGGTGCAGGTTCGCTTTAAGGCCAAGGACGATTCAGACATCCAATACGTGTTGAAGTAACGGAGCTCCCATGCGGATCTTGCTGGTTGAGGACAACGAGCGTCTGGCCGAATTGGTCGGCAAGGGATTGCAAGCCGGCGGCTTCGCCGTTGATGCCTTTGTCGGCGTCGAAGACGCCGACGCCGCTTTGTCTTCGATTCCCTATGACACCGTGGTGCTTGATCTGGGGTTGCCCGATGGTGATGGGCTGGACTTGCTGAAACGAGCGCGCCAACGCGGGCAAACCCTGCCGGTTCTGGTGTTGACCGCCCGCGATGGCGTCGAGGATCGGGTTCGCGGCCTCAATGCCGGAGCCGACGATTATCTCGTCAAGCCTTTCGCCATGGAGGAATTGTTGGCCCGCGTCCGGGCTTTGCTGCGTCGGCCGGGCAACGCCCTGGGGGTGCAGTTGACCTGCGGCAAGGTCACCATGGACACCACCTCGCGCGAAGTTTGGGTGGATGCAGGCGTGATCAATGTTCCCCGCCGCGAAATGGAGATGCTTGAACAATTACTGCGCCGGGCTGGCCGGGTCGTGCCCAAGCGGGCGTTGGAGGAAGGCTTGTACGGTTTCGATGATGACGTGTCGTCAAACACGGTCGAGGTCTTGCTGTCGCGGTTGCGCAAACGTCTCAGCCTAAGCGGCGCCGACGTCACCATCCATACCTTGCGCGGTGTCGGTTACATGCTGGCGGAAAATCAAACGTGAAGCTTAAATCCCCCCCCTCGTTGATGGGCCGCATCGTTCTGCGGTTGTTTCTGGCCACCCTCGCCGCTGTCATCTTCGCGTATGGCTGGTTGTGGGTGATGTTCCAAACCACCACCGGCAATCTGCGGGATCAGTCGCTGATCGAAACCGCCCGAACCATCATCCATGCGGTGAAAGCTGATCCCGATGGCAAGGTTCGGGTCGATTTGCCCGACACTTTGATCGCGTCTTATGCCCAATCCAAGGGGGTGCACGGCTTTGCCGTTCGGGATCGTCTTAGCGGCCTGACGCTTTTTGCCGTCGGGGCCGATGTTGGCCCGCTTCCAGCCAAGATCGACGAGGACGAGGATGGATCGCTTTATCAGTACGATCCTGATGGTCCTGGGCCGGAAAGTTATTTCGGCGAGGCCTTCCCCTTCCAGTTGGGGCCGAACCGGCTTGTCGTTCAAGTTGTTCGCCTGGGCAGCGACTATCAGGAACTGATCGAAACCGTCATCACCGATTTCTTCGAAGATGGCGGCTGGTTAGCCGGGCCATTCCTGTTGCTGTTGATGGGGGTCAGCATCCTGACCATTCGCGGCACCTTGGCGCCGTTGCGATCCCTGTCGCAGCAAGCCGAAACCATCGGCCCCAACGCCACCGACATCCGCTTGCCCCGCCAGGGCGTTCCACGGGAAGTGCTGCCGTTGGTCAGCGCCGTCAACAACGCCTTGGAACGGCTGGAGGATGGCTTTCGGCTGCAACGGGAATTCACCGCTGATGCCGCCCATGAATTGCGCACTCCCTTGGCGGTGCTCACCGCCCACATCGACACCCTGACCGATCCCGCGATTGCCGCCCCCTTGCGCCGCGACCTGGAATCCATGACCCACTTGGTCGAACAATTGCTGCGCGTCGCCCGCGTCGAGGCGCTGGTGGTTACCCCCTCGGACCGGGCCGATCTTGGGGAGATTGCCTGCAACGTCGCCGCATATCTGGCCTTGGTCGCCATTCGCAGCGGCCGCACCATCGAAGTCGATGCCCCGGATCAACCCGTGCTGGTGCATGGCCAAGCCGATGCGTTGTTCCATGCTGTGCGCAATCTGGTGGACAATGCCTTGCGCCATACGCCAATCGGCACAGCGGTGATTCTGACAGCCCTCGCCGATCCCCCGACACTTTTCGTGCGCGACCATGGTACCGGCATTGCGGTCGAACGCCGCGCCGATATTTTCAAGCGCTTCTGGCGTTCCGACCGACGAACCGCCGGTGCGGGGCTGGGGCTTGCCATTGTCCAGCGGACCTTGGAAGCCCATGGCGGCGCCGTTCTGATCGAGGATGCCGAAGGTGGTGGCGCTCAATTCCGGTTGGTTTTTCCCAAACCGTAAGGTTCGCGTCAGCTCATCACGGCAGGATTATCCCATCAAGGAGGTAATCCATGACCCTAATCCTCGCCGACCATAGCCACCCCGACCGAACCCGTTTAGAACATGCCGTGCGGGCCGTGTTCCTGTCCGAATACGGGGCCCATGTTCCGACTTTCCCCGATAGCCTTGTCGCCATGCTTGATCCATCGGGTCACCCTGTGGCCATTGCCGGGCTGCGTTTTGCCGAAGATGGTCTGTTCTCTGACGTCTATCTGGACGGCGCGGTCGAGGATGTGCTCGGCCAAGCTTTGGGCCGCACGGTCAGTCGCCGCCAGATCGTCGAGTTTTCCAGTCTCGCCGCCCCCAAGGTTGGAGCGGCGCTGCCCCTGGTCAGCGCCGTCATCCGGCTGTGTCTGGCCTCGGGATGCAGCTATGGCATGTTCACCGCGACGGCGCGCTTGCGCGGATTGTTGCGCCGCGCCGGCCTTACTGCGGTTGATCTGGGGCCAGCACGACGGGAACGGGTGAGCAATCCTGCCGCCTGGGGCAGCTATTACCTGCACGACCCCCGTGTTCTGGTGGTCGCGGCTGAGACCCTGCCCGCCGCTTTCACCCCGATGTCCATTGCCGCCCCGGTTGCCTGTCATGCGTGATGTTCTTAAGGCCATTCGCGCCACCGCCGCCCGCACCCCGGAGCGTATCGCCATCACCGATCAATTCGGCGCAATGAGCTATGGTGCATTGGACCAGGCGATCGCCTCCGCCTGCGCCGCCCTGAGCTTGAGCCCGCGCGTAATCGGACTGTTGATGCCCCGTGATCACAGCCATATCGTTACCGATCTGGCCTTGGCAGCCTTGGGGCGCACCATCGTGCCGCTGCCCGATTTCTTTTCTGTCGGGCAATGGCGGCACATGGTCATCGACGCCGGCATCGAGGCCGTGGTGACTACCGCCGCAGGCCGCGCCCGGTTGGCCGAGCTGGATGTTCCCACCTTGGTGCCGCCACCGGACGCCGTGGCGGATGCATGGCCCGATCTCTCGCCGTCGCGGCGGATCATTTATACTTCGGGCACGACCGGCGCCCCCAAGGGGGTTGTTCTGGAAGAAAACGCCATGACTGCCAGCCTGAGCGGATTGGAAATGGCGGCCGAGGCCAGCCCCGAAGACGTCCATCTTTCGGTACTGCCATTCTCGTTATTGCTGGAGCAATTGGCCGGTCTGCTGTTGCCGTTGAAACTTGGGGCACGCATTCATATCGTTGCCTCACCGCAACAGGCTCCGCAGGAGGCCGAACAGCAAGACGCCACCACGTCAGTGCTGGTGCCTGAATTGCTGGCCGCTTGGGTCCAATGGCTGCGCCACAGCGGACGCCGCGCGCCGCAATCCCTGCGCTTCGTCGCCGTTGGCGGCGCTCCGGTGGGTGAGGAACTGGCGCAAAGCGCCTGGGAGATGGGACTTCCCGTTCACGAAGGCTATGGCCTGTCGGAATGTTGTTCGGTGGTGGCGGTCAATCGCCCCGGTCAACGGCGGCCCGGCACGGTTGGCCAGCCGCTGGCCGGGGTGAATGTCAGCATCGACGACGGTGAAATCATCGTGCATGGCCCCACTGTGATGGCCGGATATCTGGGCGGCGTGGCCGCTAACGGTCTGTGGCGCACTGGCGATTGCGGGCAAATCCAATCGGATGGAACCTTGGTGGTGCTTGGGCGCAAGGACGATGTGATCGTCACCGCGAATGGCCGCAATGTTCACCCGGAATGGATTGAACCGATGATCCGGGCCGATGCCGCTATTCGGACCTGCGCCCTGATTGCCGGCGATGGCGGAATCAAGGCGGTGCTGATCCCCGCGCCTCCCATCGACGCGTCATCCACCGATTGGCTGGCCCGTTTACAGGCATTGACGCAGACAGCTCCCGCCTATGCCCGTCCGACCGAAGTGGCGATTCTGTCCGCCGCCCAGGCTCAAGCCAACGCGTTATTCACCCCGGATGGCCGCCCACGGCGGCGGCGCATCGCCCAATTCCTGAAAGAAGCCGAAATGAGCTTGTACGAAACCCTGGTCGCTGACACCACTCGCGACCGCCAAAGCTTTCTTGCCATCCCGTTGATCAGTCAAGCGGTGAGCGAAGGCGTTGACGCCTCACTTTATCTGGCTTTTTTGAACAGCGCTTACCATCACGTTCGCTATACCGTGCCGTTACTGGAAACGGCGTTGGCGGCCTGCGGACCGGACGATGCCGCCTTGGCCGAAGGATTGCGCGACTATATCGCCGAAGAAATCGGCCATGACGAATGGATTTTGAACGATATCAATGCATTGGGTGGCGATGTTGAAGTCTGCCGTCGGGCAAGGCCGCCATTGGCCGTGCGTGTCCTGGTCGCCACCGCTTTTCACCTGATCGCCGAGGAAGGCCCCTATAGTTTGCTGGGGATGGTCCATGTCCTCGAAGGCATGTCGGTGGCTCTGGCCATCAAGGCCGCGGATTGTATCCGTGCCCGCGTCGGCGGCGATGATAGCGCCGGTTTCACTTACCTGACCTCTCATGGAGGTTTGGACGTCGGTCATGTCGAGGGCTTCGCCCGTTTGCTTGATGTCATCGACAGCCCCGAGCGGCGGCGGACGATCATCGCCGCCACCAAGGATTTTTACGCACTTTACGCCGATGTTTTCCGCTCTCTCGCCCTTCGCCCGACCGAGGTGTCCCATGCAGCTTGACGGCATCACCGCCCTGGTCACCGGGGCCGGATCCGGCATCGGACGGGCAATCGCGGTGGAATTGTCGCGCCGAGGCGTTCGATTGATTTTGCTGGGTCGTACCCGTGACGGCTTGGAGCAGACGCAAGCGCTTTTGTCCGCCCCCGATGGCGCCACCATCATGTGCCTGGACTTGGCTTGCCCGCAGGGGCGCGACGGCATCGCCGAAAAAGTGGCCACCCTGACCGGGCGTCTGGATTTGTTGGTCAACAATGCCGGCATTGTCGATGCGGGGCCGCTGGCCAGTCAAAGCGAAGACAGCTGGCGGCGGATGATCGAGGTCAACTTGTTGGCCCCCATGAGCATTACCCGCCAGCTTTTGCCGCTTTTGCGGTCTTCCGGATGCGGCCGGGTGGTCAATGTCGGCTCCATGTTCGGTGACATCGCCTTTCCCTTTTTTGCCGCCTATTCGGCCACCAAGTTCGGCCTGCGCGGCTGGTCCGAGGCATTGCGGCGCGAATTGGCGGATCAGGCAATCGGGGTGACCTATTGCGCACCGCGTGGCACGCGGACCCCCGCCGCCGCCGGCTTCGCGGCTTATGCCGAGGCCTTCGCCATGCGCATGGACCCGCCTGAAGACGTGGCGCGGGCTATTGTCGACGGAATCGCCCGCGATGCCCGCGACATCTATCCAGGCGGAGTCGAACGTCTGTTCTTGCTGGCCCAGCGGCTGCTTCCGTCCCAAGTGGACAAAGGAATCCGCGACCAGATGCGGACCGCCCTGAAAAGCGGACTTGTCAGGTTGTCGTCAGCTTTACCGATCAAGCTATCCTGACGGCAGAAAAGCCGGATCAGGATTCAAGAAAGGACATGAATCATGCCAATCTCTGCGCTGGGGGCTTCATCCCCCGCCTATCCCGCTTCGGCTTCGGCCCCGGTCCGCGCACCGGAAGCCACCGAGCGCGGTCCTGACCGCGACAATGATGGCGACGAAGGCGGCGTTTCGGCCGCCGCCAAGGCCCTGCCCACCCCGCCTCCGGGCCGAGGCGGCAAAATGGATATGCT
Organism: Magnetospirillum sulfuroxidans; assembly: GCF_018224925.1. Lineage (GTDB taxonomy): Bacteria > Pseudomonadota > Alphaproteobacteria > Rhodospirillales > Magnetospirillaceae > Magnetospirillum > Magnetospirillum sulfuroxidans. The sequence continues at coordinate 518,072 of NZ_JAGTUF010000001.1, read as the reverse complement.
TGCCTGAATAAACTTGAACGGAGAGGGTTGGCCTCTCCGTTTTTTACATAAAGCCAAAAGAAAATCCGGCGGCGATCCAAATCATGGTGCTGGCGATCATACCGATGTCGAGAGGGCGGACCATTTTTTTCTCCAATGCAGTGAGTAGCTGTTGAAGGAGATATTAGGCCGACCTCCCCGTCTCTTGGCTGAATGGCTTGTTCATCTGGCATTCAGATGAATGGGATGTCCGCTATCACCCCGGATGGATTCTCTGTGGCCTCGGGTCGCTTCCCCCCTTATTCTGTGGGCGCCCCAATCACGAGTTTCCCATGCGCCCCATTGATCGTTTGCTAGACCTGATGGCCACCTTGCGCGATCCCCAGCGCGGTTGCGCCTGGGACCGTGAACAGACGTTCCGCACCATTGCCCCCTATACCGTCGAGGAAGCCTATGAGGTCGCCGATGCCATCGAGCATGACGATATGGCCGCCTTGAAGGATGAATTGGGGGATTTGCTGTTTCAGGTGGTCTTTCACGCCCGGATGGCGTCCGAGGCGGGTCATTTCGATTTCGATGATGTCGCTCGCGCCATCACCGACAAGATGATCCGGCGTCACCCCCATGTTTTTGCCGATGCCGATCAGCGTGACGCCCAGACCCAGACAATTGCTTGGGAAGTCACCAAGGCGGAAGAACGCGCCGCCAAAGGCCATGCCAGCGTGCTGGATGGCATCGCCCGCTCGTTGCCGCCAATGACAAGGGCTTTGAAGCTGCAATGCCGGGCGGCCCGCGTTGGTTTTGACTGGGCCGAAGCCGCTGACGTTATCGCCAAGATCACCGAGGAAGTGTCTGAAATACAAGTTGAAATCGACGCTAAATCGGGACCGGAACGACTTGAGGACGAGGTTGGCGATCTGCTGTTCGTCTGTGTTAACCTTGCCCGCAAGCTCATGGTCGATCCGGAACTGGCCTTGAAACGCGCAAATGCAAAATTCACAAGTCGTTTCAATCATATAGAGACAACTCTTCATGCGTCAGGTCAGAGCCTGGATAGGGCGAGCCTTGCCGAAATGGAGGAATTATGGCTGGACGCCAAGCGCCGGGAACGCTCCCAAGGAGAGGGTCAATGAGCATGCGCCAATATCTGCGTCCGCTGGTGCTGCTGCTGTTGCTGCCTTTGGCGTCGTGCTACATCCCCGACAAATTCCGCGGTGAGTTGCGGCTGTCCCGCTATGGCGATTACGCCATCACTTACGAAGGCGACCTGATCTACGCCCCGATCATGCATGATTACGCCGGCGGCCGCATAACCCCGGAAAACGAAGAAGAAAAGAACAATAATATCTATAAGGATCTGGTGCGCGATCCGGCGATCAAGGACATCAAGCGCGTCGGCAAGGGCCGGTTTCACGTCAAATACGAACGCATGGGACGGCTGGGCAAGGTGCAGTTGACCGCGTTCTTGCGCCGCGACGCCCGTTTGCTGTCGATGAAGGCCAATGAGGACGGCTCGATCATCATTGATGCCAATGGCGTCAAGCCCGGCGATGCCCAACGCATGGCCGAATTGGGCATCACCATGGAAGGGGAATTCCGCATCACCACCGACGCCAACGTCTTGAAACACAACGCCACAGAAGTGCGCCCCTATGGCCAATACCAAGTCTATGTGTGGAAAATGGAAAACGCTTTGTCGGCAACCCCGACATTGATCATTTTGCGCGATCCCGACCCCCGCCGCCCGCTGTAAGGATATTCGCCATGTCTGCTTGGACCGATCGTACCGTCTTTGTAACCGGCGCTTCCGCCGGCTTCGGCGCCGCCATTGCCCGTGCCTATGCCGCCCAGGGGGCGCAGATGATTCTGTGCGGTCGGCGGCGTGATCGCCTGGAAGCCTTGGCGCAGGAACTGGCATCCCCCTGTCATATTCTGGTGTTGGACGTGCGCGACCGTGTCGGTGTAACCGAAGCCATTGCCGCCCTGCCCGCGCCCTTCGCCCACATTGACGTTCTGGTCAACAATGCCGGTTTGGCTTTGGGGCTGGAACCGGCCCATGCCGCCGATCTTGACGATTGGGAGGCGATGATCGACACCAATGTCAAAGGCCTGATGTATGTGACGAGGGCGGTGCTGCCGGGCATGGTGGCGCGGGATCGCGGCCATGTGGTCAACATCTCGTCCATCGCCGGCACCTATCCCTATCCGGGGGGCAATGCCTATGGCGCGTCAAAGGCGGCAGTGACCCAATTCTCGCTTAATCTGATTGCCGATCTGATCAAAACCCGGGTTCGGGTCACCAATATCGAACCAGGTCTGTGCGGCGGCTCGGAATTCTCGCTGGTTCGCTTCAAGGGCGACGCCGAGGCCGCGGCCAAGGTCTATGACGGCACCACCCCCCTCTCCTCCGAGGATGTGGCCGAGGCCGTGGTCTGGGCAACCTCGTTGCCGGCCCATGTGAACATCAACCGCATCGAGATGATGCCGGTGTCGCAAGCTCCGGCCGGCTTGACCGTGTACCGGGGTTAATCCACCAACGGGGCCAGTTGATCCCAGCTGTGCTGCCCAGGTGTCAGGAGCAATTGACCGTCGGCATGCAGAACCGGAACATAAGGGGTGCCGTCGATCATGGCGGCCACCCCCCCCGCTTCCTGCTGCATCAGCACGCCGGCGGCATGGTCCCATGGCATGAGTTTGCGGAAATGGGCGAAGTGCTGGCGACCGGTGACCAGATCAAGGTAATCGTGGGCGGCGCTGCCGCGGCGCGCCACATGCAGCACCTGATCGGCAACGCGTCCGCGTTTCTTCACCGATCCGGTCATTTGCGGCAGCGGCACCTCCGCCGCCACTTTCAGCCGGGTGCCATCGCGCCAGGCGCCCTGGCCAATTTCGGCGATGACCGTGCGATTGGGGACCGGATCATGAATCCAGCCGGCGATGGTGACGCCATCGACGACCAGAGCAACGATGACGGCAAAGCGCGGGTTGTTGTTGGCGAAATTTCCAGTCCCGTCCACCGGATCAATCACCCAGACGATTCCGGGGTGATGCAGGGCGTCAAGCAAGGCCGGATTAGCGTCTACCGCTTCCTCCCCAACCACCGCACCGGGCAGCAGGTCGGTCAAGGTCCGGGTCAACAACCGTTCCGCCATGACATCGGCGTCGGTGACCAGCTGATTGGGTTTCTTTTCTCGGATCTGGTCACGGCTCAGTTTCTTGAAGCGGGGAAGAATTTCCGCCTCTGCCGCTTCGCGGATCAGCCCGGCGACCCTGCTGACATCAATCTTCACCCAATTCCCCCATTGGCCTGCATCTGGTGGTAACGCTGAATGTTGGCAGGGTCCAGGCGGACTTTCAAATGGGTTTGCCGCTCGTCGTCATTGCGTTCCAACACTTCGCCATTGCGGTACATCCAAGCGATGGCGGCACCGTCACCCAGGTCGAAGCTGACGTCGATGATCTGGCGATTTTGGGCCAGTTGATTGTCGATGCAGGCCAGGAATTCAGGAATGCCGGCGCTGGTCAAGGCTGAGATCGGTAACGATGTCGGGCGGCGAGCAGCTTGATTTATCACACCTTCTTGTGATCCTTCCGCCAGCAGATCGATTTTATTAAGAGCCTCGACCAGCCCGCGATCGACCATTTCAGCCAGCCCCAATTCCTTGAGCACCAGTTCCACGTCGCTGGCTTGGGCTTCGGCGTCGGCATGCGACATATCACGCACATGGACGATGACGTCAGCTTCCAATACCTCTTCCAAGGTGGCGCGGAAGGCCGCGACCAGCTCATGCGGCAGATCAGAGATGAACCCCACGGTGTCGGACAAGATCACTTGCCGGCCCGAGGGCAGTTTCAGGCCGCGCATGGTCGGGTCCAAAGTGGCGAATAGCATGTCCTTGGCCAGAACCTCGGAACGGGTCAGGCGGTTGAACAGCGTTGACTTGCCGGCATTGGTATAGCCAACCAGGGCGACGATGGGATAAGGCACGCGACGACGGGCGGAACGGTGTAATTCGCGGGTCCGTTTGACCTCTTCCAACTCACGCTTCAGCTTGACGATGCGGTCGCCGATCATGCGGCGATCGGCTTCGATCTGAGTTTCGCCGGGGCCGCCCAAGAAGCCGAAGCCGCCGCGCTGACGTTCCAAGTGAGTCCATGACCGTACCAAGCGCGAGCGCTGATAAGACAGCGCCGCCAATTCCACCTGCAACGAACCTTCACGGGTGCGGGCGCGAGCGCCGAAAATTTCCAGAATCAGGCCGGTGCGGTCGATGACCTTGCACGACCATTCTTTTTCCAAATTGCGTTGCTGAACCGGCGACAGATGGCCGTCAACGATGGCGACCTGAACGTCCTTGGCCACCACCAGTTCAGCCAGACGTTCGACCGCGCCTTTGCCGATCAGCGTGGCTGGCCGCCGCTTGGTCACCGGGACCAATTCGGCGGCCACCACATCAAGATCAATGGCTTGGGTCAGGCTAACGGCTTCGTCCAGCCGTGATTGCGGCGCGCGCAGGCCACCATCGGCAACCTTGACGGCCGGATGGACGACCATGGCCCGCTGTCGTTGGGAACTGAGTGCCCCCCCCTCGCCTTCAGACACTTATTCTTCGCCGCCTTCCTTGATGGGCGGCTCGAACAACTGGATGGGAGCCGACGGCATTACCGTCGAGATGGCATGCTTGTACACCAATTGGGTATGACCATCCCGGCGCAGCAGCACCGAGAAATTGTCGAACCAAGTGACGATGCCTTGCAGCTTGACGCCGTTAACCAAAAAGATGGTAACCGGGGTCTTTTGCTTGCGGATGTGATTGAGAAACACATCTTGTACGTTTTGCGATTTTTCGGCGGACATGGTTGATGTTCCGTTCTTATTGCCCGAGAGTTTTATTCGTAGGTCTTCGAGAAGACCTCCCTAGCGACCCATTCGTTATCATCAAATCGCCGGATTGGGAACCGATAGTTCGTTCAATCGGTCTAGAAGAATTTGAGGACTGGGAAAGTAATAAGCCGGCGGGTGGGCATCAAACTCACCCGGTTGGGGAGGATCCGCCCGCAACAATGCCGGAATGCACCCAGAATTTATGGCACAATGCATATCGATCGGAGAATCGCCGACAAACCAGACTTTCATCTGGGGGGGCGGACTTTTGGGGGCAAGCGCCATTGTCACCGGATCAACCGCCGGTTTGTCAGCCGCCGCATCATTGGCGCCGATCAAGGCACCGAACCAAATGTCCCAGCCCAAGACCTTGGCTTCGGTCCGCAAAAAATTGCCCCGCTTGTTGGAAACCACCGCCAGATAGATGCCTTCGGCATGCAGCTGACGCAACATCGGCTCGATTCCCGGTAACGGGCGCAGGTAATCCAGATGGATGGCTTCGAAGGTGCTGGTAAAAACCTCGCGCGCTTCGGTCCATCGGTCGCCGAACATGTCGGGAAACGAATCTTTCAGCGATTTCGCCACGTTCTGTTTGGCTTGTTCCATCGTCCATTCGGCCATGCCGAAATGCCGAAAAGTGCCATTATAGGCGGCCAGGATGCATTCCCACGAATCGACCAGGGTGTTGTCCCAGTCAAACAGCATGGCTTGCGGTCGGGTCATGGGCGGCGAAGCTCCTGGTATAAGTCGCGCAGACGCAGGGTCAGCGGTCCGGGGCGACCTTCCCCGATGGTGGTGTCATCGACGCGGACCACCGGCATCACCATCATCGTCGTTCCGGTCAAAAAGGCTTCCCGTGCCCGCAGCGATTCGGCCAGGGTGAAGGGACGCTCGCCCACTTCCAAGCCAAGATTACGGGCCAGCCGCAAGACATTCCCACGGGTCACCCCGGCCAGAATGGAATTATCGGCCGGATGCGTCAGCAACGCCCCGTCGGGGCCGACAATGAAGATGTTGGTGGCGCTGCCCTCGGTGACGACCCCCTGATCGTTGATCAACCAAGCTTCGAAGGCTCCCGCCTCGCGCGCCGATTGTCGGGCCAGAACGTTGGGCAGCAACCCGGTCGCCTTGATATCGGGACGCTTCCAGCGGAGATCGGATTGGCTGACGACCCGCACACCCTGTTCGATCTGGGCGGCGGCGGGACCGGAATGAGCCCAGGCGCTGACCACTAAACCCGCCGGTGTATCCAGTGGAAACGGATGATAACGCGGCGCCACCCCACGGCTGGTCTGGATATAGACCAAACCATCCTTCAGGCGGTTGCGTCGCACCACTTCCGCCAAAATGATCGGCATGACCCGGCGCGGCACGGGCCAGGAAATGGCAAGGGCCGCCAGCGAACGCTCCAAGCGGTCGAGATGCTGATCGAGATGACACAGGCGCCCAGCCACCACCGGCAACACCTCGTAGACCGCATCGGCGAAGTGATGCCCCCGATCATCCACATGAACGGCTGCGTCCCGATGGGCGACATAGCGGCCATTCACATAGCTGACGCGTGGCACTTAAAAATACTCCAGCCGGACTGAAAACATCTTTTCCACTTTCTTCACCGCTTCGGCTGCGGCGAACAGCACCACCCGGTCCCCCGCCTGAACCACGGTATTGCCGCGCGGGCTGATCATGGTGCCGTTGTGGACCACCGCGCCCAGCAGCACACCGTTAGGCAGCTTGACCTCACGCAACGGCTTGCCCACCAGACTCGATGTCTCCAAGGCGTCGGCCTCGATCAATTCGCCAAAACCTTCATGCAGGGAATGTACCGCGTGGATACGGCCACGGCGGACATGCTGCAAGATGTTGGAAACAGTGATCGTGCGGGGGCTGATGACCACGTCGATGCCTAACGGCCCCATCAGGGCGTTATAGGTGGTCTTGTTGATCAGCGTCATCGCCCGTTTGGCGCCGTAACGCTTGGCCAACAAAGCCGCCAGGATATTGGTTTCGTCGTCATTGGTCACCGACACCACGGTTTCGGCATTGGCGACATTGGCTTCGTTCAGAATTTCCGTATCCAGAACATCGCCATTCAGCACCACCGTGCGATGCAGGGTCTTGGCCACATATTCGGCCCGTTCCTTGTTGATCTCGATGATCTTGACCGAAGCGCCGGGATGAGCCTCCTCGATCTGCTGAGCCAGGAACAGACCGATATTTCCGCCGCCGAAAATAACGATGCGCCGTGCGGCGCAATCCTCGCGGCCAAAGGCGGACAGCGCCCGATCAACCTGCTGGGTATCGACGACGAAATAGACTTCATCGCCTTCCAACATCTGATCTTCCGCCGTCGGAACGATGGAGCGACCGTCGCGAACGATGCCGATGATGACAATGTTGAGATCGGGAAACAAAACCGTGAGTTGGCGCAGTGGCGTGTTGATCAGCGGGGTGTCTTCATCGCAACGCACCCCGATCAACTGCACCTTGTCGCCAGCCATGGGGATAACGTCGATGGCGCCGGGAACCTGCAAACGCCGGGTGATGGCGCGGGCCACTTCGATTTCCGGGCTGATGATGACGTCGATGGGCATATGGTCGCGGGTGAAAAGGTTCGACCACATGGGTTGCAGATAAGATTGCGCCCGCACCCGGGCAATCTTGGTCGGCACGTTGAACAACGAATGGGCAACCTGGCAGGCGACCATGTTGACCTCGTCGAACTGGGTCACCGCGATCAGCATATCGGCATCGCCGGCACCGGCCTGTTCCAGCACCGACGGATGCGAAGCATGGCCCAAGATGGCCTGAACATCGACGGTATCGGTGATCTTGCGGATCAGCTCCGGCCGCTGGTCGATAACCGTGACGTCGTTGTTTTCGCTGGCCAGGTAATGAGCGATGTTAAAGCCCACCTGCCCGGCGCCGCAGACGATAACCTTCATATCGGCCCCCTACCCTGATCCCATATCCCGCCGCCCACGCGACTAAGGCTTGCCCTTGTCGTCGGTATTGACGCCCAGCAGCTTGAGCTTGCGATGCAGCGCCGACCGTTCCATGCCGACGAAAGTCGCCGTCCGCGAGATATTACCGGCGAAACGATTGACCTGGGCCAACAGATATTCGCGTTCAAACAACTCACGGGCGTCGCGCAGAGGCAGTGTCATGATTTCGCTGGATTTCTCCCATCGCAAAACCGCCGGAGTAATGGCCCCGATCTCCCCCGGCAACATATCGGCACGAATGATATCGCTGCTTTCCCCCGGAGCCATGATCAACAGCCAATCCATGACATTGCGCAATTGCCGGACATTGCCGGGCCAATCATAGGCTTGCAGCGCCGCCAAGGTGTCCTCGCCCAGAGGCCGCACCTGCGTGCCGGCGGCCTGGGCCGCCAACTGCATGAAATGCCGAGCCAGGGCGGGAACATCTTCCTTGCGTTCCCGCAAGGAAGGGACCCGGATCGGAACGACGTTCAGGCGGTAATACAAATCCTCGCGGAAGCGGCCTGCGGCGATTTCGGCTTGCAGGTCGCGGTTGGTGGTGGCGATGACGCGCACATCCACTTCAACGCGGGTGCCGCCGCCCACTCGTTCGAAGGTCTGATCTTGTAGAACGCGGACGATCTTGCCCTGGGTTTCCAGCGGCATGTCGGCGACTTCATCCAGCAAAAGCGTGCCGCCATGCGCCTGCTCGAAGGTCCCGATCTTGCGCGGCGCCTCTGGGGTGTCGCCATGTTCGTTGCCAAACAATTCCATTTCCATGCGATCTGGGTGCATGGCGGCGCAGTTGAGCACCACGAACGGGGCTTCCGCCCGGCGCGACCGGCCATGGATAATACGAGCGGCGACTTCCTTCCCCGACCCGGCTGGCCCCGTGATCAAAACCCGCGAATTGGTCGGCGCCACCTTATCGACGGCCTGGCGTATCTGTTGGATGAACAAAGATGCCCCGACAAGATCACCCACCGCCACCGGATTGCCGACGCGCAAGCGCAATTCGGCATTCTCGCGCCGCAATTTGGCCGCCTCGATGGCGCGTTCGATGATGATGAGCAGACGGTCGGTCTTGAACGGCTTTTCGATGAAATCGTAGGCGCCGATCTTGATGGCTTCCACGGCCGTTTCAATGGTGCCGTGACCAGAAATCATCACCACCGGCACATCCGGGTGGTCGTGCTTGACCGCGGTCAGAATCCCCAGCCCATCCATATCCGAACCTTGCAGCCAGATGTCTTGGATGATCAGACTGGGACGGCGGGCGCGAACAGCCTCCAGCGCGGCATCGGAATTACCGGCCTCGCGGGTGGCATAGCCTTCGTCTTCAAGGATACCTGCGATCAAGGCGCGGATGTCGGCCTCGTCGTCGACGATCAGAATGTCATGAGCCATGTTCAGCCGTCATATCGGCGGATAAGACCTGAGAGGGACTGTCACCTTCGCGGAAAACCATACGCACGCGGGCACCGCCCGTTGACGCGTCTTCCAAGCGAAGATCACCCCCATGGTCTTCTACGATTTTCTTGACGATGGCAAGCCCTAATCCTGTGCCCTTGCTGCGCGTCGTCACATAGGGCTCGGTCAGGCGATCCCGATTTTCCTTGGGTAATCCCTTGCCGTTGTCAGTCACGTCGATGCTGATCACGCCGTTTTCCGCCACCAAGGCCAGCACCACCTGCCCATTGGGGGCATCTGTTTTGTCGCGGCCGCGAATGGCCTCGACCGCATTCTTCAACAGATTGGTCAAGGCTTGGCCAAGCAGGCGCGAATCGCACAGCATGGGGACCGTGTGATCGGGCATCTGACTGGTGAAGGTGACGTCGGGATAACCGTTACGCTGCAAGAATATTGCCTCACGGCAAATAGCGGCCAGATCGGCTTGTTTCATCTGTGGCGCCGGCATGCGGGCGAAGGACGAGAATTCATCGACCATGCGGCCAATATCGCCGACTTGGCGGACGATGGTGTCGACCAAGTTCGAATAGGTCTCGGGGTCGCTTTGAATTTCTTTGAGATATTTACGCTTAAGCCGTTCGGCCGAAAGCTGGATCGGGGTCAGCGGGTTTTTAATCTCGTGGGCGATGCGCCGCGCCACATCGGCCCAAGCGGCGGTCCGTTGGGCCGAAACCAGTTCCGAGATATCGTCAAAGGTGACGACATAACCGATGGTTTCCCCCGCCAGCCGCTCGGCCGCCAGCCGCACCAGCAAGGTTCGTTGCCGATTTTGGCGAACCAGCTTGATCTCATGCTGGATCAGTTTATCAGGACGGCGCCCGACTTCGTCGAAGGCGTCGGCGAATTCCGGGGCGACCATGATCAGCGGCTGGCCAATCAGGTCTTCGGGCGAAGCCGCCAAAAGATCGCAGGCGGAACGATTGGGCAAATGGATATGACCTTCGCGGTCCAGACCGATGACCCCGGCCGAAACCCCGGCCAGAACCGTTTCGGTGAAACGGTTGCGTTCATCCAGCTCGCGGTTGGCATCGATCAGTTCCTGGCGTTGCTCGCCCAGTTGACCGGTCATCCGGTTGAAGGCCTTGACCAGCGAACCAATCTCGTCCGCCCCCTTGCCCTCGCTCACCCGAGCCGACAAATCACCGGACCGAACCCGCTCGGCCGCGTCAATCAATCGGACGATGGGGGTGGCCAAGCTCATGGCCATGCTCAACCCCACCCATATCGCAGCCAACAACAGCAGCAGTGAAATGATGGCGAAGATCATGGAAAACGCCCGTTCCAGGCTAAGCCGTCGCCCTTCCAGGTGTTCATATTCGGCCACCGCCGCCGAGGTCTGCTCCATGTGGCCGATGACTTTGGGATCAACGAAGCGGCCCACATACAAGAAAGTTTCGTCGAAGAAACCTTGAAGCAGCACCAAGGCGCGCACGCGGTCATCGTCATCCGTGGTCAACACCGCCACTTCCCCCGACCGAGCCTTTTCCAAGGCCCAAAACGGAATCTGGTCGATGCTGGTCTCGATGGAAAAAGCCAGGCCGGTCCGGGCCAGCACCCGCCCCTGGCCATCGAACACCAGGGCCTCGGTCAGGCCGCGCACTGCCGCCTGGGTCGAAATGAACGAAGAAAACCGTTGCGGCGCCCGACTGAGCAGGACGCCTTCGCGATTGATGTCGTTGGCCATGGCCAGGGCATCGCCGCCGATGATTTGCTGGTGTTCCTCCAGATATGCCCGCGCCACCTGCAACGAGGCCTGCAACGCGGTGCGCACCCGGTCGGAAAACCAGCTTTCAACGCCATAGCGGAAAAACACGGTGGAGCCGACCGAAACGACAATGGCCGGAGTCACCGCCACCAGCGAGAACAGCAAGATAAAGCGCAAATGCAGACGCGACCCGGACGAACCGCGTCGCCGTGCCCGCCAAACACCGATGATGCGCACGCCGATGACCACGGCCAACGCCACCAGCAAGGTGACGTCCAGGCCGATCAGGGACAGCACCGTCTTGGGATCGGGGCCAATGGGGCCGGAAACGGTCATGGCCAGGAAGGTCGCCGCCACCGACGGCACCACCGCCAGCGTCAAGGCCAAGGCCAGTTTGCGGGCCAATCCGACCTTGCGCGCCCAGATCATCAGGCGCACCCCCAGGCGACGACGGTCGGCGGCCATGGAAATCCCCCTTACTTGAAGCCGCCGCGACCGACGGAAACTTCCAATTCGCGAATTTTCTTACGCAGGGTGTTGCGGTTAAGCCCCAGAATCTGGGCCGCCTTGATCTGGTTTCCTCGCGTCACTTCCAGCGCCAAGGAAATCAACGGACGCTCCACTTCCCGCAACACCCGCTCATAGACGCCGGGGGGCGGCAAATTATCTTCGTGGCTGCCGAAATATTCGCGCAGATGACGCTCGACCGATGCCGACAGCCCATCCCCGTCACCGGCGCTCATGGTATCGGCAGCCGGAGCCCCACCAGCCAGTTCCGCCTCGATCACTTCGATACCGATAAGTTCCTGCGAATACAGCGCCGCCAGGCGGCGAACCAGATTTTCCAGCTCGCGCACGTTGCCGGGCCAGCGGTGACGCTTAAGCCGGTCCATGGCCTGGGCGTCAATGCTTTTTTGCGGCAACCCTTCGTTGCCGCCCTGGGCCAGGAAGTGACGGATGAGTTCGGGAATGTCTTCCGTCCGTTCACGCAATGGCGGCAGGCGGATCGGCACCACGTTCAGGCGATAGAACAGATCCTCGCGGAACAGACCTTGGCGGATCAGCTGAGTCAAATCGCGGTGGGTGGCGGCGACGATGCGAACGTTGGCGCGAATGGGGGTCCGACCGCCGACAGTGGTGTATTCGCCTTCCTGCAATACGCGCAGCAGCCGGGTTTGCGCCTCGGGCGGCATATCGCCGATTTCGTCAAGAAACAATGTGCCGCCCTCGGCCTGTTCGAAGCGGCCGGTGGCCCGCTGGGTCGCCCCGGTGAAGGCGCCCTTTTCGTGGCCGAACAATTCGCTTTCGATCAGTTCACGCGGAATCGCCGCCATGTTGATGGCGACGAACGGCCCATTACGGCGCTTGCCATAATCATGCAGGGCCCGGGCGACCAGTTCCTTTCCGGTGCCCGATTCGCCGGTGATCATCACCGTCAGATCGGTGCCCATCAGCCGCGCCAGGGTCCGGTAAATTTCCTGCATGGCGGTGGAACGGCCGATCAGCGGCAGCTTTTCCTCATCGTCATCGCCGGGCAATCCCTCGGCCGGGGTCGAACGCGGGGCTGTCAAGGCGCGATTGACGACCGCGACCAATTCCTTGAGGTCGAACGGCTTGGGCAGGTATTCGAAAGCACCGCGCTGCGTCGCCTTAACGGCGGTCAGCAGGGTGTTTTGCGCGCTCATGACGATGATGCGCATATCGGGGCGGATCTTCTTGATCCGTGGCAACAGGTCCAGCCCACTTTCATCGGGCATGACCACATCGGTGATGACCAGATCGCCCTCGCCTTCCGAAACCCAACGCCATAGGGTCGAGGCATTGCCGGTGGTCCGGACCTCATAGCCGGCGCGGCCCAGGGCTTGGGCCAGAACAGTGCGGATGCCGCGATCATCGTCAGCGACCAGAATGGTTGAATTAGCGGTCATTGGGTCAGGCCTCATCCCCTTCCTGCACCATCGGCAGCATCACTTTGAAAACGGTCCGGCGCGGCGTTGAATCGAATTCGACGATCCCCCCCAGATCGCCGATGATCTTGGCGACCAAAGCCAGTCCCAGGCCGGTTCCGGACGGCTTGGTGGTGACAAAGGCGTCGAAAAGATGCGGGCGTAAATCGTCGGGAATTCCCGAGCCATTATCCTGAATGGTCACCAGCAAGGGCAGATGACGACGGATTTCGCTGCCGGGCACGGCGAGACGCACACCGTGTTGATAGGCGGTGGAAATGATGATCTCCCCGCCTTCGGCGCTGACCGCCTCGGCCGCGTTCTTGATCAGGTTGAGAAAGACCTGAATCAGCTGGTCGCGGTCGCCAGCCACCGGCGGCAGTGACGGATCGTAGTTTTCAACGATGCGGACATTGCGGGCGAAGCCATTTTCGGCAATCCGGCGGACATGTTCCAACACCTGATGGATGTTCACCGCCCCACGTTCGACCATGGGCTTGTCGGAAAAGACTTCCATGCGATCGACCAGGGCGACGATGCGGTCGGCCTCGTCGATGATCAGCCGGGTCAGCACCCGGTCATCCTCGGAGGCGGCGCTTTCCAGCAACTGCGCCGCGCCACGGATACCCGACAGCGGATTCTTGACTTCATGCGCCAGCATGGCGGCCATGGCCGAAACCGAACGGGCGGCGCTGCGGCTGGATAACGACCCCCCGATCTTGAGGGCAATGGATTGTTCGTGCAGCGAAACCGCCACCAGACCGGCACATTCGGTAACCGGCGCCGCCTGCACGGTGACGGTGCGGTGGCCAGTGCGCGGGGTATCGAGCGAAATGCCGTGCTCGGACACCACCTGAGCGTCGTTGCGGGCCTGTTCGATCAGCGACAGAATCGGGCTGTCGGGGGGCAACAGCTCGGTAATTGCCTTGCCCAGCAGATACGAGGCGCCAAACTGGAATAATTGTTCGGCCGATCCGTTGGCGTATTGAATATCGTTCTTGTCATCCACCACCAAAACGGCCGAGGCCAGCGCCCCCAAAACCAAGGATGGATCAAGCGACGGAGTCGGCGGGCGGCGCAGCATGGCTGTCATTTTTCCGATCATGCAGCCACCTTTTCCAGCAACGGCAGATAAAAGGCCCGGATGGCTTCACGCACCGGATCGGCGTCAACCATTTTGTTGACGTGCGCACGAAACTCAGCCGAACCGTGCAGCCCCTTGGAATACCAGGCGACATGCTTGCGGGCCATGCGCACACCGGTCTCAAGGCCGTAATGGCTCAGCATCTCGTCGAAATGTTCAAGCAAGATGGCCAATTGCTGGTCCAGCGGCGGGTCGGCGGGGCGTTCCCCCGTGGCCAGGTAATGCGCCACCTGACCGGGAAACCACGGCCGGCCATAGGACCCACGTCCGATCATCACGCCATCGGCGCCCGATTCCTCCAAGGCCCGGATGGCGTCATCAATGCTTTCCACGTCACCGTTGACGATGACCGGAATAGACACCGCGTCCTTGACCTGACGGACAAATTTCCAATCGGCGGTCCCGGTATAGAATTGCTGACGGGTGCGGCCATGGACGGTAATCATGGCAATGCCCGATTCCTCGGCAATCCGGGCCAGACGCGGCGCATTCAAGCGGTTGTGATCCCAGCCCATGCGGCATTTCAGCGTCACCGGCACATCGACGGCCCTGACGGTGGCTTGCATCAGCTGGCCGGCCAGGATCTCGTCCTTCATCAAGGCCGATCCGGCTTCGCCCTTCACCGCCACTTTTTTCACCGGGCAGCCCATGTTGATGTCGATGAGGGCGGCGCCGCGATCAACATTCATGCGGGCCGCTTCGGCCATCACCTCGGGCTCGCAGCCGGCCAATTGCACCGACATCGGGTGTTCCTCGGCGCAATTGCTGGCCATCTTCATGGTCTGGCGATTGGAACGGATCATCGCCTGACTGGCGATCATTTCGGAGACCACCAGTCCTGCGCCCATGCGTTTGACCAGCCGACGACACGGCATGTCGGTCACCCCGGACATGGGGGCCAGGATCACCGGGTTGGGCAGGGTCACCGAGCCGATGGTGACGGATTTGCGAATGGAGTTCTGCATGAGTGCGTATTTATTATGCAGAGGCTGCGTAACGCAACGGCAAAAGCAGCTTGCCAAACGGCAAACTGCCTGAAACTGCATCAATAAAGCACTTGAGTGACAAATTTAACGCCAGGATATGCCAACGTGAGGAGCAAATAGGCGACAAGAACCACCCGCGCCGCCAGCCGGCCGCGCACGCCGCAGACGCGATGGCCGGTCAAAAGAGCGCCGATCAATACAAAGGCGACGATGGACAACAAAATTTTGTGATCGAAACGCAGGATGTGGCCGCTTTCGAAAAATTGGGTGGCCATGCCCGACGCCAAACCACACCCCAGCACCACTTCCGAATAAATCAGCAATCGCCCCGCCAGGGTTTCGCTTTCCAGAACCGCTGGCAGCATGCGGCTAAGACGGGTGGGTTTCTTGGTCTTAAGCGCCCGCTCTTGCAAAAAAACCGCCAGCGAGGCCACCGCCGCCAGGGTCAGCAACCCATAGGTCAGCACCGAAACGACAATGTGGATATCAAGCCAGACCTCGGGCGCGGCACCGCTTAACGGCTTGGCGTCGCCCCGCACGGCCGAGGCCAGGAAGCCCAGAACCAGCAAATAGGGCATCAGCAACGGCGCCACCCGCCACCCCGCCCTGGTCCGGGCGGCAACCACGGCGAACAACATGGCGCTGACGGCGATGGAAACCCATAATGTGGTCCCCAGGCCGGTTTGCCATGCCCCCCACAGCAGATAAAGCGACCACAAGGCCGGGCCAAGGATGGCGAGGACCAAAGCCCCCCAAAAAGGCGCGTCACGACTGGCCCCCTGCCGCAACGGCACGGCGGCGGCTGGAATCAGGGTGCACAGGGCCAGGGCATTCATCAGATTGGGCGTCAACATGGCGGCAAGTATACCACCCTTTGACGCCAGGAAAAGGCCGTGCTTGGCAGCGGTGACGCTGATGGTTATACCCAACCGTGATGATTGCCCTGCCCTTCGCGGGCGAAATTTGGCCGGGGTCTCGCCCGGCCTTGGCGGAGAACAACATGAGCACGATCGCGGCATTGGTGGTGGCGGCGGGGCGTGGACGCCGCTTTGGTGGCGATATCCCCAAGCAATACCAAGACCTTGCCGGTCGTTGCGTCTTGCGTCACAGCCTTGCCCGCCTCGCCGCTGATCCGACGATCGCTGCCATCCGCGTTGTCATTCATCCCGACGATATCGACCTCTATCGCGCGGCGGCCAAGGGGCTGCCGGTGCTGGAGCCGGTATTTGGCGGCGATACCCGTCAGGATTCGGTGCGGCTGGGGCTGGAAAGTCTGGCCGAATTGGCCCCGGATCTGGTGTTGGTGCATGACGGCGCCCGCCCCTTTGCCGATAGTGGGATCAACGCTCGGGTTGTCGCCGCCCTGGAAGACAACGATGGCGCCATTCCGGCCATTGCCGTCGCCGATACGCTCAAGCGCGGGCATCAGGGAATGGTGGAAACCACCGTTGACCGGGGGGGGCTGTGGCGAGCGCAGACCCCTCAAGGATTCCGCTATGCCCCCCTGCTGGCTGCCCACAAGGCGGTCATCGGTCACGAACTGACCGATGACGCCGCCGTCGCCGAACATGCCGGCTTACGGGTGGCCCTGGTCGCGGGGGCCGAGGATAATGTCAAGATCACCACCGCCGAGGATCTGCGTCGCGCCCATGCTCGTTTCAGCGGCGCCGGTTACGCCACCGTCGGCAATGGCTTCGATGTCCATCGTTTCGCGCCGGGAACAGGGGTCTGGCTGTGCGGGGTGCTAATTGCGCACGATCAGGGGCTTGAGGGGCATTCCGATGCCGATGTTGCCTTACACGCGCTGACCGACGCGGTTTTGGGGGCTGTGAGCGCCGGCGATATCGGCGCCCATTTCCCGCCCTCGGACCCACAATGGCGCGGCGTATCCTCCGACCGCTTCCTCGCCCATGCCGCGGCTTTGGTTGCCGGTTTGGGCGGCAAGGTCGTGCATGTGGACGTCACCTTGATCTGCGAACGGCCCAAGGTGGGCCCGCATCGCCCGGCCATGCGGGCACGGGTGGCCGATATCCTGGGCCTGCCCATGGATCGGGTCAGCGTCAAGGCCACCACCACCGAAGGCCTGGGCTTCACCGGCCGGCGCGAGGGTATCGCCGCCCAAGCTACCGCGTCGGTATGGTTGCCGGCCTGATCTCGGCGGCAATCCAAGCGAGGAAATCCGGATTCCCGCCTTCCAGCGGCAGCGCGACGATGCAAGGGCATTCATAGGGGTGCATTTGCCGGATACGGTCGGTCAGGGCGGGCACATTCGAGGCCATCGTCTTGAACAACAAGGCGATTTCCCCTTCCTCGTTGATTTTCCCATCCCACCAATAGACCGAGGTGATCGGGCCGAGAATATTGGCGCAAGCCGCCAGCCGTTCACCGACGATGGTGCGGGCCAGGCCCTCGGCGGTCGCCCGATCCGGCGCCGTCAGGTAAATCAGCCGGGCTTGATCGGTCATCCGCCTCTCCTCCTTAAGTGTGGCCGCTGCGGTCGATGCATCGTCGTGATGAATTCAGCTCCACCCAACTACTTATGTTGTTTCGATGCGCGCAGGCAGCCGGGAAAGAATGATTTCAGCCGCCTGCGTTACCCCGTCTGGGGTGGCAACCTGTTGTCGCGGCAATGAAAACAACGTATGCAGTAAACTAGGCAAGGCCCCATCGACAAGGCTGTTTGCCTCGGTCATCAGACATTGTGTGTGGGCCGCCAGCCAATGGTCGAGATGCGGGGATTCCGGCCAATCGGGCCGCGCCGTATACAAAACCGGGGCGCCAACCATGCCGGCCTCGGTAAAGGTGCCATAGCCGGGCTTGGTCACCACCACCTCGACCGAGGCAATCAGATCGGTGAAAGACAGCCCCCCGCGCTGCCACGGGACTATATCGGGGCGCTCCAGGCCATCTTGCGAACTGAGCCACAGCCAGCCCGGCAGTTCCGGCCACCGGCCCATGTGCATATCGTGGTCGATGCCGCCAAAGGCAACCAGCCCGATACGCACATCCATGCCTTGCCCCAGATTTTCCCGCAGCTTTTGGGCCTGGCGGTGGCCGACATTGGCGATGGGGCCGATAGAGCGCAGGTTCTTCAAGCTCATCGCCTGCCCCGGCGTGCAGTGCAAGAACATCTCGGCGCTGTGATAGGCAGCGTACAAACGATCCAGCACCTCGGCCGCTTCCGGTCGATCCCCCAGGTAATGCCGATACATGTCGGCCCAGTTCAATGACGACAGTGCCAGCGAAGCAATGCCCAGCCGGGCGGCAGCGGCCAAGGGAACGAAGGCGACGTTGGACACAACCAGATCAGGCCGCTCCGCCGCCATCATCAGGGCATTATCGGCGACGGCATCAGCATAGCGCGTCATCAGCGCGGCATAATCGCGAGCACTGGCTTCTAAATCGATGCCGGTGGCGGAAACCATGCGAAACCCGAAATCGGCAATGTGGTCGATGTGTTTGAAGTCACGATAACGGCTGTGCAGAAATCTTGCGTCAACACCGGTCTGGATGGTCAGACGCAGATCGGGGCGACGACGCTGGACCTCGGTGATCACCGATGCCGTCATGGCAGCATGGCCAAAGCCGTGCGGCGACAGGGCCAGCCAAAGATGGGGGGATCGTGCCCTCACCACGACAGCCTTTCATCCAGGGCCGCCAAGCCGTTAACCCTGCTTTTTCGCCAGCACGTATTCCAGCTTGCGCAGCGCTGTCTGTTTCAGCATGGCTTCTCCGGCCTTGGCGTCGCCGGCCACGGTGATTTCAGTGCCGGTCAGCGAATCGATGGCGGTGACCCGCACGTAATTGCCGACCCGACGGAATTCGAAATACACTTCCCTGCCGGCCATGACGGCGTCTCCTGATGACTTTCAGCCATTCTAAGAGGCGTCAGGAAACGAATCGTTAATGCGCGATATTTTACATATGAGCGCTGGTTAATAAAATTGCCCCGCTTGACACCCGCAACCGGCGGTGTTCAACTTCCGCCTATAATGACGTGGCCGTTCCGACGGCGGTACTTTTGAAGGGAAAGCAGGATTATGGCGATCAACAGCAAAAACCCGGAAACCATCGTTCTCCACGCTGGCTGGCGCGCCGATCCCACCACCGGTTCGGTGGCGGTTCCCATTCATCAGACCACCTCGTATTTGTTCCGTGACACCGACCATGCCGCCAATCTGTTCGCGCTGTCGGAGATGGGCAATATTTACACCCGCATCATGAACCCGACCCAGGACGTGCTGGAACAGCGCATCACCGCGCTGGAAGGCGGCGCCGCCGCCCTGGCCACGTCGTCCGGGCAAGCGGCCAGCACCTTCGCGGTGATGAATTTGTGCCAGGCCGGCGACAATTTCGTCACCTCCACCGATCTGTATGGCGGGACTTGGAACCTGTTCGCCAACACCTTGAAGCAGTTCGGAATCGAGGCCCGCTTCGTTGATCCGGCCGATCCCGAAGCCTTTGTTCGCGCCAGCGATGACAAGACCCGCTGCTGGTATGCCGAAACCCTGCCCAACCCGAAATTGCAGGCCTTTCCGATCAAGGAAGTCGCCGCCCTGGCCGAACAGATCGGCGTGCCGCTGATCATGGACAACACCGCCTGCCCGGTGCTGTGCAAGCCGTTTGACCATGGCGCTCATATCATTGTCTATTCGACCACCAAGTTCATCGGCGGTCACGGCACCTCGATCGGCGGCATGATCGTCGATTCCGGCAAGTTCGACTGGGAGAAGCATGGGGCCCGTTTCCCGCTGCTGACGCAACCCGATGCCAGCTATCACGGCGCCGTCTGGACCGAGGCGGTCAAGCCGTTGGGACCCGTCGCCTATATCATCCGTGCCCGCGTCATCTTGCAGCGAGACCTGGGGTCGGCCATGAGCCCGATGAACGCCTTCCAGTTCATCCAAGGCTTGGAAACCTTGCCGTTGCGCATGCGCGTGCATTCCGACAACGCCGCTGCCGTGGCCCATTGGCTGGCCAAGCATCCCAAGGTGGAAAAGGTGATCTATCCCGGCGCCATGCAGGGGGAAAGCCGCCGCCGTGCCAATGCGATCCTCAAGCATGGCTATGGCGCCCTGCTCGGCTTTGAACTCAAGGGCGGGGCCGAGGCCGGCAAGCGCTTCATCAACAAACTGGAAATGTTCTACCACGTCGCCAACATTGGTGATTCCCGCTCGTTGGCAATTCATCCGGCCAGCACCACCCATTCCCAGCTTTCCGATGCCGATAAGCTGGCCACCGGGGTGACCCCCGGTTATGTGCGGCTGTCCATCGGCCTTGAACACATGGACGATATCCTGGCCGATCTAAGCCAGGCGCTGGACGCCGCCTGAACCACGATAACCGCCAGTACGGGGCCGGCCTTGAAAAGGGCCGGCCCTTCGTCTTTGATGTAGGATTGTTCACTTGGCGATATAGACTGGGCATGCGATGTCCACTGGTCGTCTTTTCAAGCCCGGAGTGATTGCCGTGTCGCTGTTTCTGCCGCAAACCCGTTGCCCCGACACCCGCCTGCGCCGCCCCCGTCGCCACGACTGGTCGCGCCGTCTGGTGGCCGAGAACGTCCTGACCGTCAACGATCTGATCTGGCCGTTATTCGTGGTCGAAGGCAACAAGGTGCGGCAAGATATCGTTTCCATGCCTGGGGTTCAGCGTCTCAGCATCGACCTGCTGGTCGAGGCCGCCCGTCAGGCCGCCGATCTGGGAATTCCGGCCATCGCCATCTTTCCCTCGGTGGACGCGTCGCTCAAGACCCCCGATTCCCGCGAGGCGATCAACCCCGGCAATCTGGTGTGTCGGGCGGTGGCGGCGGTGAAAAAGGCCGTGCCCGCACTGGGCGTCATCTGTGACGTGGCGCTGGATCCGTTCAATTCCGATGGCCATGACGGCATCGTCCGCGACAATTACGTCGTCAATGACGAAAGCGTGGAAATTCTGGCGCGCATGGCCTTGGTCCAGGCTGAAGCCGGCTGCGATATCGTCGCCCCGTCGGACATGATGGACGGCCGCATCGCCGCCATCCGCGCCAGCTTGGAAGCCGCCGGTCTGCAAAACGTTCAAATTCTGTCTTATGCCGCCAAATACGCCTCGGCCTTCTATGGTCCGTTTCGCGATGCCGTGGGCTCGACCGGGGCGCTTAAAGGCGACAAGAAGACCTACCAGATGGATCCGGCCAATAGCGACGAAGCCCTGCGCGAAGTGGCCATGGACATCGCCGAAGGCGCCGACATGGTCATGGTCAAGCCGGGCATGCCCTATCTGGACATCGTCCGCCGGGTCAAGGAAAGCTTCAAGCTGCCGACGCTGGCCTATCAGGTGTCAGGCGAATACGCCATGTTGAAAGCTGCCGCTCTTAATGGCTGGCTGGATTGGGATCGGGTGATGCTGGAAAGCCTGATGGGCTTCAAGCGCGCCGGTGCCGATGCGGTGCTGACGTATTGCGCTCCGGAAGCGGCCCGCCTCCTCAATAAATAAACATTTATTTCCCGTTATTAGCCAAGGTCAATACCGTCCAACATTGACCTTGGTTATTATGGCCATATTCCACACCATTTATTCGCATATTCTTTTATGCGAATGGGTGAATATCAGGAGGATATGGTCTTGCGCATCAATCCACTCTTTACCGTGCTATTTTCTTTGATCGCGACATCCGCTTGGGCCAATGACAAGGAGAATGTCAACCCAAGCTGTCAATTGGTGCCCGAAGCGAATTGTGGCTGGGCCGAATTGCGCAAGCTGAAAGCACCGGGGATCGATCTGCACGATGGTCAGTTCATGGCCACCCGCCTGGACGAAGCCGATCTGACTGGCGCCAACCTGTCCGGCTCGCACATGCAACTGGCCAATTTTCAAAAGGCTACGCTCAAGAACGTGGATTTCTCCGGTTCTCACATGCATGCGGTCAATCTGGTCGGGGCCAATCTGGAAGGGGCCAATCTGGAAGGCGTCAACTTCCTTGACGCCAACCTATCCGGCGCCAACCTCAAAGGCGCCAACATCACCCGCGTGCTATGGATGGCCGCCAATCTCAGCGGCGCCATCTGGATCGATGGCCGGGTTTGCGCCGAAGGTTCGAAGGGAGAGTGCCGCTAAGCGGCCCTTCCCTTCTTGGCCAGCATCCATTCCGCCAGGAAGGGAATGGACATAATCATCACCATGGCCATCCAAACCAGCATCTCGCCATTGGCCACAGCGATATTCGCTAACAGCGGAATTTGCTGATCCAGGTCGGGATGCATGGTTTGGAAGTCTTCCCCCATATACAGGGCGACGGCTTCCGACAGCGGCGCGGCGGCGGCGGCGATCCACAGGCCGATGGTCATTTCCTTGGCCGGTCCCAATTGCGCCGGGGTGGCGCCGGCGAACAGATGGCCGACAGCGAACGCCTCGGCCCAGCCCTTGCCCTGAACCCCCATGCGGATCAGCCCCCAGGCGGTCAGACCGACACACGGGACCAGGAATTCCAGATTGGGAATATCGCGATAGCGACCGTTGAACAGCAGCAACATGCTGATCGCCCAGGCGCAGCCCGCATAGACGATGGTCAGACGCTCGCCCCAGCGATTGGGCTGCGCCCCGGCGTCTTGACGCAAACCCAGGGCGGCTGTCTGGAAAATCAGCCAGGCGAAAACCGCCTGCAAGACGATCCGCGCCAGCGCCCAGCCATCCTGAAACAAGCTATAGGCGATCCACCACGCGTTCAGGGCTTGCCAAACCAGCGCGGTGGCCAGAACTTGAGCCAAGATCGCCAGCACGATAATGCGGCCCGCGGAATAAGCCTCGGCTTGGCGCAGGAAAAACAGCGCTGCCGCTGATCCCGCCACCACCGCGGCCAGGGCATGGATCAACCAGTTGGGATTGGCCTGGATCGGGCCGGACATGCCGAACTTGACGTCGCGATGGGTATCGACCACCCCCCAAAAGGCACCGACGGTCCCTTCCAGCTTGGCTTTCCAGGGTTGATCGAAAGCCTCGACGACATTGTAATCAAAGCCGTTTTCTTTCGACACTTTGGCCAGGGTCCGAACGAAGAAAGCGGCATTTTCCATATTCACCGCCGCGGGTCCGCGATTGCGACCCTTGGTCGGCCAACCGGCTTCGCCAATCAAGATCGGTTTGCCGGGGAATTTCGCCTGAATCATCCGGTAGATTTTGACGATGTGTTCGGCCGATTGCTCGACTCCAACCGGCTCGTCTTCCCAATAGGGCAGAATGTGGATGGTGATGTAATCCACCTCGTCGGCCACTTGCGGATAGCGCAGATAGAACGCCCAGACATCGGCATAGGACACAGGCTGCTTCACCGCCGCCTTGACCTGACGGATATAGGCGATCAGCTGTTCCGGCGTCAGGTCCTGACGCAACAACACCTCGTTGCCGACAATGACCCGCTTGATCACGTCCGGGTTGGCATTGGCGGCCTTGATCAGCGCCTGCACTTCCTTGGCGTTGATGTCCGTCTTTTTGCCCAGCCATGCCGAATGGGTAACCTCGATGCCATGCTTGCGGGCCAAGGCCGGCAGCACGTCCATGCCTTCGCGGCTGGTATAGGTGCGGATTCCCTTGGTCACCCCCACCAGACTTTTAAGGTCTTCCTCGACCTGAGCCGGCGGCGGGTAATCGCCCGTGATCGGGCTTTGCCCGCGCCGGAACGACGCGAACGAGACCGATGGAAACGGCTCGTCAAAGGTCAAGCCCACTGGGATCGGACGATTGAACCACCACCAACCGGCAAAGCTGACAAGGGCGGTAACGACAACGGCGATCAGGGCCAGCGGCAAGCGCATGAGAAGAACTCGTTCCGGTTCTGGACGGCCGCAATTGGCCGCCAATAGCGGCTTCTTCAATAGGCTTAGCCGCCGCCCCCGTCAATCGCGGCAATCAGAATGATCAGCCCAAACTGCCGGCAAAGGCGGCAATGCCGACCAAAGCGGTAACGATGAAAACTCCGCCAATGGCCGCATTGGGGAAAAGGATCGTGCCGCCGACAATGCCGCCCACGATGACGGCGACACCGACCACAGCGGCCCGCCAGGGGAAGCCATTGGGGGCAAGGATAATGGGGGATGCTTTCATGGGGCTCTCCTCTGTTTACTTATGATTTTTCAATATGATGACACTGAAAAGCAGCGTGTTACAGCCCCGGATATCACTTACGCGGAAATTGGGTTATGATGATCGTCAACCAACGCTGGAGATGAGATGTCTTCCATCGGCAGCGTCATTGCGACGCCCCATGGACCGGCCCGTGTGGTCACTGTCATGCCCGGTTCCGTGGACGAGGCCGGGCAAAAGATTTCGCGCGTTCTCACCACCCCGCTCAGTCAAGCCGGGACGCAAGCCGCCGGCGAAAAGGATCTGAGCCAGAGCGAACGGCAAAATCTCAAGCAATTGCAAAGTGCCGACCGCGCGGTTAAGGCCGAGGAACGCAAGCATGCCGCCGTCGCCGGCGCCTATGGCGGGGCGCCGCAATATCAATATGTGCAAGGCCCGGACGGTAAGTTCTATGCCGTCGCCGGTAAGGTTGATGTCGGCGTGCCCGCCAATACTTCAGATGAAGACGCCGCCCGGGCGCATAAGGCCATCGCCGCCGCCGCCACCTCGGTCTCCACCCCTTCTTCCGCTGATTTTTCCGCCGCCGCCCAGGCCCATCGCAAAGCGGTCGAGGCTTACGCCCAAGCCGGCAGCCGCGACGATCACGGCGGGCTTTACGATTTCAGCGGCTAGATTTCTTCCACCTCGACCACGCCGGAAACCGACCGCAGCGCCCCCATGAAGCCGGGGCTGAGTGTGATGGTGTTGCGCAGGCCGACCTCGACCTCACGCGTTCCCAATTGCGAAACGATGGAAACGCGGTTGCGGCCTTTGGCTTCCTTGGCGACCAATTGCACCAAGGCCGGGATCGGCGCCTCGTCACGGATAAAGATACGCACGCCGGCAGCGGCTTTGGCCGCTTCTTGGTCCAGCGAGGCGATGCGCTGACAGGTCAGGCGCAATTGTTCTTCTTCCAGGCGGGCGTCAACGTCGAACAGCAGCGGCCCGCCGGCATCAAGAATTTCCCGCGATGCCGCCAAGACTTCGGAAAAACAGGTGACTTCATACATTCCCGATGAATCGGAAGCCGTAACGAAGGCGTAACGACTGCCCTTGGCCGAGGTGCGTTCCTGCTTCGACAGCATGGAACCGGCCAGCTTGACCCGGCTTTTACCGCCGGCTTGCAGATGCTTGGCCAGTTCCGATATTTTAAGCACGCCCAGACGACGCAGGCTTTTGGTGAAGGCATCCAGCGGATGGGCCGACAGATAAAAGCCGATGGCGTCGAATTCCTGAGTCAGCTTTTCATGTGGCGACCAATCCGAGGCATTTTCCAGCTTCGGCGGCGGCGCCACATTGCCGCCCAACAGGCTCATTTGTGACGATTGGCGTTGCTCGGCCTCGTTGGCGCCATAGCGCAGCAGGCCTTCGCAATTTTTGAACACCTTGCCGCGGTTTTTCTCGACGCTGTCGAACACCCCGGCGCGAACCATGTTTTCCATCTGCCGGCGGTTCAGTTGCTTGGTGTCCAAACGGCGAGCGAAATCAAACAGATCCTTATAGGCGCCGGCACGATCACGTTCCTCGACGATGGACCGGCATGCCCCTTCGCCCACATTTTTCAACGCCGCCAGGGCGTAACGCACCGCGTGGCTGCCATCCACCAGTTTTTCCACCGAGAAGGTCGGCTGCGACTTGTTGATGTCGGGCGGCAACAACTTGATCTTCAAGCGGTCCAGTTCCTGGCGGAACGAATTCAGCTTGTCGGTATTGCTCATTTCATAGGTCATGGTCGCGGCCATGAACTCGGCCGGATGATTGGCTTTCAGCCATGCCGTCTGATAAGCGATCAAAGCATAGGCGGCGGCGTGCGATTTGTTGAAGCCGTATTCGGCGAACTTGGCCACCTTGTCGAAGATCATCGAGGCCTGGTCACCATCCACCGCACGGGCGACGGCGCCATCGACGAAGGCCTTCCGCTGGGCTTCCATCTCCTCCTTGATCTTTTTACCCATGGCCCGGCGCAACAGGTCAGCGCCGCCCAAGGAATAGCCCGACAACACCTGAGCGATCTGCATCACCTGTTCCTGGTAGACCATGATGCCGAAGGTTTCCTTCAGGATCGGTTCCAGTAACGGGTGCATGTAATCGGGCTGTTCCAGACCGTGCTTACAGGCAATGTAGCGCGGAATCTGATCCATCGGGCCGGGACGGTACAACGCCACCACGGCGATCAGATCTTCCAGCCGGTTGGGCCGCATCTTGCGCAAAACGTCGCGCATGCCCGAACTTTCCAACTGGAACACACCGGCGGCATCGCCCCGGGTCAAGAGCTCGTAGGTGAGCGGATCATCCAAAGGCAAAGCTGAAAGATCGACGTCTAATCCCTTGGTTTTCTTTATATGTTTGATGGCGGTGATCATCACCGTCAAGGTCTTCAAACCCAAGAAGTCGAATTTGACCAGACCGGCGGCTTCCACCCATTTCATGTTGAATTGGGTGACCGGCATGTCCGAACGCGGGTCGCGATACAGCGGCACCAATTCGTCAAGCGAGCGGTCGCCGATGACCACGCCGGCGGCATGGGTTGAGGCATGGCGGTACAGCCCCTCAAGCTTCATCCCCATATCCAGCAGATGGGCCACCGCCTCGTCACGCTCGCGCGCTTCCTTCAACAACGGTTCGATGTCCAGCGCCTGCTCCAGCGTCACCGGGCTGGCTGGATTGTTGGGCACCATCTTGCAGATACGATCAACCTGACCATAAGGCATCTGCAACACGCGGCCGACGTCGCGCAGCACGGCGCGGGCCTGTAATTTACCGAAAGTGATGATCTGGGCGACCTGGTGATAGCCGTATTTCTCCTGGACGTAGCGAATGGTTTCTTCGCGCCGGTCCTGGCAGAAATCGATATCAAAGTCGGGCATGGAAACGCGTTCGGGGTTCAAGAAGCGTTCGAACAGCAAACCCCAGCGCAACGGGTCGAGATCGGTGATGGTCAAGGCCCAGGCCACCGCCGAGCCGGCACCCGAACCACGGCCCGGCCCCACCGGAATATCATGGGCCTTGGACCATTGGATGAAGTCGGACACGATCAGGAAGTAGCCGGGAAAGCCCATCTGCTCGATCACGCCGATCTCGTAATCGATACGCTCGCGGTAAGGTCGGGCCGCGTGTTCTTTTTCCTCTTCGGTCATGCCGGGTTGGAAGACGTGTTTTTCCAGGCGTTGGGCCAGACCTTCCCAACATTTTTGCCGCAGCACATCAGCCTCGGTCAGACCATCCATGCGAAACGGCGGCAAGATCGGCTTGCGCTTGGACACCATGAAGGCGCAGCGCTTGGCCACCACCAAGGTATTGTCGCAGGCTTCAGGCAAATCGGCGAACAGCGCCCGCATCTCGGCCGGCGATTTGAAGTAATGCTCCGGCGTCAGCCGCCGCCGCTCGTCCTGGGCGACATAGGCGCCCTCGGCGATACAGATCAAGGCGTCATGAGCTTCGTACATGGCGCGGTCGGCGAAGAAGGGTTCGTTGGTGGCCAATAGCGGCAAATCGTGCTTATAGGCGAAATCCACCAATCCCGGCTCGGCCCGGTCTTCGTTATCCTCGCCGTGGCGCTGCAATTCCACATATGTGCGGCCGGGGAACGCTTGGGCCAGACGGACCAGCAATATTTCCGCCTTGTCGGCCAAGCCATCGACCAGCAGACGGTTGATCGGGCCGCCGGGGCCGCCCGTCAGGACAATCAAGCCATCAGAGCGGGTTTCCAGGTCGTGAAGGGTCACTTGCGGCGTTTCGCCGGCATCGGTTTCCAGATAGGCCTTGGACACCAGCTTCAGCAGATTGGCATAACCGCCTTCATTCTGGCACAGCAACACCAGCCAATCGGGATCGGGACGGCGGCCGTCGCGGGTTGGCGCCTCGCCCTCGCGGCGGATGGCGACCTGACAACCGATGATCGGCTGAATGCCGGCATCGGCGCAAGAGCTGGAAAACTCCAGCGCTCCAAACAGATTGCCGGTATCGGCGATGCCGATTGCCGGCATCATCTGGGTTTCGCACAGCTTGACCAGCTGCTTGAGCTTGATCGCCCCTTCCGACAAGGAATAGGCGGTGTGGGTGCGCAGGTGAACAAAGTCGGCATGAATCGGCATGGCTTACCCCGCCGTCAGTTTTCCATCGGCCAGCCGCACCACCCGATCCATGCGCTTGGCC
The DNA here is from genome assembly GCF_018224925.1 of Magnetospirillum sulfuroxidans. GTDB lineage: Bacteria > Pseudomonadota > Alphaproteobacteria > Rhodospirillales > Magnetospirillaceae > Magnetospirillum > Magnetospirillum sulfuroxidans. Next base: position 489,722 of record NZ_JAGTUF010000001.1, on the reverse strand, counting down.
AAATCGGGATTATGGGTGGCAATCAGGGCGGCGACACCGGTCGATCGCACCAAATGCAGCAGCTGAGCGAACACCCCATCGGCGGAATGCGGGTCGAGATTGCCGGTGGGTTCGTCAGCCAACAAGACCTTGGGCTGATTGGCCAGGGCGCGGCAAATGGCCACACGCTGTTGCTCGCCGCCCGACAACTGACCGGGGCGGTGTTCCGCTCGGGGCTTCAAGCCCATGCGGTCCAGCAATTCCAACGCCCGCAGCGAAGCCGCCTTGCGAGAGGCGCCGGCGATCATCTGCGGCAGGATGACGTTTTCCACCGCCGAGAATTCCGGCAACAGGTGATGGTATTGATAGACGAAGCCCAAATGCGAACGGCGCAATTGCGTGCGCTTGGTTTCCGACAGCTTGCCGCAAGGCTGCCCGGCCAGCCACACCTCGCCCTCGTCCGGGCGCTCCAGCAGGCCGGCGATATGCAGCAATGTGGATTTACCAGCCCCCGACGGCCCGACCAAGGCGACGATCTCGCCCGGTTGAATGGCCAAAGCGGCGCCGTCCAGAACATGCAGGGCTTCCTTGCCCTGGGTGAAGGTGCGGCGGATGGAATCCAGGCGCAGGCCGGCGGTGATCACCTCACTCATAACGCAAGGCCTCCACCGGGTCCAGATTGGCGGCGCGCCAGGACGGATAGATGGTGGCGGCAATGGACAGTCCCAGGGCCATCAGCACCACCACCACCACTTCGCCGGTTTCGACCCGCGCGGGCAATTGCGTCAGGAAATAGATTTCGGCGGCGAACAGTTCGCGGCCGATAATCGACTGGATGAATTGACGGATCTGCTCGATATGGGTGGCGAACCATACCCCCAACAGGGTCCCCAGCACGGTACCGACCACCCCAACCGAAGCCCCCGCCAGGAAGAAGATACGCATGATCATGCCACGCGTCGCCCCCATGGTGCGCAAGATGGCGATATCACGCCCCTTGTCTTTGACCAACATGATCAGCGACGAGATGATGTTGAAGGCGGCGACCAGGATGATCAAGGTCAGGATCAGGAACATGACATTGCGTTCCACCTGTACCGCATTGAAAAAATTGGCATTTGCCTGCTGCCAATCATAGATGCGAACATTGCCCTGGGCCAGCCGGTAGATGGCGTTCCGCACTTCCGAGACTTTATCCGGGTTGTTCAGGAACACCTCGATCTGGGTCACCGAATCGGGGTATTTGAAATAGGTTTGCGCCGCTTCCAGCGGCATGAACATGAAGCCGGAATCATACTCGAACATGCCGACATTGAAGGTGCCGGCGACGGTGTAGCCGCGCATGCGCGGCACCGTGCCAAAGGCGGTGGCATTGCCCTTGGGCGAGATCAGGGTAACGGTGTCGCCGATCTGCAATCCAAGCTTTTCCGCCAACCGATAGCCGATCAAAACCCCCTCGCCCGCCTTGAACGCATCCGCGCTTCCGCCGAGCCCCTTGGCGAAAATGTCGCGAGCCAGCAGATCGTCGGGACGCACGCCACGAACGATGGCGCCCGAGGCGCCGCCGGCCGAAGTCGCCATGACCTGGCCCTCGACGGTGGGAATAACCCGGACCACGCCAGGCAATTCCCGGATCGCCCCAGCCAAGGGATCGAATTGGGTCAACGCCGCGCCATTGCCATAGACGCCCATATGGCCATTGATGCCAAGAATGCGGGTCAGCAATTCCTGGCGAAAGCCGTTCATCACCGCCATCACCACAATCAGCGTCGCCACTCCCAGGCCAATGCCCAAAAGCGAGAAACCGGCGATGACGGAAATGAACCCTTCCTTACGGCGCGCGCGCAGGTAACGGAAGGCGACCATCCGCTCGAAGGCGTCGAAAATCATGCAATCTCCTTAGGCGGTCAGACGGGCCAAGGCCGCTTCCACCGACAATTCTTCCTTTTCGCCGGTATGGCGATTCTTCAACTCGACGACGCCAGCGGCGATTCCCTTGGGGCCGGCGATCAACTGCCAGGGCAAGCCGATCAGATCCATATCGGCGAATTTGACGCCGGCACGATCATCGCGGTCGTCGTACAGCACGTCGACACCCTGCTCGGACAATGCCCGATAGATATCCTCGCACACCCGGTCGCAGGCATTGTCGCCCGCTTTCAGGTTGATCAGGCCAACTTTGAAGGGCGCGACCGCTTCCGGCCATTTGATGCCCCGATCATCGTGATAAGCCTCGATAATGGCGCCAACAAGGCGCGATACGCCGATACCGTAAGAGCCCATCTCCACATGCACCGGATTGCCGTCGGGACCAGCGACCACGGCGCCCATGGCCTTGGAATATTTGGTGCCGAAATAGAAGATGTGGCCAACCTCGATGCCCCGAGCTTCCTTCAGACGTTCGGCCGGCGGACAATCGGGCGAATTGGGGTCGTGCTTTTCGTCGGTGACCGCGTACAGCTTGGACAAAGCGTCCAAATCGACGGCATCCTTGGCCGCCAATTCCTCGTAGGCCACGTCATAAAAGACGCCCGATTCACCGGTTTCCGCCAGGACGTGGAATTCGTGGGTCAGGTTGCCGCCGATGGCCCCCGAATCGGCAACCATGGGAATGGCGGTCAGGCCCATGCGCTTGAAAGTGCGCAAATAGGCGTTGAACATGGCCTCATACGAGCGCTTGGCGCTGTCGAAATCGATATCGAAGGAATAGGCGTCCTTCATCAGGAATTCGCGCCCGCGCATGACGCCGAAACGCGGACGCACTTCATCGCGGAATTTCCATTGGATGTGGTACAGGCTTTGCGGTAACTGCCGGTAGCTTTTAACGTTGTCGCGGAAAATCTGGGTGATCAGCTCTTCGTTGGTCGGGCCATACAGCATCTCGCGGTCGTGGCGATCAACGATGCGCAGCATTTCCTTGCCATAGGCATCGTACCGCCCGGATTCACGCCAGATATCCGCCGATTGGATGGTCGGCATCAGCAATTCCTGGGCGCCGGCGGCGTCTTGTTCCTCGCGCACGATCTGCTCGATCTTTTGCAGGACCTTCCACCCCAGCGGCAGCCACGTATAGATGCCCGAGGCGGATTGCCGGACCATGCCCGCACGCAGCATCAGACGATGCGAGGCGATCTGCGCCTCGGACGGGGTTTCCTTGAGAGTCGGCAGGAAAAAGCGGGACAGGCGCATGGACATCCTCGAAGACAAGCGAAAGGCGCGGGATTTTCCCGCCAAGGCGCGTCACTTTAGGCAAAGGCCACGGGGATGACAAGCGACGCCGCTGTTCAGCGTACCCCGCGTTTGGCGCAAGCCTCGGCCAAGGCTTGCTGATCGGGACCGCCCAAGGGTTCGCCGTTCAGGCTGAACGTGCCCCTGGCGATGTCATAGCGCACCACCCCCAACGACATATTGGTGTCGTCCAGCCCATGAGTGGCATAGGCCTTACCCTGCAATGGCTTGACGTTGAGCGGGATTTCCAGCACGTCCGGCAGCAGATTGGGCAGGGCCGCCGCCCCGCTGCCGGGAACGTCGGCGGGGACCACCTGCTGTCCGGGCAGCCCCTCGCCCGGACGGAAAGCCACGTCGTCGGACGGCATATGGCGAACCAGCCGCGAACAATCCATCTTGGTGATGGTAATTCGAAGCGGTGTCGGCGCATTCGTCTGGGCTTGGGCAAAAAGCGGAGTCGGCACGGCGGTCAAGACGGCGACGACAAGCGCGGCGGATGAGCGAATCATAGGCCTTGGCCTTCCAATCGCAAGGGGTTCTGGCATAAGGATGCTTCAACCGCATGGCATCATCAAGGCAATCCGCAGAAAATGACAATCGCGAAATTTTCAGGAAAAAAAATGGTGACGCACGCCAGGAAATTGCGTAAAGTCCTTCTCAACCCACATACGGGGGCGCTGGGGCAAGTCGAAAACGACACCCATGCTGCGGCTCAAGTTTAGGGAGGAGGTCGCCGGATTGCCTAAGGGCAGTCCAGGCGCGGAGACGCAGAAAGGGCAAGATCGGAAACGGTCTTGCCCTTTTGCGTTTCAGCTTCGCCGGATCTGGGCGATCTGTTGACATACCGGACAATCGGGACGATGGGCGCCGGGCAACAGGCCGATACTCATCAGAAACTCGCCGACGACCTCGCCGCCCATGAAGACGAAATGCTGTCGGAACAACTTGACCCAATCGGCCTTGTCGCGGGGGTGATGTGCGTCCAGCCATGCCGCCAACCCGCCATGAGTCTGGCGCAGCGCTTGAATGCGGCGGGCATTTTCGATAATCGCTAAAATCTTGCGGCGATTGCGGATGATGCCGGCATCATTGAGCAGACGCTCGATATCGGCTTCACCGAAGGCGGCCACCACATCGACAGCGAAGCCGTGAAAGGCGGCGTTCATGGTCGGGCGCTTTTTCAGCACGATCAACCAAGACAACCCGGCTTGAAAGATTTCCAGAGCCAGGCGCTCGAACAAAACCTGCTCGTCGCGCACGGGGAAGCCGTATTCATGGTCGTGATAAGGGCCATGAACCGGATGACCGGGGGCAGTGTCGCAATATCCGCTCATGATGCCCCCGGCACAGGCTCAGGCCTGCTCCAACTCGACCAGAGTTCCGCAGAAATCCTTGGGGTGCAGGAACAGCACCGGCTTGTCATGGGCGCCGATCCTGGGTTCACCGTCGCCCAGCACGCGGGCGCCCTGGGCCTTTAACTGATCCCGCGCGGCCAAGATATCGGCCACTTCGTAGCAGATATGATGGATGCCGCCGGCGGCGTTCTTTTCCAAGAAAGCGGCAATCGGCGACTTGTCGCCCATGGGGTACAGCAATTCGATCTTGGTGTTGGGCAATTCCACGAACACCACGGTCACACCATGGGCCGGCTGCGGCACCGGATCGGAAACCTTGGCACCCAAGGTTTCGCGATAAAGCTTGGTCGCGGCTTCCAGATCGGGAACGGCGATGGCGACGTGATTGAGTTTTCCGATCATCTGATCCTCGGTGGATGAAGTGGTTGGTTGGCTATACCATAGCGGCAATGGTCTGGGAAATGCGATGCGTGACGTCGTCATTATACTTGCGCGGCTCGTCCCTTCCAATTACCACTGGCCTTTATTTCCGCTCCACCCTTGGCTTGGGAGCCGTGCGTGCAGGATACCCCTACCGATTCTCAGCGGCCAGAGCCGGTGGAAACCGTGTTCTTTGGCAAAGAGATGAGCCGTTGGGGCTGGTTCGCCAACGTTCTCGGCCTTGTTTTTCTTGCCGTCGTCTCGGTGACGTTCGTGTGGATCATGAGTTCGCTGCCCCGGGTCGAAGGCCGGGTGCCGGCCAAGGGCATGGAATATTCCGCCACCATTACCCGCGACGATTCAGGCATTCCCTATATCACCGCCCGCTCGGGCCACGACGCCTATTTCGCCATGGGCTGGATTCATGCCCAAGACCGCCTGTGGCAGATGGAATTGCAGCGCCGCGTCGGCGCCGGCCGGCTGGCCGAGATCGTCGGCGAGCCGGGGCTGAAGAACGACCGCTTCATGCGCACCTTGGGGCTTTATCGACTGGCCCAGGACTCGGTTGAGCGTCTGGATGATCCGACCCGCAACGCCCTCAAAGCCTACGCCGAAGGGGTTAATGCCTGGATCAACGACAATACGCAGCGTTTACCGCCGGAATTCAGGCTTTTGCGTCTGACGCCCGAACCGTGGCAACCGGCGGATTCCCTGGTCTGGGCCAGGATCATGGCCTTGCAATTGACCGCCGATTGGCGGGATGAAGCCTTGCGCGGCAAGCTGGCCGCCACGATGCCGTCGCGGCGGCTGGCCGAATTGTGGCCCGAAGCGACGGAAGGTCCGGTGACCATTGCCGCCGGACTGGTGGATCAGGTGCTTGCCACCCTGCCCGTCGCCGCCGAGCCACATCTGGCATCCAATGTCGTCGCCGTCTCCGGCAAACGCAGCGACAGCGGCGCCCCCTTGCTGGCCAATGACCCGCACCTGCCCTTCCAGGCGCCATCCCTGTGGTATCTGTTGTCGGTGGAGGCCCCCGGTCTGCGCCTGACCGGCGCCATGGTGCCCGGCGTGCCCTTTCACCTGATCGGCCATAACGGCCGCATCGCCTGGGGCACCACCACCACCCACGCCGACACCGTCGATCTGTTCATCGAGAACCTGGCCGGTGACGATTCCTATCAGGTGGCCAAGACCACCCGCCCCTTCGGCCACCGCCAGGAAGTGATCACCATCAAGGGGCAGCAAGCGGAAACGCTGATTGTCCGCGAAAGCCGTCATGGACCGATCATTTCCGATCTGGCCGCCGGTCAAAAGGATGGCCAAGTCGTCGCCTTCAAATCGACGGCGCTGGAACCCGATGACCGCACTGCTCAGGCCATGTACCGGTTGGGCCGGACGGTCGATTGGCGCAGCTTTGTCGCCGCCTTGTCCGATTTCCACGCGCCCGTGCAAAACTTCGCTTTCGCCGATACGGGCGGCAATATCGGCTTTATCACCGCCGGCCGTATCCCTGTGCGATCCAAGGGCACTGGTTTCGCCCCGGTCCAAGGCTGGAGCAATGCGGGGGAATGGACCGGATGGGTGCCGTTCTCCAAACTGCCGCAAAGCTTCAATCCCAAGACCGGCCTGATCGTCAACGCCAACAATCAGGTGACCGGCGAAAAATACCCCTTCCACATCACCACTCGGTGGCCCGAAGGCTATCGGGCCCGGCGTATCGAGGAATTGCTGGAAGACAAAAGCAAAATCACCCCCGCCGATTTACGGGCGATGCAGTTGGACACGCTGTCGTTAGCGGCACAGGAAATCAAGGAATTGCTGGATGTGCCGGCCGACGCGTCGGCCAAGGCCCGCGAAGCGGCGAAACTGGTCGCCTCCTGGGATGGCGGCATGGACCGCGATCGGGCCGAGCCACTGATCTTTAATGTCTGGCTCGACAAGCTGTGGACCCGGATTTTGGCCGACGAACTGGGGGGCGATCTTGCCGCCATGCGCGCGGTCCGTCCGCGTGTGCTGGGGGAAATCCTCACCGTCAATCGTCATTGGTGCGACGATGTCGGCACGGAAAAGGCGGAATCCTGCGATGATCTGATCGCGGAAACCCTGGAAGCCACGGTGACGGAACTAAGCGCCAAATACCCTGGAAAAACACCGGCTCAATGGCGCTGGGGCGACGTTCACCAAGCCCGCTTCGCCCATCCGATCCTGGGCCGAATTCCCGGCCTTAATCAGCTGTCCGACACCTCATTGCCCAGCGATGGCGATGATTTCACCATTAATCGCGGCAGCTTCATCCCCGGTCAGTTCACCCATGTTCATGGCCCGGGTTTGCGAGTGATTTTCGATCTGTCGGATCTGAGCAAAACCACCTTCGTTTTGGCCACCGGCCAATCCGGCAACCCGTTGTCGCGGCACTATCGCGATCTTCTGCCCGGGTGGCAGACCAATGAAGGCCTCACCATCGACAAGCCGGCCGACGGCTCCGCCTCCATCACCCTGGAGCCAAGTTATTGAATCCCGACCTGCGACAGGTGCAGGCGGCGGCGGCAGCCATCGCCGACCATGTCGCGGTTACCCCGGTGATCCAATCCCCCCAATTGGCCCTGCGAACCGGCGCGGCCCAAGTATTCTTGAAGCTTGAAAACCTTCAACATTCAGGTTCGTTCAAGGCCCGCGGCGCCCTGAACCGAATCCTTGCCCTCAGCCCAGCGGAGCGGAAAGCCGGCGTCATCGCCATGTCGGCAGGCAATCACGCCCAAGGTGTTGCGCTGCATTGCGGCCGCCTGGGCATTCCCGCCACGGTGGTGATGCCGCTATTCACCCCGGTGACCAAGGTTCAGCGGACCGCGGCGTTCGGCGCCAATGTGATCCAAGCCGGTGAGACCTTGGCCGAAGCCGAACAACATGCCCATGTCCTGGCGGCGGAACGTGGCCTGACCTTCATCCATCCTTATGACGATTCACGGGTCATCGCCGGCCAGGGCAGTGTCGGCCTGGAACTGGCGCGTCAGCAGCCCGATCTCGACGATGTGATTATTCCCATCGGCGGCGGCGGTCTGGCTGCCGGCATGGCCCTGGCCCTCAGCGCCGAGCCCTCGCCGCCGCGACTGACCGGCGTCCAAAGCGTCAGTTTCCCCACCTTGGTGCGTTACGACCACGATGGACCTCCATCACCGGCTCAGACTCTGGCGGAAGGTATCGCCGTCAAGCATCCCGGGTCACGCACCAAGCCGATCATTGATCGCTTGTTCGACGACGTTTTGGCTGTCGATGACCTCGCCATCGAACAGGCCATCGTCTGGTTGATGGAAGAGCAGAAAATCGTTGCCGAGGGAGCCGGCGCCGCCCCTCTGGCCTTGTTGCTGTCACGGCCGGAAAGGTTCCACGACCGGCGGGTCGCCCTGGTGATTTCCGGTGGCAATATCGACAATCGGGTGATGGCGTCCATCCTGATGCGCGGACTGGTCCGAGCCGGCCGTCTGGCCCGCCTGCGCATCGAGATCAGCGATGCGCCGGGCATGCTGGCGCACGCCACCGCCCTGATCGCTGAACATGGCGGCAATATTTTGGAAGTCCATCACCAGCGGCTTTTTCAAGACGTTCCGGTCAAAAGCGCCGAGCTGGATGTGGTGGTCGAAGCCACCGATTCCGGTCACGTCGAGGCCATGCTGACGGCATTGCGGCAAGCCGGCTATCCGGCCCGGAAATTGGGCTCGGCCGCCAGCTTGCCGGAATAGCGCGACTCAGACCGAGCCGGTGCAGCAATCCATATAGGCCCCACGGAAGTACAACAGCGGTGCGCCGCCTTCCTGGTAATGGATGCCTTCAACCTCGCCGATGAAGATTACATGATCGCCGGACTCGACCGTATTGACAATCGAGCATTCCAGATTGGCGATGCAGCCGCTGAGCACGGGAACGCCGCCAAGGCCGACCTCCATGGAGACGCCGGCCCATTTGTCATCCGAACGGCTGGCGAAACGAATGGACAGATCGCGCTGGTTCTCGGCCAGGACATTGATGACGAAACGCCCGGATTGCTTGAAGGCGTTCAGGCTCGAGGTTTTGTTGCCAAGGCAAAACAAAACCAGCGGCGGCTCCAGCGACACCGAGGAAAATGCACTGACGGTTACCCCTGCCGGCGTATTATCATCGGGGTTGATGGACGTCACCACGGTGACCCCCGTGGCGAAACACCCCAAGGCCTTGCGGAAGGTACGTTGGTCGACAGTCATTGCACTCGCTCGATTTTATGATGACGGATAAAGACATTACTGGGGTTCGCGCCTACAGGTCAAATGCCGGCTGAAGGAATCACGCCAAGGCCTGTCCGCATCATGTTTTTTTCGCCAGGATCGCAGTTGACTCGCGACACAGGGAACGAAATATAGCATTCTCCGAAACGATCAAATGATCGTGTGGTGTCCCGATTGGACCACAACAGGGGAAGTGAATGTTCGCGATCATCGGCATCGTGGTGACCATTGCATCCGTGATCGGCGGTTATGCCGCTTCGGGTGGTCACCTTGCTGTGTTGTGGCAACCTTTTGAATTCATCATCATTCTTGGTGCTGCATTCGGATCAATGCTCTTGGGCAACCCCAAAGACATCGTCATGGGTGTGTTCAAGAAATTCGGCATGGTATTCAAAGGCGCTCACTATAAAAAGGACGCCTATATCGAAATGCTCTCCATGCTGTATGCGGTATTCAAACTGGCCAAGACCAAGGGCGATCTGGCCCTGGAAAGCCACGTCGAAAAACCCGATGAAAGCCCTTTGTTCCAGAAATTCCCTGGTTTTTCCGGTGACCATCATGTTCGCACCTTCCTGTGCGACTATCTGCGCCTGCTGACGCTGGGCACCTCGAACGCGCACGAGCTTGAATCCATCATCGATGGTGAGCTGGAAGCGCATCACAAGCATTATCACGAGATTGCCCACGCCATCAATCTGATGGCTGACGCCATGCCGGCCCTGGGTATCGTCGCCGCGGTGCTGGGCGTCATTCACACCATGGGCTCGATCACCGAGCCGCCGGAAGTCCTGGGGCATCTGATCGGCGCGGCGCTGGTCGGCACCTTTACCGGCGTGTTGGTGTCCTATGCCTTTTTCGCCCCCTTCTCCCGCAACTTGCAGCTGTCCTTCGATTCGGATCATTATTACCTGATGTCGATCAAAGCTGGCTTGCTTGCCCACATGCAGGGATATGCCCCTCAGGTTTCCATCGAATTCGCCCGCAAGATTCTGCCCGACGAATTGCGTCCGACCTTCCAGGAATTGGAAGAAACCGTCACCAATCTGCCCCCTGATTGATCGACTGAGGCACCGCAGGAATGGCCGAAGGTCAGCAGATCATCATCAAACGGGTCAAGAAGGTTGCCGGCGGCCATCACGGTGGCGCCTGGAAGGTGGCCTATGCCGATTTCGTGACGGCGATGATGGCGTTCTTCTTGCTGTTGTGGCTGCTGAACGCGGTGACCGAAGAACAGTTGACCGGGATTTCCAACTATTTCGCCCCATCGATGGCGTCGAAAAGCGCGTCGGGGGCCGGTGGACTTTTGGGCGGCCAGGTCATCGGCGAAGGCGCCCAAGTGTCGATGACCAGTTCTCCCAGTTTGGTCCAGCACCTGCCGCCGTCATCCATCGGCCCCGGCGGCGAGGACATGACCTCGGCCGCCACCGAACCGATGGAAGGAATGAGCGAAGAGGATTTCCGGGAGAAGCTGGCCGAGCGCGAACAGCAGAAGTTCGACAAGGCCAAGGAAGTTCTGGATAACGCCCTCAAGGGCATCCCCGAGCTCAAGCAATACCAGGGCTCGATGATGGTGGACAACACGCCCGAGGGCCTGCGTATCCAAATTACCGATCAGGAAGGGCTGGCCATGTTCCCATCGGGAAGCTCGGCCATGTTCGGCCATACCAAGGCCTTGCTCGATCTGGTTTCCCGCATCGTCAACCAAATGCCCAACAAGATTTCCATCACGGGCCACACCGACGCCATCCCGTTCCGGGACCCCTCGGGCTATACCAATTGGGAGTTGTCGGCCGATCGCGCCCTGGCCAGCCGCCGCGCCCTGCTGGCCTCTGGTGTGCCGGAAGAACGTATCGACCGGATCGTCGGTCGCGCCTCATCCGAACCCTTGGTACAAGACGACCCCAAGGCCCCACGCAATCGCCGGATCAGCATCATCTTGTTGCGTGAAAACGACCTGACCTCGCCGCCGGAAGTGCCGACACCCGCTCCGACGCAAGGTCCGGCCCCCACCCCCCCGGCCGGTCCAAACACCGGCAATGACGGAAAAAAGGGCTGACCCTGGCGCCGTCGCCCACCCTCACCTAAATTAGGGTGGGCAATCGAGGAGAAAGCCATGGCCAGCACCATCACCATCCTGCCGCCATCATCCGGCGTCGATCCGCGGCTCGACCCCCAATTATTCGATGGCATCACCCTCAAGCGGATTTTGGCCTATGGCGTCGATCTGATCGTGGTCGCGCTGGTCGCCACCGTGATCTGGGTTGGCATGGGAGTGCTGGGCATCCTGACGCTGGGTCTGTTGCTGCCGTTGCAGGCATTGGCGGTCGCCCTGGTGCCGTTGGCCTATCACAGCTTGTTGATCGCCAGCCCAAGTTCCGCCACCATCGGCATGCGGTTGTTTGGCATTCGCGTGGTTTCGCTGCTTGACGGGGCGCCGCCCAGCTTGGCCCAGGCGGTCATCCAAATCGTTGCCTTTTACGGCTCTGTCACCCTGACCGCTTGGCTGGTGCTGATTGTCGCCCTGTTCAACCCCCGTCGCCGTACGTTGCACGACTTTTTAGCGGGAACGGTGGTCATCAACGCAGAAAAACGCCTATAATCCCCCATTGCCTTGTCCGAGACCGGATTCGATGGATCATATTCCACTCAAACGCCCGCATTTCTTCTTCACCACGGCGGCGTTGCCCTGCCCCTATATCACCGGCCGGCTGGAACGCAAGATCGTCACCGAATTGAACGGCTCCGATGCTGAAATCCTGCACGAGGCCCTGTCCCGCGCGGGTTTCCGGCGCTCGCACTCCATTGCCTATACCCCTGCTTGTCCGAACTGTTCCGCCTGCATTCCGGTGCGCATCGCCGCCCGCCACTTCCAATCCGACAAGACCATGCGCAAGGTGTGGCGGATCAACGGCGATCTTATCGCCCGCATGGTGCCGGCGCGGGCGACCGCCGAACAATTCAAGCTGTTCTCACGCTACCAGGAATCGCGTCACGGTAATGGCGACATGGCGTTGATGGGGTTCTACGATTACCGATCCATGGTCGAAGACAGCCCCATCGACACCTTCTTGCTGGAATTCCGCCAAGCCGACGACACTTTGGTCGCCGTCTGCCTGACCGACCGAATGAGCGACGGGTTGTCCGCCGTCTACAGCTTTTATGTGCCGGAAATGCCTCAACGTTCCTTTGGAACATTCATGGTCTTGTGGTTGATCGAAGAATCCCTGCGCTTGGGTCTGCCCTATGTTTATCTTGGCTATTGGATCGCCGAAAGCCGCAAGATGGCCTATAAATCCCGCTTCAAGCCGCTTGAAGCCTTTGGCGCCAACGGCTGGCAACCCCTGGATGGGGACGTCTTCCAAAACCAAGTACCGCAGTTTCGCTAAGCCCTCTTACGGAAAACCGTAATACAAAGCCCATCTGGCCATCGCATTGACACCATGTCATAGTGCGAAGGTCCAAGAGGTAATACCGGTACAGGTTCTAGGGAGGTTCCATGACGCTGCTGCTGAAACTCAGCGGCCTGATCGACCGTCTGAATACGATGGTCGGCAGGTCGGTTTACTGGTTGATTCTTCTGGCTGTTTTGGTCAGTGCCGGCAACGCGATCATCCGCTATAGCCTGAACACCAGTTCGAATGCCTGGCTCGAGATTCAGTGGTATCTGTTCTCTGCCGTGTTTTTGTTGACCGCCGGTTATACGCTGCTGCGCAACGAACACATCCGTATCGACGTCCTGACCAGTGGTCTCAGCCAACGCACCCAAGCCTGGATCGATATCTTCGGCGGGCTATTCTTCCTGTTCCCCATGGCGATCATGATCATGTGGCTCTCCATTCCCATCTTCGTCGATTCCTTCGTTACCGGGGAATTGTCCAGCGATGCCGGTGGCCTGATCCGCTGGCCCGCCAAGCTTTTGATCCCCACCGGCTTTGCCCTGCTGGTGTTGCAAGGCGCCTCGGAAATCATCAAGCGCGTGGCTTTTCTCAGCGGCCATATCGACCATTACGGCGCCCCTGCCGCCGGCCATCACGGGGGGGAATCGGAATGAGCGCCTTCATTATTGCCAACATGGCGCCGCTGATGTTCGGCGCCTTGGTGTTGTTTTTGCTGTGCGGCTATCCGGTGGCATTTGCCCTGGGGGCCAATGGTCTGTTGTTCGGCCTGTTGGGCATTGAATTGGGACTGTTCCATGTCGAGCTGTTCCAGGCGCTGCCCGAACGTGTCTTTGGCATCATGCGCAACGAAACCCTGCTGGCCATCCCATTCTTCACCTTCATGGGGTTGATTTTGGAACGCAGCGGTATGGCCGAAGATCTGCTGGATACCATCGGTCAGTTATTTGGTCCCATGCGCGGCGGCCTGGCCTATGCGGTGGTCTTTGTCGGCGCCTTGCTCGCCGCCACCACCGGCGTGGTTGCCGCCAGCGTCATTTCCATGGGCCTGATCTCGTTGCCGATCATGCTGCGCTACGGCTATGACCCGCGTCTGGCCACCGGCGTCATTGCCGCTTCCGGCACCTTGGCTCAAATCATTCCGCCCTCGCTGGTGCTGATCATCATGGCCGATCAGCTGGGCCGATCGGTCGGTGACATGTATCAAGGCGCCATGGTCCCAGGCCTGTTGCTGACCGCCATGTATGCCGGCTTTATCATCCTGACCTCGATTTTCCGCCCCAACGCCGCCCCGGCCTTACCCCCCGAAGCCCGCACCCTGCGCGGTTTCAAGTTGTTTCAGCGGGTGTTGTTCTCGCTGGTGCCGCCGTTGGTGCTGATCTTCCTGGTGTTGGGGACCATTTTCATTGGCATCGCCACCCCCACCGAAGCCGGCGCCATGGGCGCGGCTGGCGCTCTGGCTCTGGCCCTCATCCGCCGTCGGCTGTCCCTGGACTTGCTCAAGCAAGCCATGGAGAGCACCGCCAAGCTGTCGTCTTTCGTGCTGTTTATCCTGATCGGCTCGACCGTATTCGGCTTGGTGTTCCGCGCCGTCAACGGCGATCTGTGGGTCGAACACCTGCTGACCGGGTTGCCGGGGGGCGTCATCGGTTTCCTGATCGTCGTCAATATCCTGGTTTTCGCGCTGGCCTTCTTCCTCGATTTCTTCGAATTGGCCTTCATCATCGTGCCGTTACTCGGCCCGGTGGCGGAAAAGCTGGGGATTGATCTCATCTGGTTCGGCGTTCTGCTGGCGGTGAACATGCAGACCTCGTTCATGCATCCGCCATTCGGCTTCGCCCTATTCTTCCTGCGCTCGGTCGCCCCCAAGGATGACTACACCGATAAGGTGTCCGGCAAGCGGATCAAGGGCATTAAGACCACCGACATCTATTGGGGCGCCATTCCCTTTGTCTGCATTCAGATCATCATGGTCGCCCTGGTCATTTTCTTCCCCTCGTTGGTGGAAGGCGGCCTGGACAAGCGCACCAAAATCGATGTGGACACCATCCAGCTGAACATCGAAGCGCCCGCCTATGGCGACCCCACCAGCAGCGACACACCGGCCTTGCCGGAAGATGGCCCGGAAGATCCGATGGAAGCGCTCAAGCGGCAATTGGAAGAACAAAACACCCGCTAAGGCAAACCAAAACAAAAAAGCCCCGCCATTTCGGCGGGGCTTTCTTTTTGGCTGATAGCTTATTTCTTCTTCTTAGCGCCAACCGGGTTGGACAAGACGAAGGAATCGTAGTTGAACTCGGCGACACGCCACCACAAGTGAATGTCCTCGCGGAACTTCTTCCAGGGCGTCAAGATCTCGGCAAAGGTGGGGTTTTCCTTGGCAATTTCGTCATAAAGCTCGAACGCGGCTTCTTGAGCGGCGATCATGACGTCCTTGGGGTAGGCCCGCAATTGCGCGCCCTGGCCGACCAGACGCTTCAGCGCGTCGATGTTCAGCACATCGTACTTGGCTTGCATGTCCAGATTGCATTCGGCGCAAGCGGTTTCATAAGCCGCTTGGTAATGCTTGGGCAACTTGGCCCAATGTTCCAGGTTGCAATACTGGGAAATGGTCGGACCACCTTCCCAGAAGCCAGGGTAATAGTAGTACTTGGCGACTTTCTGGAAGCCGAGCTTTTCGTCATCGTAGGGACCGACCCATTCGGCCGCGTCGATGGTGCCCTTTTCCAGCGACGGATAAATGTCGCCACCGGCTAATTGCTGCGGCACCACACCGATCTTGGCCATGACACGACCGGCAATGCCGGCGATGCGCATCTTCAAGCCCTGCATGTCGTTCAGGGTCTTGATTTCCTTACGGAACCAGCCGCCCATCTGCACGCCGGTGTTGCCGGCGGGGAAATTGATGACGTTGTACTTCTTGTAGAACTCGCGCAACAGCGGCAAACCGCCACCATGATAGAGCCAGGCATTGTTCTGACGGGCATTGAGCCCGAAGGGCATGGCCGCTTCGAAGGCGAAGGTCGGGTCCTTGCCGACGTAATAGTACGAAACGGTGGCGCCGCACTCGACGGTGCCGGCCTGCACCGCATCCATGACCTGCAAACCAGGAACGAGCTCGCCAGCGGCGAAGACACGAATCTGGAACTTGCCATCGGTCAGTTCGGCAACACGCTTGGCGACGAATTCACCCCCGCCATAAATGGTGTCCAGGCTTTTGGGGAAACTGGACGCCATGCGCCACTTGACCTCGGGATTGGTCTGGGCGATGGCCGGGGCGGCGATGGCGGATCCGGCGACGCCGAGACCGGCAGCCTTCAGAAAGGAACGTCTTTCCATGCTTTCCTCCTGGTTATGCAAAGCTTTTAAACGGGCAGCCTTGCTTTCATGATTATGGGGGCCGATCCTGGCACGAAAGAACTGGTCTGACCAGTCCTCAGGTAAATTTATTCACCCGCGGGAAGCCGGTCGGCGGCAATCGACCAACGGAAGCGCGCTTGCCCAACCACGGCGTCAAGTCCTGTTCGGTGCGGGTGCGTTCTCCCGACTTCCAAGACAGTCCCTCGGCCAAGGTAAAGACCTTAATATCGGCAACGCCGCCATCACGATACTTTTGCAGCAACACCCCCCTGCCCCGGGCCATCAGCGGAATTTCATCGGCCATGAACACCAGCAACTTGCGGTTATCACCGATGATAGCCACCGCATCGCCCTCGAATGGCAGGCAGAAAGCGGCGCTTTCGCCATCCCCCAGGTTCAGCACCATCTTCCCGGACTTGGTTTGGGCCAGCACCTCGGCTTCCTCGACGACGAAGCCACGTCCCCCTGAAGACGACAGCAACAGCTTGCGTCCCGGCTTATGGGCGAAGACGCACAACACCTCGGCGTCATTGGCCATGTCGATCATCAGCCGCAGCGGTTCGCCAAAACCACGCCCCGAGGGCAGCTTGTCACCGCCAATGGTGTAGAAGCGGCCATCCGAGGTGAACACCAACAGCTTGTCGGTGGTTTCCGCCTTTAGCGCCAGTTTCAACTGGTCGCCTTCCTTGAACTTGACCGTGTCCAGCAGGTCGACATGGCCCTTCATGGCCCGGATCCAGCCCTTTTCCGACAACAGCAAGGTAATCGGTTCACGTTCGATAAAGGCTTCGATCGGCACCACCACCGCCGACGGAGCATCGGCCAGTTCGGTCCGGCGGTCACCCAGGGGCGTTCCGGGACCGAACGCCTTGCGGGTGGCGGCAATTTGGCTGGCGATGGTCGACCAACGGCGGCCCACATCGGCCAGCAATGCCTCCAGATCGCTCTTTTCCGCCGATAGCTGATCATGTTCCTTGCGGATCTCGAATTCTTCGAGCTTGCGCAACGAACGCAGCCGCATATTGAGGATGGCCTCGGTCTGCACCTCGGTCAGGCCAAAGGTGCGCATCATCACCGCCTTGGGCTCGTCTTCCTCGCGGATGATACGGATGACTTCGTCCAGATTGAGATAGGCGACCAGATAGCCTTCCAACACTTCCAGCCGTCTCTCGATCTTGTCGAGACGGAAGCGCGAACGGCGTTCCAAAACCTCCATGCGGTGATCAAGGAAAGCTTGCAGCACCTGCTTGAGATTCATGACGCTGGGCACCGCATCGCGGTCAAGCACGTTCATGTTCAGGCTGATGCGCACTTCCAGATCGGTCTGACGGAACAATTGCTCCATCAGCATCTCGGCTTCCACCGTACGATTGCGCGGTTCCAGCACCACGCGCACGTCTTCCGCCGATTCATCGCGGATATCGGCCAGCAGCGGCAGCTTCTTGTCATTCAACAATTCGGCGATCTTCTCGATCACCTTGGATTTCTGCACCTGATAGGGGATTTCGGTGACGATGATCTGATAAAGCCCGTGGCTCAGCTTTTCCACTTCCCATCTGGCGCGCAGCCGGAACGAGCCGCGCCCGGTGCGATAGGCTTCGTGGATGGCGGCCTGGCTTTCCACCAGCACGCCGCCGGTGGGGAAATCGGGGCCAGGTATGTGGCGCACCAGATCGTCGATGGCACAGTCAGGGGCGGCAATCAGATGGGTCAGCGCATTGCAGATTTCGCCGACATTATGGGGCGGAATGCTGGTGGCCATGCCGACGGCGATGCCGGCGGCGCCATTGGCCAGCAAATTGGGAAAAGCCGCCGGCATCACCATCGGCTCTTCCTCGGAACCGTCATAGGTGGGGCGGAAATCCACCGTGTCGTCGTCGAGGTTTTCCATCAGAGCGGCGGCGACGGCGGTCAGTTTGGCCTCGGTGTATCGCATGGCGGCGGCATTATCGCCATCGATATTGCCGAAATTGCCCTGCCCTTCCACCAGCGGATAGCGTACGGCGAAATCCTGAGCCAGACGAACCATGGCGTCATAAACCGACATGTCGCCATGGGGATGGTATTTACCGATGACATCGCCGACCACGCGGGCGCATTTCTTGAAGCCGCCCTCGGGATCCAGCTTCAACTGACGCATGGCGAACAGCAGCCGCCGATGCACCGGCTTTAGGCCATCACGCACATCGGGCAGCGAGCGCGAGACGATGGTGGACATGGCATAGGCGAGATAGCGCTCGCCCAAAGCCTCGGACAGCGAGGTATCGCGGATATCGCCGCTGACGGCAGGTTGGGTCATGACGTTCCTTCACTCTCTGGCCCACGGATAGTAGACGATGGCCGGAAACGGTCAACCAGTCGCGAACGTGCGGCCGGCATCGGGATGTGCCGGTGATGCAGCACGTGACGTTCAAGAAAATAGCCGGTTAGCGCCATGCCCGCGGCAATCTCGGCCGGCGCGCCTTCGCCGCCGTGTCGCAGGAAGGCCGGCAACGCCAACAATTTATGGGCATAGGGCGCGCCGGCCTCGGCCGAGACCGCGCGGGCGGATTTAGGGCTGACATAGGCAAGGTTTTCGCGTTGACCGGTGGCGGCACAGCTCTCGAGATCAAGGCCGAAACCGAGATCACGCAACAGCGCCAATTCCCAATGGACATAAATGCTCGGCCACGAGGGGGCGCCCAGGTTATCCAGCAAGGCCAGCAGGGCGACAAACACCGGTGCGTGCGGCTGGCGCTCCGGCAGCGCCACCTCGCACAGGCTGCACGCGGCGGATAAGGCGGTCAGTCGGGCGGCGTCGTCCAGGGCCTTGGCCGCATGGGCATCGACCAGTTCGATCCGATAGGTTCCCAATTGCTCGGCCAGACGGCCGCGCCAAGTGGCCTGCACCAGATTTCCCGCTTGCAGGCTCGGCCGATTAGCCTTGCCCGCCCCACCAGGGACCATGCCGGGATGGCGTCCATGGCTGCGGGTCAGCAGACTGGCGACGATTCCAGCTTCGCCCAGGCGGCGAACCGCCAGAACGATACCGTCATCGGTCCATTCCATCACCAGAAACTCCACAGCAGCAATCCGGTGCCGGCCATGGATGAAGCCATGCCGATTGCGGCGACCGCCACCGTCCACCGTTCCAACGGCGGCGGGTCTTCCAGGGATTCGGCCTGCCATGCGCCTTTGCGGATACGATGTTGAAGCACCGCCACCAGCAACACGGTGCCCAGCCACATCAAGATGATCCCCATGGCGCGCATGCTCATGCACCCAGGTTCACCCGGCTCAGGCGTCGAAGTCCAGCCCCATTTCGTTGTAATGGCCGCGCTTTTCCTGCCAATCCTCGCGCACCTTGACGTGCAGGAACAAATGCACCCGACGTTCAAGCAGGGCTTCCAGCTCGGTGCGAGCGGCGGCGCCGATGGTCTTGATCTGGTGACCGCCCTTGCCGACGACGATGGCCTTTTGCCCGTCGCGCTGCACATAGATGACCTGATCGATCCGGGCCGAGCCGTCTTCCCGCTCTTCCCAGGTTTCCGTTTCCACGGTCAGGGCGTAGGGCAGTTCCTCGTGCAACTGAATAAAGGCCTTTTCGCGGGTGATCTCGGCCGCCAGCATCCGTTGCGGCAGATCGGACACCTCGTCCTCGGGGAACATCCATGGCCCCAACGGCACCCGCTCGGCGAACACCTTGGACAGATCGGCCAAGCCGTCGCCCTTCAAGGCCGAAACCATGAAGACATCGGTGAACAGACCTTCCTCGTGCAGACGCGTGGTCAAATCCAGCAGCTTTTCCTTTTTCACCGCATCGACCTTGTTCAGCACCAAGATGGCCTGACGGCTGGCTTTCTTCAGCTTGTCCATGATGGCGCGGGTGTCGTCATCGACGCCACGCTGAGCGTCAACCACGACGCAGATGATTTCCGCATCGCTGGCGCCGTTCCAGGCGGCGGCGACCATGGCGCGGTCCAGACGGCGGCGCGGCTGGAAGATACCGGGGGTATCGACCAAGATCACCTGGGCCGGTCCGGCCATGACGATGCCCAGCACGCGAAAGCGGGTGGTCTGCACCTTGGGTGAAACGATGGAAACCTTGGTGCCGACCAACCCGTTGGTCAGGGTTGACTTGCCGGCATTGGGGGCGCCGACGATGGCCACGTATCCGCAGCGTTTCTCGTGTTCAGGCACCTCGGTCATTCTTTTACCTTCTCCAACAAAGCGGCGGCTGCTGCTTGTTCCGCCACCCTTTTCGACGCCCCGGAACCATTGACCGGGTCCACGCCTTCCACCGTCACCGATACCACAAAAGTGGGATCATGGGGTGGTCCATCCTGACCGGCGACAACATAGACCGGCAAAGGTTTGCCCAAGCCTTGCGCCCATTCCTGCAACGCCGTCTTGGCGTCCTTGGGCGGAGCCGCGGTGGCATCCATCAGCGGCGTCCATGCCGCCCGGACGAAACGCGCCGCCACATCAAAGCCGGCATCGGCATAAACGGCGCCGATCACCGCTTCGCAGGCATCGGCCAACAGCCCTGGATTGGCACGACCGCCGGCATCTTCCTCGCCCTTGGACAAGGTCAGACAGGCGGCAAGCCCGATGGTGCCGGCAATCACCGCCAAACTTTCGCGCCGCACCAAGGCGGCATGCCGCCGGGCCAAGGCGCCCTCGGGCTCGGTGGGAAAGCGATGAAACAGCATGTCGGCGACCACCAGTCCCAACACGCGGTCCCCCAGAAATTCCAGACGCTCGTAAGGCGTGCTGCGGCGCGGAGCCCGGCCCTGAACCACCGACGGATGGGTCAAGGCTTGGGTCAACAGATCGGTTTGGACGAAATCATGTCCAAGCCGAATGCACAGGTCGTGGATCGGCCCCTTGGTCATGCCTCACCCGATTCCGGACAGCAGCCGCGAGAAGCGGATGGCCCAGGGCCATTTCCACACTTCCCACAATGCCGCCGAGCCATCGCCAGAGAAGAAAATCACTTCCGCCCGGCCGACCAGACGATCGGCGGGAACGTAACCAACCTCGTCAAGGAAGCGGGAATCGGCGGAATTATCCCGGTTATCGCCCATCATGAAGTAATGCCCGGCAGGCACCACATATTCCGGCGTGTTGTCAGCCAGACCGTTATCGCCCTGGAATTCAATGATTCGGTGAGTCCGGCCCTCGGGCAGAGTTTCGATATATTGCGCCGCCCGCATGATGTTGCCTTCGCGGGTCAGTTCGACGAAATCCTCGATCCGGTCACGCTTCACCGCCTGACCATTGATGTTCAAGATGCCGCCAACCACCTGGATGCGATCACCGGGCAGGCCGATGACCCGCTTGATGTAATCGACCATATCCTTGACCGGACGGCCCTGATTATCGAGAACCGGACGGCCCATGCCGTCGCGCTTGTGCACCCAGACCTTAAACACCACCACATCACCGCGCACGGGGATACGCTCAAGGATGCGTCCCCCTTCCGGCCCCATGCTGAACGGCATGGAATGGCGGGAATAACCGTAGGCATATTTGGAAACAAACAGATAATCGCCGATCAGCAAGGTCGGGATCATGGAACCGGACGGGATATTGAACGGCTCGAAGGCGACAGTCCGGACAAAGCCGGCGATTATCATGGCGATCAGGACCGTCTTGATGGTTTCCCAAGTCCCTCCGGTTTTTGTTCGCGACATGAAGATAACCGCCTAAATAGTTGAAATTAATTAAAAATAAAAAAGACGGCCGGGCCGCCAACTGGCGCGAGGAAACCAGCCCCAGGCGCGCCTGTCAAGTTTGTTCCCGGCACTGTCACGATATCAGCCGCCGCCGCCCCGCCGCGCCTCGTCCATCAACTGGCGCATATGGCGGATCGACGCTTCGAAACCGACGAAAATAGCCTCGCCGACCAGGAAATGACCGATATTCAATTCGGCGACCGAGGCAATGGCGGCGATAGGTTTGACCGTATCGAAAGACAAGCCGTGACCGGCATGGCATTCCAAGCCGATGGCCTGGGCATGACTGGCGGCGGCGATGATACGGGCCAGTTCACGATCGCGATCTTCACCGCCATGTTCGCAATAGGCGCCGGTATGCAACTCAACCACCGGCGCGCCGATGTCGTGGCAAGCGTCCAATTGGCGCAGATCGGCCTCGATGAACATGGAGACGCGAATCCCCGCCTCGGTCAACCGTGCCACCAGCGGGCGCAGACGTTCTTTGGCTCCAGCCACGTCCAAGCCGCCCTCGGTGGTCCGTTCCTCCCGCCGTTCCGGCACGATGCAGGCAGCGTGGGGGCGATGGCGCAGGGCGATGGCCAGCATTTCCTCGGTCGCCGCCATTTCGAAATTCAGCGGCAGATTGATTTCGTTGGCCAAGCGCTCGATATCGCGATCGGCGATATGGCGGCGATCTTCGCGCAGATGGGCGGTGATGCCATCGGCCCCAGCGGCGGCGGCCAGATGAGCGGCGCGGACAGGATCGGGATGCAGGCCGCCACGGGCATTCCGGATGGTGGCGACGTGATCGATATTGACGCCAAGGCGCAAGAAAGACATGGAGATTTCCTGTGATGCGATCAGTTGCGGGCGCGCTCGACCGAGCTGATGGACGGCGTCGCCCGCAGCGCGGCGATGACATTGGTCAGATGCTTGACATCGCGCACTTCGATGTCGATCAGCATCTCGAAGAATTCGGTGGTGCGGTTGGTGATCTTGAGATTGGTGATGTTGCCGACGTTCTTGGCGATCACCGTGGTCACCGTTGACAGCGCGCCGGGCTCGTTGGCGACCACCAGATCGACGCGGCCGACATGGGCGGCGCCGTCGGTGGCATCCCACGAGATATCCAGCCAACGCTCCGGCGTTTCGGCGTATTGCTCAAGATTCTCGCAATCGATGGTATGGACGGTAACCCCCTTGCCGGTGCTGACGATACCGACGATGCGATCGCCGGGCAGCGGGTGACAGCAGCCGGCGAAATGCATGGCCATGCCGGGGATCAAGCCTTTGATGGCCACCGCATTGGATTTGTCGCGCTTGGTCGTATTCCCCTTGGCGGCCCGGCCGAGCAAGACAATGTTATCGGCATGCTGCGCCGGGCTGGTCTTCAGTTCAGGATAAACCTGAAGAACCACGTCCTTCCCGGTCAGCGTCCCCTCGCCCACATCGGCGATAAGATCGTCCACCGACGGCGCCTTGAAAATCTTCAAGACCCCTTCCAACGCCTTTTCAGTCAGTTCATACCCTTCCTGACGGAAGGCGCGAACCAGAATGGCGCGTCCCAAATCGACATATTGGGCGCGTTGCTGGGTGCGGACGAAACGGCGGATGCGGGCGCGCGCCTTGCCGGAAACGACAAAGCGTTCCCAGGTGGGGTTGGGTGTCTGCGCCTTCGAGGTGATGATTTCCACCTGATCACCATTATGCAAGCGCGAGCGCAACGGCATGATCCGGCCGTTGATCTTGGCGCCGACGCAGGTGTCGCCGACCTGGGAATGCACCGCATAGGCGAAATCGACCGGGGTCGCCCCCGACGGCATGGAAATCAGATCACCCTTGGGGGTGAAGCAGAACACTTGATCTTGAAACATCTCCAGCTTGGTGTGTTCCAAAAACTCCTCGGGATTCGAGGCGTGTTCCAAGATGTCCAGCAATTCGCGGAGCCAGCGATACTGGCGGCCATCGGTCTGACGGCTGCCGCCTTGCTTGTATTTCCAGTGGGCGGCAACCCCCAGTTCCGACACCTCGTGCATTTCGTGGGTCCGGATCTGCACCTCGATACGGTGCCGTTCCGGTCCGAACACACCCGTATGTAGCGACCGGTAGCCATTGGGTTTAGGCGTCGAGATGTAGTCCTTGAAGCGATTCGGCACCATCGGATACTTGGAGTGGATGACGCCAAGGGCGCGATAGCAATCCTCGACGCTGCCGACGGCGACGCGAAAAGCCATGATGTCGGACAATTGTTCGAAGCCGACATTCTTGCGCTGCATCTTCAACCAGATGGAATAAGGCGTCTTTTCCCGGCCGGATATCGCCGCCTCGACCCCGGCTTCATCCAGGGTCTTGCGCAATTCCTCCAAGATCCGGCCGATCAGATCGCCGCCTTGCTCGCGCAGGAAATTAAGCCTAGCGATGATCGAGCCGCGGGCGTCACCGTGCAATTCGGTGAACGCCAGATCCTCCAGCTCCATCTTCATCTCCTGCATGCCGATGCGTTCAGCCAGCGGAGCGTAGATTTCCATGGTTTCCAGCGCGATGCGCCGGCGTTTATCCGGATTTTTAATGAAATGCAGCGTCCGCATGTTGTGGACGCGATCAGCCAGCTTGACCAGCAGGACACGGATGTCCTCGCTCATGGCCAGAACCAGCTTGCGCAGGTTTTCCGCCTGCTTGGCATGATCCGACTGCATTTCAATGCGCGAAAGCTTGGTCACCCCATCGACCAGACGACCGATTTCGACACCGAACATCCGGTCGATATCATCTTGCGTCGCTGGCGTATCCTCGATGGTATCGTGCAACAGCGCGGTGATGATCGAGGCGCAATCCAGACGGTATTTCGTCAGGATGCCAGCCACTTCAATGGGATGGGAGAAATACGGATCGCCCGAGGCCCGCAATTGCGAGCCATGCATCTTCATGGCGAAGACATAGGCGCGGTTGATGGCGTCTTCGTCAGCGGCGGGGTCGTAGGATTTGACCCGCTCGACCAATTCGAATTGACGCATCATCAGGTTGACACCTCCATCCGGCGACAACCCTTGATAGCATTACGCAGCGGCTCATGGCGCGGGTTGCTCGCCATGGCCGCCACCCTTGATCTTTACTCGTCGCCGTCAGGCAGATCGCCGGAAAAATCCATGGGATCGTCGGTCACGGTCATGCCGCCGTCTTCCAGGTCTTCATCGGAGGCGATGTTCTCGAAGCCCATGTCGTTTTCCGGCATGAAGGCTTCCAGTTCGTCTTCCTCGGGCTCGTCCACTTCCACATGCTTTTGCAGGCCGGTCACCAGAGCATTGCGCAGATGTTCCAGCTCGACAGTGTCCTCAGCGATTTCACGCAACGCGACCACTGGGTTCTTGTCGTTATCACGCTCGATGGTGATGCGGCCGCCGGTGGCGATATCGCGGGCGCGCTGCGCCGCGATCAGAACCAGCTCAAAGCGGTTGGGAACCTTAGTGACGCAATCTTCAACCGTTACGCGGGCCATGGACCGTCCTTCATAAGAATGTGCATGCGCAAAAGAGTGTAGTTTATATAGCGGTGCCCCCCCTGAAAGCAAGAGCGTAACCAAGTGGTCTTTCCGCTTTGTTCTTGCGGTGGGCGCATGGTGCCCCTACCTTGTCCGCATTGCTGCACATCCAATTGTTTTGAAATCGAGACTCATCATGCATTTCTATGATTCCGAACGAATCGGTTTGTTCATCGACGGCTCCAATCTTTACGCCGCCGCCAAGGCGCTGGGATTTGATATTGATTACAAGCGTCTGCTGGAACATTTCGCCACCAAGGGGCGCCTGATCCGCGCCTTCTATTACACCGCCTTGATCGAGGATCAGGAATACTCGCCCATCCGGCCGCTGGTGGATTGGCTGGATTATAACGGCTACACCATGGTCACCAAACCGACCAAGGAATTCACCGACGCGACCGGCCGGCGCAAGATCAAAGGCAACATGGACATTGAACTGGCCATTGATGTCATGGAGATGGCCCCGCACCTGGATCACGTCGTCCTGTTTTCCGGCGATGGCGATTTCCGCCGTCTGGTCGAAGCCATTCAGCGCAAGGGGGTGCGCGTCACCGTGGTTTCCACCGTGCGCTCGCAGCCGCCCATGGTCGCCGACGAATTGCGCCGCCAAGCCGATACCTTTCTGGAGCTGCTTGACCTGGAACAGGTGATCGGCCGCGGCCAGCAACACCATCGCGACGATCGCTACCACGAGGATGATGAGTGAACGCTTTTATCGGACCGGCGGCGGATTGCCGCCTGTGCCCCCGACTGGTGCAATTCCGCCAAGCCAATCAAGCCGCCTTTCCCGCTTGGCATAACCGGCCGGTGGAATCCTTCGGCCCGCTGGATGCCCGCATCCTGTTCGTCGGATTGGCGCCGGGCTTGCGCGGCGCCAACTGCACCGGCCGGCCGTTCACCGGTGATTATGCCGGCGAGCTGTTGTACAGCAGCCTCTTGCATTTCGGCTTGGCCGTCGGCACGTATGGCGCGCGCGCCGATGACGGCCTTTGTCTCAAGGACGCCCGGATCTGCAACGCCGTCCGCTGCGTGCCGCCGGAAAACAAGCCGAGTCCGGCTGAATTCAAGAATTGTCAGCCCTTTCTGGCCAGCGAAATCGCCGCAATGCCCAATTTGCGCGCCCTGTTCGCCATTGGCCGCAATGCCCACGATGTCACCCTGACCACCCTGGGGCGAAAAAAGAGCGCCCACCCCTTCGTCCATGGCGCGCTTCACCGCCTAACGGAGGATTTGATCCTGGTCGATAGCTATCATTGCTCTCGTTACAACACCAATACCGGCCGACTGACGACCGAGATGTTTCATGCCGCCTTCCGCACAATGCTGGAAGCTCTTAATAATTAAGAGAAACTTTTCAATGGCCATGAGATGATGGTGGATTATGAAGATGTCTTGAGGGTGGGTGATGGCGATCTTGCTGGAATGGAACAGCGACTACGAACTCGGCGTCCCGGCCATGGATGCCGATCATCGCGACCTGATGGATATGTGCAATCTTTTCCTGGAAAAGGTTCAGGCGCAAACGCCGCCGACCCAATTGGCCGATAGCCTGGATCGATTGATCTTGCGCACGCGGGCCCATTTCCTCGCCGAGGAACGCATGCTTGATCGCCACGGTTACCCGGCGCTGGTGGTCCACAAAGCAGAGCACGAGCGCTTGATCCGCGAAGCCGAAGCCCTGAGCAACGGTCTGCGCACGGATCAGGGCGAAAAGGATCTGGACAGCATCATCGCTGAAACTTCTGATTTTCTGCGGTCATGGCTGCTGGAACACATCCGCAATAACGATCGGCCGTACAAGCCGTTCCTGCGGAGCCTGAATTAGCTTCCCTCCCCCCGACAACAGCCTATCAGGCGAATTCGAAGCTGTTCTTCCCCCGGCGTTTGACCCGGTACATGGCTTCGTCGGCCATCTTCAACAAGGATGGGCCATCAGCGCCATCATCGGGATAAAGGGCAATGCCCACCGACCCTCGAATTTCGGCCTGCCGTCCTTCCAGATCGAAGGGCAGCGACAACCGTTCCAGAATTTTACTGGCGACCATCGAGGCGTCGTTGTGGTCGTGGATACCTTGAACGATGCAGGTAAACTCGTCGCCGGCCAAACGGGCCACCGTATCGGAAGACCGCACGCAATCGACCAAACGTTGCGCCGTTTGCTGCAACAACAGATCGCCTGCCGCATGTCCAAGGCTATCGTTGACCTGCTTAAATCCATCCAAATCAATAAAGAACAGAGCGAATTTCTTGCCGTCGCGTTTCGTCTGCCGGATCGCCTGACTGAGACGGTCAACAAACAAGGCGCGGTTGGGCAAGCCGGTCAAAGCGTCGAAATTGGCCTGCCGCCAGACTCGTTCCTCATCTTCCTTGCGATGGGTGATGTCAGAGAAGATCGCGATGTAATGGGTCACCACCCCGGCATCATCCTTGATGGCAACGATGGATAGCCACTCGGCGTAGAACTCGCCCGACTTGCGGCGATTCCAGATTTCACCCCGCCAGCGGCCATTGGCATTAAGACCAGCCCACATATTTTGGTAAAATTCGCTGTCATGCCGCCCCGAGCGCCACAAGGCCGGGTTCTGACCGATCACTTCATCCGCTGTGTATTCAGTGATCGTCGAAAAAGCGGGGTTAACATATTCAATTTCATTGCGGGCATTGGTGATGACCACCGCCTCGCTGGCGCTTTCCACCACCTTGGCCGTCAGCTTCAGCTTTTCCTCGGCCGATTTCATGGCCGAGATATCATAAATCCAAGCCAAATTGACCGGCTCACCCTCGAAATTGGAAGCCTTGACGGTTAGCAGGCTGTGGAAGGGCTGGCCGTTCAGCCGGCGGAACTCGACCTCGGCGTCATTGATTTCCCCCTGACGCTTGAGTTCGCCCACGATGGCCGATAATTGGCGGTCATCCACATAAAGATCGCGCGCACGCCGGCCCAGCAGACTTTTGGAATCAGCCCCCAGAATTTCGCAAAAGCGCGCATTGGCAAACACCACCAAACCATCTTTGCGGCGCGACGCCGATACCCCGATCGGACTTTCCTGCAACATCCGCCACAGCCGATCCTCGGATTCGCGCAAGCTTTTTTCGATGGCCAAACGCTGGATGATGTCGTCGCGGATCCGCGCCACCATGGGGCGGAAGACAACCGCCGCCGACACCACCAACAAGAACAAAACCATGGCGACCACGGCGGCGTGATAGCCGAACATATGTTGCAGCCGTTCCAGGTTTTCTTGCTGGTAAAGAGCAATCAAACCATCCAATTGGTGGACCAGCTTGCCACTGGCGCTGCTGCGAACGCCGGCCAAATCATCGGCGAAGCCGGGATCGCCCAGCCGCGCCACCACCAGCCCGCGCCCATCGCGCAGGAAGGCGCGCATGATCTGATCAATCTGGGCGTCGGGACCGAAATACAGCGCCCTGACCCGCACGGACATCGGCTGTGGCCGCTTCAACTCGGGCATGCCGAGCACAAGCCCCTGATGCGCAGCCTCCAACTGATCCAAAGCCGCCTGCAATTCCTGCTCTAATTTGACCGCTTGCGGCGGCGGCAAATTGGGCAAGGTCAGTTGGATCGCCAGATCGGCAATGCGTTCGACCAGGGCTTTTTGCCGGACGGCGGCGTTGACAACGGCGGTCCCGCTTTCCGCATCCATCAAAACCCGCACCAGCCCCAGGAAAGAGCCAATGGCCAGCACGCCGATGATTGCCAGCACGGCAACATAGCGGATGGTCAAAGCCCTGGTCAGGCGTTGGGCGAAATCGGTCATTGGCCTCCCCGGCCTATTCTTCCACCAGTTGCGGTGTTTCTCCGGTGATAGCATGGGATGAGCGTTCAGGCGACAGCGGAAATGAAAAGAGAGGCTTTCGCCTCTCTTTTCCGTCAGCCCTCAGGCACCTGACAAACGCTGCAAGGCTTCCTGCAACTTGGTTTTCGCGGCCATCCATTCATCACGGCGCTCGCGATTTTCTTCGACAACCTCAGGGGCGGCACGAGCAACGAAATCGGGGTTGGCGAATTTCTTGTCTACCTTGGCGACTTCGCTCTCGACCCGGACGATTTCCTTTTCCAGGCGGGCCCGCTCCTTATCGACGTCGATGATACCGGCCAAGGGCAGGACCAGCGTCGCCTCGTCCACCACCATCTGCGCCGCCCCGTGCGAGAACGCCTGAGCCACACGCTGCGGATCGGCGGCGGTTTCCAGAACCGCCAGACGCGCCAGACGGTTGATCAGATCGGCATGGGTCTTGGCCCACTCGCCCTTGGCCGCCGTCAGGCCGGTCGCCAACAACTCGACCTGAGCCGACGGCGGAACGTTCATTTCCGAGCGGACGGCACGGATGGTCGAAATCATCCGAACCACCCAGTCCATTTCCTCTTCGGCGGCGCCATCATGCAATCCCGGCAAAACCGGCCACGGCCGCAACATCAATTGCGTGTCGCGATTCCCCATCTGCGACCACAATTCTTCGGTGATGAAGGGCATGAACGGATGCAGGATGTGCAAGATGCTGTCCAGAACCCAGGCGGCGGTAGCACGGGTTTCCGCCTTGGCCGCCTCGTCGGTACCGCCAAAGATCGGCTTGGCGAATTCCAAGTACCAATCGCAGAACGTTCCCCAGACAAATTGATAGGCCGCATTGGCGGCGGCATCGTAACGATAGCCGGCCAAAGCCTGGGCCACCTTGTCGGCGGTCTCGGCGACCTTGCCGACAACCCAACGGTTGACGATTTCCTTAACCGCATCTGGCGCGAAGCCATCAACCGGCGCACATTCGTTCATCTGACAAAAACGGGCGGCGTTCCAGAGCTTGGTGGCGAAGTTGCGATATCCCTCGACCCGGTTTTCCGCCAGCTTGATGTCACGGCCCTGGGCCGCCAAAGCAGCCAGGGTGAAGCGCACCGCGTCGCAGCCGAATTTGTCCATCAGCACCAGGGGATCGATGACGTTGCCTTTGGACTTCGACATCTTCTGGCCCTTTTCGTCGCGGACCAGAGCGTGGATATAGATGTCCTTGAACGGCACGTCGCCCATGAAATGCAGCCCCATCATCATCATCCGGGCAACCCAGAAGAAGATGATGTCGAAGCCGGTCACCAGGACGTCGGTAGGGTAATAACGCTTCAGTTCCGGCGTTTCCTGTGGCCAGCCCAAAGTCGAGAACGGCCATAGCGCCGACGAGAACCAGGTGTCGAGCACGTCGGTATCGCGGGTCAACTCGACCGCCTTGCCATAATGGGCGGCGGCGGCGGCCAAAGCCTCGGCTTCCTGCTCTTCGACGAAGACATGGCCATCGGGGCCATACCAGGCGGGAACCTGATGCCCCCACCAAATCTGGCGCGACACGCACCACGGCTGGATGTTGCGCATCCATTCGTAATAAGTGTTTTCCCAATGCTTGGGATGGAATTTGGTTTTGCCGGTTTCCACCGCTTCCAGGGCCGGTTTGGCCAAGGTGGGGGCATCGACGTACCATTGATCGGTCAACCAAGGTTCAATAACGACGCCGGAACGATCACCATAAGGCACGGTATGCGGATTCGGCTCGACCTTATCGAGCAACTCCAGCTCTTCCATGGCGGCGATTATTTTCTTGCGGGCATCGTAACGATCCATGCCCCGATAGTCTTCGGGCACCGCATCGTTAAGCTTGGCGTCGCGATCAAAAATGTTGATCTGCGGCAAATCATGACGTTTGCCGACCTCGAAATCGTTGAAATCATGGGCTGGGGTGATCTTGACCGCGCCCGTTCCCTTGGTCGGATCGGAATATTCATCGGCGACGATGGGAATCAGGCGGCCGACGATGGGCAGACGCACCATCTTGCCAACCAGCGCGGCATAACGTTCATCCTCGGGATGGACGGCGACGGCGCTATCGCCCAGCATGGTCTCTGGACGGGTGGTGGCGACGGTGATGAACACCCCCTCCTCGCCTTCGACCGGATATTTGAAGTGCCACATATGGCCCTTCACTTCCCGCTGCTCCACTTCCAGATCGGAAATGGCGGTATGCAATTTGGGGTCCCAGTTGACCAAACGCTTGTCCCGATAGATCAGGCCCTGCTTGTACAAGGTGACGAACACCTTGCGCACCGCGTCGGACAGGCCCTCATCCATGGTGAAGCGCTCTTTCGCCCAATCGGGCGAGGCCCCCAGGCGACGCAATTGCCGGGTAATGGTGCCGCCCGATTCGGCCTTCCAGTCCCAAACACGCTCGATGAACTTGTCGCGGCCGAGGTCGTGACGGGTCACCCCTTGGGCTTCGAGCTGGCGTTCCACCACCATCTGCGTGGCGATACCGGCATGGTCGGTACCCGGTTGCCACAATGCGTCACGCCCGGCCATCCGGTGATAGCGGACCAAAACGTCTTGCAAGGTAAAGGTGAGGGCGTGGCCCATATGCAGGCTGCCGGTTACATTCGGCGGCGGCATCATGATCGTGTAGGGCGATCGGTTGGAATCGGTGCGAGCGGCGAACGCTCCCGACTTTTCCCATTGCTCGTAGTGCTTGGGCTCAACCTCTGACGGGCGATACGTCTTGTCCAGCATGACCGGATTGGTCCTTAACTTTGTGTTCGGGAACTTATTTCTGACGAAGACAAAAGAACGGCGGCCCGGAAAGCCCGGGCCGCCTTGTCCTCGGACGGGCAAAGACTAAAGGTTCTCTGCGCGGTTTACCATCTTCTCGATTTCTTTCTTAACGAGACGCTCGATCATGTAGGGCAGGTTCTCGTCAAGCCATTCCTTGAGAATGGGGCGCAACAACTCGCGCACCATGTCTTCCAGGGTCACGCCACCATTGCCGATACCGATGGCCCGTGCCCGCACGATTTCGCGGGCCAGATCCGACAATAGCGATGTGCTGCGGTCGGCAACCGGGCGCGACACCAGCAATTCGTCATCCATAATGGGCGGCGGTGGCGGCCGCCGGGGCATGACCACGGGTTCCGGCTCGGGCTCCGGCTCGAAATTAAAGTCACTGCTATCGGCCGAAAAGTCGGCAATGTCGAAAGCCGGTTCCGGTTCATCAAGAACCATGTCTTCGGTCAGTTCGAGAACGTCTTCGTCCTCTTCCGGTTCGCTCAGAACAAGCGGTTCCGGCTCGGGTTCCGGTTCGGGGGCCGCCTGCGCGAACAGGGCATCGATATCGTCTTGCGGCAATGGGGCAGGAGCCGGAGCCGGTTCGGGTTCCGGCTCGGGTTCTGGTTCAGGCATGGGGGCCTTCACCTGTTCCTCAGCCTCGTCTTCCGACAGGATACGTCGGATCGAGGCGAGGATATCCTCCATTGAGGGTTCCTGTTGGGCCTTGTCGTCGCTCATGATTCGACCGTCCGATGCTCCCCCTTGTCCTAATCCTTAGGCAGAATGCCGAATGAATGAGGACAAATCGTTAAAATCTTCAACATCGCCACAAATGAAAGCGGGGGCTTTGTCAGCCCCCGGCTTCCTTATTCGTCGTACTTTTCGTTAATTCCGGTGCCGATCCAGCGACCGCGAACTTCGTTATAGTTCTTGGTCGGATCGTACACATCGACCGGCAACGTCAAGCCGTCAGCGGTCATTTCGCCCAGGGCTGATTTCAAGGTAAAAGCACTGACCGTTTCGTCACGTTGCGCCCGAACCAGATTGACGCGGGCGGTGAACAATTCCTGTTCCGCGTTCAAAACGTCCAAGACAGTGCGCGATCCGACCTTGGCTTCTTCCTCGACACCGGCCAAAGCCATGTCCGAAGCCCGCAATTGCGCTTCGAGCGAGCGGATCTTGCTCCGGTTCGAAGCCAGATCTTCCCAAGCCTTGGTCGCGCTTTCCAACGCATCGCGACGCGCCTTATCCGACTCGATCTTGCGACGACCGTAAGTGTGCTTGATCTCGCGCACCTGGGAATAGACGTCACCCGCCTCATAAAGCGGAATGCTCAATTTCAGAGTCGCGTCCAAGGTCCCGGTTTCGTTACCTTGTTGCGACGTCGAATGTCCTTGGCTGGCTTCACCAACCAAAGACAGTTCCGGCAGCAACTCACCGAATTTCAAATCAATGTCGTGCTTGGCCGCCTCGGTGATCCAGTCGGAATAGATCACGCTGGGATTCTTGGCCAAGGTGGTGGCCTTGACTTCCTCGAAGCTGCCCGGCACGGCAACCGCTTGGGTCGGCGCGGCCGGAGCCTCGGCCGGACGGCCGACGACGGTGATGAATTTCGCCCGCGAGTTCTGCAACGCCCCTTCGGCCGCGGCACGGTCGGCGATGGCGCCGGCCAAGCGCGCTTCGGCCTGGCTGACGTCAGTCCGGGTAATTTCACCAACGCGGAACCGTTCCTGCGCGGCGTCGAGCTGACGGCGCAAAACCTGTTCGTTATTGACGTTCAAATTTAACACGGCCTGATCGCGAACCACGTCCAGATACGCCGAGGCCGCACTCAGCAGAACCGTCTGCTCGTTGACCTGCAAATCGGCACGATTGGCCAAAACATTGGCTTCGGCCTTACGGGTTTCGGCAACGGTACGCCCACCACGATAAAGCGGCTGAGTGATCAGCAACGTCCCGCTCTCCGACGTCCGCCCCTGCTCGCGATTTTGCGAGCTGGTGTTGCTTTCGTACTTACCGCGCGCCACTTCTCCGCTCAGCGTCACTTTCGGACGCCAGTTGGACAGCGCCTGCGGCACCGCTTCGTCCGAGGCCCGCAATTGGGCACGACGCGCCAGCAAGGTCGGGTTCGTCGCATAAGCGGAAACCAGAACTTCTTCCAGCGTCTCAGCCGAAACACTCAGCGGAGCCGCCAAGCCAACGACGACGGCGGCAACGCCCGCCAATAAACACGCTTTCCTCATTCCGCACCTTCCAGCAATGTCAGACCGCCCCAACCCTCTACGGCACTAAGACTCTCTTGGAACAATAACCAGCCAGGACAAAAGATCAAGAAATATTGCACCCTCAGTCAAGATGAATTGACCAAACCGTTGCGTCAGTGCAACAGGCCTTGAGCGGCTTAAAAATTGGCTGAAATCCATGCGCCGGAAAACAAAAGGGCTGGTCGATTGTCGACCAGCCCGGCGGAACGGATATTTACGAAGCATTAACCTTCATTGCAAAAGCGATATCGATTAACGCTGCTGCCAATGTCAGAACACGAACTTGGTCTTGGCGGCAAAGCCGGGCAGCAGCGGAATACGGGCATCAAACAATTGGCGGCGCCCCCAGGTGTCGCCAACCCGCACCACCAAGGTGCCGCGACCGATCCCCCGCCCGCCATCGACGATGGCGACCAAGCGGCCGCCTTCGCCTAATTGCCGGCAAATCGAAGCCGGAACGTCGGCGATCGCCCCAGAAAAAACAATGACATCGTAGGGGGCCTGGGCCGGATAGCCCAAATCCAGCGGACCCTGCACGACGGCAGCATTATCAATGCCCAATTCGCTAAGGGATGTATTGGCCTTGGCGACCCAGTCACTGTCGCATTCCAGCGACACCACCGTTTGCGACAGCCGGGACAGCACCGCCGTGGAATAGCCCGGCGCGTCACCGATATTAAGCACGACATCGGTCGGCTTGATCCGCGCCGCCTCAAGCAGGCGGGCCAGGGCCAGCGGCTCAATGATCACCCGGCCGCCGCCGATATCCAGATCCTCGTCCACATAGGCGAATCCACGCATGGCCTTGGGCACGAAACTTTCCCGTGGAATGTCGGCTAAAGCGGCGATCACCGCCGGGTCGAGAACCCGGTTGGTGCGAATTTGGCATTCGATCATGTTATGGCGTGCGGCGGAGAAGTTCATCGCGGGCTCCTCAGAATCAAAGGGGCGCAGCTAGCGTCGCCCAAATTTTTTGGCGGGTATCAAGCCGCCTTATAATCCCCAGGCCAACGAAACTCAATGCCCGGCGCCGACGGAAAGATTTATGAAAAAAAGTCGAAAACACCTGCTTGACCGACACCAACAAGGCGCGTATAAGCACGGTCCTCACGCCGGGCACTACTGGTGACGGCAGGTGGGCCGGATGGCAGAGTGGTGATGCAGCGGACTGCAAATCCGCGAACGTCGGTTCAATTCCGGCTCCGGCCTCCATCGCTTCGATTAGGAAGCCGGGCGTGAGAAAGAGCGAGCTTCCAGGTCCTTGCTTCGGCAAGGCTCCTGATCCGGAGTAGCTCAGCGGTAGAGCAGCCGGCTGTTAACCGGCTGGTCGGGGGTTCGAATCCCTCCTCCGGAGCCAAAGAAAGGCCGGACCCGTAAGGGTCCGGCCTTTTCGTTTGTTTGATCCGGGCGTAAGCTTATTTTCCAGAGAGGGAAATTACGTCCGGAGAACCGCCATGATCGAAGTCCGGATACACGGACGCGGCGGCCAGGGAAACGTTGTCGCGGCTTATTTGCTGGCCACGGCGGCATTCGAGACTGGCCGACATTGCCAAGCCTTTCCATCCTTCGGCGCCGAACGGCGCGGGGCGCCGGTCACCGCCTTCGTCCGCATCGCCGATCACCCGATCCGCCGCCGCTGCCAAGTCGCCACCCCGGCTTTTCTGGTGGTGCAAGATGCCGGCCTGCTCCATATCCCGGCGACGCTGGATGGCCTGATCGCCGGGGGCGGCATCTTGGTCAATTCCCCCCGGACGTCAGCCGAGTTGACACAGGAATACGCCCGCCCGATGACCGCCCTGCCGGCGACCGCCCTGGCCCAAGATATCCTGGGCCGCCCGGTTCCCAATGTGGCGTTGCTGTCGGCCTTTTTGGCGCTGACCGGCTTGATGCCGGCAGAAGCGCTGGTCAAGGCGCTGGCGCATCGCTTCAAGGGCGATGTTCTTGACCGCAACACCCGCCTGATCGAGGCCGTGACCCATCACGTCGCGGCCGGGGCATGGAAGGAGATCGCCCATGCTTGAAGCCCTGGAAGGCTCGGCCGCTGTCGCCCGCGCCGTCGCCCGCTGTCGGCCCGGCGTGGTCGCCGCCTATCCCATCACCCCGCAAACCCATATCGTCGAGAACATCTCGAAATTGGTTGCCGACGGCAAGCTGCACACCGAATTGGTCAGTGTGGAAAGCGAGTTTTCCGCCGCCTCGGTCGCCTTGGGGGCCTCGGCGGCGGGATCGCGCGCCTATACCGCGTCGTCGTCGCAGGGCATCTTGTTGATGACCGAGGTGCTGTTCAATATCTCGGGCATGCGCCTGCCGGTGGTCCTGACCTGCGCCAATCGGGCCATCGGCGCCCCGATCAATATCTGGAACGATCATTCCGATTCCATGGCGGTGCGGGATTGCGGCTGGATTCAATTACATTGCGCCGACAACCAAGAAGCGGTGGATACCTCGATCCAGGCTTTTCGCATCGCTGAAGCCGCCGAATTGCCGGTGATGGTGTGCATGGACGGATTCGTTCTGACCCATACCCTGGAGACCCTGGAAATCCCCGACCAGGATATGGTCGATCAATACCTGCCGCCATTTCATTTCGGCCGCATGCTTGACCCTCGCAATCCTTTGTCCCTGGGGACTCTGGTTGGGCCGGAATATTTTTCCGAAACCCGCCATCTGGCCCATCAGGCCCTGCTCGACGCCGCGTCAATCATTGTTGACGCGGATCGCCAATGGCAGGAGCTGAGCGGGCGCTCGGCCGGCGGCTTGCTGACGGTGGAAGGACCAAAAGACGCCAGGATCGGCGTGCTGGCCATGGGGTCGCTGGTCTCGACCTTCCGGGCGGCGATGGAGGGGACGCAAACCAGCGCGCCGGGCCGATTGATCAATCTACGGGCGTTCCGTCCGCTGCCGGTCGATTCCCTGCGTCAAGCTTGTGACGGCTTAAGCGATCTGGTGGTGGTTGATCGGGCAATTTCTCCTGGTTTCGGTGGTGTTCTGGGCGGGGAAATCAGGGCCGCCCTGTCGGGCATGACCCAGGCGCCGCGTATTCATAATGTCGCCATCGGCTTGGGGGGCCGCGATGTGCCGATGGAAATGTGGGGGCGCCTGCTGAATGTTCCGGCCGAGGACGCGGGGTTTCGTATCCTTGACCTTGAACCGGCCAAGCTGGGAGATGCGTCATGAACCAAACCCCCAACGACCCCCGTTCGCGTCAACCACGGTTTCGCGGCCTGGAAGCGGGTCATCGCGCCTGCCAGGGCTGTGGCGAGGCCCTGGCGGCTCGCCTGGTCACCGAAGCCGCCGGCCCCGATGTCATCTTGACCAATGCCACCGGCTGCCTGGAAGTATTCACCACTTCGTGGCCGCAATCGGCATGGCGGGTGCCATGGCTGCATTCCTTGTTCGAGAATTCCGCCGCCATCGCCTCTGGCGTCGAAGCCGCGCTCAAGGCCCAGGGCCGCCGCAGCAAGGTCATCGCCATGGGCGGCGATGGCGGCACCTTCGACATCGGCTTTCAGGCGTTGTCAGGCATGTTGGAGCGCATGCACAACGTTCTCTACGTCTGTTACGATAACGAAGCGTATATGAATACCGGTATTCAACGATCAAGCTCGACCCCGCATGCGGCCATGACCACCACCTCGCCGCCGGGCAAGGAACGGATGGGCAAACGGCACCTGAAAAAGGATTTGCTGTCGATCATCGCCGCCCATCACATCCCCTATGCCGCCAGCGCCTCGGTCGCCTATCCGCAAGACCTGCGGCGCAAGGTTCGTCGGGCCATGGAAATCGACGGCCCCACTTTCTTGCTGGTGCACTCTCCTTGTCCGTTGGGATGGGGTCATGACGGTAGCGAAACAATCCAGGTAGCCCGCTTAGCGGTGCAATGTGGCTTGTTCCCGCTGGTGGAACTGGAACGCGGCGAAGTGGCTTCGGTCATGCCGCTACGCCAGAAAGCACCGGTCACCGAGTATCTGCGTTTGCAAACCCGCTTTCGTCATCTGTTTGTTGACGACGATCACCGGGCGCGCGAAGAGCGCGAGCATTTGCAGGCCTTGGCCGATTACAACGTCGAACGTTACGGCCTGACCGGCGACGGCGATGACCCCTTCGACGCCGACGGCGCCGATACGGTTCGTCGCGGCGGCCCGGCCCGAGCCTGAGACAGGGGAAAAGCCATGCCCACACCGATGAATCGCGGCGCTTTCGCCCAAGCCGGCTCGTCCCTGGCCTTCAAGACCGGGACGTGGCGCAGTGCCAAGCCGGTCCACGTTCACGCCACCGCGCCATGCCACGGCGCTTGTCCGGCAGGGGAAGACCAGCAAGCCTGGCTGGCCTTGTTGCAAGAGGGCAAGCCCCAACAGGCGTGGGAAAGGCTGGTCACCACCAACCCCTTGCCGGCAATCAGCGGTCGGGTCTGCCCGCATCCGTGCGAAAGCGCCTGCAATCGCGGCCAGTACGATCAACCCATCGCCATCCACGGGATTGAACGCTGGCTGGGTGACGAGGCGATCCGCCACAACTGGCCCTATCCCCGCCGCGCCGGCGATGCGCGCCCGGAACGGGTCGCGGTGGTCGGCGCCGGTCCCGCCGGCTTATCGGCGGCCTATCATCTGGCGCAGCGGAAATTCAACGTCGTTCTGTTCGATTCCCTGCCCGAGCCGGGTGGTTTATTGCGTTCCGCCATCCCCCCCACCCGCTTGCCGCGGTCGATCATCGACGCCGAGATCGGGCGCCTGTTGTCGCTGGGGATTGAATTTCGCCCCCGCACCGCCTTGGGCCGCGACGTCAGCTTGGATGATTTGCGGTCGGAATTCGACGCTGTTTTCCTTGGAATCGGCGCCGGCAAAAGCCGTCACTGGGATGTGGACGGCGCCGTCCCCGCCGATTTGCACGAAGGTTTAGCGCTGTTGCGGGAATGGCTGGCGGTCGGCGCCCTGCCCCACCCCAACGCCGTGGTCATTCACGGTGGCGGCAACACCGCCGTCGATTTGGCCCGAATCATGCGCCGCGCCGGCGTGCGCGATGTTCATGTGGTCACCGCCTCGGGTCTCCCCGGTCCGGGGACCGAAAGCGATGACGTTTTGAACGTGGTGCCGCGTGAATTGGAACAAGCCATCGAGGAAGGGGTGCAGTTCCACCCCCATCGCACCATCAACCGCCTGATCATGCGCGGTTCCAAGGTGGTCGGTGTCGAAATGGTGCGTCTGAAGAAACTCCCCGACGGCAATGGTCACAAGGCCCGCGTCTCGTTTGAAGGCACTGAAACCGTCTTGCATGTGGACATGGTGGTTCCGGCTATCGGCGAAGTGGTCGATCCCACCGGATTAGAAGCGATTTTGCGCCAGAAAGATTATCTGGGGGTCGATCGCTTTGGTCAGGTCAACGGCCATCCTGGCCTGTTTGCCGGCGGCGATGCCCGCGACGGGATAAAAGGCCATTCCAGCGGCACGGTCAGCGCCGCCATCGGCGATGGCCGTCGTGCCGCCGAAGGCATCGATGCCTTGCTGTCGGGCCGCGATGCCGACGAGGAAAAGCGCCCGGCCTTACCCTACACCGCGCTGAACCTGTCTTATTACGAATCCAGTCCCCGTATCGAATTGTCGACCCTGCCGCTGGAAAAACGTGACGACAGCAGCGAAATTGAAGGCGGTCCGAATACGGTTGACGCCTTGGCCGAGGCGCAACGCTGCTTTTCCTGCGGCAATTGCCTTGCTTGCGATAATTGCTGGACCTTGTGCCCTGACAATGCCGTGCTAAAGACGATGGAAACCGCCTCGGACGGCAGTCATTACCTGTTCGATTATGATTTCTGTAAAGGGTGCGGCCTGTGCGCCAAGGAATGCCCGTGCGGCTTTATCGCCATGAGCGAAGACGAATAGCGGGTTGGCGAAGCGGCCGGCACGGTGGATACTCTGCGTCGGAATTTATCGAGGACGCAGGTAATGATGAAACGACCCGCCATGCTGGTTTTCGCGTTGGGCCTGATCGCCGCGGACGCCTGGGCCGGTATCGATGAAGGCCTTTCCGCCTATCAGCGTAAGGACTGGCCGGTCGCCCTGCGCGAATTTGAACCCCTGGCGAAAACCGGCGACACCGTCGCCCAATCACGCTTGGGTCATATGCTATTGAACGGCAACGGCCTTGCCAAGGACCTGTTCCAGGCGGTCAAGCTCTTGACCGAAGCGGCGGAAAAGGGCGATGCCTTGGCCCAAAACACCCTGGGTGGCCTATATTTTCGTGGCAATGGCGTCGGCCGCGATCCAGCCCGCGCCCTGATCTGGTTCGGCCGCGCTGCCGAACAAAACCAACCCAATGCCTTGAATAACCTTGGCCAATTGTATTTCACCGGCAACGGCGTCGCTAAAAACGAGGCAAAAGCCTTGGAATACCTGCGCCGTGCCGCCGATATGGGGATTTCCGCCAGTTGGGAAAGCATCGGCATCGCCTATTGGCATGGTCGCGGCGTCCCCGTCGATAAGGCCGCGGCGTTACCATGGCTGAAAAAGGCGGCCGAACGCGGTCATCTTGTGGCTCAGAATTTGTATGGCGCCGCCTTGTGGACCGGTGACGCCGTCACCCAGGATCGGGCCGAGGCCGTGCGTTGGTTCGAGCGTTCCGGCGCCCAGGGCGATGCGGCATCCCTGCTGAATCTGGCTCATGTCAAGTTCGCGGAAAAAGACCTGGAAACCGCCTATTACTATTACATTTTGGCCGAGCGTCAGGCCAAAGCCAAGGAAAAGGCCAAATTCACCGCCGCCAAGGAAAAGGCCCGCCAGCAAGTCAACCCTGATCAGGAACGCCGGGCCAGCGAAAAAGCCGCCAATTGGTCGCCCCGTCAAAGCAGTCCGGGCGATGTCGGCGATGCCGCCACGGCCGAGGAAAAGGCCCCGCCCCGTCCCCAACGCACCGCCGGGTCCGGCCTGATGGTCAATCGCGACGGCACCGTGTTGACCAATTCCCATGTGGTCAAATCATGCCGCAATATTCGTGTCAGCCTGGGCGACGGCACCCAAGCCCAACCCGCCAGTCTGCTGGCCCGCGACGACGTTAATGATCTGGCGGTCCTGAACACCACGTTCCGCCCCGCCGACACCGCCCATTTCCGCGATGGCGCCCCCATGCGGTCGGGTGACAATGTCGTCGCCGTCGGCTTCCCTTTGTCGGCGCTGCTGTCACGCGAACCCAACATCACCGCCGGCGTCATTAGCGCCATGAACGGTCTGCGGGGCGACAAACGCCATTACCAAGTCACCGCGCCGATCCAGCGCGGCAATTCCGGCGGCCCCTTGGCCGATATGAACGGCAATGTGGTCGGCATCGTTGTTTCGACGCTCAATGCCATGAAGGTCGCCGATGCTTCCGGCGCGATCCCGCAAAACGTCAACTTCGCCATCAAGGCGGAACTGGCGCGCAAGTTCATGACCGATAACGGCGTCAACTTCGACAGCGCCCCCGCCGGCCCGATCCTATCGGTGGCCGATGTCGGCGACATCATCCGTAAGGTCGCCGTCTTCGTCGAATGCGAAGGCTGATCAGCCGAACTTGTAAAGAATACCGAAGCCGCCGCGCGGATAGGTCCATTCAATGTTGAAATTATCGTCGCAGATCACCCGACAGGTGCCACATTCCAGGCATCCGTCGGTGGTCAGCACCACCTTGCCGTTCTCTAATGCGTAACACGCGGCGGGACAGCAATAGGTGCATTGCTTGGCCGTGCACTGCCCCTCGCACACATCGGCACTGATGATGCTGATGTGGGGCCGGCCCTCATCGACACGATAGCGATTCTCGAAAAGCTTTTCTTCGACTTTGCTCATCGGAACGACCTCACCAGCTTGATGGCGTCACCCAGCAACCCCAGACGCGAACGGCGCTTGACGAATTCGCCGGCGATTTCCTTTTCCTTACTCTTCTTGTCGATGCCATCGACCTTAAGGATGGTGGCGGCAGCCTTGTTAAGAAGCTCGGGATAGGTGGTGAAGAATTGAGGATTTGCATGAAAAATCTCAGGCATGTTCCTGTATTTCTTCAAATCTTTCATGACAAAGCTTTCTTCCAGCGCCTTCCGATAGGCCGCCAGATGGGGGGCCGTGAACGGCTTGCCCTCTTCCTTCAGCTTCAAGATGGTCTCGGCCGCCAGACGGCCCGACGTCATCGCCAGATTGGACCCTTCACGGTGCACCGCATTGACGAAACCACCGGAATCACCAACGATCAGCCAGCCATTGCCATGGACCTGGGGAATGGCCTTGTAGCCGCCCTCGGGGATCAGATGGGCGGAATATTCCTTGACCTCTGACCCCGCGATCAACGGCTTGATCGCCGGATGCATCTTCATGGCGTCCAGCAAATCATAGGGGGTGATGCCGCCTTTCTTGAAATCATCGGCCATGCAGCCGATGCCCAACGCGATGGATTCGCGGTTGGTGTACAAGAAGCCGGTCCCCATCATGCCCTTGGTGATCTTGCCGAACAGCTCGATGACGACGCCCTCGTCATTGGCGATGTTAAAGCGTTGCTCGATCACTTCCTTGGGCAGGAAATGCATTTCCTTGACCGCCAAGGCGACATCGGCAGCCTTGATCGTCGGGCGCAGACCGGCCTTGGTGGCGATCAGCGAGTTGACGCCATCGGCCAGAACAACGACATCGGCCAAGATATCGCCGCCGACGCGATCGGTGCGGACGCCAATCACCTTGCCGTCTTGTTGGATCAAGTCCAAGACGGTGGCTTCGCAGATCAGCAGCACGCCGGCATCGGTGGCCTTTTTCGACATCCAGCGGTCGATGTTGGCGCGAATAACCGTATAGCGGGTCGGCGGCTCGTCCTTTTTCTTCACCCCGCGATAATTCGACCCCACATAGGTTTCGTCATCAAGAACCCACATGCGTTGCTCGATGATCGGGCGTTCCAGCGGCGCCTGACGGCGGCAATTGGGGATGACCTGTTCCAGCGCCTCGGCATAAAGAATGGCGCCTTGGACGTTTTTCGAACCGGGATATTCCCCACGCTCGAGTTGCAGCACCTTCAGACCAGCCCGCGCCATGACCAGGGCGGCGGCGTTGCCCGAAGGTCCGGCGCCGATGACGATGGCGTCAAATTTCTCGGCCATTGTTCTTATCTCCTATTGAGCCGCCTTGCGGGCCGCCAAACGCTCTTGCAGCGCTTCGGTCAGGGCCGGCAGGATTTGCAACGCATCGCCAACGATGCCGTAGGTGGCAAAATCGAAGATGGGGGCGTTGGGATCGCTGTTGATGGCGATGATGATATCGGCCCCTTCCACCCCCACCCGGTGCTGAATGGCGCCGGAAATGCCGGCGGCGATATACAGCTTGGGACGAATGGTCTTGCCGGTCTGGCCGATCTGGCGATCGGCGGCAATCCAGCCGGCGTGGGTGACCGGACGCGACCCGCCGTAATCCCCGCCCAGAACCGCGGCCAAATCTTGCACCAGCTTGAAATTCTCGGGCTTGCCCAGGCCGCGGCCGCCGGCGACGACGATGTCGGCATAGGCCAATTGGGCTTTTTCCGCATCCGAATCGGGGATGAAGGATAAGATCTTGGTGATGACGTCTTCTTCCGCCACTTTCGGCTGATGCTCGATGATGGCGCCGCGCTTACCGGCAACACGATCGGGCATGGCCATGACGCGCGGGCGGATGGTGGCCATTTGCGGCCGATATTCCAGCGTATGGATAGTGCAAAGCAAAGAACCGCCAAAGGTCGGACGGGTCGCAGCCAGCGAGCGGGTCTCGTCGTCGATCCGCAATTCGGTGCAATCGGCGGTCAGCCCGGTGGCCAAGGTGGTGGCCAGGGCCCCGGCCAGATCGCGGCCCAAGGTGGTGGCGC
Source organism: Magnetospirillum sulfuroxidans (assembly GCF_018224925.1). Classification (GTDB taxonomy): domain Bacteria; phylum Pseudomonadota; class Alphaproteobacteria; order Rhodospirillales; family Magnetospirillaceae; genus Magnetospirillum; species Magnetospirillum sulfuroxidans. The sequence goes on along the minus strand of NZ_JAGTUF010000001.1, from coordinate 445,786 downwards.
CCAGCAACATGATTTCCGGCTTGAAGGTACTGACCAGATCGGTCAGTCCGGCGGTATAGGGATCGGTGCGGTAATCGCTCAGCACCTCGCCGCGCATCAGATAGACGGTGTCGGCGCCGTATTCGCACGCTTCGTCGCAAGCGGCCAAGGTCGCCGGAGCATCCGGGCCCAAGACGACGCCCGATAACGGCACCCCCAGATGAGTGGCCAATTTGCGCCCCTCGCCCAGCAATTCCCACGACACCGGGTGAACCTTGCCGCGTTCCAGTTCGACGAACACCCAGACACCGTGATAGACGCTGAGATCCGCGCCGGCGCCACGACGCGGAGCAGCGGCGACGGGGGTCTGTTCCTGATCCTGGTCCTCGGCGCTCATTGTCCGATCTCCATCTCAAGCTTGGGGTGTTTGGCGAAGACGCTGTTCAGCAGGGCATCGGCGACTTCGCGCGCGCTCTTGTCCTCGGTCTTGATCATCTCCGCTTTCACCGCCTTGGCTGGCGGCGCGAACACCTTTTTCACCACGGTGGGCGAGCCCTTGAGGCCGCATTGGGTGGTGGCGGTGATGCCGGCGGCCTTGTGATCCCATTCCGCCACCTCGTAACGGGCGGCACGGAACAGATCCTCCATGGTGCCAAAGCGCATGGTATTGGTGCCCTCAAGCATGGTCACCAGACACGGCAACTTGGTTTGAAGCACTTGCACCCCGCCTTCGGAGCGACGATGGGCGACGATTTCGCGCTTTTCCAGATCGACCGTTTCCACCTGGGCCACATAGGTCAATTGCTGCATGCCCAGACGACGGGCGATGCCCGGCCCCACCTGAGCGGTATCACCGTCGATGGTCTGCTTGCCGCAAAACACCATATCGACGGGCTGGGTTTCACCAATCTTGGCGATGGTCGAAGCCAAGGCGAACGACGTCGCCAGGGTATCAGAGCCGGCAAACACCTTGTCGGTCAGCAAGATAGCGTCATCAGCGCCATAGCTGATGCACTTCTTCAGCGCCTCGATGGCCATTTTCGGCCCCATGGTGATCACCGTGACCTTGCCGCCAAACTGGTCGCGCAGGCGAAGCGCCTCTTCCAGGGAAAACAGGTCATAGGGATTGATGATGGTCGGCACACCCTGGCGCATGATGGTGTTGGTGACCGGATGAACGCGAATTTGCGCGCTGTCCGGAACCTGCTTGATGCAGACGACGATATGCATTTCGTTCCCTTTCCCGCCAACCGCGCCCTGGTGCGGTCGGAGCCAATCCCTAATAAAGAACCCCGTGTTTATTCAGCAAGGCCGCCCCGGAGTAAAGCGGTAATCCAATGCCAAGTCGTTGATAGCACGCCCTCCGAACCCACCGACAGGCGCGGACCGAATGGGTGTCATGCGTCTTTATCGGGATCATCGCGCCTGAAGCTGTAAATCGACATCGCCGGAACGATTGCGGGCACGGATGGGGCGGGCCTTGTCCGGCACCAAATCATATTGGACTTCTTCGGCGTAATTGCGACCCGCCCCCCGGCTTTCATCGACCAGGGCGCCCAATACGGCAATGCCGCCGGTCGCCACCATGAACGCCGAATTGCCCCAAATCCAGCCATCACTACGAGCGTCCAGGGTATAAGAGGTGGGGCGAAAGCCCGGCGCCACGCAATTGACCGTTACCGGGGCGGCGGAATGGGGGATCACCACCTCGGCCGGACTCTGCACCGAAGCGGTGAATTCGCGTCCCTTGAGATCACAGCGAGCCTGAGCGGGATTGGTGCGAATCTGCACCGCCGATTCCGTCGATCCGATGACCGAGGCGCAAGCGGCAACCGCCACCACCCCGGCCAGGGTTACGACGCGAATTCTCCAATCCATCCGACTACATTCCCCACTTCGTGACAGACTGGCACTATCCCAAAGCAAGGCATCCCCTGGCAAGCATTAACCCGGCCGGCCATCGGCCCGCGGCCGGGTCAGGATGGGAAAGTACACCCAGACGAACAGGCCCCAAGCCAAAGCCCACAGCGAACCGCCGGCATGAGTCAGGGCCATTTGCGCATCAGACAGAATCGGCGCCACCACCCGCAGCAATGCCCCCAGTGACAGCAAGACGTAGGCTACGACGATCAGCGGCGACACCAGCAGCTGCCGGCCGGAATGACCAAGCGCGGCGCGGCTCATCACCGCCATGATCATGGTGCCGACGCAGCCGGCGGTCAAAGCGTGGAGCGCGGCCGACATCGGCAAAGCCGGGAAAAAGCTGGACGATCCCAGCAACGCCAATCCCAACACCAGCCAGCCATAGCCCACATGCAACACCCAGAGAATGGGACTTTTCGCCGTCTTGGCGCCGTGCCACCGTCCCAGGCGCAGAGCATGGATCGACGCCGCCAGCAGCAAAACGATGCCGGCGAGGATTGAAGTCGGCGCCGCCATGGCCAAGACCATCCCCACCACCACCGAGCCGACGGCCCCCCCCTTTTCCAGCCATGCCAACGGCGTGACTTCGATGGCATGTCCCTGCATCCGCAACCAGTTCTGGGTAAAGGACGGAATGATCCGGCCACCGACAATGGCAATCATGGTCAGAACCATGGTCAGGCCGGCATACACGCCGGTCATGCCGTCCCCCAGACCGAACAAGATGTGCAGATGCACGGACAGGTTGGCCAGGGTGAACAGGGCCAAGATCGGCAGAAAGGCGATATTGCGCCATTTGCCCGCCGACAAAAGCGGCCGCGCCATCATCATGGCCAGCAACGGCAGAAAGGACAGATCAACAAGCGCGACCAGCACCGCCGGCAGGAAACCGGACAGCGTGAACGCCAATCGTCCGGCCAGCCAAAGGAAGAACAACAGCATCAACGGCTTGCCGCTGATGTGATGGCTGTTGGTCCAATTGGGGACAGCGGTAAGCAGGAACCCGGCGATCGCCGCGCCGGCAAAGCCGAACACCATTTCGTGTCCATGCCACAAGGCGGCGGCAAAGGGCAGATCCAACGACACACCGCCGACATAGACGGCCAACCACAGCGGCAAGGACAAAAACGCCTGCAAGGCGGTGAACAGAAAAAACGGGCGAAAGCCGCCAGCAAAGAAAACAGGCCCGGAATGACCGCGATAAACCGGTTCTTGCAGGGGAATGGTTGCCATGGATGGGGTCTCCGTTACCAGAAGAACGCACTTTATTCCAATGCGACGCATTCCAACCTTGATGCCCATCAAGGGAACAAAGCGCATCAGGACGAGAAAATAACCGCCATATAGCCGCCATAGCCCAGCAGAAAAACAAGCGCCATGCCCCGCCCCACGCGGGAAGCGAAAGCCATGCCCAGCGGAACCACGGCCGATACCGCGACCATCACCCAGACATCCCTGCCCGCCAGTTCAGGGGCCACCGGCAACGGCGTCAGCATCGCCGCCACCCCGACAATCCCTAAAGAATTGAAAATGCAGCTGCCGATGGCATTGCCCAAAGCCACCTGCGTATGCCCCCGCCACGCCGCCACCACCGAAGTCACCAGTTCCGGCAGCGACGTGCCGACGGCAAGCAGGCTAAGACCAATCACCGCCTCGGAAACGCCGAAAGCACGGGCCAGCCCGGTCCCCCCCTTGACCAGGATGGCGGCGCCAATGACCAAGGCCGCGACACCGCCAATGGTCGCCAACAGTGCCGGAACCAGCGGCAGGGCCGGCTGCTCCAAATCACGGGCTTCCTTTTCGTGCACGCTTTGACGGCGCGTCGATTTTTCCCGCACATAGGTTCGCCATAGATACCACAGCAGACAAACCAGCAAGGCAATCCCCTGCCAGCGGCCGATATCGGCGTGAACGGCCAAGCCGGCCAGCAGCGCGGCGGCAACGAAATTGATCACCCCGTCATGCAACAGCAACGGCCGTGACACCACCAGCGGCCGCACCAAGGCGCCGGCGGCGACGACCAGCAACAAATTGGCGATATTGCTGCCGACCACATTGCCAAGCGCCATGTCGGGCGCCCCTTCCAGCGCCGCACTGACCGAGACCATCAGCTCCGGCGCCGAGGTCATCGCCCCGACCAGGGTCAAGCCGATCACCAGTTCCGACAGCCCCAGCCGACGGGCTACCGCCACCGCTCCGCGCACCAATGCCTCGCCGCCAAACAGCAACAACAGCAAGCCACCAAAGACCAAGGCGATGTCCGTTATCATTCCCCCGCCCCTACTTCCTATTGTCATCCAGGGTCCGTGCCCCCATGCTTTTACCACATAGTAAAAAGAGGCCCCATGACCAACCCAGCGGATATCAAAACCGGGACACAGCCCGGATTACGCTTTGCCGCCCTGTTGGACCGCAAGGGGGGCTGCCGCGACCTGGATTGGGAAGGGGTTCGCCAATGGAAGGGCGAGGACGGGTTTTTGTGGCTGCACCTGGAACGCGATGACCCGATCGCGGCGCAATGGTTGCGCCAGGAAAGCGGCATCGACCCGTTGGTCGCCTTGGCCTTGCTGGCCGATGAATCGCGGCCTCGGGTCGAGGATGTGGACGACAATCTGCTGGTGGTGCTGCGTGGCGTCAATGTGGACGAACAAACCGGCGTCCCGGAACTGGTGCCCATCCATATCTGGGGCGAAGCCAACCGGCTGATTTCGTTGCGCGACAAGGGGCACCAATTATCGGCGCTCAGGAATATCCGGCTGGCGCTGCTGACCGGCAAGGGGCCGCGCAGCCCAGGCGGCTTGCTGGCGCAAATCGCCGAACGGGTGGTCGAACACCTGGAAATCGTCCTCGACAGCCTGGAAGAAGACGTCGGCAGCTTGGAAGACCAAGCCATTCAGTGCGAAATCGATCCCAGCATGCGGGGCAAGCTGGCCCTGACCCGACGGCGCACCATTCAGCTGCGGCGCTATCTGGGACCACAGCGCGATGCCCTATACCGCATTCAGCACGACGATTCGTCGTGGCTGTCAAAGGATGCCCGCCTGCGTCTGCGTGAAGTCACGGACAAGGTCGTGCGTCATATCGAAGATTTGGACGCCTTGCGCGAACGGGCGACGGTTTTGCACGAAGACCTGTCGGCGCAAATCAGCGAACAGATCGCCCAAAACTCCAATCGCTTTACCGCCTTGGCCGCCTTGCTGTTGCCGCCGTCGCTGGTGGCGGCAATCCTGGGGACCAATATCGGCGGCATTCCTGGCGCTAACGATCCTGACGCCTTTTGGCAATTATGCCTGGTTCTGGCCGCCATGCTGCCCGGATTGTGGCTTTTGCTGCGCCGCTTCAAATGGCTGTAAATAAAAATGGCGGCCGTTTGGGCCGCCATTTTCTTCATTTACTCCGCGTCGCGGTGATAGGCCTCGAGCCGTTCCACTTCGTTTTTCGAGCCCAAGATCACCGGCACCCGCTGGTGTAGATTGGTGGGTGGCACCTCCATCAGGCGCTGACGACCCGTCGTCGCGCCCCCGCCCGCCTGTTCAACGATGAACGACATTGGGTTGGCTTCGTACATCAGCCGCAATTTGCCGCCTTTTTTCATATTCTCGCTGTCGGCCGGGTACATGAAGATACCGCCGCGCACCAAGATGCGATGGACTTCGGCGACCATGGACGCCACCCAACGCATGTTGAAATCCTTGCCGCGCGGCCCTTCCTTACCAGCTTGGCATTCATCCACATATCGCTTCACCGGCGCTTCCCAGAAGCGGGCGCGCGAAGCATTGATGGCGAATTCCTGGGTGTCGGCGGGAATGGTCATGTTCGGGTGGGTCAGAAAGAACATGCCGACGTCACGATCCAAAGTGAAACCGTTGACGCCATTACCGGTGGTCAGCACCAGCATGGTCGACGACCCGTACAGGGCATAGCCGGCGCAAATCTGCTGGACGCCCGGTTGCAGGAAGGCATTCGCCGATTTGGGATCGGCCCCTTCGGGCAGACGTAGAATCGAGAAGATCGAGCCAACCGAAATATTGACGTCGATATTGGACGATCCATCCAGCGGATCGAACAATAGCAAATACTTGCCGTCGGCCGATCCCTTGACCGCGTGAACGTCTTCCAGCTCTTCCGAGGCCATGGCGGCGTAATTGCCGCCCAAGGCATTCATATGCAGGAAAATGTCGTTGGCCAGAACGTCGAGCGGCTTTTGCTCTTCGTCTTGGACATTGGTGGTGCCGGCAACACCGTGATTGCCGACCAGGGCGCCGCGATTGACCTCGTGCGATACCATTTTGCAGGCGGTCAGGATGTCATTCATCAGCGAGGTGAAGGCGCCAGAACCGCCAAGGCGACGCTGCTCCTGCAACAGGAAATGGGTCAGAGTGATCCGCGTATAGGGCATCGTTCCCTCTCTTCTAAGGCATTCTTGTTACGCGCGCCCGCGCTGCCCACACTCCTAGCCTAGACTGGGGCCAGATGCAATGTCGCCTCGCATTCCGCTCGCCCCTTGGCTAAACTTCCGCCCCCAACCCGCGTGAGGTTTTCATGTTCGAACCGTTAAGCCCCCAGGAACTCGCCAAGGTCAACCAGTTGGCTGACATCTTTACTCGCATCGGCGACGAGCGCATGAAGGATATCGGGCTCTATAACCACGCGCTCAAAGTCGAGGTGGTCGGGTTTCGGCCATGGGAAGGGTGGCTGGCCGGCATTTTGGTCACGCCGTGGTTCATGAATTTCATGCTGTTGCCGACCACGCCCGATCAATTGTCGGAAGCGGACGTCACCGCCAAGCGCCGGATCGAAATGCCGTGCGGCGAAGTCGTCTTCACCGTCGGCGAGGTTGAGGAATTCGGCCCCTACATGGCTTCCTCGCTTTATTCCCCCATGGGCCGCTTTGACGTCCACGCCATGGCTGTCACCAATGCCTGGGCAGCGGTGAACAAATTCTTCAAGGTGCCGGAAGTGGAAGAACCGGGCGGCCTGATCAAGCCATGAAGGCCGTCGCCGGCATCATCTTGGCCGGCGGCCAGGCTCGGCGCATGGGCGGCGGCGATAAGACGCTGTTGCCGTTGGCCGGCACCACCTTGCTGGACAAGGTGGTGCGGTGCCTGCGCCCGCAAGTCACCACCCTTGCCCTTAACGCCAACGGCCCACCTCAGCGTTTCGCCCGCTTTGGTCTGCCGGTGATCGCCGATGTGATCGAGGGACAATTGGGGCCGTTGGCCGGCATTCTGAGCGGTTTGCAATGGGCGCAGGATCAGGGGCTGGGCTGGGTGGCCACCGTCGCCGCCGACACCCCGCTGTTTCCCGCCGATCTGGTGTCCCGCCTGATGGCCGCGGTGGATCAGGGCGCAAATGCGGCGATTGCCGCCAGCAACGGCCGGGACCACCCCACATGTGGCCTGTGGTCGACCGGGCTGATTGCCCCCCTTCGGCAAAGCCTGGAGCATGAACAGCGGGGAGTATGGCGCTTTGCCATGGCTCAGGCGGCGGTTACGGTGGATTGGTCGGCTTCGCCCGTCGATCCGTTTTTCAACGTCAACACCGCCGAAGACTTGCACCGCCTGGAGGAAGCCCTCAAACGGCGATGATGGCGGCGGCGACGTCGCGCCCTTCGGTCAGCAAGACGTTATAGGTTCGGCAGGCGGCGCCACTATCCATGGGCTCGACAACGATGCCGTGATGACGCAAGGCGTCACGCAAGGATTTGGCAATGGCCGTCATCCCGCGACCACATCCTAAAACCAAGATCGTCGGACGCGGATCAGCCCTTAAAAGTGGATCAAGGCTTTGCAAGGTGATATCGGCGATCGCCGTCACCGGCCATGCGTGGGTCTGACGCGGGAGAATCAGGACCGAGCCTTCGTGGCGGGTTCCCGAAACCGTGAACCCGCCATCGCCATAGCCACCGATCAGCTGAAATTCCGAGCCAACGACCGGGGTAATATCCATCAGGGCATGGCCTGGCTGGCGGTTTCGTCTTCCTCACGGTCCTTGCCAACGCGGATTTTAAAGTAAATCAGCACCGGGATGGCCACATACATGGATGAAAAGGTGCCGACCACCAACCCCCACAACATGGCGGCGGCGAAACCGTGCAGAACATCGCCCCCCAGCAGCAGCAGGGCCAGCACCGTGACGAACACGGTCGCCACGGTCAGAAAGGTCCGGGCCAGGGTTTCGTTGACCGCCAGATTAAGCAGGTCATAAAGCGACAACGTTTTGTACTTCCGCAAATTCTCACGCACACGGTCATAGATGACGACGGTGTCGTTGATGGAATAGCCGGCGATGGTCAGAATGGCGGCAACGCTGGTCAGGTTAAATTCCATCCCGGTGATCGAGAAGAAGCCGAAGGTCAACACCACGTCGTGGAAGGTGGCGATCAAGGCGCCTGCGCCGAATTGCCATTCGAAACGGAACCAAACATAGGCGGCGATGGCCAGAACGGCCAAGATCACCGCCAACACGCCGTCGCGCTTTAATTCGTCGCCGACCTTGGGGCCGACGATTTCCACCCGGCGATATTCGTAGCCGTTGCCCAAGGTGTCTTTGACCTTGGCCAACGCCGCCATCTGGACCTTTTCGTCGCCATCCTGCTTTTGCACGCGAACCATGACGTCGCGTCCGCTTTCGCCGAATTGCTGCAACGACACCTCACCCAGCCCCAAATTGCCCAGCACATCGCGCATGTTGGCGATATTAGCCGGGCCATCGATGCTTTGGACTTCGACCAAAATACCGCCGGCGAAATCGATCCCGAAATTAAAGCCACGGGTCGCGATGGAAACAAAGGTGCCGATAATCAGGGCAGCCGTCAGAACGAACGCCGGAATACGCTTGCCGACAAAGTCGAACTTGGGCGTCCGGGCGATGAGATGGGCATAAAAGCTCATGGCCTTATCCTTACAGCGGCAGCGTCTTGGGGCGGCGCAGACGAATCCAGGTCGCGACCATCAGACGGGTAACCATGATGGCGGTGAACATGGAGCTCAGCAGCCCTAACGACAAGGTGACGGCAAAGCCGCGCACCGGTCCCGAACCGAACTGGAACAACAAGGCCGCCGCCGCCAAGGTGGTCAAATTGGCGTCAAGAATGGTGCCGAAAGCACGTTCGAACGCCACCTGCACGGTGGAAATCAGACTGCGACCGGCCCGTTGTTCCTCGCGCATGCGTTCATAGATCAAGACGTTGGCATCCACGGCCATCCCCATGGTGAGGACGATGCCAGCGATGCCCGGCAGGGTCAGCGTCGCCCCCAGAACCGACATCAGCGCCAGCAAGATGATCAGATTGAGCACCAAGGCCACATTGGCCAAAGCGCCCAAGGTGCCATAGATGAACACCATGAACACCACCACCAGCAACAGACCGACGCCGCTGGCGATCGCCCCTGCCCGGATCGAATCGGCGCCCAGATCGGGACCGACAGTGCGTTCTTCCAGCACCTGCAACGGCGCCGGCAAGGCGCCAGCCCGCAGCAGCAGGGACAAATCCTGCGCGTCTTGAGCGGAGAAAGAACCGGAAATGATGCCGGAGCCGCCCAGAATGGGTTCGTTGATGCGAGGGGCGGAAATGACCTTGTCGTCCAGCACGATGGCCAGCATCTTGCCGGCATTGGCGGCGGTGGTCTCAGCGAAGCGCTTGCCGCCAGCCACCGAGAAGCGGAACGACACCACCGGGCGGCCATCTTGGAAGGTCGGCTGCGAATCGGTCAGCATGTCGCCGCCGACTTCAACCCGCTTGCGCACCACATATTGCGAGGGCAGGCCGCGCTCTTTCTCCACCGACGGCAACAGCATGGAGCCGGGGGGAATGCGACCGCGCGCCGCGTCCTCGGGGGACGCGGTGTCATCGACCATATGGAAAGTCAGCTTGGCGGTCTTGCCCAGCAACGACTTGATGTGCTCGGGGTTTTTGACGCCGGGCAACTGGACGATGATACGGTCGGTGCCTTGGCGCTGAATCGACGGCTCACGCGTGCCCAATTCATCAACGCGGCGGCGCACGATGCCGATGGATTGTTCCACCGCCTGATTGATGCGCTTGGCCATGGCCGGTTCGCCATAGGTCAGCGTCAACAGGCCGTCGGACGACACATCGAATTGCGCTTCCGGGTCCAGCTTGCGCAGTTCAGGCCGAACCCGCTCGCGCTCGGTCTCGTCGGCGATGCGAACCTTGACCCCGTTCTGGCCATTGATGCCCAGATCGGCGTACTTGACTTTTTCCTTCCGCAAAGTCGTGCGGAAGGCTTCCACCAAGTTGGACAGGTGTTCCCTCTTCACATAGCCGGTATCGACTTCCAGCAAGAGATAGGAACCACCTTGAAGGTCAAGCCCCAAACTGACCGGCTGCCACCAAGATGGCATCCGGTCGGTGGTTTCCCGCGGCAGCAGGTTGGGTGCCGACCAGATCGCCCCGCACAGGGCGACCAGCAGCACCATCACAATCTTCCACTTGGGAAATTGGAGCATGACCGTTCCGTATCAGACAGTAAAAAACAAAGCCGGCTTACTTGTCGGCCGGGGTTTCGGCATCAGCCTTGGGCTCGTCCTTGGACGCCGCCACCGGCTCGGTCTTGGAAACCACTTCCTGGATCGAGGAGCGGACGACGCGAACCTTGACGCCGTCGGCGATTTCGACCTGAACCTCGGTATCGCTGGTCACCTTGCTGACCAGACCCATGATGCCCGAACCCAGCACCACCCGGTCGCCGCGACGCAACGCCGTCAGCATTTCCTTATGCGCCTTCATGCGCTTTTGCTGCGGACGGATCATCAGGAAGTAGAAAACCACGAAGATCAGGATCAGCGGCAAAAAGGACTCGATGCCTCCGGCGATGCCGCCAAGGGAACCAGCGGCCTGAGCATAGGCGGGCGACACGAACATGGAACGACTCCTTGGATCAATGGTCTTTCATGGCGAAGTCAGCGGAATATAGCGACAAGCCAAGCCGATGCAAACCTTAACTCCCATATTCGTTGAAGCCTTGCTCCTGAAAGGCGGAGCCTTTAGGCTGACCGCTTCCCGCCATCACCTTGAGTTTTCGCCCGCCATGGACCAGGAAACCCTTTCCCTGCTGACCCGTATCGCCAATGCTTTGGACCGTCTGGCGCCGCCGCCGCTGGCCCAGGCGGATCTGGCCGCCGCCGACGCCTTTATCTGGCACGCCGACCCCGATGGGCTGGAACCGGTCCCCCAGGTCAACCGCGTGGAAATCCAGTTGCTGAAAGGCATTGAACGCCAGTGCGAGCAATTGCTGGACAACACCCGGCGCTTCGCCCATGGCCTGCCGGCCAACAATGCCTTGCTGTGGGGGGCGCGCGGCACCGGCAAAAGCTCGTTGGTCAAGGCCGCTCACGCCAGCATCAACGCCGAAAGCACCGACAAACTGGTATTGGTGGAAATCCACCGCGAAGACATCCCTTCCCTGCCCCGCCTGTTGCGCATTCTGCGCGCCGACGGTCGCCGCACCATCTTGTTCTGCGACGACCTGTCATTCGAGGGCCAGGACGAGGCCTATAAATCGCTGAAGGCGGTGCTGGACGGCGGCATCGAGGGCCGGCCGGCCAACGTCATCTTCTACGCCACCTCGAACCGCCGACATCTGCTGTCGCGCGACATGATCGAGAACGAACGCTCGACCGCCATCAATCCCGGCGAAGCGGTCGAGGAAAAGGTGTCGTTGTCTGATCGTTTCGGCCTATGGCTGGGCTTTCATCACGTTAACCAAGACACCTTTTTCGACATCATCCAGGGCTATGCCGACCGCTATCAACTGCCCATCGACACCGACAGCTTGCAGCGTGAAGCCAATGAATGGGCGGTCACCCGCGGTTCACGCTCGGGCCGCGTCGCCTGGCAATTCATTCAGGATCTGGCCGGCCGGTTGGGAAAGACCATCGTCTGATCAGCGGCGCGCCAGCCAGCGGGTCAGCAGCACCGTGGCCACGAACAAGACGATGCCGCCGAAAATAACGGCGGCGCCGACAAGCAGGGCTTGGTCGGGGGCGAGGATCGGGGCGGTGTCGAAACGCTGGAACATGGACACAGTGTAAGGGCCGCCCCTTGGGCGGCCCTTATCTTTGGTCAAGCCCACAGATGATATAACGGCTCCAGCGCCTGCCAGCGTTGCCGCAATTCTTCCACCAGTTCAGGGCCGAACAGCAGCGGTTCAACCTTGCGGGTGCAGACCACATAAGGCGATTTGCGGGAAATCCACTGCCCCAGCACCGAATCCAGCCCTTCCGGCAGCTTGGGCCGCGCATAGGATTCACCCTCGATGCTAAACCCTGCCGCCAATGCCGACCTCATCGCCGCCAAGAAACGGCTGGGGCGGGCCAAAATGGCGGCCCGCTGGGCCTTGCTCACCGCGGGCGGGGCGGCATAACAGCCCATGCCATGGCGCCACCCGGCCGGCCCGATCTCAAGGAAAAAGGCCGGGCGTTCCTGCCATCCCTGCCCCGGACGCTTGAAGCAAATCCACTGATTGATACGATAAGGTGACTTGTCGCGAGAAAAACGGGTATCACGATAAATGCGCGATACCGCGCCCCCTTTGGGATCGGTGTCGAAGCCGGGATCAATGCGCCGCATGACGCCCGCGAGCGCGATCACCAACTCGCGCAGCGGGTCGCGAACCACGGCTTCATACTCAGCCTTGTGCGCCGCGAACCAGTTGCGATCATTGTTGGCGGCCAGTTCGCCCAGAAAATGCGTCAAGCCGGTGGGCAGGCCGACGAAGTCCCCGTTCATGCGCCACCTGCGGCTTTGCTCTCGACAAGGCTCAGGCTATCTCCCCTGATATGATCAATGGGATTGACCGCCTCGGTGCCCCGCCGCAACTCGAAGTGCAATTGTGGATTATCCACCCCGCCAGACGTGCCGACGGTGGCGATCTGCTGGCCGCGCTTGACCGAATCGCCCTTGCGGACCATCAACTGGTCATTATGGGCATAGGCGCTCACCCAACCATCGGCGTGCTTGACCAGCAACAGGTTGCCGAAGCCCTTTAATTCGTTGCCCACATAGGCGACAACGCCATTTTCAGTGGCGCGGACCGGGGTGCCACGGGCGGCGGCGATATTGACGCCGTCATTATGCTGCCCCTTGCCCATGGGGCCGAATTCCGTCAACAAATCGCCCTTCACCGGCCAAATAAAGCCCTTTCCCGCCATGGGTGGCGGCGATAACGGCAACGTCTGGCGGGGCTCAAAGGCCGGATGACGGGCTTCGGGAGGGGATTGTTCGGCAGCCGCCGGCGCTTCCGGCTGCGGCGGGGCTGGCGCCTGGGCCATCACCCGTGTCGAGGCCGAGGATGGTTCATCCCCCTGGCGGCTGGAATTGGGGGATGCGATCACCAACGCGCCGCCATTGCCGCGCGCCGGCCCTGTCCCGGCCCGGCCACCGGGCAGCTTCAACTTCTCACCGACATAGATGGTGTAAGGCGAGGTCTTGCCGTTCAGCCGCGCCAGGGTTTGAAACTCAACCCCCAGCCGGCGCGCCACCAGCAACAGGGCATCCCCACGCTGAACCACGTATTCGCCCCCGCCCCCGGGCATGCGAATATACTGACCTGGGGAAATCACATAAGGAGCGGCGAGTTTGTTGACCTCGATCAGGTCGCGCACCGACACATTGCAGCGCCGGGCGATGGAATACAAGGTGTCCCCGGCATAGACGGTGACCCCACTGGCGCAAATCTGCGTCGAGGGCGCCCCACGGCTGACCGAAGCGCCCCCCCGGTACGACGACGAGCAGGCCGTCACCACCAAAGGAGGCACCACCAATACCATCAGTCGTAATACCATATGGAGTATGGACGCGCGCATGGCCGGCACTATACGCGGCGACGCCACGGCCGGCAATGTCAAGTGTCGGCGATTCCTTCGACCAACGGCACGAAACGCACCGGGCCAAGGTGCTGGATGTCGATTCCCTGCTCCAGCCGTGTTACCCGCACCAGGTCCTGTTCCCCACTGCCAGCCTCGCCCACCGGCAGCACCATGATCCCGCCCACCTGCAACTGATCGACCAACAGCGGCGGAATATCGTGGGCGGCGGCGGTCACCATGATCCGCTCGAACGGCGCTTGCTCGGGCCAGCCCCTGGAACCGTCGCCCAGTTTCGCGGTGATGTTGTGGATACGCAGCGTGCGGAAACGCTGTTCCGCTTGTTGCAATAACGGCTTATGCCGCTCAAGCGTATAGACGCGGCGGCATAATTGCGCCAACACCGCCGCCTGATAGCCCGATCCGGTGCCCACCTCCAGCACCTTGGTCCGATCGTTGACCGCCAGCGCCTGGGTCATCAGGGCGACAATATAGGGCTGGCTGACCGTTTGGCCGCAGGCGATGGGCAAGGCGTGATTTTCATAGGCCTGATCGAGAAACGGCGCGGCCACGAACAGCTGACGCGGCACCTTTTCAAGGGCGCCCAGCACGCGGGGATCGGAAATGCCCTGACGGCGCAATTCCATCAGCAGGCGGATAACACGGGGCTCGGCCGCGACCATGGCGCCGCCTCAGCCGAACAGCGTTTTCAGCGCACCCATGGTCTGGCCATGGGTCAGATCGACGCAAAGCGGGGTCACCGCCACCGCGCCACGCAGCACCGCCTCGATGTCGGTGCCGATTTCGGTCGGGTTTTCCGCCCGCTGGGCACCGATCCACACATAAGGCTCGCCGCGCGGATCAAACCGTTCAATCAGTTCATCGCCGATCTTGCGCTTGCCCTGGCGAACCACCTCGACGCCACTGACCTGTGCATGAATGACAGCGGGGAAATTGATATTCATCAGTACGTTGCGGCCCCAGCCGACCGAACAGACCTTGCGAATCACATCGGGGGCCCAATGTTCGGCGGTGGACCAATGGACCGGCTGCTCCGGCCGCAGAAATTGCGACAAGGCGATGGCGGGAATCCCCAGAATGGTCGCTTCCATCGCCGCCGCCACCGTGCCGGAATAGGTGACGTCGTCGCCCATATTGGCGCCGCGATTGATGCCCGACAGCACCAGATCGGGCTTTTTGTCGGCCAGCACCTTGTTGACGCCCAGCAGCACCGCGTCGGTGGGGGTGCCATCGACGGCGAAATGACGCTCCGACGCTTGGCGGATGCGCAGCGGACGGCGAATGGTCAGGGAATGGCCGGCGGCCGATTGCTCGGTTTCCGGGGCCACCACCCAAACATCGTCGGACAAGGCCCGAGCCACCCGTTCCAGCACCTTGATGCCCGGCGCGTTGATGCCGTCATCATTGCTGATCAGGATGCGGGCGCGGGACAGATCGGCGAAGGGCGGGTGCATGGCGGTTACGCGATCACCTCGAGGTCGCCCATATAGGGCTTAAGCGCGTCGGGGACGCGAATGCTGCCATCGGCCTGCTGGTAGTTTTCCAGCACCGCCACCAGGGTCCGGCCGACGGCAAGGCCGGAACCGTTCAAGCTGTGGACGAAACGGTTGCCCTTGTCGCCCTTGAACCGGGCCTTCATGCGCCGGGCCTGGAAGTCGCCGCAATTGGAACACGACGAGATTTCACGATAACGCCCCTGCCCCGGCAACCACACTTCGATGTCATAGGTCTTTTGCGAGGAAAAGCCCATATCGCCGGTGCACAGCACGATGGTGCGATAGGGCAAATCCAGCTTTTGCAAAATGGTCTCGGCACAGCCGGTCATGCGCTCATGCTCGGCCTCGGAATGGTCGGGATGGGCGATGGAGACCATCTCCACCTTCCAGAACTGATGCTGACGGATCATGCCGCGGGTATCCTTGCCCGCCGCCCCGGCTTCCGAGCGATAGCACAAGGTCAACGCCGTCATCCGGACCGGCAGCGCCGCCTCGTCGAGGATGCTGTCGCCGACCAGATTGGTCAGCGGCACTTCCGCCGTCGGGATCAGCCAATGGCCGGTATTGGTCTTGAACAGATCGTCGCCGAATTTGGGCAATTGCCCCGTGCCGAACAAGGCCGTGTCCTTGACCAAGGTCGGCGGGCTGATTTCGGTATAGCCATGGTCTTCGGTCTGGATGTCGAGCATGAATTGGGCAATGGCCCGTTCCAGCCGGGCCAGCTTGCCCTTCAAGACGACGAAACGGGCGCCCGACAGCTTGGCGGCGCCGTCAAAATCCATCAGCCCCAGCTTGGCGCCGATGGCGTCGTGTTCCTGCGGCTGAAAATCAAAGGTGCGCGGGGTGCCCCAGCGGCGCAGCTCGACGTTATGTTCTTCGTCCGGGCCATCGGGAACATCGGCAGCCGGCAGATTGGGAAGGGCGGCAAGAATGCCGTCGATTTCTTCGCCCAAGGATTTGTCTTGGGCTTCCAGCAACGGGATATCTTCTTTCAGCTTGGCGATCTCGTCCATGATGGCCGAGACGTCGCCGCCTTGCTTTTTAAGAATGCCGATCTGCTTCGAGGTTTCGTTGCGGCTGGCCTGCAATTCCTGCAAACGGGTCTGGGCGGCGCGGCGTTCGCCATCCAGGCGGAGCAAGGTGTCGGAGCGCGGCTCCAGGCCGCGACGCGCCAAGGCGGCATCGAAAGCGGCGGCGTTTTCGCGAATCCATTTCAGATCGTGCATGACGTCACATCCAGATTTTTAAAAAGTTCAACCGTTGAAGTCGGTTTCGTCCACAGGCTCGTCTTCGTCGTCGTCTTCGTCTTCCGACGATTGGGCCCGCTTCTTTTCCGCCATGCGGGCGGAAATGATCGACAGCTCGTACAAGATCACCATGGGCACGGCCAGGGATAACTGGCTGACCGCGTCGGGCGGCGTGACCACGGCGGCAAAGACGAAAACACCGACGATGGCATAGCGGCGTTTTTCCCGAAGCCCCTTCGAGGTGACCAGACCAACGCGGGCCAACAGGGTCAGCAGCACCGGCATCTGAAAGGCCAAGCCAAAGGCGAACAGCAAGGTCATGATCAAGGACAGCGATTCACTGACCTTGGCTTCCAGCTGAATGGGCAGCTCACCCGGATTGGGCACCAGATTCTCAAAGCCCAGCAGATAGGTGTACAGCATGGGCAGAACCAGGAAATACACCAGCGCCGCCCCCATGCTGAACAGCACCGGGGTGGCGAACAGGAACGGCATGAAGGCTTGGCGTTCGTTCTTGTACAGACCGGGGGCGACGAAAGCCCACAATTGACCGGACCAGATCGGGAAGCACAGCACCCCGGCGGCAAAGGCCGACACCTTGACATAGGTGAAAAAGGCCTCGGTCGGAGCGGTATAGATCAAGCGGCGCATGCCGCCCTTATCCAGCGCCACCTTGGCATAAGGGTCCATCAGGATGGCATAGATATCAGCGGCGAAATAAAAGCACGCGGCGAAGACGATGATAAAAGCCAGCGCCGACCACAACAGACGGCGGCGCAACTCGACCAGATGGTCGAGCAAGGGCATGGTTTTGTCGTCTTGCATGGCGCTCACGGTGCCGGCGGCTTTTCGGGGGAAATCATAATATCCGGATTTTCAGCCGCCACGGCTTCGTCCGGTTTGTCCAAGCTCGGCGCTTCCAACGAACGGACGATATCGCCGGTCGGATCGATGGTTTTCTCGATCTCGCGTTTCAGCGCGTTGGTGTCGGCGACCTTTTCCACCTGGGCCTTCATCTCGTCCAATTCGGTTTCGCGCACCATGTCATCAACGCCGCGCTGAAACTCGCCGGCCAGTTCGCGGGCCTTGCGCACCCAGCGCCCGCACATGCGCAGCACCTGTGGCAGGTCCTTGGGGCCGATGACGATCAACGCCACCACGGCCACCAAAGCCATCTCATCCATGCCGATATCGAACATGCGCTAAGCCCTTGAACCAGCGGAAAACGCCATCACTCAGTGATGGGCAGGGTCCTTTTCGGCCGGCTTGGCCGCGGCCTCGCCCTCAAGACGCTGTGCTTCGGCCGGCTTGGTGGCCGGAGCGTCGTCATCTTCGTTCAGGCCTTTTTTGAACGCCTTGACGCCCTTGGCCATATCGCCCATCAGCTTGGGAATCTTACCCGCGCCGAACAGCAGAAGCACGATGACCAGAACGATCAGCCAGTGCCAAATGCTGAAGCTACCCATGAAATTGTTCTCCTACCCGAAGGTTTAAGGGAGGTCGGGGGCGGATCATCGCAGAACTGGGCACGCCCCGCAACCGCCCTATTCCGCCAAGCTTAGCCCGTCATCGTCATCCAGCAGATCAAGCTCGGGCTCGTCCTCGGCGACGTCGTCGATATCCACGGGCGACAGGCCGTCAACCGCGCGGTTGCCATAGGCATCGGCGGCCGGACGGGTATCAAGCAGACCGGCGGCCTTCAATTCCTTGAGGTTGGGCAAATCCTCCAGACTCTCCAGACCGAAATGGTCCAAGAAGCCGTCGCTGGTGCCCCATTGCAGTGGCTTGCCGGGGCTGCGCCGACGCCCGCGCGGCCTGATCCAACCGGCTTCGAACAGCAGGTCCAGCGTCCCCTTGGATAGGGCGACGCCGCGGACCTCTTCGATTTCGGCGCGGGTGATCGGCTGGTTATAGGCGATGATCGCCAGCACCTCGATGGCCGCCCGTGACAGCCGTCGGGTCTGGGTCTGTTCGATGGTCAGTCGTCCGGCCAGATCCGGGGCGGTGCGAAAGGCCCATTTATGCTCGCGCCGCACCAGATTGACGCCGCGCCCGCCATATTGCCGCTGCAACTCGGCCAGGACGACGCCGACATCGCTGTCAGCCGGCAATTTATCCGCCAGATCACGTTCATCCAACGGCTGGGCCGAGGCGAACAATACCGCCTCGATGATGCGCAGATGCTCGGGGTCGAAGGAATCGGTCACGCCGCCACGTCTCCGGTCTTGACGTAGATGGGCGAATACGGGCCGCCATCTTGGCGCAATTGCAGCCGCCCCTGCTTGGCCAGCTCTAACGCGGCGATGAAGGTCGAGGCCATCGCCGATTTCATTTTCAGCGCGTCGCCTTGGAACGACGGCAGATAGGCCGACAACACCGACCAATCGGGCATGGTGCCAAGCATGCGCTCCAATCGCCTGAGCGCGTCCTCGACCGAATAAAGATCGGGGGCTTCGATGTGCAAGGTGCGCACCGAGGTGCGGACCACATGGTCGGAATAAGCCTTGAGCAAATCGAACAATTGCACGTCGAACAGCGAATGGGTGACCACCGCCACCTCTTCCGGCTCGCCCCGGACGAAAACATCGCGGCCCAACCGGGCCCGGTTGACCAAGCCGGTGCCCAGGCGCTGCATGGCCTCTAATCGGCGGAGGCGAAAGGCCAGGATATCGGCCATTTCGGCGGCGCTGGGCAGGTCTTCCTGCTCGGGTTCCGGTTCGGGCAGCAGCAGGCGCGACTTCAGATATGCCAGCCATGCCGCCATCACCAGATATTCCGCCGCCAGATCCAGGTGACGCTGGCGAATGCGGTTGACGAATTCCAGGTACTGATCAGCCAGTTTGAGAATGGAAATCTTGGCCAGATCGACCTTTTGGTCACGCGCCAAAGTCAGCAAGACATCAAGCGGCCCCTCGAATCCCTCAAGGTCGAGCACCAGCCGCTCCTCGGGGGAACGCTGGGGGCCGTCGTTATCCGCTTGGAAAACATCTGCCTGCATGTTTGCGCAACATATTGTGGCTGCCTGAACGATCGCCACAATAGCATGACAAAGCCTGCGACGCTAGCCGCCGAACACCGATACCAGCACCGTCAACAGACCGTTGATCACCGGTTGGATGACCAGATCAAAGGGGTCGATGCGGTGCCCGATGAAACCGGTCAGCATGGGAAGGAACATCAACAGGCCAATGACGATCAAGATGCCCTTGTCTTCCAACTGCGCCAGCGGGTAAGCCAGCCGACGGGGCAGCAACCCCACCGCCACCCGGCCGCCATCCAGCGGCGGCATCGGGATCATGTTGAACACCGCCAGCAGCAGATTAAGGTAGATGGCATTGGCAAGGTTCAGCCGCGCCCAATCGACGGCGGAATCGGGCAAGCTGCCGACCCAGCCGATCAAAAGGATCGCGATGATGGCCATGACGATATTGCTGGCCGGACCGGCGGCGGCAACCAGCACCATGCCGTAACGGGGATTCCGCAACCGGCGGAAATCCACCGGGACCGGCTTCGCCCAACCGAAGATGAAGCTGCCCATGAACAACAGCAAGGCCGGCACGATGATCGAGCCGAACAGATCAATATGGCGCAGCGGGTTCAATGAAATCCGCCCGGCCCGCTTGGCGGTGTCGTCGCCCAAGGCCAAGGCGGCATAGCCGTGCGCGGCCTCGTGCAGAGTAATGGCGAAAACCAGCGGCAGCGCCACCACCGATATCTGTTGCACCAGGCCGATAAAGTCTTTCATGCCAACATCCTGGCGATTTCAGCGGCGGCGGCGACGGCATCAACCGCGCCTTGGTTTCGCTTGAGGCGCTGGCCACGGGCCAGCCGTTCACGGGCATTTTCACTGAGCGGCCGAAGAGCAGCGGCAATGGCGTTCATTTCATCCATCTGGCCGTTACAATGCAAAACCACATCGCAGCCGGCAGCCAGGCTGGCGGTGGTCCGCTCAGCGAAACTGCCGCCCAGGGCCTTCATCGACAGATCGTCGGAAATCAGCAAGCCCTCAAAGCCGATCAAACCGCGAATGATTTCGCCAATGACCTTGACCGAGGTGGTGGCCGGAGCCCGATCATCGATGGCGGTGTAGACCACATGGGCGGTCATCGCCCAGGGCTGATCGCGCAAGGCGATGAAGGGGGCAAAATCCTGGGCCTCCAATTCAGCCCGGCCGGCATGGACCACCGGCAACGACAGATGGCTGTCGACCATGGCGCGGCCGTGACCGGGAATGTGCTTGATCACCGGCAACACCCCTTGATCCAACAAGCCGTCGCAGACAGCCCGGCCAAGATCGGCGACCCGGTCGGGGGTCTGACCAAAGGCGCGATCACCGATGACATCATGGGCGCCAGCCACCGGAACATCGAGAACCGGGGCGCAATCGACGTCGATCCCCAGATCGGCCAGTTCCTGGCCAATCAGCCGGTAATTAAGCCGCAAGGCAGCCATGGCGCCGTCTAAATCGCGGTCGGCCAAGGCGGCAAAAGCCGCCCCCGGCGGCGCCGACCGCCAATGCGGCGGCCGCAGGCGTTGAACCCGGCCGCCTTCCTGGTCGATCAGCACCGGGGCATCGGCGCGGCCAACGCTGTCGCGCAATTGGCGCACCAGCTCCCGCACCTGATCGGGGGAAGCGATGTTGCGGGCAAACAAGATAAAGCCCAGCGGATCAACCTGGGCGAAGAACCGCCTTTCGGCCTCGCTCAGACTAAGACCGGCACAGCCGAACAGAGCGGCGGCGGGGATTGAATTATTTGCGGACAACCATGCACCCCTGATTCCTGGTCTTGAGTTCCCCACAGACATGGCGCGCCGATTGCTCGTTTAAAGGCCCTGCCCGTAAACGCCAGAACACCCCCTTGGCCCCCAAATCGACCTGAACCACATCGGATTTCAAGCCGCCCAAAACATCGCCATTGGCACGCTGAATGCGCCCCCATTCCTTTTCCGCATCGGGGGCCGAACGCAGCGCCCCCAATTGCACCAGATAATCGCCACTGGCCAAGGCCGCGGATTTGGCCGCAGCCGGAGCCGGGGCCGAAATGGGTGCCGGCGCAGGCTTCACCGCCGGAGGAGCGGCCGGACTGGGCGCAACCGCCACCTTTGCTGGGGCTGGGGCCGCAACGGGGGGCGGAGCGGACGGCGCCATGGTCTCGACCGGCTTGACCACGGGGGCCGGAGCCGACATGGGCGGCATCACCGGAGCCGGCGGCGGCTTCAACACTTCCTGAACCGGAGCGGCCGGCTTGGCCGGGGCCTGCATCGGCGCCGGTCGCGGCGGCACGGGTTGCTCGGCCGCCGGCAGCAGGCGTTCGACCTTGGCATCGCCGTCGCCTTGTTCCAGGCGGCCATAGACCAACTTGTCCTGGTTGGGCACCTGCATGCCGCCCCGATCATCGGGCCGGATCTTGATCGGGCGCTGGTCGGCGGAAATCACCGGAATGCCGTTGGCGCTATCGCCACCGCCGGCGATCAGACGCCACCCGACAGCGACGGCAACCCCGACGGTCAGAACCGCACCGCCTAAAATCAGCCAATTGCGCAGCCGGCTGCCGGCGCGCGCCTGATAGGAATCGGCATCGGCGTCAAAACGTTCGGGGATGATATCGAGGATATCGCGATCGTAATCGTCGTCGGGATGTCCCGCCATGTCAGCGCATCTCCTCCATCGGTTCCACACCAAACACCGCCAGCCCCGATGCGATCACATCGGCGACGGCACGGACCAGTGCCATGCGGGCCAGGGACAATTCGGCATCGCCTTCGATCAGGAAGCGCAATTGGGTATCGTCCTTGCCCTTGTTCCACAGACCATGGAAGGCGGCGGCCACGTCGTTGAGATAGAACGCCACCCGATGCGGTTCGTGCGCTTCGGCGGCGCTTTCCACCAGACGCGGCCAACTGGCCAGCACCTTGATTACACTCAGCTCGGCCGGATCGGTCAAGCGCGCCAATGGCCCCGCCGCCAAAGCGGCGGCGGACAGATCAGCGCCGGCCAAAGCCGTCACGCCGTGGCGCAGCACCGAATGGCAGCGGGCATGGGCGTATTGCACATAGAACACCGGATTGTCGCGCGACTGTTCCAGCACCTTGTCGAGATCGAAATCCAGATGGGCGTCGTTCTTGCGGGTCAGCATGATGAAGCGGACCACGTCCTTGCCGACTTGGTCGACCAGATCGCGCAAAGTGACAAAGGTGCCGGCCCGCTTGCTCATCTTGAACGGTTGGCCGCCCTTCATCAGATTGACCATCTGGCACAATTTGACGTCCAACGCCCCGCCGCCCTCGCTCACCGCCTTGACAGCGGCCTGCATGCGCTTGACATAGCCGCCGTGATCGGCGCCCCAGATGTCGATCATCTCGGGGAAGCCGCGACGGAACTTATCCAGGTGATAAGCGATGTCGGACGCGAAATAAGTCCACGAGCCATCCGACTTTTTCAACGGCCGGTCAACGTCATCGCCAAAGGCGGTGGCGCGGAACAGGGTCTGTGGGCGCGGTTCCCAATCGTCAAGCACCTTGCCCTTGGGCGGTTCCAGCACGCCTTCATAGACCTGCCCCAGACCCGCCAGGAACTCAAGCGCCGCATCGACGCGGCCGCTTTCCACCAGCCCGCGTTCCGAGGTGAAGACGTCGTGCTTGACGCCAAGGGCAGCCAGATCGTCGCGGATCATGTCCATCATCGCATCGACGGCGAACAGACGAAACGACGCCAGCCATTCGGATTCCGGCGCGGTCTGATATTTATCCCCGTGCAACGTGACCAATTGGGCACCGGCCGGCTTCAGATAATCGCCCGGATACAGGCCTTCGGGAATATCGCCGATTTCCTCGCCCAGGGCCTCGCGATAGCGCAAATGAATGGAACGGGCCAGCACATCGACCTGGGCGCCAGCATCGTTGATGTAATATTCGCGGCTGACGGCAAAACCGGCCTTGGCCAGCAACGAGGCCAAGGCGTCGCCGATAACGGCGCCACGGGCATGGCCGATATGCATGGGGCCGGTGGGATTGGCGGAAACGTATTCGACATTGATCGGCCGCTGACCGCCCATATCGGAATCGCCATAGGTCGTCCCTGCGCGCAAAATATCGCCCAGACGTTCGGCCCAGAAGCTTTCCACCAAACGCAAATTGATGAAGCCGGGGCCGGCGATTTCCACCGCCGTCACCGCCGGATGAGTCCGCAATTGCGCCGCCAAGGCCTCGGCCAGATCGCGTGGCTTCATGCCGGCGGGCTTGGACAGCACCATGGCGGCATTGGTGGCGACGTCGCCGTGCGCTTCCTCACGCGGGGGTTCAGCCGTCACCTTGCCGGTGTCCAGGCCGTCGGGCAGGTTCAGACGCGACAGAGCGACGATGATTTCTTCGCGGAAATACTTGAACAGGTTCATTCAGGGCTTCTCTTGCATGTCAAACAGACGACGATGCTCGTCCAGGGCGAAACGATCCGTCATGCCGGCAATATAATCGGCAACGACGCGGGCGGTCTTGGCCGTGCCGGCGCCATCGGTCAGACGGCGCCATTCCGGCGGCAAACATCCGGGCTCGGCGAACAGCAGGGTGAACAGATCCTTGACCACCCGCCGTCCCTTGCTGGTCATGCGATTGACGGTGAAATGGCGGTACATGTTGGGAAACAGGAATTTCTTCAGCGCCCGGTCATTGGCCCGCATCGCGTCGGAGAACGACACCAACGGCACCTTCAGGCTGCGCACGTCACCGGCCGATCGTGGCTTAAACTCAGCCACCCGGCGCCGGGTTTCGTCGATACAATCGATGATCATCATGCCGATCATCCGCCGCACCGCCTCGTGGATATGCAGGCTGAAATCAGCATCGGGATGTTCTTTGATCACGGCATGAAACACGGGGCCAACCAACGGCACGTCGGCCAGATCCTTGATGGTGAACAATCCTGCCCGCAAACCGTCATCGATGTCGTGATTGTTATAGGCAATGTCGTCGGACAGCGCCGCCGCCTGCGCCTCGGCGCTGGCATAGCTTTTTAGTTCCAGATCGTGCCGGCCGACATATTCGGTGATGGCGCCGGGCAGATCGTCTTCTCGCGGGGCGGCCAGCGGGCCGGTTAGCGGGCCGTTATGCTTGACCAGCCCCTCAAGGGTTTCCCACGTCAGATTGAGTCCGTCGAACTGGATATAGCGGCGTTCCAGCTTGGTGACCACACGCAACGACTGGGCGTTATGATCAAAGCCGCCAAATTGGGCCAAAACGTCCTGAAGCGCATCCTCGCCGGCATGACCGAACGGAGTGTGACCAAGATCATGGGCCAGGGCCAAGGATTCGGCCAGGTCTTCTTCCAGCCCCAGCACACGGGCGATGGAGCGGGCGATTTGCGACACTTCCAGCGAATGGGTCAACCGCGTCCTGAAATTGTCGCCTTCGTGATAGACGAACACCTGCGTCTTATATTGCAAGCGGCGGAAGGCGGCGGAATGGATGATGCGGTCGCGGTCGCGCTGGAACGGCGAACGCGTGCCGCTTTCCGGCTCCGCGTGCAGGCGCCCGCGCGTTTCTTCCGGCCGGCAGGCGAAAGGCGCAAGAATGGCGGATCTGGACAACGGATGTTCGCTCATGCCCGGACACTAACGCCCGTATCGGCTGAACGCAACCACTTGCCCTTCGGCTACCACGCCCCATATCGCATATGCTAAGCTGTTTTCAATTCCGCCGGGCCAGTCACAACGCATCGAGGTTCATACATGTCCAGCCTTATCCTCACCCCCAGCGCCGCCCAGCGCGTGCAAGTCCTGATCGCCATGGAAGGCAAGCCCAACATGATGCTGCGCCTGGGCGTATCGGGCGGCGGCTGTTCCGGCTTCCAGTACAACATCGAATTGGACGACAAGACCGGCGAAGACGACGTGGTCAGCGAACAGCACGGCGTCAAGCTGGTGGTCGATCAGACCTCGCTGGAGCTGCTGGACGGGACCGAGGTCGATTTCGTCGAAGATCTGATGGGGGCCAGCTTCCAGTTCCGCAATCCGCAGGCGACATCGACCTGTGGCTGCGGCACCAGCTTTGCCATGTAATCAATCCCAACGGGGACATTTGGCGGTTTCCGCCCGATAATTCTCCACCGTGTCGATGGCGGCGTTCGCGCGGGCAAGGTCTCGATCGAACGCCGCCAGTGTCGTTTGCATCCCGGCCATCAATCGGCTGCGCAAAGCCTGGCTCGCCGCCGCCGGCGGCATGCTGGTCAGCGTCGGCCGCATGTCGCCCACCAATTGGGCCAAACGGGCGCGGATGGGGCCGATATGGCGAATGAACAATTGCTGCGCCAGCGCCACATGCTGGTCTTCATGAGCGCGGATGACCGCATGGGCACAGGTGCCGGGCGGGTGTTCGCGCACGATATCGACCTCCAGGCGGCTGAGCTGCCAAACGCCAACGACCTTGCCCACGGCGACACAGGTTCGATTGCGATCCAACACGGCGGCATTTACGCTAACGGTCAGGGAAAACTGGGTCTCGCTCTGCGTCAACCCCTGTTGATTGTACCCCCGCCGCCCCAATCCAGCCAACCGGGCCACCTCGACACGGCTGCGGTCATTGCGATAGGTGGGCGACAATTGGCCGGTTTCCAACTGAAATTCAGCCTTGGGCATGGGCGGGCAGGATTGCGCCCAGGCCGGCATCCATGCCAGAACCAAGACCAGCGCCAGTATCGGCTTCTTCGCGTCCATCCACATCCGAGGCACCATGCTCCGTATTGCAACCTGGAACGTTAATTCCGTTAAGGCCCGCCTGCCCAACGTGATGGATTGGCTGAACAGCGCCTGTCCCGACGTTGTATTGTTGCAGGAAATCAAATGCCAGGACGAGAACTTCCCCACCATGGAATTCGAAGCCGCCGGCTGGCACGTGGCGGTCCACGGGCAGAAATCCTATAATGGCGTCGCCATCTTGTCGCGCCATCCGTTGGACAATGTCATGCGCCGTCTGCCCGGCGACGATGCGGACGAGCAGGCCCGCTATATTCAGGCCGATATCTTGGGCTTGCGCGTCGCCTCGCTGTATCTGCCCAACGGCAATCCGACACCGGGGGACAAGTTCGAGTACAAATTGGCCTGGATGCGCCGTTTGATCGCGCACGCCAAAACCTTGCTGGCCGCCGACATCCCCTTTGTTCTTGGCGGCGACTACAACATTTGCCCCACCGACGCCGATGTCTATGACCCCGCCGGCTGGAGCGATGACGCCCTCTGCCGGCCGGAAAGTCGGGCGCTGTTCCGCGAGCTGTGCCACCTTGGCCTGACCGAAGCCTTCCACGCCCTGCACCCAGAGCCGGGACGCCACTTTACCTTTTGGGATTATCAGGCCGGCGCCTGGCCCCGCGACAACGGCTTGCGCATCGACCATTTCCTGCTGTCGCCCGCCGCCGCCGACCGTCTGCTTGCCTGCGACATCGACAAGGGACCGCGCGGTCAGGAAAAAGCCAGCGACCACACCCCCATATTTATAACACTAAATTAAGTGTTATAAATTTCAAAAGTACATTTAACTTGATGTTGTGTCATGGAATTGCTATGTAGATGAGCGTTCCGCCATATTGCGGCGCGCCATCTTTATTTCTCTGGCCATAAGAGCAAAGGTCCATGTCGAATATTCTGGAAAAGACGGTTCTGGACGTCCACCACTGGACGGATTCCCTGTTCACCCTGAAATTGAACCGTGACCCGGGCTTTCGCTTTGAAAACGGCCAATTCGCCATGATCGGACTGATGGTGGATGGCAAGCCGCTGATGCGCGCCTATTCCATGGTCAGCGCCAATTACGAGGAACATCTGGAATTTCTGTCCATCAAGGTGCCCAATGGCCCCCTGACCTCGCGGCTACAGCACATCAAGCCGGGCGACACCATCTTGGTGAACAAAAAGACCACCGGCACCCTGGTGCTGCCCAATCTGTTGCCGGGAAAGCGCCTGTATTTGCTGTCGACGGGCACCGGACTGGCGCCGTTCCTGTCGCTGATCAAGGATCCGGAAGTGTATGAACGCTTCGACCAAGTCATCCTGGTTCATGGCGTCCGCTTCATCCACGATCTGGTCTATGTGGATTTCATCACCGAGGAATTGCCCAAGAACGAATTCTTCGGCGACGAAGCCCGTCACAAGCTGGTCTATTACCCCACCGTGACACGGGAAGATTTCCGCAATCAGGGCCGGATCACCGATCTGGTGAAATCGGGCAAATTGTTCAGCGATATCGGCGCGCCGCCGCTGAACCGCGAACAAGACCGCATCATGATCTGCGGCAACCCCAACATGATGAACGAACTGGCCGATTACCTGGATAGCATCGGCTTCAACCAGGGCAGCCATGCCGGCGCCGGCGATTACGTCATCGAAAAGGCGTTCGCGGAAAAGTAATCAGGCAAAAACAAGCGACGTTTCGGTGCGGGCGCGATATTCATCGCCCCGCACCACGCGTTTGGCGGCGATGGTGTGCCGCGCCTGAAGCAGCGCCATCTCGATACGAGCATCGGTCAGACGATAGCGGCTTTCCAAGGCGATCTCGGCCAAGGCCGGGCATTTCTCGCCAAACACATGGGCATAGACGTCGGTCATCATGCCGTAACGCCCGGCCATCAGCGTATTGCAGGCGTTTTTGACCACCGAGACATCCCGGTCGTCGTTCATGTGCAGACTGGTGACCAGCATCACCGAAACGGCATGCAGCACGTCATAGCGGACATGGGCGATGAAAACCTCCAGGTCGCGGGCATTGAGCGGCAAGGCGTCACGCTGAGCAACCCGAATCATGCCGCCCAGCAGCAGCGAAAAGAATTCCGGCACCCCCCATTCCATCCCCAGCCCGACCGAAGCCAAAGCTTCCAACGGGGTAAAGGCCGGATCGCCGGCGACCAGGCGCTGGATCAAGACATTGTCGGCGACCCCCCACAGCATGGGCTGGTCCTGGTCATCGGCAGCGATGCCCAGGCCGTCGAACAATTGCCGGTACATGACGATATGGGTGCGCGAGCGAAAAAGATGACCCAAATCAGGGTAATCATCGACGTCGTGTGATCCCAGCCCATATTCGTCGGCGACCAGTTGCGCCAGGGAAATCTGGGTGATTTCGGCCACCCGCTCGTTCAGCGGTCCATAGGGCAAATCCATCAGGCCGTGAAAGCGGCCGATGGCCATGGCCACGCATTGGCGGGTGTTCTTGATCTGATTGAAATAGCTGGTGGCGAAGCGGCGCAGTTGCGGCAGATCGATATCGCCATCGAAGACGCGGACGAAAAAGGGATGACGCCAGACCGGATGGCCCATGACATGGTCGTGCAGGTCCAAAAACATGCGTTCCAGGGCACCCGAGCGGAACAGCGCCACCCGATGGAACGGATTGTCGGCAGCGGCGCGCCCCGCCAATTCGGCGAAGACCGCATGCAACACCGTTTCCGGCCGGTTGACATCACCGATGATGGCGGAAAAATCGGCCCGTTGGCTGTCGCGGAATGCCGCCAACACCGCTTCCGCCGATTTGTTCAGCAAATCGGGCATGGGATGCACCGTTTCCGGCAATTGCCCCTCAACCACCAAATCGCTGAAACAATGGGTCATGCGGATTTTTCCTTGCGCATCAACCGTGACAGACAGATCAGCAAACCACGGGCGGAAATGGGCTTTTCCATGAACTCGTCAGCTCCGGCCGACAAAGCCACGTCACGGCTGGCGATGCGCTCGTGCCCTGACAACACCAGGACCGGCAGAGAAACCAAGGCCGGATCGCGTCTGATCCAAGACACCAATTCCAGCCCGCTTTCGACCCCCACATGCCAATCGGTGACCACCACGTCGACGATCGAACCTTGCAGCCGCGTCTTCGCCGCCGCCAGATTGGCGACAATGCCGATATTGGCGACGCCGACACCTTCCAAAATGGTGCGCATGACTTGGGCGAAGTTCTGGTTGTCATCAACCACCAGCACCCGCAAATTGCGCCAATCCAGACTGGTCGAGGTTTTGGGACCGGTCAGCGACAGGGATTCGGCTTCGGCCAAGGCTTCCGCATGGCCGATGACCCAGGCGCGATAATCCATGTCGGTCGAACAGATGTGCTCGATCAGCCATTTATGCAGGAAATCCAGGCAATCCTTGGCCCGCACCGCCGTGCGGTCATTATCATAGCCGGCCTTGAGGTCATGCACCTGCTTGAACAGGCGCTGATGCATGCGCTGATGGGTGTCTCGCGATGGATAACGACAGATCTCCATCACCCGCTCTTCCCGAGCAAAATGGTGATCGGCGTATTCCTCCAGGGCCTTCAGCACGCTGCCCAGGGTGGCGTATTCTTCCTCGTCGCCAACCGAGCGATGCAGATCGTTGATCAACCCCACCAGAGTCCGATGGTCGGCATCCAAACTGGGGACGCCGACGCTCATCATCGGATTCCAAGTGATGGTCGCCATCGCCCCCCTCCTCTTTATTTCTCCAACTGCGACACATCGCGCACGGCGCCGCGAGCGGCCGAGGTGGTCATGGCGGCGTAAGCCCGCAAGGCCGGGCTGACCGGGCGATCACGGCCCACCGGCTTCCAGGCGTTCGCCCCACGGGCTTGCATGGCGACGCGGCGCGCGGCCAGTTCCTCATCCGAGAGCTGAACCTCGATCTGGCGATTGGGAATGTCGATGACGATGACATCGCCGCTTTCCACCAGCCCGATGGCGCCGCCTTCCGCCGCTTCCGGCGAGGCATGGCCAATGGACAGGCCCGAGGTGCCGCCGGAAAAGCGGCCATCGGTGATCAGGGCACAGTACTTGCCCAAGCCCATGCTTTTCAGATAGCTGGTCGGATACAGCATTTCCTGCATGCCCGGCCCGCCCTTGGGGCCTTCATAGCGGACGATGACCACGTCGCCGGCCTTGACTTCACCGCCCAGAATCTTGGCCACCGCCTCGTCTTGGCTTTCGCAGATCACCGCCGGCCCCTTGAAGGTCAGACAGGAATCGTCGACGCCGGCAGTCTTGACGATGCAGCCATCAAGCGCGATGTTGCCGAACAACACGGCCAAGCCGCCATCCTTGGAAAAGGCGGCTTCGGCCGAACGGATAACGCCCTTATCGCGATCCTGATCCAGGGCGTCAAAGCGCTTGGACTGGCTGAAAGCCTCGGTGGTGCGCACCCCGCCCGGAGCGGCGCGGAAGAATTGCTGCACTTCCGGATCGTTGGAACGGCTGATATCCCATTTGGCCAAAGCCTGGGCCATGGTGGCGGAATGCACGGTGCCGCAATCGGAATGCAGCAAGCCGGCGCGGTCCAACTGCCCCAAAATGCCCATGATGCCACCGGCCCGATGCACGTCCTCGATGTGAACATCGGGGACATTGGGGGCCACCTTGCACAGACAGGGCACCCGACGGCTGAGGCGGTCGATGTCGGCCATGGTGAAATTAACCCCGGCCTCTTCCGCCGCCGCCAGCAGATGCAGCACGGTGTTGGTGGAACCGCCCATGGCGATATCCAGGGTCATGGCGTTTTCAAACGCCTTGAAGCTGGCCAGCGAACGCGGCAACACCGATTCGTCGTTGTGTTCGTAATAGCGACGGGTGATATCGACGATGCGGCGGCCGGCTTCCAAGAACAGGTTCTTGCGATCGCCATGGGTGGCGACCGTGGTGCCGTTGCCGGGCAGCGACAGCCCCAGGGCCTCGGTCAGGCAGTTCATGGAATTGGCGGTGAACATGCCCGAGCACGAACCGCAGGTGGGGCAGCTTTCCCGCTCGAAGGCCATGGCCTCTTCGTCGGAGACGTTCTTGTCGGCACCCTTGATCATGGCATCGATCAGATCGACGGCGTGGGTCTCGCCCTTATAGACCACCTTGCCGGCTTCCATCGGCCCACCGGACACGAAGACGGCGGGAATGTTCAGGCGCAAGGCGGCCATCAGCATGCCGGGGGTGATCTTGTCGCAATTAGAGATGCACACCATGGCGTCGGCGGTGTGGGCGTTGCACATGTATTCGACCGAATCGGCGATGATTTCGCGCGACGGCAGCGAATACAGCATGCCGGCATGGCCCATGGCGATACCGTCGTCAATGGCGATGGTGTTGAATTCCTTGGCGATGCCGCCGGCCTTCTCGATCTCGCGCGCGACCATCTGGCCCAGATCCTTGAGGTGCACGTGACCGGGCACGAACTGGGTGAAGGAATTGACCACGGCGATGATCGGCTTGCCGAAATCCTCGTCCTTCATGCCGGTGGCGCGCCACAGGCCGCGGGCGCCCGACATGTTACGGCCATGGGTGGAAGTACGAGAGCGATAATCCGGCATGTTCCTAAGACCTTATGCATTTGCAAAAGCGGATCTCGATACATAGCCCCGCACACCCCGCCTTGCCTAGGCTGATTCGACATTCACGCCGGCGATGTCCGTTCCACAGACGCGGTCCCGTCCACTTTTCTTGGCCTGATACAGGGCGGCGTCAGCCAGATCGACCAGATGTTGGGGGGGGATGTCCTCGGTCGGAATCAGCGTCACCACCCCGATGCTCAGGGTAATCCGGCCGCCATTTTCCGGCGCGCCCTGGTGAACGATATTCAATTGCGCCATGTCATGGCGAATAGCCTGGGCAAGGGACAAGGCGCCCTCGTGATCGGTCGCCGGCAAGATGCAAACGAATTCCTCGCCGCCATAACGGCCAGCGAAATCCCCCGGACGGCGGAGAACTCGGCGTAACAGCTCCCCGACCTGACGGATACATTCGTCGCCCTGAGGGTGACCATAACGGTCATTATAGAGTTTGAAATGGTCGATATCGGCCATAATCAGGGTCAACGGCAACTGGTCGCGGGCGCAACGGCGCCATTCATTTTGCAGATGGTGATCGAAACCGCGGCGATTGCCCAATCCGCTCAGGGCGTCGGTGACCGCAATCAAGGCCAAATCAGCCTCGGCCCGATCCCGAGCAAGAACGAAGACAGAAAAGGCCCGGCCCATATGGGCAAGCTCGTCGTCCCCGTCAATGGGAATGTCCGGGCGCAATCCCCCCACGTGATCGGTCATCGCTTTGTTCAAGGCGTCCAGCCTGCGGGTGATGCGGCGGGCGATAAAGGACATCACCCCAATGGTCAGCACGGTAGCGAAAATGGCCAACACCAGCATCAAGACCAAGGTGGTGGATGCCTTGCCGGAATGGCGCGCCATTGCCGCCAAGGCATTGGTGCGCCGGTCCTGATAATCGCCAAAGGCGGCGCCGTTGATCTGCTGAGCGGATGTGCGTACGTTTCGCAGCAGCGCCAAGGCCCTTTGCTGGGTATCGTTCAGGGCTTGTTGCAGTTCGAGGCTACGGCCGGCGATGTCTTCAATCGTGGCCAAGACCTCGGCCCCGGTGGATATCAGCGGCAAATCCTGGCGCAGGCTTTGACGCAGCTCATCGATCCGCAAGCGCAAGCGCCGCCCCTGCCCCGGCCCGTTCACCACCAGCAAAGCAGAAGACTGAGACAACAAGGCCAACGCTTTTTCGCGTACCGGCGCCGGCCAGCCGATCTGTTTTTGCAGGGAAAGATTAACCAGGATCAGGTCATCGACCAGCGCCGCCCTTTGGTTCAACAAATCCCGTTCCAACCGCAATTGCTGATCCAGCGTGTTGATGCCGGCCAGATAGGGACCGATCAATTTCTCGATAAAATCGGCGGAAACCCCGGCCCCGGCCTGGCCGCCGCGCAAGGCGACGACGCGGTCGCGGAAAATGGCGATTTCCGGCACTTCCAACAACGACAACTCAGAATCATTGCGTTGAATGCTCAAGGCACGCTCTAAAATCTGGCCGTTCAGGGTTTCCGCTTCGCGCACCAGATCGGCGGCCTCCATGGCCTGGCCGAAATCGGCCTCGAAAATCCGGCGGAAACTGGAATTTTGTTCCAGCAGCAAGGCTGCGGTGGCGCCGATGGAAAGCAGAAAAACCCCAAAGACCGCCAGAACCACCACCGACAGCGCATGGCTGAGCCGGCGCGGCGGTCGTTTTTCGTCCTCGGGTGACGGCGTCACTTGAATAACGGGCTATAAAGCAGCCCCCCTTGCGACCACAACCGATTGATCCCGCGCTCCAGGCCGATGGGCGTTTGCGGACCGAAATTGCGATCAAAGATTTCGCCGTAATTTCCCACTTCCCGCACCACCCGAACCGCCCAATCGCGATCAAGTCCCAAAGACCGGCTTATCTCGGGATTATGTCCCAGCAGGTTTTCCTGCTCGACCGCCCCGATGGCGGCATCCGCTTGATCAATGCTGTTGCGCGAAAGACCCAGTTCTTCGGCGACAATGACCGCATGCACCACCGAACGGACAATGCGGATCCATTGCCCGTCGTCATCGCGCACCATTGGCCCGATAGGTTCACGCGACAGCATCAGCGGCAAGATTTCATAGCGCTCGGGATCATCGGCCCGATTGGCCCGGTTGGTGGCCAAATTGATCCGATCGGCGCTATAGGCGTCGCAATTGCCGCGAAAAAAAGCATCGCCATTGGCCAACACCACTTTGGCCTTGATGTCCTCGCGCCGCAAAATGTTCTCTAAATTCGCCAGGGTTGTGGTCCCGGCGGTAACGCACACCCGCCTCCCGTTCAGATCGGCCAAGGCATGGATTCCCGCATTGGTTCGGACCATCAGCCCTTGCCCATCAAACAGATAGACGGCGGGAAAGGCGATGCCGTAAGCCGCTTCGCGCCCCAAAGTCCATGTCGAGCTGTACATGACCACGTCGGCCTTGTGCTCAACCAGGGCGGAAAAGCGGGATTGCGGCCCCACTTCGACGAAACGCACGGCATCACCATCGCCAAGAACGGCAGCGGCGACGGCACGGCAAAAATCGACGTAGAAGCCTTCCCACCGCCCCTGACGATTGATGGCGCTGCGCCCAGGATCGTCGGGATAGACGCCACAGCGCAAATCCCCCCGTTCCCGGATTTCGGACAGAACGTCCGCGCGGGCCGAATCCGAGGAGGAAAACAAAAAGGTCGCAACAACAGCAAAAAACACCGCCGCCGACACAATCATTCGCTGCAAAGTCACCCTGCGACACCACCAAAGTCAAGACGATCTATAGCGAAAGTCATGGATCAAGAATACCTAAAACCAGGCATTCCACAACGGGGTTACGCATCTTCAATCATTTTAGTAAATCAGCTGGGTTGGCGCCGCGACCATCGCTTGAGGTCAGCCTCGAACGACACGCCATGGTCGTCGCCCAGCTTGCGCCGGTAAATCGACAGACTTTCCATCACCCGCTGAACGTAGCTACGGGTCTCGGTAAACGGAATCATCTCGATCCAATCGATGGCGTCGACGGTGGGGTCACGCGGATCGCCATATTCCTTGACCCAACGCCGCACCCGGGCCGGGCCGGCGTTATAGGCCGCCAAGGCCATGACGTAAGAGCCCTCGAAATTATCGATCATGTCGCCCAAATAAGTGCTGCCAAGACGCACATTGTAATCGGGATCATCCAGCTTTGCCGGCTTGAACGCCACATTGATGGCCTTGGCCACCTGCTTGGCGGTGGCCGGCATCAACTGCATCAGACCGCGTGCGCCCACCGGGGATTGAACCGCGGTCATGAAACCCGATTCCTGGCGAATCAAGGCCAGCACCAAGGCCTTTTCCGGCCCGGTCTCGATGCCGATATGAGGAACCGGCCACCCGGCGCCAACCAGGAAGACGCTGTCACGGTCGGCCCGACGGGCAATGGTGACGGCCAGATCATTGCGGCCCTGTTCCAGGGCCAGCTTGCCGACCAAGGCCCGTTCACCCGGCGATTGCACCACCTCGTTCAGGCGGATGAAGAAAGCGCGCAGGTATTCGGTTTCGCCCATCTCCAGC
The DNA here is from genome assembly GCF_018224925.1 of Magnetospirillum sulfuroxidans. Classification (GTDB taxonomy): domain Bacteria; phylum Pseudomonadota; class Alphaproteobacteria; order Rhodospirillales; family Magnetospirillaceae; genus Magnetospirillum; species Magnetospirillum sulfuroxidans. The sequence goes on along the minus strand of NZ_JAGTUF010000001.1, from coordinate 410,440 downwards.
ATGATGCGGGTGGCGCGGACCATCTCACGGTTCTCGAAACGCTTGCTGTCGTCAGCGCTGGCCTTGGGGTCGGCCGGCAGCGGCCAATGATGATCGTCGAGCCGAGAGGCCGCCAACTGACCGTAATAGGCGGTGAAATACTGGGCGCCTCGGCCGTACCAATCCTTGGCCCCCTTGGCGTCGGTGCGCGCCTCGGCCGTGCGCCCGGCCCAATAGGCCGCGCGCGAGCGTGACAACGGCGTCGTCACCTTGTCCCACAGCTTTTGAAAATGCGTGGCGGCGGTTTCCTTGTCGTCCAAAAAGCGCAAGGCGATCCAGCCGGCCAGGAACTCGGCCTCGGCAAACTGGGCGCTGCTGTCGTCCAAGGCATGATCCGCAGCCATCTGGTAAGCCCGCGAGATCAACCCCTTTTGCAGGGCCCGCCGCGCCAGGATGCCACGTTCCAGCCACCACAGATCGGGACGCACCTGATTGCGGGCGGGATGGGACAGCAAGTCGATGGCTTCTTCGTCCATGTCCTTTTGCCGACGCCAGCGCACCCGGTCATAGATCAGCCCCGGATCATTCTTCAGTTCCTTGGGAACCTTGGCGATCAAAGCTTCCGGATCAGACTTGCCGGCTTGCAGCGCCAGCCGCGCCTGAGCCAATTGCCGGCGTTCCGGCCTGACCCGCAGCAGCATATGTTGCGCCGGGCCATCTTGCTTGTCCCACAACAGCCGGTCCAGGCGCCGCCAATGATCGTCGGGTAAAAGATAGTCCGAGAATTGGTCGAGGAATTGCTTTTCCTGAATGGTGCCGAAACCGCCATCGATCCAGGTGCGGCGCAAAACGTCCACCGCCCGCTCCTGCTGGCCGGCGGCAAGCAAAGCTTTGGCCAGCGCCATGCCGCCATCGACGGTCACCGGCTCGCGGCGCTTGTACCAAGACAGCACATGATCGGCGGGTGTGGCCGGACCGATGGCTTCCTCGGCCCGACGCTGCAAGGACCCCATCAGCGGCCAATCGGGCGATGAATCGACGAACGAGCCGATTTCCTCGAAACTGGCCCCCGACCTGGGATTGGCATAGGTCATCCACCGGATCAGCTTGGGCAACAGCCGGTCAGAGGCCTGCATGGCCAAACGCTCCGCCTCGGCAAAGCGATCCTTGCGGGCGGCGGCGAAGACCTGCTCGTACAGCTTACGCTCCCGCGCCGGGATATCGGCGGTGGCGGGCGGAGCAAACGCCAGGATCAAACCCAGCGTCATTGCGGCGGCAACGGTACGAAAAAACAACGCAACACCTCGATGATCCAGCGACCCGGCCGGCGACCGGGAATGCGGCTGCCATACTAAGGAAGCCATGCCCCCACAAGCAAGCCAGACGGCACCCTTGTGCAGTCTTTGCCTTGTCTGTAATGTGCCGGGTTCACAATTGTCCATTGTTTCAGGATGTCAACCATGTTCAAGGGATCGATCACCGCCCTCATTACTCCCTTCCACAACGGAAGCGTGGACGAGAAGGCGTTCCAGGACTTCGTCGCCTGGCAGATCGCCGAGGGCACCCACGGCGTCGTGCCCTGCGGCACCACCGGAGAGTCCCCGACGCTGTCCCATGATGAACACAAACGGGTTGTCGAGCTGTGCGTCGAAGTGGCCAAGGGCAAGATTCCGGTCATTGCCGGCACCGGCTCCAATTGCACCGACGAAGCCATCGAGCTGACCCGCCACGCCAAGGCAGCCGGCGCCGACGCCGCGCTGGTGGTGGCGCCTTATTACAACAAGCCCAGCCAAGAGGGCCTGTTTCGCCATTACGAGGCCATCGCCAAGGCCGTCGATCTGCCGATCGTCGTCTACAACATCCCCGGCCGCTCGATCGTCAATATCAGCGTTGACACCTTCGTTCGTCTGGCCAAGATTCCCAGCATTGTCGGCGTCAAGGACGCCACCGCCGATCTGACCCGTCCGTTGCAGATGCGGATCGCCTTGGGCGACAAATTCTGTCAATTGTCGGGCGAGGACGCCACCGCCACCGCTTTCAACGCCCAAGGGGGCGTCGGCTGCATTTCGGTGACGTCCAACATCGCGCCGAAACTGTGCGCCGACATGCAAAATGCCTGGGCCAAGGGTGATTTGGCCACCTGCTTCGCCATCCGCGACAAGCTGATGCCGATTCACGACGCCCTGTTCTGCGAAACCAGCCCGGCACCGGTGAAATACGCCGCCAGCTTGCTGGGCAAGGCCACCGATCAGGTGCGTCTGCCGCTGGTCGAAGCGTCGGAAGCGGCACGGGCCAAGGTCAAGGCGGCCCTGGCGCAAGCCGGGCTGATCTGATCCCATGTCCCTGCCCGAACGCATCGCCGCCCAAAACCGCAAGGCACGCCACGAATACACCATCGTGGACACCATCGAGGCCGGTATCATGCTGGTGGGCACCGAAATCAAATCCCTGCGGGCCGGCAAAGGCAACATCAGTGAAGCCTTTGCCGGTCCCAACGGGGATGAATTAATCCTCTACAATGCCTATATCCCCGAATATCAGGCAAAGATGCCGTTCCCGCATGAAACCCGCCGCCCGCGCAAATTGCTGCTGCATCGCCGCGAATTGCGCAAATTGGTGGTGGCGATCGCCAAGGACGGCATGACCCTGGTGCCGCTGGATATTCATTTCAACGATCGCGGCATCGCCAAGGTCCAGCTTGGACTCGCCAAGGGCCGCAAGGCCCACGACAAGCGCGAGGCCATCAAGCAACGCGACTGGAACCGCGAAAAAGCGCGGGTGTTGCGGAACCGGGACTAAAGCGTGCCGCCAACCTTTGGGGGCGCATGTGGACAAAGACGACGTTCCGCTGCTGGGCAAGCTGAAAGACAAGCTGGTCGAAACCAAGGAATCGTGGGCGCGGTCGGGCCGCGGCCTGACCGGTTCTCACGGACAGGCCCGCCTACCGCCCGGCCAGCGCCAGACGGTGGATTGGCCGGTCCTTGACCTGGGCATCCAACCCAATCTCAGCCAGACGGAATGGTCGCTGACCGTTGCCGGCGCGGTGGAAACCCCGCTGCGCTGGTCGTGGGACGATTTCCTGGCGCAACCACAAACCGAATCGGTCAGCGACATTCATTGCGTCACCACCTGGTCACGCTATGACAATCGCTGGAACGGCGTCTCGGCCCGCCATCTGCTGGACGTGGTCAAACCGCGTCCCAGCGCCCGCTTCATCATGTTTCGCAGCTTTGACGGCTATTCCACCAACGTGCCATTGGACCGCTTCGCCGATGACGACGTGTTGCTGGCCCATTCCTGGCAGGGTGAAAAACTAAGCCGCGAACATGGCGGGCCGGTTCGGGTGATCATTCCCAAGCTGTATTTCTGGAAAAGCGCCAAATGGCTGCGCGCCATCACCTTCATGGACAAGGACAGCCCCGGCTATTGGGAATTGCGGGGCTATCACGACGAAGGCGACCCGTGGACGGAACAGCGCTACAGCTAAAACAACGAGCCTTCAATCAAAGAGAGGCCCCCTCAAGCGGCGGGGCAGGCCGCGCCGCCCCGTGGGTCTGATCAGATCGGGCATTCGCGGAAATGTCGCCGGAACGCAACTAAAGCGCCGAGCGTTAAATCACAATCACTTCGTGACGGGGCTGCCGCCCCGGCCCAGCCTGGGGTGAACCCCAGACCCCCTTTTTTTAATCAATAAAATCAAAGGGGACCGGGGTTCGCCCCGGATGGGTTTGGGCGATAGCCCATTTGCGAAGCAATCCTACAGGCGCTTCCGATTTAACGCTCTGCACTCTAGATTTGCCAATTGTCGTCAGCGGCCAAGGGTTCAAGTGGCAGCCAGACCATAACCTCGGTGCCTTCACCCTTGCGGCTACTGACGATCAGAGTGCCGCCATGCAATTCGGTCATGGACTTGGCCAAGGGTAACCCCAGGCCGGTGCCTTCATATTGCCGCGACAACGAACCGTCCACCTGACGGAACGGCTCTAACGCCAGTTGGATTTCACTTTCGCTCATGCCGATGCCGGTATCTGTCACCCGCAGACAGATACCGGTATTTTCATGCGCCGCGCTGACGGTGACGCTCCCCCCCTCGGGGGTGAATTTGACCGCATTGGACAAAAGATTGACCAAAATCTGCAAACAGCGCCGGCGATCCCCGTGAAAGACCGGCAAATCCGGCTCTATTTCGCTGCGGAGGCGCAATTTTCCGCTCTGTGCCCGGGTTTCCACCAAACGAACGGCCGAATCGATCATCGCCGGAACGTCCACCGGGCCAATATCCAAACTCATCTGTCCGGCCTCGACCTTCGATACATCCAAGATATCGTTGATCACCGCCAGCAGATGACGGCCGGAATTAACGATGTCGATGGCATAGCCCTGATAGCGACCATTGCCCAACGGCCCGAACATCGCCCCGGCCATGACCTCGGAAAAGCCAATGATGGCGTTGAGCGGCGTGCGCAATTCGTGACTGATGGTGGCGAGAAACTCGGTCTTGGTTCGGCTGGCCAACTCGGCCTGTTCCTTCGCCAACAACAAGTCGCGGGTGCGTTCGATCACCCGGCGCTCCAGTCCCTCATTGGCCAGGGCCAATTGCCGTTCAACCGCCACCCGGTCCGAGACGTCGGCGGCATAGATGTTGACGTAACTATCCGCTGACACCGGAACCAGCGTCAGGGACAAAAACCTGCCGGCGACCGGAAGCTCGGCCTGAATGGTGCGGCCAGTGGTCAAAACCTCCGTGATAATGCCCAGCCACTCATCCGGTACCGCCCGCCCCATGCCGGTGCCCCATTCGCCCAGCAAGGGATCACTGGCCGGATTGGCGTGCAAGATGACGCCATCGCTGCTGATCCGCAGAACCGGATAGGGATTTTGCGCCGGAAACAAGGCCAGGGAATGGATCATCTGTTCGGCGCGACGCTGTTCGGTGACGTCGGTGACCAAAATCAAACCGTCATCGATATCGTCGGCGGCCAAAATCTCGAAAATCCGTTCGCCGCCGTGAGGTTCGCGCACCAGCAATTCCTGAGTGCCATGCGACTTCTTGGTTTCAACAAAAGCGGAAAGACCGCCACAGGTCTGGGATATTTCCACCATTGCCTTATTTTCGGCGACCGGGCCATTGGCGGTCATCCGCACCACCCCGACCCTGAGACGTTCGGTCACCGATTGCAGCAGGCGGAGACGAGCATTTTCTTCGCGTACATGCATTTTCTCGTCATTCAGACGTAATTTTTCCGCAACCTCTTGGCCCAAGGCAACACGCGACCGCCGCACCTCGGTGGCCAGGATCCGTACCTGACGGACCAAGGCGGCCATTTCATCCCCTCTCTGAAACAATGGTTCCCGCGATCCGGTCACCGAGGCGGTCACCTCCGCCACTTGATGGATGATCTGGCGCAACCGGATTGTCAGAACCACCATCACCAGCATGAACAAGACGATCAGCGTCACCGCCAGAACCGTGCGCTGCTCGCGTTCTTGTCGCAGCAACGGCTGCGCCAGGGAATTCACATAGGAACGTGACACCAACGACACGAAGGCCGGCAGAAAGTCGACGCCGCCATGAGTGGGAAATTCCAGCGAGGCCGAAAGCCAATCCGGGTCTAAATCAACTAAACTGGTGCCGGGCGGCACCTGTTGCGGATCGCTGGACGCGGCAACCCGATCATGGACCATGTCGGCGATGACCACCACATGATCACTGCCGGCAACAAAGCCATGGGTCCGGGCAATCAGGCCGGCATCCCAACGGGTGAAGACGACCAGCCGGGCGGCGGTGTCGGCGATGGCATGAACCGAAATGACGTAAACCTCGCCGCCCAATTTCTGGACGATGGCGCGATAGGCTGAATTGGCCGGCAAGGATGGCAGGAAACGCGACAGGCCGATTGGTGGCGCCCCATCATTATCCGTCAAAAGCATCCTGATCCGATTGTTCCCATCGATCATCACCATGAAGCTGATGTCCGAATGGCCAAGAGGATTCTCTAAAATCGCCAGGCTGCCCAGGCGCACCGGCTTGGGAATCTCAAGCGACGCCGGCTGAGCCAAGGCGATCGCCGCCAGTTCGCTGATCGGCCGCGAGGTGGACAAAAAGGTCGTCAGGGCAAAATGAGTGCGCAAGGTTTCCTGGAAACGCGCTTGCCCGGCTTCGGCCTGCACATCTAACTGCTGCCCGATATTGGCGTGGACGATGGCATCAATGCGGGCGGAATGAAACATATCCAGGGCGAACCACAGCAATATGGCCACCAAGCTCCCCCCGGCCATCAGCCTGGAGGTCATACTAAAACGTCCCCAGAAACCGCCATTCCCCATCAAGTGCTTCCCCACACATTCAGATACCCGCCGCGCCATCTTCCCATGTGATGACGACAACGCCAGCATGGCAAAGGAGATCATCTGCGTTTAAAAGTATTAGCCGTCTATACTTCGGGCAGCTTGCCCCCCTCTCCGATCAAGGAAACGTCCATTGCCGCTGTTGGCATCGCCTCGCCCCGGCCTCTCCCCCTTGCATCCCGCTTTCGTGCTGTCGACATGGTTCGGCTGCGGCTTGCTGCCCCGCGCCCCAGGGACCTGGGGGTCGTTAGCCGCCCTGCCCCTTGCCTGGATGTTGATGCAATGGGGCGGGACCGTGGCCTTATTGGCGGCGGCGGGGCTCTGCGCCGTGGTCGGCTGGTGGGCATCGGCGGTTTACGTCCGCCGCACCGGCATCGACGATCCCAAGGAAGTGGTCATCGACGAGGTTGCCGGCCAGTGGCTGGTCTTGGCGGCCATTCCCACCGATCCGGTGCTGTACGCCATCGGTTTCGGGCTGTTTCGCCTTCTGGATATCTGGAAGCCCTGGCCGGCCAGTCTGGCCGATCGCTCTGTCGGTGGCGGCTTGGGGGTGATGCTGGACGATCTGTTGGCGGCGCTTTACGGCGCTGCCGCCTTGTCGCTGTTTTCGCTGTGGTGGAGCTTGCCATGAGCATTTTGCCCGCCCCCCTGCTTGCCGCGGCCCAGGCACTCATCGACCAAAACCGGCAAAGCGGCACCTTGGTGGCCACCGCCGAATCTTGTACCGGCGGTCTGGTCTCTGCCGCTCTGACCAGCATTGCCGGATCATCGGCGGTGCTGGAACGGGGCTTCGTCACTTATTCCAATCAGGCAAAAACTGAAATGCTGGGGGTGCCGGCAGCGCTGATCCAGACCCACGGCGCGGTCAGTTCCGAAGTGGCCGAGGCCATGGCCGTGGGAGCCTTGCATCACAGCAACGCCCATAGGGCCGTGGCCATCACCGGTATCGCCGGCCCCGGCGGCGGCAGCCCTGAAAAACCGGTCGGCTTGGTGCATTTCGCCATGGCCGCTACCGGCCAACCAGTCCGCCACCGGCATTTTATTTTTCCAGGGGAGCGTGATGACATCAGACTGGCCGCGGCTTTGACCGCCCTGGACCTGCTGCGGGGATAAGAGCGGTCAGCAGCACCCGCAAGATCGCCAACGGCACCGTCGGCGCCTCGGCATGGTGATAACGCTGGTCCAGCGACAACGACGCATAAGGCAGCACCCCGCTAACGTCATAGCCCAGATGCAAATGCCATTGGGGCAGCACGCGGGCGACCAAGGAACGGCATAACGACACGGATTCCGTGTAAGCGCCGGCCGGCTGCTCAAAAAAGTCGGAGATCGCCTGATCCAGCTCTTGGCTACCGCCGCCTACGGCATTCAGCCGCAGCAATAACGCACAGGCATCAATCATGGATAACACCAAATGTCGTGAGATCGGGCAAAGGTTGTAAACATTATATTTGTGTCATCAGTTATTTTGTCGCAAGCTTAGCCATCCGTTCAACAACAGGAAAAAATAAGTCATGGAAGAGTCCGCTTTCGGCGGCACTGTTCAATTGGAACGGCAAGTCATTCCAGCTGGCGAACAAATTTTCGCCCAAGGGGATGGCGGCGATTGTGCGTATGTATTGCTGCGCGGTAAAGTCGCTTTGTTTCATCACCTTGAGGGCCATCGTACGGAAGTCGGCGACATTTCACCCGGTGAAATTTTCGGTGAAATGGCGGTTTTGGGCGGCGGTAACCGCTCGGCCTCGGCCATTGCCGTCGAGGAAGCGGAAATCGCCCTGATTCCCTATCCCATCTTCCGCCGCAAGCTCGATGGCGCGGACCGGTTTTTGCGCGCCCTGATTGAATTGTTCATTCGCAACATTCGTAACTCATCGCGTCTGTTTCTGCGCCGGCCTCGTTCTTTCCGCGATCACGTCAAGCAAATGCGGGTCTTTTCCTGGAACATGCGTCGTTTTGCCGGCCGCATGGATGATGCCGTCATGGCTGACGACCTCTTGGATGTGCTCGACCGTCTGGACACGGTGTTGACCGATCTGCAAAACGTCTCGGATTTGTGTGCGGACAAGCGCCACGACCTGATCACCGAAGACGAACTGAACGGAATCGGTTTTGGCAACGTCGTCGGCAGCGAAGGCCAAAGAAAGCTTTAATCCAGCGGTTGCGAACGGATGGCGCCCGCCGAATCCGGCGGTGCCGCCTCGACCGGCCGGACTTCAGCCTCAGCCACATCGCGCGGGGCAGCGGTCGGCGCAGGGCTGGCGATCGCCTGCCCTTGGCTCGGCTGTTCCTTGCTTTTTTCATATTTCTTGACGCCATGGGCGGCTAAATCGACCACGGCGCACCCTGCCAAGGCGATCACCGACAAAAGCGACAGACAAAGACGGAGCATGACGACCTCGTGGATGACGAAGTCGGCACGCTACACCCGTGCCGTTTTCATTCGCAAGTGCGAAAAACCCCCGGCCATGACAGCCGGGGGTTTGAGAGAATGGTCCTGATCGGGGCCGACCTGCGGCCCCCTTGTATGTCGATCCCAGCATCGGCGCTAAGCCGCGCGGCGCTTTGCGCACCAAGTCCCGCTGGGTTGAACTCAGCGGGACTTGGTCTTACTGCGCCGCTTGACGGGATTGCCGCACCATCGCCCGTGTATGCTTGGCGATCATCATTTCCTCGTCGGTGGGAATGACAAACACCGGAATGGTGCTGTCGGCGGTGGTGATCACCTGGGCATTGGCGGCATTGGCGGCGGCATCCAGGCTGATTCCCAACCACCCGGCCCCCTGGCACACCTTGTCGCGCACCGGCGCCGAACGCTCGCCGATACCGGCGGTGAACACCACCGCATCCAGCCCGCCCATGGCCGCCGCCAGCGATCCCAGCTCGCGGAGGATACGATAGCAGAACAGCTCGACCGCCTCGGCCGCATGGGGATCATCGCTTTCCAGCAACACCCGCATGTCGTTGGAAATGCCAGATACCCCCAACAGACCGGATTGCTTGTACAGCAGGTTCTCGATCTGCTTCGAGTTCATTCCCTTCTCGTCCAGCAAGTACAAGATGACGCCCGGGTCCAGATTGCCGGTCCGGGTGCCCATGGGCAAACCATCAACCGCCGTAAATCCCAAGGTCGACGCGACCGAGCGGCCATTGTCGATGGCGCACATGGACGCCCCCGAGCCCAAATGGCAGACCACCACCTTGCCGGCGGCCCGCTCTGGCGCGATTTCGCGCAGACGGCGGGCGATGAATTCATAGGACAAGCCATGGAAGCCGTACCGGCGCACGCCTTCATCGGTCAATTCGCGCGGCAAGGCGAAAGTGGTCGCCACCTTGGGATTGGTGCTGTGAAAGGCGGTGTCGAAACAGGCCACCTGGGTCAAGCCGGGATGCACCTTGGCCAAGGCCCGGATCGGGGCGATGTTGTGCGGCTGGTGCAAGGGCGCCAACGGGATCAGCTTTTCCAGTCCGGTAAGCACCTGATCATCGACCAGCACCGGGGCCGAATAGCGAGCGCCGCCATGGACGACGCGATGGCCGGCGGCCACCAGAACGGCATCGTCCAGGTGATCCTCGACCCAATCAATCAGATGTTTGAGCAAATCCTCGTGGTGCAGATCGCTGTCGGCCGGCCAACGCTGTTCCGCCAAAACCGTGCCATCGGGACCCATGGCGACGAAATGAGGGGCGACATTGATGCCCTCGACCTGGCCTTTCGAGCTCAGTTCCGGCTTGCCATCGCCATTGGACAGATACAGCGAGAACTTGATGGAGGACGAACCGGCGTTGATGACCAAAATACCGTCACGCATGACCTGTTCCTTTCCTTATTGAGCGGCGATCTTGCCGCTGGCGCGGCGGGCATGGGCAAACAGGACGGCGACGGCGCAACTGGCCAAACGCGCCTTGGCCGAATCGGCGCGGCTGGTCAGCACGATCGGCACCCGCGCGCCCAGCACGATGCCGGCGGCATCGGCATCGGCCAGATACGATAATTGCTTGGCCAGCATATTGCCGGCTTCGAGATCGGGGACCAGCAAGATGTCGGCCTGGCCGGCCACCGGCGAATTGATCTTCTTGATCTTGGCGGCTTCGGCCGAGATCGCGTTATCAAAGGCCAGCGGGCCATCCAAAATGGCGCCGGTAATCTGGCCGCGATCAGCCATCTTGCACAAAGCCGCGGCTTCGATGGTCGAATTGATCTTGGGATAGACGGTCTCCACCGCCGACAAGATGGCCACCTTGGGCTGCACCACCCCCATGCACAACGCCAGATCAATGGCGTTTTGGGCGATGTCCACCTTGTCTTCCAAGGTCGGATAAATGTTGATGGCGGCATCCGAGATCAGCAGCATCTTCGGATAGGTCGGCACATCCATGACGAAAACGTGGCTGATCCGCCGGCCGGTGCGCAGGCCGGTGGCGCGGCTGGCCACCTCGTGCATCATCTCATCGGTGTGCAACGAGCCCTTCATCAACGCCTCGGCCTGACCGGTGCGGCACAGTTCCACCGACTTTTCCGCCGATTCGTGGCTGTGCTGGGTGTCGATGATGCGCAATCCCGTCAGATCGAAGCCGAATTCTGCGGCGAGCGAGCGAATTTTCGCTTCCGGTCCCACCAGGATCGGATTGATCAGCCCCAGCTTATAGGCATCGATCGGGCCTTCCAGCGACACCTGATCGCAGGGATGGCAAACCGCCACCGAAATCGGGTCCAGCGGAGCACAGCGTTCGATAATGTCCTCGAACACATGATGGCGGCGGCGCAGCGACACTTCGTGCAATTCGGTGCGCGGCTGCACCACCTTTTGCGTCGGCGCCGTCACCCGAGCGGTTCCCGTGAAAATCGCGGCGCCGTTCTGGTTCAGCGCCGAGCATTCGAACACCACATCGGCGGGGGCGATCTTTTCCTTGGCCACGACCGTGACGGTAACGGTGTCCCCCACTTCCACCGGCGACTGGAAATCATACGTCTGGGTCCGATAGACGGTGCCGGCACCCGGCAATTCGTTGCCCAAGATGGCCGACAGCAATGACCCGGTCCACAGTGAATGGGCCATCACCTTGCGATGCTGGGTCAGGCTTTGCGCCTGCTCGGCACTATAATGGGTGGGGTTGAGATCGCCCGAGGCGACGCCGAACAATTCGACATCCTCCATCCGGCAGGTGCGGGTCACGCTGGCGCTGTCACCAATCTTGATTTCAGCCCAGGTGCGGTTTTCCATCATCTCGACCATTGCCCACTCCGATTTTGACAAATGTCATGTTGCGCTGCGGAATATACCCAGGAACAGTAAGCCTGTACATCCGCCAGACCCAATCCTTCATCAATCGGTCATGACGTCGCCATTTCAAGGCGCGCAAGCCAGCCTGGCGCATGGCACCCCCGCGTGCCACCCCCTTGCCTTGCGCCCCGCCAAACATTAGATACGTCTAATGTCAAAATGATCGGATGCCCTTCATGACCGAGTCCACTCAACATTCAGCCCTTCTCCATGTCCCGGTGACGATTTTCGCTTCGGTCATGGGGTTGGCCGGCTTGGGCCTTGCTTGGCGCAAGGCCAATGCCGTTCTGGGGTTTCCCGTCGAGGTCTCGCAAGTCGTCCTGGTCATTGCCGCCTTGGTGTTTCTTGCCGCCATGCTGACCTATGGTCTGAAGCTCATCCGTTTTCCCCAAGCGGTGATCGCTGAATTCAACCACCCGATCCGTGCCGCCTTTTTTTCAACCTTTCCCATCGGCATGCTGTTGCTGGCCGCCGGCCTGCATCCCTTCGCCCCGGCCCCGGCCTTTGCCATGTGGGCGGTCGCCGCCGTCTTGCAAGTGGTCCTGACCATCCGCCTGATCGTGCGCTGGATGGTGCACAAGCAGGAAATCACCCACGTCAATCCGGCGTGGTTCATTCCCATCGTCGGCAACATCATCGTCCCCATTCTGGGCGCCCGCCTGGGACAAACCGAAATCTCGTGGTTCTTCTTGTCGGTGGGCATGCTGTTTTGGTTGCCGCTGCTCACCATCATCTTGTACCGGCTTATGTTTCATGACGCGCTGCCGCCGCGACTGATGCCGACGCTTTTCATCTTGTTGCCGCCGCCGGCCATTGGTTACGTTTCCTATGTCGGTCTGACCGGCACTGTCGATCCCTTCGCCCAGGTCTTGGTCAATGGCGCCTTGTTCCTGACCCTGGTCCTGCTGGCCAAGGCGAAAAGCTTCACCGGCCTGCCCTTCGCCGTATCGTGGTGGGCCTTCACCTTCCCGCTTGACGCCGTCGCCCTGGCCGCCATCGAACACAGCCATTTCCTGCCCAGCGGATTGTGGCCGCTGGCCGGCATGATCGTGCTGGCAATGGCCAGCCTGACCGTCATCGTGGTCAGCCTGCGCACCGTTTTGGCCATCGCCAAGGGCACGTTGTTTTTGCCGGAATAAATGATCCACATCAGCAATTAGTGTTTTCCGTATATTGCAGCGCACAAGATAGCGGTCTAAGGTGCGGCCACGGAATATTGGTCGTATCTGGGGAAGATCATGAGCGTGCGCAATCTAAAGGCATTGTTCCGGCCGCAATCGGTCGCGGTCATTGGGGCGAGCACCAAGGCGAATGCGCCTGGATCGGTTGTCATGCGCAACCTGATCCAGGCCAATTTCCAAGGCCCGATCATGCCGGTGGGAACCGAGAAATCAATCTGCGGCGTCCTCGCCTATCCCGATATCGCCAGCCTGCCGCAAGCCCCCGATCTGGCGCTGCTGTGCTCGCCGGTGGGTGAACTGGTCGACGCCATGCGCGCCCTGGGGGAAAAGGGCGCCAAGGCCGCCTGTATCATGACCGCCGGCCTGCAATATGCCAACGACGCCAACGGCCGCACCATCCTTGAAGGCGTCCGCGCCGAAGCCAAAGCCCACGGCATCCGCGTTCTTGGCCCCAATTCCATGGGAATGCTGGTGCCCGGCATCGGCTTGAACGCCAGCTTCGCCCCCGAGGACGCCCCCCCCGGCAAGATCGCCTTTGTCTCGCAATCGGGCGCCTTGTGCACCGCCGTGCTTGATTGGGCCTGCGCCAAGGGGATCGGTTTCTCGCATTTCATCCATACCGGCGAAAGCATGGATGTGGATTTCGGCGATATCTTGGATTACCTGGGCAGCGACCCGCATACCCGCGCGATCTTGCTGTACGTGCAGACCGTGGATCAGCGCCGTAACTTCATGTCCGCCGCCCGTGCCGCCGCCCGCAACAAGCCCATCTTGGCGATCAAGGCCGGTCGTTCGACCGAAGGCGCCCTGGCCGCGACCTCCCATACCGGGGCGCTGGCCGGTTCCGATCTGGTGTTCGATGCCGCCATCCGTCGTTCCGGCATGCTGCGGGTGCAAGACATCGAGGAAATCTTCGGCGCGGTCGAAACCCTGGCGCGGTCGCGGCCAATGAAGGGCAAGCGGCTGGCCATCGTCACCAATGGCGGCGGTCTGGGCGTTATCGCCGCCGACGATCTGGCCGATGGCGGCGGCGAATTGGCCGATCTGCCGTTGGATGTGGTCGATAAGCTCAATGCCCTGTTGCCGCCCAATTGGTCGAGCGGCAATCCCATCGACGTGGTCGGCGATGCCGGCGGCGAACGCTATGCCAAGACGCTGAACATCTTGCTTGATTGCAAGTGCATTGACGCCGTGCTGGTCATGTACGCGCCGACCGCGATTTCCAACGCCGACGAAGTGGCCGAGGCGGTGGTCAAGGTGTTCAAGGACAAGCCGCGCGCCAATATCATGACCTGTTGGGTCGGTCACCAAAAGGTGGTCAGCGCCCGCAAAAAATTCGCCGATGCCGGGGTTCCCACCTTTGAAACCCCGCGTGCCGCCGTCCAGGGTTATCTGCACTTGCTGGAATACCGCAAGAACCAGGAAATGCTGATGGAAGTGCCGGCCTCGGCCGCCACCGATTTCGTCCCCGATATCGCCCTGGCCCAAGGCGTCATCGCCGAGGTGATGGAACGCGGCGACAATATCCTGACCGAGGCCGAGGCGAAGACGGTGCTGTCGGCATACGGCATTCCCACCGTCGCCACCCACACCGCCCACAATCCGGCCGAGGCCAGCCGCATCGCCAAGACCATCGAAGGTCCGATCGCCCTGAAAATCCTGTCCACCGACATCGTCCACAAATCCGATGTCGGCGGCGTGGTGCTGAACCTGGATGGTCCGTTCGAGGTGGAAAAGGCCGCTCATGCCATGCTGGAGCGGGTCAAGGCAACCTATCCCGACGCCCGCATCGAGGGCTTCACCGTGCAGCCCATGGCGGTGCGCAAACCCGGCACCCAGGAACTGATCGTCGGCATCGCCACCGATCCGATTTTCGGCCCGGTGATCTTGTTCGGCCAAGGTGGCGTGGCGGTGGAAGTCATCGGCGACCGCGCCGTCGCCCTGCCGCCGCTGAACCTCAACCTTGCCGCCGAACTGGTGCAACGGACCCGGGTGTCACGCCTGCTGAAGGGGTATCGTGGTCGGCCGCCGGCCAACCTTGACGCCCTGCACATGACCCTGATCCAGGTGTCGCAGATGATCATCGATCTGCCGGAAATCGTCGAGCTGGACATCAACCCGTTGCGCTGTGACGCCGATGGCGTGCTGGCGCTCGACGCCGCCATCAAGGTGGCGGTGCCAACCCGCAACGGTTCCGACCGCTTGGCCATCCGCCCCTATCCGGCCGAGCAGGAAGAATGGTTCACCATGACCGACGGCCGTCAGGTTCTGCTGCGGCCGCTGCGCCCCGAGGACGAACCCAATCACCATGTGCTGGTGTCGAAACTGACGCCCGAGGACATCCGTTTCCGCTTCTTCGGTCTGGTGCATGAGTTGCCGCACAGCGAAATGGCCCGGCTGACCCAGATCGATTATGACCGCGAAATGGCCTTCATCGGCGAATTGACGCTGCCCGATGGCGGCAAGGAAACCCTGGGCGTGGTCCGCACCGTCACCGATCCTGATAACGAATCGGCTGAATTCGCCGTGGTCGTGCGCTCGGATCTCAAGGGCTCGGGCCTGGGCAAGCGCCTGCTGGTCAAGATGATCGAATATTGTCGGTCCCGCGGCACCCATGCCATCGTCGGTCAGGTGCTTAAGGACAATCGCCGCATGCTCAAATTCGTCGAGCATCTGGGCTTTGTTCAGACCAAGACCATCGACGGCGACATCGTCGAAGTGGAATACGATCTGAAAAAGCCGGCGGTCACCACCCCGGAACCACCGGAAAATGCGTGATTTCCCTCCCCGGCGTCAGGGCGTGAAGCGGGCGCCGGGGAAAATCTTGGCGATCCAATCCCGATGGGGGGCAAGGCGGGTGAACCAGGACGAATCGCCATAACTGGCGGTGCCCGACCCGTTGGAATTGACCGCCACCACCACCCATTGTCCGGCTGACATCATCCAGGCGGAACCGCCGCTATCCCCCGACCCCAACAGGCCGATCAGGGCATTGGCCGGATTGTCCGAGCCGCCATAGGGATTGGACAGGCTGCCATCTTCCCGGCCCATCCACACCCCCAGATAATTGCCGCCATCGTCTTTTTTCGGCATCGGCAGGATCGGTTCGACCAGTTGATCGACGATTCCCTGAGCGGCGGCCTTGTCCGAGCCATGATAATAACGGTCCTTTTCCCCGACCGAACCGATGCCGCGACTGCCGAAACCGATAAAGGTGATCAGCTTGCCCGCCTCGCCGCCCTTGGTGTGCAGCACCGGCGGCGGACCGGCATCGCTCACCGGACGGGTAAGCCGTAAAATGGCCAGATCATAGCCGGTGCGTTCATCGGTACTGCCGTTCCAGCTTGGGTGCAGCCACACCTTATCGGCCGTCAAGATGTCGCCATTGGGGGCGCGCACCACGTAACTGTCGGCGGAAGCCGGCAATTCGAAGATATGGGCCGAGGTCAGGATATAGCCGTGACCGCCATCATTGCCGATCCAGGTCCCCGAGGCTTCCCCCCAGGTCTCGCCGTCACTGGCCAGGGCCAGAACCGCGCGGAACTGCGGTTCCGCCGCCAGACGCAGATTGGCGCCAAAGCCAGCCCATTCCTTGCCCCGGCCGCCGCCTTCGCGGCGCCATAAGCTATCTTGAATAACCACGGCAAAGGCCGGTGACAACGACACGGTCAGAGCAAAAGTCAGGACGCATCCAATCACCCTTTCACGCAGAAATTTCATGGCGCCGGGTCTCCATGGCACGCTGTCAACAAAAACCGCGGCGCAACAATTCCGCTGCCTGGTCGGCGGGAACCGGCCGGCTGAAGAAGAATCCCTGGATGGCGTCGCACCCGGCATCGGCCAGGATGGCCAGTTGTTCAGCCGTCTCGACCCCTTCGGCCACCACCTTCAATCCCATGGCATGCCCCATGGAGATGATCGCCCTGGCGATGGCCGCGTCGCCTTCGTCTTCGGCCAGATCGCCAACAAAGGACCGATCAATCTTCAGCTTGCCAACCGGGAAGCGTTTCAGCCGCGCCAGCGACGAATAGCCGGTGCCGAAATCGTCCACCGCCAGCTTCACCCCCAACCCGGCGATATCAGAGAAGATACGCTGGGCCGCGTCGGCATCTTCCATCACCGTGGTTTCGGTCAATTCCAGTTCCAGCCGATGTGACGGAATACCCGCTTCGGTCAGCATTTTGCGCACCAGCAGGGGCACGTCATGGCGCTTCAGCTGCAATGCCGACATGTTGACCGCCACCGGAACCGGCGGAATGCCCTGACGATCCCAGTCCCGCATCTGTTGGCAAGCCCGACGCAGCACCCATTCGCCGATGGGGCCGATCATACCGTTGCCTTCGGCCATGGGGATGAATTCGACCGGCGAAATCCAGCCATCACTGGCATGACGCCACCGCAGCAAAGCCTCGAAAGCGATAATCCGATGGTCGATGGTGTTGACGATGGGCTGGTAATGCAGCTCCAATTCTTCCCGCTGGATCGCCCGCCGCAAATCGTTTTCAAGGCGACGGCGCAAAGCCAGCTCCGCATCCATGGTCGGGGCGAAGAAACGATAGCCGTTGGGATTATCCTGAATGGCCCGATACATGGCCATGTTGGCATTCTTCAACAACGTATCGGCATCATCCCCGTCATTGGGGAACAAGGTCACGCCGACCACCGCGCCGACTTGAACTTCGTGACCGCCAATATCAAACGGTCGCCGCATGGCATCCACCAAGGTCTGCGCCAATTCCGCCGCCGTCTCGCCGCCATCGACGGTTTGCAGCAAAAATCCGAATTCGTCACCGCCGACCCTGGCCGTGCTTTCGACCCCGCGGGCTTTGGTCATCAGCCGTTCGACAATGGCCAACAGCAGATGATCGCCGCCATCATGGCCCAGCACATCGTTGTAATGGCTGAAATCATCGAGATCGAGGATCAAAACCGCCAAGCCGTGACGTTCGGCCTTGGCGCGGACGATGGCGCGCTGAATTTGTTCGCGGAACAGCAGGCGGTTGGGCAGCGCGGTCAGGGAATCGTTGCTGGATAAAAAGCGGATGCGTTCCTCGGCCCGGCGCCGTTCGGTGACGTCTTCTTGCACCACCACATAATGCGAGACCACGCCCCGATCATCGCGGATGGGGGTGATGGTCTGATCGACCACGTACAAGGTTCCGTCACGACGCCGCAGGTTAAGCTCGCCCCGCCAGGTTTCGCCGTTGATCAAGGCCTCATCCATCCGCGCGTCGCGGTCCACCCCCAGCAACAGCCGACGCGCGCCCCGGCCCATGGCCTCGGCTTCACTCCAGCCGGTCAATTGGCTAAAGGCTTGATTGCACCATTCGATGCGCCCCAGTTGATCGGTGATGAAAATGGCGTTGGCGGTAACCGCCATGGCCTCGGCCTGCAAGCGCAACAACGCTTGCGAACGCCGCCGGCTTTCCCCCTCGTTGGCCCGAACCTGACGGTCGGCGACCAGCAGCAGAACCACCCCCAACGAGATGGACAAGACTTGATTAAGGGCAAAACTATATCCAAGCAGATCCTCGGAAACGATCAGCCACAGATAAAAAAACTTGTGCAGCCCCCACAAAACAAACAGTAACGCCACCAGCCAGTTGCCGCTATCCGTGCTTCGCCGCGCCCGGCTCTGGAATTCCCAGGCCGCCAGCATCATTGCCAAGCAGATATAGGCCGACGCCGGAACGATGGCTGTCCATGGACTTAGGACAAAGGCGGCCCACACGGTCCAGGCCGTCATCACCGTCCCCAGGGCGACAGCCATCCACAATCCGCGCTTTTGCCGCGTCAACGGCCCCACCCCGGCGATCAGGACAGTGGCGGCGCCCACATGCATGAGTTCGGCCCAAAGGAAACCTTGAGCCGTCTTGGTGTTCCAAGCCAAAGCCATGAACAAAAAGCGCAGAGCAAAAAAGGCGAATGCGGTGGCGAAGATCGGAAAGGATCGCGACAACGCCGGACCACGGCCGACGAAGGCCAAAGCCACCGCCAAAACCAGATTGCTCAGAAACGCGCCAAATATCACCGTGGGCGCGGCAACGTCCATTCTGATCCTTTCTCAGCCGGATCCCCTACCATGTGCGGAACTCTAACGATTTAAGCATTTGATGCAAGCACCCGCTGACTATTGCCCTCTGGCAGCATTTAGCCCAAGATGCGGACAGGCGTTGGACGCGCCGGGGGATCGATTGGGGAAAGGTCTGGGAATGTCGCTGGCAACCTTGATCGGCTTCATTGCCGGTATTGCACTGTTCCTTGGCTCTATTTTCCTCTCGACTGACAATTATTTTGTCTTTCTCGATTTCGCATCGTTTCTAATGGTTGTTGGCGGAACCTTCGCCTCTACTTTTATCTCGTACGAACCCCGCTATGTCATGCAGGCCATACGCCTGATGACGTCGATTTTTTTCGCGCCGAAAATTCAGCGCGGCGTGTTGCAAGGCGAAGTCGGACGCTGCATTCGCTGGGGCTATTTGATCCAAAAGACCGGACTCAACGCCCTTGAGGCCGACACCACCAAGCTGAAGAAACAGGACCGCTTTCTCGGTTTCGGCGTCGATTTGGTGGTTGCCGGCTATACCGGCGCCGAAGTCCGTCAGATCCTGACCAATTCCATCGAAACCACGTTCCAGCGGAACTGCGTCCCCGCCGACATCTTGCGCAACATGGCCGGAACCGCCCCAGCCTATGGCATGATTGGCACCCTGGTCGGCCTGATCATCATGTTGGGCAAGATGGGCGCCGACCCGTCGGCCCTGGGCCCCGGCATGGCGGTGGCGCTGATCACCACGCTTTATGGCGTGTTGCTGCCGCGTCTGGTGCTGTTGCCGGCTTCCAGCAAAATCCAGCAGCGCGAGGAAATTGTCCGCTTCCGCAATTATCTGGTGGCCGAGGGCCTGTGCCTGCTGGCCGAGCGGCGCAATCCCCGTTTTATCCAAGACGCCATGAACAGCTTCCTTGACCCCAGCATTCACTTCGACATCGACAAACAGCTGAAGAACCGATGAGCCTATTTCAGAACAAACGCTCAAACGAGGTTGATGCGTCATGGATGGAAACCTATGGCGACATGGTGACGCTGTTACTGTGTTTTTTCATCATGCTGGCCTCTATTTCCAAGATCGACACCGTTTTGTTTGAAAAAGTTCAGTCGGGCATGACCAAGGAAATCGGCAAGCAACCGCCGCAGCGGCCGATCGAATCCATGCGCAAAGAACTGGCCGATGTGGTCACCGCCTTTCAGGGCGGTGACGAAGCGGCCGATGTCGGCACAGACGAGCGTGGTGTTGTCCTTAACCTGGATAGCGGCGCCATGTTCGCCCCCGGTTCCGCCGACATCAAGCCCGGCATGGTGCCGTTGATGAAGGAATTGGTCGGCACCTTGGCACAGCCGCGGTTCGAGAATTACCGCCTGGAAATTCAAGGCCACACCGATAACGTTCCGGTCAAGACCGCGACCTTTGCCTCGAATTTCGACCTGTCTTCCGCCCGAGCGCTGGCCACCATGCGGGCCTTGGTCAGCTTGGGATTGTCGGAAAGCAAGATGATCGTCGCCGCCTATGGCCAGTTCTCGCCACGGGTTCCCAACACCTTGGAAGACGGCACCCCACTGCCCGCCAACCAAGCGCTGAACCGCCGCGTCGCCATTCACGTCTACCCACGCTGATGTTTCGGGCTGAAGTTTCAGGCCGCCCGTGGGGGGGTCAGATCACCACGATATCCATACCGTCACGAGCCACCGTCGCCCCCGCCCAGCTTTGCTTGGCCTCGTCTTCCAAGCGCGCCATGAACTGATCGTCATGGTCGGGATCATGGTGAAAGATGGCCAGTTTCTGAACCCCGGCGGCCCGGCACAGGCGAACGCCTTCCTGCCAGGTGGAATGCCCCCAATGGACCTTGGCGGGGAATTCATCGTCGGTATAGGTGCTGTCATAGATGACCAGATCGGCGCCTTGGATCAAATCCAAGACGTTGCGGTCGGGCTGGCCGGGAACGTGTTCGGTATCGGTGACATAGCACACCGCCTTGCCGCCATATTCAACCCGATAGCCGGTGGCGCCGTTGGGGTGATTGAGCGGCGTTGATTTGACCAGTACATCGGGGAAAGGATGCAAATCTTCGCCCGCCTTGAAATCGCGGAAAGATATCTGGCTCCGCATGGTTGCCAATGGCACCGGGAAGGTTGGGTTTTCCATCTGCTTGGCCAGCACCGCCTCGATCCCGCCTTCTTGCCCGCCCAGATGTCCAGCCATCACCGCCAAGGAAAATGCCGGATTGAAGGCCGGGGCGAAGAAGGGAAAACCATTGATGTGATCCCAATGGGTATGGGTCAACAGCAAGGTTGCCGATGAAACACCACGGCGGAGCAGACTTTGTCCCAGCAAACGAATGCCGGTTCCCGCATCAAAGATAAGGGTATTGTCACCGACAGAGAATTCAAGGCACGAGGTGTTGCCGCCATAAACCACATGGTCGGGCGAAGGACAGGCAATGCTTCCGCGCACGCCCCAGAACTTCACCACATATCCCATTTCACACAACCCCCGAACTATTCACGTAAAAGACTATAGTGTTCAATATGGGTTGGCATCGGTATTTTCACGCATCCCGCTACAAATTTTGTTGATCAAAAAACACAATCCGCCAGTTCGATGGATAATTGCCTACTAGCGTTCCCCTGATTCACGGAAAATTCTACTAATCCGATTGAATTTACATACCAGAACGCCGTGCCGACCGGCACGTCGGCAAAGGTGCGGGCCGATGACAAAACCGCCTCCCCCACCCGCAGCTTCCGCGCCGGATCAATCATATGGCCGCGCAACCCGGTGATGGCGTTGCCGTAATGATCCACATAAATGATCCGGGGCAAGTCGTCGGGCCATTCGTGCCCCTGCATCAAATCCAGATCGTCACCGAACAGGGGCGGACTTGGCATTTCCGCCGCCAAGATGGCGGCCACCGGCGCGAACAGGTCGCGACCATGGAAACTGGCGCTCAAGTGTGGGGGCCGCCAAGCGATCGACCGACAGCGGCTATGGCCCGCCCGCCGACATGCGATGGCGAACAGGCCGTTATCCGGGCCGACCAGGATCCGCCCATCGATTTCAACCACCACCGGCAACCGGGCGCTGCCCACGCCGGGATCAACCACAGCCAACACCACCGCGTTGGGTGGTGTGTGGGGCAGCAATGCCGCCAACAAATACGCCGATGCCTTGGCGTCGAAATTGGGGGCGTCGGCCATCAGATCCAGCACCGGCAGGGCCGGCTGCTGGCGAAAAAGCGCCGCCTTCATCTGGCCGACATAAGGACCGGTGACGCCGAAATCGCTAAACAGACAGACCGGCCGCATCAATGCAACACGGCCGGCGGCTTTGTTATCGCCGGCTCGGTGCCGAAAGGTGTTTCCAACAAGGCCAACACCTGTTCGGCGGGGACCGGCCGGCTGAACAAATACCCTTGGGCGATATCGCAGCCGATGGCTTTCAGTCGGGCCAATTGCTCGACGGTTTCCACCCCTTCGGCGATGACTTTCAGCCCCAGACCGGTGGCCATGGCGACGATGGTATCGACCAGAACCTTGCGCTCGTGCCGCTCAAGCATGCCGACCATGAACGAACGGTCGATCTTGAGAGTATGGAAGGGATAACGTTCCAGGTAACTCAGCGATGAATATCCGGTGCCGAAATCGTCGATAGCCAGCTTGACCCCCATGGCATGCAATCCATGCAACAGGCCGTCGATATCGCCGCGTTCCCGCAGCAACAGACCCTCGGTGATTTCCAATTCCAGATTGGCGGCGGGAAAACCGGTTTCGCGCAGAATCTGGGCCACGTCATCAAGAAAGCCCCCATCTTGGAACTGGCGCGGCGAGACGTTGACGCAAAGCAGCAATTCAGGATGTCCGCATTCCAGCCACGGTTTGGCGGTTTGGCAGGCTTGCCATAACACATCGCGACCGATGGGAACGATCAATCCGCAGGTTTCCGCCTGGGGGATAAAGCGGTCGGGGGGGACGCTGCCCAGTTCGGGATTGTTCCAGCGCAACAATGCCTCGACGCCGGCGACATGACCGCTATCCACATGGACCAGCGGCTGAAAGTGCAGGAATAGTTGCTCGGTTCCCACCGCCCGGCGCAATTCGCTTTCCAGACGCAGACGGGCCTCGGCTTCCTCGTTCATGCGGGCCGTGAAAAAACAAAAGCGATTTCGTCCGGCCAACTTGGCCTGATACATGGCGATATCGGCATTGCGCAGCAAGGTTTGCGGCGTCCGTCCATCCTCGGGATACAGCGCGACGCCGATGCTGGCGGTGGTGATCAGATCGCGCCGGCTGATGGTGAAAGGCTGGGAAAAAGCGGCAACGATGGCCTGAGCCGCATTCTCGGCTTGTCCGGGCGAGCAATCGGACAAGATCACCAGGAACTCGTCGCCACCGAAACGCGCGACCATTCCCCCCTCGCCGACGGAATCACGCAAACGCTCGGATGCCAAAATCAGTAATTCATCGCCATATTCGTGGCCCAAGGAATCATTGATCCCCTTGAAATCGTCCAGATCGACAAACAGCAAAGCGATGCAACAGCCATTATCGCGCGCATCCTCGATCACCACGGTCAAACGATCCAACGCCAAACTACGGTTGGGCAGATCGGTCAGGCCGTCATACATGGCCTGATGCAAAATCTTGCGTTCTTGTTCCTTGCGCAGGGTAACGTCCTCGATCACCACCAAATGGTGCGTGATGTCATCACTTTGGGTCGCCACCGGCGAGGCGAAAATCCGCTGCCAATGCAAACGGCCATCGCCTTGCGTCACCGGGATTTCCCCTTCCCAATCGCCGCCTCGGCGCAAGGATTGCCACATGTCGCCAAACCACGACTTGGCTTGGCCCGGATACATTTCGGCGAAGGGGCGACCGATGATCTGGTCCGCCACCTGCCCGGTCATCTGGTGATGGGCTGGATTGACATATTCGATGGTCCCATCGGCGGTCACCACCGCCACCGCCACCGGGCTTTGCTCCACCGCCTGCGACAGCAACCGCAAGCTTGCTTCGGCTTTCTTCTGCTCGGTCATGTCGCGAAGACAGGTGACCCGGACGGCCAATCCCCCCATCCAGCTTTCCTTGGAATGGATTTCCATGGGGAAAACCGAGCCGTCCTTACGGACACCGCGCACCTCATAGGGCTTTTGGTGCTGCTGGCGAACCATCTCCTTGGCCAAGGGCACATCGTCGGTATGAATGACGTTCCAGGCCAACATGGACTCGAACTCGACCCGGCTATACCCGAACAGACTTTCGAACGCGCGGTTGCAATCCAGTATCTTGCCCTGAAAATGAATGCAGATTCCTTCCGAGGTCACATCCGACAACCGACGGAAGCGGTCTTCGCTGTCCTCCAGGGTCTTGCGCATACGACGGTTTTCGCTGATGTCGCGCAAGACGCCGCGCACGCCGGCGAACGCCCCCTTGGCGTCGAAGACGGCACAGCCATAGGCCACCACCCAGGCCCCCTGGCCGTCCTTGCGCTTGGCCTCGAATTCCAGGCGGACCGCGTCCCCCTTGCCGGACGAAACCAGCTCCAGCACCGTCCGACGATCAGACGGCTGGGCATAGATTATTCCCGCATCCTGCCCGACCAGTTCATCGGCCCGATAGCCCAACAGACGGCCGACATTGGGGCTGACCCATTCGATTTGGCCGTTCGCGCCGACACTGATCATGGTATCGGGCAGGCGATCAAGAATGACCGCCAGCATATCTGGGGGCAAGCCAAAGCCAAACGCCGCCGCGGTGGACTCTTCGGGTCCTGCCGTCATCACCTGTTCCCTTCCCATGTCCTGGCCGTGCTGGGGGCTGTTGTCGCCCCCTTTATTCACCCCGACCAGGGGTTCAAGGATGGCCAAATCGTGCTAACCTTGTCCACCTTTTCTTGAAAGGCGGATAACAAACCAATGCGTGAAGATTGGCCCAGAGCCCGCTGCCATCGGTTATGGGAAGAACAGCAGGGGCTGTGTTTTTATTGCGGAATCGCCATGGCGGCGCCACTGACGCAACGGCTCCGTCACCGCAAGCGGTTGGACGCCGCCACCATCGAGCATGTGGTGCCCCGCGCCCATGGCGGCGCAGCGGAGTGGCCGAACGAAGTCGCGGCCTGCCGCGCCTGCAATGCGGCCAAGGGCGACGACGCCCCATCAGAACACAATCTGCGAAAGCTGGGGCGGCTAAAGGGCTTCGAGGTAATCGGCTAGGCCGCTGATGGCGTCGGACAGCAGGCGATGGTCCTTGGCCATTTCCAGCACGGTCATCACCACCGCCGCTTCGGCCCCGATCAGCTCGCCGGCCAGCAAAGCGGGCACGAAACCGTCTTCCGCCAGCACCGCCCCGGCTTGGCGCCATTGGCGATGCTTGCCGCCCTTGCCTTCGGCTTCGAAGCAATCGTTCAAGGCTTCCGCCGCCGGTTCCTTACGGTGAATCTTGAACGCCAGCGAGCGCAACAGGCGGATTTTATCTTCTTGGGCATTACGGCCCATGCTGGCCTCCATGGAAACAAAAGAAAAAAACCCCGCCCAGGATGCAACCTGGCGGGGAGATCCTCGCGCGCATGGTCTAAAGACATCACGACCGGGGAGACGGCGCCACTATCAAACGCGCCACCTTATTAATCAAGCGACGTCGGCGCATGCCTCGTTTGCCACAAAGCCATGATCTCAGGAGAAATTGCGCAAGACCCGGCCTTTGCCGTTCGCCACCGCCCATCGCCGTCCAGACACAAGACAAAGCCAGGAGCCGGGCGAGGTCCCTTGGACCTCACCAAATCCCCATGCGGTTCACTCGCGGGGATTTGGTATGAGGCGGAATGCCTGCGGGCCAAGCCGATCCTGGAACAGAATTGAACCTGGAAGACGATTTGCCGCCGATGAGTCTGACACTCGGACTTCCTGCCAGACTATTTGTCCGCATTTCCAAAGAAAAACCCTTCCAAGTCATTGACCTGGAAGGGTTTTTCTTGGTGAGCCCGATGGGACTCGAACCCATGGCCCCATGATTAAAAGTCACGTGCTCTACCAACTGAGCTACGGGCTCTCACCTTCAAAACGGGGGCACACCATAGGGATATGAGGCGCGCCGGTCAACCGTGGAAAACACCGTTTTCCACATCATTTCACATCGGCGGCAACACGCAGACGCACCAGCTTGTCGGGATTGGCGACGGCGCCACTGCTATCGGTGCCCTTGGTGATCTTGTCGACGCTTTCCATGCCCTGAATGACATTGCCCCAGATGGTGTACTTGCCATCCAGCGACGGCGCACTGGCCAGCATGATGAAGAACTGCGAATCGGCCGAATTGGGGCTGGAAGCCCGCGCCATGCCGACGACGCCACGGACGAAATGCTCACCCGAGAATTCCGCCGGCAGCTTCACGCCGGAACCACCGGTGCCCGTGCCCGTCGGATCGCCGCCCTGGGCCATGAAGCCGTCGATGACCCGATGGAACACCGTGCCGTTGTAAAAGCCCTTGCGGGTCAATTCCTTGATCCGCTCGACATGCTTGGGCGCCAGATCGGGCCGCATCTCGATCACCACCTGGCCCCAGGGCAGATCCAGAATCAAGGTGTTTTCCGGGTCGGCGGCCAGGGCCGGACGCAAGGTCGCCACCAACAGCACGGCAACAGCCAGAACGATCTTTTTGAGCATGAACTTATTCCTCGACGTCGGCGGCGACACGCAGGGTGACGATGCAATCGGGGTCTTCGACCGAACCGTTGCGGGACGCAGCCCCCTTCTTGATACCATCGACCAAGTCCATGCCGTCGGTCACCTGCCCCCAGATGGAATATTGGTTATCCAGGTGCGGCGCCTTATCGAACATGATGAAGAACTGCGAATCGGCGGAATTGGGATTGGCGGCACGGGCCATGGAACAGGTGCCGCGCACATGCTTTTCCTTGGAGAATTCGGCGTCGAGCTTTTGCCCGGACCCGCCCATGCCGGTGCCTTGCGGGCAGCCGGTCTGCGCCATGAAGCCCGGAATCACCCGGTGAAACTTCAAGCCGTCGTAATAGCCTTCCCGCACCAATTCCTTGATGCGAGCGACATGATTGGGGGCAAGATCGGGACGCAGTTCGATCACCACGCGGCCGTCTTTGAGGTCGAGAAACAGGGTATTTTCGCGGTCCAAATCGATCCTCCAACAGGCGGGTGACTAGTTGTTTTCACTCAAAAACTTCTCATCCAGGCTCGCCCGCACGCGCGGACTGACAAAGGACGAGATATCGCCGCCCAAGCGGCCGATTTCCTTGACGAAACGCGACGAAATGAACTGACAGCGTTCCGACGCCATCAAGAACAAGGTTTCGATCTGCGGCGACAATCGGGCATTCATGCCGGCCATCTGGAATTCGTATTCGAAATCCGAAACAGCGCGCAAGCCGCGAATGATGATCTGTGCCCCACAATCGCGGGCGAAATCCACCAGCAGATTGTCGAAAGCCCGCACCTCGATGATGACCTTATGCTGGCGGCCGACTTCGGCCACTTCGGCCTTGACCAGGGCGACGCGTTCGTCGAGCGAGTATAGCGGCCCCTTGCCGGCATTGATGGCCACGGCCACGATCAGCTTATCGACCACCTTGGCCGCTCGGGTCACGATGTCCAGATGACCGTTGGTTATGGGATCGAAAGTTCCCGGGTAAAGGCCGATCCGCTCACTCATTGTCCCCTCCGGACAGGATTGTTTCGGTCTCGTCTTCTGCGCCAACGTCTTCGTCGATCTCGTCGCTGGAGCCGTTGATGTCGCACAGCCGCGCCGCCGACACCACCCGCTCGTCCTCGGCCGTGCGCAAGACGATAACGCCCTGCGTCTTGCGACCGGCGATGCGGATATCGTCCACCGGCATGCGGATCAAGGTGCCGCCATCGGAAACCAGCATGATCTCGTCATCATGCCCAACCGGGAACGAGGCAACCACCGGACCGTTCTTTTCGGTCAGGTCGATATTGGCGATGCCTTGGCCGCCACGGCCGGTAATGCGGTATTCGTAAGCCGATGTGCGCTTGCCGTAACCCTTCTCGGTCACCGTCAGGATCATCTGTTCCTCGGCGGCCATGCGTTCGGCCTCGGGGCCGGAAAGATCGCCGCGCAAATGGGCGTCGCGGGTTTCCATGTCGAAATCGACGTGACGCAGCACCGACATGGAAATCACTTGATCGTCACCATCCAGACGAATGCCGCGCACGCCGGTGGAATCGCGGCCCTTGAACACGCGCACGTCGGTGACCTGGAAGCGAATGGCCTTGCCCTTGCGGGTGGCCAGCAACACATCGTCGGTTTCCGAGCACGGCTGGACGGCGATCAATTTCTCGTCGTCGGCCAGCTTCATGGCGATCTTGCCGTTGGCCCGGACCTCGACGAAATCAGACAGCAGATTGCGGCGGACATCGCCCTTGGACGTGGCGAAGGCCACGTGCAGATCGCCCCAGGTGCTTTCATCTTCCGGCATCGGCATGACGGTGGAGATGGCCTCCCCCTCGCCCAAGGGCAAGATGTTGACCATGGCCTTGCCCCGCGCCTGGGGGGTGCCCAGCGGCAGACGATAGACCTTGAGCTTATAGGCGATGCCGGTGGTGGAGAAGAACAGCACCGGGGTGTGGGTGCTGGTGACGAAGATCTGGTTGAGGAAATCCTCGTCCTTCATGCTCATGCCCGAGCGGCCCTTGCCGCCGCGCTTTTGCGCCCGATAGGTCGATAGCGGCACTCGCTTGATGTAGCCGGTGTTGGTCACCGTCACCACCATGTCCTCGCGGGCGATCAGATCCTCGATATCGGATTCGAATTCGGAATCCTCGATGGTGGTGCGGCGCGGCGTGGCGAACTGGGTGCGCATCTCCAGCAATTCCGCCCGCATGATTTCCAGCAGCTTGGGCCGCGATGACAGAATTTCCAGGAACTCGATGATCTGATCGCCGATTTCGCGCAGCTCGTCGCCGATCTTGTCGCGTTCCAACCCGGTCAGGC
The DNA here is from genome assembly GCF_018224925.1 of Magnetospirillum sulfuroxidans. GTDB lineage: Bacteria > Pseudomonadota > Alphaproteobacteria > Rhodospirillales > Magnetospirillaceae > Magnetospirillum > Magnetospirillum sulfuroxidans. The sequence goes on along the minus strand of NZ_JAGTUF010000001.1, from coordinate 381,617 downwards.
GATGCAGGCGCAGATCCAAGATGGCCTTGGCTTGAACTTCTGACAGCTGATAGGCGCCGTCGACGATGCCGCGGCCCGGTTCGTCAATCAGACGGATCAGCGATTCGACGTCCAGCGCCGGCCATTTGCGCGCCATCAACTGCTCGCGCGCGACCGCCGGGTCCGAGGCTTCGCGGATCAGCCGGATCATTTCGTCGATATTGGCGACGGCGATGGACAGGCCCACCAACACATGGGCGCGGTCACGGGCCTTGCCCAGTTCGAAAATAGTCCGGCGGGTGATGACCTCTTCGCGGAAGACGATGAAGGCGGCGATGACGTCGCGCAACGTCATCATCTGCGGCCGACCGCCATTGAGCGCCAGCGAATTGACGCCAAACGAGGTTTGCAGCGGCGTGAACTTGTACAGCTGGGCCAGCACCACGTCGGCGATGGCGTCGCGCTTGATTTCGATGACCACGCGCACACCGTCGCGATCGGATTCGTCGCGCAGGTCGGAAACGCCCTCGATCTTCTTATCGCGCACCAACTCGGCGATCTGCTCGATCATGCGCGCCTTGTTGACCTGATAGGGCACCTCGGTGACGATGATCGCCTCGCGGTCCTTGCGCACATCTTCGATATGGCAACGGCCGCGCATGATCACCGAACCGCGACCGGTCAGCTGCGCGGCACGAATGCCGGAACGGCCCAAAATGGTGCCGCCGGTGGGGAAATCGGGGCCAGGCACCAATTCCATGATCTCTTCCGGCGTGATCTCGGGATTGTCGATCATGGCGCAACAGGCGTCGATGACCTCGCCCAGATTATGCGGCGGAATGTTGGTGGCCATGCCGACGGCGATGCCGCCGGCGCCATTGACCAGCAAATTGGGATAACGCGCCGGCAGCACCAGCGGCTCGACCGACGAATCGTCGTAATTGGGACCGAAATCGACGGTGTCCTTGTCGATATCCTCGATCAGGAAATGGGCCGAGCGGGCCATGCGCGCTTCGGTGTAACGCATGGCCGCGGCCTTGTCGCCGTCCATGGAGCCGAAATTGCCCTGACCGTCGATCAGCGGCAGACGCATGGAAAAACTTTGGGCCATGCGGACCATGGCGTCGTAAATGGCCGAATCGCCATGGGGGTGATATTTACCCATGACGTCACCGACGATGCGCGCCGATTTGCGGAACGGCTTATTATAATCGTAGCCGCCTTCCTTCATGGCGAACAAAATGCGCCGGTGCACGGGCTTCAAGCCATCGCGGACATCGGGAAGGGCGCGCGACACGATCACGCTCATGGCGTAATCGAGATACGAGCGGCGCATCTCTTCTTCGATGGTAACCGGAGCGACGTCGAATTGGGGCGGAGGCGAAATGGCGGTCAAAGGAGATATCCCCGAAAAAACCAGAACTTGCGGTTGGCCCGAAAGCCGCGGAGGCGCACGCTACCAGATATCGTGCATTGCGACAACAGCAGCGGGACCAACGCCCGCCCCTGCCCCGGGGTTGATCGGCACGCCGCAAGCGACTATTGTCCAGCCCCAAGTTTGAACAGGAGAGTCGGGGACATGGCTGGATCAGTCAATAAGGTCATTCTGGTCGGCAATCTGGGACGCGACCCCGAGGTCCGCACCGCCCAGGACGGCTCGAAAATCGTTAACCTCAACATCGCCACCTCGGAATCCTGGAAGGATCGCTCCAGCGGCGAACGCCGGGAAAAGACCGAGTGGCACCGCGTCGTCATCTTCAATCCCAACCTCGCCGACGTCGCCGAGCGCTTCTTGAAGAAAGGATCGTCCGTCTATATCGAGGGTGCCTTGCAGACCCGCAAGTGGACTGACCAGCAGGGCGTGGAAAAGTACTCCACCGAAGTGGTCATCGGCCGATTCAAGGGCGAGCTGACGCTGCTGGGTGGCCGTGGCGAAGGCGGCGGCGGCCAGGGCGGCGGTGGCGGTGGCGGCTATGATGAGGGCGGCTATGGCGGCGGCGGCCAAGGCGGCGGTGGCGGCGGCTATGGCGGCGGCCAACGTTCGGGCGGCGCCGCGCCGCGCTCGGGCGGCGGTGGCGGTCAAGGTGGCGGATCGGGCTGGGAACCGCCGCCGGATCTCGACGACGACATTCCGTTCTAAAACAGCTTTAAGGGCGGTAGCGAAAGCTTCCGTCCTTATATTTTACGCCACGCGCTGACCCGGAACAGGGTCAGCCCGGGCATGGGGACGCTTGCCAGATCGACTAAGCGGGCATGTCGCCGAAAATGCCCTTCGATATCAGCGATGGTGGTGGTGTGGTAATGGCCGGAAAAACCGGCCAGCCGGCGGCCAAGGCGATAGAGCCAGTTTTCCGTCGGTCCCGACAAGATGAACAGCCCCCCCGGCTTCAACGCCGCGAACAACGAGGCGGTCAGTCCCGCCACATCGTTATTGTGCTCCAACGAATCCAGGGCGAGGATCGCGTCATAGCTTCCCGCCTCCATCTCCTCCAGAATTTTAATCTTGGCCGCGGGGATGAACGCGGTCAAGGCGCCGGCCAGAATGGCGTTGCCCTCGATGAAATCATAAACAACCGGCTTGGGATGCATGAGGTGATGGATTTCGCCGGTGCCCGCGCCGAAATCCAGCATGGCGCAACCGGGGGCATGTTTCTGATAAAGCCGTGCCGCCGCCGCCAGGCGCCACCAACTGATCGCCGCCGCCGCGCCGTTGCCGTGAACATAGGAGGGGACGCAACTTTCCTCTAATTCCTCGAATTGACGAACGACGTCGAAATGCTGACGCAAAACCTTACGCCGATGGCGAATCAGAGCGATATCGATCATGGATATACTTTCGGTTCCCGGTTACCGGGATAGGGAAAACGCGCCAACACTTGGCCGTCCCGAGTGGACAAAACCGCATGCGGCCCCGGCGTCAACTCGGGAAAAGCGGCCGCCACGGGGTCATTCCACGACACCACCAGCACATGGCTGGCCTTATCCGCGACGCCTTTGTACTGCCCCGCCGTAAAGGCGTCGAACCCGGTGGTATAGACGGCCAGTTTCGGCGTACCGTTCCATTCATAGCTGGCCATGACATGGCTGAGGCCGCTGCCACGAGGATCGATCAGCGCCACATCCCGCACCCCCAGGGATCGAACCTGCTGCAATGTCTGGCGCAGGAACACTTTTGCCGGTTCCAGATCGAAGCGAATATAACGCACACCGACAACCGGAGCGACGACGACCAGTATCACCGGCAAGGCCGACCATGCGGCGGCACGGGCAATGACGGCAAACCGACACCGCAGACTGACCAATACGACGGCGACCATCAGTGCCGTCAACAATCCGAGATGGGTGTTATAGCGCCAGAAACTGGCCACCCGTTCGCCATCCTCGCGCAGGAAGACCGCCACATAGGTAAAATATAAAAAGCCGTTATAGCCGCAAAAGATTAGAGCGACGGCGCGAACCAGGCGGCCATTATCCCCCATTGGCCGAAACACGCCGATAACAGCCCACACCACCGTCACCGCCATCATGCCGAAATATCCGCCCTTATTGCCGGCGACCTCGGCCATCCCGGCCAGGATAGGCCCCAGGGATTGCAGGTTCCACCGCGCGAATGGCTGGATCAGCAATTCCTCGCCGGCCAAATTGCCCGCAACGAAATGCCGCCACAAAGACCAGACCATCAGCACCGGAATGGCGGCAAAAAACACCCCGAGCACGGCGCCGCGCCGAGGCAGGGCCCAGCCGCGCAGCAACAATGCGCAACCACATCCCAAAACCAGGACAACCAGCACCAGATTGGCGGGCTTTTGCGCCACCAACGCCGCGCAGCACAGCCCCAAGGCCAAGGACAGCCGCCATGACGGCGTTTCGGTCAACCGCCAGACCAGCCAAATTCCCGCCAGCACCATGGCCGAGGTGGCAACGTCGGCATAGGCGGTGAACACCAGCTTGGGCACGAAGGTGGTTCCCAAGACGGTCACCAGCAACACCCCCCAGGCCTGATGCCCCCAACCCGGCTTTTCCCCTTGCGCCATGATGCGGGCCAACAAATCGCCGCACAAAGCCAATTGAAACAGATTAAGCAGTCCGGGCACCGCCTCGGAAAAGCCGAACAGTCGCGACGACAGCCAGCCCAGCAATGGCCAGCCATACGGATAGGCGGCGCAGCACGATTCAATGGGCGGACGGCCCTTGCCTGGCAAGGTGGCAAAGGAATCGAGATAGCGGAAAGCATGCAACCAATGGGAAAACTCGTCCCATTCCGAGGCGATGCGGCCGGAAACCAGCACCGCCAAAGGCAGGACCAGGACCAGCGCCATCACGCCAGAGGGAATCCGTCTGCCGTGGATTTCTCGCACCAAAGAGACGGCCGCCCCCCCCCAAATCAGCGGCAACAACAAAGCCAGTGAACCATCGCCCATGGTCCCCAGCACGGTCATCGCCAACACCGCCAGCCCCCAACCGGCGCCGAAAGTGACCAAATCGGGCAAATCGCGGCCGACCAGCAAACGACCGACCAGCCATACCGAGATGATGGCCAGCAAGGCCCCCACGATCGACAGCACGGAAATTCCAGCGGCAGCGCTTTGCAACAAATCCAGCATGGCATCCATTCCACGAAAAAGCGGCTGCAAGGTAGCCGCTGCCCCCCGCCCCTGCCTAGCCCTTAATCGTGCTGCATTGGGGGCATGAATGAAGGCGGTCTTTACCCGGCTATGGAATCTCTCTACACTCCGCCAGCCGGAATGAAAGAGGAACAAAGGTCGATGAACAGCTTCATCCGCGTCCGGGGCGCGCGCGAACACAATTTGAAAAATGTGGACGTGGACATTCCCCGCGACCAATTAGTGGTGATCACCGGGCTGTCCGGCTCGGGAAAGTCCTCTCTCGCTTTCGACACCATCTATGCCGAGGGGCAGCGCCGCTACGTGGAATCGCTGTCGGCTTATGCCCGCCAATTCCTTGAGCTGATGCAAAAGCCCGATATCGACAGTATCGAAGGGCTGTCGCCGGCCATCTCCATCGAGCAAAAAACCACATCGAAGAACCCGCGCTCCACCGTCGGCACGGTAACCGAGATTTACGACTATATGCGCTTGCTGTGGGCCCGCGTCGGCGTGCCCCATTCGCCCGCCACCGGCCTGCCGATCGAAAGCCAGACGGTCAGCCAGATGGTCGATCGCATGATGGAAATGGCCGAGGGCACCCGCCTATACCTGCTGGCCCCCTTTGTGCGCGGCCGCAAGGGCGAATACAAAAAGGAAATACTGGACCTGCAAAAGAAGGGCTTCCAGCGCGTCAAGGTCGACGGCGCCATCCATGAAATCGACGCCGTCCCCGCCTTGGACAAAAAGAAGAAGCACGATATCGAGGTGGTGGTTGATCGCCTGGTGATCAAACCCGGCCTGGGCAACCGGCTGGCCGATTCGGTGGAAACCGCCTTGTCCATGGCCGATGGCCTGTGCATCGTCGAAAACGCCGATAGCGGCGAACGCACCACCTTTTCCGCCAAATTCGCCTGCCCGGTATCGGGCTTCACCATCGAGGAAATCGAGCCGCGGCTGTTTTCCTTCAACAATCCTTTCGGCGCCTGCCCCGATTGCGACGGCTTGGGGGTCAAGCTGTTTTTTGACCCGGCCCTGGTGATCCCCGACGAGGATTTGACCCTGCGCGAAGGCGCCATCGCGCCATGGGCCAATTCCACCTCGCAATATTACCAGCAAGCCCTGGAAGGCTTGGCCAAGCATTACGGCTTTGATCAGCACACCCCTTGGCGCCGCCTGCCCCTGAGCGCCCGCGAAGTGATTTTGTACGGTTCCGGCAAGGAGGACGTGCCGCTGCATTTCGAGGACGGCTTCCGCTCCTATACCACCAACAAGCCGTTCGAAGGCGTCATCAGCAACATGGCCCGGCGTTATCGGGAAACCGATTCGTCATGGGTGCGCGAGGAATTGTCGCGCTTTCAGGCCACCTCGTGCTGCGAAACCTGCCAAGGGGCGCGGTTGAAGCCGGAAGCGCTGGCGGTGAAGATCCACGGCCAGCACATTTCCCAGGTGACCGAATTATCCATCGCCAAGGCCCATGCCTGGTACGGCGATCTGGAACAGCATCTCAAGCCCAAGGACCGCGAGATTGCCCGCCGCATCCTGCGCGAAATCAACGACCGCCTGGGCTTTTTGATGGATGTCGGGCTGGATTACCTGACGCTGGCCCGTGGCTCGGGCAGTCTGTCGGGGGGCGAATCGCAGCGGATCCGTCTGGCCAGCCAGATCGGATCAGGCCTGACCGGGGTCTTGTACGTGCTGGACGAACCCAGCATCGGCCTGCACCAACGCGACAACGACCGTTTGCTCGGCACGCTCAAACGCCTGCGTGACATCGGCAACACGGTCATCGTCGTCGAACACGACGAAGACGCCATCCGCACCGCCGATTACCTGATCGACATGGGACCCGGCGCCGGCATCCACGGCGGCGAAATCGTGGCGCAAGGCAGTCCGGCCGAGGTGATGGCCGACCCCAACAGCCAAACCGGCCTGTATCTGACCGGGCAAAGAACCATCCCCATCCCGTCCGAGCGCCGGTCCGGCAATGGCAACAAGCTGCGCGTGGTCGGCGCCACCGGCAACAATCTGCAAAACGTGGACGTGGCAATTCCGCTGGGAACCTTTACCTGCGTGACCGGCGTTTCCGGCGGCGGCAAATCGACCCTGGTGATCGAGACCTTGTACAAGGCCTTGGCCCGGCGGCTGATGAACGCCAAGGAACACCCCACCGCCTTTGACCGTATCGACGGCATCGAGTTTTTGGACAAGATCATCGATATCGACCAATCACCCATCGGTCGAACCCCTCGGTCGAACCCGGCCACCTATACCGGCGCCTTTACCCCGATTCGCGACTGGTTTTGTGAATTGCCGGAAGCCAAGGCCCGTGGGTACAAACCCGGCCGTTTCAGCTTCAACGTCAAGGGCGGCCGCTGCGAAGCCTGCCAGGGCGACGGCGTCATCAAGATCGAGATGCATTTCCTCCCCGACGTCTATGTCCAATGCGACGTCTGCAAGGGCAAGCGCTATAACCGCGAGACCTTGGAAATCACCTTCAAGGGCAAAAGCATCGCCGACGTGCTGGACATGACCATCGAGGAAGCCGCCGATTTCTTCAAGGCGGTGCCCAGCATCCGCGACAAGATGATCACCCTGCAACGGGTCGGGCTGGATTACATCCATCTGGGCCAGCAGGCGACAACCCTGTCCGGCGGCGAGGCCCAACGGGTGAAACTGGCCAAGGAATTATCGCGCCGGGCCACCGGCCGCACCCTGTACATCCTTGACGAACCAACCACCGGCTTGCATTTCGAAGACGTGCGCAAACTTCTGGAGGTGCTGCACACCCTGGTCGAAGGCGGCAATTCCGTGCTGGTCATCGAACACAATCTGGAAGTCATCAAAACCGCCGATTGGATCATCGACATGGGACCCGAAGGCGGCGATGGCGGCGGCAAGGTGGTGGTCGCCGGCACCCCCGAGGATGTTGCCGCCTGCAAAAGCAGCCATACGGGTCAATACCTTGCGCCTTATCTTGGAAAGACCACACGAAAGATGGCGTGATCGCTTAAATTTCGTTGCTGATTTGAGTATTTTTTGTTGCAGTGCAATTGCCTGTCGGGTAATAAAGTGTCCGACAAATTGGTTCGGGGCGAACGAAACTTTCAAATACCCCTTACCGACAGGCGCCATTCTGGGGACGAAGGGACACCGATATGTTGGGACCGGCGGAACTGCGCGAGTTGGACGAAGCCTTGGCCGAAGAACGGACCGAGGGTGTGCGCGCCGAAAAAACCTATCCCTACCTGACGCCCCATTTCGCCATGGGCATGGCGGTGACCCGCGTCGCCGCCGCTTCGGCCGGCAAAGTGCGTTTTTCCCCCTTTGGCTTCAAACGCTGACCCAAGCCGCCGCCAGGGCATCCAAAAACAGACGAATGGCGGGAACCAGTCCCCGCCGCGACGGAAAGACGGCATGGACAAGGCCTCGCGGCGGCGTCCATGCCGTCAATGTTTTTTCCAGCCGCCCATGATACAGATCTTCTTCCACCATCAGGCTGGGAAGCTGCACGATGCCCAAGCCGGCACGGGCGCCGTGCCGCAAGGTGACCATGTCGTCGGTGACCAGACGCGGCTGGTGCGGCACCTCGATTTCGCCGCCATCGACATCGGTCAGTAACCACGAATGACGGTCACCGGCCCGCGTCATGGCCAGGGATTGCAGGCCGGCCAGATCGGCGGGTGAGTGCGGTCGACCGTGACGGTCGAGAAAAGCCGGCGACGCCACCAGATAGCTTTGATGCTGTTCCAACACCTTGACGATCAGGTCACTGTCTTCCAACGGCGGCTGGCGCACCCTGAGCGCCACATCGAAGCCCTCCTCGATGACATCGACACGTCGGTTGGTGGCTTCCAGATGAATCCGCACCTTGGGATGGGCAACCAGGAATTCGGCGATGATCGCCCCCATGCGGGCCTGGGCCAACGACACCGGACAGGACATGCGAATGGTTCCTTGGGCTTCCGCCTGCGAATGCTCGATCACCTCTTCCGCCGCTTCCGCTTCGATGACCATGGCGCGGCAATGGCGGTAATAGGCTTGGCCCATCTCGGTCAGGGCGAAACGGCGGCTGGAACGCTGTAACAGCCGCACCCCCAAACCGTCTTCCAATTGCGCCACCCGCCGGCTGAGCTTGGATTTGGGCACGCCCAACACCCGGCCGGCGGCGGAAAAGCCGCCGTGTTCAACCACCTGGGTGAAGAAATAAAGATCGTTCAGATCACGCATCGCGGTACCATCGTTCCATTCATGGGACACAGCGTGCCGGAATTGGCCTCTATTGGCAATGTCGTCGCGGAGATAGGCTTTCCTCAGACAATCATCTCTGCTGACGAGGCCCAAAATGAAATTGTTGCATGTGGATTCCAGCGCTCTTGGCACCGCTTCGGTGTCGCGTCAATTGACCGCCGATGTCGTCGCCCAGCTGCGCGTCGCGCATCCCGGCGCCGAAGTCACCTATCGCGACGTGGCAGCGTCGCCGCCCGACCATCTGAGCGGCGAACTGATGCAGGTGGTGAAATTTCAAAATGTCGACGACCTCAGCCCGCGCCAACAGGCCGAGCTGGCCTTAACCAACCAATTGGTGGAAGAAGTGCTGGCCGCCGACATCATCGTCATCGGCGCCCCCATGTACAATTTCAGCGTTCCCACCCAACTCAAGGCATGGATCGACCGCATCGCCCAGCCGGGCCGCACCTTCCGCTATACCGAAACCGGCCCGCAGGGCTTGGCCGGCGGCCGCAAGGTGATCATCGTCTCCAGCCGCGGCGGCCTGTATGCCGGCACCCCGTACGAAGCGGCGATGGATCACCAAGAAGCTTTCTTGCGCGCCTTCCTTGGCTTCATCGGCATCACCGAGGTTCAGGTGATCCGCGCCGAAGGCGTGGCCATGGGGGCGGATGCCCGCGACAAGGCCCTGAGCCTGGCCCAGGCCGAGATCGTCAAACTGGCGGTCTGAGCCAATATTTCAGCTTTTTCAGCGGCGGCGCCCAAGAACGGGCGCCGCTTCGCGCCATTGGCCCGGCGCCAAACCCTCCAAGCTCCAATCGCCCACCGCCCAGCGGATCAGCCGCAAAGTGGGAAGGCCCACCGCCGCGGTCATCCGCCGCACTTGGCGATTGCGTCCCTCCTGCAGGGTCAATTTCAGCCACGCGGTGGGAATGGCGGCGCGCCAGCGGATCGGCGGATCGCGCGGCCACAGCCAATCGGGCTCGGCCATCTGCTCCGCCCCGGCCGGCAAGGTTGGGCCATCCTTCAAAATCACCCCACGACGTAAATTGCCTAAGGCTTGGTCAGTGGGAATGCCCTCGACCTGCGCCCAATAAACCTTGGCCAGCTTATGGCGTGGTTGGGCGATGCGGGCGATCAGCGGGCCATCGTCGGTCAACACCAGCAAACCTTCGGAATCGCGATCCAGCCGGCCGGCCGGATAAACCCCCGGCACCGGCACGTAATCGGCCAAGGTGGCGCGGCCGGCTTCGCGATCGGTAAATTGCGTCAGCACGTCATAAGGCTTGTTGAACAAGATCAACCGAGGCACAACACTCTCCAAATTCATGCTGCCAAACTCACTCTGACGGAAATCCCGCCCCCATGTCTCAGCCGAAACTTTCCCGCATTGGCGGCCTGCCCGCCGTCTCCGCCCTGTTCGAGCGGAATCCGCAGCGGGCCGAGCGGCTGTTCTTCGACGACCGCATGAAAGCCGAAGCGCAACCCCTGTGCAAGCAGATGGCGGCGGCGCGCAAGCCATTCCGGCACGTATCGACCGAGGAATTGGCCAAAGTCGCCGGCACTCCCCTCAATGGCGGTATCGTCGTCGTCTGCCAGCCGCAACCCTTGGCTCCGCTTGAAGCGGTGAAAAGCTTCAACTGGGCCAAGGCGCGGGAACCGCTGGTGATCTTGGACGGTATCGGCAACCCGCATAACCTCGGCGCCATCGCCCGGACCATGGCCTTTTTCGGCCTGACCAAGCTTATCCTTTCCGACCATCCCGAGCAGGCCCTGCCATCGGATGCCGCCTATCGTGTCGCCGAGGGCGGGCTGGAATGGATCGACGTCTACCAAGCGCCAGCCTTGGCCAAAGTCTTGCCCCGGCTGAAGCCGCATTATCACGTTGTCGGCACCGCGCTTGGCGCCCATCGGCCGATGCAGGAAATTTTCGCATCGCACGACAAGCCCTTGGCCCTTGTTCTGGGCAACGAAGAAGACGGGCTTCCGGCCCCGACCCTGGCCGCTTGCGACGACATCGTCACCATCCCCGGCTCGGGTCGGGTGCAGTCTTTGAACGTCTCGGCGACCGCTTCAATCCTCATTCATCTGCTGGCCGGCAGTGTCCGATAAAGCAATTGTCCGCCGTGTGCATAAAGCATACGCTTGTTGGTTGACAGACCAAGAAGCAAAGGGGGAGTTGTTCATGCCTGATGATGCGAAACCCGTCACATCCGCCGATCCGGGATCGCCTTCCAGCGACGATGCAAAACCGGCGACCAGCGAAGCGCCGAAGGGCGCGGATGATGAAATCACCGCCGCGCCCTCTCCGGCCATGAAAGGCGCCGCCACCCGCCAACGGCTCGCCGCCATGCGTCACGACCCGGACGCGGTTCGCCATGCCTTTGAGACCGGCGAATATCCCTATAAGACCAAAATGCGGCGGGACGAATACGAAAAGAAAAAAGCCCAGTTGCAGGCCGAATTGCTGAAAGTCCAATTGTGGGGCCGCAACACCGGACAGAAATTCGTCTTGCTGTTCGAAGGCCGCGACGCCGCCGGCAAGGGCGGCACCATCAAGCGCTTCATGGAGCACTTGAACCCGCGCGGTGCCCGCATCGTCGCCCTGGAAAAGCCCAGCGAACTGGAACGGGGCCAATGGTTCTTCCAGCGTTATATCCAGCACCTGCCCACCGCCGGGGAAATGGTCTTCTTTGACCGCTCCTGGTACAACCGCGCCGGCGTCGAGCGGGTGATGGGCTTTTGCAATCCATCCGAATATCTGGAATTCATGCGCCAAACCCCGGAACTGGAACGCATGCTGGTCCGTTCCGGCATCCAACTTTACAAATACTGGTTCTCGGTGACCCAGGAAGAACAGCGCAACCGCTTCGAATCCCGTGGCAACGATCCGCTGAAGCAATGGAAGCTGTCACCCATCGACGTGGCGTCGCTGGATAAGTGGGGCGACTACACCGAAGCCAAAGAGGCCATGTTCTTTTACACCGACACCGCCGATGCGCCGTGGACCATCATCAAGTCCAACGACAAGAAGCGGGCGCGGCTGAATTGCATGCTGCACTTCCTGAATTTGCTGGATTATCCCGGCAAGGACCACTCGGTGGTCCATCAGCCCGATCCGCTGATCGTCGGCAAGGGGTCGCATGTGGTGCAAAAAAGCGAACACATCTTGGGCACGTCCCTGCACCCGGACCTGCGCAAGCCCTGATCAAAACGACAAGGGCCGGGATTTCCCCGGCCCTTGAACTTTTAACAGCCGTGTTTGACGGCGAAAACGGCTTAATAGCCGGACCAGTACGATGATCCGCATTGGAAAGCGGCAACGCTGGGGGTAAGGAAACCGCAGCGCAGCGGCGTCCAGCTTTGCCCCAACAGACCGGAAACGCCAAAGCCGGAACGGCGGCATTGGTTTTCGGCGATGCTGCGCACTTCTTCCGGCGACGAGGTCATGCTGGAATAGCAGACATAGCTGGTCGGCCCTTCGGCGGTCCCAGGAGCCAGAGGACGCGGAGACGTAGAGCACCCGGCGAGCGCAAGCGCGGCGGCGGCGGCAAAGACGACGTGCCTCATGGAAATCCCCTTTTGATAACAGCACCCACCTTTGCCTAACGCCAGCGCGGGCGCTTGGCAAGTCAGATCGGGTTCAATAGCCGATCTTGGCCGCTAAAATCGCCGCCTGGGTCCGGTTTTCCACCCCCAGAGCCCGCAAAATGGCGGTGACATGCAACTTGACGGTGATTTCCGCCAAATTCAGATCGCGGGCGATTTCCTTGTTGCTTTTGCCTTGGCGCAGCATGGCCAGCACGTCGCGCTGACGCGGCGTCAGCACATTGCGGGCCTGATCACGGCTGCCGCCATCGTCGCTGGCGGTCGCCACCTCAAGCCGGGGGCTGAGATAGGTGTCGCCCGACAAAACCTGACGGATGGCTTCGAGCATGGATGAACTGGACGAAGTCTTGGCGATATAGCCTTGCGCCCCGGCATCCAGGGCGCGGCGCACATCGGTGGGCGATTCCGACGCCGAGATCACCACCAGATGCATATTGGGAGCAGCCCGACACACCGCCTCGATACCATCGAAGCCATCCATGCCCGGCATATTCAGATCAATCAAACCAACATCGAAATCACTGCCGGCGCGCAACGCCGACACAGCCTGCACGAAATCGCCGGCCTCGATTACCTCCAGAGGTCCATCAACCAGATTTTCCAGTACCAGCCTGACCCCCTCACGAAAAAGTGCGTGATCATCGGCAAGAAGTACTCTCATCCCAGGTCTACCTTGTTGTTGGTCTGACTTGAAGTGTCATCTTAGCCAATCGCCACTACAACCGGCAAGACACCTTTCCCATATCTTGCAAGAAAACTGCGGGAACGACAAAAAAGGATGGACCGTAGATTTATCAGACCCCAGACAAAAGTATACGTCACAAGATCTTCGTCAATGAAAAAACCGAAGCTTGCGAGTTTTACTCCAACACATTTTATATAAAATCATCACTCTAATTCGCTTAGAGGTATGCAATTGCTGACAATGAATTCAGCGATTGGCATGATCTCATGGCGATGAAAGCGCGGAATTACAAGCCCGCTCAATCCGTCCCCCGAATCATCGCTGACGACGGCGCGAACAGAACGATCACTGACCGCCATCAACGGATGCTGCAAAGCAGAATCCCAGATTTCCAGCCGGGGATGACGGGAAAATTTGAACCCTTCGACCAAGACCAGATCAATCCCGGCCAGGGCCGAAAGCAAGGATGGCAAGGGTGGTTCGGATTGTCCCTGATGCTCATGGACCAAGGTGAAGCGATCGGTTGAGACCATCATGGTCTCGACCAAGCCGGCCGTGGCCAGCAATGCGTCGGATTGTGTGCCGAAAACGGGATCGTGATGGGTATGCTTGACCGTCCCCACCCTCAACCCACGGGCCGAGAGTACGGGCAGCAAAGCCTTGATCAACGTTGTCTTGCCGCTGCCGCTCCAGCCGGCGATGCCAAAGACCTTCATACCCCCGTTGTAATGCCTGCGGCAGGGGACAAGCCAGCCCCGCATCAGCAGTATTGACCGTGGACGGAAAAAAGCGGCATGACAGAGGAATGTCGATCCCCGCTTATATCCCTGTTCTCGTCGCCACCACCGCCGCTCAATCGCTGGTGTCGCTGGCTGTGCTGTCACCGGCGGCCATCGCCCCGGCCATCGCTCAGGACCTTCAGATTTCCGGCTCGATGATCGGCTGGTGGATCAGCATGGCCTATGGCGGCGCCATGGTGACCTCGTTATTGGGGGGCAACGCGGTCAGACGTCTGGGCGCCACCCGTTCGACCCAGATCGGGCTGCTGCTGGCGTTTGTCGGCGGAATGGCCATGATGATCGGCACCCTGCCCCTGGCCTTGCTGGCGGCGCTGATCACCGGCCTGGGCTATGGCATGACCAATCCGGCGGCGTCGCACCTGTTGGCCAAGACCACCAGCCCCGAACGCCGCAACCTGGTTTTTTCCATCAAACAAACCGGCGTCCCATTGGGTGGCACCCTGGCTGGACTGATCACCCCACGCCTGACCCAGGCCTGGGGCTGGCCAGCGGCCATAATGGCGGTGGCCCTGACCTGCTTGGTGCTGGCTCTGGTGCTGATCGCGGTTCGCCGCCGCTGGGATTGCGACCGCGACCCCAAGGCGCGGATGACCGGCAATCCCTTTGCCGGATTGGCGGCCATCTGGCGCATGCCCCGATTGCGAGCCTTATCCCTGGCCGGATTCGCCTATGCGGCGGTGCAATTGTCGGTTTCCGCCTTTGCCGTCACCATGCTGGTCAGCGATCTGTCCTGGTCGTTGGTCGATGCCGGGTTATTGCTGTCCGCCCTGCAAGTGGCCGGGGTCATCGGCCGCATCGGCATCGGTTCCTTGGCCGACCGCTTTTTCGGCGGCACCGCGACCCTGATCGCCTTGGGCGTGATTACCTGTCTGCTGGCCGTGCTGACCGGTCTGCTGAGCCCGACCTGGCCATCGCCCCTGGTGTTCGCCATCCTGATTCCGTTCGGCGCCGCCGCCTTGGGTTGGAATGGCGTTTATCTGGCCGAACTGGCCCATTCCAGCGAACCGGCGCAAATTCCCCGGGTCACCGGCGCGTCATTGTTCTTCACCTATGGCGGCGTTCTGGTCGGGCCGCCGGCTTTTGCCGCCCTGCATGACGTGATCGGCAGTTATACCGGCACCTATGCCTTGTCGGCCCTGCCCGCCTTGACCGGCGCTGCCATCCTGATTTTTGCCCGCAAGCGCGTCTGATCCCCCGACACGCCCCCCCCCTGGGCAAAGCCGCCACCACTTCCCATGTCAACACCATGAGCACGCTGTCATCTTGGGTCATGCTGCTGCTGCCGGTGCTGGTGGCGACGGTTCTGCTGGTCGGGTTGCTGGGCTTCGTCCGCAACGGCCCGTGGTACCAGCGTCACGCCCACACGCTGATGAAAATGCGGGTCGGCCTGCAATTTCTGACCATCGCCCTGTTGCTGGCCCTGGTGGCGCTGAGCTGATCAGGCCCGGATGGTGCGCAAGAAGCCATCGACCTCGTGTTTTAGATTGGCGGCGGGGCCGGCCAAATCGTCAGCCGCCCACATCACCCGCACGGCGCCGCCGCAATAGCGCGCCGCCGATTGGGTGACGCCGACAACGCCGCCGGTGACGTCTTGGGTTCCGGCGGTGACTTCCTCGACGCAGCGGCTGATCTTGTCGGTCACCTCGGATTGCCGCACCACCGCCTGGGCCACCTTGGCGGCGATATCGTCCATGCGGCGAATGGCGTCGCCGACATCGCCAATGGCGGCGGCGGTATCGGCGGTGGCGTTCTGGATGGCGCTGATTTGCTCGGCGATCTCGCGGGTTGAATCAGCGGTTTTTTGCGCCAGGTGCTTAACCTCGTCGGCGACCACGGCAAAGCCCTTGCCGGCTTCGCCGGCCCGCTGCGCCTCGATGGTGGCGTTCAGCGCCAGCATGTTGGTGCGCCCGGCGATATCGCTGATCAAATTAACCACCCGGTCGATATTGCTGGCGACCTGCGACAGACCGGTGACCTGGGCATTGGTCCGTTCCAATTCATTGACGGCCAAGCGCACCACTTCCGAGGTGGCGGTGACATGATGGGCGATTTCCTCGACGCTTGAGGTCAGCTCGGCGGCGGCCTCGGCCACGGCAGCGACGGTATTGCGCGAGCGTTCCGCCGCCTCGGCGACGCTGAGCGAGCGGCTGTCGCCGGCTCGGTCGCGCCGCACCATGCGGGCCGCGGTTTCCTTGATCGCCTGGGCGTTGGTGTTGACGGCCTCGGCCACCGAGCCGACCGCTTGTTCGAAATGATCGGCCAAGGCCAGCATGCGGGCATGATTGACCGCCTCGGCC
Source organism: Magnetospirillum sulfuroxidans (assembly GCF_018224925.1). Taxonomy (GTDB): domain Bacteria; phylum Pseudomonadota; class Alphaproteobacteria; order Rhodospirillales; family Magnetospirillaceae; genus Magnetospirillum; species Magnetospirillum sulfuroxidans. The sequence continues at coordinate 365,413 of NZ_JAGTUF010000001.1, read as the reverse complement.
TCGGCACGGATGGCTTCTTGTTCTTGCTGCATGCGCACCATGGCGATGGCATTGTCCTTGAACACCGCCACCGCCTTGGCCATGTCGCCAATCTCGTCACGGCGGGCGATGCCGGGAACCAGCACCGTGTGGTCGCCGCCGGCCAGACGTTCCATGGCATCTTCAATCAGCCGCACCGGTTGGGTGATGGAACGCGCCAGCACCAGCGCCACCAGACAAAAGGCCGCCAAGGCGGCAAGATTGAACACCGCCATCAGGTTGGACATCTGCCGGCGCGCCGCTTCCTGCTGGCCGATGGCCTGATTCATGCCGTCGCGGGCATGACCGAAAACCTGGGTCAGCACCGGCCGCAACGCCTGGAAGTCCTGACGCAAGGCGACCACTTCGGCGTTCAACGCCATGGTTTCCCCGGCGAATGACTTCATGTCCTCGGCATAAGCGACCAACAGCTTGCGCAAATCCTCACGGGTGGAATTCGGCAATGCCGAAGCATCAAGTTCAAAATCAAACTGATTCGAATATTTTCGGTGCATGCCGATATAGCTGTCTTTTTCGTACAGCATGAAATTCTTTTCAGCCTGACGCATCTGCAACATGGTCGGCAATAAAGGCCCGGCATTGGGCCACATTTTCAATTCGTCCTCGACCGCCTTGACCGAACCGGCCAATTGCCCGCGCAACCCCGCGGACGCGGTCAGCCCCAGCACGCCGGCGCGACGCTCGACCGCGTCGAAACGTTGCCCCACCTGGGCGAAACCCTGCCGCAAGGTCGCCACTTGTTGGCTGAGAGGGGCGGCGCTGGGCAGCTTTTCCATGGTTTCCAGGCTGCTGGCGATAAAGGCGACATCGGCGCGGAAGCCCTGGGCCGAATCCTTGTCGCGTTCGCGCAAGAAGTGTTCTTCGTGATTTTGCAGCGCCGCCGCCTTGGCCCGGACGTCGCCGGCCAGATCGTTCAAGCGGCGAAAACCGTCCTGGGCCACCAACAGCGAATCGATGCGGCCTTCGACCACATGGAACACCCCGGCAAACGCCGCCGCCCCGATCAAGGCCATGCCGACCAACAGGGCAAAGCGCACACGGATGGACAGATTGCTGAGAATCGGAAGGTCGCCGCTATGCCAAGCCCCGGCTATGGATTGGCCGAAACCGGCAAGGCGCAGGTCGGGAAAGCCAGTGGGAAAAGCGAGGGCAAGGGCTGATACTGCTTTTTTCACGACCTGTTCCATATCGTCGATTCGAGAACACCGACTATAAGGGCGGGGTGTGACAGCGCCGTGACCAAGGTCTGAAGCTTCGGTTAAACTTGTGCGTTACGGGGCCTTTGCCGGAACAACGACGTCCGGGCTCACTCCATCCGAAAAAAATCGGAAAAGCGGGCCAGATCCAACAACCGCGCCACCAAGCCGTCCCCCGTGCGCAGGCCAATCGCCCCGTCATGCCCATCGCGCATGACCAGCAACATGCCGAGGCCAGCCGAATCAATGAATTCCAATTGACGAAGATCGAGCACAAGCCCCCCCTTGGCTTGGCCCAGCCGGCCCAGCAAGGTGCGGAACGCGGTATTTTCCTTAAACGTCAGCCGCCCGGACAACACGGCGACGACGCCACCACCCTCTTGATTGATCTGGAAGTCCATGTGGCCCCACACCGCTGGCAGGAAAGGAGCCTTCCACCTATCAGGCCATACGCCAAACTTCCAGTTGCAAATTCTTGAAATTCCACATCATTTGCCGATACGGGCAGCCCGGAAAATATCCCGCAGCCGGCCGCTGGCCGCCAATTCATCCATCAGGGCGTCCATGGTGGCGACATTGATCGGTCCGGCGCGGCGAACCAGAACCCGATGTTCATACACTTGGTCCAGATGCCGTGACACCAGCAGCCGCCCCTGCGCCTGCGGGGTGTCGTGCAGATAGGCGTTGAGATAGGCATCGGTGACGACGGCGATATCGCGACGCCCGGTCAACACCAAATCGATACTGGAACGATGGGAACTGACCAGCTTGATGTCAAAGCTCTTGCTCAGATGCTCGGGGTCGGCGTCATAACCGGCGAAGCCGTAATGATAGCCCAAAATCCCCACCAGCTTCTTGCCGGACAGATCCTGAAAAAAGCTTTCATCCCGCCCCGGCTCGGCTTGGGCGATGAACACCTCGCCGCCGCGCAGGAACACCTTGGTGAAATCGACCGCGTAGCCTTGGGCCTGCCATTCCCATTGCGGACTTTCGAAGAAGATGACGTCGAAACGTCCCTCGGTCAGATCGCCATAGCGTCGGCGGGCGGCGATCGGGACGAACTCGAAGCGATAATCCCCCTGCATCTGGTTCAAGGACTCGATCAGTCGCAGGGTCAGGCTGGCGGGAAAATCCTTGCCGCTTTCGACGAATGGCGGGAAGTCATAACCGCCGACGCGCACCACTTGCGCCGCCCGCGCATCGCCGCCGACCAGCAAGAACAGCAGCGCCAGCATTCCAAATGCGATCGCCCTCATGGCCATCTCCTTATTTTTCCTGCGCATCAGGACACACCAAAGCATTCGCTCAGGCAATTGGAATCATCTTGCCCCAATCTTGCCGTCATTTGGGCAAAGAGCCGCCGCACCCGGGGCGTAGTCTTATCTTCATCGATAATTCCCAGCGGCGGAGCGTGCCATGACCTACCCCTTGTTCGATTGCGGTTTCACCTTATGGATTTCCGACGTCGATACCCGCCTGATGGATCGCTTCGGCCTGTCGGCGAAAACCCTGGGTGTCGATCACAGCCTGTTGCGGGACGGCTATTATCGCGGTGTTTCCGCCGCCTCGCTTTACGATCAGGTCCGCGCTTCGCTGGAACAGGGCCATAAGGCGGCATAATTCCATCAGCTCTTTATGCTCCGCGACAATTAGGGCCATTGCCCCCGCGCCCGGTCGTGATAAAACTTGTGGTAACGAAAAGAAATCGTCCAAGGAGCACGTCGGGTGCCGCAAAAATGGCGGGGTCACCTTCCCTGGCTGGCGCTGGCCTTTGTCGCCAATGTCGCCGCCATCGTCGCCACGGCTTACATGTTGAGCCAAGGCGTCGTCGATCGCGAAGAACTGAACGCTCTGGCCATGATTGCCGTGGCCGGTGCGGCGCTGATGTTCGTTCTGGCCTGGAAGATCGTCGATTTCGCCGTTATGCGCGGAATAAAGCGCATGGCCGCGGAAATCCGCGCCATCGCCCATGGCGGCAACCGCACCGACATCGAAATCGAGCGCTATCCGCTGTTGGCGCCATTGCCGGAATCGGTCAACCAGATCATCGCCAAGATGCTGCAAGCCCGCCAGGAACTGGCCGAGGGACTGAAAAGCGCCACCGGCAAGGCCGAAGAGAACGCCAACCGCCTGGCCGCCATCCTTAACGATCTGCATGAAGGCGTGGTGGTTTGCAATCTGCGCCATCAGATCGTCTTGTACAATTCGGTCGCCATGGACATGCTGGCCGGCATCGGCCCGGTGGGGTTGGGCCGTTCCCTGTTCGAGACCGTGACGCGCGAAGCCGTGGCGCACATGCTGGAGGTGCTGACCCACCGGCCGGAAATGGGCAGCCGCGGCACCCCCTTCCTGGCCAGCGCCACCGACGGCGCCACCTTGTTGCAAGCCCGAATGTCGCTGATCCGTGACAGCGACGGCGAAGCCTCGGGCTATGTCATCACCCTAGTCGATGCCAGCCCGCAGGTGGCGGCGCTGTCGCGGCGTGACGCCTTGTTGCGCGAAGTCGCCGAAGGCCTGCAATCGCCCTTGATCCGCCTGCGCGTCGCCGCCGGCAATCCGACCATCGTCGAACGCGAATCCGCCAATATCGAAGCGGCGATCAAGCGGGTCACCGACGGCTATCAGCGGGCGCTGTCGGGCTGGTGGCCCATGGCCGACCTGAATTCCGCCGACCTGTTCGCCTTTGTCGCCCACCGCTTCGATGAACAGACGGTCAAGGTCACCGTCACCGGCCTGCCGGTGTGGCTGCATGGCGATTCGCATTCGTTGTCCCTGGCCATGGAAACCCTGATCCGCCAGATTTCCGAGCGCTTCAATCTGGCCGAGGTCGATCTGGCCGCCACCGAGGACGAGCAAGGCTGTTGGGTCGAAATCGGCTGGGCCGGCTCCACCGCCGCCAAGCCGGCGCTGGAACGCTGGTTGACCCAGCCCTTGCCCAGCCTGGGCGGCATGCGGGTGCGCGACGTGCTCGACCACCATGCCGGCTCTGACATCGGCCAGGAACACCGCTCGGGCCATTCGTGGCTGCGTCTGCCCATGCGCAAGGGCATCGAACAACATTATCAAGCCAAGGTGATTTTGCCGACCCGGCCGGAATTTTATGACATGGCCTTGTTGGATGCCGCCCGCGACATCGGCGAAAAAGGCCGCCAACCCCTGCGCAGCCTGACCTTTATCGTCTTCGACACCGAAACCACCGGCTTACAGCCCAGCCAGGGCGACCGCATGGTGCAGATCGGCGCCGTGCGCATCGTCAACGGCCGCATTCTGTCGGGTGAAAGCTTCAATCGCATCATCAATCCCGGTCGGCAGATTCCGGTGGAAAGCATCAAGTTCCACGGCATCACCGACGACATGGTCAAGGATAAGCCGCCGCTGGGCGTCGTGCTGCCGCAATTCAAGGCCTTTGCCGCCGATGCCGTCCTGGTCGCCCATAACGCGGCCTTTGACCTGAAATTCCTGCGCATGCACGAACGGGAATTCGGCGTTACCTTCGATAATCCGGTGCTCGACACCATGATGTTGTCCAATTATCTGGATGGCCCGGAAACCGGGCATTCCCTTGACGCCATCTGTGACCGCCTGGGCATTTCGATCACCGATCGTCACACCGCGCTGGGCGACGCCATCGTCACCGCCGCCGTGTTGATGAACCAGATCGACGCCCTGGAAAGCCGAGGCATCACCACCTTGGAACAGGTCATCAAGGAATTGGACATGAACATGGTGCTGCATGAACGCCAACGGGCGTTCTGACCATCATGCCGGCGGCGCTGCTGGAAGCCTGGAGCCATCAGGCGACGCAAACGGCCCCGATCGTCATTGTTCCCGACGGATGCCGCGATCTTATTCGGATCGCCGCGCCCGGCCAAAAGCCGTTTTTCATCGTCTCTCCCCTGGCCGATAGCTGCTATTACAGCGAGTGCCAAGCCGGCACCCGTTTCGACGGCTATCGTCTGCGCCCTGGCGTCAGTTTGAACGAAGCGGGGTTGCTGGGAATTGTCGCCCATGCTTGCGACGCCGACGCGACAGCCATTCTCTCGTTGATCGACGATTTCACCCATATGGACCCACGGGTCACCGAAGCCTTGGCCTGTCTGGCCGACGGCAAGGCCGCCCCGAACAGCTTATCCGAGCGCAGCCTCGAGCGATTGCTCAAGCACCATACCGGGCGGCCGCCGATGTTCTGGCGGGGCTTGTCCCGCGCCCGCCGGGCCGCCGCCGCCCTGGACGGCGGCGACGATTTGGCGGCGCTGGCGCTCCTGCACGGATATTACGATCAGGCCCATATGAACCGCGCGTTCCGCCGCTGGTTCGCCACCACCCCCGCCGCCTTGCGCATAAACACGGCATTACGGGCCACCATCACCCAATCCGGTTATGGCTGAGCGCCCACCGGCGTGCACAATTCCACCAAAAAACCATCGGGATCGGCAACATAGGCGACGGTTTGCCCCCACGGCATGTCTTGGGGTGACTGCACCAGACGCGCCCCGGCGGCAATGGCCCGCTTTAGGGCGGTGGGCACGTCATCCGTGACCAGGGCAATCTCGAAACAAGGCGCGGCGGCATCAGCCTTTTGGGGGTTCTTGCCCAGTTCCACCATCAATCGGCGCGAGGAAAACGCCAAGGCGGTCTGGCCGGTATTCATCTCGGCGAAATCACCGCTTTCATGCACGAACTTCCGCTCAAGGGCGAAAGCCTGTTCGTAAAACCCCACGCTCAGGGCCACGTTCTCCACATATAAAATAGTGTATCCAAGACGCATGCTCGTTCTCCTTGGCCGAATGGCGACGCCCAGCCTAGGCCAGGCCTCGCCTCTCGGTCTTGGATAAATCCGACACGCAAACGCTCAGCCGGCCGCCTGGGTAATGGTGGCGACGATATCATCCACCACATTGTTGACCTGTTCCGTGTCCTCGCCCTCGGCCATCACCCGGATCAGCGGTTCGGTGCCGGATTTGCGGATCAGCACCCGACCGCTGCCATTCAGGCGTTGTTCGCCTGCGGCGATGGCCGCCTTGACCATGTCCAGTTCCAGCACCGCCTCGGGCTGGCCGGTGACCCGCACATTTTTCAGCACCTGGGGGAACGGATCGAACAGATGCAGCATCTGGCTGGCCGGCTTGCCCGATTCAACCAAAGCCGCCAGCACCTGCAATGCAGCCACCAGACCATCACCGGTGGTGGAATGGTCGGACAAGATGATGTGGCCCGATTGCTCGCCACCGACATTGAATCCATCGCGGCGCATGCGTTCCAGCACATAGCGATCACCGACGCTGGTGCGATGCAGTTCAAGCCCCTGGCCGGCAAGATGCTTTTCCAACCCCATGTTGGACATGACGGTGGCGACGATGCCGCCGCCCTTTAACAGGCCGGCCTTGGCCAGCGTCAGACCAATCAGGCCCATGACCTGATCGCCGTCGATAACCTTCCCCTTCTCGTCGCACAACACCAGACGGTCGGCGTCGCCATCAAGCGCGATGCCCAAATGGGCGCCATGAGCAACCACTTGCGTCTGCAAGGTCTGGGTATGCAGCGAGCCGCAATCCTTGTTGATATTGAAGCCGTCAGGGGTGACCGCCACCGGAATCACCTCGGCCCCCAATTCCCACAACACGGTGGGAGCAACCTTGTAAGCGGCGCCGTTGGCGCAATCGACGACAATCTTGAGACCGTCCAGACGCAGGCCACGGGGAAAGCTGCCCTTGGCATATTCGATATAGCGGCCGGCGGCGTCATCCAGGCGCTTGGCCTTGCCCAGATGGTCGGAACCGACGCGATATGCTTCAAGGCCATTGAACATCTTGTGTTCGATCGCGATCTCGTCCTCATCCGACAGCTTGAAGCCGTCGGGACCGAACAGCTTGATGCCGTTATCCTGATAGGCGTTGTGCGACGCCGAAATCATCACGCCCAAATCGGCGCGCAACGACCGGGTCAGCATGGCCACGGCCGGCGTCGGCAGCGGCCCCAACAACACCACGTCCATGCCCACGGCGATGAAACCAGCGGTCAGCGCCGGCTCCAGCAGATAGCCGGACAAACGGGTGTCCTTGCCGATCACCACCATGTGGCGGTGATCGCCACGGGTGAAATGGCGGCCTGCGGCCATGCCCAGCTTCAGCGCCGTCTCGGCGGTCATGGGGTCCAAATTGGCGGTGCCCCGGATACCGTCGGTGCCGAACAGCTTGCGCGTCATTCCCAGATTAACCCCTGTGTCACGAGAAGCAGATTGGATAGCGCCAAAGAATGGCTTTTGAAAGGCTTTTCACCGTGTTTACACTGATGAACATGAGCCTTAGCCATATCTTGGTGCTGTTTACCGCCTGTCTGGCCGCCATGGCCAGCCCCGGCCCCGGTGTCGCCGCCCTGGTGACGCGGGCCGCCAATGCGGGAATTGTCGGTTCGCTGCCCTTCATTGCCGGCATGGTCGCCGGCGATCTTGTGCTTTTCACAGTGGCCATGGCCGGGATGGCGACACTCGGCGCCGCGCTTGCTCCGTGGCTGCCCTTGCTGTCGGGCTTGGCCGGATTGTGGCTGTTGTGGCTGGGCTGGAAACAATGGCTGACAGCCGATCACCCCTTAAGCGCCGCCACCGCATCGGCCTCGTTCATGGCGGCATGGCTGCTGACCCTGGGCAATCCCAAAACCATCATCTTCTACATGGCCCTGTTGCCCATCATCATCGGCCCCCAAGGCTTGCGATTGGCCGATGCCATGCTGGCGGCGCTCATCGTTGCCGTCACCCTTTGCTTGGTGATGCTGGGCTATGCCGCCCTGGTCCATGGCGCCATGGGATTTTTGCGGCATCCTCGGCCGCTGCGACGGTTGTGCGCGTTGGTCATGGCCGCCGTCGGCGCCGGATTACTGGTGCGGACCGGCTTCAGCCTCGGCTAAGACCGGCCGCCTTCGCTTAGCGCAGCGACCGTCATTTTCCCCTATCAGTTGCCACACACATCGGCATCGGCTAAGGTTTACTCGGACTAATAGGAGTTTACATCAAAAAGATATACACCTATTGGAAGTGAACCCTATACCCTGAAAAGATAAATCTAAAGAGATATATCAATGCCGAAGGCCACAACCATCATCATATTGCTCTCCGTATTACTTTCTTCATCTGCCTGCTCATCCTACAAAGATGATGAACAAAAAAAGCATGATGCAGATGCAATAATATCAATACTAGGCGGAAAAGACGACAATTACAGACCAAATAATATTGTTTACATAGAACATCCAAAAAACAGACCATTCATATCAACCAGACTTGTTGCCGGATCAGCTCAGGATCAGCTCGACAAAGTATTCAGACTAAATGCGATATTTAAAGGATTCACAGTTGCCTGCGCTCAGGACACTGAAAAAAATACGGTCTTAATCGCGCTAAACCACAACGGAACCTACACAAGTTACGGGATTTTTCAAAAAAACAGCCCTGAGGCAATATTATGCATGACAAGAGGAAACCAATGATTTTAAACAAATTACTAAGACCATCCGCAATTATACTAACGTTAATTCTTGGCGCGTGCGGCACAAGCAACGTTGAAGAATTTAAAAATAGGGGCCCAGAATATTACCTTACATCGAAAATGAATTACGAGAATATTGGCGAGTGTATTTGGCAAATTAGGACGAAACGGACATATGGACCTGGTGTACTCCATCGCTTCAATAATTCAAAAACGAAGACATTCCGCATTTCCTATGTCCAAAGAATTTCGCTTGGTAGCCAGCTGGCTTATATCATAGAAACCACGCCCAATCCGCAAAGTATGGACACATCGCTGATCACCGTCTATGCCTTGCGCGGGTTGCTGGGGAACCTGTGGCCCAAAGCGGCGATGCAAGACGATATCAACCAATGCGAGACCTATTCTAATTAGTGGACCGATACAAACAGAAGGTTCATTGACATGAACCTTCTGTTTGGTGAGTCGGCCCACAAGTCCCGCGCCTCATCCCCCTCGTCGACTGCAATAAAATTGCGGTCGACGAAATCCAACATTTCATGAAGACTAAGGCATGCATCGTATCGGACCAAAGCATGCCTGCCTTTTTAATAACCTATGACCATTACCTCTTGGCCGCTATCGCCTTATTCGGCACCCTGGGGGCCGCCGCTTTGTTGTTGTGGCTGGCCCATTATTCGCGCTTCGCCTCGCTGATCCGCGGTTATCGCGGCCTGTCGCCGCCCTTCGTCAATGTTATCGGCGTGCTGTTCGCCCTGACCTTGGCCTTTCTCGCCAACGACACCTGGAACGCCCATGATCGGGCGGTCAGTGCGGTCTATCACGAAGCGGGGGGGTTACGCTCGATCCTGGCCTTGGCCACTGCCTTGCCGGTGGCGCAACGGCATCTGGTTGATGACACGGTCAAAGCTTATGCCAGCAGCGCCGCTGAAACCGAATGGCCGATGCTGGCCCATCGCCAATCCTCGGAAACCACCACCTTGGCCATGGCCTCGTTGTTGGAAGTGCTGTCGCGGCCGGAAATGGCTCTGTCCCTGGCCCAGGCCACCCACAGCGAAATGCTGCAACAAGCCATTGCCGTGCGCGATGCCCGCGAACAGCGGATCTCGTTGTCGCAAACCCACGTCAATCCATTGAAATGGCTGGGCATGGCCTTTCTTGGGCTGTTGACGATGATTTCCATCGCCATGGTCTATGTGGATCAGCCCAAGGCGGAAATCCTGGCCATCGCCCTGTTTGCCGCTGCAGCGGCGCCGACGGCGGCCATCGTCCTGATACAAGGGAATCCGTTCCAACCGCCCAGCGCCATGTCGGCGGCGCCGCTCAAAGCCTTGTACCAGTAGTAAAATCCCCCCGCGCCGCTTCCAAGCTGATACGAATGAACCTTCTGTCTGGAGCGGACCACTAACCGGCAGCCGACAGTGCCCGCCACACCTTGAGCGCTTGCACCGTCTCGGCCACGTCATGCACGCGCAAGGCCTGTACCCCGGCGTTGAGACCGGCCAGATGGGCGGCCAAGGTGCCGGGCAGGCGCTGGGTCGGTGGCTCGCCCTGGCTGAGCTGCGAGACAAAGGTCTTGCGGCTGGCCGCCAGCAAGACCGGGCAGCCCAGACCGTGCAACAGCGGTAAAGTCGCCAGAATTTGGGCGTTATGGCTAAGATTCTTGCCGAAACCGATCCCGGGATCAACCATGATGCGCTCTCGGCTGATGCCCCCGGCTTCGCAGGCGGCGACGCGGGCGGCAAGGTAATCGTAAACCTCGAGGGGGGCGCAAGCATAGCGCGGGTCGGCCTGCATGGTCTGCGGCTGGCCTTGCATATGCATGACGATCACCGCTGCCCCGGTCTTGGCCGCCACCTGCACCGCCCCCGCCCCTTCCAAGGCGGTGACGTCATTGATGATCTTGGCGCCGGCCGCCATGGCCGCTTCCATCACCGGGGCATGGCGGGTATCGATGGAAACGGTGACGTTCCATTCCGCCAGCGCGGTGATGATTGGCAAGACGCGATTGATTTCCTCGTCCACCGGCACCGGCTGCGCCCCTGGACGGGTGGATTCGCCGCCGACATCAATGATATCCGCCCCGGATTCGACCATGGCCAGGGCATTGGCGATGGCGGTTTGCGCCACCAGATTGCGGCCGCCATCGGAAAAGCTGTCGGGGGTGGCGTTAACCACGCCCATGATACGGGGCCGTTCCAGGCTCAGACCGGCCCATGGCCGCCGCTTGCCCCCGATGCGCCGCACCGTTCGCCCCACATGGCGGGCCATCTCCTCCCCCTCGGCCTCGGCCCAATTGACCAATTCGGCATAAGGGGCCAGGGCAATCCACGCCTCGCCTCCCTCGCGCCAGATCAAGCCGGCGCTGGTAAAGGCCAGGGCGCCATCGGCGATGGGCCAGCCATGGCCGCCAATCACCGCCGCCGCCGCTTGCTCACCCGCCACCAAACCAGCGGGCAGCAGGTAAACATCATCCTCTCGCACGAAACCCCGCGGCAAGGCGGGGCTTCGGCGAAAGGCAGAGGTTACAGTCGCGCTCACGGCCCCGGCTGGGGTTCGGGATCAAGCCCGCCGGCGGTGGGAATGCCGGAACTGGGCACCGAGGACCGACGCGGCGCATCCTTGGGGCGGACGTAACCGCCGTCCCGGATCACCGGTTCGCCCCGGATCAGGGAATCAATCTCGTCCCGCGACAGGGTTTCGTATTCCAACAAGCCCTTGGCGATGGCCTCAAGCTCGTCCTTGAACTCGGTCAGGATATTCTTGGCGGTGGTTTGACCTTCCTCGACGAAGCGGCGCACTTCGCCGTCGATGGTGGCAGCCGTCGCCTCCGAGACATTCTTGTGCTGGGTCACCGAATGGCCCAGGAACACCTCTTCCTGATTGTCGCTATAGCGCAACGGCCCCAGCTTCGACGAAAAGCCGAATTCAGTGACCATCTTGCGCGACAATTCGGTCGCACGCTGGATGTCGCTGGACGCGCCGGTGGTGACGGAATCGGCGCCGAAGATCATCTCTTCCGCCACGCGGCCACCGAACAGGCTGGCAATCGAGGCCTTGAGCTGACGTTGCGACATGGACAGACGATCCCGCTCGGGCAGGGCCATGGTCACCCCCAGGGCACGGCCACGGGGAATGATGGTGACCTTGTGCAGCGGATCATGACCGGGGACATGCAGCATGACCACGGCGTGCCCTGCTTCGTGATAAGCGGTCAGGCGCTTTTCATCGTCGCTCATCACCATGGAGCGGCGTTCCGCCCCCATCATCACCTTGTCCTTGGCCGATTCGAATTCCCCCATGGTCACCACGCGCTTGCCGGCGCGGGCAGCCAACAAGGCGGCTTCGTTGACCAGATTGGCCAGATCGGCGCCGGAAAAACCGGGGGTGCCACGGGCGATGATGCGCGGTTCCACGTCGGGGGCCAACGGCACCTTGCGCATGTGCACCTTCAAGATCTTTTCGCGCCCTAAAATATCGGGGTTGGGCACCACCACCTGACGGTCGAAACGGCCGGGACGCAGCAAGGCCGGGTCCAGCACGTCGGGACGGTTGGTGGCGGCGATCAGGATGACGCCTTCGTTCGATTCGAAACCATCCATCTCGACCAGCAATTGGTTGAGAGTCTGTTCGCGTTCATCATTGCCACCGCCCAGGCCGGCGCCACGATGACGGCCAACGGCGTCGATTTCGTCGATGAAGATGATGCACGGCGCGTTCTTCTTGCCTTGCTCGAACATATCGCGGACACGCGACGCACCGACACCGACGAACATTTCGACGAAATCAGAACCCGAGATGGTGAAGAACGGCACGTTGGCTTCGCCGGCGATGGCGCGGGCCAGCAGGGTCTTGCCGGTACCGGGCGGGCCGACCAGCAGACAGCCCTTGGGAATTTTACCGCCCAGACGCTGGAATTTCTGCGGGTCCTTGAGGAATTCGACGATTTCCTCAAGCTCTTGCTTGGCTTCGTCGATGCCGGCCACGTCTTCGAAGGTGATGCGGCCTTGCTTTTCCGTCAGCAGCCGGGCCTTGGACTTGCCAAAGCCCATGGCTTTGCCGCCACCCGATTGCATCTGGCGCATGAAGAAAATCCACACGCCGATCAACAGCAGCATGGGGAACCACGACACCAAGATCCCCCACAGCGTCGGCTGATCGTCAGCCGGCGGCAGCGCCGAAATGCGCACGCCGGATTCGCGCAGCTTGGGCACGATATTGGCTTCGGGCGGCATATAGGTCGAGAATGGACGATTGTCGGAATAATGACCCGACACGGTATAGCCCTGGATGGTCACGTCGGCGACGCGACCGCCATCCACTTCGGCCATGAAATCCGAGAACGCCACCTGCCCCATGCCGCGCTGCGGCGTCGAGGTCTGAAACAGGTTGAAAAGCACCACCAGAAGCACGGCGATGACGATCCACAGCGCCAGGTTCTTGCTGAAATTCAAGGTCAAGCCCTTCCCGGTTCGCCAGCGCATGAATCGCGCCGGATGATAACAGCGTTCCCTACAGATAGTGCCCGTCGGCGTTTAGACAAGGCAATGAGCAATCTCAGTCAGCGGACGGCGCGGAGCCGCCCATATCCAGGGCGCCGACAACAACGATTCAGTTCCACGGTTATAGCCGAGGTAAGGCGCGGCGAAAACACCATCCTGATCAAATAAGGCCGGGATCGTCGGGCGCACCACCGCTGGAACCGCGGGCAAGGCTCGGCGGCCAAGGGATTTGGCCACCTGTCCCCAGCCCTGCGGCCCCAATCCGCCCAATTCCAGACCGGCGGGCAAATCGGCGGGCAGGACGGCGCGGAAGCGTCCATCCCAATGGATCGCCGCCCCCGGCGGCGCTGCCATCGGCGGCGCCATCCGTCCGGCTTCGCGGCAAAATAAAATCTGGCCGTCGCCCTGGGGCACCACCCGGCAACCGGCCAAGGTCCCGCCCTGCCCCCGCCGCAGGCGCTGCAACAGACCCTGGCTGCGTTCCAAACGCGGAGACATGGCCTCGCCGCCAAAGCTGCGCAGCAGCCGGGTCAGCAGCCGCAACGCCAAATCCTCGGGCAAGATCCGCCAAGCCTGATCGTCAACCCAGGCAAAGCCAGCGGGATGAATGCGGCCCCAGCGCACCAGGGCATCGGCCAGATCCCGTTCCAAGGCATCGCGGGACAATCCCAGCCGGGCCGCTGTTTCGGCCAGACGTGCCGATTCCAGCCCCTCTGCCGCCAAGGTTCCGGCCAACAGCCGCAACCGCACCCGAGCATGACGGGGATCGCTGTTGGACGGGTCATCAACCCAATCCTGATCCCAGTCGCGCAGCGTTACCAGCAAACGCCCCTTGGCGATGCCTAAAAGTGGCCGCAACCAGCGCAAATGCGGGCCGTGGCGGATATCGGCCATGGCCGACAAGCCTTCCAGGCCCGAACCACGGGCCAGCCGCAATAAAAAGGTTTCCGCCTGATCGTCTTGATGGTGCGCCAGCACCACATGGACGATGCCGGTGGCGCGGCACCATTGCTCCAGCAAGGCATAGCGGGCGGCGCGGGCCTGGGCCTGAAGATCGGCGGCGGGTTTGTCGCCCAGCCAGGGTAAAATGTGATGCTCGATGCCGTGATTGGCAAGCCACCGCCCGACCAGAACCGCCTCGGCGGTGGAATTGGGCCGCAACCGATGATCGACGGTCAACGCCACAACCTGGCCCCCGCGCTCATGGGCCCAATGGGCGGCCAGCAAGGTCGCCGCCAAGGAATCAGCCCCCCCCGACACCGCCACGGCCAAGCGTGGCGCCGGTTCGAATGGCCCCAATCGCTCCATCAGGGCGGAAAATTCAGGCGGCGACAACGCTTTCATCCCGAACAAAAGCCTCTCATGCATTTATTCCGAAATTCGGATGCGATTTTCGCGGTATGGGGAAGCCGACAAAAATAAGGCCCCTTCCGCGGAAGGGGCCTTTTCCTATTTGCAATCGTATTTCTGCTTTTCGGCGGTGGCCGCCCGCTTCACCCGGTCGGGCATTTTCGGCTGTTCGCTGAACAAGATGCCAAAGGCGGTGCAGGCCTCTTTTTTCTTGCCCATCTGGCCAAAGGCCGAGCCGGCCTTATAGATCATGTCGGCGGCCTTGGAATGCTTGGGGAATTTTTTGTAGCCCTCAAGGAAGGTCACCGCCGAGGTGTTGAAATCCTTACGCACATAGGCGATGTCGCCCAGCCAATATTGGGCATTGCCGGCCAGTTGGTGATTGCCGTACTGGCTGAGAAAATCCTGGAAGCCCTTTTCGGCGGTGGCGTAATCGCCCGACTGAAGCGCGTCATAGGCCATGTCGTATTGCCCCTGGGCATCCTTGGGCGGGGCGACCGGGGCATTGCCCGGCTTCTTCAAATCCTTGTCCGACAGCGTGCCCAGGCTCTGCGTCCCCGCCGGAATGGGCGTATCGGCGCCCTTGGCCGCAGTCGCCGGCATGGACAATTGCGCCGGCGCGGCGCCGCTTGCCTGAGGCTGCGGAGCCTGCAATTCCTTGAAGCGCAGCTCCAGATCGGCTTGCAGCCGTTCCATCTGCTTGGCCACCTGATTGGCCTTGAAATTGGCTTCTTCCACTCGACCGGTCAATTGGCGGACCAATTCTTCCAACTGGTCGACCCGTTCATCCAGACGCACCGCCATGCCGGCAGGCAACGGATTGGGGCTGGTCACCCCCGAGGGCCGGTTGATGGCGCCACCGCCTAAAGCCGGGGACGTGATCACCGTCGAACCACCGCTCCCGCTGCGGGCTGCCTGCGCCTGCATCATTTGCAGATCGCGTTCCAGCCGGTCCAAACGATCGGCCATGGCGCGGTTTTCGTATTGGGCGAAGGCCGGCTGGGCCAACACGGTCATGCTTGCCAGGGCTACGGAAAGAAGAAGACGGCGCACGGGCGAACCTCGATCAGTCGGGACGGGATCAACGGGGATGGTTGCTCGCGTTTCGCGCTCACTCCATCTCGGTCATTATCGGGCGTTCATAGCATAAAGCGGGTTCAAGGCAAAGTTGGGGCAAAAAATAAGACGCCCGCTTTCCCCATCACGGAAAAGCGGGCGCCCTATTTACGTCTCGGACGTCTCAGAAATTACTTGCTGAGAACGGTCACGCCACGACGGTTCTGAGACCAGGCGGCCTCGTTCGAACCCAGAGCGACCGGGCGCTCCTTGCCGTAGGAGATGGTCTTGACGCGAGCGGCCGGAATGCCGGCGCCGGCCAGGTATTCCTTGACGGAATTGGCACGACGCTCGCCCAGAGCCAAGTTGTACTCGCGGGTGCCGCGCTCGTCGGCATGGCCTTCGATGGTCAGCGAGTAAGCGGGGTACTTCTTCAACCAAGCGGCCTGCTTGTCCAGGGTCGCCTTGGCATCGGCACGCAGGGCGTACTTGTCCAGGTCGAAGAACACGCGGTCGCCGACATTGGCGATGAAGTCCTGCTCGGAGCCCGGAACGATGCTCGGCTTGGTAACAACCGGCGGAGCGGCAGTACCAGCGCCGGCCTTGGCGCCAGTGCTCTCGGGGGCGGATTCACAAGCGGCCAGCAGAGCGGCGGCGGCGAAGATGCTCAGGAAACGCAGTTTCATTAGTGAGGACTCCCCCTCAGAGGATTACGGGTTCAGGAAAATGCCGGGTGGACTTTATGTTGCCGTGCGGCGAACTCTGAAAATCGACGCAAACAACCGGCCACGTCAGGGGTTTATGTCCGCCGCGACCGTAAAAATCCTAATCGCGGCGGACTATAATAGTTACCAACTAGGGAATCAAGGGGGACCACGCAGGATCGGACCCGTCCAAAGGTGTGATGACTTGCCTTTCATTAAAGCCGGTCAAGTCAATGGTATAAAGCTTGGCCGTGCCGCCATGACCGCGGGAATCCGAGGCTGTTTCCTTCCAAAAGGCCAAAACACGACCGTTCGGCGCCCAGGTCGGACCCTCGACCAGATAGCCCTGGGCCAGCAAACGCTCGTCCGACCCATCGGGACGCATGACACCTATGAAGAATTCGCTGCCTTTTTGCTTGGTGAAGGCGATGAGGTCGCCGCGCGGCGACCACACCGGCGTGGTGTAGCGGCCATCGCCAAAGCTGATGCGGGCGACGCTGCCGCCATCGGAGCCCATGGTGTACAGCTGCGGGCTGCCGCCACGATCGGAATTGAACACCACCCGCGCCGAATCGGGCGCATAGCTGGGCGAGGTGTCAATGGCCGGATGATTGGTCAGACGAACCTTTTGCCGGGTCAGCAGATTCATTTCATAGATTTCGGCGTTGCCGTCCTGAGACAGGCTCATGATCACCTTGTTGCCATCGGGCGAGAACCGGGGGGCAAAGGTCATGCCGGGGAAATCGCCCAACAATTCGCGCCGCGCCGTGTCGATCTGCAAGATGTAGACGCGGGGCGAGCCACGGAAATAGGACATATAGGTGATTTCGCGGGCGGTGGGCGAAAAACGCGGCGTCAGCACCAGATCCTCGCCCGAGGTCAGGAAACGATGGTTTTCACCATCCTGATCCATGATCGCCAGCCGCTTCTTACGGTCGTTCTTGGGACCGCTTTCCGAAATATAGATGAGCTGGGTGTCGAAATAGCCATCCTCGCCGGTGACGCGCTTATAGATGGCGTCGGCGATCTGGTGGGCGGCGCGGCGCCACAAATTCGGATTGCGGCGGATATCCTTGCCGGCAATGTTGTAGCGGGTGCCGATCATCTGGGTTTCCGAGAACACGTCCCACAGACGGAACTCGATCATCAGATCGCCGTCGCCGGAAATCTCGAGCTTGCCCGACACCAGCGCCTCGGCGTTGATCTGACGCCAGTCGGCAAAACGCGGACCAGCCTGCAACGCCGCCGCGTTCTGGATGAAAGCGCGCTGGTCGATGGGCTTGAACAGGCCCGATCGTTCCAGATCGGCGGCGACCACACGGGCAATATCCTTGCCCGTTTGCAGTTCCGCCGGCTGCGTCCCGAACAAATCGGGGATGGCGATGGGCAACGGCTTCATGTTGCCACGGGTGATGTCGATCCGCACCTCGGCCTGTGCCGCCGAGGCGACGAACAGGCCGAAGACGGCCAAAAGGCCCACAAGGGCAATGCGAATGCGGGTCACCATGGTATTTACCTTCCCATGACCATCTGTTTCGGGTTGAACGACAATACAAAATCGCGGAACTGATCATATTTGTCGCGCGGAATGGGCAACGGACTGGCCAGACGCACGGCGCGCCGGGCGCTGTCGGCGGCAGCCTGCCAATACGAATCGGCCATCAACGGCGCATTGACCACCCTGGCATCGGTGACCGTGCCGTCGGGTTGCACCGAGACGCGGATTTCGATGATCAAATTGGCGGCATCCTTGGCCCCGGCCGGAATGCTCCAGCGATCAGAGACATGCTTGCGGATGCGGTCCATCTCGGTCATCGAGATCGGTTCGTTCGGATTATGCTGATCCGAGCCCTTGACGTTCTGCTGCTTGGGCTGCGTGCCCTTTTCCGCCGACGGCGTGTTGGGCTTGGCCTTATCGGTGGCCTTAAGCAGATCATCCAGCGGATTGGAAGGCGTCGGCTTTTTCTTGTCCACTGATTTCAGCAACGAATCCAGGTCGTTTTCCTGCGGCTTGGGACGCGGCTGCGGCTTGATGTCGGACAATTTCTGTTCCGGCACCTTGGGCGGTTCCGGCTTCGGCTCGGGCTTGGGTTCCGGCTTGGGCTCCGGTTTCGGCTCGGGCTTGGGAATCGGCGCCGGTTCCGGTTCCGGCGGCTTGGGCGGCGGCGGCGGTGGTGGTGGCGGTGGCGGCGTCGGCTTGGGTTCCGGCTTGGGCGGTTCGGGCTTGGGCTGTTCGGCCTTGACCTCTTCCGGCTTGGGCGGTTCCGGCTGCGGGTCGGCCTGGTTTTGTTTGGGCGGCGGGTTGCTTTTCGCCCCGATGGGAACCAGATCGACGACCAGCGGCGTTTCCACCTGTGGCGGATCACGGAAGAATTGCGGCAGGCCAAACACCGCGATCAACGCGATGACCACGTGCAACACACCAGAAAAAATATAGCTTTCGCGCCGCATGCTCATGCTCGGGCCGTCAACGGCCTCCCTTCTTGGCCGGCTGCGCCGGCTCGCCCTGCTGCATCTCGGTGACCAAGGCCACCTTGGTGAAGCCCGCCGCCCCCAAATTGCCCATCACCTGCATGACCCGGCCGTAATCGATACCCTTGTCGCCACGGATAAAGATGCGGGTCTCTGGCTTTTGCGCGGTAATGGCGTGCAGCTTGGGCGCCAGTTCTTCCAGCGTCACCTTGGTTTCCTGAATCCAGATGTCGCCATGGGCGTCGATGCTGACCGATAACGGCTGATCGTCGCCCTTGATCGGAGCCGAATCGGTCTTGGGCAGATCGACCTGAACGCCGGCGGTCAGCAAGGGCGCGGTGACCATGAAGATGATCAACAGCACCAGCATGACGTCGACCATGGGGGTGACATTGATGTCCGACACCGGCCGATGCCGCTGCCGCCCCCCCTTTCTGGGACCGATGGCGGCGCCCATCAGATCTTCTCTTCCAATTGCCGCGACAAGATGGCGCCGAATTCGCCGGAGAAATTCTCAAGCCGCTTGGCGTAACGGTCCATGTCGCTGGAAATCTTGTTATAGGCGATCACCGCCGGAATGGCGGCGACCAGACCCAGGGCGGTGGCGAACAGCGCCTCGGCGATCCCCGGCGCCACCACGGCAAGGCTGGTGTTCTTGGTCGCGGCAATGGATTGGAACGAATTCATGATGCCCCAGACGGTGCCGAACAGACCGATGAACGGCGCGGTCGAGCCAACCGAGGCAAGCACGCCCAAATTGCGTTCCAGCGTGTCCATCTCGCGGCCCAAGGTGACGTGCATGACGCGGTCGATGCGCTGCGGCAGGCTGACGCGGGCATTTTCCTTTTCGGTCAGGCCCTTGGCGGCGGAGCGGCGCCATTCGCGCATCGCGGCGACGAAAATGGCGCTCATCGGATCGATGGGGCGCGAGCCGATGCGGTCATAAAGATCTTCCAGCGAGCCGCCGGACCAGAACGATTCCTCGAAATGCTCGGCCTTTTGCCACAACGAACGCAGACGCAGCAGCTTGTCGAAAATGATGGCCCAGCACCAGAACGAAGCCCCCAGCAAAGCGATCATCACCACCTTGACGATGATGTCCGCCTGCATGAACAAGCCCCACATGGACATGTTGTGCGCGGCCACCGAGCCGGCCAACTCGGCCGTTTGAACAGGATCCATGACTATCGCCTCTCGCTTTCCAAATCGCGCAAAGTTTTCTTCATCCATTCCGGAATTCGGGCCGGACGGCCACCGTCCAGGCAGATGAAGGCAAGTTTGATGTGCAGACACGCCAAATCGGCGCCGTCGTCAAGCCGCCTGATGGTCTGGGTCAATTGCATGGACGCCCCGCCCAAAGCACTGACCACGGTTTCCACCTGCAACAGATCGTCCAGACGCGCCGATTTGATGAAATCAATTTCGGCGCGGCGCACGGCAAAGGCATGCCCCTTGCCGCCATCGGCCAGTTCCGCTTGCGACAGGCCAAGGGCACGCACCATCTCGGTGCGGGCGCGCTCGGCGAAATTCAGGTAATTGGAATGATAGACGATGCCGCCGGCATCGGTGTCTTCCCAGTAAACACGAATCGAGTGGAGATGGGGGGTCATTCATCCCCCTCGTTTTGCGCCAGCAAATCCAACTGCACCAGAACCTCGCGCGGCGGATTAAGGCCGATATGCTTGAAGCCGGCAGCCGACAGCATGCGGCCGCGCGGCGTGCGCTGGATCAGTCCTTGCTGCAACAAATAAGGCTCGACCACTTCTTCCAAGGTGTCGCGGCTTTCCGACAGCGCCGCGGCCAAGGTATCGACGCCCACCGGGCCGCCGCCGTAATTGTCGGCGATACATTTCAGATAGCGCCGATCCATGGCGTCCAGGCCAATATGATCGACCTCAAGCCGGGTCAGCGCCGCATCGGCGATCTTGGCGTCGACCGGGCTTTGACCGGCGACGGCGGCGAAATCGCGCACCCGGCGCAACAACCGGCCGGCGACGCGCGGCGTCCCGCGCGACCGCCGCGCCACTTCGCGCGCGCCTTCGGCGGTAACGGCGAACCCCAGCACGCGGGCGCCACGGGTGACGATCAATTCCAACTCGTCCGGGGTGTAGTAATTCATCCGCATGGGAATGCCGAAGCGTTCGCGCAACGGCGTCGTCAGCAAGCCCGAGCGAGTGGTCGCCCCCACCAGGGTGAAGGGCGGCAGATCGATGCGCACGGACCGCGCCGCCGGTCCCTCGCCGATGATCAGGTCGAGTTGAAAGTCCTCCATGGCAGGATAGAGCACTTCCTCTATGGCAGGATTAAGGCGGTGGATTTCGTCGATGAACAAGACGTCGCGCGGTTCGAGATTGGTCAGCAACGCCGCCAAATCGCCGGCCTTGGCGATCACCGGCCCCGAGGTGGCGCGAAAGCCCACCCCCAATTCACGGGCGACGATCTGCGCCAAGGTGGTCTTGCCCAGACCGGGCGGGCCGAAGAACAAGGTATGGTCCAGCGCCTCGCCCCGCGCGCTGGCGGCGGTGATGAACACCTTCAAATTCTCGCGCACCGCCTGCTGGCCGATGAAATCGTCCAGCACCTGCGGCCGCAAATGGGTTTCCACATCGGCGGGATTCAGCTGTGGCGCCACCATGCGGTCCGTGGTCGCGTCGCCGGCGCGGTCGCTCATCGCATCAGATCCTTGCCCAGGCGCTTGAGCGCATGGCGGATCAGGCTGGAGGAATCAGCCCCCTCGCCCAGTTCCTGCGCGGTCACTCCGACCGCTTCAAAGGCTTCCAGCCGCTTATAGCCCAAATTGACCAAGGCCGAGATGGCGTCTTCCATCACCCCGCCGCCAACCGGGGTGGAAATCGCCGCCGCCGCACTGGGGGCGAAAGCGCCCAGGCTCATCTTGCCGGCCTTGTCCTTGAGCTCGGTGAGGATACGGACCGCCAGCTTGGGACCGACGCCGCTGGCCCGCGTCAACAACACCTTGTCCTGGGCGGCGATGGTTTGCAGCAATTGTTCCGGTCCGGCCACCGACAAGATGGCCAGGGCCACCTTGGCCCCCACCCCTTGAACCGTGGTCAGCAGATTGAACCAATCGCGCTCGCCCGGCTCGATGAAGCCATAGAGATGGATATGATCCTCGCGCACATGGGTTTCCACATGCAAGGCCGCGGCGGCACCGGTTTGCAGCCGCCCCAGCGTGCGGCCCGAACAAAACACCAGATACCCGACGCCACCGACATCAACGATGGCGAAATCATCCCCCAGGCTATCAATCAGGCCCTTGAGCTTGGCGATCATCGGCTGGCCGCCTGTATCCGTCGCGCCGTGGCGGCATGATGGGCGTGACAGATGGCCACCGCCAGGGCGTCGGCGGCATCGGGACTGGTCACCAGACAGCCGGGCAGCAAGGTACGCACCATCATTCCCACCTGTTCCTTGGCGGCCCGCCCGCTTCCGACCACCGCCTGCTTGATCTGGGTCGGCGCGTATTCGCCCACCGCAAGACCGGCCAAAGCCGGCGCCAGCATCACCACGCCGCGCGCCTGCCCCAGCTTCAACGTGCTTTCCGGGTTCTTGTTAACGAAGGTCTGTTCCACCGCCGCCCCATCGGGCGACCAGGCGGCGATGACCTCGATAACCCCGCGATGCAATTGCCCCAGCCGTTCGGCCAGGGACAAGGTCGCATCAGAGCGGATGGTGCCGTCGCCAAGATAACGCAACCGGTTGTCGATCATTTCGATCATCCCCCAACCCGTCACCCGCAACCCCGGATCCAGCCCCAGCACGCGCATTTATCAACCCAACTTTTCCATGATGTCGTCGGGGATTTCGAAATTGGCCGAAACCCGCTGGACGTCATCATTGTCTTCCAACGCGTCCAGCAGCTTCATCAGCGTCTTGGCGGCGTTTTCATCGGCCACCGGCACGCTGGTCTGCGGCTTCCAATCCAGGCGGGCGTATTCCGGCGTGCCGAAGGTGGCTTCCAGCGCATCGCGGACGGTGGCCAGATCATCGGGAGTGCAGGTGATTTCGTGACCGTCTTCCGACGATTCGACATTGTCGGCGCCAGCTTCCAGCGCCGCCTCGAACATGGCGTCGGCTTCGGCGATTTCAGCGGCATAGCGAATGGCGCCGATGCGGTCGAACATGAACGACACCGAATTGGATTCGCCCAGGGCGCCGCCATTCTTGGAAAAGGCCGAACGCACTTCCGAGGCGGTGCGATTGCGGTTGTCGGTCAGCCCCTCGACGATGACGGCCACCGAACCAGGGCCATAGCCTTCATAGCGCACTTCTTCGTAATTGGCCCCGTCTTCACCGCCGGCGCCACGCTTGATGGCGCGGTCCATGGTGTCTTTCGGCATGTTGGCGGCACGCGCGGCCTGAATGGCGGCACGCAAACGCGGATTCATCGCCGGGTCGGGCTGGCCGGATTTGGCCGAAACCGTCAATTCACGGATCAGCTTGGTGAAGACCTTGGCGCGCTTGGCGTCTTGTGCGCCCTTGCGGTGCATGATGTTCTTGAATTGGGAATGACCAGCCATGACTGTCGACAACCTTAGTTTGGGCAAACGAACAAACCTTGCCTATACCATATCTTGTGGGAGAAAGGCCATGGGGCAGACAGCCGGCGGGCAAAGCCGGTGGTCGGCCCATCCAGCAGCAGCGACAGCCGTCGACGAGACGCCTCTTTCGCGCAACCGTTGATCGGTCTATTGTACCGTCACGAGACAGAACGGGAGCGACAGGCTTGACGACTGACACCACCGCCGCCTTGCCTTCCGGTGCCATTCTCATCGTCGATGACAGCCGTACCGCTCAGGCGGTGATGGAAAAGGCCATCCGCCTGTTTTCCACCATCGAAGTGATTACCGCCGACACCGGGACCGCCGGTCTGGAGATGTTGGCCGACAAATCCATCAGTCTTATTCTGCTCGACCACCATTTGCCCGACATGACCGGGCTGGACTTCATGGCCAGCTTCATCCGCGTGCCCGATTACCGCGATATTCCGGTGTTGGTGGTCACCGCCCAGGAACACGACGACAGCCTGGTCAGCGCCTATCTCAATGCCGGGGCGGCGGATTTCATGCCGAAACGGTATCGCCCCCCGATTTTTCGCGCCCGCATCACCGGCCTGCTGGCCCAAAACGCCAATATGCGGCAACGCCGCGCGGTCGAGGAAACATTGTGCGCGGAACACGAAAAACAACGCACCTTGCTGCGCAACACCTTGCCGGAAAAGGTGGTGGACGAATTCATGGCCAACGGCACATTCCGGCCATCGGTCATTGACCATGCCGGCGTCTTGTTCGCGGATGTCTGCGGTTTCACCAATTTCACCCGCAACAACACCCCGACCAAGGTGGTGGTCAACCTGAACCGCCTGATCCGACGGTTCGAAGCCATTTCAGAAACGTTTGGCCTGGAAAAGATCAAGACCATCGGCGACGCCTATATGGCCGCCTGTGGAGTTCTGGAAAAAGTGCCGAATGTCGAGGATCGACTGATTGCCGCCGCCCTGGAAATGATCCGCCAGACCCGCGAGTTGGAGATCGGCTGGGAAGTGCGGATCGGCGTGGCCTTCGGCCCCACCGTCGCCGGCATCATCGGCGGCAAGCGTATGCAATTCGACGTTTGGGGCGACACCGTCAACACCGCCGCCAGATTATGTTCCAGCGCCCAACCGTCCGGCCTGTGCCTGCCGGCAAAGGCCCTTGCCCATCTGGGGGATCGTTTCGGTTCGGCGGAAATCCGCCGGCTTCCCCTTAAAGGATTGGGCGAATACGAAGTCGCTTTTCTCTCTGGCCTGACCGTCCCCTCCCTCACAGCATGACCGTCAACGCCACCAGCCACGGCGGCATCACCGATACCAGCCAAGTCTCCAGCGCCTTGTCGCCGCCGCTGAGCGCCAGAACCGCCACCAGCAGCAGCAATCCGCCCATCACGGGCTTGGCTCTGGCGGCAAAACCGGCCAAATGCCGCCGCCACGACGCCAGACCATAAGCCAGCATCAACAGCGGACTCGCCGCCCCCAAAGCGAAGACGACCATCACCGCCGCGGCTTGTGCGGCCGTGTCGCTGGCCCCGGCCAACCCCACCGCCGCCCCCAAGGTCGGGCCGGTGCACGGCGACCACACCGCCCCCAGCAACAGCCCCAGGGCGAATTGCCCCCCCAGACCATCGCCCGAGATACGGCCCAGCACCGCATTGCCGTGACCGGCCAGCGGCGCGGCGATGACGGCAAAGCCGCGACCGAAAGCGGGCACCAGCAAGACCAGACCAAAGATGCCCATGGCCAGCGCCGCGGCCATGCGGATCGCCTGACCATCCAAACCGACGGCGAAGCCGAACGTCGCCAAGGCAATGCCCAAACCGGCGAAAGACACCGCCAGACCGGCGGCCAAAGCCACCGGCCCCAAGCGATGGCTTTGCAGGGCGCTGCCCAGCAACACCGGGATCAGCGGCAACACGCACGGCGACAAGGTGGACAAAATGCCGGCCAGATAGGCGGCGATCAAGGCAGCCATGGCCGCGCCTATTTCATCATGGCGGATGGGGCAACCATGGCGGTGATCGCCTTGGGATCGGTCACCCCGGTCATGCGCGA
The DNA here is from genome assembly GCF_018224925.1 of Magnetospirillum sulfuroxidans. Classification (GTDB taxonomy): domain Bacteria; phylum Pseudomonadota; class Alphaproteobacteria; order Rhodospirillales; family Magnetospirillaceae; genus Magnetospirillum; species Magnetospirillum sulfuroxidans. The sequence goes on along the minus strand of NZ_JAGTUF010000001.1, from coordinate 340,009 downwards.
CGTCTCGGTCTTGCCCTTGAAGGCGATCAACGTGCTTTGCGAACGCACCTTGAGTTCGTTCAAGATGTCTTTTTGGCTATCGAAGTCGATCCGGAAAACCTTGAGCGCGGGGATGTCGTGCTCAAGCATCGCGACACTGGGCTCTTGTGCCTTGCAGGTCGGACACCACGGGGCATGCACATGCAGCAAGATGTCCGCCCCCGCCTCTTGCGCTTGGGTAAAGGCGGCTTTGGTGAAGGCTTCGGCGGCCAAGGCCGGCAAGCTGAACAACAGGCCGGCGCATAGGGTGGCGGAAAGCAAGATTCGGTTCATGGCGAAATCCCCTCGATGATGTCGATAAAGGGGATTTCGCCGGCGCCGCGACGAAAGTTACGCCACCGCCGCTTTTTTCGTACAGATGAAGCCGATCAGCAATCCGGCCAGCTTTCCGCCAACCGCGGACCGATGCGCAATGGCGCCACCCGCACCGCCAGGCCGGTGCGATCATCGGTTTCGACGAAAACCGCGCATAAGGTGCCGTCGCCATCGGCTGGCGACAGCCGTTCACCCGGAATCTTGCGGACGAATTTGTGGATGGCGGCATCTTTTTTCATGCCGATGACCGAATTGTAATCGCCGCACATGCCGGCATCGGTCTGATAGGCGGTCCCGCCGGGGAAAATCTGGGCATCGGCGGTGGGAATATGGGAATGCCCGCCGACCACCAGCGAGGCGCCGCCGTCGCACACATGGCCCAGCGCCATCTTTTCGCTGGTCGCCTCGGCATGAATGTCGATGATGATGGCATCGGCGCCGCCCGGCCCAAGCCGGACCTTGCGCAATTCTTTTTCCACCGCCGCGAACGGACAATCCAGCGGGTCCATGAACAAGCGTCCCATCACCTGGACCACCATCACCTTCTTGCCGCGCGGCGCCTCGAAGATGCCGACGCCCTTGCCCGGCGTGCCGGCCGGGTAATTGGCCGGGCGCAACAACCGCGGCTCGGCGTCCAGATGGGGGATGATCTCGCGTTGGTCCCAAGTGTGATTGCCCAGGGTGATGACATCGACACCGGCTTGGAACAACTCGTCGCACAGTTTGGGCGTAATGCCAAAGCCATGGGCGGCGTTCTCGCCGTTGGCAACGACGAAATCCAACCGCAGCCGCTCCCGCGCTTGCCCCAAAGCGCCCACCACCGCGTCACGGCCGGCGCGGCCAACGATATCGCCCAAATACAAAAGTCTCATGAAATCTCCGGCTTCATCGGACCGTGTTCGGTCAACATCAGGTCCAAGGGCTGATCGTGGCGGTCACGCGGCACCGCCTGCACCTGCTGGGCGGCAAAGGCGATGCCGATGGCGGTTACATGGGCATGAAGTCGCAAATCGGCCAGGGTGCGATCATAATAACCGCCACCATACCCCAACCGATAGCCGTGGGCATCAAAGGCCAGCAACGGCACCAGCAAGACCTTTGGCACAAGGACGGCGGATGCGGCGATGGGGTGAAGGGTGCCATGGAAACCGGCTTCCAGCGGGTCGCCGCTGTCCCAGCGGCGAAAGGTCAATGCCTGCCCCCGCGCCGTCACCACCGGCAAGGCCAATGTACAGCCCCGCCCGCCCAAAAGCTCAAGCAGGGGGCGGGGATCAAGTTCATCGCCCATCGGCCAGTAACCGGCCACCACCGTCCCGATGTCAAAGGTCAGGGCATTGCCATAGATGGCCAGCTTTTCCGCCGCCAGCCGGCCGTAATCGCTGTGGGCCTGACGGCGCACGGCCACCGCGTGGGCGCGGGCCTGCGCCTTAGCGGTGGTCAAGTCGGGATCGGGGTGGTTTGGATGGATCATGAAAATGCGGAGCGGCGCCGCCTCGGCCGTTGGCGTTGTAAGTCCTCCGTGGCCTGACTTGTCAGGTGGGCGCCATGTAATGGGGCCAGAGCCCCACCAGAGACAGCTCCCAATAGGAGAAATATCGCCCCAGGGACATTAGCTGCCTGACGCACCGTGCAGCAGACCGCTCCTGGGGATGAACCTAGGGCCTTTCCAGGCGTTCTGCAATGGCTTCGATGCGCGCCGCCAACGATTCGATGCCTTCGGCCAGATCCTGGTCGCCATCGGCCAGGCTGGTCAGGTCATTATTGGCGGCATTCAGGTTCTCACGCGTTTCGGCCAATTCGTCGGCCAGCGACAAAGCCACCATCACCATCAGCCGGGTATCGGGAACATTTCCCAACTGCCCCAGCAGATCTTGGGCAATGCCGTCGATCATCTGGCCCAGGACATGGATGCGGGCAACCTGGGAATCGTCACAGGCGATTTCATGAATGCGGCCGTTGATGGATAAATTGACATAGGCCAAGGCTCAAGCCTCCAACAGGGTGCGAAGGCGGCCGATGGCCCCATCCAACCGCTGGGCCACCACCCGCGTCGTATCTTCCAGCACCGCATGCTGGTCGCGGGCGTCGCGCAATTCGCCAGCCAGCAACAGATCGCCGGCGCCGACGCGGGCGGCGGCGGCTTCCAGACGGTCGATGGCGGCGCCCAGCCGATCAATGGCCGCTTCGGTACGGCTCAAGGCTCCAGACAAAACAAATTCCCCCAGGGGATTAAGGCATCAAAGCCCGAGGTTAGGGCCGATACAGAGCAGTGTCAACGTTGCCGCCGTCTTGACAGCCGCCGTCAGGGGACTAGCCTTAGCCCGATCATCAGCCGGAGACGATCCATGCGCTTGGCCGCCCCCCTCGCCGCCCCCCTTGCGGTTGTCGTTGCCCTTGTCCTGTCCCTGGCCTGCGCCGAAATGGCTGGGGCCGAGGAATTGCGACAATCCAAGGGCCAGCTTGTCTATGTGCCGGTCTATTCGCATATCTGGCACGGCAATCTGGATTCCAAGCAAAAACCGCAGACCTTGCTGCTGTCATCCATGTTGTCCATCCGCAACACCGACCCCCAGGCCGGCCTGACCGTGCGCTCGGTGCGCTATTACGACACCAGCGGCAAGATGGTGCGGGAATTCATGCCCGATCCCTCCAGCCTGGGCCCGATGGCCTCCACCGACGTCTTTGTCGAACACAAGGACGACGCCGGCGGAACCGGCGCGAATTTCCTGGTGGAATGGAGTGCGGAGCGGCCGATCAGCGAGCCGATCATCGAAACCGTCAACGCCTATTTCTTCGGCCCCCATTCGCTGGCCTTCACCAGCCCCGGCCGCGCCATCACCACGGGAACCAAGTAATCATGGCCGGCGGCACCGCCCCGGTCATCCTCGTTCATGACCTGGAACACGCCCGCGCCGCCGTCGCCGCCGCAGGATCAAAGCGGTTGATCCTGCTTAGCCCCCCCGGCGCCGCCGGATTACAGGGGCCGCATTGGTGGCTGCGCCTGCTGGCGCGGCTGCGCGACGAATTTCCCCATGCCGACATCGTCGGCGCGCTGGATTGCGCCGATTGCCCCGGCTGGGCCTTGGCCGCCTTGCGCTCGGGCGTCGAACGGATCGTCTTGTCGGGGGATGGACCAGCGCACTGGGCTGTTCGTCAAGCGGCCGAGCAGAAAGGGGCTTGGGGGGAGGGTCGGTGGGGATGCGACACCCTCGATCTGCTCGGCGCTCGAGACCCCGGCAAAACCTGCCAGGAGTTCCTTCAGCGGTGATGGGAGCAAACCGCTGAAGATAAGAAACCATGCCCGCCGCTCGTGGCGGCATTAAGGACGAATTGTGGCCTTTTGTGGGCATGGTTGCTTTTCTCCGCCCCTTCATGCTTCATCCGTTCCAGCCAATCCGCCAGGAGTAACGACCATTTCCAAAGAGCCTTGCCGCCTTTATCTGATCACCCCGCCGGTGATCGAGAACCCGTACCAGTGGTTGCCGGTATGGGAACAGACCCTGGATGCCGGCGATATCGCCTGTGCCCAAATTCGTCTGAAGGGATTGGACGACGATGCCTTGTGCCGGGCCATCGACGTGTTGCGACCGCCGGCTCAAAAGCGCGGCATCGCCGTGCTGCTCAATGATCGCGCCGACCTGGCTTTTGAAACCGGCTGCGACGGCGTCCATATCGGCCAGGAAGACGGCACGTTCGAAGCGGCGCGCAAGATGATCGGCGACGGTATCGTCGGCGTCACCTGCCACGATTCCCGCCACTTGGCCATGGAAGCCGGGGAAAAGGGCGCCGATTACGTCGCCTTTGGCGCCTTCTTCCCCACCGACACCAAGGAAGCCAAATTCCACGCCGAAGCGGAATTGCTGGAATGGTGGAGCCCCCTGTTCACCGTCCCCTCGGTGGCCATCGGCGGCATCACCGTCGATAATTGCCGACCGCTGATCCGTGCCGGCGCCGATTTCCTGGCGGTGTCGGGCGGCGTATGGAACCACGCCGAAGGGCCAGATGCCGCGATCAAGGCGTTCAATAAGGTCTTGACGGAGAAATAAGCATGCGGCGCGTCTGCGTTTTTTGCGGCTCCAACCCCGGCATCCGGCCCGAATACGCCGATGCCGCCCGCGGCTTGGCCGCCGCATTGGTCGCACGCGGCCTGGAACTGGTCTATGGCGGTGGCAATGTCGGGCTGATGGGCATTGTCGCCGATGCGGTGATGACCGCCGGCGGCACCGTCACCGGCATCATCCCCGAAGCCCTGATGCGCATGGAAGCGGGCCATCGCGACGTCAGCCGATTGCACGTGGTCGGCTCCATGCATGAACGCAAGGCGATGATGGCCGAAATGTCCGACGCCTTCATCGCCCTGCCCGGCGGTATCGGGACCTTGGAAGAAGTGTTCGAGGTGTGGACCTGGGGTCAGTTGGGCCTGCACGCCAAACCGGCGGGCTTTCTTGACGTTGGCGGCTTTTACCGGCACCTGCATGCTTTTCTCGACCACATGACCGCCGAGGGCTTCTTGAAACAGCGTCACCGCGACATGGTGACGCTGTCGTCCGACCCAATGGTTCTGCTGGATGGATTCGCCGATTACACCCCACCTCAGGTGGTTAAAGTGATCGCGAAGGAGACCGCTTGACAGCCCGCCTCACCGGTTCTATAAAGCCGCCTCCCGACGCACGGAACACCCCCAGCGCCGGCCGAGAGATGGGCGATTAGCTCAGCGGTAGAGCACACCCTTCACACGGGTGGGGTCGCAGGTTCAATCCCTGCATCGCCCACCATCTCTCCCTTGATTTCCTTAGAAAATATGGCCGTCCCAAAGTGTCCCCCGGCGATTTCGGCTGACGCCGAGCCGCCGCTGCCGTCGTGCAAGAAAGCGGCTTCTGATCTCCGGTGATATGCCTCCGGAAACGTTTAACCGATTGCGGCGCTTCGCAGATCAATCATCCGCAGCAAGGGCGGCGGCGCCATTGCCTTGGGTATGTGCCGCTCGACGAAAAAGCGGCGCAGCAGCATGGTGGACAGCAAGAACAAGAAGGTCTGGTTTTCCTTGGTGCTGATTTCCGCCGCGGGGCGGGTCAAGACCTTGGCGCTGAGGCGGCGGGCGAAGCCGGCATCAAGAAAGTCCAACTTGGCCAATTCGGTTTCCGACCGCACCAGTTCCAGGTAATCGGGACGGGATTCGGCAAAGGCGGCACCGTCGGGGGCGCGATAGGGGAATTTGCGCTTGTTGATGACCGAATCGGGCACCATTCCGGCAAATGCCTGACGCAACAGCCGCTTTTCATCAAAGCCGTCGTCAAAGCGCAAATTCAACCGCGAGGCCAGATCCAAAACCGCCGGGTCCAGAAACGGGCAACGGTTTTCCACCCCATGAGCCAGGGCGGCGCGGTCGCCTTGGGTCGAGAGCAGATAACCGGGCAGCAAGGTCTTGTATTCCAGCCATTGCGCCTGTTGCACCGGGCTGAGACGGGCGACTTCCGGGTGATCGGCGACCAGGGCGGACAACGGCCCGAACGGGTCTTTCGCCCCCTTGATCAGACGGGCGGAAAAGCGGCCGTTCTGCAAACGCAGTTCGTGCGAGAACAGGCCGGGCATATGCTCGGTGGAAAATTGCTGATAAAGCCCGGTCAGCGCCGCCATGTCTTGCGGACCATAATGGTCAAGATGGGGGTACAGCCGGCCCAAACGCTGACGGCGGGTGTCTTCGTCCATGGTGTCCCAGGCGCGGCGCAGCAGGGTTTCCTTGAACAGGTCATACCCCAGGAAAGCCTCGTCGGCCCCCTCGCCGCTCAGGATCACCTTGATGCCAGCCGCGAACGTCATCCCCGACAGCAGGAACATGGGGATAAAGGCACTGCGAAAGGCCGGCACTTCGCCGTGATAGACCGCCTGTGGACACGCGGCGGCAATGTCGGCGTGGCCAATGCGCAAAGTGTGGTGGCGGGTGCCCAGGGCGGCGGCGACCTGATTTTGCTCAGACGATTCATCCAGACTGGCATCATCAAAGGACACCGAAAAGGTGGCCGGTGGTCGGCCGCTGACATCACGGGTCAGGCGGGCGACGATGGCCGAATCGACGCCGCCGCTCAGATAAACCCCGACCTCGACGTCGCTGCGCAGGCGCAAGGCAACGCTATCGGTCAGGTGCTGGCGGATCTGTTCCTTGGCCTCGGCCTCGCTGGTCGGCATGGCGCCGCGATCAAACGCCAACGGCGCATAAGCGTGATGGTGCAGGGCGCCATCGGCGAAAATCATGTATTCGGCCATGGGCAGGGAATGGATGCCAACAAAGCCGCTTTGATCCGGCAAGGGCGTCCATTGCCCGTAAATCGAGGCCAGTTGCGCCGGATCCTGGGTAAAGTCAAAGCCGGGAACGGCCAAGAACGCCTTCATTTCCGAGGCGAACAGCAAGCCGCCCTGGAAACGGGCGTAAAACAGCGGCCGTTTGCCGAAACGGTCACGCGCCAGCACTAATGTCCGCTCAAGACGGTCATAAAGGGCAAAGGCAAAACCGCCATTCAGCCGCTTTAGGCAACGTTGCCCCCAGGCCAGCCAGGCGGCCAGCAAGACTTCGGTGTCGCAATGGGTGTGGAATGCGTGCCCCAAAGCCTCCAGCTCGGCCCGCAATTCCCGGTAATTATAGATTTCACCGTTGTAGCAAAGCCAAAAGCGGCCACTGGCATCGCCCAAGGGCTGGTGCCCCGAGCTCGGGTCGATGATAGCCAGTCGCGCCGTGCCCATGGCCCAATCGTCGCCGACCACCCCGCCCAACCCATCGGGGCCGCGATGACCGATGCGCCCCAGCATGGCGGCGATGGTGGCGGGCAGATCCGCGGCGGGCTGGGCCGTGTGGATCAGGCCGGCGATTCCGCACATCCCAGATTACGCCGTCGCGCCGTCGCGGGCGGCCAGCTTGGCGGCCACCGCTTCTTGCATGCGGGTCAGGCTGACCAAAACATTGCCGGTCATTTCCGCTTCGGAAAAGGTGATGGTGAATTCCTTTTCGAGAAAACGGATCAATTGAACATAGCCAAACGAATCCATCACCCCCTCTTTGAACAAATTACTGTCCTCGGGGAAGTCATCGTCGAATTCGATCAGGAATTGTTCTTCGATGAAAGCGCGAATTTTATCCATTTGGGTCGATCACCGCTAAACCGTAGGTGTGCAGGGCAGCATACAGGGCTTTGTCAAACTTGTCTTCGGGCAAGTCCAGGGACAAAATCCCGATACGGGCTCAGCCCGCCAGCCACCGGGGCAAGCCCTTGAGAAGATGGATGCGTCGGGTAAAAAAGCTCCGTGATCTCAGGGGGTGAACAGGTCATCCCAGTGAATGGCGGTGCAACAACCGCTCCAACTCGGCAAGGAAGCGTTCCTCGGCCACCCGCATGGGCCAAGGCTCCCACGCAGTCCCGCCATAGCGGCGTTGCAGTGGGTCCTCGGCCAGGGGGGCCAAGCGGATTTTCAGGGTCGAGCGGATTTCCTCGCGGCTCCAGCCGGCGATATGCAGGGCTTCCGCCGCTGCCGCCCGACGGTCGGCATGCTTGATCGCCTTTTTCCAATCGACGGGAATATCGGCCGGCAAGCCTAGGCGAATATGGATGGCGCGCTGGATCGCACGATCCATCTTGTGGAAACCATCGCCCAAGAACGGCTTGACCGGAGTAATCGGATCCCAGCGCACCCCCAGCGCCTCGGCCCCGTCATGGACCAGGTTAGCCAGTTCCAGCGCCGGTGACAGCCCGGTGGGGGCCGCCGCGCGATGAATTTCCAGGGTCAACAAGCTGTGCTGAGCCACTGAAAGCGGCCATTCCCAGGCTGACGAACCGCCCCAGCGGAAGGTTCGGGCCTCCCCCTCGGCAAGGTCGGCCAGTTCCCAATCAAAGGGAGTGGGGTTCAGCAGATCGAAGCGCCGCTTGGACCTGAGCAGAACCCAGGCTCGCGCCTCGGTCATCATGCTTTCCTATTTCGTCAGAACCTTCCGGTCGGAGGCAACGGTGCGCCCAGCCTGGTAAGGCGGGGGCTTCAGCTTGCGCGGATTGGGAACCCGCCGCCCGCCAACCGGCTTGATCCGTTCCGGATAGGTATAGTGCAGCAAGGCGTGATTGCGGAACAACCCCAGATCGCCCTTGAATGCCTCGAAATGGTCGAAGAAATTGGTCTTCCAGAACATGGCATGCTTTTCGGTGTCGAAACACCCCACCCCTTGCTCGACGTCGTATTTGACGCTGACGGTGGCGATGTTGGACACATCCCAAATGCGGGAAATACCAAAGCGTTCCGGTTCCTTGAAGATAACCGAACCGTTATCGAGAGAGAAGCCGCAGGCCAAGATGCGATGCACGTTGTTGCGGTTGTCATAGAGGAATTCCATGGTTTCTTGGAATTCCGCCTCGGTTTCCGATGGAAAGCCGACGATGATGAACAGATGATTGTGGATACCGGCGCGGGTCGAGCGGGCCAAAACCTCGGAAACGCCGTCCGGGGTGGTACCCTTGTCCATCAGGTCGATGATGCGCTGGTTGGCCGATTCCACCCCCCACAGAATATACCGGCAGCCGCCATCGTGCATGACCTTGAGGATTTCCTCGGTATAGATCAGGTCGGGCTTGGCCAGGGCGTACCACGTGATGTCGATTTTCTTTTCGATCAGATCTTCCGAGATTCGGCGGAAACGGCCGGGCGAGATCATTTCATCGACAAAGGCGAAGCGCTTGACGCCATAGGTGTTGACCATGTGCTCGATCTCGCCCACCACCCGGTCGGTGGGGGCGGCACGATGCGCGCCGGAATAGGAGCGGTGGTGGGTGCAAAAAGTGCATTTGTCCCAGGCACAGCCCTTGGAGCTCATGATCGGGAACACCGGCTCGGGCTGGAAATAGGAATCGAGCTGGAAATCGGAAAAATCAGGGTAAGGCTGAGTCTTGAAGTCCACCGACGGCGATTTCGGGTTTTTGGTCCAGCCCTCCTCGACGGTGGGGTCGCGCCAGATCAGGTTGGCGATGCCGTCGAAGCGGGTCCGCCCTTCGTCCAAGGCCATCAGCAGAGCATGGAAGCCGCCCTCGCCTTCGTTGAAAACGACGAAGTCAATAAATGGATTGGCGAACAGGATCGACGGATGGCAGGCGCTGGTATAGCCGCCGCCAAAGACGATCTTAACGTCAGGACGCAGCGCCTTGACGTAATAAGCAATCAGCACCGATGGCATGTATTGTTCACGAAACATCAGCGAGAAACCGACCACCGACGGATCATTGGCCAGCAGCTTGCGCGCCGCATGCTCGGCATAGGCCTTGATTGGCGGCACGTATTCGCCCTTGGCGCAGGCGCGTTCGAAACCGTCCAGAAAGACGTTTTCCACCTTGCGGATGATCGATTCGAAAAAACGCGACAGCCGCTGGTATTCGGCCTCGTCCCAAAAGACATCACCGCCATCGCGGAACATCTTCGCCGCCTTGGCGAAATCGGTCCGGGCCTCGGGGGTGAACTGGACAAAGCTCTTGCCGGCCAGGGCGGCATCGACAAAGGTGTTGTACCATTCGGCATTCAGATCAACGCAATTGACCTTGAAGTCCGAATGTTCCTCGGCGAAAGCCTTGATGATCGAAGGACCTAACGGCAAGCTGGCCGGAAAGGAAAACGGACAGATGGCGATATTGGCCTGCCGGTTCATGAAATCCCCGCTTAAGGTGCCGTTGCGTTCACTGTCGGCACGATAACCGTATCTGAAATCCATCTCAACAACTGGCCCTGTAGGGTCTTTACGTCAACCCCACCCCACCAAGTCTGGTAGGTACCGGAAAAACGGTGGAAGGCATAGGTTTAGCTAAAGCTATGCCACGGAGGGTTGGAGATGAACGAAGCCAAGAGCCGCACCGAAAATGCCAAGGCAATCAAGCATTGCCTGGACTATTTGGCCAAAGAAGCGCGCCAATCAGATTTGCGCGAACTGGCTGAACTGATCGAAGTGGCCGGCCTGGCCGCCGAGGATGCCAGCGAAACCGTCCACTGATCCCGTCCGTGACGAACAAGGCCCGCTTCCCCCAGGGAAGCGGGCCTTGCTGCGTTCAGTGGGTCAACTTGCCGGTATGGCGGGCGATTTCCGCCGCTTCCAGCCCCAGTTCGAGGATTGATTCCGCCAACGCGGCCAGGCCGACATCGCGCGCCCGCCCCGCCAAGGCCTCCAAGGCCTGGCCGATGATGGCGGCGTCACCGGCCAGCGGCAGCTCCAATCGCCCGTACGGCGCCACGCCCCTGCCCATCACGCCGCCTCCGCCGCGACATCATGCCGACGCAGCAGCGAGCCATACACCCCGACCTTGGCCCGCGCACTGGCTAAAGCCTGGGCGTTAACTTCGATTTCGGCCGCCGCCACCGGATAATCGGCCAGCGCCCGTGTCTCACCCAGAAAGCGGAACTTACACCCGGCCCCACCGATGGTCCGGCGAATGATCAGATGCGGCATCAGCACCAGATAGCGCTCGATCCCCATGGACATGGCGAATTCCAGACAGCCCAGAACGATTTCCGCCGCCACCCGGCGCTTGACCGCCGGCTCCAGATCATCATCAATGCCAAAGCGTGTGGCTTCCCACACCTGAGTGCTGACCGGCACGTCGCCACCCAACAGATCGGGCCACAATTCCTTCAGCATGTAAGGCCGCGTGGTGGGGATCAATCGCGCCACCCCTTGCACCGGGCCATGGTCATCACGGTGGATCAGATAGGTGGCGGCCGGAGTATCGAATTGGTCGTATTCCATGCCGTCATGACTGGGAACGGTCCAACCATTTCGCTCAACGAAGCATTTATGGCGCAACCGATGATGGGCAGCAAGAGAATCGCCAAATGCGTGTGAATTAGCCCAGTTTACAACCTCAATCATCAACCCCTCCTGGCGCATATCGTTCTGAGCGCTAGAAGAAGACGAAATGAGTATTATTACATCCTGCCAAGGTTGAGGGGTTTACGGAACGATCAGTCCCATGCGAATAGCCTTGACGATAGCGAGGACGCGGGTGGAGGTCTTTAATTTGCTCATGGCATTCTTGAGATGAAAATTGACCGTATTATCCGAGATATTGAGGATCACCCCAATGTCCCACGACGATTTGCCACGTGCGCTCCAGATCAGGCATTCGCGCTCGCGGCCAGTCAACGCCACCGGAGCGCCAGGAGCGCCGGGATGTTTCAGGCCGACCAGAACGGAATAGGCCTGGGTCACCAAGATGTTGGCCACCGACAAGCTCCGCAGGTGGTCGATGTCGTCGTGCGGGCTGGCGATGCTGGCGACGAAAACCCCGCCGGTGGGGCCGTGAATGGGCACGGTGATACCGTGCAACAAGCCGATTTCGTGCGCTTCGTTGAACATGCGATTTTGCAGGGTGGTCAGATCGCGCAATTGATCCCAACGATAGGGGATGTGCGCTTGGAAAGCCCGCGTCACCACCGGGTCGATGGTCACGTAGTTCTTTTCGAAATAGTGCTTTTGCCACTCTTGCGGATAATCGACGACCACGGCGGGAACCGTGTCGTCATCCAGAGGCCGGTCAGGGTCGCCGAAGGCGCCGCACGCCATATGAGGAAAGCCCCAATGAACCAGCGCCGTCTTAAGCTCGGCCATCAAAGCCGGAGCAGAGGAAGCCGCCAGGGTCCGTTCGATGAAATCGCCAAGCGAAAATTGTCGCCGACCATGTTACCTCGCACCGACCATGGGTTTTACACCTTCGACGCGTATGGTATACAGACCCGATGCACCAATCAATGTTGCGTGTGCCATGACTGACGCCATTCCCGCAGAAAACGCCATCGACCCCATCGACGCCAATTTAGGGCGGCGCATTCGTGCCCGTCGTACCGTTTTGATGCTATCGTGCGAAAACCTGGCCAAAGCGCTGGCAATTCCCCCCGAGCAACTGCACAAAATGGAAAATGGCAGCGAACGGGTGACGCCAGTGCATCTGCATGCGCTGTCCCGCTTTCTTGAGGTTCCGGTCAGTTATTTTTTCGACGGCATGCCGCGCGAGCTGCAAAGCGGCTTTCCCGGCACTCCCTTCGCCGATCTTGGCGCCTTGGGCTGTACCGGCGAAGACATGCGGGAAACGCTGGATCTGCTGCGCGCCTATATGGCCATCGTCGACAGTGGCGACCGCCAGCGGGTCCACGAACTGGCGCAAACCTTGGCGGAAAAGACTGAAGTTTAAAGCCCGGCAACGGTGCTCACCATCACCGCCACCGGGCTTTAATGCTTTTATTCAGAGACTTCGGTCACCGCACCCAAAGCCTTGGCCAGATCCAGCACCCGCTTGCGCACGTGCGGATCAGTGATGCGGTAATAGGCCCGCACCAGTTCCAAGGTTTCGCGCTTGGTCATCGGATCGGCGTCGAAAGAAGCCGGTTCCTCGGCCAAGCCCGAGATCAGTCGCGGCGACAACGCTTCGACAGCTTCCGACATGTCGTCAAAGAAGAAGCTGACCGGAACGTCGAGAACACGAGACAGATCGAACAGGCGCGAAGCACCGACGCGATTGGCGCCGCGTTCGTATTTTTGCACCTGCTGGAAGGTCAAGCCCAGGGCTTCACCCAGCTTTTCCTGGCTCATGCCCATCAAGGTACGCCGCAAGCGGACGCGAGCGCCCACATGAACGTCGATAGGATTAGGCTTGCCCCCCGGAGTCCGTCCACGGCTGGACACCCGGCGAGTGCTGCTCTTCAGTTCGTTATTGGCGGTAGAAATCATAATTCTCAAATTCCTGTGGCTATGCCCCACGGGCTTATTGTCACTACTTTTGGCATCAATGGCAACCTCTTGTTGCACGATACCACAAACTTTTGTCTTAAGGTGCTTGTTCACCCCCTACAGTCCATTGAGGCGACCGCCACAAGACACACAAACTATTGAACCGTCAGAGTGACCCGCCGATTGCGCGGCTCGGCCACGCCATCGGCGGTCGGAACTAGTGGGTTGCGCTTTCCATGCGATGACGTCTGAATGGATTTGGCCGACATCCCCTGTTCAAGCAATAGGCTCAGCACGGCATCGGCGCGGCGCCGGGAGATGCGGTCATTGACCTCGGCCGATCCCACGGAATCGGCATGGCCGGCCACCATCACGAACACATGCGGGCGCTGTGCCGCCAAGGCCACCGCCTGGGCAATCAACACGCGGGCTTGCGGAACCGGATCGGCGGTGCCGCTGTCGAAATACAGCTGAAACGTGACCGGCCGCGCCGGCATGGCGGCCAGGGCATCGCCCCAATCTTGCTTGATCTGCTGTTCCGACAGAGCTTTCGCTGGCGATGGCGGTTTGCCGGCGGTGGCGGAACTGGCGTTATTGGGCTGATCCAGCACCACAACGCCCCCTTGCGCCGCCACTTCGATGCGGCCGACATGACCATCGGCATCGGGAACCAACACCACCACGCTTTGCGGAGCGCAGGCGGCCAGCGCCAAAAGCGCGGCCAAAGCCAAAACCGCCTTATTCATCGCCATCCACCTTAACCAGGAACGAAGTGCCGCGAATGCCGATGCTCATCTGCGGTGTGCGGATATCGGTACGGGCCGGCGCCAATTTGGCGATCTGCCCGGTTTGAATGGAAAAGGTCCCCGCCCCCAGCGCCAAGCCCTGGCTCAGCTTGTCGGCCGCGGGTTCGAATTCCAGCCGTTCCACCACCAAGCGGCTGGACGGCCCCATGGATAAGGTGGTGTCGTCCCGCAAAATCAGGCCAAGACGGGACTTGTCAGCCGTAAGGATTTCATCGGCGGCAAAAACGTCCGAACCGGCCTGCAACGCCGCCGGCACGCCCGCACGCAGCACCTGGGCCGAACCGTCAAGAGTTTTCACCTGTCCCACCGGCTCGGCCGCCACCACCGTCTGTGTCAGCACAGCCGAAGCCATCAGCACCAAGAATACGCAGCGACACATGAACACCTCCTCGCCGATCGGCACTTACTACCTCAGGTAATATAACTTTTGTCTTAGATAAAATCCACAACCATGGCGGTCGCCCGCTCCACCGCTTCATGCAGGGCGGGATCGATCCCCTCTCCGGCGCTAAAATCAGCCGCTTCAATGCCGATGACACGCAAAAAAGGGGGCAAACGCCCCAACAGACGGGCCATTTCCACGCCTTCAGCCACACCGAAAACGTGACTGCTTTTGGGAAAACAGGACGTCGGCAACACTTCGGCACCGTCCCAGCACCGCAATACCCCCGGTTCGGTCCCGGAAACGGTGGCGTCAACCAGCACCACGCGGTCAAAGCCGTGCCAACGGGCCATCAGATCGGTTCCTTCGCCGTGATGGGTCAGCACGGTGACATTGGCCAGCTTCAACGCCGCCACCCGCTCGGCCACCAACCAACCAACGGCGTCATCGTGACGAAAAGGGTGACCAATGCCGATGACCAGGGCGGACATTACTCGGCGAACCAACGGCTGAAAAAAGTATCGTCGCCTTCCTGCCGCAAGCCACGCGTCGGCCGGCCGTCATCATCAATCAAGTCCATCTGGCGCAGCCAGCGCACGATCTTGCGAAAATGGGCGATGTTGTGCAGGGATACCCCGCCCTCCATCCAATTTTGCTCTAAAAACGCCAGCACCGCCGGCTGCTCCAATTCGGCTTCCCACAAAATGCCGAGCAGCGAACACAACGCTTCTTCGACATCGCGTTCGGGGCAGAACAGGGTCTGCACCGCATCGGCTTCGGCGCGGCGCCCGCTTTCCGGGCCGCAGCCAAGGCCAAAATCGATCACCGCCCGCCGTTCAGGCGCGGCGCATTGATAATGGGCAACCTCGTGGATCAGCACGCTGGGTTCCATGCGGATGGCGACACTGACGCCGTCCCAGGTCCAATGGGTCTTGGGATCGACATCCAAAATGCCGAAACCGAACTGCCGGCACAGCGCAACGCCTTGGCCGTGATGACCGACATCGGTGGACAGCTTCATCAGATCGCCATCGGGAATCAACCTGGTGATGCGCTTGAAGACCTTGCGCGCCAAATCGTCTTCCCCCAGGGACTGGGCGAATTCAGGCAGCAGCGGCAGCAACGTGCCATGGTCGATGGGGGTCAGCATCATGACGGCGACATCTCTTTGTTGATGACGCGCCTCTCGTACCCTCGAAACCGCGCAGGGCGCAAGGGTCATATCCGACTAAAAGCTCAGACCTGATATGCCTAAGCACGATTGCCGTATTTCACACTGTCCCCAACTATAGCAAAAGACCTATTAAGCGAATTGGATATTGGTATGGCACAACGGCGCTCCCTGCAAATCGGCGATAAAATCATGGCCTTGGCCGGCATGGGTATCGCCTTGGCCATCGCTCTGTGCGGTCTGTTCGCCTGGGCTTTGATGCAAATGGACCAGGCTGACCAGCAGGCCGCCGCTTTCAACGATCTGGAAATCCTATCCAAGGATCTGCGCATCGCCGGCCTGGAAATCCGTCGGACGGAAAAGGATTTTTTGCTGCGCAGTGACCTAAGCTATGCGGAGAAAAGCCACGCGGCCCAACAAAACGCCGCCTCCCTGAGCAATACGCTCAAAGCCAACGCCGCATCCCAAGCGATCGGTCAAGACATCGACGCCGTCACCTCCGGCCTTAAAGCCTATGGCGCCGCTTTTCAGATCATGACCGATAATATGGTCGCCAAGGGTTTGAACCAGGATTCCGGCGCCCAAGGCGATTTGCGCAAAGCCGTTCATACGCTTGAGACCATGCTGAAATCGGTCAACGACGTCCGCTTGGCCAACGTCATGCTGATGATGCGGCGGCATGAAAAAGATTTCCTGTTGCGCGACAACCCCGAATATCTGACCAAGGCGGAACAAGAAGCGACCCGTTTTCAGCAAATCCTGGCCGGGTCGGCGCTGACCAGCGAACAGCAGCGCGATGCTCAATCCCTGCTGGACAACTATGTTTCCGCCTTGCGTCGCCTGGTCGGCCAAACCGATGCCACCAACACCGCCATCGCCAGCCTCAGCACCGCCTATGCCGCCATTGCCCCGGCCATCGACCGCATCGGCGAATTCGGCGTCGTCCAGACCAAGGCCGTGCACGAGCAGATGAACGCCCTTGATAGCCGCATCAAATGGACGATCAGCTTGGCGTCGCTGGCCGGCATCGCCACTTCGGCGCTGGTGGCCTGGCGCATCGCCCGCTCCATCACCATTCCGGTGCGCGGCATGACCGGCGTGATGAGCGCGCTCAGTGGCGGCCGCCGCGATATCGCCGTCCCCTTCATCGACAAAAGCGATGAAATCGGCGAGATGGCCCGGTCGGTGGAAACCTTCAAGCAAGGCTTGATCCAGGCCGAACGCCTGGAAGCCCTGGCACGGGAAAAATCCAAGGCGGAAATCGTCCGCGCCCAGCGCCGCGACGAAGTGGTCGCCGCCTATGACGCCGTGGTCGGGCAATTGCTGGCGCGGGTCAACGCCACCGTCGAACAGGTCCATGGCGCCTCCAACAATCTGCGCCAATCTGCCGAACAGACGGGGGAACGCAGCATCACCGTGACCTCGGCGGCCGAGGAAACCTCGGCCAATGTGCAAACCGTCGCCTCGGCCACCGACGAATTGTCCGCTTCAACCAGCGAAATCAGCCGCCGGGTGCAAGAAACATCGCTGATTTCCCAGACCGCCGTCGAACATATCGAGGAAACCACCCGCACGGTGGAGGAATTGCAGCAAGTGGCCATCCGCATCGGCGAAGTGGTGCGCTTGATCCAAGCCATCGCCAACCAGACCAATTTGCTGGCGCTCAACGCCACCATCGAGGCGGCGCGGGCCGGCGAGGCCGGCAAGGGCTTTGCCGTCGTCGCCAACGAAGTCAAATCCCTGGCCAATCAAACCGCCAAAGCCACCGGCGAAATCCAGGCCCAAATCGGCGATATCCAAGGCATCACCCGTTCGGTGGTCTCCGTCATCGACCGCACCACCAGCACCATCCGCCAAGTGGATCAGGTGGTGACATCCATCGCCGCCGCGGTCGAGGAACAAAACGCCGCGACCCAGGAAATCGCCCGCAACGTCCAAGAAGTCGCCGGCGCCAACGCCATCGTCACCCGCAGCATCGGCGAAGTCAGCGCCGAAGCCGGGTCCACCGGCCAGTTGGCCTGCCAGCTCAATCAGGCCGCCGACGACCTGAAAGTGGAAACCGGGGCGATGAGCCGGGAAACCGAAACCTTCCTCGACAGCATCAAGGCGATTTGACGATTTGACGCCAAAGCCGCCGCATGGGGATTTTCCGCCGCCGTTCAGCCGCCCTGCTTGCGCAAGATATTGACCCGCATGGGTTGATCGAAATCCATGCCGCCATCGCCATTGGCGCGGCCGTTGGCGGCGAACAGGGCGCGCATTTCGCCATCCATGGCGGCGAATTTGGCTTCGCGTTCGGAATTGGCCGAAATAATCCGTTCGCGCAGCGCTTCGTACGATTTCAGCGACACGGTGTGCAGATAGGTCAATTCCTCGGCCATCTCGAAACCGGCCGCCGCGCGCAAAGCGGCCAAGGCCTGGGCGCGGACACGGGTTTCGTCGTCGATGGGCTTGCAGGTCTCGAAGAACAATCCCTCGGCGACCGGTTCCGACACATAGACCAGCCCGCCGGGCTTAAGCACGCGGGCGGCTTCGGCCAGGGCGGCGGCCATGAAATCGCCGGGCACATGATGCAACGAGTTGAAGAACACCACGATATCGGCGCTGGCGGTCTCGGCCGGCAGGTCCTGGCCCACGCCTTCGACGATGCGTTCGTCGCCCACCTTTTGCGCCGCCCACGCCTTGGCCAATTGGCGGGGCGAGCATTCCACCCCCAGCACCTGGGCGCCGTTCCGGGTCAGCAGGCGCACCAGATGGCCGTCACCGCATCCCACATCGACGACGTGCTTGCCTTCCAGGTCCAGCGTCTCGACAATCACATCGGCATTGCGGCGGCGTTGCATGCTTTGCTCTCCTCGTGGCTTATGATGTGATGCTTATATGGAAATGCCGGTGAAAGTCGAGTTCGATTGCGCCATCGTCTTGGGCGCCAAGGTGCTGACGGATGGCACCCCCTCGGCCGCCTTGGCCCGTCGGGTCGCCCATGCGACGGAATTGGCGCGCCGGGGGCAGGTGCGCCATCTGCTGATGAGCGGCGGCCCCGTCAACCACCCCACTCCCGAAGCCCATGTCATGCGCGACCTGGCCGTTGCCGCCGGCATCGCCGCCGAACGGGTGCTTGTGGAAGACCGTTCGCGCGATACCATCGGCAACGCCCGCTGTTGCGTCCCGATCATTGCCGCCCATGGCTGGCAACGATTGCTGGTGGTCACCGACCGCTTCCACCTGCCGCGGGCGCGCCTGATCTTTCGTCATCACGGCCTAAGCGTGACCGGATCGGGCGCCAGCCCCGAACGGATCAGCGCCGAATGGCTGCTGTCACATGCCCGCGAAGTCCCGGCGATGCTCAAGACCTTGGTTCGACTGACGGTCGAGGACCGGGAGCAACATTCTTAGAATATCCCGGCCAGTACCGCTGCAAATCACCGACACCATGGTTTTCCCCGTTAAAATTCGTCTAACGGGGGTTATGCCGTCACGCCCAACCGTTTGGGTTGGCGACGGCCGGCGGCTTCTATATGCTTGCCGTCCCCCGTGGGCGAAAGCTCGCGCCCTGTCAGCATAGTTGAAGCAAAATGACCAATAGCTCTCGCGTTTATATCTATGACACCACCTTGCGTGATGGCGCCCAGACTCAGGGCGTCGATTTCTCGGCCGCCGACAAGGCCAAGATTGCGCGGGAGCTGGATGCGCTGGGTATTGACTATATCGAGGGCGGTTGGCCCGGCGCCAACCCGACCGATGATGCGTTCTTCGCCAATCCGCCGGGTTTCACCCAGTCCAAGCTGTGCGCCTTCGGCATGACCCGGCGCGCCGGCCGGTCCGCCGACAACGATCCCGGTTTGAACGCCCTGGTCGCGCACGAAACCGTGGGCGCGGTGACCATGGTCGGCAAGTCGTGGGATTTCCAGGTCACCGTGGCGCTGGGGGTCGAACTGGACGAGAACCTGCGCATGATCGGCGAATCCATCGCCCATCTGGGCACCAAGGTGCCCGAGGTTCTGTACGACGCTGAACATTTCTTCGATGGCTACAAGGCCAACCCGGCCTATGCCCTGGCGGCGCTGCGCGCCGCTTATGACAACGGCGCCCGCTGGATCGTGCTGTGCGACACCAATGGCGGCTCGCTGCCGCACGACATTGAACGCATCGTCGGCGAAGTCATCGCCGCCGGCATCCCCGGTTCGCATCTTGGCGTTCACTGCCACAACGACACCGATGCGGCGGTGGCCAATTCCCTGGCTGCGGTCAAGGCCGGGGTGCGACAGGTCCAAGGCACCATCAATGGTCTGGGCGAACGCTGCGGCAATGCCAATCTGGTTTCGATCATTCCCAATCTGATGCTGAAGATGGGCTTTGACACCGGCATTAGCCTGGAAGCGCTGAAAAATCTGGTCCGCGCCAGCCGGGCGCTGGACGAAGTACTGGACCGCAAGCCCAATCGCTCGCAGCCTTATGTCGGCTCGTCGGCTTTCGCCCATAAGGGCGGGCTGCACGTGTCGGCCGTGGCCAAGGATCCCAGTTGCTATGAACACATTGATCCGTCCATGGTCGGCAATGCCCGGCAGATCGTGGTGTCGGATCAGGCCGGACGTTCCAACATCGTCGCCCGCATGGCCGATCTGGGCCTCGACATCGCCAGCGTCAAGAAAGACGCGCTGATCGCCGTGGTCGAGCAGATGCAGGTCGCCTTCGACCCGCGCGACGTCGTCGATCTGGTCGATCTGATCAAGCGGCTGGAGCACGAGGGCTATGCCTATGACACCGCCGCCGCCAGCTTCGAATTGCTGGTCCGCCGCGCCCTTGGTCAAGTGCCCGATTACTTCCGGCTGGAACGCTATCGCGTCATCGACGAACGCCGCCGCAATGCCGTCGGTCACTGGGTGACGTTGTCGGAAGCCACCGTCAAGGTCGAGGTCGCCGGCAAGGAATACATCCAGGTGGGCGAAGGCGACGGCCCGGTCCATGCCTTTGACACCGCCCTGCGTCAGGTGCTGACCGGCCCCTATCCGCAATTAGAGGCGCTGGAACTGGCCGATTACCGCGTCCGCATCGTCGAAAGCACCGCCGGCACCTCGGCGCGCACCCGCGTCACCATCGAAAGCACCGATGGGCGCGGTCATCGCTGGAATACGGTCGGGGTCCATTCCAACGTCCTTGAGGCGTCGCTGGAAGCGCTTCAGGATTCCATCGCTTACATGCTGTACCGCTTCGCGGACGGGATTTGATCCATGGCCTCGGAAATTCTGGCGCAAATGCAGGATTGGGTGGCCATTTACGGCCCCCCACCGCTCCGTACCGAGTTGCTGGCCGCCCTCAACAATGCCCGCACCGAAGACGGTGGCGAGCCTGGGCCGGCCGATTACTGGCAAGCCGTCGCCGAATTATTGGTGGCCAAGGGGCATCTGGATGTGGCGCGCGAAGCGATCAAGCGCTGGCAAATGCTGGTGCCGGCCGATCATCCCATCCATGCGGTGATGGGCGGCGGACCGCCGCCCGAGGACAAGCCGGCGGTGGTGGCGCCGCCACCGCCGCCCAAGCCGGAACCCAATTCCCGCATCGTCCGGGTCATCGACACCACCTATACCTTCCTGCGCATCGAACCGCAGATGGACAAGGTACAGGGCAAGAAGGTCAAATCCTGCTGGGAAACCTTTCTTGAAGGAAACGACAAGACCAGCCGCGCCGTGCTCAACGGCTATGACGACGGCACCTATGGACCATGGGCGGTATCCGGTGTCTTCACCGATTTCGCCGGTGCGGCGGCGGTGGAAGTGGTGGTGCGGTCCATGCAACGCCATTTCGTCTTCACCACCAAAAAAGACGCCAAGATCCGCAAGGTGCTGGGCGGCTTCGGCCTGCCCTTCATGACCGTTGTCGGCGTTCTCATCGGCTATATCATGGGTGTTCTGCATTGACTGATTCCGCGACCGGCCCCGCCATCATCCTGGTGCGGCCGCAATTATCCGAAAACATCGGCACCGCCGCGCGGGCCATGCTCAATAACGGCCTGACCGATCTGCGTCTGGTCGGCCCCAGGCCGGATTGGCTGTCCGACCGGGCCATCGCCGCCGCCTCGGGCGCCGACCGGGTGGTGCTGGGGGCCAAGATATTCGACACCACCGCCGAAGCCGTCGCCGACCTTAACCGGGTATGGGCGACCACGGCGCGGAACCGTTTCATGGTCAAGCCGGTGAACACCCCCAGGACCGCCGCCGCCGCCATGCGCGCCATCGCCACCGACGGCCAGAAATTCGGGGTGATGTTCGGCCCCGAACGCACCGGCCTTGAGAATGAGGACGTGTCATTGGCCGACACCGTCATCACCGTGCCGCTGAACCCGGATTATTCATCGCTCAATCTGGCGCAATGCGTGCTGCTGGTGTCCTATGAATGGTACCAGACCGATGACCCGGTGCTGCCGGAACAGCATATGACCAAGGGGGCCGAGCCACCCGCCACCAAAGAAAAATTACAGCATTTCTTTGACCATCTGGAACGAGAACTCGACGAATGCGGCTTCCTGCGCCTTGCCGACAAACGGCCGGTGATGGTGCGCAATATCCGCAATCTGTTCCAGCGCGCCCACCTGACGGGCCAGGAAGTGCAGACCCTGCACGGCATCGTCCACGAACTGGTGACCTATCGTCACCGTAAGGGCAAAACCCACAACAGCGAGAACTGAATTAAACTTTCGATTATGACAGTATCCACAAGCCGCTGTGGATTCCCCCAATTGCGGGAAAGCTTAATCGAAATGTAAAACCGCCCCCCTACGCACAGAAAATATAGTGCGAATGGGGAGCGAGACATGCTGCATCGTGTCAAATTCGGGCAACGACTTTTGATCCTTCTGTCCGCCGCGGCAATTCTATTGCTGATTGTCGGCGGCACCGCCATGTTGGGGGGGCGCGATCTGGCCCGTGGCGCCGAGGCGGTCAATGCCCAGCGCGTTACCGCCATGGGCCAGTTGGCCCGCATCCTTGACCATGTTCATCATGTGCGCGGCGACGTGGTGCAGATTGTCCAAAGCGAAAGCCGGCTGACGCTTGACCGGCTGTCGGGCGACATCGACGCCAGCACCAAGACCATTGACGATTTGTGGGGACAATACCGCCGTCTCCCCCATGACGCCGACGAAACCCGGCTGGGCAAGGATTTCGAGGCGGCCTTGGGACAATGGCGGCAAGCCTATGCCCAAACCCTGGCCATGCTGGCCCAAGGCGATGCCTTTGGCGCCCGTGAGAATGTGGGGGAAAGCGATGCGCAGACCTATGCCGCAACAGCGCAAATCCTGCGCGAACTGACCGATCTGCAAATTACGTTGGCGCAGGAACAATTCGATGGCGCCATGACCGCGTGGAACCGGGCCAGCCTGACCGCCGGCGCGGTGACCGTCGGCGGTCTGATCCTGCTGGCGGTGGTCACCATCGGCATCGGCCGTTCCATCACCTTTCCCATCGCCGCCGCCATCGCCACCATGCGCAGTCTGGCCGCCGGCGATACCTCGGTCGTGGTCGGCGGGGCCGAGCGACGCGACGAAATCGGCGACATCGCCCGCGCCGTCGCCACCTTCAAGGACAACGCCATCGAACGTGAAGATTTGCGCCGGCAACAGGTTGAACAAGCCCGACAGGCAAGTGAGGAACGCCGGCAAGCCCGCATCCGCATGGCCGAGGAATTCGATTCGGGCGTGCGCGCAGTGCTGGATTCGGTGACCCATGGCGCCGCCAGCCTGGAAGGCTCGGCCCGCTCGTTATCCCAGGTTTCCACCGACGCCCGTCACGAAGCGCAAGAAGTGGACAATGCCGCCCGCAACGCCTCGGACAATACCGCCCGCGTCGCCGCCGCCACCGAGGAATTGTCGGCCTCGATTGCCGCCATCGCCACGCAAGTGGCCGAAAGCAACCGCATCGCCGCCGAAGCGGCGGCGGAAACCAACAGCAGCAACGCCATCATCGCCGATCTGGCTGGCGCCACCGAACGCATCGGTGAAATCATCACCCTGATCGGCACCATCGCCCGCCAGACCAATCTGCTGGCGCTGAACGCCACCATCGAGGCGGCCAGGGCCGGCGAGGCCGGCAAAGGCTTTGCCGTGGTCGCGCACGAGGTCAAGACCCTGGCCAACCAGACCGCCAAGGCCACGGCGGAAATCAGCAGCCACATTACCGCCGTACAGGACGAAACCGCCCGCGCCGTTCATTCCATCGCTCATGTCGGCGACATCGTCGGCCGGCTTAGCCTGATTTCCGAGGCCGTCGCCCAAGCCGTGCGCCAACAAGAGGCCGCCACCGACGAAATCGCCCGCAATGTCGATCAAGCCGCGCGCGGCACCGTCGCCGTGTCGCAGGGCGTCGGTCAACTGACCCAGGCCGCCGATCAGACCGGCGATTCCTCGGTTCAGGTGCTCAACACCGCCGCCGATCTGGCCGGTGGCGCCAGCCGTCTGCAACAAGCGGTCGATCGCTTCGTCGGCCAGATGCGCAATCCCGACTTGCTGGATCAGGCACTGCCGGCGGCATAAAGGCTCGCCCCCCGCCGGGCTGCGTGTTAAACCTTGATGATCGGGGATAGACTGCATGGGGCGCGATCATGGGCGAGTCGGCGGCGATGACGGGGATGCCGAAAAACCAAGATGAATGGGAACGCTCGGCCCGGGCGCTGCTGGATGACGGCCAGAACTTCCTGGCTCATGACGTTTGCCGTGATGGCCTGCGATTTTTCCCCAACAGTTTCAAACTGGCCATCTTCGGCGCCATCGCCCTGTCGCAGACCGGCGCCGTCGATGAAGCCCGGCGCCTGCTGGCCCCGGTTCTTGACGTTATCTTGATCGACGAAGGCCCGTTCCGGCGCCTGCAAGCCAGCCTGAAAGCGGCCATCGTCACCTTGGACGAAATCCATTCCGAAGACGCTTTGTCGGCCATGGCCGATCTGGCCGAGGCAATCGAGATGGTCCGCGGCAAGAAGCTGGAAGCCGATGCCGACGCCGAAACCTATAACGCCCTTGCCCGGGTGTTCCGCGAGGCCTGGTTGGCCTCGGGCGCCCGGAACGATTTGGAACATTGTCGGCAATTGTTCCTGCGCGCCTTCGCCGTCGGCGGCAACCCGCGCGATGGGATCGACGCGGCGGTGATGTCGGTGATGCTGGGTGACCTGCCCCAGGCCAAGGCCCTGGCCGGACGCGTCAACGACTTCTTGTCCGCCCACGAAGTCGACCCCACCCTGCCCGCCGACGAGCGTTACCGCATGTTGGCCACCTTGGGCCAAGCGCAATTATTGCTGGGCGACGGCGATGCCGCCCTGGACACCTTCCACTGGGCGCGGGCGCTGGAAGGCGTGCATTACGGCCGCGTGGTCTCGGCGCTGAAACAGATCGAGTTGCTGAAACAAGGCGGCATCGACGTTCCCGACGAACTGGCCACCATCATCAAGCCGCCGACGGTGGTGGTTTTCACCGGCCATGCGCTTGACCGTCCGGGCGAAGGCCCGCATTTCCCCCCGGCGCTGGAAGCGGTGGTCCGGGCGGAAATCGCCTCGCAACTGGACGAATTGGACGCCCAGATCGGCTATTCCACCGCCGCCTGCGGCTCGGATCTGCTGTTCATCGAGGCCATGCTGGAACGCGGCGCCGAAGTCAACGTGGTGATGCCCTTCGCCATCGACGATTTCATCGCCGCCGATGTTCGCTATGGCGGCCCGCGCTGGGAAATGCGGTTCCGCAATGCCTTGAAGCTGGCCGCTTCGGTCACCTATGCCACCGAAGAACGTTTCCTTGGCCACGATATGCTGTACCGCTTCGCCAATCAGTGCCTGCACGGTCTGGCGACGCTGCGTTCTGGCTTTTTGCGCACCAGCCCCTATCTGCTGGCGGTGTGGGACATGATGCCCGGCTCCCTGGTTGGCGGCGCCGGCGATTTCATCGACCAGTGGGAAGATATCTCGCGCCTGCGCATCATCGATCTGGACGGATTGCTGACCCAAAATCCGGAACTGTGCCCCGACGGCCCGGCCATGCCCAACCTGGATTTCGGCGGCAGCGAGGAAAATGACGAGGAAGGCCAGGGCCGGGTCATCCGCTCGATGCTGTTTTGCGACATCGCCGGCTATTCCAAGCTCAAGGAAGAACATATTCCTGACTTCCTGGAATTCCTGCAACGGCTGAAGGACGGCCTGACCGCGTCCGGGATCGAACCAAAATCCATCAACACCTGGGGCGACGCCATCTTCGTCGTCATGGACAAGGCCACCCCCATGGCCGAATACGCCCTGACCATGCAAGAAGTGGTGGCCCGCCTGGGCGTCGAGATGAAGGACCGGCTGACCAATCCGCTGACCCTGCGCATCAGCTTGCATGCCGGCCCGGTGTTCGAAGCCATCGACCCCATCCGCAACAACAAGAATTTCTACGGCAGCCACATCAACCGCGCCGCCCGTCTGGAGCCGGTGACGGTGATCGGCCACGTCTACGCCACCCAGCAATTCGTCGCCGTGCTTACCGCCGAGCAATCGGCCATGCGCACCGAAGCCGTCAATAACGCCGAGGAATTCGCCGACAAATACATCAGCGAATATGTCGGCGTGCTGTCGCTGGCCAAGGATTTCGGCAAGCAGACCGTCTATCACCTGCGCCGCCGCACCAGCGAGGAAAACACCATGCCGGCAGCCATGGAGACGGTGGTGCACGCCATGCTGGAGGCTGCCGACAACAGCGGCATCACCGAAACCCCGGCAACATCGGTCGGTTCCGTTCTGGAAACGGTGGCGCGGATGATGGAACGCTCGGAAACCGAACAGCCCAAACGCAAGGGCCGCAAAACCAAGAAATCAACCACCACCGACATGGATGATCTGGTTCAAGACGGCGCCCTGCACTGGCCGGGAACCTAAAACAGAAGGTTCATTGACATGAACCCTCTGTTTGGACCGGACCACAAAATCAACGAATTGTGCACGGATCCATTCGGAGAATCAGCGCACCATCGGAATGGATCCATGCGCCAGTGCCGTTTCCGATCAACCGAAATCGGCTCCAGCTTAGCCATGGCGGCCCGCGCCGGGTCCGCTCAATTACCGCGCAGGCTTCACGGCCTCGCAATCCGCGCTATTGTCCGCCGAAAAACCGCGCCGCCGATTGGGTAACAATGCCGACGATCACAGGCGTTCCAGAAGAACTGTCGACAGAGACATCCAGATTGCCATCGGCGTTGAATGTCGCTTGTGTCGTCGATACTCGGTTGTCCAGATAATAAGGCCACAGCCCGAGCGCGGAGCCGTCTTCGATTTCTGTCTGTTCTTCATCCGGGTATTCAGCCTCGGACTCATAAGACAAGGCGATATCACGAACGCAGAGCAACCCGATCACCACGCGGTTCAGGCTGCCGCCGTCGCCAAAAGTGGATTCCCAATTCACCGCCGAATTCGGATTCCAGGGGGCCTTGCCAGGGTTATGATAAGCCAAGGACATCGCCGAGGACGTATACCAGTCTGACGCTTCCGGGGCGAAATTGAGCAGACGGCCAAAAGCTGTCTTCATGCTCAGCCGTGCCTCGGCAAAGCGGGCGGAAGGCCCCCCCACCACCTCTGCCTGCCGCCATAATCCCCAAACGGCAGGGTCTTCGTCCGAGGGAATGGTGAAGCTAAAGCTCAGATGCGGCGCGGCGCCAAGCTGCTTGGCCATCGACTTATAACCGCGAACCCAAGCCGGCGGCTGGTGCCCCCACTCGGCAAGATTGCGTTTCGCTGCGGCGACGGCATCCAAGGGATTGTGTCCGGCGACCAGGGCATTGATCACCGTGCTATAGGCGTCAAAGAATGTGCCGGCGGTAGAACCGGACTGTATTGGTCCCGCATCCGGAAGCTGATTAAGAAGCCCCCAGAGGAACTCATCCGAACCGGCGGGAGGCAGCTGGGCAGCTTGATAGAGATTCATGCTGCTCGGCGTCAATCCGATGGCTGTCGCCTGTTGAGCGGCAAACAAGGTTTGGAGCTGATAGAAACCACGCATCAGAGCATCTCCCCCTTAAGGGCAGAATAAGGACGCCCCACCATTGGGCGAGGCGTCCCATATCGGCTTAATTCACAGGTTCGCCACAAGCAGCTTCGATGCTTCCTTCGCGTATCCCAGGAATTGATCCACGGGCTCGACGACGGCGCCAACGATGGTCGGCACGTTCTTTTCCGTGACAACCGTCACATTCAGATTGCCGGCGGTGTTGAAATCCACCTGGGTGTCCGAATAACCGCCGGAGGAGGAGTTGTAGAACGGCCACAGACCGCCGCCCTTGTGGTTGCTGATCTCGCGCTGCTCGCTGCTGCTGAAGACCGCCTTGGTGCTGTAATTCAACGTCATCTGATTGGCGATCAGCAAAATCGTGGTGAAACGCTGCATGTCCCCCTTGGACGAGAACGTGTTGTCCCAAGTCTTTTGGCCGCCGGGGGCCCAGACCTTGGAACTGGGATCATGATAGGCGATACCAAACGCGGACGAAGTGTACCAATCGCCGGGAGTCCCCTTGAACGGAAGCAAGTTCTTGAAACTGGCGTTCATCGTCACTTCACTGGACGAGAATTTCTTGCTGATTTCCGTGTCCGAGCTGCTATTGGACCACAAGCCGAACACCGCTGATTGGCTGCCGCCAGTCCAGGTCTTCTTGTAATCTTGGCTCGACACGCTGAGATTGGCAGCGAAGGTGACGGCCGGCGCCTTCTTCAATTGCTTCATCATCGTGGCATAGCCGGGGACGAAATCAACCGGCTTACGCCCCACCGGCTTATAAGCCAGAACGTTGTTTTGGCCGGCAAAAATCGGATTGAGCAGCATGCGGGCATAAGCCGAGGCACCGGCATCGGCGTTTTCCGAACACGGTCCGACCAAAAACGCCCAATCGCGATACCCCTTTGGCGATGCCACGGCATAGCCGTTTTCCACGGCAGACGAATAGGCGTCGAAGCAATAATCGCCAATGACCTTCTTGAAGTCATTGGGAGGGCTTACCATGGAACTCATCACCGCGGAATAATTCGCAAGAAACTGTGCGCCCGACGACAAAGTCGTATTCCGAGTCAAAGAATACTCTGGAATGGTATTGAGGTAATTCCATAAAAGCGTATCCGCCTCATCATCATCGTCACCGATGATCGGCGGCGCCGGCTGAACCATCTGAGCTGGCTGGCTGAGGTGGAAACCAACCCCTTGAATGAAGGCAGCAAAAAAAACTTTCTGAAGGTCAGCAAAGCTATCATCGGACATGACTTCGTCTCCCTATGCGTATTGGATCCGCCTTAAAAGCAGCTCAGTAGGCAAGACATCTTATGCCTGTATCTAAGGCTATCGTACACACGTAAAACGAGTCAATCCTCGCATGATACACCCATTCTAAGTATATATCTATTCACTAACTATTCGCGCATTTAGTGTAATTCAGCACGCCAATGCGAATCTCCCCCTCTTCGGCTGCCTTGCAAAGATTGGGAGAAAAATAGATGACGCGCATGACCAAGCGCCGGAATGGCGGACGCGGCAGAACACGCCTCATCCGCCATGCGCGAATATGGCCATCACCGACAGCGACCAAAAACCCATGCGGCCGTTCGTCAAAATAGTCGGGGTCTGACGTCCTTAGGCCAGAAACGCCGCCACCGGCTGCAACTGACTCGGCACGTTCAACATCGGCGCATGACCGCAGCCGGGAACGGTGATCAGGGCCGGCTTGGGGCCGCGCCGGGTCATTTCCGTCGCGGTCTCGGCCAACAAAAGATCGGAAACCGCGCCGCGCAGGGCCAAGGTCGGGCAGGCGATGGCATCCCACATCTCCCACGCTTCGGAGCCGTCGAACTGTTCGCAGAACACCCGCATCACCGCCGGATCGAAATGTGATGACAACTTGCCGTTATCGCGCCGCCGCACGCTGGTTTCCGCCATCAACCGCCATTCCGCATCGCTGAGCTGACCGAACGGGGTGTAAACCACGCGTAAAAACCGTTCGAATTCATCCATGGTGGCGAATTCCGGCACCATGCTGACATAGGCCTTGATGCGGTTGACGGCGTCGGCGTTAAGGGCCGGGCCGATATCGTTGACCACCAGCTTGTCGATGCGGCCGCGGCCCAAATCGCTGGCGGCCAAGGCCATGCCGATCAGCCCCCCCATGGAGGTGCCGACCCAGCGGCAAGAGGTGATCCCCAGCGCTTCCAGCAGCCCGATGGCGATGCCGCAATAGACCGGCAAGGTGTAATCGGTATCGGGGGCGGTGGACCAGCTGGACAGGCCACGACCGATGGTGTCGGGGCAGATCACCCGGTACCGATCGGCGAAAAAGGCGGCTGCGGTGTCGAAATCACGGCCGGTTCGCGCCAAACCGTGCCACATCACCAAGGCTGGCGCGGCCGGATCGCCCCACTCGCTGACATGGATTTCATGACCAGCGATGGCAAGATAAAACGAGCGGCGGTTTTTCATCGGGCGGCCCCTTGGTGTTGCGGTTGCGGGCGAGTATATCTGTTTGCCGATCTTTGTCCCCTGCCGTCAGGAAGCCGACCATGCTGGAACTCGCTGATTTCACCTTGCTGCGCAATCACGGCCATGTGGATGGAAAGTGGATTCACGCCGATTCGGGCGCGGTCTTCGCGGTCACCAACCCGGCCGACGGTTCGGTCATCGTCCACGTCGCCGCCATGGGCCAGGCCGAAACCCGGCGCGCCATCGACGCCGCCGCCAACGCCCTGCCGGCCTGGCGGGCCAAGACCGCCAAGGACCGCGCCAACCTGTTGCGCAAATGGTACGAACTGATCTTGGCCAATGCCGACGATCTGGCCAAGCTGATGACCGCCGAACAGGGCAAGCCACTGGCCGAAGCGCGGGGCGAGGTGACCTATGGCGCCAGTTTCATCGAATGGTTCGCCGAGGAAGCCAAGCGCGTCTATGGCGACACCATTCCGGCCCATGGCGCCGACAAGCGCATCGTCGTGGTGAAAGAACCTATCGGCGTCGTCGCCGCCATCACGCCAT
This sequence comes from Magnetospirillum sulfuroxidans, assembly GCF_018224925.1. Taxonomy (GTDB): domain Bacteria; phylum Pseudomonadota; class Alphaproteobacteria; order Rhodospirillales; family Magnetospirillaceae; genus Magnetospirillum; species Magnetospirillum sulfuroxidans. The sequence continues at coordinate 309,550 of NZ_JAGTUF010000001.1, read as the reverse complement.
GGAATTTTCCCAACGCCATGATCACCCGCAAATGCGCCCCGGCCCTGGCCGCTGGCTGCACCGTGGTGGTCAAGCCGGCGGAAGACACGCCGCTATCGGCCCTGGCCCTGGCCGAACTGGCCAAGCGTGCCGGCATTCCGGCGGGCGTCTTCAACGTGTTGCCCTGCGCCGATCCGGTGCCGGTGGGAAACGAACTGACCAGCAATCCCCTCATTCGCAAGCTCTCCTTCACCGGTTCGACCGAGATCGGCAAGCACCTGATGCGACACTGCGCCGATACGGTGAAAAAGGTCAGTCTGGAATTAGGCGGCAACGCCCCCTTCATCGTCTTTGACGACGCCGATCTGGATGCGGCGGTAACCGGCGCCATGGCATCGAAATACCGTAACACCGGCCAGACCTGCGTCTGCGCCAACCGCATCTTGGTGCAATCCTCGGTCTATGACGCCTTTGCCGCCAAGCTGGCCGAGGCGGTGGCCAAGCTGGTGGTCGGCCCCGGACTGGCCGGCGAAACCCATCAAGGCCCGCTGATCAACGAACAAGCGGTCGACAAGGTCGAACGCCACATCGCCGACGCGGTGGCCAAGGGGGCCAAGGTGTTGTGCGGCGGCAAGCGCCACGCCCTGGGCGGCACCTTCTTCGAACCGACCATCCTGACCGGAATCACCCCTGCCATGCTGGTGGCGCGGGAAGAAACCTTCGGTCCAGTGGCGCCGCTATTTCGTTTCGACAGCGAGGAAGAAGCGGTGCGCATGGCCAACGACACCGAATTCGGCCTTGCCGCCTATTTCTATTCCCGCGATATCGGCCGAGTTTGGCGGGTGTCGGCGGCGCTGGAATACGGCATCGTCGGCATCAACGAAGGCATCATCTCGACCGAGGTCGCCCCCTTCGGCGGCATCAAGGAATCGGGCATCGGCCGCGAGGGCTCCAAGTACGGCATGGATGATTTCCTCGAGATCAAATATTTGTGCATGGGCGGATTGGCCTAAACGGGCGACGCAACCATTGCTGGATATTCATTAGGAATCCCTCTAAACTTCCGGCGGGCAGTGGGAGGTGAAGATGGATTCCTGGATCACCGAAATGACCGAGGAATTGCTGTGGGTCGAGGATATCCCCGCCGCCCAGGCATCGTTGCGTCAGCTTGCCAAGCAAGCCGACGTTGACTTTTTCGCCTATGGCAACAGCCGACCGGGGCTGGAAGATCCCTATTGGGATTCCACCTATCCGGCCCAATGGATGAACCATTACTTCCTCAACCGCTATCAATTCATCGACCCGGTGGTGTTGGAAGCCCAACGCAGCCACCTGCCGTTCGCCTGGCGCTTCTTGCTCAACCGCCCCCAGGGCATGACCCCGGAACAACAGCTTTTATTCGCCGAGGCGGCGGAATACGGCATTCGCGATGGCTTCACCATCCCGTTTCACAGTGAAAGCGGCTGCATCGCCGCCATGTCCTTCGCCTTTCGCTCGCGCGCCGAGATGGAGCATTTCGCCGGCATGCAGCCGCGCCTGAAATTGTTGGCGCTGTATTATCACACCGCCATCGAACGGCTGCTGGAAGTGGCGGTGCCGGAAAGCGAGTTGTCGGCCATGGAACGGCAATGCCTGAGCTTTTTGGCCGATGGCCGTTCCTTGTGGGAAATTTCCGGTTTGCTGCACCGGCCGGAAAGCGACGTCACCTCGTCCTTGCGCAGCGCCCGCGATAAATTGGGGGCCGCCACCACCGCCCAAGCCGTCAACAAGGCCATCAGCCAAGGGCTGATCGCGCCGTGACCGTAAGGGCGTTGCTTATTGAAATCATAAAAATTCCGATCTTTCGCCACGGCCAAGGCGATTATTGCGTTATGCGGGCTTAACCGCTAAACCGCCCGGACGAAATTTGCGAGGATGCGAATATGTCCGTGCCGGCCGGTCCCAGCTTCATGTTTGCCCCCGAGATCGAGCGGCTGGACCGCCCGTCACTGGCCAAGCTGCAACTGGAGCGGCTGAAAGGCGCGCTCAACCGCGCCTATGCCCATGTGCCGCATTACCGCAAGGCCTTTGACGCCAAGGGCGTTCATCCCGACGACCTGAAGCAGCTTGAGGATCTGGCGCGCTTCCCGTTCACGGTCAAGACCCATCTGCGCGACAATTACCCGTTTGGCCTGTTCGCCGTGCCGCGCGAACAGGTGATCCGCCTGCACGCCAGTTCAGGGACCACCGGCAAGCCCACCGTCGTCGGCTATACCGAGGACGATCTGAACATGTGGGCCGATCTGATGGCGCGCTCGCTCGCCTGTGCCGGGGTGCGGCCGGGCGATTGCATGCACAACGCCTATGGCTACGGCCTGTTCACCGGCGGCCTGGGCTTTCACGCCGGGGCTGAACGGCTGAAATGCACGGTGACTCCGGTCTCGGGCGGGCAGACCGAACGCCAGATCGCGCTGATGTGCGATTTCGGCGCCACCGTGCTGGCGGCGACGCCGTCTTATGCCCTTAATCTGGTGGAAGTCGCCGAACAGATGGGCGTCGATCTCGCCAACGGCCCCTTGCGCGTCGGCACTTTTGGCGCCGAGCCGTGGTCGGAAACCATGCGGGCCGAGCTGGACCGCCGCCTCGGCATCCGCGCCTGCGACACCTATGGCCTGTCCGAGATCATGGGGCCGGGAGTGGCGATGGAATGCACCTATCGCCTGGGCCTGCACGGCTGGGAAGATCAGTTCCTGTTCGAAGTGGTCAACCCCGACACCATGGAACCGGTGCCCATGGGCGAGCCGGGCGAATTGGTCATCACCACCCTGACCAAGCAAGCCCTGCCGATGATCCGCTATCGCACCCGCGACATCACCCGCCTGGTGGACGAACCCTGCGCCTGCGGCCGCACCCATGTCCGTATCATGCGGGTCACCGGACGCAACGACGACATGCTGATCATCCGTGGCGTCAACCTGTACCCCAGCCAGGTCGAATCGGTTCTGGTCGGCTTCCCCGGCATTGCGCCCCATTACCAATTGGTGATCACCCGCCAGGGGTCGATGGACCATCTGACCGTCGAGGCCGAATCCGATTGTGACCGCGACGAGGACGGCCGCAAGCTGCTGGCCCGTCAGGTCCGCCACCACCTGAAATCCATGGTCGGCGTCACCTGCGAGGTGTTGGTGCGCGCACCGGGCGAATTGCCGCGCAGCCAGGGCAAGGCGGTGCGGGTCAGGGATATGCGCAAGGCATGATCCTGTGGCGCCCCATGCGGGGAGACGATCTTCCGGCTGTGCTGCGGATCGCCGAGACCCTGCACCCGGACTATCCCGAACGGATCGAGGTTTTCGCTGATAAGCTGGCGTTCTTCCCGGCCGGCTGCCGGGTGGTGGAAGACGCCGACGGCGCCATACGCGGCTATGCCTTCGCCCATGTCTGGAGCCAAGGCTTGCCGCCGCTGCTGGATCAGCCGTTGGGCCCCCTGCCCGGTCCGGCCGATTGCCTGCACCTGCACGATATCGCCCTTATGCCGCAAATCCGCGGCCACGGCGGCGCGACGCTGTATCTGAACCAACTGGAAGCGCTGGCCCAAGCGCGCGGCCTGCCCGCCCTGACCCTGATCGCCATCAAGGGCCAGGACGGCTTTTGGCGCGGCCTGGGATTCAAGGAATTCATCGCCCCGACCGCCGAATTGACGGCCCGGCTGGGCAGTTACGGCAGCGGCAATTCCTATCTGTGCCGTGACGTGACCAAACTCAAGGAAAGCGATACACAAACCGCTTGAAGATATTTCAGAATTGCCCCGAATAATGTTAGGGTCTTGCCCTTCCCGAAACGGGGAAAATCGCCAGGATCACACGGGTATCAAGGTGTAAGGAGTGTCCATGTCCGCTGCCGTTCAGGCCCAGGCCGCCACGCGTTTGCTGCTTTCCGGTAACGAAGCCATCGCGCGCGGTGTGTGGGAGGCCGGGTGCAAGGTCGCCGCCGCCTATCCGGGTACGCCGTCGACGGAAATCTTGGAAAACATCGCCCAATACCCGGATCTGTACGCCGAATGGTCGGTGAACGAGAAAGTGTCGATGGAGGTGGCCATCGGCGCCTCGATGTCCGGCGCACGCTCGTTCTGCGCCATGAAGCATGTGGGCATGAACGTGGCCTCCGACGCCTTCATGACCTTGACCCTGGCCGGTGTCGTCGGTGGTCTGGTGGTGGCGGTGGCCGACGATGTCGGGTTGTCGTCATCGCAAAACGAACAGGATTCGCGCTTTTGGGGCCGCTTCGCCCATGTCCCGGTGCTGGAGCCGGCGGACAGCCAGGAAGCCTATGAGATGGTCAAGCAGGCCTTTGACCTGTCCGAGGAATTCAATACCCCGGTCATCTTGCGCCTGACCACCCGCATCTGCCACGTCAAGGCCCTGGTCACCGTGGGCGAACGTGACGACCGCGCCATTTCCGGTTTCAAGATCGACGCCAAGCGCTGGGTCCTGACCCCGGCCAATGCCAAAGTCGCCCTGCCCCGCCAAATCGCCCGCGAGGATGCCTTGCGCCAAGCGGCGGAAAAGTCGGCGTTGAACCTGATCGATCCCGGTTCCGACCGCCGCGTCGGCTTTGTCACCTCGGGGCCCGCCTTCATGCATGTGCGCGACAGCTTCCCCGACGCGCCGGTGCTCAAGCTGGGCTTCACCTATCCGTTGCCGGTGGAAACCATCAAGGCCTTCCGCGCTCAGGTCGATGTGCTGGTGGTGGCGGAAGAAACCGAACCGCTGATGGAAAATGAACTGAAAGCCGCCGGGCTGGCCGATATCCACGGCAAGGACATCCTGCCGCGCCTGGGCGAGCTGACCCCCAACGTGCTGCTGCCGGTAATCGCCAAGCTGCTGGGCGAGGCGCCGCCGCCGCCGGCGGCTTATGCCAAGATCGACCCGTTCCCGCGGCCGCCGACCATGTGCCCGGCATGCCCGCATATGGGGGTCTATTACACGCTTTCGCGCTTGCGCAAGCGAGTGCAGATTTCCGGCGATATCGGCTGCTATACCCTGGGCGCCGGCCATCCGTGGAATGCGCTCGACACCACCATTTCCATGGGCGCCTCCATGGGCATCGCCTTGGGCATGGACAAGGCCCGCTCGGAAGACACCAAGGACAAGGCGGTGGTTTCGGTCATCGGCGATTCCACCTTCCTGCACATGGGCATGCAGGGGCTGCTGAACATCGTCTATAATCGCGGCAACGTCACCACCTTGCTGCTGGACAACCGCTCCACCGGCATGACCGGCGGCCAGAACCACGCCGGCACCGGCAAGGGCCTGCACGGCGAGGACGCGCCGCGCATCGACTTCGCCAAGCTGTGCGAGGCCTTGGGCGTCAAGCCCGAGCGCATCAAGAAGGTCGATCCCTATAAGCTGCCGACCCTGTTCAAGGCGATCAAGGACGAGATCGAGGTCAAGGAACCGTCGGTGATCATCACCGACCGCCCCTGCGTATTGTCGGAATTCTATGACGGCTTCAAGCCCTATGCGGTGGTCGACAAGGATTGCAACGGCTGTAGCAATTGCCTGAACGTCGGCTGCCCCGCCATCACCGTCAGCCGCACCGGAATACGCCAGCGCCCCGGCATGCCCGACGTCGAACTGAAATTCACCACCATCGACACCGCCATGTGCACCGGTTGCCATATGTGCGTCGATTCCTGCGGCCCCAAGGCCATCGTCCCCCTGCATGCCCTGACGGAGGCGGCGCAATGAGCGACAACATCATCACCAACATCCTGGTCTGCGGCATCGGCGGCCAGGGCGTGATGACGGCGGCTGAAATCCTGGCGCAAACCGCCATCGCCAAGGGCTGCGACGTGAAAAAGTCGGAAGTGGCCGGCATGGCCCAACGCGGCGGCGTCGTCACCAGCCATGTCCGCTTCGGCAAAAAGGTGTGGTCGCCGGTGATCACTCCGGGCACCGCCGACATCTTGGTCGGCTTTGAAGTGGCGGAAGGCTCGCGCTGGGCCGACATGCTGCGCCCCGGCGGCATCGCCATGGTCAACACCATCCGCCTGACCCCGCCGGTGGTGTCTGTCGGCTTGTTCAAATACCCCGATGATCCGGTGGCGCAAATGCGCGCCGCCGGCGTCACCGTTTATGATTTCGATGCCGGCGCCATCGCCCGCGATCTGGGCGATCTGCGCCTGATCAACACCATCATGCTGGGCGCCATCGCCGATTACCTGCCCTTTCCCGCCGCCGATCTGGAAGAACAGATCGTCGGCCGCTTCCGCGCCAGAAAGCCGGCCATGGTCGAGGTCAACCAAAAGGCCTTCGCCCTTGGCCGCGACGCCGCCCGCCAAAGCCAGCAAGCCTTGGCCGTCAACGGCTAAGCGGCGCGCCTTTACTCTGAGGCACGACGCTCCAGCGCCCCTTGCGGGCGCGGCCAAGCATGCGCAGGCCTGCGCCCGGCGAGGGAAAATGATGAAGGCTAGATAGGCCGTGACGCACATTGAGGGCATCACCGTCTAGCGATAAATTGCGGACAGAGGCGGCTATCGCCTCTGTCCGGCTTCTGCTAGTATTGGTGGCGCAGGCTGCCAATACAGAGAGGGGCGCATGGCTGAGGCCGTGGATTTCGCATCGCTGAAGATTCTGGTGATCGACGACCAGGAATTCGTTCGCACCATCGTCAAAAAGATGCTGCAACAATTGGGAACCGGCAACGTTCTGGAAGCTCAGGACGGCAATTCCGGCATGGACATCGTCAGCCGGGAAAAGCCCGATTTGGTCATCTGCGACATTCAGATGCGCCCCATGGACGGCTTCGGTTTTGTCCGCCAATTGCGCGGCGCCGAGAATGTGGCCGCCACCCCGGTGATCATGCTGACCGCCCATACGGACAGTGCCACCATCGCCCGCGCCAAGGAATTGGATATCGGCGCCTTCCTGGCCAAGCCGGTGCTGCCGCCGGCCCTCAAGGAAAAGATCAGCCAGGTGTTGGGCGGTTAAGTTTTCCCGGTGATTTCAAACGTCACAATGCCGCGATTTCCGTTGCCGCTTCGGTAAAAGCGGCGGCCATGGGCGCGGCCAAGCTGCGGGCTTGCAGCAGATAACCTTCGGCGCACAAATGTTCGATTTCGGCGCAAAGGGCGGCGAAACGGTAGCAGCCGGCGGAATTTCCGGCCCCCTTGGCCGCATGGGTGGCATCGCGCGCCAGTTCGCTATCGCCCGCGTCCAACTGGCGCACCGCCTCTTCCACCAACGGCTGGGTGGTGTCGACGAACAGCGTCAGCAATTCGCGCGCATCATCGGTGATCGCCCCGAAAATTTCACGCATGGGGGTAAGGTCAAGCACCGGCGGCGGCGCGTGCGCCGCCTTGGCGGCCGCCAAAGGCGCCGCGGCCATGCCCTCGACGGCGGCGACATGGCGGCGGCGCAAGCTGACTGCCGCCGGCAGCAATTTGCGGATGGTGGAATCCATCTGCGCCCGATCAATGGGCTTGGCCAAAAAGCCATCCATGCCGCATTCCAGACATTTCGTCGCGGTCCCGGACAAGGCGTCGGCGGTCAGGGCGACGATGGGCAAGCGGGTCAGGCTTTCCTGTTCCCATTCGCGCACCCGCGCGGTCAATTCATAACCGTCCATTTCCGGCATGTGGCAATCGGTCAGCAGCAACCCGTAATCGCGGATTTGCATGTGTTCCCATGCTTCCAGACCGTTGCGGACGATCTCGATGGCATAGCCCATGCGCTCCATCAGCCGGCGAATGACCACCTGATTGGTCGGATTGTCCTCGGCCACCAGGATCAGGCAGCCGGCGGCGGCGGCCTCGTCATGGGTGGGCGGGGTGAAGGATTCGGACAGATCCGTGGTTTCCTCGGTCTCGTCGGCCAAGAAGGCGCGATTGGCGGCGGCGCCGACCACCCGCCACAGGGAATTCCGCCGGATGGGCTTGGACAAGGTGGCGAACAACCCGGCCTCCCGCACGGCGGCGGCGACGGCGGGATAGGTGGCATGGGCGGCCATCAGCACCACCTGGGTGGTGGTCTGGTCACCCGCGGCAAGCCGCAACGACGCCGCCATCGGCACCCGTATCTGATGCTCGGCCCCGGCATCCATCAGCACCACATCGTAATTCCACCCGGCCAAAGCGGCGGCCCGCACGGCGGCCAGTGCCCCATCGGTAGAGGCGACCACCGCCACCTGCGCCCCCAGATGGCCCAGATAATTGCGCAAAATTTCCGCCGCCATCGGCCCCTCGGCCAGCAGCAGCACGGCGATGCCGGCCAAATCCGGACCATTGGCCGAATCTTCGCCCACCTGTTCCAACGGCAAGGTGAACCAAAAGCTTGATCCCGACCCCACCAGACTTTCCACCCCGATCTCGCCTTCCATCATCGCCACCAACCGGCGACAAATGGACAGCCCCAAACCGGTGCCGCCATAGCGGCGTGAAATCGAGGCGTCGGCCTGACTGAACGGCTCGAACAGCTTGGCTTGCTGCACGCCGTTAAGACCGATGCCGGTATCGGTGATGGTGAAGCGCACACGCCCGACCTCGGCCGGTTCGGCGGCGATGCGCACATAGCCCTTGTCGGTGAATTTGACCGCATTGCCGGCCAGATTGGTGACGATTTGGCGTAGCCGCGTCGCATCGCCCATGAACAGATCGGACAGCGTCGGATCCACATAGGTCATCAGGCCGATGCCCTTTTCCGCCGCGCGGGGGGCCAGCAATTCAGCCACGCTTTCGATGACGTCGGAAAGCGACATCTCGATGATCTCAAGCTCCAACTTGCCGGATTCGATCTTCGAGAAGTCCAAAATATCATTAATAATGGTCAGCAACGCGGTGGCCGAATCACGGATGACGCGGGCCATTTCCTTTTGTTCTTGGGCCAGCGGCATGTCTTCCAGCAATTGCGCCATGGTCAGCACGCCGTTCATCGGTGTTCTGATTTCGTGGCTCATGGTGGCCAGAAACAACGATTTGGCTTGGCTGGCGTCCTCGGCGGTACGCTTGGCTTCGGCCAGCGCTTCTTCTTGTTCCTTGCGTTTGGTGATGTCGGTGGTCGACACGCATATCGCCGGCTCGCCATCCATATCGATGGCCGCCGCCGACATCATCGCCCAAAATTCAAGGCCGTTGGCCCGGCGCATGCGGCTTTCGTAATCGGCCAGATAGCCTTGGCTCCGCACCAGTTCAACCACGCGGTCGCGGTCGCGCGGATCGGCATAGAACGACGCCGCGCTTTTGCCGTCGCTGGTGTCGAGGCTGGAGTCAAACAATTCCGACCACCGCGGATTGACGTAAAGAATGGCGTTATCAGACACCCGACTGATGGCCAAGGCCAGCGGCGAGGTATCAAGGATGGTGCGCAGACGGCCTTCGCTTTCCTTGAGCGCGTCGGTGGAATCCTGCAATTGTGCCAAGGCCCGCTGGAACACCACCAATTCGCCGGCCATGTCGGCAATCTCGTCATTGCCCGAGGCTTCCACCTTGGTGTGGTAATCGCCCTCGACGATGCGGTGCATGGCCGAGGCCAGACCCGCCAGACGATTGACGATATTGCGGCCCAAATACATCCAGATAAACAGCAGCGGCCCCATTACGGTAACCACGGCGATGCCCATCATCACCTGACGGCCGGTGGCCAAGGCGGCGGCGGCCCGGCGTTCGTTGGCGATGGCCGCGGCCTCGGTCTCCGAGACGATGCGGCCGACCACCGACGAAGTCCGCGCCACCAGATCGCGGCCTTCTTCGTTGGCGGCAAGCAAGCGGACATCGGTCATCAGCCCACGGGTTCGCAATTCGAACACGTTTTCCGGGCCATTGCCCAAGGTGATGGCTTGGCGGGCAGCCTCCCGCAGGGGCAGATCGATGGTGCGCGGATCGTCGATCATCTCGGCCAAGTGCCGCGACACCATTTCATAGCGTCGCCGCAGATCGCCCAGATTATCCATGTCGCGGCTGGCATGGGCCTGACGCAGCAGATCAGAGGCCGCCGCCACCACCGCCAGATCGGAATCAGTGCCCTTGCGGGCCAGCAACGTACGCACCCCGTTATCCAGAGTGGCAAGGCCCAGTGCCTGCTGGCGGCTGCGTTCGCTTTGTTGCAGACGGCGGTCGACCAAAGCATTGCGGCCGACCACGTTATCGCCGATAGAGACCATCAACGTCCGCAATTCCTGCAATTGCGGCAGGTTGATGCTGGTGCCTTCCAGGTCCTCGATCAGATTGCGCAAACGCTGCGCCTGCTGTTGCAAGGCGACGAAATTATTCTGCCGCTGAAACTGGCTTTGCGACGAATCAAGCGCCGGGGCGGCGGCGGCCAGACGGGCGGTGGCTTCCGACAATTTCAAGGCGGCGGCGACGCTGGGCAGATTGGCGCGGGTCACCGCGGTCAACAAGCGACCGACCTCGGAATAACTGTTCCAGGCCAGCCAACCGGCCAACAACGTCATCCCCGCCAACAATCCCACGGCCACCAGCAATTTGGCGCGAATGCCAAAGCGGCAGCGGCCTTTGCCCCCATCCACGGGCGCGGCAATCGCAACCTCGGGTTTTGGGTCGGCCGGAAAATCCACGTATTCATCTCCTTTTCGCCAGCGCGCCATCATGCCCGATGCCCGCTTGGGCCACAATCCCGCGAACCTTATGACATATCCAAATCCACGGCAGTGCTGATAAGATGCCGGCCTTTGGTGATAGTTTTCGGAGTTCCGATGGCCTCGTCCGCCCCTGCCCCTGCTTTTCCAGCCGATGTTTCCGATGCGCTGGTCCGCGCCCAAGCCTTGGCCGCCAATCAGAAACTGGATGAAGCGGAAAAGCTGTTGGCCGCCTATCCCCATGTGCCCGATTGCGTCTTCCGCCGCTCCGCCATCTTGATGACGCTGGAGCGCTGGGCCGAGGCGGAGGTCGGATTCCGCTCGTTGCTTAAGCTGGTTCCCAGCCATTTCGACAGCGCCATGGGGCTGGCCGGCGCCTTGATCGAACAAGGCCGCGCGCAACAGGCCATTCCCCTGCTGGAAGCCGCCTATAAGGCCCAGCCCAACGGCCGGACCCGCTATTTCCTCGGCATCGGCCTGGATCAGGCCGGACAAAAGGAACGCGCCGCCACGCTGCTGGCCGAAGCCCGCGCCCATGTCATCGCCCAATCCGAAGCGCGCCACTTGCTGCCCACCGAACTGTACATGCAGATTTCCCGGCGCTGTAACCTGCGCTGCGCCATGTGTGGCCACGAGGTGTGGAAATCCAATTCCGGTTTCATGGAATTGGACGTGTTCGACCGCATCCTCGAACAATCCAAGGCCAACGGCATCACCACGCTTCACATCTTGTCGGGCCAGGGCGAGCCCATGCTGCACCCCCACGTCTTCGAGATGCTGGAAAAGGCGGTGGGCATGGGCTTTTCCGTCGGCATCGTCACCAACGGCACGCCCCTGACGCCAGAGCGCTGCGAGAAACTGGGCAAGCTGGGCCTGGCCTATATCCAGTTTTCCTTCGCCGGCTGGGACAAGGACAGCTACGAGGCCACCTATGTCGGCGCCAAGTTCGACCGCACGCTCGCCAACCTGCACAAGATGGCCGAAACCACCCGAGGCACCAAAACCAACTTCATGGTCAAGGCGGTGTGCACCGGCGACAATTGGGCCGAAGTTCGCGACCGCACCCGCGCCTTCCTGGAAGGTCACGGGGTGGAAAAAGTCTTCACCGTCATTGCCAACAATTTTGGCGGCAACGTCGTGCACGGCAAATTCTTTGAAAATCACGGCATCTGGTCGCTCAAGAACATCGGACATCAGCGGCTGATGCCGTGCCGGGTGCTGTTGCGCGCCGTCGGCGTGTTCTGCGACGGCACGGTGACCGCCTGCGCCTGCTATGATTCCAATGCCGAACTGAAAATCGGCAATATCATGGAACAAAGTCTGGCGGAAATTCGCCAGGGGCCGGAATTCCGCAAAATCGTCGATGCCTTCCGCTGTGGCGACGTTTCCGGCATTCCCATGTGCAGCAAGTGCGATGACCCATTCGGGTGATCGCGCTTTCTTAGGATAAAGCGCAAACCGCGCGTACATTTTCGCGCAGCCAACAATGCCCCGGATCGGCATCAAGCCGGGGGTGCCACAGCATGCGCACCATCACCGGCGACAGCGCGACCGGCAACGGGAAAGTATGCAGACCGGCGCGCAAGGCCGTGGTGTGACGCTCGGGGACGGCGACAATCAGCTCTGCCGCCCGGACCAGAGCCAGGGCGGCGGAAAAGCCGCCGACGATGGTGATGATGTCACGGGTCAAGCCCAAGGACGCCAACGCTTCATCCACCGGCCCCCGATCCAATCCCCGCCGCGACACCAAAACATGCTTGCCGCCGGCATAGCGGGCGGCGGTGATTTCCCCCTGGGTCAAGGGATGCCCCTGACCGACCACCCCGACAAAGCGGTCCCGGAACAATCCTTGTGTCCGCACCTCCGGCCCATCATCCGCCCTCACCACCCCAATTTCCAAATCGACGCGGCCATCGCGCAACGGCGCGCTGCCTCGATCCGGCTTGGCGACAAAGCGCAGCCGCACCCCAGGGGCCTGGGTCGCCACACGGGCAATCAGCGCGGCACCGAAATTTTCAACGAAGCCTTCGCTGCTCCGCACAAAAAACGCGCGCTCCAGCCGCGTCGGGTCCAGCATTTTCGCCGGCTGCAACACCGCCGTGGCGTCTTGGACCAATTGAGCGATCTGCTGGCGCAATTCCAACGCCCGCGGGGTCGCGACCAGCCCCCGGCCGGCCCGAACCAGCAACGGATCGCCGGTTGTCTCACGCAATCGCGCCAAGGCCCGACTCATGGCCGATGGACTGAGACGCAATCGCCGCGCCGCCCCGACCACGCTGCCTTCGGCCAGCAAAACGTCAAGGGTATAGAGCAAATTCAGATCAGGTCTGGACATGGCCGTCCCCTTGCGATGCGCCATCAAACTATAGCGTCTGGTGCATCTATATACTGCAAATACTGCGCCTATCGCCATTCATAACCACCGCTTAGGCTGCTGAAAGCTTCATTTCCGAAGCGGCCAGATGATGGAATCCGCCGCCATGAAACCGCCCCTTAGCCCTCGCCCCGCCGCCGCCTTGGACCAAATGAGCCCGCACTCTTCCATCCGTGGGATCTTGGCCGGCCTGTCGCTTTCGGTCCTGCTGTCATCCCTGGGCACCAGTATCGCCAATGTTGGCCTTCCCACCCTGGTCCAGGCGTTTGGCGCATCGTTCCAACAGGTTCAATGGGTCATCCTGGCCTATCTTCTGGCCATCACCAGCCTGATTGTCGGCATTGGCCGCCTGGGCGACCTGATCGGACGCCGGCGTTTGTTGCTTGCTGGCATCGCCGTATTCACCCTGGCTTCGGGGCTATGCGCCATCGCCCCCACTCTTGCGCTGCTGATCGCCGCCCGCGCCATCCAGGGGGTGGGCGCGGCGGTGATGATGGCCCTGACCATGGCCATTGTCGGCGACGCCATCCCCAAGGAAAAAACCGGCAGCACCATGGGATTATTGGCGACCATGTCCGCCAGCGGCACCGCTTTGGGGCCATCCTTGGGCGGCGTCTTGATCGCGGCATGGGGGTGGAAGGCGATCTTTTCCATCAACCTGCCTTTGGGGATGATCGCCTTTGGCCTTGCCTATCGCTATCTGCCCGCCGACCGGCGGCCGTCAAACGCCGATCACCCCAGTTTCGATATCTGGGGGATGGTGTTGCTGTCCCTGACCCTGGCCGCTTATGCCTTGGCCATGACCGTCGGCGGCGATCTTGACCTGATTTTTCTGGCGATGACCGCTATCGGCCTGGGGCTGTTTTTTTGGCTCGAATCGCGGACGCAATCTCCACTGATCCGGGTCGCCATGTTCCGCCAAAGCGGCCTGCGCGGCTCGTTGCTCAGCTCGGCGCTGGTGGCGACAATCGTCATGGCCACGTTGGTGGTGGGGCCGTTCTATCTGACCAAGACGCTGGGACAGGGGGCGGTTATTGTCGGTCTGACCATGTCCGTCGGTCCACTGGTCGCCGCGCTGACCGGCATCCCGGCCGGACGCATGGTCGATTGTTTCGGCACCTACCCGGTGACCCTTGGCGGGCTTGGCGCCATGGTCCTTGGCGCCTTGGGTCTTGCCGTCACGCCACTCTCTGTTGGCCTTGCCGGCTATATCGTCCCCCTGGCCGTGCTCACCGCCGGCTATGCCTTGTTTCAGACCGCCAATAACACCGCTGTCATGACCCACGTCTCCGACCAGGGCCGAGGACTGGTTTCCGCCCTTTTGAACCTGTCGCGCAATTTGGGGCTGATTACCGGGGCGTCAGCCATGGGAGCGGTTTTCGCCCTGGCCTGGAGCGGCTCTGACGTCGCCCAGGCCACGGCCCAAGCGGTGGCCACGGGCATGCGGACAACGTTCCTGGTCGCGGCTTGCGTGGCGGCGGCGGCGCTGGCCATCACCATTCTTGGCCGTAAGAAACCCGGCCACGAGATGGAGCCCGCGGCTTAACGGGAATGTTCCCCTTAGACCGGGAAGCCGGCCTTGCCCAGACGCTTGGCCGCTTCATCCTCGGCGTCGATGGACAGATCCAGTAACGGCGGTCGGGTAACGCGCCAGCTTTGATCGCCGCTGGCCCGCGCCACCAGGGTTTTAAGCAACGGAACCAGCGGAAAATCCTGGGTGGCGACGCGAAAGGCGGTCAGCGCCTCTTGCAAGCCCTCGGCCTCGGGTTCGCGCCATTTACGGAACAATTCAACCATGGCGGCGCCATTGACGTTCGCATTGGCGGAAATACAGCCGGCGCCGCCGATGCGCAGCACCTTCAGCATCAGCGCCTCGGTGCCGGTAAAGACGTCAAAGCCGGGAAAGGCGCGGATCATCGCTTCCATATTGCTGAATTCGCCCGATGAATCCTTGATCCCCGCCACCACGCCGGGATAGGCCTTGAGCAAGCGCTCGATCAAGGGCAGCGACAGCGGCACGCCGCTTTGCCGAGGGAAGTGATAGAGATACAGGCGCATATTCTTGTCGCCGACCCGCTGGATCACCTCGGAATACGACCGGAACAGGCCGTCATCGGCCATGCCCTTGTAATAAAACGGCGGCAACATCAGCACACCGCCACAGCCCAGCCTGACGGCGCGGCGACTGAGTTCCACCGTATCGGGCAACGCACAGGTTCCGGTGCCCGGCATCACCTGCCCCATGTCGATCCCCGCCGTCGCCAGCGCGTCGAGCAGATCAAGCTTTTCCGCCACCGACAACGAATTGCCTTCGCTGGTGGTGCCAAACGGCGCCAAGCCGATGCCCAAGCTGGCCAGCACGCGGGCGAAAGCGACGAAACGCTTGGGGTCTGACGTCAACTTACGATCGAACGGGGTGAGAACCGGGGCCAACACCCCGGTGATACGGTTCTGACGGATCAAGGCAGCCATTGCCAGGACGCTCCGTTTGAGGGCACCATCTGCGACAAGGCCGAAAGCTTACCCCATCCGGGCGCCCGTGCACAGGCCCGCCACACCCGCTTTTTTTTCCGAGGACAGCCCCCTTCCATGACCGACACCTCGCTTGCGGTGAAACTGATCCCGCTTTATCTGCTTGTGGCTATCGGTTTTGCCTTGGGCCGCTTTTTGGGCGTCAAAAGCCAAGATATCGGCAAATTGTCGCTTTATGTGCTGTCCCCGGCGGTGGTGTTCAAGGGTTTTTACGCGGCCAAGCTGGAAGGCGCCATGCTGGTGCTGCCCTTCGCCATTCTGGCCGCCGCCTGCCTTGCCGCCTGGATCGCCTTGCCGATAGCCTCGCGGTTTTGGCGTGACGGCCGCGAGCGGTTGAGCGCCTTCAGCGTGGCCACCGGCAATACCGGCTTTTTCGGCATTCCCGCCTGCCTGGCGCTGATCGGTCCCGAATCCCTGCCCTATGTGGTTTTGGTGTCGTTCGGCTTTACCGCCTATGAAAACTCGGTCGGCTTTTTCATCATGAGCCGTGGCGACGCCACCTGGAAAGGGGCGCTGCTCCGGGTGCTGAAATATCCCGGACTGCATGCCTGTTGGATTGGACTGAGCCTCAACGCCAATCAGATCGTCTTGCCCGGCTATGTCCCGCAGACGGTGGATTTGCTGGCCGGCGGTTTTTCCGCCGTCGGCATGATGATCGTTGGCCTGGGTCTGGCCGGCCTAAGCCGCTTTCGCCTTGATTTCGGCTTCATCGGCTTCACCTTCGCGTGGAAATTTCTGCTGTGGCCGGCTTTGGCGGCGGCCTTTATCGTCTTTGACCGGACATGGCTGCACGCCTTTTCCAATGTCGGCCATCAGGTTCTGTTGATCGAAAGCCTGACCCCCATGGCCGCCGTCACCGTGGTCCACGCCACCTTGCGCAACATCCACCCCGACCGCGCGGCGGTGGCGGTGGCGCTATCCACCCTGGCGGCGCTGCTGTGGTTGCCGCTGGTGTTCGGAAAGATGTTTTAAGCGAACCGGCACCTTAAGCCGGAAAGCGCGCGTCCGCGTCACTCCTTGAAACTAAGGACATTTACCCCATGCCCCCCGCCCCTGCCGCCCCGCCGGAACCGCGCCGAACCTTGGCGCCAGAACTGCGCCGATCCTTGGCCGACGATATCCTGGCCGGCCGCCTGCTGCCCGGCACCCGCCTGGACGAACGCCTGCTGGCGGCGCAATGGGGCATGTCGCGCACCCCGGTGCGCGAAGCGCTGAAACAATTGGCGGTGACCGGATTGGTGGAAAGCCACCCCCATCGCGGCGTGTTCGTCGCCCGTGTCGATTCCGATCAGGTGCGGGAAATGTTCGAATTGGCCGGTGAATTAGAGGCAAGCTGCGCCCGCTTGGCCGCCCTCCGCATGGTCGCCGAGGAACGCCGCCAATTGGAAGCCATGCATGTGGCCAGCATGGAGGCGGTCAGTCGCGGCCAAAGCGACCGTTACGACGCCTTCAACCTGGAATTCCATGCCGCCATCTTTCGTGGCTGCCACAATCAACAGATGGTCGAAACCACCTTGGCCATGCGCGGCCGCGTCGCCCCGTTCCGCCGCGCCCAGTTCAAATTGCCCATCCGCATCAGCGCCTCGTTCGAAGAGCACCAAGCCATCGTCGAGGCCATCTTGCGCGGCGACGCCGACGCCGCCGCCGCCTGCATGCGCGCGCATATCCATTCCTCGCATGAAGCGGCTGAACGCTATCGCGTCACCGCCCATCCCGACGCCTGATCCCCTCCTTACTCGGCCAGCGCCCTTTTTTTGAACGCACGCCTATTTTTTAGGCGTTGTGCGGCTGCGAACATATTTTAATCATTATTTTCAACTAGATAACCGATTTAAAATGGTATACCAAATTTAATCTTGTGATCCTTTGTTGATCACCGCCCCGCCCCAACGATCCAAGGGAAAATGATTTTTTCTTTCCTGATCAACAGGTTAACAATGTGGCACGGCCCTTGCTTTTGGATCAAGGCAGCCGAGGGCTCAAACAGCATGAAGAGCCTTTCGGTTGTCTAAATACACAGCACCACCACAAGGAGCGGGCAATGAACAGACGGTCGATACTGAAGGCGGGTATGCTGGGGGCGGCGGGCACCTTGGCGGCTCCGGCCATCGCCAGAGCCGAGAAGACCTATAATTGGAAGATGACCAATGCCTATGGCCCCGGCTCACCATTCTATGTGACCGGTCCGGGCAGCCCGGCCGATTTCGCCCGCATGGTCCGCGAGATGTCGGGTGGCCGCCTCAATATCCAGCAATTCGCCGCCGGCGAGCTGATCCCCGCCCTGGAAGGCTTTGACGCCGTGTCCAAGGGCACGGTCGAGATGAATATCGGCAACGCCTATTTCTGGGCCGGCAAGACCTTCGCCGCCCAATACTTCACCACCGTTCCCTTCGGCCTGAATTTCCAGGGCATGACGTCGTGGCTGTACCATGGCGGCGGACAGAAATTGTGGGAGGAATTGTACGCCCCCTTCGATCTGGTCCCCATGTCGGTGGGCAACACCGGCATCCAGATGACCGGCTGGTTCCGCAAGCCGATCAACACCGTCGATGATTTGAAGGGTCTGAAGATGCGTATCGCCGGCTTGGCCGGCAAGGTCTACGCCACCTTGGGCGTCGATGTGAAGCTGCTGCCCGGCGGCGAGATCTTCCCGGCGCTGGAACGCGGCGTCATCGATGCCGCCGAATTCGTCGGCCCCTATCAGGACCGGCGCCTGGGCCTGCAAAAAGCCGCCAAGTACTATTACACCACCGGCTGGCACGAACCCGAAAACGTCACCGAGCTGATCGTCAACCGCAAGGCGTGGGAATCCCTGCCGGCCGACCTTCAGGCCATTGTCCGCGCCGCCGCCTCGGCCTGCACCATCATCAGCCAATCCTGGTGCGAGGCGACCAATGCCGAGGCCTTGAACGATCTGGTCACCAATCAGGGGGTCATCGCCCAACCGTTGCCCGACGCCCTGGTCGACAAGCTGGCCGAGGCCACCAGCCAAGTGCTGTCCGACGCGGTCGCCAAGGATCCGATGGTGAAAAAGGTCCACGACTCCTATTTCAACTTCAAGGCCACCCACGACAAGTGGTCGGGCATTTCCGAAGCGGTTTACCAAAACCAGCTTCGCAACCGCTTGAAGCTCACCTAGCGCCATGGGGGCGCTTCTGACTTTGGCCGGCGTTCTCGACCGTGTGGTCGAGCGCGTCGGCCGCGCCTCCGCCTGGACGAATTTCGTCCTGGTGGTGGTGATGGCAAGCAACGTCTTGTTGCGCTACGCCTTCAACACCGGCGCGGTCTGGGCGCAGGAACTGGAATGGCATCTGATGTCGCCGATCATCTTGCTCGGCATGTCTTACGCCATCCAGCAAGAAGGCCATGTCCGGGTCGATTTCATCTTCGCCCGCTTTCCCCATGGGGTTAAGGCGTCGATCGAGATCGTCACCCATCTTCTGGTCCTGGCCATGGCGGTGATTCTGGTCTTGCTGTCCATCGGCTATGTCGGCCAGTCCTTCGCCGTCGGTGAAGGCTCCCCCGATCCCGGCGGCCTGCCGTTTCGCTGGGTGCTGAAAGCGTTCATTCCGCTGGGCTTCGCCCTGCTGGCGATCCAATCGTCAGCCGCCGCCTTGCGCGCCATGGTCAGCCTGGCCACCGGCACGCCGCTACAGGCCGAGATCGCCCCGCATGGACAGGAAGAAGCCATATGAGTAACGAAATTCTCGCCATCCTTTGTCTGGTCTCGTTCTTCGTCTTGTTGACCGCCGGCATTCCAGTGGCCTTGACCTTGGCGGTAACCGGGTTTTTCTTCGGCTATCTTGGTTTTGGCGATACCTTGTTTCAATTGCTGCCGGCGCGTATCTTCGGCGTCACCGGCAATTACACCATGATCGCCATCCCGCTTTTCGTGTTCATGGGCATGATGCTGGAAAAATCCCGCGTCGCCGAGGAACTGATGGACGTCATCGGCCATCTGTCGGGCAATCTGCGCGGCGGCATGGGCGTCGGCATCATCGTCGTCGGCGTGCTGATGGGGGCGACCACCGGCATCGTCGGCGCCACCGTGGTGACCTTGGGCCTGCTGACCCTGCCGGCGCTGCTGCGCCGTGGCTATGACCCCAAGCTGGCCTGCGGCGCCATCTGCGCCTCGGGCTCGTTGGGGCAGATCATCCCGCCCAGTCTGGTGCTGATCCTGCTGGGCGACATCCTGGGTCAATCGGTGGGCACCTTGTTCGCCGCCGCCATGCTGCCGGGCCTGCTGTTGGCCGGCATCTACATCCTTTATATCCTGATGATCGGCTGGTTGCAGCCGCATCGCGCCCCCACCGTGCCGCTCGAGGAACGCGACGCGCTGGCCCGCAAGGATTTGTGGATCAAGGTGCTGAAGGTCGGTTTGCCGCCCATCGGCCTGATCGTCGCCGTGCTGGGCTCGATCATCGGCGGAATCGCCGCCCCCACCGAAGCCGCCTCCATGGGGGCCTTGGGCTCGATCCTGGTCGCCGCCATCTCCCGCCGCTTCAGCCTGAAGGTTCTGCGCGACACCGTCTTGGCCACCGCCAAGACCACGGCGGGAATGTTCTTCATCCTGATCTGCTCGCAGGTGTTCTCGTTGGCCTTTCGCGGCCTGCAAGGCGAGCAATTGGTGCACGACCTGTTCGAGTTGGTCCCCGGCGGCATCAACGCCGACATCTGGTTCATGATGTTGATCATCTTCGTCTTGGGCTTCTTCATCGAATGGATCGAGATCAGCTACATCGCCGTGCCCCTGTTCCTGCCCATCTTGCAAAATGCCGGCGTCGATCTGGTGTGGGTGGCGGTGCTGATCGCCCTGAACCTGCAAAGCAGCTTCCTGACCCCGCCGTTTGGCTGGTCCTTGTTCTTCCTGCGCGGCGTCGCGCCGAAATCGGTGGCCACCACCGACATCTATCGCGGCGTCATCCCCTTCATCTTCTTGCAAGGCGTATCCCTGATGCTGGTTTTCTTCTATCCCAAGGTGGCCACGTGGCTGCCCAAGGCCATCGGTTGGTGACGCATGGAAACTGATCTGTCCAATCTGGCCGTACTGGCGGCCATCTTGCTGGCCGCCGGGGCCGCCGGCGGCCTCGCCGCCGGTTTGCTCGGCGTCGGTGGCGGCATCGTCATCGTCCCGGTGCTGTTTCACCTGTTCACCACCATGGGTCTGGACGAACATGTCCGCATGCATGTGGCGGTGGGCACCTCGCTGGCCACCATCATCGCCACCTCGGTCAGTTCGACCCGCAGCCATTGGCGCAAGGGGGCGGTGGATATCGCCTTGTTGAAGCAATGGGGGCCGTTCATCCTGATCGGCGTGATCATCGGCACCGCCCTGGCCGGCTATGTGCGCGGCCCGGCCTTGACCGGCGTGTTCGCCGTGGTCGCCTCGCTGGTCGCCGTGCACATGGCGTTCGGCAACAAGGATTGGCATATCGCCGAGGATCTGCCCAAAAATCCATTGCGCGCCGTCATCGGCATCGTCATCGGCGGTTTGTCGTCGATGATGGGCATCGGCGGCGGCACCTTGTCGGTGCCAACCCTGACGCTGTTCCGCTTTCCCATCCACCGGGCGGTGGGCACCGCCGCCGCCATCGGCTTCATCATCGCCATCCCCGGCGCCATCGGCTTCATCCTGACCGGCTGGAACGTCGAGGGCCGACCGCCGTTCAGCTTGGGCTACATCAACCTGCTGGGGGTGGCGCTGATCTTGCCGACCTCGATGACCTTGGCCCCCATCGGCGCCAAACTGGCCCACAAGCTGAACACCCAGGCCTTGCGCCGGGCCTTTGCCGTGTTCTTGGCCCTGACCGCGGCCCGCATGTTCTATTCAATTCTCACCTAGAAAGAGCTTCGTCATGCTGTTTACCCCCCGCAGCCGTCGCGGCATGGTCACCGCGCCCCACCATCTCGCCTCGCAAGCCGGGCTGTCGGTCCTGCGCGACGGCGGCAACGCCGTCGAGGCGGTGGTGGCCATGGCCGCCACCTTGCCGGTGGTCTATCCGCACATGACCGGCCTGGGCGGCGATGGCTTTTGGCTGATCGCCGAACCGGGCCGCGCCCCGGTGGCCATCGACGCTTGCGGCGCCGCCGGCCGCAATGTCGATGTGGCGCTTTATCACAAGGCCGGGCTTGACGCGGTGCCGTGGCGTGGCGGCCTGGCCGCCAATACCGTGGCCGGCACCGTCTCGGGTTGGCAGGCCGCCTTGGCCGAGGCGAGTCCGTGGGGCAAGCCCTTACCCCTGGCCCGCTTGCTCGAAGAGGCGATTTTTCACGCCGAGACCGGCATGGCGGTGACCCAGTCCCAGCATGAACTGACAATGGCGAAACGTGACGAACTGGCCACCGTCCCCGGTTTCGCCGATCATTTCCTGCGCGACGGCGCCGCTCCGGCCGAAGGTGCGGTGCTGCGCCTGCCGGAACTGGCCCGCACCTTGCGTCGTCTGGTCGGCGACGGCCTGGACGGTTTTTACCGGGGCGCCCTGGCCGCCGACATCGCCGCCGATCTGGCCGAGGTCGGCTCGCCGCTGGTCGCCGCCGATCTCGCCGCCCATCAGGCGCAGCGGCGCCAAGCGCTCAGTGTGCGGCTGAGCTGCGGCCAGCTTTATAATTTCCCGCCGCCGACACAAGGCTTGGCTTCGCTGATGATCTTGGCTTTGTTCGACCGCCTGGGCGTCGGCGAAGCGGAAGGCTTCGCCCATATCCACGGTCTGGTCGAAGCGACCAAGCAAGCCTTCCTGGTGCGCGACCGGGTGGTCGGCGATCCCGCTTATATGCCCGAGCCGGTGGAAAGCTGGCTTGATCCGGTCCGGCTTGACCAATTGGCCGCCCGCATCGACCCCGCCGTCGCCGCCCCTTGGCCGGCGCCGCCCAGCGGCGGCGACACCACCTGGATGGGAGCGATCGACGGCGAGGGTCGCGCCGTCAGCTTCATCCAAAGCATCTATTTCGAGTTCGGTTCCGGCGTCGTGCTGCCGCGCACCGGCCTGATCTGGCAAAATCGCGGCGCCAGCTTCCGCCTGGCCGAGAACGGCTGGAACGCCCTCAAGCCCGGCCGCAAGCCGTTCCATACCCTCAATCCGGCCATGGCCCATTTGGATGACGGCCGTACCATGGTCTACGGCACCATGGGCGGCGAAGGTCAGCCGCAAACCCAATCGGCGCTGTTCAGCCGCCATGTTCTGTTCGGCCAACCGCTGCAACAAGCGGTCAGCGCGCCGCGCTGGCTGCTGGGCCGCACCTGGGGCGAGAACAGCGTCAGCTTGAAGCTGGAAAACCGCTTCGCCCCTGAACTGGTCGACGCCTTGCGCGCCGCCGGCCATGCGGTGGAACTGTATCCGGCGTTCTCCTCCACCATGGGGCATGCCGGCGCCATCGTCCGCCAGGCCGATGGCTGGCTGGAAGGCGCCACCGACCCCCGCAGCGACGGAGCCGTTGCCGGATTCTGATAAAAGGCGCCGGCCCGTGCCGGGTGGCTCAGACGCCGCTCGGGCTTGTCGCGTGTGAACACGCTTTGGCCCGTGCCGGGTGGCTCAGACGCCACTCGGGCTTGTCGCGTGTGAACACGTTTTGGCCCGTGCCGGGCGGCTCAAACGCCGCTCGGGCTTGTCGCGTGTGAACACGCTCTCTAATCTTCCCAGGGGAATTTCCGTTCAGCCACATAGCGGCGAATGCCGGCGCGGATGGCCGGATCGCTGAACATGGTTCGATTGGCGGCCAACGCCGCCGGCTTGGCCGCCTCTAGACCGGCCAAGCCGGCCATGTGGGCCTTATAGCCGCCGACAGCCGCTTTGTTCAATCGGCGCAGCCGCAGCAGATGCTTGCGCAAGGCATCTTCCACCGGGTCGGCGACACCGTCGGCCAAGCCCCACTCCAGGGCTTGGGCGGCGCTGATCGCCTGGGTCGACAGCGTCAGATAATGGGCTTTTTGCACACCGACACGGCGCACCAGAAACGGCAAAACACAGGCCGGAAACAGACCGAACAGCAATTCCGACAAGGCGAAACTGGCCGTGCTTTCAGCCAAGACGATATCGCAAGCGGCAACCAGCCCAACACCGCCGGCATTGACCCGACCGCGTACGCAGGCGATGGCGATGAACGGCCCCGTCGCCAGACGTTGCCATAATTCGTACAGCGGCGCCGGGTCCTCGACCACGTCCGAAGCCGCCGTCGCCTGGAAATCGCCGCCCGCGCAAAACACTTCGGCCGAGCCATGCAGCACCAGCACCGACGGCCCATCCGCCGCGGCGCAGGCGTCCACCACCGCCGACAATTCGGCGATGAAGGCGGCATTGATGGCATTGCCGGCCTGTGCTCGGGTAAAGCGCACGGTACAGATACCGTCAGCGTTTTCCATCGACAGGGTTTCAAAGCTCATGGCGGCGCCCCCAGCACCAAGGCGGTGTCGCAGCCGGCGAAACCAAACGACACTTTCAACGCGTGCCGGATGCGATGGCTCTGCGCCCCGCCCCGGACCCAGCGCAAATTCGGGTCAAGCGGCGTGTCGAGATTGCGGGTCGGATGCAGCGCGCCGGCGTGCATTTGCAAAAAGCTCGCCGCCACCTCGATGGCTCCGGCGGCGGCCAGGCCATGGCCGGTAATGGATTTCCCGGCATTGATCCAAGCCTGTTGCAGCCCCATGGAACGCAAGGTGGCGGCCTCGATTTCATCGCCCTTGGGGGTGCCGGTGCCGTGGGCGTTGACGTAATCGATGGCGGCCGCGCTCATCCCCGCTTGGGCCAAGGCGGCGGCGATGGCCCGGCTTTGACCTTCGCCGCACGGTTCCGGCCCACGCTGGCCATCGACCACCTGGGCGCCGCCAAGGATAGAGCCATAGCCGCCCGCGCCACGCCGCAACACCAGGGCGGCGCAGGCCTCGCCATACAAAAAACCGTCATGATCGACATCAAACGGCCGGCAGGCCAGACCGGGCCGATCGGCGAAACGGGAACTGCCCATGGCCCCCAGCGCGCGCAGGCCGAGCAGATCAAGATAAGACACATCCTGCACCGCGCCCAGGGCGATGCAGACATCGACGCGGCCGGCGCGAATGGCTTCGGCCGCATGCAGCACCGCCACCGCGCCGCTGGCCGAAGCGGCCCCCAGACTGTGAGCAAAACCACGAATGGCATAGGTGCTGGCGCACAGGCCGACGATATCGCTATCGAAAAACACATGGCCATGGCGCGGTGGAATGAATTTCAGCCGGTCGGCATATTCGGCCACCGCCAGCAGATGTTCCCGTGACGACAGATTGGCGCCGCCGACGATCAGGCCGATACGCTGGGGATCGACATCGTCCAGACCGGCCTCTCGCCAGGCTTCATCCAGTACGGCGATGGCGGCGCGGGCGCCGAAGCCAGCGGTGCGCGCCACCCGTGGCGGCAAAATATCCGGCGGTTCGGGCATTTCCACGCCGATAAAGGCCGTCGAGCCGTCAGGGGCCTGGCGTCCCGGCCGGGCCAGGACGGAAAAGACATCCCGGCCGGCCAACAAGCCCTCGATCAGCGCCGCCTTGCCCCACCCCAGGCCGCAGGCGGCGCCGATGCCGGCAACAAAGACTTCAGAGTTTGCCATGCAGCAAATCGGCCAATTCGCCCAGATTGCGCGGCCCGTGCAAGTGCACCATGGGCAGGTCCAAGGCCAAGGCTTCCAGGGTATTCATCAAGATTTCGCTGCGTTCGATGGAATCGACGCCCAATTCGGCCATGGAATCGGTGCCGATAATCGGCTTTTCCGCCAGATCGGGGACGACATCGCGCAATTGCGCGATCAACAAAGCCAATACGGCATCACGGTCCAAGCGGTTTCTCCTTTGTCTCAGGCCCAGGAATAGACCCGGTGATAAGCGGCCACTTCATCCAGCACCAGCCGGTTGCCGCCGCTGAAGCTGTCGCGGGCGGCGGGGATCACCCGTTGATCCAGGCGAGTGTCACGGGTGCCGAAGCGCACCACGTGCTCGCCCTTCAACAGCACTTCGTATTCGTCCATGGACAAACGATAGCGGCGATCCAGACTGGCGGCCAGCCCCAAGCCGCGCAAGCGATGTTGCGAATCCGGGGTGACGGTGCCGGAAAAGAATTCCGAACAGCAGCCCGAGCCATAGGAAAACAGCCCGATGCGGCACGGCTGGCTGATCTCGGCCGCCTCCAGCATGCCCGCCAGCCCCAGAAAGACCGAGCCGCCGGCAGTATTGCCGACGCGCTGGCCGAAGGTCAGGCTGGGGGACAAACGGCGGGCGAAATCGGCGTCGATCTCGGCCGCCGGCGCCTTGTAAAGCTTGCGCATCAGATGACGATGCGCCCCCTTGATCATGCCGCCGAACGGGGTGTGAAAACACAGATAGGCGAAGGATTGACGGAAATCGGCGCCATCGACCCGACGGGCGTAATCCTTGTAGGCGCGTTCGGCGCAATCCAGATAGGCCATCAGCGACAGATCGGCGTCGCCGGCCTCGGTATCGGGGCCGGGGCGGCAGGTATCCATGACCTCGAACCCATGATTGCCATAGGCTCCTGGATCAATGCGCAAGATATGCGGGATATCGCTGATCAGCATGGCCACCGCGCCGGCGCCGGAACTGGGCTCGGAATAGGCCCATTCCTGAATGGCGGCGGCATCGGCCAAGGCAAAGCGGGAAATGTCGGTGGTAATGACCAGCGCCTTGGCCCCCGGCGACGTCCCCGACAAGATGAAATTAACCGCCATCTGCAAGCCGGCGGTGCCGGAATAGCAGGCCTGCTTGATCTCGAACAGTCGACAATTGCCGGCCAGCCCCAGGTGATGGTGCACATAGGTGGACAAGGATTTGCCGAAATCGATCCCCGATTCGGTGCAGGTCACCACCATCTCGATGCGTGCCCGCTCCGCCGGGGTCATGCTGTCGACCAAGGGCTTGGCGGCGTTGACGGCGAAGGTCACCGGGTCTTCATAGGGCAGCGCCACCGTCTTTTCCCGCATCAGCAGGTTTTCGAAGCGGGGCATGTCAAGGCCGCGATGGGTGCACAATTCGCGCACATCCAGACAGGCGGCGCCGCCATAGATATGCAGCGCCTCGATACCGACATCGCGGCTCATCCGACGCGAACCGGCAAGGTTGCCAAACCGCGGGCATTCAGGCGATCAAGCCGCCATTCCGGCACCCCGTCCAGGGTGATTTTGGGCCAGCGCTTAAGCAAGGCGGTAAAGGCGATCTGGCCTTCGAGACGGGCCAGGGGCGCCCCCAGGCAAATGTGCGGGCCACCGCCAAAGGTGAAATGGGCGTTGCTGGCGCGGCCGACATCGATGCTGTCGGGATCGTCAAAGCGGGCCGGATCGCGGTTGATGGCGCCAATCATGCCGATGACCGGCGCGCCGGCGGGAATGGTGGTGCCGGCAACGGCGAAATCTTCAAGCGCCACCCGCAAGATCATGTTGCCGCCCGGTTCAGCCCGCAGGAATTCCTCGACCGCCGGCCGCACCAAGGTGGGATCGGCGCGCAGACGTTCCATCTGTTCGGGATTTTTCAAGAGCAGCAGCAAGCCGTTGCCGATCAGCGTCACCGTGGTTTCATGGCCGGCGATCAGCATGGAAACCATGTTGACCAAGGTTTCTTCTTCCGTCAGCTGGCCTTCATCCTCGGCCTTGATAATCACGCTCAGCAGCGACGGGTCGTGGCGGGCGCGACGCTCGGCCAGCAATTGGCGCAAGAACCCCTTGAAGCAATCAAGCGCGTCCAGCGCCTCTTGCTTTTGCTCGGCCGTCATCATGATGTCGCCGACCCGGATCAGCGACGCGCTCCAGCGATGAATGTCGTCATCGCTGGCTTCGGACAGGTCGAACAGATTGCACAGCACCCGCAACGGCATGGGGCCGGCAAAGGCCTTGATCAGATCAACCGGCCCCTGATCGGGCAGACATTCCAGCAAACGGGCGGCTTCGGCCTCGATCATCGGCACCAGATCCTTCATGGCCGGAGCCTTGAACGAGCTTTCCCACATGCCGCGCATGCGCTGATGGTCGGCGCCGTCGCGATTGATCATCTGGTGCTGGAACTGATCGAACAGCCTATAGCCCACCGGATCGCGATGCTTGAAATCGTCGTTGTACCAGCCGTTCTTCCAGGTGCGGGTGTCGCGGCCCATCTGCGGCGCCTTGACGATACGGGCGAACGCCTCGTGGCCAAGAACGAAATAGATACCCGATTTTTCATCCAGATGAATCGGCCCTTGTTCCCGCAAGGCCTGCAATTGCGGATAGGGATTTTCCAAGAACGCCGGATCGGGCAGCATGGCCCACCAATCATGACCGGTTACCGCCCCCTTGGCATTGGCGTCAGACATGCTCGAACCTCCCCCTTTGGTGGTCAACGGGCCGCGTAAATATGAAAAACCTCGGCTCCGTCCCGGCACAGCGGATGACGGCCAAGCGAGGTGGTGAAGCCGCGTCGGCGCAAATCGGCGGCCATTTCCGCCAGAACCTGTTCGCCCAGATGCACTTCGATCAACATCTGGCGGATTTTCGGCCAATCCTCGGCGGCCAAGCCGGCCAGCACCTCGCGCTCGGCCCCCTCGGTGTCGATCTTCAGCAAATCGACCGTATCAACCCCCAACACCCGCATCTGATCGGACAAGGTTTCCACTTGCGCCCGCACCACTTCCGGCTGGAACAACTGATCGAGAAAGGCGGCGTCGTGGGCCACGGCGGCGACGCCGGTCTTGTCGAGCACGTCTTGCACGCCATCTTGGGCCGCGCCGCCGCCCAGCAGACCGCGCAGACCGGCCGACATCTTCTGACCGACCGCGCGGTTTTGTGTCGAGAGCGCGGCGATGCCGGGGAAATAGTCGAATTCAGCCCAGCCGGAATGATCGCCCAAAGCCAGCTGCACGGCGGTTCCCGCTGGCGACATCGCCGCCATATTGGCCTTTAGGGCGGCAAAGGCGGCAGGCATCGGCTCGAAGCCGATCAGGCGGGCGGTGGGACAATGATCGCGCAGATACAGCGAAAACAAGCCGATATTGGCGCCGACATCCAAATAGACGCCATCGGCGGGCAAGCTTAGGCCATGCGCCAGCAAATCTTCGGAAAAGATCTCATGGACGGAAAAGTCCACCTCGTAAGCATTGACGCAGAATATGACCCGGCCGTCGGGCAAAGTCGCGGATTGCATGAAGTGCTCCTCAGAGGATTTGGACGGCCGATTCCGCTCAACAGGACGATATCTGCGGTTACGATATCTGCGGTCGAGAAAGCCTCGAGAGTTTCGCCCAAACCCCCATCACCGTCAAGGACACTTCCGCCCCCAGCCTTGGCAGCATCGGCCCGCATCTGTTAAGCATGAGGGATGAGGCTTTTGGCAATCAGCGACCTGCATCTGGCCAGCGCCGTCAACCGCGACGCCCTGGCCACCCTGCCCTTTTGTCCGCAGGATTGGCTGATCCTGGCCGGCGACATCGCCGAGCGTTTCGACCATCTGCGTCTGGCCTTCGCCACCGCCGCCGCCCGCTTCGGCCGGGTTCTTTGGGTGCCCGGCAATCACGAATTGTGGAGCGTGCCGGAAGACGAGACCACATCCCAGGCCCGTCGCGGCCAAAGCCGTTATCTGGCCCAAATCGAACTGGCCCGGCAATACGGCGTCCTGACCCCGGAAGACGAATATCCATTGTGGGACGGCCCCGGCGGGCCATGCCGGATCGCGCCGCTGTTCCTGCTCTACGATTACAGTTTCCGCCCCGACGCGGTCAGCCGTGACGGCGTGGTGGCGTGGGCCGCCGAGCTCCGCAATGTCTGCGCCGACGAAATGCTGCTGGACCCGGCGCCTTACAGCAGTCGCGAAGCATGGTGCGAGCAACGGTGCCGCCACACCCATGACCGGCTGGCGGCGCTGGACCCGGCCATCCCGACGGTGCTGGTCAACCATTTCCCCTTGCGCGACGATCTGATCCACATCCCGCGCGCGCCGCGCTTTACCCCGTGGTGCGGCACCAAGATCACCGCCGACTGGCATCGGCGCTTCAACGCCAAGGTGGTGGTCAGCGGCCATCTGCATGTGCGGCGCACCGATTGGCGCGACGGCACCCGCTTTGAAGAAGTGTCGCTGGGCCACCCCCGCCAATGGAATCAAGATTTGGGTCTTGCCCATTACCTGCGCGAAATCCTGCCCGGCCCGATTTGCGATTAAAAATCCATCGCCCGCAGTTCGACCTGAACACGGTCGGGATGGGGATGGCGCAGCGCCAAGGCCAACAGGTGTTGATCATTCGGTTGCGCTTGGTGGAAACGCCAATGGGCCGGATCATCGGCCAAAGTATCGGTGAAGGCGATGGATAGCGGCTCAAGAGTAAAGGCGAATGAATCCAACGGCTGCGCCAAACCCTTGCCGATTGCCTTGATATAAGCTTCCTTTAACGTCCAAAACGACAAGAAGGTATGGGCCAGTCGTTGCGGCGGCGCCGCTTCCAAAACGGCGCATTCGGCGGCGGCGAAAAAGCGGCGCCCCAGACCCAGGCAATCAGGGTCGCGCCCCAGCCATTCCACATCGACGCCGACATCGCATTCCTCGGTCAGCACCGCCGCCGCCAATCCCCTGGTATGCGACAGATTCAGCCGCAAACACGGCCCATTGGCCGGCGAAATCACTTCGGGTTTGCCATGGTCGCCGATGGTGAAACGCCACGACGCCGGATCGCCGCCGGCCCAGGCCGACAGCAGCCGCCGGCCCAGGGCATGGGCGGCGATATAGGTTTGGCGGTCACGATCAAAGTGAAAACGGGCGGCGCGGGCTTGTTCGGACGCATCAAGCACCGCCGTCAATTCAGCCCACTGGTCGGCGCCAACGCCGTCCACGTCCAGCCACCAGACTTCGACTCGGTCCGCGCTCACCTTTCCGCTCCTTTTTCCGTGCCGCGCCTGGCGACAAAATACGCGTATCGACAAGGGGAAGACAACTTAGCGACAGATTCCAACTTAGGGCTCAACATGGTCATGCTTTCTGCGCGTGCGATAATCGACAGCTTTCTGTATCATGCGCGGTAATTTTCGTGCCGAAATGCTTTCCAGCTGGACTGGAATACACTTTCGCCGGCCAGGGGTCAGCAGATCGTATGCACATTCTACGCTTACTCAATACCGGCACAGCCACGGGATTCCGGCGTATCCTCGTGGTCACCTGCCTGGCCGGGCTGGCCAATGCCGGCGTGTTGGGCATGATCAACCAAGCGGCGGAACAAACCGCGCTGAACCAGCCCATCGGCACCGATGTCTTGCTGCTGTACATTTGTCTGGCGATTTTCTTTTTTCTGGCCGACCGCGCCTCCCTGCGCGAGGCCAATCGGCTGGTCCAGCACAAGCTGGAATCCCTGCGCCTGCGGATTGTCGGCAAAATCCGCAGCGTCGATCTGCGCACCTTGGAAAACCTTGGTCATGGCGAAATCTTCGCCACCATCGCCCAAGAGATCAACCACCTGTCGCAGACCTTGCCGCTATTGGTCAGTGCGGCGCAAAGCGCCTTTTTGCTGGTGTTCTGCCTGCTTTACATCGCCCTTTTATCGTTTTGGGCCTTTTTGGTGGTCGGCGGCTTCATCGCCCTGGGGCTGGCGGTGTTTTGGTGGCGGCGCTTAAGCCTGGATCAGGCCTTGGCCCAAATCCACGGCCAGGAAGCCGAGATGCTGGACAATCTGGCCCATTTCACCAAGGGCTTTCAAGAAATCCGCCTGAACGCCGATAAGAACGACGCCTTGTTCACCCGCTTTACCCAGGTGGTCGACGACTTGCAAACCCAAGTGGTCGGCATCGGCCGCAAATGGGTGGTCTTGCTGCAATTTTCCAACGCCTTCCTCTATGCCCTGGTCGGCGTCGTCATCTTCATCCTGCCGCTGTTCTTCCAAGGCTATACCGACGTCATCTACAAAATTACCGCCGCCGCCATTTTCTGTGTCGGCCCGGTCACCGCCATCACCGCCGCCGCGCCGCTTTACGCCAAGGCCGATCTGGGGCTGGGCCATGTGGCCCGGCTGGAACGACGCCTGAGCCAAGGCCGCATGGCCACGCCGCCGGTCTTGACCGGGTCGGCCTTCAGCGGTTTCAGCACCATCGCCTGTCAGGACCTGCACTTTGCCTATCGCGATGAAACCGGCGAAGCGGTCTTCACCGCCGGCCCCTTTGACCTGACCTTGCAGCGCGGCGAGACCGTGTTCCTGGTCGGCGGCAATGGCAGCGGCAAATCCACCGCCATGAAGCTGATTTGCGGCCTGTATGCCGCCGATGCCGGCGCCATCAGCGTTGACGGCGTCGTCATCGACGCGGACAACCGCCAGGATTACCGCGAATTGTTCGCCGCCATCTTCACGGATTTCCACCTGTTCGACGGCCTGTACGGCTTGGCCGATCGCGACAAGGCCGAGGTCGAGCGGCTGC
The DNA here is from genome assembly GCF_018224925.1 of Magnetospirillum sulfuroxidans. Classification (GTDB taxonomy): domain Bacteria; phylum Pseudomonadota; class Alphaproteobacteria; order Rhodospirillales; family Magnetospirillaceae; genus Magnetospirillum; species Magnetospirillum sulfuroxidans. The sequence continues at coordinate 277,704 of NZ_JAGTUF010000001.1, read as the reverse complement.
TGACGCGCATGGAGCTGAACGGCAAGGTCAGCTTCGCCGACGGCCGCTTTTCCACCACCAGCTTGTCCACCGGCCAACGCAAGCGGCTGGCCCTGATCGTCGCCATGCTGGAAGACCGCGACGTCTATATGTTCGACGAATGGGCCGCCGATCAGGATTCCCATTTCCGCGACATCTTCTACACCCAATTGCTGCCCGAGCTGAAAAGTCGGGGCAAGACGGTGCTGGCGGTGACCCATGACGATCGTTATTGGTCCCATTGCGACCGCCGCCTGACCATGGATCTGGGGGTTCTGACCGCCGGAACGAGGACTTAGATCATGGCCATCGCCACTTTCATCGGCGGCGCCGACCGTCGCCAATTATGGATCATGGGCAGCCTGACCGTCCTGGCCGGCATGGCCAATGCCGCCTTGGTGGTGATGATCAACGACGTCACCGCTTTGGTGGCTGGGGGCGACCGCCCCAGCTTGTGGATCTGGGTGGGCTTCGCCATCGCCTTCCTGATCTATTACCAGTGCAACACCTTCGGCCTGCTGCATTCCAATGCGCTGATCGAGCATTTGCTGAACCGTCTGCGTCTGGACGTGGTCGATAAGCTGCGCCAATCGGAATTGCTGGTGGCCGACCGCGTTGGCCGCGGCAGTCTGTATTCCATGGTCTCGCACGAGACCAATCACCTGTCGGTGACGTTTCCGCTGTTGGTCGACAGCTTCCAGCAGACGGTGCTGCTGGTGTTTTCGCTGATTTATCTGCTGTACCTGTCGCCCGCCGCCTTCGCCGTCTTTCTGCTGGCGGTGGGCGTGGGAATCATGGGCTATGTGGCCATCAACCGTCGCTTCCGCGTCACCTTGAACATCTTGGGCCAACGCCAGAACCGCATGCTCGACGCCATCGATTCGGTCATCTTGGGGGCCAAGGAATTGCGCCTGCATTCGGCCCGTGGCGCAGCGGTGGAAAAAGCCTATCGCCGGCTGTCGCGGGCCTGCGAAAGCCTGTTGGTCGCCTCGGGCGAGCATTGGGCCGAGATGATCTTGCTGACCAGCTTCGTCACCTATCTGATGCTGGGCGTGGTCGCCTTCGCCTTTCCCCATTTCATCACCGGGCAATCGCTGATCGTCTTCCAATTGGTGCCGGTGCTGCTGTTCTGCATCGGCCCGCTGGCCAAGATCGTTGCGCAATCGCCCATGTTCCTGCGCGCCGATGTCGGGCTTGAGGGGATTTTGCATGTGCAGCGGCAATTGGCCGCCGCCGGCTCGATCGCCCCGGCCGAGGCCCGCGCCCTGGCCGAGGCCTACACCGATTTCCGCACCATCGCCTATGACGGCATCACCTTTACCCATCAGGCTGAAACGCCCGAAGACAGCTTCACCGCCGGCCCGCTGACCCTGACCCTGACCCGAGGCGAATTGATCTTCATCGTCGGCGGCAATGGCAGCGGCAAATCCACCGCGATGAAACTGATGTGCGGGCTTTATCCGGCCAAGCAGGGGGTTATCCGCGTCGATGGCGACGTGGTGGCGGGACGGGCCATCGCCGGTTTGCGCGAATTGTTTTCCGCCATCTTTGTCGATTTCCACCTGTTCGACCGTCTTTACGGCCTGGAAAATGCCGATCCGCTGACCGTCAACCGGCTGATCGACGAAATGGGCTTGGCTGGCAAGGTCCGCTTCGAGAATGGCCGTTTTACCCGCCTGCACCTTTCCACCGGCCAGCGCAAACGGTTGGCATTGATCGCCGCCTTGCTGGAAGACCGCCCCATTTATCTGTTCGACGAATGGTCCGCCGAACAAGACATACACTTTCGTAAGACTTTCTATGAAACCATTCTTCCAAGTTTGCGGAAGAAAGGGAAACTCGTGATTGCGGTGACCCACGACGAACGGTACTGGCATCTGGCCGACCGCGTCGTCAAACTTGATCTGGGCAGCATCGTCTGGGACCGTCCGGGCGAGCATTGGAGCGCACCATGAAAGCCTTCATGTTCCCTGGCCAAGGGGCGCAGCGCATCGGCATGGGCGCCGGCCTGTTCGCCGCCTTCCCCGAACAGGTCGCCACGGCAGACGCCATCTTGGGCTATTCCATCGCCGCGTTGTGCGAGAACGGCCCCATCGAACGGCTGACCCGGACCAATTTCACCCAGCCGGCCATCTATACCGTCTGTGCGCTGAAATACCTGCAGCAGGTTGCCGACGGCCCCCGCCCCGATGTGGTGCTAGGCCACAGCGTCAGCGAATACGTCGCCCTGTTCGCCGCCGGAGCAATCGATTTCGCCAGCGGTTTGCGGCTGGTGGCCAAGCGCGGCGAGTTGATGGACCGCGCCACCGGCGGCGGCATGGCCGCCGTGCTGGGGCTGGACGCGGAGCAAATCGAAAAGATCATCGCCGACAACCACTTAGCCGATATTTATCCGGCCAATTTCAATACCCCGCGCCAGATCGTGCTGTCGGGCAAGCGCGACGCGATCATCGCCGCCGAAGCCCTGTTCAAGGCGGCCGGCGCCAGTCATTACGTCGTCCTTCAGGTCGGCGGCGCCTTTCATACCCCGTTCATGGCCGAGGCCCGGCGCGATTTCGCCGCTTTCGTCGCCGATTTCAGCTTTGCCGCACCGCAAATTCCGGTGATTTCCAACGTCACCGCCCGACCGCACCAGCCCGACACCATCCGCGAGCGGATGATCGAACAGATCACCGCCCCGGTTCGTTGGTCGGATTCCATCCGCTGGTTGTTGGCCAAGGGGGCAAGCTTTTCCGATTTCAGCGAAATCGGCCCCGACGGCCCGCCGGTGGTCAAGCCCATGGTCAAGCGCACCGAAATGGAAGCCGGCCCGCTGGACGCGGCGACCTTGGCGGCGGAAGAAGCCGCCGCCGCCGCCTCATCCGCCCCCTCTCCCGTTCCCCCCGCCGACCCGCGTCCGCCTCGTTTTGGCCTGTGCGCCGAAACCATCGGCTCACGCGGGTTTTGCCACGATTTCGGTCTGCGTTACCCCTATGTCGGCGGCGCCATGTACCAGGGCATCTCGTCCGAGGACATGGTGGTGCGCCTGGGCCAGGCCGGCATGCTGGGATTTTTCGGCGCCGGCGGCATCCGCATGCCCCAGGTGGGCCAAGCCATCGCCGCCATTCGCGCCCGCCTGCCCGAAGGGGCGCCGTTCGGCGTCAATTTCATCGCCCACATGAATCACCCGCACCTGGAAGACGAGTTGACCGACCTGCTGCTGACCCACGGCGTGCGGGTGGTCGAAGCCTCGGCCTTCATGGAGGTGACGCCGGCTTTGGTGCGCTATCGCGCCCATGGCCTGCGCAGCGATGGCGGCACGATCAGCGCCATCAACCGGGTGATCGCCAAGGTATCGCGCCCCGACATCGCCGCCCAATTCCTGGCCGCCGCCCCCGACCGCATCATCGCCAAGCTGACGCAAAGCGGCGCCATCACCGCCGATCAGGCCGAATTACTGCGCCATGTGCCCATGGCCGACGCCATCTGCGTCGAATCCGATTCGGGCGGCCACACCGACCAGGGCATGCCCTTTACCCTGATCCCCGCCGTGTTGCGGGTGCGCGACGCGGCCAAAGCCGCCTTTCCCCGCTTCGGCCGCGTCCATGTCGGCGCCGGCGGCGGCATCGGCACGCCGGAAGCCGCCGCCGCCGTGCTGGTGCTGGGGGCCGAGTTCATCGTCACCGGCTCGATCAATCAATGCACGATCGAGGCGCGGACCAGCGATGCCGTCAAGGACATGCTGGAAGGCATGGCGGTGCACGACACCGCCTATGCGCCGTCGGGCGAGATGTTCGAATTGGGCTCGAAAGTCCAGGTGCTGAAAAAGGGCCTGTTCTTCCCTGCCCGCGCCGACAAGCTGGTCAGCTTGTACCGCCAATGCGACAGCCTTGAGGCCATTGACGCCGATTCGCGCCGGCAAATCGAGGAACGGTTCTTCCGTCAATCGCTGGCCGGCATCTGGGACGACATTCGCGCCCGCGCCCCGGCGGCCGAGATCGAACGGGCCGAGCGGCTGCCCAAGCACCGCATGGCCATGGTGTTTCGGCGCTATTTCAAGGATGCCAGCCGCTGGGCGCTGAACGGCGAGATGGAACGCAAGGTCGATTTCCAGATCCATTGCGGCCCGGCCTTGGGCGCTTTCAATCAATGGGTCGCCGGTTCGGCCCTGACGTCATGGCGAGCCCGCCATGTGGACGAAATCGCCCTTAAATTGCTCGATGAAACCGCCCAAGTGCTCAACCACCGCTTTTCCACCCTGATGCCGGGGGGAAGCGCATGAAAACCGCCACCGCCGACACCCCCGTCGCCATCATCGGCATCGGTCTGCGTCTGCCCGGCGCCGACACCCTGGATGGCTTGTGGGGCCATCTGGCGGCGGCGCGGTCGCTGATTTCGGAAGTCCCGCGCCAGCGCTGGGACAAGACCCAGTGGCGCGGCAATCCGGCCCAAGGCAACAAGACCAACAGCATCTGGGGCGGCTTTCTGGCCGATGCCGACAGCTTCGACGCCGGCTTTTTCAATGTCTCGCCGCGCGAAGCGGCGTGGATGGACCCGCAGCAACGCTTCGCCTTGGAAATGGCCTGGCACGCCATCGAAGACGCCGGCTATGCCGCCAGCGCCCTGGCCGGCAGCAAGACCGGCGTCTTCATGGGCGTCTGCCACTGGGATTACGCCGAATTACTGGAAAAGCATCTCGCCCAATTGGATGCCTATGCCCCCACCGGCATCGCCTTTTCCATCATCGCCAACCGGATCTCGCATTTCTTTGACTTGCACGGTCCCAGCGTCACCAACGACACCGCCTGCGCCGCCTCGCTGACCGCGCTGCACGACGCCGTGCGGGCGGTGCAGACAGGCGCGTGCGACCAGGCCCTGGCCGGCGGCGTCAATCTGATCTGGTCGCCCAACCATTTCGTTTCCTTCGCCAAGGCCGGCATGCTGTCCAAGGATGGCCGGGCCAAGGCTTTCGACGAGGCCGCCGACGGTTACGTGCGAGGCGAAGGCGGCGCCGTCGTGCTGCTCAAACCATTGGCGCGGGCGCTGGCTGATGGCGACCCCATCCATGCGGTGATCCGGGGCATCGGCATCAATCACGGCGGCCGCACCAATTCGTTGACGGTGACCAATCCCAAGGCCCAGGCCGATCTGATCGTCGCAATCCACCAGGGCGCCGGCATCGCCCCAGACACCCTTTCCTACATCGAGGCCCACGGCCCCGGCACGCCGCTGGGCGACCCCATCGAAATCGCCGGATTGAAAGACGCCTTTGTCCGTCTGCACGCCGATGCCGGCAGCATTCCGGCGCCGGAGACGGTCGGGATCGGCTCGGTCAAAACCAATATGGGCCATCTGGAGGGGGCGGCTGGTATCGCCGGTCTGGCCAAGGTGCTGGCCGCCATGCGCCATGACGCCTTGCCGGCCAATGTCGGCTTCCAGACGCTGAACCGTCTGATCAGCTTGGACAACACCCCGTTCCGCATTCAGGCCCAGGCCAGCCCATGGCCGCGCGCCGATCACGCCCCCCGGCGGGCGGCGATCAGTTCCTTTGGGTTCGGCGGCAGCAATGCCCATGTGGTGATCGAAGACGCCCCCCTTGCCGCCGCCGCCGCGTTCGCCGGTCCTTTCCTGCTGCCGCTGTCGGCCAAGGACGAACCCCGGTTGCGGCTGCTGGCCGCAGCCTTGGCCGATTTCATCGCCAGCCACCCCGATCGTTTGCCGGCATTGGCCCATACCCTGCAAAGCGGCCGCGAAGCGCTGGAAATCCGCCGGGCGGTGACCGTGACCGATGCGACAACGGCGCAAGCCGCCTTGCGCGCCGTCGCCGCGGGCCAGGATGATCCGGCATCGGGCCTTGCCGGCCGCTGGGTGAACGGCGAAACCATCGATTGGGCCGCCTTGTGGCCCGCCGGCCCGCCGGCCCGCATTCATGCGCCGCTTTATCCGTTCGACCGCCAGCGTCACTGGTTTGACGAATCCGTCGGGGCCAAGGATGGCCGCGCCCTGCCCCACCCCCTGCTGCATCACAACCTGTCCGATTTCGCCGGCATCCACTTTCAGACCCGGCTGAAAGGAACAGAATTCTTTTGGGCCGAGCACCACGTCGGCGGCGTCCAGGTGCTGCCCGGCGTCGCCGCCTTGGAAATGGTCCGCGCCGCCATCGAGCGTGCCCAAGGCGGGACAACCGGCGCGTTACGCTTTGAAAATGTCGTCTGGGCCAAACCGGTATTGGCCGGCGACGGCCCGACAGTGCTGGATGTGCATCTGCTTCGCCAAGACGATGGCGCCATCGCCTTCACCTTGCGCCAAGACAGCAACGATAGCAGCGTCGCCAATTGTCAGGGCGTGGTTCGCGCGACAGCGCCGGAACCAGCCGCCGCCACCGATCTGGCGGCTTTGCGCGCCACCCATCCGACCAGCATCGACGTTGCCGATTGCTACGCGAAGCTGCGCGCCAGTGGGGTTGAGCACGGCCCCAGTTTCCAGGCTCTGGCCCAGGTCCATGCCGGTCAAAATCAGGTTCTCGCCCGGCTGAAACTCCCCCGTCGGCTCTTGCCCGGCCTGGAAAGCATGAAGCTGCATCCGGTCTTGCTGGATGCCGCCATCCAGGCTTGGGTCGGCCTGGATAATGGCGCCATGGCCGGCGCCGCCGTGCCTTTTGCTTGCGGCCGGCTGGACGTGCATGGACCGTGCGACGCCAGCATGTGGGCGCATGTGCGCGCCGCCTCGGTTCCCGGCAACACCGCCCTGCGCAAGCTCGACATTGATCTTTACGGCAAGGACGGCCAGTTACGGCTGTCGTGGCGAGATCTGTCGTTGCGGGTGATGGCGGGCGAAGACAAAAAAACCAGCCATGACCATCCCACCGTGCTGGCCCAGGGAAACTGGCAGCCGGCGCCGCTGGGGCCGCCCCGTTCCCAGCCCATGGATGTGCTGATCGTCAGCGATTTTCCTGCCGCTGACGATTGGGCAAGCGCGGTGCCGGCATGGTATGCCAGCGTTTACGACCGCCTTGCCACCCTGTTGCGGGCCAAGCCGCGCCACCGCACCCAGGTGCAGGTCATCGTTGCCGACGATGTTCCCGCCTGCCTGACCGCGCCATTGGCGGCGCTGCTGCGCGTCGCCGTCTTGGAGCAACCCAAGCTTGACGGCGTGCTGATCCGCGTGGCCGGTCCGCTTACCGCCGCGCGCCGCGCCGCCCTGTCGGCGGCTGAAAGCCGCCGCCGCGATGGCTGGAGCGAAATCCACTATGCTTCCGACGACGCCCGTCAGGCCTGGACGCTGACGCAAACCACACTTGCCGCCGCCGCCCCGGCCATCGACGCCGATGGGGTCTATTGGATCACCGGCGGTCTTGGCGGTTTGGGCCGCTTGTTCATCGACTGGCTGCGCGCCCATGGCGCACAGCACATCGCCGTCAGCGGCCGCAGCGACGCCGTGCCCCCCGATGGAATCCGCTATATCCGCTGCGACCTTACCGATGCCGCCGCGGTGCACCGGACGCTTGCCGCCCTGGGACCGGTCAAGGGCATCATCCATGCCGCCGGCGTTCTTGACGACGGCTTCATCATCACCCGACCGGCGGAATCGGCGGTCTTCGCCGCCAAGGTCGCCGGCACCTTGAACATTGATGCCGCCAGCCGCGCCCTTGATCTTGACCTTGATTTCTTCGTGTTGTGTTCGTCGGTGGCCGCCGTCTTCGGCAATGCCGGCCAGGCCGGCTATGGCGCCGCCAACGCCTTTCTTGATGCCTTCGCCGAGCACCGCAACCGCCTGGCCGCCGCCGGTGATCGTCATGGCCGCACCCACGCCATCGCCTGGCCCTTATGGGCCGAGGGCGGCATGCGCGCCGATGCCGCCACCCTGGCCGCGCTGCATCGTCAGTTCGGCACCGTCCCCATGCCCGCCGCCGCCGGCCTGGACGCGCTGGACCGCATCCTCGCCGCCGGAACAGAACGCATCGCCGTGCTGCATGGCGACACCGCCACGGCCCGACACGCCATCGCCGAAACCGGCACAAGCAACGGCGATGACGCCGCCGAGCCGGTAAGCGCCGATACGTCCGATCTGCCGCGCCGAACCCAGGATTTCGTCCGCGACATCTTGGCCGACGTATTGCAGTTGGAGCCGGGGCAAATCCGCGCCAACCGCAAATTGGACGAATACGGCCTGGATTCCATCGCCATCGTCGACGCCACCAATCGGCTGGAAGAGGCGCTGGGACCGTTATCCAAGACCTTGTTCTTCGAATATGTCGATCTGGCCGGCATCGCCGCCCATCTGGCCGAGGAATACGCCCCCGCATTGGCCAAGGCCCTGGGCGACAGCCCGGCGGCACTCGCCGTGCCGGCCCAGGCGCTTAGCGTCGCCGCCCCGGTCGAACGGCAATCCCGGCCGGCGGCGGACACCCACGATATCGCCATTGTCGGCCTATCCTTGAAGGTCGCCAAGGCCGAGGACCAGCAGAGCTTTTGGGACATGCTGGCCCAGGGCCTGCACGGCTTTGAACCCTATCCCGTCGACCGCTGGGATCATGCCGCCCTGTTGCACCCGGAACGCGACGTGCTGGGCAAGACCGTGGTCAAGACCGGCTGCTTCCTCGACGATATCGCCGCCTTTGATCCGCGCTATTTCCGCATCTCGCAATACGAGGCGGAACTGATGTCGCCCGAGGTCCGCCTGTTCCTGCAAAATTCGGTCGAAGCCTTCGAGGATGCCGGCTATTCGCGCGAGACATTGCAGCGCCAGTTGGGCGGCGACGTCGCCGTCATCATGGGCTCGATGACCAACGAATACGATCTGTACGGCTTTCAGAACATGCTGATGCGCGGCGCGCTGGCCAGCGGTTCCTATACCGGCACCATCCCCAACATGGTGTCTTATTTCTATGGCTTCACCGGGCCGTCCTATTTCCTTGACACCATGTGCTCGGCGGCGTCGACCTGCGTGCACGAAGCGGTGCACATGCTGCGCGCCGGACGCTGCAAGATGGCCCTGGCCGGTGGCGTCAGCCTGTTGCTGCATCCGCAAAAGCTGATCGCCACCTCGCAGGAACATTTCACCAGCAAGACCGCCGAGGTCATTCGCGGCTATGGCCTGGGCGCCGACGGCACCATCTTGGGCGAAGGCGTCGGCGCCGTGGTGCTGAAAACCCTGGTCGACGCCGAACGTGACGGCGACCACATCTATGGGGTCATTCGCGGCACCGCCATCAGCAATGCCGGCATCCGCAACGGCTTTACCGTCCCCAATCCGCGCCAACAGGCGGTCGCCATCGAACAGGCGCTGGACGATGCCGGTATCGACGCCGCCACCATTTCCTATGTCGAAGGCCACGGTTCGGGGACCGCGCTGGGGGATCCCATCGAAATCAAGGCCCTGACCCAGGCCTTCCGCAAGCATACCGACACCATCGCCACCTGCCCCATCGGCACGGTCAAAAGCAATATCGCCCATCTGCTGGCGGCGTCCGGTCTGGCCGGCATCGCCAAGGTGCTGATGCAGATGAAGCACGGCCAATTGGCGCCGTCCCTGCATGCCGAAACCTTGAATCCCAACATCGCCTTCGATTCCACTCCGTTCTATGTCCAGCGCGCGCTTGAGCCATGGCCGCGCCGCCGTGACGCCGATGGTGTCGAAATCCCGCGCCGGGCCGGAGTGACCTCGATCGGGGCCGGCGGCATGAACTCGCACATCATTATCGAGGAATACATCGCGCCGCCGCCAGCGCCACAGCCCGACGAGGCGCAGGTGCTGGTGTTCTCGGCCATGACCGAAGCGGCGCTGGTCACCGTGATCCGCCGTTTTTGCGATCATCTGGACGGCCAGTCCCTGGGCGACCTTGCCTTTACCTTGCAGGTGGGCAAAAACGAATTGCCGTGCCGGCTGGCCCTGGTCGCCGCCAGCCTGAGCCAGGCAACCGAGCGGCTTGCCGCTTTCATCGCCCAGCCGGGGCCGCTGCCGGGGCTGCTTTACACCCGCTCGATCCTTGAGGCCGATCCCATGGCGCTGGACCCGGCCGAGCGCGATCCCGGCCGCGTCGCCGCCGCCTGGATCAGCGGCGCCGCCGTTGATTGGCCGCGTCTGCATCAGGGGCGCCAGCGCCGCCGCCTGTCGCTGCCCGCTTATCCGTTCGACAAGGTGCGCTGCTGGTATCCGCAATTCGACGACGCGCCGTCGGTGGTGCGGCCAATGGGGCCGGGGCTGAAACTGCACCCGCTGATCGGGTCCAACCATTCCGACCTTGACGGCCTGCGCTATCGCACCGCCTTGCATCTGTCTGAGGTGCAAGATTACGTCTATAAGGCGCAGCGCCAGCCGATTTTGCTGCCGCTGGCCGCGGTGGAAGCCATGGCCGCCATCACTCGCATCGCCGGGCTGAGCGGGCCGCTGTCGCTGACCGATATCCGCCTCGATCCACAAGACAATTGGGCCGCGATCGATACCCTGCACAGCGTGTTTGACGGTGAATGCGTCCGTGTGGAAACTCAATCCGCCACCCGCCGCGCGCCATGGGCCGAATCCCGCGTGGTCACCGGCGCCGCCGTGCCGCCGTCACCGATGCAGCCGATTTTGGGCCACCGTCACGACGGCGCCGCGCTTTACGACCAGTGGAAACAACAGGGACTGGATTTCCACCCCTATCTGGAAGTGATCGACCACGCCCACGGGCTGGACAATGGCGGCGTCATCTGCCGTTTGCGCCGCGATCCGCCACGGCAGGATCATTATCAGCAACGGGTGCAAATCGCCGCCTCGGCCTGGGCCGCCGCCTTCCAGGCGCTGCTGCTGGCCGCCCCCACACAGCAGATCGCCACCATTGCCGCCTTCCGGCGGGAGGAAGCCACCGACGCCATTGCCCAGGTTCTGGTGCAACCGGGCGCTGACGGCTTCGACCTGTTCTTTCTGGCCGCTGACGGCGCGGTGCTGGCCAGCGCCAGGGGCATGCGCACCGCCCAAGCGACAGCCGCCGCCGTCACCACGCCGGAAAGCCCGCCGCAACAGACCTCGCAAACCCGGTTGGCGCTGGAATTGCGCGACCTCGCCGCCGCCTTGCTGAAATTCCCGCCCGATCAGATCGGTTTGCGCGATGCCTTTCACGATCTTGGCTTTGATTCCATCTCGCTGACCCGGCTGGCCGAAGCGATTTCCACCGCCCATGGCGTCACCGTGTCGCCAGCGGTCTTTTTCGAATGCGAGCATCTGGAAGCCCTGAGCGCCCACCTGATCGCCCGCCACGCCATCGCCGCCGCCAAACCCAAGGCAGCAGCGACAACCGCGTTCCGCCCCCCGGTGGAAACCATCAATTCCCCCAATCCAGTCCCGCGCCGTCCCGGCGACACCACCCCGCGCCGTCCCGGCGACATCGCCATCATCAGCATGGCCGGGCGTTTCCCCGGTGCCGTCGATACCGATGCCTTGTTCGATCATCTGTTGGCCGGCGACGATCTGACCAATGATCTGCCGCTGGAACGCTATGGCCCGGCCTATGCCGCCCGCATGGCCGCCGCCGATTTCCCCAAGCGCGGCGGCTTCCTAAGCGATATAGACCGCTTCGACGCCGCCTTTTTCCGTGTCTCGCCCCTTGAGGCCGAACGCATGGACCCGCAGCAGCGATTGTTGCTGGAAGTCATCTGGCGCGTGCTGGAACAAGCCGGGTATGGCCCAGACGAGCTGCCGGCCGACACCGCCGTCCTGGTCGGAGCCAGTTCGCTGGATTACGGCCAATTGCTGCATGACCACGCAATCCCCTGCGATGGCTATGTCGCCACCGGCAATTCCCTGGCGATGATCGCCAACCGGGTGTCGCATGTGCTGAATGTGCACGGCCCCAGCCAGACGGTGGACACCGCCTGTTCCAGTTCGCTGATCGCCTTGCTGCGCGCCGCCGAAGCCCTGCGCAACGGCACCTGTTCCGCCGCCCTGGTCGGCGGCGTCAACCTGGCCCTGACGGCCGAGGGCTTCGAAGGTCCGCATCAGGCCGGCATGCTGGCCGCCGATGGCCGCTGCAAAAGCTTTGGCGCCGCCGCCGACGGCTATGGCCGCGGCGAAGGGGTGGCGGCATTGCTGCTGAAACGGCGCGACGACGCCGAACGCGATGGCGACCCTATCGTCGGATTGCTGATCGGCGGGGCCGAAAACCACGGTGGCCGCGCCGGTTCGTTGACGGCGCCCAACGTCAACGCCCAGGCCGATCTGATCACGGCCGCCATGGCCGGCATCGACGGCCGCAGCGTGTCTTACATCGAAGCCCACGGCACCGGCACCGCCTTGGGCGACCCGGTCGAAATCAACGGCCTGCGCCGCGCCTATGCGTCCCTGCTGGGCAGCGATCAGAGCCCCGAGCCGTTCATCGGCCTGGGCTCGCTCAAATCCAATATCGGCCACCTGGAAGCCGCCGCCGGTCTGGCCGGCGTGATCAAGGTGCTGATGGCCATGCGCCGCGAAATGCTGCCGGCCAGCCTGCATTGCGCCGAGATCAACCCGCATCTGGACTTGACCGATTCGCCGTTTTACCTGCTGCGCGCCAATCGCCCCTGGCCGGCCGATGCGCCACGCCGCGCCGGGGTGTCATCGTTCGGCTTTGGCGGCGCCAACGCCCATGTGGTCCTGCAAGATTACCGCCCGACCACCGCCCCGCGCCGCCGGCAATTGCCCGCGCGCGTCTTCGCCGACACCCGTTTCTGGCTGAAGCGGGCCGACGACAAGACCATGGTGATGGTTCCGCATTGGCACCCCGCCCCGGCGGCGATGGCGGCGACCGATCAACGCCGGCTGGTGCTGAGCGCCGGTCTGGATATTGCCGCCGGCTATGGCGCCGCCATCGTCGCCTTGGACACCTTTTCCTATGAACGGGCGGCAATCCAGGTGCTGGAAAATCTGCGCCGGCTGATGGCCGGCCCAGACACCTTGGTGCAACTGGTGCTGCCGCTGAACGATGAATGCCGGGTTTTCGCCGGCCTGGGCGCCATGCTTGACACCGCCGCGCTGGAATCGTCACATCTGAGCGTGCAGGTGGTGGAAATCGCCGAGCCCGCCCCTGCCGATGACTTGGCCCGCCTGCTGGCCGCCGATTCCGGCGGTCCCGGCCGTCTCCGCCACCTCCGGGGGCAACGCTTGACCCAATCCTGGCGCCAATTGCCGCCCGCCGCCGCGCCCCATGTCTGGACACCCGGCGCCGTCACCTTGATCACCGGCGGCCTGGGGGCGCTGGGCCGCATATTGGCCCTTGATATTGCCGCCACCGCACCGGGTTCGGTATTGGTGTTGACCGGTTCCGGCGGCGAAGACGCCGAGCGGGCCGGCTTCGTCGCCCGTTTGCGCAGCCTGGGCGCCATCGTCGCCTATCGCCGCGTCGACATGGCCGATACCGCCGCCGTCTGCGCCCTGGTGCGCAACATCGTCGAGGTTCATGGTCGCCTGGACACGGTCATCCACTGCGCCGGCCGTCTGCGCGACGGTTATATCGCCCGCAAGGACAGTGCTGACCTCAGCGCCGTGCTGGCGCCCAAGGCCGGCGGCGCGGCGGCGCTGGTTCAGGCCTGCGCCGGGTTGAAGTTGGACAAGCTGGTTATGTTCGCCTCGATCGCCGGTATCGCCGGCAATGACGGGCAGGTGGATTATGCCGCCGCCAATGGCTATCTCGACGCCTTGGCCCAAGCGCATGGCCTGCCGCTGGTGGCGGTGGACTGGCCGCTTTGGGCCGAGGGCGGCATGCGCATCGACGCCGCGACGGCGCAAGCCCTGTATGCCCGCATGGGGCAAAGGCCGCTGTCCAGCGAACAGGGTTTAGCCGCCCTGCATCGCATCTTGGCGGCGGCGGTGCCGCAAGCGGCGGTGCTGGCCGGCGATGAAACCCGCATCCGCGCCTTTTTCGCCCATCTGCATCAACCGGCCGCCATCGCCACCGCCGCCGTTTCGGGCGGCGACGATGACGAATGTTTGGCCAAGGCGGTGGCAACCGAACTGGCCGCGCTGTTCAGCACGATCGGCGGTTTCGCCCCCGGCGCCATCCATGCCGACACCGCGCTCGAGGAATACGGCATCGATTCGCTGATGATCACCCGGCTGAATACGGCGCTGGGCGATGTTTTCGCGGCACTGCCCAAGACCTTGTTCTTCGAATACCGCACCTTGGCCCAGGTCGCCGCCCATCTGGTGCGCACCCAGGCCGAATGCTGCCGACGCTGGACCGGCCGCCATGCCTCGCCGATGGCGGCGGCAGCGCCCGCCCCCAGCTTGGGCACCAGCCCTGGCCCCAACCCGACGAAGACGTCCAGCCACGTCGCCGATCCCATCGCCATCATCGGCTTGGCCGGGCATTATCCCGGCGGCGCCGATCTGGAAAGCTGGTGGCGATCCCTGGCCGAGGGCCGCGATCTGATCGGCGAGATTCCGCCGGAACGCTGGTCGCTGGACGGCTTTTTCCACCCCGACCGCGACGAGGCGATCGAGCGCGGCCTGAGCTACGCCAAATGGGGCGCCTTTCTCGACGGATTCGCCGATTTCGACCCTTTGTTCTTCAAGATCGCCGCCCGCGACGCCGCCGCCATGGACCCGCAGGAACGGTTGTTGCTGATGACCGCTTGGGAAGCGTGCGAAGACGCCGGCTATTCGCCGCAACGCCTCGCCGCCGCCTGTCCGGGCGAATACGGCGCCAAGGTCGGCGTTTTTGTCGGCGTGACCAAGACCGGCTATGCCCTGCATGGCCCGTTCGCCGGCGAAGGCGGCGGATTGGTGCGGCCCACCACCTCGTTCGCCAACATGGCCAACCGGATATCCCATGTCCTCAACCTGTCCGGCCCCAGCCTGCCGGTTGACACCATGTGTTCGTCGTCGCTGACCGCCTTGCATGAAGCGTGCGAACATTTACGCGGCGGCGCCATCGGCATGGCCGTGGTCGGCGGCGTCAATCTGTACCTGCATCCCAGCAATTTCATCGAATTGTCGGCGGCGCGCATGCTCAGCCCCGATGGCCGCTGCCGCAGCTTTGGCCGCGGCGCCAACGGTTTCGTCCCCGGCGAGGGCGTCGGTTGCGTCGTGCTGAAACCATTATCGCGAGCCCTGGCCGATGGCGACCAGATCCATGCGGTGATCCGGGCCAGCGCCGTCAATCACGGCGGCCACACCAATGGTTATACCGTGCCCAACCCGGTGGCGCAGCGACATTTGGTGCAAGACGCCCTGGCCGCCGCCGGTCTGAGCGCCGCCGACATCACCTGCGTCGAGGCCCATGGCACCGGCACCGAATTGGGCGACCCGATCGAAGTCGCCGCCCTGACCCAAGCCTTTGCCGCCCAGACCACACAACGCCATTTCTGCGCCCTGGGCAGCGTCAAATCCAACATGGGCCATCTGGAAGCCGCCGCCGGTATCGCCGGATTGACCAAAGTGCTGTTGCAGATGAAGCACGGCCAATTGGCGCCGACACTGCACGCCGAAGAGATCAATCCCAATCTGGATCTGGACAAGTCTCCGTTCGTTCTGCATCGCACCCTGGCGCCATGGAACGGCCGCCGCATCGCCGGCATCTCGTCCTTCGGCGCCGGCGGCGCCAACGCCCATGTCATCGTCGAGGCCTGGGACGGCCAAACCACCG
Source organism: Magnetospirillum sulfuroxidans (assembly GCF_018224925.1). Taxonomy (GTDB): domain Bacteria; phylum Pseudomonadota; class Alphaproteobacteria; order Rhodospirillales; family Magnetospirillaceae; genus Magnetospirillum; species Magnetospirillum sulfuroxidans. The sequence continues at coordinate 262,109 of NZ_JAGTUF010000001.1, read as the reverse complement.
CCCCCACAGCAGCAACCACCCCCCCCGTCCCCCAGGCGATTATCGTCTCCGCCCGCGACCCGCAGCGGCTGCGGCGGCAGGTGCAACGGCTGATCGACGCCCTTGACCGCCCCGTCACCGACGATCCCCGCCCGCGCCTGCGCCAGGCGCTGGCCGACATCTTGGCGGTCGCGCCCGACCAAATCGACGATACCGAGGATTTCACCGTCCTTGGTCTTGATGCCGGCCAGCATCTGGCCCTGCGCCGGTGGATCGAACGCCATTCCGCCACCGCCATCGAGCCCGAATCTTTCGCCCATCTGCGCAGCTTGGAACAGGTCGCCATCGCTTTGGCCGGGCGGAACGCCACCGCCACCGCCACCGCGCCGGCCTTGGCCGACATCGCCTTTACCCTGCAGGTCGGCCGCGCTGGCCTGGAAAGCCGGCTGGCGTTTGCCGCGACCAGCATTGCCGACATGGTCGATCAACTGCGCCGCTGGTTGGCCGATGGCAGCGGGCCGCACCACGGTGAAAGCAACGAACGCCATGCCTTGTTGGACACATTGGGCGGGGCCGCCGAAGCCCAAGCGATGATCGCCGCATGGTGGGAACAAGGCCGGTTGGACCGCGTGCTCAATTTGTGGACCAAGGGCATCGACGTGCCCTGGCACGCCCTGCCCCGTCCGGGTCGCGTCCGGGTGGCGCCTTTGCCGGGCACGGTGTTCGACACCCGCCGGTTCTGGCTGCCCCAGGCGACATCCGACGTTACCGGGGTGATCACCGCCGCCCAGGGCGACGCCGCCTTGCAGGCCGAAGCGGCGCAATTGGAGGCGGCCATCGCCGCCATCCTAAGCCAAACCCTGGCCGCCCTGCCCGAAGACGCCATCATTCCCGCCTATCGCCGCTGGCATCAGGCCGGGCAAAAGCTGTTGGCCGGCCAGGACGGCACCGCCGATCCGTGGGCGGCATGGGCGCATTTGCGCCGCAGCGGTCCGGCACCGCAAATGGATCTGGCCGAAACCACCTTGCGGGCGCTGCCCGATATCCTGACCGGCCGGCGTGCCGCCACCGCGGTGATGTTCCCCGACGGGACCATGGGCCTGGTCGAAGCGGTCTATAAGGCCAACGCGGTCGCCGCCCGTTTCAGCCGAACCCTGGCGGCGGCGGCGGCGGCGTTCGTCCACAGCCATCCCGGCCGCGCCTTGCGCATCATCGAGATCGGCGCCGGAACCGGCGGCACCAGCGAGCCGGTATTCGCCGCCCTGGCCCCCCAGGCCGAACGCATCGCCGAATATTGCTATACCGACCTGTCACGCGCCTTCCTGATCCATGCCGAACGCCGCTATGCGCCGCAATGGCCGCAATTGCGGACCGTCCTCTTGGACGTGGAAAAGCCCTTGGCCGGGCAGGACATCGCCCTTGGCGGCTATGATCTGGTCATCGCCGCCAATGTCTTGCACGCCACCGCCGACATGACCCGCACCATGGATCATGTGCGCGCCTTGCTGGCGCCGGGCGGCATGGTGTTGATCAACGAAACCAGCATGGCGACGCTGTTCACCCATGTGACCTTTGGTCTGCTGGATGGCTGGTGGCGTTTCACCGATCCCGAGCTGCGCATCCCCGGCACGCCGTCGCTGGCGCCGCAAACGTGGCAAACCTTGCTGACCAAGAATGGCTTGGCCTGGGTGGCCGGATCATCCAGGGCGGAATGCGCCCTGGGTCAGCAAATTCTGGCGGCCCGCGCCCCCGGCACGGCCACCGACACTCTGCCGGCACGGGTTCCGCCGGTTCGGCCAGCCGAACCGCAAACAGCAATCGCCGCAACGCCGTCGCCGGCAGCCGGCCTGCGTCAGCGCCTGCTGACGGTGCTGGGCGAAACCTTGAACGTCGCTCCGGCAACCATCGTCGCGGAAAGGTCTTTCGCCGATTATGGCCTGGATTCCATCCTTGGCGCCGATCTGATTCATCGCCTGCGCCGCGATCTCGGCGTCCATATCAGCCAGACCGATTTGTTCGACTTCACCAATGTGACGCAATTGGAAGCCTTTTTGGCCCGGCAAAGCCCAGCCCCCTTAGCCGCCGCCCCCGCCGATGCCCCCGCCGATGCCGATGCCGCCGCCATGGGGCCAAACCCGCGCGAGCCCATCGCCATCGTCGGCTTTTCCGGCCGCTTCGCCGGCTCGGCCGACGCCGATGCGCTGTGGGCGCATTTGCTGGCCGGCGACGATCTGGTCGGCCCGGTGACCCGCTTTGCCGTCCCGGTGCCCAAGGGAATGGACGATTATGGCCGCCACGGCAGCTTTATCGACGGCATCGAGGATTTCGACCCGGTCTTCTTTGGCATTTCCGGGGTGGAAGCCACCCATATGGACCCGCAGCAGCGGCTGTTCCTGGAAGAAGCGTGGAAGACGCTGGAACATGCCGGTCATGCCGGCCCGGCCATCCAAGGTTCGAAATGTGCCGTGTTCGTCGGTTGCAGCTCTGGCGATTATCAGGAATTGTTTGACGACGATGTGCCCGGACAGGCGTTTTGGGGCAACACCAGTTCGCTTATTCCGGCGCGCATCGCCTATTTCCTTGACCTCAAAGGCCCGGCGGTAGCGGTGGATACCGCCTGTTCCAGCTCGCTGGTCGCCGTGCACATGGCCTGTCGCAGCCTGTGGGACGGCGAATCCGAAATGGCGCTGGCCGGCGGCGTCTTCATCCAAAGCACGGCACGTTTCTTCCGCTCGGCCAATCAGGCGAAAATGCTGTCGCCCAGCGGCAATTGCGCCGCCTTTGGCGCCAATGCCGACGGCATTGTCCCCGGCGAGGCGGTGGGCGCGGTGCTGTTGCGGCCGCTATCGGCGGCGCTGGCCGATGGCGACACCATCCATGGCCTGATCATCGGTTGCGGGCTTAATCAGGATGGCACCACCAACGGCATCACCGCCCCCAGCGCCCTGTCGCAGGAACGGCTGATGCGACAGGTACACAGCGAATTCGCCATCGACCCGGCCAGTATCGACCTGATCGAGGCCCACGGCACCGGCACGCCGCTGGGCGATCCCATCGAACATGCCGCCCTGGCCCGCGCCTTCGCCGGATTGCCGGCGCGATCTTGCGCCCTGGGCAGCGTCAAATCCAATATCGGCCACGCCACCACCGCCGCCGGCATCGCCGGGCTGATCAAGGTGGTGCAAAGCCTCAAACACGCCACCATCCCCGCCACCTTGCATTTCAACGGCGGCAATCCGGCGATCAGCTTCGCCGACGGGCCGTTCTTCGTCACCGACAAGGCGCAGCCCTGGACCAGCAATGGCCGGCCGCGCCGCGCCGGCATTTCTTCGTTCGGCTTTTCCGGCACCAACGCCCATGTGGTGGTGGAACAGGCCCCGGCGCAACCGTTCAGCGCCACGGATCACGGCCCGCATCTGTTCGTGCTCAGCGCCCGCACCTTGGAACAATTGCGCCAATCCGCCACCGCCTTGGCCGCGCATCTGGATCAACACCCCGAACTGGCCGCCGCCGATGTCGCCTTTACCCTGGCCGTCGGCCGCCGGCAGCTGCATCACCGCCTCAGCGTGCGGGCCGTCGGCATCGCCGAATTGATCGCCAGCCTGCGCCAGTGGCTGGACGGCCAAGCGCCGGCCAATGTCCAGCTCGGCGATGCCGACCACCAAGCCCCGGTTCCGGCTCCAAAAACCGGCCGGCGAGTACCGTTACCCACCTATCCATTTGCCCGGCTGCGTCATTGGGTCAAGCCGGCGCCATTGGTCGCCGCCTCGGCCCCAAACCCCTTAAGCCTGCCCCTGCGTCTGGATGAACCGGCGCGTCTGTCCGGTCCTTTCACGCCGCAAGCCTGGACCGGACCGATCAAGCTGTCCCCCCTGACGGCCAGCGTCCCTGCCAGCGCTGCCCCCAGCGGAGCTATTGAACATCTGGGCGATGCCGACGGCGTGCGACGCTTGCGGCTAAACGGCGCCGCCGGTGTGGCCGAAGCCTTGGCCCAGGCCAGTGCCGACACCGAGGTGCGGGCAGTCTTGATCGAAGCCGCCGCCGATTGGCAGGGCACGGCGGCGCTGTCCTGCGCCGTGCCGGTGGTCACCACCTTTAGCGCCGCTGACGCCGATTTCCCCGCCCGCGCCCCGGCCGAAGCCGCCCTGCTGGCTGGCCGCATCGCCAACGCCCCGCGTCTGGCCCTGGTCGAATTGAAAGCGGCCATGCGCCAGCCCGGTCGTCTGCCGCCGGTCATGCAGCCAAAGCTTGACCGGCTGGCCGCCCCCGATCCGACCTCCGTCGCCGGTCCGACACCCGGCGTCCGCGTGCCGCTGACCAGCCCATGCATGGAATTGGAACTGTTCGCCGATGGCGTCGCCCTGCTGCGCCTGAACGAACGCGGGCAAAAGAACAGCTTCACCGAGTTGTTCATGGACGGCATCGCCGAAGCCTTCAGCGTCATCGCCAACCGGAATGACGCCAAGGTGGTGGTGCTGACCGGTTTCGACGGTTATTTCGCCTGTGGCGGCACCCGCGAAGGTCTCAACGCCCTGCAACAAGGCGCCACCCGCTTCACCGACCGCAAGATTTACGCCCTGCCGCAAGATTGCCCGCTGCCGGTGATCGCCGCCATGCAGGGCCACGCCATCGGCGCCGGCTGGTCGCTGGGCATGTTCTGCGATCATACCCTGTTCGCCGCCGAGGCCGTCTATCACAGCAATTACCTGTGGTACGGCTTTACCCCCGGCGCCGGCGCCACCTTGATCTTCCCCCATCGCCTGGGCGACGATCTGGGGCGCGAAGTGCTGTTCACCGCGCACGAATACCGTGGCCGTGATCTGGCGACGCGCAGCCCGTCATTGCCGGTGCTGCCCGCCGCCCAAGTGCTGCCCGCCGCCCTGGCTTTGGCCCACGGGCTGGCGAGACTGGAGCGCAAGACACTGACCGATTGGAAAAGCCAATCCCGCGCCGCCATCGCCGAGCGGTTGCCGGCGATCTTCGCTCAGGAATTGGCCATGCACGAAAAGACCTTCATCGGCAACGACCGTGTCCGCGAAAGGATCGAGCGCATGTTCCCCGGCGCGCCGCCAACCGTTACTGGCCCCAATCCTGGCCCCAATCCTTCCCCGTCCGGCGGCGATCAGCTGCGCCGCTTGGTCATCGACAGTCTGGCCGAGGATCTGATGATCGCCGCCAGCGATATCCGCGACAGCGCCGGCTTCTTGGAACTGGGCCTTGATTCCATCCTGGCGGTGACCTGGGTGCGCAAGCTGAGCACGCTGCTGAAACAAGATTTGCCGGCGACCATCATCTATGCCCATCCGACCGTGGCGGCCTTGATCACCCACTTGACCAGCCCCGCCGCGCCGATCCCCGCCGCGCCGCCTGCCATCGCCACCGCCACCGCCGTCGTCCCTCCCCCGGCAAACGCCGATTTGCGCCAGCGTGTCGTCGCCTCGCTGGCCGAGGATCTGATGATCGCCGCCGGCGATATCCGCGACAGCGCCAGCTTCTTGGAACTGGGCCTTGATTCCATCTTGGCGGTAACCTGGGTGCGCAGGCTGGGAAGCTTGCTGGGCCTGGATTTGCCGGCGACCATCATCTATGCCCATCCGACCGTGGCGGCGCTGATCGATCATCTGGCCGGCCAAGCGCCCCCGGTGCAAGCCCCCTTGCCGCCGGCTTCCGCCCCTGCCGCACCGCCCCCGCCTCCGCCCGTCGCCGTGGCGACACGGCGCCGCGACCGCACCGAGCGTTCGGCCGCCGATGCGGTGGCGATCATCGGCGCCTCGGGCCGCTTCCCCAAGGCTGTCGATCTGGACGCTTTTTGGGACAATATCCGCCACGGCCGCGACTGTATCGACGAGGTGCCGGCCGATCGCTGGGATATTTCCCGTTTCTACCATCCCGACCCCGCCCATCCCGGCACCTCGTCCTGCCGCTGGATGGGGGCCATCGACGATGTCGATTGCTTTGACGCCGCTTTCTTCACCATCACCCCGCGCGAAGCGCAGTTGATGGACCCGCAACAACGCCTGTTCCTGCAACATGCCTGGCAAGCGATCGAAGATGGCGGCCTTAACCCCGCCGCCCTGGCCGGCACCGCCTGCGGCATTTTCGTCGGCGCCGGACCGTCGGGCTATGCCGATCTGATCGACGAACACAACGCCTATAGCCTGCTGGGCAGTTCCGGTTCGATCCTGGCGGCGCGCATCGCCCATCTGCTGGATCTGCGCGGCCCGTGCCTGTCGCTGGACACCGCTTGCTCAAGCTCGCTGGTGGCCATCGCCGAGGCCTGCAACTCGCTGTTGCTGGGGGATTCAGATCTGGCCCTGGCCGGCGGCGTCTCGGTGATGATCGGGCCGGAAATGTTCATCGACACCTCCAAGGTCGGCATGTTGTCCGCCGACGGCCGCTGCTTCAGCTTCGACAGCCGCGCCAACGGCTTCGTGCCGGGCGAAGGTGCCGGCGTGCTGTTGCTCAAACGCCTGGACGACGCGGAACGCGATGGTGATCCCATCCATGCGGTCATTCGCGGCTGGGGCATCAATCAGGACGGCCGCACCAACGGCATCACCGCCCCCAACCCCCAGGCGCAGACCCGGTTGATCCGTCAAGTCCAGGACCGCTTCGGCATTGATGCCGCCAGTATCGGCCTGATCGAATGCCACGGCACCGGCACCCCCTTGGGCGATCCCATCGAAATCGAAGGCCTGACCGATGCCTTTGCCGGATTGGGGGACCGCCCCGGCTCGTGCGCCTTGGGCTCGGTCAAAAGCAATGTCGGCCATCTGCTGGCGGCAGCCGGAATCGCCGGGGCGATCAAGGCCATGCTGGCGGTGGAACACGGCGAAATACCGCCCAGCATCAATTTCAATCATCTGAACGAACACATCCGCCTCAACGGCACCCCCTTTGCCGTCAACACCGCGCTAAGGCCATGGCCACGCCCGGCGAATGGCCCCAGACGGGCAGCGGTCAGCGCCTTTGGTTTTTCCGGCACCAACGCCCATCTGGTGCTTGAGGAACATGCGCCCGCCGCCGCCGCCGCCCTGTCGGGGCCATGGGTCCTGACCTTGTCGGCCCGGACGCTGGAACGCCTGAGCGATTATGCCGGCCAGTTGGAACGCTTCGTCGCCGGCCATGCCGATATCGCCTTAGGCGACATCGCCCACACCTTGCAGGTGGGACGCAAGGCCCTGAACGCCCGGCTGGCCTTTGTTTTCACCGACCGCGATTTCTTGTTGCGGGCGCTGGCCTCGGTGGTGGCCGGACAGCCGCTGGCCGGACTGCACCTGTCGACCGGCGACGCCGCCGCCATCGCCTTGTTCGAACGTGACGACGACGCCCGCACCCTGGCCGACAAATGGCTGAACAGCCGGGACGCGGCCAAGCTCGACAAGGTGGCCGCGTTGTGGGCCAAGGGTTTGACGGTGCAATGGCCGACGCCCCCCCAGGCCCGCCGCCGCCATGTGCCGGTCTATCCGTTCGCCCGTGACCGCCATTGGGCCGAAGCCGCGCCACCGCCGCCGCCCGAACCATTGGCCGCGCCAACCGCCCATCCCCTGCTTGATATCCTGGCGGCGCCCGCCCGCCTGCCCATCGTCGTGCGCGGCGACGAAGAGCATCTGACCTGCGCCTTGCACGGCACCGAGAAATTACTGCTGGGCCTGTTCCTGCCCGAACTGGCGCGGGCGGCGGCCGAGCGTGAAAGCGGCCGGCCGGTACGCGGCTTGCGCCATCTGCTGTGGGGCCGACCGGTGCGCGTCAATGGTCATGCGCGCACGCTGGAAGTGGTCCTGGGCAATGATGGCGGCGATGTCTTGTACCATGTGACGGTGGATGGCGCTGACAACGCTCCCTGTCATGTGGGGGAAATCCTGGCCGCCGCGCCGGTCCTGCCGGCGGCGGTGGCCCCGGCGACGCTGCGGTCCGGCGCCGATGTCAGCGCCGATTTCCGCGCCTTCGCCAGTGGACTGGCCACCCATTCCGGCCCGCCGGCGCCGCTGACCGCCCAGGTGCATCACGTATGGTGTCAGGGCGAAATTCTGGTGGCGCAATGCCGTCGTGTCGGCAACGCCGCCGCCTTGCCGCTGGACCCGTTGGTGCTGGACCCGCTGTGGCGGCTGGCCGCTTTCCGCGCCAATGGCTGGCGCCGCCAGACCGGCGCCTTGGCCTTTCCCGCGGCGATGCACAGCCTGTGGGCGGAGCGGCCGGTCCCGACCGATTTCTTTGTTCGCGTCGATGCCGACACTATCAGCGTTGTTGATGGATCTGGCGCCGTCTGCATCCTTTTGACCGGCGTGCACATGAGCACCGCCGAACATCTGAGTGAACTTTGCCTGACAGAGGAAACCCAATCATGAGCAAGAGCTTCAAGGTAGCCATCATCGGCGGCGGCCCTACCGGCATCGGCGTCGGGCGCGAACTGATCGAAGGCGGGGTTGATTTCGACCTTTATGAAGCCGAGGCCGATTTCGGCGGTGTCTGGAACAGCGACGGCGCCTGTGGCCGCACCTATGAATCGCTGCACCTGATCTCGCCCAAGTTCAACACCCAGGTGCCCGATTTCCCCATGCCGGACGATTATCCGGTCTATCCCAACCACAAGCTGATGCTGGCCTATGTGCGCGATTATGCCCGCCATTTCGGCCTTTATGACCATGCGCGCTTCAACGCCGCCATCGAAAGCCTGACCAAGCAGGGCGATCAGTGGCGCCTGATCAGCCGCGCCGGTCATGACCAGCTTTATTCCCTGGTGGTGGTGTGCACCGGTCTGCATCGCGAACCCAATTTCCCCGATCCCGCCTATCCCGGTCAGTTCAGCGGCGAAGTGCTGCATACCCGCGATTACAAAAACCTGGATCAACTGCGCGGCAAGCGGGTTCTGGTCATCGGCGGCGGCAATTCCGGCTGCGACATCGCCGCCGACGCCGTCCATGGCGCGGTGTCGGTGCACCACAGCACGCGGCGCGGCTATTACTATCAGCCGAAATTCATCGCCGGCAAGCCGACGCCGCAATGGATGATGGAACTGGGATCGAAGTTCAAGACCAAGGCCGAAACCCTGGCCTACATCGAACAGGTGTTCAAGCTGGCCGGCTGCGACGGCACCGATTACGGCCTGCCGCGCCCGGATTATCCGCTGGATGGGGCGCATCCGGTGATGAACTCGCTGGTTTTGTACCACATCGGTCACGGCGACATCACGCCCAAGGGCGACGTCACCGGCTTTGCCGGCAAGACCGTCAGCTTCCAAGACGGCAGCAGCGCCGAAATCGACCTGATCATCTATGCCACCGGCTTTCGCCGCGACTTCCCCTATCTGGATCGCGACCAGTTGCAATGGAAGGGCGACATCCCCGATCTGTTCTTGCACTCAACCCCCAGGAACCACGACAACTTGCTGTTCATGGGCTTCATTAATTCCGCCGCCGGCCTGGGCGACGGCTTGAAGACCCAAGGCCTGTTCGTGCTGAACTACGCCCGTGCCCTGGCCGCGCGCAGCCCCGGTCTGGCCGCTTTCCTGGCCGCCAAGATGACTGACAAGCCCGATCTGGGGCAGGAATATTTCGTCAAATCCTATCGCCACCAGTGGGAAGCCGATCTGTGGAAGCTGCTGGGCCACATGCGCCATTACCGCGACATGCTGGCGCAGGAAACGACCCTGGGAATGCCGCTATCATGACCGAAACGCCGAAATCAGATCTCGATCAAGCCATGGCCGACCTGCTGGAGCAGGAATTGATGGCGGCCATGGTCCCGACCCTGGCGGCGGCGGCACCGCCGCCGCCAGTTCCGGCCGGTGAAGACCGGCGATTGGAAGACGACGTGCTGCGCATGGCCGCCCAGGCCCTGCGCATGCCCGCCGACCAGTTGGACCCAAACGAGAATTTGGCTAATTTCGGCGTTGATTCCATCGCCATTACCGAAATCATGGCGCAGATTTCCCGCCATTACAGCATCGCCGTCGCCCCCACCACCTTTTTCGAAGCCCGCCACCTGAACGATCTGGCCCGCATCTTGCGCCAACGTTACGGCAAGGCCATCGACGGCCATTATGCCGCCAAGGCGGCACCCGCCCCAATGACCGTAGCTCCGGTGAGCGTGGCCCCGGTGAGCGTGGCCCCGGTGTCGTCAGCACCGCCCGACTGGCTGGCCCGCCATCGCAAAATCCGCCACGCCCAAGCCGCCGCCGAAACCAAGCCGGCGCCGGCTGTGGCCGATATCCCCATCGCCATCATCGCCGCCGAGGGGATGTTCCCGCAAAGCCCCGATCTGGACGCCTTCGCCGCCCATCTGCGCGCCGGCGACGATTGCATCGCCGAGGTTCCGCCCCAACGCTGGGACTGGCGCGCCGTGCATGGCGATCCGCGTCAGGGGCCATTCACCCCGGTCAATACCGGCGGCTTCATCGCCGATGTCGATTTGTTCGACGCCGCCTTCTTCCGCATCGCCCCGAAAGAGGCCGAGCTGATCGACCCGCAGCACCGGCTGTTCATGCAATGCGTCTGGTCGCTGATCGAACGCGGCGGCTATGCCCCCGGATCGCTGGCCGGACAGAAAATCGGGCTGTTCCTCGGCCTCAACCTGTTGGATTACACCAACATGGCCAACCGGGCCGGGTTGATGGACGCCCAGCAAATGACTGGTCTGGGCCATGCCTTTTGCCCCAACCGGCTGTCCTTCCTGCTTGATATCCACGGCCCCAGCGAGATCATCGACACCGCCTGTTCCAGTTCGCTGGTGGCGCTGAACCGCGCGATCCTGAGCATCCGGCACGAAGGCTGCGCCATGGCCATCGCCGGCGGCTCGAATCTGATGCTGTCGGCCGATCAGCACATCATGTTTTCCCAGGTCGGCATGCTGGCCGCCGACGGCCGTTGCAAAACCTTTTCCGCCCAGGCCGATGGCTATGCCCGCGCCGACGGCGTCGGCGCCGTGCTGCTCAAGCGCTTGGATCTGGCCGAGGCTGATGGCGACCCCATCTTGGGGGTGATCCGCGCCTGTGTCGAACAGCATGGCGGCATCACCACTTCGCTGACCGCGCCCAATCCGCAGGCCCAGGCCCGCATGATCGTCCAGGCCCATCGCGACGCCGGCATCGACCCGCGCAGCATCACCTTGATCGAATGCCACGGCACCGGCACCTCCTTGGGCGATCCGGTGGAAATCGACGGCCTGAAAACCGCTTTTGCCCAATTATATGCCGATCACGACTTGCCGGCGCCGACCACCCCCCATTGCGGTCTGGGGAGCGTCAAATCCAATATCGGCCACACCGAAACCGCCGCCGGCGTCGCCGGACTGATCAAGGTGCTGCTGGCGCTGGACAGCGCCACCCAATATCGCAGCCTGCATTGCGACAACGTCAACCCGCTGATTGACTTGGCCGGCAGCCCGTTTTACCTGCTCGACCACGCCCGCCCATGGCAGCGCCCGATCATCGACGGCGCCGAAATGCCGCGTCGCGCCGGCCTGAGTTCGTTCGGCGCTGGCGGCACCAATGTCCATGTGGTGATCGAGGAATATCGTCTGGCGGCCGCGCCAATCGCCGCCGGCCCACGGCCCTTGGTGGTCCCGGTTTCCGCCCATGGCGAGGACAGCCTGCGCCGCATGGTCGCCGCCTTGCGGCCGCTGGTCGCCGGCTGCGATCTCGACGCTTTCGCCCATACCCTGCAAAGCGGTCGCGATTCGCGCAAGTTCCGCATCGCCTTTGTTGTCGCCGATGCCGCCGACCTGCTTCGGCAGATGGACGCGTTTTTGGCCGGGACCATGGCCAGCAGCAATGCCCAACGGCACAGCGGCGCCATCGGCGACGCCGCCCCGGCCGAAATCGCCCGCCGCTGGATGGCCGGCGAAAGCATGGATTGGTCACGGCTGGATCAGACCAAACGCCGCCGCCTGACCCTGCCCGGCACCCGCTTTGTCGGCAAGCGTTTCTGGCTGCCGCAGCCGCACGCGCCGCAAGGCTTCGCGCTGCACGATCACGGCCCCGATCGCTGGCGCGTGGAATTGCGCGAGGAGTCGTTTTTCCTGACGGATCACCGCCTGGGCAGCCAAGCCATCCTGCCCGGTGTCGCTTATCTGGAATTGACCCGCGCCGCCTGCGTCCGCGCCGGCCTGCCGGCAACGGCGCTCCGCAATGTGGTGTGGATCAAGCCGATGGCGGTCAGTGGCCGGCTGAATGCTGAAATCACCCTGCACCGAGCGCAATCCCTGGTGGAAATCGCCAGTCTGACCGCCGATGGCGACCGTGTCCTGCACGCCCAGATCCGCCTGGGCGACGATGCCGCAAGCGCCGCCACGGTTGATCTGGCCAGCCTGCAAGCCGACCATCCCCGCGTCTTTGCCGCCTCTCGGATTTACGCCGCTTTCGACGCCATGGACCTGCGTTATGGCCCTGGTCATCGCGCCATCAGCCAATTGTCAACCAGCATTGACGGCCATTCGGTATTGGCCCGACTGGACCTGCCGCCCTCAATCGCCGCCACTTTGTCCGCCTATCCTTTGCATCCCAGTCTGCTGGATGGCGCTTTTCAGGCCGCCATCGGCGTCACCCTGAATGATGCTGGCGCCGCCGCCGAAGGCGCCGCCTTGCCTTTCGCCGTCAATGCCATTGACATCTTGGGGCCGTGCACCGCCCGCATGTGGGTCCATGTCTATCCGGCCAAGGGGGCGGAACAGGCCCAGCGCGTCCGCAGTCTGGATATGGATCTATACGACCATGATGGTGGATTGCGTGTCCGCTTGCGTGGTTTCGCCACCCGGCTGCCCGCCGCCGCCGAACGTCGGCCGGATTTGCTGCTGTTCACCCCGCATTGGCACGACGCGGACGGCCATGCCCACGGCGACACGATCCCCCGGCTGGCCCTGCTGGCCGATGGTTTCGCCGCCCTGCCCGGCTGGACCTGTCACCACATCGGGACTGATTTCGCCGCCATGGCCGATACCCTGCTGGGGCATTTGCAAAATCTGCGCGGACCAACCCGCCTTGGCTTGGTCATTCCGCAAGAGCGGCCGGAACTGGCCGGGCTGGCCGGCATGCTGCGCAGCGCCGGGCTGGAAATGCCCGGCCTGCATGGACAAACCTTGCTGGCGTCAACCACGGTGGACGGCGCCACCCTCGCCCATCACCTGGATAATGCCGCCGCCAGCGGTGCCTTGCTGCGCCTGAACGGCACGCATTTGCAGGTGGAATCGTGGCAACCGATGACGGTGACCGACAGCCCCGCCCCTTGGAAAAACGGCAAGGTCTATCTGATTACCGGTGGCTTGGGCGGATTGGGCCGATTATTGGCCGAGGCCATCCGCGCCGATGCGCCGCAGGCGATCATCGCCCTGGCTGGCCGTTCGTCCGCCGATGCGGCGGCGCAAAGCTGGATTGACAAAATCGGCGCCGATTACCATCGCGTCGATCTGGCCGATGCCGTCGCCACCACCGCCCTGGTTGACGCTATCCGCCGTGCTCACGGCCGCCTGGATGGCATCTTGCATGCCGCTGGTTTCCAGTGTGATCAAGCCATTAGCAAAAAGACTTCAGACGTTTTGGCGCACGTGCTGGCCCCCAAGGTCAAGGGCACCGTCAACCTGGAAAATGCTCTGGGCATGGCCGCGCTGGATTTCTTCGTCGTATTTTCGTCGCTATCGGCAATCTTCGGCAATCCCGGTCAAAGCGATTACGCCGCCGCCAACGGTTTCCTGGATGGCTGGGCCGCCAAGTCCCGCCAGCCGATGATTTCCATCGCCTGGCCATTCTGGGCCGAGGGCGGCATGCGCATGGATGCCGACACCCAGGCGCTGATGACCCGAACCACCGGCCTGGTCGCCTTGTCCAACAGCGACGGCTTGCGCGCTTTGGCCGCCGCCATCGCCGCCAAATCGGCGCGGGTGGCGGTGGCCATCGGCGACGGCGACAAAATACGCCGCCGCTTCATCGCCGATCCGCCCTCCGTCACGCCCACGGCGACGGCGACGATGGCCGCTCCGGCGCTGCGCGACGCCATCCTTGCCGCCGTGATGCAAGCCACGGCCAAGCAATTGAAAGTCGATCTGGCCGATTTGGATGCCGATCAGGAACTGACCGAATACGGTTTCGATTCCATCGGCTTTACCCAATTCGCCAATAGCTTGAACGCCAGCTTCGATCTTGACCTGACGCCGGTGGTGTTTTTCGAACATCCGACCTTGGACGGTCTTGCCGGATATCTCTGCCAGCGCCACGGTGCCGACCTGGCCCCCCGCTTGGGGGTGACGGCGCCCCTCTCCGCCCCTGCCGCCGCAACGCCGCCACCACCACCACCACCACCACCACCACCGGCCCCGGTCGCCGATGTCGCCGCCACGATGGCCCCCCCCAGCCGCGATGCCGTCGCCATCATCGGCATGACCGGCCTGTTCCCGCGCTCGCCCGATCTCGAAGCGTTCTGGCGTAACCTGGAACAGGGCCAAGATTGCATCGGCGAAATCCCGGCCGAGCGCTGGAACTGGCGCGATTACTGGGGCGACCCCGCAACCCAGCCGGGCCGCTGCAACATTCGGTGGGGCGGCTTCATCGACGAGATGGCCGAATTCGACGCCGGTTTCTTTGGCCTGTCGGCGCCCGAAGCGCGGATGATGGACCCGCAACAACGGCTGCTGCTGACCCAGGCGTGGCGGTTGTTCGAAAATGCCGGCATCGCCCCCAAATCGCTGTCAGGTTCGGATACCGGCGTTTTCATCGGCACCGCCGACACCGGCTACGGCCGGCTGTTGACCCAGGCCGGTACCGGTATCGAAGGCTATTCCATGACCGCTCTGGCGCCGTCATTGGGGCCAAACCGGATCAGCTATCATTTCAATTTCCACGGCCCCAGCCTCGCGGTGGAAACCGCCTGTTCCAGCGCCCTGGTCGCCGTCCACCGGGCGGTGGAAGCCATTGCCGGCGGTCATTGCCAGATGGCCATCGCCGGCGGCGTCAATGCCTTGTTGCTGCCTGACGCCTATGTCGGCTTCGCCAAGGCCGGCATGTTGGCCGCCGATGGCCATTGCAAGCCCTTCTCGGCCGCCGCCGACGGCTATGCCCGCGGCGAAGGAATCGGGCTGGTGCTGCTTAAACGCCTCAGCGCGGCCGAGCGCGATGGCGACACCATCTTGGGCGTAATTCGCGCCAGTGGTGAAAACCATGGTGGCCGCGCCAGTTCGCTGACGGCCCCCAATCCCAAGGCCCAAGCCGACCTGCTGCGCACGGTCCACCGCCGCGCCGGCATCGACCCGCGCAGCATCGGCTATATCGAGGCGCACGGCACCGGCACCCCGTTGGGCGATCCCATCGAGGTCGAGGCCCTGCGCGCCGCCTTCGCCGATCTGACCGCCACCGCCGCCGCCGAATACGGCCCCGCCCCGGCGATGCAATGCGGTATCGGCAGCGTCAAATCCAATATCGGCCATCTGGAACTGGCCGCCGGCATCGCCGGGTTGCTTAAGGTGCTGCTGCAATTGCGCCATGCCACCTTGGTCAAGACCCTGCATTGCCACGAGCTGAACCCCTATCTCAAATTAGAGGGCAGCCCGTTCACGGTGGTGCGCGATACCCGGCCCTGGCTTCCGCCGCAAGACAACCAGGGCCATCCGCTGCCGCGCCGCGCCGGGGTTTCGTCGTTCGGTTTTGGCGGCGCCAATGCCCATGTGGTGGTGGAAGAATACCCGGCCGCGCCGATGATCCCCCCCCCGGCAAGCGGGCCGGTGCTGCTGGTGCTGTCGGCCCACACTCCCGACGCCTTGGCCCAATGGGCGGCGATCTTGCGCGACCACCTGCGCCAAACCCCAGAGGCTTTGGCCGATATCGCCTTTACCCTGCAAACCGGACGCGAGGGGCTGGAGCACCGGCTGGCCTTCGTCGCCACCTCGGCCGCCCAGGCCGCGCAGCGGCTTGAGACCTTCCTGAGCGGCGAACCCGACGCCACCCTGCACCAAGGCCGGGTCAAGATCAACCGCGCCGCCGTCTCGGTGCTGGAAAGCGATGACGAAATGCGTCGCGCCATCGCCGGTCTGGCCACCCGTGGCCGCGCCGACGGCCTGGCCGAATTGTGGGTCCGCGGCCTCACTGTCAATTGGGCCGACAGCGCGACCGGCCGCCGGGTGGCGTTGCCGCCCTATCCATTGGCCCGGACCCGCCATTGGCCGCACAGCGCTGCGGCAATTGCGCTCACCCCGCCGGCTGCGCATGCCGGCGCCCCGATGCCGGAACCGCAACCCGAACCCGAACCCGAACCGGAAATCCAGGCGGAAGAAACCTCCCCCATCGGCGCCGCTCTGGCGGCGCTGACCGCCATCGCCGCCGGCGTCCTTGAAGTCGATCCCCTTGTGCTGGACCCCGACAGCGAATTGGGCGAATTCGGCTTTGATTCCATCACCATGACCGGCTTCGCCAGCAAGGTGAACGCCGCGTTGACGCTGACGCTGACCCCTGCCGATTTCTTCGAATTCGCCACCTTGAACCGCTTGGCCGGCCACATCGCCGGCACCGCAAAATTCGCACCGCCGCCAAAGCCGAAAGCGGCGGCGCCCCTGCGCGCCGCCGCCACGCCCGAACGGATCAGCGCCCCTCCGGCCGCCGACGACGATTCCATCGCCATCGTCGGCTTTAGCTGCCGTTTTCCCCAGGCGTTGGACGGCGACGCCTTTTGGGACAATCTGGTTCACGGCCGCGACTGCATTTCCCGTATCCCCGCCGATCGCTGGGATTGGCGGGCCTTTGACGGCGATCCCAAGGAAAATCCGGGCAAGACCAACATCCATTGGGGCGGCTTCATCGACGGCGTGTTCGAATTCGACCCGTTGTTCTTTGGCATTTCCCCGCGCGAAGCCAAGCTGATGGACCCGCAGCAACGCTTGCTGATGATGCATGTGTGGAAGGCGATCGAGGATTGCGGCCACGCGCCACGCTCGTTGGCCGGACGCAAAATCGGGCTGTTCGTCGGCACCTCGTCCAGCGGCTATCGCGACATCATCGGCGACGATACCGGGGCCGAGGGGTATGTCGCCACCGGGGCGGTGCCCTCGGTCGGCCCCAACCGCACCAGTTATTTCCTTGATTGGCATGGCCCGTCCGAACCGGTGGAAACCGCCTGTTCCAGTTCGCTGGTGGCGCTGCACCGGGCGGTGCAATCCATCCGTGCCGGCGATTGCGAAATGGCGGTGATCGGCGGCGTCAACACCATCGTCACCCCCGAAGCCCACATCAATTTCGCCAAGGCCGGCATGCTGTCGCCCGATGGCCGCTGCAAGACTTTTTCCGCCGACGCCAACGGCTATGTGCGGGGCGAAGGCATCGGCATGATCGTGCTGCGCCGGCTGTCCGAGGCGCAAAGGGATGGCGATCCGATCATCGCCGTGATCAAGGCCAGCGCCATCAACCATGGCGGCCGGGCCAATTCGTTGACCGCCCCCAACACCAGCGCACAAAGCCAGTTGATCCGTGAAGCCCTGGCCCGCGCCGGTTTCGCCCCAGCCACCATCGGCTATATCGAAGCCCACGGCACCGGCACCCCGCTGGGCGATCCGGTCGAAATCAACGCGTTGAAAGCCGCCTTTGGCGATTGTGGCGGCGATTGCGGCATCGGTTCGGTCAAGACCAATATCGGCCATCTGGAACTGGCCGCCGGGGCGGCCGGCATCATCAAAGTGCTGTTGCAGATGCGCCACCGCACCTTGGCCCCCAGCCTGCATTGCCAGCAAATCAATCCCTATATCGACCTTGCCGGCACTCCGCTGCGCATTATCGGCACGGCCCAGCCGTGGCAGCCGGCCGTTGACGCCGCCGGCCGGCCGTTGCCGCGCCGCGCCGGCGTCAGCTCGTTCGGCTTCGGCGGCGTCAACGGCCATGTGATCCTTGAGGAATACATCCCCGCCACCACCGCGCCGGCCCGGCATGCCGGGTCCTTGGTGCTGGTCCTGTCGGCGCACGATCCCCAGCGCGTGCGGGATCAAGCCGCCAATCTGCTGGCCTTCCTGGCCGCCGGCCGGGTTGCCGAGGCTGAATTGCCCGATCTTGCCTATACCTTGCAAATCGGCCGTGACGGCATGCGCCATCGGCTGGCGCTGGTGGTGAACTCGCTGGATCAGGCCCGTGACGGCCTGAGCCGCTTCCTGGCCGACGATCATACCGGCCTGGCGGTGGGCAAGCTGGAAGCCGGCCACAAAACCGGTCCGCTGGTGGCCCCGGACAGCCCGGCCGAGCATCTGGCCAGACAATGGGTCCAAGGCGACACGGTCGATTGGCCGGCGCTTTACCCCAAGGCCCGCCGCCGCCTGCGTCTGCCAACCTATCCCTTCGCCCGCGACGTCCACCACATCAACGGCACTTTCGCCGGCGCGGCGGCGCGGGTCGCCGCCGCGCCTTCGGTGTTCAGCCAAAGCCTGGAAGCCGAGGACTTTGTCCTCAGGGATCATCGGGTCATGGGGACCCGCATCCTGCCCGGCGCCATGGGGCTGGAACTGGCCCGCGCCGCCGGTGCCGCCGGCAAGCCCTTCGCTCCGACCATGCTCAGCCGGGTGGTCTGGCAGCACCCGCTGCGGCTCGATAGCGGCGCCGTCACCATCACCGTGCCGCTGGCCCCCACCGACGATGGCGGCCAAACCTTCCGCCTGCTATCGGGTGGCCCCGATTCCACCCCGCACATGCTTGGGCTGATCTCGCCCATGGCGGCGCGGGCTGAAACCATGCCGGTGGATGACATCCGCGCCCGCTGCCCCGCGATCTTGGCGGCGGAAAGCCTTTATGCCACCTATGCCAAGCTGGGATTGGATTACGGCCCCGCCTTCCGCCCGCTGCACCACGTGCTGATCGGCAAGGGCGAAGCCCTGGCCCGATTGGTCCTGCCCGAGGCGGCGGCCGGACATTTCGGCCTTAACCCCAGCATGGTCGATGGCGCCTTCCAGGCGGCGTTGGGATTGTTCCAGGACCAGGGCGGCGCCGTCACCGCCCTGCCCTTCGGCCTGGATCGGCTGGAAGCCTTGGCCCCGACCACCGCCGCCATGTGGGTGCATCTGCGGCGCGGCATCAGCACCGGCGGCATCCACAAGCTGGATCTGGACTTGGCCGATGACGACGGCGTCATCCGTCTGCGCCTGAGCGGCTTTACCTTACGTGAAATCAAGACCGGGCGCGAAATCAACACCGGCACGGCCAAGCCTGATCTGACGGCGGCGGCCCGGCGTCATCTGGCCGAATTGGTGGCGCGCGAAGCGGCGATCGCCATCGACGACATCGAGGCCGAAGCGCCGTTCGAGGTCTATGGCATCGATTCGATCATGATCGTTCGCCTTACCGACGCCTTGGAAGCCGATTTCGGCCCATTGCCCAAGACCTTGTTCTTCGAATACCGCGATCTGGCGGCGTTGGCCGGCTATTTCACCGCCCATCACGGCCCCACTCTTACCCGCCTGCTGGGAGCCACACCGCCGCCAGAGCCGCCAGAGCCGCCGCCGCACGGTGGCGGAAAGCCTCTGCCGGACAGACAGCCGGCCGCCGCCCCGGCCGCCCCTCATGCTCCCATCGCCATCATCGGCATGTCCGGCCGTTTCCCCGGCGCCCGCACTCTGGATGAATTTTGGCGCAATCTGGAACAAGGCAAGGATTGTATCGGCGAAATCCCGGCCGAGCGCTGGGATCATGACCGCTTTTTCGACGCCAAACCGGGGACCAAGGGCAAGACCAACAGCAAATGGGGCGGCTTTGTCGATGATTTCGACTGTTTCGACCCCATGTTCTTCAACATCGCCCCGCGTGAAGCCGAATTCATGGACCCGCAGGAACGCCTGTTCCTGCAATGCGCCTGGGAAACGCTGGAAGACGCCGGCCACACCCGCCACAGCCTGGCCACGGCCGAGGTTGGCGTCTTCGTCGGCGTCATGTACCAGGAATACCAGCTTTACGGCGCGGCGCCGACCGCGGCCGGCCACCCGCAAGCCCTGAATGGCTCCGCCGCCACCATCGCCAACCGGGTATCTTATTTTTGCGGCTTTTCCGGCCCGTCCATGGCGCTGGACACCATGTGCTCGTCCTCGCTGACCGCCATCCATCTGGCCTGCGAGGCCCTGCGCTCGGGCGATTGCAGCGTCGCCTTGGCCGGCGGCGTCAATCTGAGCTTGCACCCCAACAAATATTTGGGTTTGGCTCAGGGACGCTTTTTAGCCAGCAATGGCCGTTGCGAAAGCTTCGGTCAAGGCGGCGACGGCTATGTGCCGGGCGAAGCGGTGGGGGCCGTGTTGCTGAAGCCGCTGGCCGATGCCCGGCGCGACGGCGACCGCGTGTTGGGAATCGTCCGCGCCTCGGCCGTTAACCATGGCGGCAAGACCAACGGCTATACCGTGCCCAATCCCGACGCCCAGGCGGCGGTGATCGGCAAGGCGCTGGAGCGGGCCGGCATCTCGGCCCGCGATATCGGCTATGTGGAAGCGCACGGCACCGGCACCAAACTGGGCGACCCCATCGAAATCGCCGCCCTGACCAAGGCCTATGGCCGCCATACCGCAGAGCGCGGCTTTTGCCCCATCGGCAGCGTCAAATCCAATATCGGCCATTGTGAAAGCGCGGCCGGCATGGCGGGGCTGGCCAAGGTGCTGTTGCAGATGCGCCACGGCGTCTTGGCGCCGTCGCTGCACGCCGACAGCCTTAATCCCGGCATCGATTTCGCCGCCACCCCCTTTGTCGTCCAACGCCAGCGGGCCGCTTGGCCCCAGCGCGGTCGGCCGCGTCTGGCCGGGCTGTCATCGTTCGGCGCCGGCGGCGCCAACGCCCATCTGATCATCGAGGAATATCCCATCCCCTCCGTCGCGGCGCAGCCCCTGTGCCGCGACGTCTATCCGCTGTCGGCCCGCGACCCGGAACGGCTGCGAGAGATGGCCGAACGCCTGCGCGCCGCCGTGCTGCCCCTGACCGCCGTCGACATGGCCGCCCTGGCCTTCACCTTGCAACAGGGCCGCGAGGCATTCGAGGAACGGCTGGCCATTGTCGCCACCACGCCCGACGACGTGATCGCCGGACTCGACCGCTTCCTCGCCGGCGCCACCACCGGTTTTTATCGGGGCCGCGCCGGTCGGGCCGAGCCCCCGGCCGCCACCGATGCCGACACCCTGGCCGCCGCCTGGATCGCCGGGGCGCGGGTGCTCTGGCCATCCCCCCCTGCTGCCCGCCGCATAGCCCTGCCGCCCTATCCGTTTGCTCGCGAACGCTATTGGCTGCCGGGCAGCGCCCCCCGCCAAGCCTTGCCGCTGCCGCCCCCCCAGTCCCTGCCGCTGTTGTTCGCGCCGCGCTGGCGCCAGCGCGCCGCCGAGGGCAGTATCCAAACCGGACACCGGTTGGTGGTGCTGTGCCAGCCGCCAGCCGATCTGCCGCCAAGCCTGACCGCCGCCCTGGCTCCGGCCGAGGTGCAGGTGCTCAAGGGCGACAATTACGCCGAACAGGCGAAGCATTTGCTGGAAATGTTGCAAAGCCTGTTCAAGCAGCGCCCCGACAGCGCCCTGGTCCAAGTGGTGCTGCCGCACGGCACTTTGCAGGAAGGGCTGGGCGGCATGCTGCGCAGCGCCGTCCAGGAACGCCCCGGCCTGCGCTGCCAATTAATCAGCCTGGATTATCAAGCCGCTGACATCGTCGCCCGACTGAACGCCGATCAGACCACCGCCGATGCCGATATCCGCCACCAGCACGGCCACCGGCTGGTGCGTCAATGGCAGGAACTGACGGTGGCGCCCGCGCCAGGGCCGTGGCGCGACGGCGGCGTCTATATGATCAGCGGCGGCGCCGGCGGTGTCGGCCTGCATGTGTGCGCGACGATCGCCCGCTCCTGCCGCCGGCCGGTGCTGTGGCTGATCGGCCGTTCGCCGCTATCGGCGCAAGCGCGGCACAGCCTTGACGGTCTGGACGCCGACATCCATTACCGCCAAGCCGACGTCACCGACACCGCCGCCCTCACCGCCTTGGTCGATGACATCGTCTATGGCCATGGCCACCTGCACGGGATCATCCACGCCGCCGGACTGACCCGCGACAGCCTGCTGGTGCGCAAATCCACCGACGATCTGGCCGCCGTATTGGCCCCCAAGGTCGCCGGCACCATTGCCCTGGATCAGGCCAGCGGCAAGATCCAGCTGGATTTCTTCGCCTTGTTCGCCTCGGTTTCCGGGGCGCTGGGCAATGCCGGCCAAGCCGATTATGCCGCCGCCAACGCCTATCTCGACGCCTTCGCCGCCCACCGCAATCGCTTGGTGGCGCAAGGGCAGCGGCAGGGCCGCACCATCGCCCTCGACTGGCCCTATTGGCAAGACGGCGGCATGCGTCTGGAGGCCGAAATCATCGCCGCCATGGACCGCATGGTCGGTGCGCGACCGCTGGCGACAGCCGCCGCCATGGCAACCCTTGACGCCGCTTTGGCCCAGACGGCGGAACAACAAATCCTGGTGCTGGACGGCGACCACGACCGCCTGCGCCGCATGCTGATGCCCGCGCCGGCCACACTTTCCACCGCCGCCGCGCCGGAACGGACAATCGAGAAAGTCACCGCCTGTTTCGCCGAAGTGCTGCGCGTTCCCACCGATAAGCTGACCGCCGCGGCGCCGCTGGATCGCTTTGGCGTCGATTCGGTGTCTGCCCTGGAAATCATGGCGGTCTTGGAACGCCATTTCGGCCCCTTGCCGGCAACGCTGCTGTTCGAACATCCGTCCATCGGCCAACTGAGCGCGGCCCTGGACCGTGATCATCGGCCGCCCCCGCCCCCCCAACCCCAGACCAGCGCCGCCACCACCAGCGCCGCCACCGCTGACGATATCGCCATCATCGCCGTCGCCGGCCGCTATCCCGGCGCCGGGACGGTCGAGGAATTCTGGCAGGTCCTGGCCGAGGGCCGCGATTGCGTCACCGAGACACCGCCCGGCCGCTGGGACATGGATGCTTTATACGCGCCGCAAAAGGGCAAGCCCGGCGCCAGTCATTGCAAATGGGGCGGCTTCATCGACGGCATCGACGAATTCGACGCCGCATTCTTCGGCTATTCCCCCCGAGCGGCGGCGCTGGCCGATCCGCAAGAACGGTTGTTCCTGCAAAACACCTGGCATTTGCTGGAACGGGCCGGCCTGCCGCGGGAACGGCTGCGGCGCGATTACGA
The DNA here is from genome assembly GCF_018224925.1 of Magnetospirillum sulfuroxidans. Lineage (GTDB taxonomy): Bacteria > Pseudomonadota > Alphaproteobacteria > Rhodospirillales > Magnetospirillaceae > Magnetospirillum > Magnetospirillum sulfuroxidans. Next base: position 239,004 of record NZ_JAGTUF010000001.1, on the reverse strand, counting down.
CCGCAAGGTCGGCGTCTTCGTCGGCGCCATGTTCCAGCATTACGGCGCCATCGACGGCGATGGCGACGCCAAGGCATTGCTGGCGCTGAATTCCTATGGCGTCATCGCCAACAAGGTATCCTTTTTCTTTGACCTGCAAGGCCCCAGCCTTGCCATCGACTGCATGTGCTCGTCCGGGTTACAGGCGGTGCATCAGGCCTGTCAAAGCCTGAAATCCGGCGAATGCCGGCTGGCCATCGCCGGCGGCGTCAGCCTGTCGCCACGGGCAATCAAATACCAGGGCCTTAGCCGCGCCGGCTTGATCGGCAGCCACGCCGACAGCCGCGCCTTCGCCGATGGCGATGGCTATTTGCCGGCCGAAGGGGTGGGGGCGGTGCTGTTGAAGCCGTTGGCCGATGCCTTGCGCGACGGTGACGCGGTGCTGGCGGTGATCAAAGCCAGCGGCGCCAATCACGGCGGCCATTCCGCTGGCTTCGGCGTTCCCAGCGCCGAGGCTCAAACCCAGTTGATCAGCGACACCTTGCGCCGCTCGGGCCTTGACCCCCGCTCGATCGGCTATATCGAGGTCGCCGCCAGCGGCGCCGGCCTGGGCGACGCCATGGAACTGCGCGCCCTTAGCCGGGCCTTTGGCGGCGGGGCCGAGCCCTGCCCCATCGGGTCGGTCAAAACCAATATGGGCCATGCCGAGGCCGCCTCGGGTCTGGCCCAACTGACCAAGGTCTTGCTGCAAATGCAGCATCGCCGGCTGGTCGCCTCGTTGCGGCCGGCCAAGGCCAATCCGGCCATGGATTTCACCGCCACCCCGTTCGTGCCGCAATGGAACAACGTCGCCTGGCCGCGTCGGCAGGTCGATGGCGCCGAGATGCCGCGCCGCGCCGCCATCTCGTCCTTCGGCGCCGGCGGCTCCAACGTCCATCTGATCCTTGAGGAAGGCCCGGCACTCCCGGCACCGGCCGAGACGGCGCGGCCGCGTCGTTTTCCGCTTTCCGCCCGCACGCCCGAACAGCTGGCGGCAATCGTGGCGGACCTCAGCGCTTACGTCCATCGCACCGCCGATCTGTCCCTGGCCCGACTGTCCCAGACCCTGTGCCAGGGACGCGAGAAGCTGGAATGCGCCGTTCAAATCGTCGCCGCCAGCCGCGCCGAGCTGCACGACAAGCTGGGCCGCATCCGACTGGGCGAAACCTGGGAGGATTTGGCCACGGACGAGCCGGGACCGTTCGGCCCGCCGCTGATCCTGCCCGGCTATCCCTTCGCCCGCGACCGCCATTGGATCGACGACGCAGCCCCCCCGCCGCCAACGCCAGCGCCGCCGCCCGCGCCCAGCCGGGATATCATCGTCGCCGTGCTGGCCCAGGAATTGGGGGTCGCGGCGGACAAGATCGACACCACTCTTTCATTCCGCGCCCTTGGCGTCGATTCCATGATCGCCTTGCGTCTGGGCTTCGCCATCGAGGAAGCCACCGGCACCGCCCTCAGCAACCGCATGCTTGAAGACTTTCCCACCCCCGCCGCCTTGGCCGCGCATCTGGGCGACAGGGCGGCGGCGATGCCGCCGCCGCTGACCGCCGCCGCCGCCGCCGCCGGGCCATGGCGCATGCCGCTGACCGAAGGGCAAAAAGGTCTGTGGGTCCTGCAATCGCTTTACCCCCAGGCCGGAACCTATAACGTGCCGCTGGCTTTCCGCCTCGACCGTATCGACATCCAAGCCCTGGATCAGGCATGGCGGCATGTTCAGGCCCAATACCCGATCTTGACCGCGCGGGTCATCGAGACCGAGGACGATCTGTGGCTGCATGCCGGCGAGCCGACGCCGTTGCACCGCATCGAATTGCCCAAGGGCATGGAGCCGCTGGATTTTGCCCGCCGGCTGACGACCCACCCCTTCAGCCTAAGCCAAACCGCCCCCAGCCGGTGCCAAGTGCTGCATGGCGGCGCCTTGGCCGACAGCCATGAAATCTTGTTGCTGACCATCCATCACATGGTTTTCGACGGCGCTTCCGCCGCTGTTTTGGCCACGGCGCTGTGGGCGGCCTATGACGCCGTGGCCGCCGGCCGCGCCGCGCCGGTGGCCGACGGGGGGGATTTCGCCGATTTCGCCGCCTGGGAACGGGCGCTGATGAACTCTGCTCGCGGCGACGAACAGCGGGCCTATTGGCTTCAGACGCTGCAAGCTCCGTTGCCGGTGATCGAATTGCCCGCCGACCGTCCGGCGGCGGCGGGCGCCGTCATTGATGGCCAAAGCCTGGAACACCGCCTGCCCGCCACCACCGTCAAGGCGGCGCGGCGGCTGGCCACCAGCCTGGGCATCACCCCGGCGGCGCTGTTCTTGGGCATCCTGACCATCTTGCTGTACCGCCATGGCGGCGGATCGGACATGGTGATCGGGGTGCCGGTCTTGCGGCGTCCGACCCGTCATTTCGCCACGTCCATCGGCTATTTCGTCAACATGCTGGCCCTGCGCTGCCGGGTGAGCGGCCAAGCCAGCGCCGCCGACGTGTTGCGCGACGCCCATCGGCGGTTGATGGACGGGCTGGACCACGGCGATTATCCTTTTAGCGCCATCGCCCGCGACCTCGGCGGCAGTCTGCACGGCGAGCCGCCCTATCACGTCAGCTATGCCTATCAGAATTTCCCCATGAGCGCCGGCCAGGCCGGCTTTATCGCTGAAATCCGTCAACCGGGGGATGGCCCCTTCGGTCTGGAGCTCTATGAGGATGGCGATGGCCTGGTGCTGGTCGCCGGCTATGATGGCGCCCGCTTCGACGCCGCCACGATCGAACGCCTGCTGGAACGCTTTGCCCGCCTGTGCAAGGCCGTGTGCGCCAAGCCCGACAGCCCCGTCGCCGCCCTTGAACTGCTGTCGGCGGCGGAACGCAAGCGGCTGCTGGGACGGTGGGCAAAACCCGAAGCCCTGCCGCCGAGGGACGGCCTGTTGCCGCATTGGATCGCCGCCCAAGCCAAGGCCACCCCCGACGCCATCGCCGTCACCGCCGATGGTCAGGCCTTGAGCTATCGCCAGCTCAGCCGCCGCGCCCATCGGCTGGCCCGCTATCTGCGCAAGCGCGGCATCGGCCCCGGCGATGCCGTCGCCGTGCTTTTGGGGCGCGGCGCCGACAGTATCGTCGCCGTGCTGGCGACGCTGGTCGCCGGCGGCATCTGGGTGCCGCTGGACGCCGACGCCCCCCCCCATCGGCTGGCCGCCATGCTGGACGATTGCGGCGCCCGGATCATCATCACCCAAGCCGCCCTGGCGCAACGGCTGCCGCCCCATGCCCCGCCCCTGATCGACCTTGAAGCCGACGCCAAGGCCATCGGCAAGCAAAAGGCCGGCATGCCCAAGCAACTGCCGGCCGGCGGCGATGCCGCCTATATGATCTATACCTCGGGTTCGACGGGCACGCCCAAGGGGGTGGTGGTGTCGCATCAGGCCATCGCCGATCATTGCCGCACCGTCATCGATGCCTATGGCCTCACTGCCGCCGATGTCGTTTTGCAATTCGCCCCCCATGTGGTCGACACGGCGCTGGAACAGATTTTACCAGCCTTGGCGGTGGGGGCGCGGCTATTGCTGCGCAACGGCCCGGTGTGGACCGCCGATAAATTCCGCCGCATCCTGGTCGAGCAAGCGGTCACCGTCGCCGACCTGCCGCCGGCTTACCTGCGCGAGGTTCTGTTGGCCTGGCAACACGACGGCGCCGCGCCGCCGGATTTGCCTTTAGTCCCGGATTTGCGCCTGGTTATCGTCGGCGGCGAAGCCCTGCCACCCGACACCGTCCGGCTGTGGCACGCCAGCCCGCTGGCAGCATCGCGATTGTTGAACGCTTATGGCCCGACCGAGGCGACCATCACCTGCTTGTTGCACGACGTCGATGACGCCCCGCCAGGGACAAGCATCCCCATCGGCCGCCCCCTGCCCGGCACCGAAATCCGGATCGTCGATGGCAACGGCAATCCACTGCCCGAGGGGGTGATCGGCGAATTGCTGGTCGGCGGCAGCCGTCTGGCCCTGGGCTATCATCACCGCCCCGAACTCAACAGCGAAAAGTTCATCCGGGCCGAGGATGGCGTCCGACTGTACCGGACCGGCGATCTGGCCGCCTTCATCCCCGGCAGCGACGGCATCGTCGCCTTTCACGGCCGGGTTGACCATCAGGTCAAGATTCGCGGCTTCCGCATCGAACTGGGCGAGATCGAAACGGCGCTCACCGCCTTTGGCCTGCGCGAAGCGGCGGTGGTGCCGCGCCAGGACGCCATCGGCGGCCAAGTGCTGGTTGCCTATGTGGTGACGGCCGACACCCTGGACCAAGCCGCCTTGCGCGCCCACATGGCCGCCCGATTGCCGCCGCACATGCTCCCCAGCGCCTATGTCACCCTGGCGGCGCTGCCCCTGACCACCAGCGGCAAGCTGGACCGCGCCGCCCTGCCCGATCCGGCCAGCCAGCGCCCCGGCGGCGCCAACGGCACCGACATTAGCGACAGCGCCCGCGATGGTGTCGAAGCCGGGTTATTGCGGCTCTGGGCCAAGGTGTTGGGGCGCGAAACCACCAGCTTGGGTGTTCATGACGATTTCGCCGCTTGCGGCGGCCATTCCTTGTCGTGGCTACGGCTGTTGTCGGAAATCGCCGCCACCTTCCAATGCCCGGCCGACGCCGCCGATTTCATCCATACCCGCACCATTGCCGAACAGGCCACGGTGCTGCGCGCACGCCGGCGCGGCGTCTTGCCCGCCGCACAGACCGATTCCCCGCCGGTCGCCTTGCGCCCGGCGCTGTCGGCGGCGCTGCGGCTGTTTCTCATTCATCCGGTGGCCGGTGGCATCGAATGCTATGGCGCGTTGGCCCGCCGCCTGCGCCCGGACATCGACGTCGTCGCCCTGGCCGATCCCGGCGCCGACGGTTCCGAACTGGTGCAACTGGCCCGCCACCATATCCACTCCCTGCGTCTGGCGCAGCCGCACGGCCCTTATCATCTGGCCGGCTGGTCCATGGGCGGGGTTTTGGCCTTCGAGATGGCCCGGCAATTGCGCCAAGCCGGCGAAGACATCGCTTTGCTGTGCTTGATCGACAGCTATACCCCAAAGCAATTGCGCCGCCTGGACGCCCTCAGCGGTCCTGGGCTTTCACCGCAAGCCCTGTTCGCCCGCGACGTCTTCGGCATCACCGTCAGCGCAGGCCCCGACAGCGATATCGCCACGCTTTTGGCCGAACATTTTCCCATGGGCGACGCCGCCCCTTTGCGCCAGATGTACCAGCGCTTCCAGGCCAACAACGCCGCCCTGATGGCCTATCAGCCCGCCCCCTGCGACGTGCCGGTGCTGTTGCTGCGGGCCGAAGCCGGCGCGGTGGACGACCAGGACGGCTGGGCCGAACTGGCCCCGGCCGGCCTGACCCTGCGCCCCGTGCCCGGCGATCACGTCTCGCTGCTGCGCCCCCCCAACCTGGACGTTTGTGTTTCCGTCCTGGAAGAGGCCCTGGCATCTGCCCGCAAGCCTCAGTGACGCAAGGATTTTGTTTGACCGACAACGGCGAACGAGGCTGGTGCGATGCGCGCCGTTCACGCATAATACGCGCAGGAACGACTTGGGGGTAAGACAGCCTCATGGCTGATTTGGACGACGACTACGCAGAGCTGGAACTGGAACGGGAATCCCGCCAGCAGCGCCTGCTGCACGGAACCATGGCCGTCTTGCTGTCGCTGGCCCTGACCATGGCCGGCATCCTGCTGTGGAAACGCATGGTCATTTCCATCGAATCCGGTGAAGCCGGCGTGCTGTACAGCTTCTTTTCCGGTACCGACCAGGGCAACATCTACAGCGAAGGCGTCCACCTGATCTGGCCGTGGAACACCATGCACGTCTATGACGTTCGCCTGCAAACGCGCGAACAGGAATATTCGTTGCTGACCAATGGCGGCCTGCCGGTCAAATTGAAGGTGGCCATCCGCTATCAGCCCGACATCCGCATGCTGCCGTTGCTGCATGTGGCCGTCGGCCCCAATTACGTGGAAAAAGTCGTCTTCCCCGAGACCGAGGCGGCGCTACGCCGCGCCGTTGGCCAATACGGCCCGGAAGAGGTCTATACCAGCCATCGCGGTTTTCTGGAATCGGTGGTGGTCAGCAGCCTGTCGAAGATGGAAAACCGTTACATCTTGATTGATGACGTGTTGGTCAAATCCGTCGATCTGCCGGCCACCGTGCGCGACGCCATTGAACGCAAGCTGGCCCTGCACGAAGAAGACAAAGCGTTCCAGTACCGCCTGTCCATCGAACAAAAAGAGGCTGACCGCAAGCGCATCGAGGCCCAAGGCATCCAGACCTATCAGCAGATCATCGGCAAAAGCCTGACCCCGGACCTGTTGCGCTGGCAGGGCGTGCAGGCGACCCGTGATCTGGCCACCTCGGCCAATGCCAAGACCGTGGTCATCGGCGCCGGCAAGGACGGTCTGCCGATCATCTTGGGCGGCGATCGCTGAGCGTCATGGCCATCGCCGCCCCCCCAGATCCGGCACCGCCGGCCACGAAGCCGCCCGCCCGCGAAACGCCGCCGCCCGCGCCGCGTTATCCGTGGCGAATCATCGCGGCGCTGGCCGTGCTGGTCGTGGCCGCCGCGGCCATCGCCGCGACGTTGTCTTGGCGGCAAAATACCCCGATGGATGACAGCATCGAACTGGCGGTGGTCTATTCCCCCGATCAGGATGCCGAGGATTTCCTGGCTGGCGTTCGCATCGCCATCGCCCAGGTCAACGCCGATGGCGGCATCTTGGGATATCCGGTGAGCGAACGTCTGTTCATGGAACCGGCCTATACCGATCAGGTGCAACTGGACAAGCTGGTGGCCCAAACCTTGCGCCAAGCCACCAAGATCGGCGAAATGCCCGAGGTTCTGGCGGTCATCGGTCATGGCTCGTCGGTGACGGCGGTGCCGGCCAGCGCCGTCTATGATCGTCACGGCAAGTTATTTCTGGCCACCCATGCCACCGCCACCTCGCTCAGCAACCACCGCCTGGACCTGACATTCGCCTTGCAGCCCAGCAATGCCGACAATGCGGCGGTGCTGGCCGAATACGCCCATTCGCAAGGTTGGAAGCGCATGGTGGTGCTGTCGGACAATTCCAGCTATGGCCAGGAAACCACCGATCGGTTTCGTTCGGCCCTGGCCCAGCAAGGCGGCGCCATCTTGCACCGCGACCGGCTGGCCGGAAGTAAATCCATTGACGATCTGTTGCTGTTCCTCCTCGACAACACCCTGTTCAAGGCCAGCGACATCGATGCCTTTTTCCTGACCTCGTCATCCATGAGCGATTCGGCCAATTTCATCGCTCGCGCCCGCCAGTTGGGGCTCACCATGCCGATCTTGGGGCCGGAATACCTGTACAGCAACGAAGTCGAGGGTCAGGCCGGCGCCGACGCCATGCGCAACGTGGTGACGGTGTCGTTGTTCGATGACGGCCAGTTGACGCCCGAGGGGCTGCGCCTGCGCGACGATTTCAGCCGAATCGCCGACCACCCCCCCGGCCAGTTGGCGGCCATTGGCTTTGATGCGGTCAAGGTCCTGGCCATCGCCACCAACCGAACCGGCAAGCGCGATGCCGCCGCCATCGCCGACACCTTGCGCATCTTGCGCTATGAAGCGCCGTTCATCGGCGCCACCGGCAAGATGGTCTTTGACGCCAATGGCTTGATTACCGATACCGTGGCCTATGTTCTGCGCCATGACGGCATCGAATTCAAAGCCGTCGCCGCCTACAAAAAGCCGCTGAACCGTCAACAACAAGACGACGCAGCCCAGACGCCCAGCGGCCCCGCCGCCAGTGAAAGGAAACCGTGAGATGACCTTCTTCTTCCACCCCGGCTTCATGTTCTTCTGGATTGCCTTTTCCTGGCTGATCGCGCTGTTGGGCCGCAACAAGCGTTTCGGCTTTTTCGGTAATTTCCTGATTTCGTTCCTGTTCAGCCCGGTGGTCGGCTTGGTCGTGCTGCTGGCCTCTGACGACCGTCCGGTAATGCGCCGGCATTAACACATCTGCGCGGCCTTGAGACGCGACAGCAGGAAGACGGGATCACCCCGAGTTAGTGCGCAGCCTGCCAAAGGTGGTCGAAACCAAGGCCCGGTTTCCCAGGCCTTGGTGCAACGCTTCGATTTGCGCCTTCGCTGCACGGCGGAGCGGTCAGCGAGCCCTGAGCGCCCGAATGGGTGGCGGTGGCGCGGCTGTTGCTGCCGCTGGTGTTCAGCAAGATATTTTCAGCAAAAACAACCTGATTGAATAAATAAATAAATCCACTTAGCGAAAAATATAGTCAAACCACTGATTACATTCATGTAATTAAAAATCCACATGGATATATTTTTTGGCACGTTATATGTGCATAGTCCGGGCAGTATTTAGCGTGTAGCCTGTCATTGACGACACACAATGATGTTGTGCCGGACGTGCGCGTCGGTCGCACTAAGCGGCTTGGCGCGCCATGGAGAATGACATGAGCAAATCCCAAGCCTTTCTCGAACGCCTTATCGTCGCCGGCAAGGGGATCAGCAGCGCTGAGCGCCAGGCTGAAGCCCGGGTCAAGACCAACGATTATTTCAATCTGGGCGGGAAGGAATTGAAAGGCGAGGACGTGTTTGCCGCCGCCAAGGAAACCGAGGCGGAAATCCAGACCTTGCGCGCCGCCGCCAGCCAAGACGGCAACGCGGCCCTGACCGAAGTCTACGACGCCGCCCTGACGGTTTTCGCCAAGGTGATCGCCAGCAAAGCCGCCTGATTCTTTCAGGAAACAGCGTTGCAAGGCCGCCCGGCACCGGGCGGCCTTTTTCCATGTCGCGGCGGTATCACCGGCGAAGAGCGACCACGGTCTCAGCGGCAGGCGCGTTTCAAAATCGCGGCGAAGGCTTGCGCCGCTTCCTCTAATGCGCCGTCATTGATAATGGTTTCGTCGGCTTCGATGGCCAGGGCCGAGGCGCGGGCCAGACGGCCGGCGATGTCCGCGGCGGTTTCGCGGCCACGGCCAGCCAAGCGGCGGGCCAGCACCTGCGCATCGGCGGTGATTTCCACCACGATGGCGTCATAGGCGGCACGAGCGGCGGGGATGGCCGTGCGCGAGATATTGGCGACCACGGCCCGGCCGGCGGCCAAGTCGTCGGCTATCGTCGCCGCGATGCCATAGGCGATGCCGTGGGCTTCCCAATGCAATGCCAGGGCGCCGCCATCGCGCAAGCAAACGAACTTTTCCGGGGTGACCGCCACGTGATCCTCGCCGCCGGCATCGGCCGGACGGGTGAGGATACGGCGCGGAAACACCACCCGGTCATCATCGCCCAACAGAGCGCGGGCGGCAGCCATGACGCTGTCCTTGCCCGCCCCCGAAGGGCCGACGACACAGACCAGGGTTCCGGTCATCAATCAGGCCGCCTGTTCCGAATCCAGGGCATAGCCGGCGGCGCGCACGGTGCGGATGATGTCGCTTTCGTTGTCGCCATTCAGCGCCTTGCGCAGGCGGCGGATATGGACATCGACGGTGCGCGGCTCGACATAGATGTCCGGCCCCCACACCGCGTTCAACAATTCCTCGCGCGAGAACACGTTGCCGGGATGCTGCATGAAGAATTGCAGCAGACGGAACTCGGTCGGCCCCAGATGCACCGGCCGGTCGCCGCGGGTGACCCGATGGGCGGCCAGATCCATGGCGATATCGCCATATTGCAGCATGCCCTTTTGCGGCACCGGCTGTACCCGGCGCAGCATGGCGCGGATGCGGGCCATCAGTTCGGGCAGGCTGAACGGCTTGGTCATGTAATCGTCAGCGCCGGTATTGAGGCCGCGAATCTTGTCGCCCTCCTCGCCACGCGCGGTCAGCATGATGATCGGCAATTCGCGGGTCGTCGGCTTGCGACGCAACTGGCGGCAGACCTCGATGCCCGACAGGCTGGGCAACATCCAATCCAGCACCACCAGATCGGGCTTGCGTTCGGCCACCAGGGTCAACGCCTCTTCGCCGTCGCCGGCCTCGCAGACGCGAAAGCCTTCTTTTTCCAGGTTGTAACGCAGCATGGTGGCCAGGGCGGCCTCGTCCTCGACGATCAGAATAAGCGGCTTCATATCCATGTCGGTGGCTCACTCGGTATCCATGGTATTGCCCTTGGGCCGTTCGCCTTTGAGGGGCGTGCCGACTACCAGGAAATGCAGGGTTTCGGCGATGTTGGTCGCATGATCGCCAATGCGTTCGATATTCTTGGCCATGAACATCAGATGGGTGCACGCGGTGATGGTGCGCGGGTCTTCCATCATGTAGGTGATCAGCTCGCGGAACAAGCCGGTGTACATGTCGTCCACCTCTTCGTCCCGGTTCCACACCCGCACCGCCTTTTCCACGTCGCGCTCGATATAGGCGTCCAGAATATCCTTGAGGATTTCCTGAACGATATGGGCCAGGTGCAGCACGGCGCTCACCGGCTTGACCGGCGGCAACTGGTTGAGCACCAGCGAGCGCTTGGCCACATTGGCGGCATAATCGGCCACCCGTTCCAACTCGGAACTGATCTTGAGGGCGGCGACGATATGGCGCAAGTCCGAAGCCACCGGCTGGCGCAGGGCCAACAGGCGGACGGTGAATTGCTGCACCTCGTGCTCCAGCTCATCGACGCGGGTATCGCCGGCCACCACACGGGCGGCAAGATCGCTGTCACGCTTGGAAAGCGCTTGCAGGGCGGCGGCGAACTGGGCCTCGGCCATCCCGCCCATGCGGGCGATGATGTTGGTCAGATGGGCCAGTTCTTCGTCGTAGGACTTGACGGTATGGTCGCTCATGGGATCGTCCTCAGCCGAAGCGGCCTGTGATGTAGCCTTGGGTCAGCGGGTGCTGGGGATTGGTGAAAATCTGCTCGGTGTCGCCCACTTCCACCAGCTCGCCCAGATGGAAGAACGCCGTGCGCTGCGACACGCGGGCCGCCTGCTGCATGGAATGGGTGACGATGACGATGGTGAAGTTCTCACGCAATTCGTCGATCAGTTCCTCGACCTTGGCGGTGGCGATGGGATCGAGGGCCGAACACGGTTCGTCCATCAAGATCACCTCGGGGGCGACGGCGATGGCCCGAGCGATGCACAGGCGCTGCTGCTGACCACCCGACAGGCCGGTGCCGGTCTCTTCCAGACGGTCCTTGACCTCGGCCAGCAGACCAGCCTTTTCCAGGCTGCCCATGACGATCTCGTCCAACTCGGCCTGGTCGCGGGCCATGCCATGGATACGCGGGCCATAAGCGACATTGTCATAGATCGACTTGGGGAACGGATTGGGCTTTTGAAACACCATGCCGATGCGGGCGCGCAACTGCACCACGTCGATATTGCGGTCATAGATGTCGTCGCCATCCAAATTCAGCGACCCGGTGACCTGGGCGTTCTCGATCAGATCGTTCATGCGGTTGATGCAGCGCAGAAAGGTGGATTTGCCACACCCCGACGGACCGATCAAAGCGGTGACGTCATTGGCGCGAATATCCAGATCCACATGCTTCAAAGCGTGCTTTTGACCATAAAAGACGTTGACGTCGCGAGCGGAAACCTTGGCCAGACGACGGTCGGCCTGGGAAGGGGAAGCGGTGTTGGCATTCATGGATCACATCCTACCAGCGACGTTCGAACTTCTTGCGAAGCAAGATGGCGGCGACGTTCATCATCGCCAGGAAGAACAGCAGCACCATGATGGCGGCCGAAGTCCGCTCGACGAAGGCGCGTTCCGGGCTGTCCGCCCACAAATAGACCTGCACCGGCAGCACCGCCGACGGGTCCAGCGGGCTGGCCGGAATATCGACGATGAAAGCGACCATGCCGATCATCAGCAACGGCGCCGTCTCGCCCAACGCATGGGCCATGCCAAGGATGGTGCCGGTCAGGATGCCGGGCATGGACAAGGGCAGCACATGATCGGTGACCATCTGCAACTTGGAAGCGCCCAGGCCCAACGCCGCTTCGCGGATCGACGGCGGCACCGCCTTCATGGCGGCGCGGCCGGCGATGATGATGGTGGGAAGCGAAATCAGCGCCAGCACCAGACCACCAACCAGCGGGGCCGAGCGCGGAAAGCCGAAGAAGTTAAGGAAAATGGCCAGTCCCAGCAGACCGAACACCACCGACGGCACCGCCGCCAGATTGTTGATGTTGACTTCGATCAGATCGGTCCAACGGTTCTTGGGGGCGAATTCCTCGAGATAGACCGAGGTCGCCACCCCCAGCGGGAAGCACACCAAAAGCGTGATCGACAGCGAGAAGAACGAACCGACCACCGCGCCCCATAGACCGGCCTGTTCCGGTTCACGCGAATCACCGGTGGTGAACAAGGCGGTATTGAACTTCTTGGCGACGTCGCCGCGTTGTTCCAGTTGGTCCAGCCAGGCCAACTGATTGTCGGTCAGACGGTTGCCTTCGGCCCCGGCCTGGCGCGACACATGCCCTTTCATGGCCATGTCCACATCGTCATCGGCGGTCAGCCAAATGCTTTGCGTGGTCCCCAGCAAGCCAGGATTGGCCACCAGCACCTTGCGCAAGGACACATCGGCCCCCGATGACACCAGGGCGGCCAGCTGACGCCGTTCGGCCCGGCCTTCCACCGCGGGAAACGCCTTGTACATGGCGTTCTTGATGACCTGGCCGTAATTGGCCGCGCCCAGGGCGTCAGCGCTGGGGTTGACGGCATCCACCCCCAGCGTCTCGGCATCCAAGGTCACATCAAGGCGAACGTTGGTTTGCACAAAGGCGGTCAAGCCGTTGCCCAAGATGGTCACCAGCAACATGGCCAGGAAGCCCAGGGCCAAGGCGATGGCCGAGATGCCCAAGGCCTTGAAGCGGCGTTCGGCGGCGTAACGTTGCTTCAGTCGGCCGGCAGCTGCCTGGGTGGGACTGATAACAGCGGTTCTTTCAACCATGGGGACGGCCTCAGTCATATTTTTCACGGTATTTATTGACGATGTGCAGCGCGACGACATTCAGGGCCAAGGTGACGGTAAAGAGCACCAAACCCAGGGCGAAGGCGGCAAGCGTCTTGGGGCTGTCGAATTCCTGATCGCCGACCAGCAAGGTGACGATCTGGGTGGTGACGGTGGTCACCGCTTCCAGTGGATTAGCCGTCAGATTGGCGGCAAGACCGGCGGCCATCACCACGATCATGGTTTCACCGATGGCCCGGCTGGCAGCCAGCAGCACACCGCCGACGATACCGGGCAGCGCCGCCGGAATGACCACTTGGCGGATGGTTTCCGACTTGGTGGCGCCCAAGCCATAGGCCCCCTCACGCAAGCTTTGCGGCACCGCGTTAATGACGTCGTCGGACAGGGACGACACGAACGGAATGATCATGATGCCCATGACCAGACCGGCGGCCAGGGCGCTTTCAGACGCCACCGTCAGGCCGACCTGATGACCGACATCGCGGATGAACGGAGCCACGGTCAGCGCGGCGAAGAAGCCATAGACCACGGTGGGGATACCGGCCAGAACTTCCAGCAACGGCTTGACCACGGCCCGGAACTTCGGCGCCGCGTATTCCGACATATAGATCGCCGACAGCAATCCCAGCGGCACCGCCACCAGCATGGCGATACCCGAAATCAGCAGGGTGCCGGCAAACAACGGTACAGCGCCAAACGCCCCCGAGCTGCCCACCTGATCCGAGCGGATCGCCATCTGCGGGCTCCACTGGACGCCGAACAGGAAGTCGAACAGCGACACCGACTGGAAGAAGCGCAAGCTTTCGAACAGCAACGACATGACGATGCCGATGGTGGTGAAAATGGCCATGGTGGACGCCGCCACCAAGAACACCTTGACCGCCGCCTCGACCCGGTTGCGAGCGCGCAGATCGGCATGGATGCGGCGATGGGCGTAAGCCAGGGCCGCCACCGCCAAGGCCAGCGACGCCGCCGCCACCGAGAAGAACATGGTGGTGCGGATGTTGTTGTAATGCTGGGCGGCATCGCCCACGGCCGGCAGGCTGGGCACATGGCCGTAACGAGCGACGTTGCGAACCTCGTTATAGACCAGCGCCAGGCGTTCTTCCGACAAGCCCTGCAAATCGGCCGGCAACGACGCCATGATCATGCCGTGCAGGATGCTGGGTTCCAGCGCCAGCCAGGCGGCGAGGATGAACACCGCCGGCAGACCGCACCACAGGGCGACGTAATAGCCGTGATAAGAGGGCAACGAGTGCAACAGGCGCGGATTGCCACTGGCCGAGGCCAAGGCGCGGCTGCGGCCAAGGCGATAGCCGAACATCGTCAGCAACAGCAAGACGACCATCAAGGTGAGAAGCTGCATGGGATCCGTCGGGTTGGCGGTTCAGCACCGAAAATGCGGTGCGGGAGCAAGCGGGAAAAGTAACAAACCAAGGAAATGGCGGCCACCCGTCACCGGGCAGCCGCCAGACACATTACATCTTCAGAGCTTCCAGGGCATTGACCTTGGAGGCCTGTTCCTTACGCTCGGTATCGGGCATCGGGATCAGGCCCTTGTCGGCCAGATAGCCGGACTTGCCCCAAGCCTTTTCCGAGGTGTATTCGGCCAGGTATTCCTTGATGCCGGGGATCTGACCCACATGGGCCTTCTTGGCATAAACGAACAGCGGACGCGACACCGGGTACTTGCTGGCAGCGATGGCTTCGAAGGTCGGGGCAACGCCGTCGACCATGGCACCCTGCAGCTTGTCGCCGTTCTGGTCGAGGAAGGAATAGCCGAAAATGCCGAAAGCGTTGGCGTTGGCGTCCAGCTTCTGCACGATCAGATTGTCGTTCTCGCCGGCTTCCACATAGGCGCCGTCTTCACGGATGGACGAGAACACCTTCTTGAAGGCCTTTTCGTCGCTCTTCTTCAGTTCCTTGATTTCCGGGAACGATTCGGCGCCGTGTTCCATCACCAGTTCCAAGAAGGCGTCGCGGGTACCGGAAGTGGGCGGCGGGCCCAGCACTTCGATCTTGCTGGCCGGCAGGCTGGGATCGATCTGATTCCAGGTGGTATAGGGATTTTCGACCAGCTTGCCGTTGACCGGCACTTCCTTGGCCAGGGCCAGGAACAACTGCTTGCGGGTGACGTCGATATGCTTGGCCTTCTTCGAAGAAGCCAGCACGATACCGTCATAGCCAACCTTCATTTCGACAACATCAGCCACGCCATTCTTGGCGCAAGCTTCCATCTCCGACTTCTTGATGGCGCGCGAAGCGTTGGTCAGATCCGGATGGTCCGGGCCGACGCCGGCGCAGAACAGCTTGAAGCCGCCACCGGTACCGGTGGATTCGACGACCGGGGTCTTGAACTTGCCGGCCTTGCCGAATTGTTCAGCCACCGCGGTGGTGAACGGGTAAACAGTCGACGAACCGACAATGCGGATCTGGTCGCGGGCCTGGGCAGCGCCAGCGAAGGAAACGGTCGCAAGGGCGACGGCCGCAACGGCCAGGGTCTTCCTCATAGGTGGGTCCTCCAAATCGTACGAACGAATAGGGCGCGAAATCGGTTGATCTCGTCGGACGCCACTTTAGCCATTCTGTGTTACAGAACCGCGATGGCCGGATGAAGGTTTTATGACAAACGCTGTCACAAAACATTTACGCCAGGCCACACCAACACATTGAAAGTAAACAATTATTATATTGACACGCCGCGATGCAAAGCCGCACCGAGCCCGCGGCGCCCATTGTCACAATTCCCCAACAGCGGGATTTACGCCAGCCGGCGGACATGGTTTGACCGGGTCAAAAGAACCGCCGAGCGGAATCGTCCCGGCAATGGCTTGAGAGGCCCAGGGGCCGATCCCCCCCCACACCCAATGCGGACAATCCGGCTGGGGCGACGCCACAAAATGCCACGGCGGGGATTTCGTGGCGTCGGCGGCAGGCTATGGCTACAATGCCGGCCCGTGCCGTTGCCCCCTCAGGTCATGTCCCCTTCCCTCGCCTCTGCCCGTGCCTGTCTGTCGTCCGTGTTCGGCTTCGATTCGTTTCGTCCGGGCCAGGAAGAAATCATCGCCCCCATCCTGGCCGGCGAGGATGTGCTGGCGATCATGCCCACCGGCGCCGGCAAATCGTTGTGCTATCAATTGCCGGCGATCATCGGCGACGGCCTGACCGTGGTGGTGTCGCCGCTGATCGCGTTGATGCGCGATCAGGTGGCGCAATTGACCAATTACGGCGTGGCGGCGGCGGCGATGAATTCCGCCAACGATTCCGACGAAAGCCGCCGGGTGTTCGACCTGATCCGTCGACGCGAGCTGAAATTGCTGTATCTGGCCCCCGAACGGCTGGCGCGGCCGGACACCGTTGACTTCCTTCGCCGTTCGGGCGCCAACCGGCTGGCCATCGACGAAGCCCATTGCGTCAGTCAATGGGGCCACGATTTCCGCCCGGAATATCTGGCCCTGGGGGAATTCCGGCGCGGGCTTGGCCAAGTCCAAACCATCGCCTTTACCGCCACCGCCGACGCCGCCACCCGTGCCGACATTGCCGAACGGCTGTTCGACACGACGCCGCGCATCTTCATCGGCGGCTTCGATCGCCCCAACCTGATGCTGGCCATGCAGGCCAAGGACAGCCCGCGCCGGCAATTGCTGGGCTTCTTGAAGGACCGCAAGGGCGATAGCGGCATCATCTATTGCAGTTCCCGCGCCGGCTGCGAGGATTTGGCCCAGGGACTGAACGATGCCGGCCACCGGGCCTTGGTCTATCACGCCGGCCTGGACAAGAAAGTACGGGAAAACAACCAAGACACCTTCCTGCGCGAGGATGGCATCATCATGGTCGCCACCGTCGCCTTCGGCATGGGCATCGACAAGCCCGATGTCCGCTTCGTCGCCCACGCCGACCTGCCCAAATCCATCGAGGCCTATTACCAGGAAATCGGCCGCGCCGGCCGCGATGGATTGGCGGCGGAGACGCTGACCCTGTACGGCCTGGGCGATGTCCGCTTGCGCCGTCAGCAGATCGAGGACAGCCAGGCATCCGACGAGCAAAAGCGGGTGGAGCGGCAAAAGCTGAACGCGCTGCTGGCCCTGTGCGAGGCGCCGCGCTGCCGTCGCCAGACCTTGCTGTCTTATTTCGGCGAAACCACCCAGCCCTGCGGCCATTGCGATTTGTGCATCACCGGGGTGCTGTTACGCGACGGCACCGTCGATGCACAAAAAGCCTTGTCGGCGATCTGGCGCACCGGCCAGCGCTTTGGCACCGAGCATCTGGTCAATGTCCTGATCGGCCAAGACAACGACGCGGTCCTGCGTTTCGGCCACGACCAATTACCCACTTTCGGCGTCGGCAAGGAACATAGCCGCGATCAGTGGCGGGCGCTGTTCCGTCAATTCTATGCCGGCGGGCTGATTTCCCAAGACCTGTCCGAGCATGGCGGCTGGCGGCTGACCGAAGCCGGCGGCGAAGTCTTGCGCGGCCGCGCCCGCATCGACGTCCGCACCGAAACCCTGAAGGCCAAGGGCAAAAGCGCCAAGCGGGAAAAGGCGCTGCCGCCGGTGCTGCGCAACGATATCGACCATGATTTGCTGGCGGCCTTGAAGAAATTACGGCGCGAATTGGCCACCGACCAGGGCATCCCCGCCTATGCGGTGTTCCCCGACCGCACCTTGATCGAACTGGCCGCCGAACAGCCGGCATCCTTGGCGGAAATGCGCGGCATTCACGGCATCGGCGAGGCCAAGCTCGACCGCTATGGCGCATTGTTTTTAGAAGTCCTGCTGAGCTAAAACAGCACGCATCCAAATCTCCTGCGCCAAAAGGAGTTTGAATGTCACCGCCCCTTAACGCTTGAGAATTGCCCCCAATACGCCGCGCACGATTTGCCGGCCCAATGACGAGCCGATGCTGCTGGCCAAACTGCGGGCAACCGATTTGACCGCGGCTTCGGTGGTGGTTTCCCGCTGCCGGGGGGCGGCTTTTTTGCCGCTGTTGCGGGTCCAGCCCCCCGCCGCGCTTTGTTTGCCGGTGTCGGCGCTCGGCGCGGGGTCAGTCCGCGCCTTAAGCTTTTCATAAGCCGATTCGCGATCGACGGCTTGGTCATAGACGCCCTTAAGCGGGCTGTTGCCGATGATTTCGCCGCGGTCTTCGTCCGACAGCACCGCCAGCGACGTCGCCGGCGGCGCGATCAAGACGCGCTGCACAATGGACGGTACGCCGTCGCCATCCAGCAACGACACCAGCGCCTCGCCTTTGCCCAGTTCCTGAATGGCCTGGGCTGTATCAAGGCGGGGATTGGGGCGAAATGTCTCGGCCGCCGCCCGGACCGCTTTCTGGTCGCGGGGGGTAAAGGCGCGCAAGGCGTGTTGGATGCGATGGCCCAACTGGCCCAAGACGGTTTCCGGAACATCCAGCGGCGATTGGGTGACGAAATAGATGCCGACGCCCTTCGAGCGGATCAGGCGCACCACTTGCTCGACCTGGGTCACCAATGCCTTGGGCGCGTCATTGAACAAAAGGTGCGCTTCGTCAAAAAAGAACACCAGCTTCGGCTTGTCGAGGTCGCCGACCTCGGGCAGGTTTTCGAACAACTCGGACAGCAGCCACAACAAGAAGGTGGCGTAAAGTTGCGGGCTTTTCATCAATTCGCTGGCGGCCAGGACATTGACCGCGCCCCGGCCATCGGGGGCGATCATCATCAGGTCGGCGATGTCGAGCGCGGGCTCGCCGAAGAATTTGTCGGCTCCCTGGTTTTCCAAGGCCAGCAAGGCACGCTGGATCGCGCCGACCGAAGAGGAGGCGACGGCGCCATAGCGCGCATTCAAATCGGCGGCGTTTTCCGCCACATGATTGATCAGCGCCCGCAGGTCCTTGAGGTCAAGCAGCAAAAGCCCTTCGTCATCGGCATAGCGGAACACCACGTGCAAGACCGCTTCCTGGACGTCGGACAATCCCAATATCCGCCCCAACAAGATGGGGCCGATATCGGAAATGGTCGCCCGAATCGGGTGGCCTTGGCGGCCGAAGACATCCCAGAAAACCACCGGGACATCCTGGGCTTTCCACTCGGTCTTGACCTTGTCGGCGCGCTCGGTAAGACGGGCGGAGGCTTCCCCCGGCTTGGCCAAACCGCCAAGATCGCCTTTCACATCGGCCATGAAGACCGGGACGCCGGCATTGGCGAAACCCTCGGCCAGCAGGCGAAGCGACATGGTCTTGCCGGTCCCGGTGGCGCCGGCGATCAATCCATGGCGATTGCCCACGGACAGGTCCAGCCACAGCTGGTCCTCGGCCGCACCAACCAGAATTCCCTTCGACATCAAGTCTCTCCATTCCTTATGCGGCGCTCTGCCGGATTATAATTATAGAGGCGGGCAATGGAATCGGCCAATGGCGATATTGAGATGGCGCATTTAAAGGCTTAACCGCCTGGAGCGGCGGATAATTTAAAGTTGTTTGGAATTATTCAACTTCGATCATGGCGGAGGCGGGACTATGTTGTCGGGGTCAGGGTGTGTCTGCACATAAATCGGAAAAATCGATTTTTGTCATAAATAAAACTCGTTTCCTCGATATGAGTTTTATCCCTAGGATCCCCCCTGTTCCGAACCCCAACGCTGTGGAGATAGCGATGTCTTTGATCAATACCGAAATCAAGCCCTTCAAGGCCTCTGCCTTCAAGAACGGCAAGTTCTTCGACGTGACCGACGCCGACCTCAAGGGCAAGTGGTCGGTGGTGTTCTTCTATCCGGCCGACTTCACCTTCGTCTGCCCGACCGAGCTGGAGGATCTGGCCGACAATTACGCTGAATTCCAGGGCCTGGGCGTCGAAATCTATTCGGTGTCCACCGACACCCATTTCGCCCACAAGGCTTGGCACGACACCTCGGACGCGGTGAAGAAGATTCAGTACACCATGGTCGGCGACCCGACCGGCACCATCAGCCGCAATTTCGGCGTCATGATCGAAGACGTCGGCCTGGCCGATCGCGGCACCTTCGTCATCGACCCCGAGGGCAAGATCCAGATCGTCGAGATCAACGCCGGTGGCGTTGGCCGCGATGCCAAGGAATTGCTGCGCAAGGTCAAGGCGGCTCAGTACGTCGCGTCGCATCCGGGTGAAGTGTGCCCGGCCAAGTGGAAAGAAGGCGAGAAGACCCTGGCTCCGTCGCTGGATCTGGTCGGCAAGATCTAAGCCTCCGGCGAATTCTTCCCAGCGCGGACCGTTCCGGCCCCGGTTTTCCGGGGCCGGAATGGGACGGGCCGGCGCCCCCCTCCCCCCATCAGGAAAGCCTTTGACATGTTAGAAGAGACTTTGAAGACGCAGTTGAAGGCCTATCTCGAGATGGTCGAGCAACCGATCCAGTTGGTTGCTTCCCTCGATGATGGCGCCAAATCGCTGGAAATGCAGGAATTGCTGGCCGAAATCGCCCAGCTTTCCGCCAAGATCACCGTGGTGCGCACCGATGACGACGCCCGCAAGCCGTCTTTCGCCATCACCCGCCCCGGGTCTGACGTGTCCGTGCGTTTCGCCGGCATTCCCCTGGGCCATGAATTCACCTCGCTGGTGCTGGCGCTGCTTCAGGTCAGCGGCCGCGCCCCCAAGGCCGAGGCCGAGGTGATCGAACAGATCAAGGCGCTGGACGGCGATTACAGCTTCGAGACTTATTTCTCGCTGTCGTGCCAAAATTGCCCCGACGTGGTCCAGGCGCTTAACCTGATGAGCGTCGTCAATCCCCGCATCAAGCACGTGGCCATCGACGGCGCTTTGTTCCAGGCCGAGGTCGAGACCCGTCAGGTGATGGCGGTTCCGGCGATCTATCTTAACGGTGAAGTCTTTGGTCAGGGCCGCATGGGCCTGGAAGAGATCTTGGCCAAGCTTGACACCGGCGCCGCGACCCGCGAAGCCGAAAAGATCAAAGCCAAGGATGCCTTCGAGGTTCTGGTGGTCGGCGGTGGTCCGGCCGGCGCCGCCGCGGCCATTTATGCCGCCCGCAAGGGAATCAGCACCGGCGTGATCGCCGAACGCTTCGGCGGTCAGGTGCTCGACACCATGGCCATCGAGAATTTCATCTCGGTCAACCACACCGAAGGCCCCAAGCTGGGGGCGGCGTTGGAAAATCATGTCCGCGAATACGACGTCGACATCATGAACCTGCAACGGGCCGACAAGCTGATCCCGGCCGCCAATCCCGGCGGCTTGATCGAAGTGCGGCTGGCCAGCGGCGCCTCGGTCAAGGCCCGCACGGTGATCCTGGCGACGGGCGCCCGCTGGCGCTCCATGAACGTGCCGGGCGAGTCCGAATATCGCAACAAGGGCGTCGCCTATTGCCCGCATTGTGATGGTCCGCTGTTCAAGGGCAAGCGCGTGGCGGTGATCGGCGGCGGCAATTCCGGTGTCGAGGCGGCCATTGATCTGGCCGGTATCGTCGCCAGCGTGACCTTGATCGAATTCGACAGTCAATTACGCGCCGACGCGGTGTTGCAGGCCAAGCTGCGCAGTCTGGCCAACGTCACCGTCATCACCTCGGCACTCAGCACCGAGGTGCATGGCGACGGCGTCAAGGTGGTGGGCCTGTCCTACAAGGACCGCAATAGCGAGGAAATGCACCGCATCGACCTGGAAGGCATCTTTGTCCAGATCGGCTTGGTGCCGAATACCGAATGGCTGAAGGGCAGCATTGCGCTCAGCCCGCGCGGCGAGATCGAAGTGGATGCCCGCGGCCAAACATCTCTGCCCGGCGTGTTCGCCGCCGGCGATGTCACCACGGTGCCCTATAAGCAGATCATCATCGCCATGGGCGAAGGGGCCAAGGCGGGGCTGTCGGCCTTTGACCACCTGATCCGCACGCCGGTGGCCGATCAGGCCGCCGCCTGATCGTTCCGCTAGGGTGCCGGTGGCCGGGAGCGACATTTCCAATGTGGTGAAATCAGACGAATGGGACCTACGCTGTTCGTTTGATTTTGACCGCAATTCAATGTGTTGGTGGAATATCGATCATGAACATGCTGAAGAATTTGAAAATCGGAAGCCGTTTCCTCTTCAGCTTCGGTCTGGTGCTGTCGCTGATGATCGTTCTGACCGTCATCGGCATTGATCGCGTCAACCGCATTGAAAGCGATCTCGGCCAGATCAACGACATCAATGCGGTCAAGCAGCGCTATGCCATCAATTTCCGCGGTTCCGTCCATGACCGCGCCATTTCCTTGCGCGATGTCACCCTGGTTGAGACCGAGGCGGATTTGGCGGCGGTTCTCGCCGATATCGGCCGTCTGGCCGGCTTTTATGCCCAATCGGCGCGTGACCTCGACCGCATGTTTGCCGAAGGTGCCGATATTTCGGCCGAAGAACGAGCCATTCTGGCCGCCATCAAGGAAATCGAGGCCAAAACCCTGCCGTTGATCGACGGCGTCATCGCCAGCCGCAAAGCTGGCGATCGCGAACAGGCCGTGGTGGTGCTGATGCGTGATGCTCGCCCGGCCTTTACCCAATGGCTGGCCCGCATCAATCAGTTCATCGACTTGCAGGAAACCAAGAACCAAGCGGTTGCCGCCAGTGCCCGCGCCGTCGCCACAGGCTTCCAGAAAACCATGATCGCCTTGACGGTGGTCGCCGTGCTGATCGGCGCGGTCATCGGCTGGTGGAACGTGGGGTCGGTGCGGCCGTTGCGGGCCTTGACCCAAAATATGCTGAAGCTGGCCAAGGGCGATCTCAGCGTCGAGGTGCCGATGCTCAGCAGTCGCGACGAAGTGGGCGAAATCATCGGCGCCGTCCGTCTGTTCAAAGACAGCATGGTCGAGGTCGAGCAGTTGCGGCAAGAACAAAAACTGGCGGAACATCAAGCTGAAATCGCCAAGAAGGCGGCGATGAACACCTTGGCCGAGGAATTTGAATCCAGCGTCAAGGCCATCGTCCAGGCGGTATCATCGGCTTCCGCCGATTTGCAGGTGACGGCCAAGGGGATGGCCGACACCGCCGTACAGACCTCGACCCAGGCCGGAATTGTCGGTCAGGCCGCCATTGGCGCTGCCGACAACGTGCAAAACGTTGCCGCCGCCGCCGAGCAACTGACCGTCTCCATCGCCGAAATCAGCCGGCAAGTCAGTCAGTCGTCGGACATCGCCGGCAAGGCGGTGGCCGATGCCGGCCACACCAACGACAAGATCGCCCGGTTGTCGGATGCGGCGGAAAAAGTCGGTGAGGTGGTCAAGCTGATCAGCGCCATCGCCAGCCAGACCAATTTGCTGGCGCTCAACGCCACCATCGAGGCGGCGCGGGCCGGCGAGGCGGGCAAAGGATTTGCCGTGGTCGCGGCCGAGGTCAAGAATCTGGCCAACCAGACCGGTAAGGCGACCGAGGAAATCACGGCCCAGATTCAGGCCATCCAGATAGCGACGCGGGAATCGGTTGATGCCATCGCCGCCATCGGCCGAACCATCGGCCAGATCAACGAGATTTCGTCAACCATTGCCCTGTCGGTTGGACAGCAGGACGCGGCCACCGGGGAAATCGCCCGCAGTGTCGAACAGGCCTCGACAGGGACGCGGGCGGTCACTGTCAATATTGACGGGGTCAGCACGGCGGTAACACAGACCGGCACCGCTGCCGGTGCCGTGCTGAGTGCGGCCGAGGACTTGGGTCAGCAATCAAAAATCCTGATGACCCGGGTCGACGGCTTCGTTGCCCGTATCCGCCAAGCCTGATCCCAAGCCGGATCATCGGCGCAAGATAGGGGCGATGAACCTAGCCAGTTCCTCGCCCAAACCTTGCAAATCTGCCGGCCCTTCATGGGTGCTGTCGGCCAGGATGTGCAGTTCGGTGGGCGGATTGGCGCGGGCATGAATGGCCCGTGCCGCCGCGCACGGCACCAGGGTATCGTCGGCGCCATGGCCGATCAGCACCGGGCAGTGGATTTTGCCGATGGTGTTGACCGGGGCGATATGGTCGAAGCGATGGCCGATCACCCGTTCCACATAACGGCAGATCAACCAGCCGAAGGGACGATAGGGGATGTGGGCGCGCGCCAGGGTTTGGCGCATGACCCGCTCGGGGTGATCGAACGCCGACAGGCTGACGATGGCCGCCACGTCGTTGCGACGCGATCCCACCAGCAAGGCCGCCGCGCCGCCAACCGAATGCCCGATCAGACCCAAGCGGCCGGCATCAATGTCGGGCTGGTGTTTCAACCAATCCAGACCGGCCTCGATATCCTCGGCGAAGCGTGGCATCGAGGAAAAGCTGTCCGCGTCGCTTTGACCATGATTGCGCGCATCAAGCAGCAACACCGACAGGCCGGCGCGGTGTAAGGGCGCCGCCAGCGGCAGCAAGGTGGCGGCATTGGCCCCCCATCCATGCATCAGCACGATGGCCGGCGCCGGCCCGGCTGAATCCGCCGCGATCATCCAGGCGAACAGTATCTTGCCGTTGGCGGTGACCACCTGGAGCTGACGATAAGGCAAGGCGAAATCGGCGGGGGTCGCGGTCGGCATTTCGCCCACAATGCGAAAGCCGCGATGGATGGCCCAGCGCAGGCAAAAGAGGCCGGCCAGGAAGACCGCGATCAGAACGGCGATGCCATTCATGCGGCCAGGGCCGCCAGCGTCGCCGCCAGCCGCTTGCCGTCGCCGCCAAAGGGCGACAGCACCGACAGCAATTTCGACGGCGAGTTCGGGCCGAGGCTTTGGCGGAACAGCGCCGCCAGTGTTCCCGATGGGCTGAGATCGACGTAAACCGCGCCGCCTTGGGCTTCCAAGGTGGCGATGACCGGGCGCACGTTCATACTGTCGCGGACAATGCGCCAACTTAAATCAACCGTATCGGGGCCGACGGTGGCGCCGGCGCAGCATGACCACAAGGGCCAGAATGGCGTTTCGCGGCGCTGACCGGCCGCGGCGGCGCGGCATTGGGCCGCGGCGGCATCAATGAAGCGCGAATGAAAGGCGAAGGGCACCGGCAGACGCTGAAAGGCCACCTCCGCCGCTTTCAGTTCCGCTTCAATGCGGGGGAGATCATCGGCCAAGGCCGAAAGGATGAAATGGCCGGCGGAATTGACCCCGGCAATCTCGCTGGTGGCGGTCAGCACGGCCGAGCGGGCGTGCAATTCCGGCGACGCCAACACTGCGATCATTGTTCCAGGCGGGCAGGTGCGGGCGAACAGGGCCGGCTGGTCGGCGATGGCGGTCAACGCCGTTTCAAAGCTCATCATTCCCGCCACCGCCTGGGCGGTGAATTCGCCCAGGCTGACCCCCAGCAGCATGTCGGGGCGCACGTTTTGGTGCTGGAACACCTTGGCCAGGGCATATTGCACCATGAAAATGGCCGGGTGGCTTGCGTGCAGCCGTTCGAACACTTGCCCCGGCCGGCGGTCGTCGCCATAGATTTCGGCCAAGACGGAAAAGCCATGGCGGCGGGCGACGATGGCGTCGCCGACGCCCATCCAATGGCGAAACACCGTGTTGTCGCGCATCAGTTCAGCCGCCATCTGGTAGTATTGCGACCCTTGGCCGGCAAAGCAGAAAATGACGGGAAGCGCGGTGGTAAGGCGGGCCATGGACACATTCCTGGTGGTCCGATCCAGACAGAAGGTTCATTGGCATGAACTGTCTGCCCGGCGAATCGGCCCACAAAATCAATTGTACACGGGGGCGCTCAGATGCTCGGCGCGCCCTCTGAACGAACCCGTGCATCGGGGCGGAAAGAGACGAGGCACGCTACCTGTGTCGCCGCGGCTTGGCAATGTCGAGGCGATCATCTGCGGAGGGAAATATCCTTGTGGTGTCATTCCAGGCTTTTCTTTAGTCGGTTGAAACGGTAGGGTAGCTGGCGTACGGAAGTATTCTGCCTGCTGTCGCAATCCATTTCCCATGTCCTGCCCAGTTCCCTGCACGTCACAGGACGGCAAGGCATAACCGGAGAAACCCCATGGCCGCTCAGTCCGCTGCTCCCGAGGCCCCCGTGCCCGCTCCCGAAACCCTGGCCGTGAGCGCCCCGGTGGCCAATGCCGAGGCTGTCGGACGTGGTCTGGTGGCCGAAAACATGATCAAGAATTACGTCATCGGCTCGGTTGCCGCCGCCATCGTGCCGGTGCCGCTGTTCGACATCGCCGCCGTGGTCGGCATTCAGTTGCGCATGATCCAAAAGCTGTCGGAACTGTACGGCAAGCCGTTTTCCGAAAGCCTGGGCCGCAGCATCATCGCGTCGCTGGCCGGTGGCGTCGTCGGATATGGCGCCGGCATGGTCGTTGCCGTCAGCTTGACCAAGCTGATCCCCGGTGTGGGCTGGATGATGGGCATGGTGTCGTTGCCGGTGATCGCCGGCGGTTCGACCTATGCCATCGGTCAGGTGTTCATGAAGCATTATGAAAATGGCGGCGACATCTCCGACCTGTGCGCCAAGTCCTGGAGCGCGTTCTATCAGGAACAGTTCGAAAAGGGCAAGGAACTGGCGGTGAAAGCCAAAGCCAAGGCCAAGTCCATGAAGGGCAAGGCCGAAGCCGAGATCGCCGACGCCGTCTGATCGCCGGATCGATCCGTCTGACCATAAAAGCCGCCCTCGTCAATGGGGGCGGCTTTTTCATGTTCAGTCGGTCGATGGAATACCGATAGGCTGCAACAAAAATCAAAAAATCGTCATCAGGAATTTTTCGCCCACCCGCAAATTCTGGGAATAGCCGGTGTTATAACGCCACGACGTCGCCGATACCCCCATGGCCACCAGGACACTGGGGACGATCTTCTCGGATACGGTGACTTGCCGTTTGGCGACAATGGACAGTTTTTCTTCCAACAAAGTCTTGATGTACCCACGCACGCCTTCCGGATCAAGGCTCGGATCGATACCCGCGAACTTCACGTCCCTGCGATGATGGAGAAACCCCAAAGTACGCCCCAATTGGGTCCATTTCTTTTTCGCGTTCACATAACGTTTCCTGGCCTTGCTGGTTCTGGCCTTCAATTGCTTAGGCGTCAGGCCCACCATATTGCCATGATTACCCTGCATGGTCACGTAATCGGGGGCATCAAGCGACTTATAGGTGATCTCGGCAAAGTTGGGGACCTTAGCGCTCCAATTATCCTTTTTGAAGATATGGTCAGCGCTATTCTTCGCCGTCAGGTCGCCGAACGCCTTGAAACCGCCGCCTTTATCGGTGAGAACCAGATCCGGCCGGGTCGACCCCAGGTCCATTTGTTCGAACACCAGCGAGTTCTGGGGCAGTACCGTCGGATAAAATGGGGACGAGGGATTGGTGGCCAGACTTTCAACGGCATAGCCAAAATTGGCAGACATCATCTTTGTATTCTTGCCATTCATATAGTCATTCCACGTTTTATTCCAAAGCTTGGTGTGACCATCTAAATCCTTATAAGAGCTCAAGGTCGGGGAACTTAGAACAAAACTATAGGCAGATTCTGTTGATGCCTTGAATGTATTGAAAAATAATTTTGAATCTTTGTAATCCTGCGATCCAACAGGCGAAGTATAGTGCGCATTAACGATTTCTGTATTCATGCGCTGCACGATTCCAGCCACCCCAACAGGCGACGCCCACGCGGCGGCGGGTGGCCCTGGCCGTGCCGGCGCGGCGACACGCTGCACCGCCTTGCCCACGGGATGCCCGGGTGATGGATATGCCGGGGCTGGCGCCCCTGGGCGCGGAACGGCGCAATCTGGAGCCTGGCTGCGCTGGACCGCGCCAACAGAAGGAGGAGAGGGAATGGCGGAAACGCTTGCCGCGCGCATCCCCATGCGCTCGGCCTCGGCTTCGAGCGCCGCATCTTGAATAACCGTCAACCGGCCCGGCAACGATGTTCGAACCCGCCCCGCCCGCTGCTGCAACACATGGGCGATTTCATGGCCCAGCAACCGTTGCCCCACCGGGCGATCCGGCTGATAGTGACCTGGAGCAAAGAAAATATCGGCCCCCGCAGTGAAGGCGATCGCCCCCAGCGCCGAGGCTTGCCGTCCTTCATGGATCCGTACGTCGGATAGATCGGCGCCAAAGGCTTGCGACAATTTCCGTTGCAACACATCCGGAAGCGGGCGGCCACCCCCGCTGGGAAGCACCAATTGCGTATGATCAAGAGAAATTTCTCGGCTGCCCCCAAGCGGCTTGGCGAATTTCCCTTGAATAACCCGCATAGCCCGCCCCCATGCCTTTACCTTGGTCACAATAGGGGAAAGAACACTTTTTTGAAAGTGAACATGCATATATTAACAATCAAAGAGGGATGGCCTTGGCGCCACCCCTCCCCCATCGTTTGCGTCACAGATCATCCTTGGATGACGGTATCTTATGGGCCACACCCTTGTGGCAATTGATGCAGGTCTTGCCTTCCATCGCCGCTTCCGGGTGCTTGAGACGACCGGCCGTTCCTTGCTTGGTCAAGTTCATGGAATCGAACGAATGACAGTTGCGGCATTCGCGCGAATTGCTGTCGGCCATGTATTTCCACACCCGTTCGGCCAGCTCCGGCCGTTTCGCTTCCAGTTTTTCCGGGGTATCGATGGTGCCCTTGATCTCCGAGATGATGTCATTGACCGCCATCACCTTGCGCAGCAGCTTTGGCCCCAAAGTCTTGGGGACATGGCAATCGGCGCATTGCGCATGGGCGCCCGTGCGGTTGATGTAATGGACGCTGTCCTTGTACTCGGCGTAATTCTGCTTCATCGAATGACACGAAACGCAAAATTCGGTGCGATTCGTCCATTCAATGGCGGTGACGAATCCGGCCATGCCGAAGATGCCCAGCGCTACACCGATCCACACCAGCACCGCCTTACGCCAAAAGGCCTTGGCGGCGGGCCGCTTATGACGCCGCGGGTGCGCGGCGCCATCAGAGGCGTTGGGGTCTTGCCCGCTCATTACCGCTTACTTCGGCAAGGTCTTGGTATAGGCGACGATGTCGGCCGAAATACCATGATCGAACGACCGCAGCATGGGCATGGCTTCGGCCGGTTGGCCATTCAACGCCTTGTGCAGCATGGCCGCCGGATAATCCGAGGCCTGCCCCAGCGGCATGCCGGTGCTGACCTTTTTGCCGTCAAGACCATGACAGACCGCGCATAGGGTATTGAAATAAACCTCGCCCTTGGCCGGATTGCCCTTGGATTGATTGGCCGTCAGATCCACATATTTGGCCATGTCGATCTGACCCTTGGACACAAACATGGCCAGATCGTTGGCATCCTTGTCGTTCAGCTTGTCCGGGCCGTAATTGTGGGTCTTGTCGCGCAAGATGGCGACGATGGCCGCTTCCGCCTTGCCCTTGGCGCCGGTGACGCCCTTGACGCCGACCGCCTTGTCGCCGGTGTAATCCCAGCCATGGCAAGCCGTGCACCGCCAGGAATTCTTCACCGATTTACCGGTGTAAGCGGGATGCGTGTCTTCCGGCCGGGTGGATTTCAGTTCCTTGTACCAATTGTCGTACAAGCGGCCACCACGGGCCAGGGTCGATTCGATTTCCGCCGCCGACGCCGCGGTACCGGCCAGCCCGGTCAGCAGGACAACGGCCAAAACGGCCAGGGAATAAAGACGCGTGAGCATGTGGACGAAGCCCCCTCTTAGACGTGTTGCCGAGCCTGTCGGGCGGGTATCCCCGCCTCGCTTTTGTGCAAACTCTAATATAGATAAATAACAATATATGTCGCAACAGATAAATAAGAACAATCGCATACACAAGAAATAATGAATTTGCCCAAGCACCCCCAATCACCATCATCCTAAATGAAAGGAGAGGTGTGCATGATACTTCAACAAAACATGGGTAAATTCTGAACAAACCATGGTCACCCCCACTTTCGCCGGAGTGACCATGGTGAAATACTGTGACGATTAAGCCCAGCTATCCTGACAGATGCTTTGGTACCATCCAGCGGCGAAATCCGCTTCCTTTTTGCGGAACTGATAATTCGCCCCCAGCGGACTGACGCCGCCCGAACCGGGAACCGAAGCGATCTTGCCGTCCTTGACTTGGAAAACGGCCGCCACCGAGATACCGTAATCGGGCGCCACCAGCGAATAGCAGGTGTTGATGGCCGACAGCGGCAACGGCTTTTCCCCCTTCAGCAAGGCGATGATGGCGGCGGCGCAGACCTTGGCCTGGGACGAGGCGGAATACCCCGATTTCGGCATATCGCCGGCGATGGCGGCATCCCCGATGACATGGACATTCTTGGCCAAGGTCGATTCGAAGGTGTTGGGATCGACCGGGCAAAAGCCCGATTTATCGGCCAAGCCGGCGCTGATGGCGATCTGGCCGGCGCTTTGCGGCGGAATGATGTTGGCCACCGCCGGCTTGAACTTCTCGAAATCGGTTTCGACCGTGCCATCCTTGGCGTTGACCTTGCTGACCTTGCCATTCTTGGCCGCCGGCACCCATTCAATGATGTCGTCGTACATCTTTTCCCAGCCTTCCTTGAACAACTTGTCCTTGGCGAAGGCATCCTTGGCGTCGAGAATCAGCAGCTTTGATTTGGGCTTGTTCCGCTTCAAATAGCTGGCGATCAGGCTGGCGCGCTCGTAGGGGCCGGGCGGGCAACGGAACGGATTTCCCGGCGGGGCGATGACCACCAGACCGCCATTGGGCATGGCTTCCAACTGCTTTTTCAACAGCATGGTCTGCGGGCCGGCCTTCCAGGCATGCGGCATGATCTCGGCCGCCGCCGCGTCGTAACCTTCGATGGCATTCCATTTGAAATCGATGCCCGGCGACACGATCAGCCGGTCATATTCAAAGGTCTTGCCACCTGCGGTCTTAACCACCTTGGTGGCCGGATCGATGGCAATCACCGTATCGGTGAACACCTTGACCCCGTACATGCTGGTCAATTTATCGAACTTGCGCTCGATGTAGGACATGTCGTTCATCCCGACGACGACAGTGTTCGAGAACGGGCAGGTGAAATGAGTCGGCGCCGCTTCGATCAGAGTGACGTCGAGGGTGGGATCATAGCGCTTGAGGTATTTGGCAGCAGTGGCGCCGCCAAAGCCGCCGCCGACGACGACGACGCGGGGGCCGCTGGAACAGGCCGACAGGCCACCGGCCAAGGTCAACGCACCGGCCGCGCCCAGCAGACCGTTGAAGGTCCTGCGAGAGATATTGGTCATGGCGGTTCCCCTTATTTCTTGCGGCTGGCGAAATAATCGGCGATGGCGTCCAATTGTTCGACGCTATATGCCTTGGCGATACGGTCCATGACCGTCGCTTCGCGGGCGCCCGACTTAAAGTCGTGCAGCACTTTTTTCAGCTCGTCCGCTTTCTTGCCGGAAAACGCCGGCATGCCGCCGATACTGTGGCCATCGGTACCGTGGCAACCGGCGCAGCTATCGGCCATCACCGTGACGGCATCCGCCGCCGACGCGGCCATCGGCGCCGCCGCCAAAGCGAACGCAAGACATAGTCCGGGCGTAGTGAGGAATCCCCTCATGACGTAACCTCCTCCCTGATTTTCATTTTTACGGTTATATTAGGGAAAACTACCAGTCCGCGTCGGGGTTGACAATAGCGTCAACCTGCTGCAATGCGGCAGAATTCCTTGCAAATTCAGGGATAAGGAAACTATTCCGGTCGGTGTTGCCTGGCCTTATTCGACGGGCAAGCCCATCGCCCGCCAGCCCATGATGCCGCCATCCATGCGATTGATCTCGCCGGTATAGCCCGCCGCCACCGCCTTGGCCGCGGTCATGCCGCAACGCTGGCCCGAGCGGCAATGGAAAACCAGCTTGGCGCCTTCGGGAATGGCCGGCAATTGCGACACCTCGAAGGTGGAGAGCGGCAGATTGATGGCGCCCTTGATGCGTTCGGCCGCGTGTTCGTTGGTCTCGCGCACATCAATAAGGACAACCTGCCCGGCATCAAGCCATTCCCGCACCGTGGCCGGCGACACCATGTGGACATTGCCGGCCTGACCGCCGCCGAACATGGAGCCGAACAGACGATTCATCATGCTTTTATTCCTAATTTCCATAGGGGCATTCTTTAGTCACCCCTCATATTATAACCCCCGCAAGGCTTTGCAAGCCCCCCGACTTCGCAGCGCACCATTTTAATTTTGAAAAAAAAGTCATCGGCAGGGCTTGGTGCGGCCTCTCCGCACCCCCACTGTTAATATTAATTCGCACAAACAGCAAAAAGAGAGCGCGAACGGTATTCAGGCGAAGTCGCAGGGAGGCGCCCGCATGAGACGTTTGGCATCCGTGGCAGTCACGGCCGGGATGGGCTTGCCAGCCCTTGCCCTCGCCGATCAGCCCATCCCGTGGGCAACCAATTTCCAGCCCGCCGCTTCGCCGACGATGGAGCACATCGGCGAATTATCCACCATTTTGAACGTGGTCATCATCGCCATCATGGTGCTGGTCACCGCGCTGCTGGCGTGGTGCATGTGGCGCTACAATGCCCGGCGCAACCCGGTTCCGGCGCAATGGTCGCACAACACCTTTATCGAGATCGCCTGGACCGCCATTCCGGCCCTGATCTTGCTGGTCATCGCCCTGCCCTCGTTCCGGCTGCTCTATTTCATGGACCGCACCCAAGAAGCCGAGATGACGCTGAAAGTCACCGGCCATCAATGGTACTGGTCCTATGACTACCCCGATCAGAACCTGCAATTCGACGCCATGATCGTCAGCGACGACGAATTGCAGCCGGGCCAGTTGCGCCTGTTGACCACCGACAGGGAAGTGGTCTTGCCGGTCGGCGTGCCCATCCGCGTGCTTTTGACCGCCGACGACGTCATTCATTCCTGGGCGGTGCCGTCGCTGGGGGTGAAAACCGACACCGTCCCCGGCCGGCTGAACGAAACCTGGATCCGCATCGACCGCCCCGGCACCTATTACGGCCAGTGCTCGGAACTGTGCGGGGTCAATCACGGCTTTATGCCGATCATGATCCGAGCGGTGGAAAAACAACAATTCCATGCCTGGGCCGACGAAACCCGCGCCCGTTTCGCCCAATCCCAGCAAAAGCCCAAGGGGGGCAAGTCATGAGCGACCAACACCTCGCCGCCCCCAGCGGCATACAGCGATGGCTGTTTTCCACCAACCACAAAGACATCGGCACCCTGTATCTGGGCTTTTCCATCCTCACCGGCCTGATCGGCGGGGCCATGAGCATCTTTATCCGCATGGAGCTGCAAAGCCCCGGCATCCAGTTTCTTGACGGCGATTACCAGCTCTACAACACCATTCTCACCGCCCATGGCGTCATCATGGTGTTTTTCGTCGTCATGCCGGCACTGATCGGCGGCTTCGGCAATTGGTTCGTCCCCTTGATGATCGGGGCGCCGGACATGGCTTTCCCCCGCATGAACAACATCTCGTTTTGGCTATTGCCGCCGGCATTCGCTTTGTTGCTGTTGTCGGCGGTATCGGGGGCTGGGGCCGGCACCGGCTGGACATTGTATCCGCCGTTGTCGGTCACCGGCCACCCCGACGCTTCGGTCGATTTCGCCATCCTCGCCCTGCATCTGGCGGGGGTGTCGTCGATCCTGGGGGCCATCAACTTCATCACCACCATCTTGAACATGCGGGCGCCGGGAATGACGTTTCACCGCATGCCGCTGTTCGTCTGGGCCATGCTGGTCACCGCGGTGCTGTTGCTGCTGGCGGTGCCGGTGCTGGCCGGCGCCCTGACCATGGTGCTGACCGACCGCAATTTCGGCACCGGTTTCTTCAACCCGGCCAATGGCGGCGATCCGATCTTGTACCAGCATCTGTTCTGGTTTTTCGGCCACCCCGAAGTCTATATCATGATCCTGCCGGCCTTCGGCATCGTCAGCCACATCATCGCCACCTTCTCGAAAAAGCCGGTCTTCGGCTATCTGGGCATGGCCTATGCCATGGTCGCCATCGGTGCGGTCGGCTTTGTCGTTTGGGCCCATCACATGTTCACGGTGGGATTGAACGTCAACACGCGGGCCTATTTCACCGCCGCCACCATGGTTATCGCCGTCCCCACCGGCATCAAGGTGTTCAGTTGGATCGCCACCATGTGGGGCGGCTCGATCGAGTTCAAGACCCCCATGCTGTGGGCCACCGGCTTCGTCTTCTTGTTCACCATGGGCGGCGTCACCGGGGTGGTGCTGGCCAATTCCGGCGTCGATATCGCCCTGCACGACACCTATTACGTCGTCGCCCATTTCCACTATGTGCTGTCCTTGGGCGCCGTCTTCGCCATCTTCGCCGGTTTTTACTATTGGATCGGCAAGATGAGCGGGCATCAATACCCGGAAGGCTTGGGAAAATTGCATTTCTGGCTGACCTTCGTCGGCGTCAACCTGACCTTCTTCCCCCAGCATTTCCTTGGCCTCGCCGGCATGCCGCGACGCATTCCCGATTACCCCGATGCCTTCGCCGGCTGGAATTTCGTCAGCTCCATCGGCGCTTATATCGCCTTTGCCGCGGCGCTGTTGTTCGTGGTGGTGGTCTGGCGCACTTTTGCCGCCGGCGCCAAGGTCCAGGCCAATCCCTGGGGCAGCGGCGCCACCACGCTGGAATGGACGGTCAGTTCGCCGCCGCCGCTGCATTCCTTCGACAAGATCCCCCATATCGGCCAAGCGGCGGAGTAAGACCATGAAAAACCGCGGCCAGACCATCACGCTGATCGCCTCGCTGGGGGCGGTGGCGCTGATGGCCGGGCTGGTGGCGGCCAGCGTGCCGCTTTACAACCTGTTTTGCCGGGCAACCGGTTATGGCGGCACCACCCAAATCGCCGACCATGCCGGCACGGCCACCGGCCGCACCATCACCGTGCGCTTTGACGCCTCGCTGGCCAAGGACATGAAGTGGCGGTTTCAGCCGGAACAACGCCAGATCACCACCCATCTGGGCGAGCCGACGCTGGCGATCTTTTCCGCCACCAACCTGTCGGACAAGGCGGTTGTCGGCACCGCCACCTTCAATGTTACTCCGGCCAAGGCAGGGGTTTATTTCAACAAGATACAATGCTTCTGCTTTACCGAGCAGCGGTTGGAACCGGGACAGACCGTCGACATGCCGGTCAGCTTTTTCGTCGATCCGGCCCTGGCCGACGACGACACCACCTCGGAAGTCACCACTATCACCTTGTCCTATACCTTCTTCGACATCAGCCAAAGGCAGGGACGGTCATGAGCAACGCCCACCACCAAGCGGATCACCCCTTCCACCTGCTTAATCCCAGTCCGTGGCCGCTGGTCGCCTCTCTCGGCGCCTTCGTTCTGGCGCTGGGGGCGGTGCACTGGTTCCACGACCGGACGCAGAACACCTTGATGCTGGTTGGCTTCGCCATCGTCTTCGCCACCGCCTTCATGTGGTGGCGCGACGTGGTGCGCGAAGCCCGGCGCGATCACGCCCACACGCCGACGGTGCGCCACGGTCTGCGCCTGGGCATGGTGCTGTTCATCGCTTCGGAAGTGATGTTCTTCGCCGCTTTCTTCTGGGCCTTCTTCAATGGGGCGTCAGGCACCAATCCGTCGATCACGCAATGGCCCCCCGCCGGCATCGAGCCCTTGCATACCTGGTCCTTGCCCTTCATCAACACCCTGATCCTGCTCAGTTCCGGCGTCACCGTGAATTGGGCCCATCACGGCGTGCGCGCGGGCAAGACCCGCCAGATCGTTCTTGGCCTGCTGGCATCGGTGGGACTGGGGGCGATTTTCCTGAGCCTGCAAATGATCGAATACGGCGAGGCCACCTTTAAATTCACCGAAGGCGTCTATCCGTCGGTGTTTTATATGGCCACCGGCTTCCACGGCGTTCACGTCTTCGTCGGCATCTGCTTCCTGGCGGTTTGCGCCGTGCGCGCCGGCCTGGGCCACTTCCCCCCCGGTCAACATGTCGGCTTCGAAGCCGCCGCCTGGTATTGGCACTTCGTCGATGTGGTCTGGCTGTTCTTGTTCATCTGGGTTTACTGGTGGGGAAATAGTTAATCCCAGTCGCCGCCCATCTGGCCAGTGGTCAAATGCAGATCGCGTTCCGACACCAGACAGGCCGCCGCCCCGGCAACGGGGCGGCCGCCCAGGGGAATAGCCACGGCATTGACCATGCAGCCCTGGGAACAGATTTCGGCGCAGATATCCAACTGATTATCGAAGTTTTCCGACAAAGCCAAATCGACGTAACCGCGCATGGATTTGGTCTGGGCCTCGGAATAATGCCTCGCCGTCACCTTGCCGTATTCGGCCAGCATGCGGTCGCCGCCGATATCCGAACAGCCGCAACGCGACACCAGCCCCAAAAACCGCCCCATGCGGCTGGGATGAGCCGGCTGATCCGCTGGCGGCAAGGCGCAACCGGCGACCAAGACGACCAAGGCCAGGGAGGCAATGATCCGCATGTTCTCTCTCCCTAATAAGGGCAATCGCCCCGCCCGCACGAGCCCAAGCTTTGGCCGCGCCAAGTGTCGCAGCGCGGGCACTTGATCAGGTCGCGCACCGACTCACCGTCCTCATCGGGGGTAAAGCGCGGCTTATCGCCCCGTTCCCGCGTCACCGGGCGTTGCTTTTGCTGGGTCAGCCGTTGGGCGAAGCGAAAGCCGAACCAAATCAGCGCGATCATCGCCACGGTCAAAAGGAATTTAGCGAACATGGGGCAAGTGTGGCCCGGCCGAAGCGGCAAAGCAAGAGGCCTTGGTCACTCGCCACTTACTGCGACGCAACATTTATGATGCACTGCGAATTTTATTACAATCTTTAGGGACATGTCGAAATTCCGCACATTTTCGTGTTAGGATCGTTACCGTTGAATAGGACGATACGATATGCCATTCCACTAATACGGAGATCGGCCATGTTGTCCCTGACTGATTGCGTCGCCTTTAGCGGCCTAACCCCCGAGCAATTGGACGCCGTCGCCTGCTTCAAGCATGTGCCGCCCGTCATCGCCGCCGAATGGGCGGAAACCGTTCTTGATCAGCCCGATGGCTGCACCACGGTCGAAGCCGCGCTGGAAGCCGAAGTAAAGCTGGCCCACGACCATCATCTGGAAACCGAACCGGCGTGGGAACACGGCCTGGACGAGTTCCGCCACGATCACCCGCACGAATAAAGACGGCCAGACCGGAAAACAAACAGGGCGCAGCCTTTCGGCCGCGCCCGGATTGTTTTAACTGATCACAAAGATCAGATGAAGTAAGCCTTCAGCGGCGCAAAGCCGTTGAAGTTCACCGCCGAATAGGAGGTGGTATAGGCGCCGGTCGACAAGATGCGAACCTTATCGCCCACCTTCAGCGTCACCGGCATTTCATAACCGGCCTTTTCGTACAAGATGTCCGCCGAATCGCAGGTCGGACCGGCCAGCACGACGGGCGAGGTTTCTTCGCCGTCACGCGGGGTCTGGATGCGATACTTGATGGCTTCGTCCATGGTCTCGGCCAGGCCGCCGAACTTGCCGATATCCAGATAGACCCAACGAACGTCCTCGTCATAGGACTTCTTCGAGATCAGCACCACTTCGGCTTCCAAAATGCCGGCATCGCCGACCAGCGACCGGCCCGGCTCGATGATCATCGCCGGCAGGGCATTGCCGAAATGGTTGGTCATGGCATGCATGACGGCATCGGCATAACGCTCGACCGCCGGGATATCCGAACGGTACTTGGCCGGGAAACCGCCGCCCAAATTCATCATCTTCAGTTCGATGCCGGCTTCGTTCAGCGCGGTGAACAGCATGGCGGCCTTGCCCACCGCGATGTCCCACTGATTGAGGTCGGTCTGCTGGCTGCCGACGTGGAAGGACACGCCATAGGGGTCCATGCCCAATTCGCGCGCCTTGACCATCAGA
Source organism: Magnetospirillum sulfuroxidans (assembly GCF_018224925.1). Taxonomy (GTDB): domain Bacteria; phylum Pseudomonadota; class Alphaproteobacteria; order Rhodospirillales; family Magnetospirillaceae; genus Magnetospirillum; species Magnetospirillum sulfuroxidans. The sequence goes on along the minus strand of NZ_JAGTUF010000001.1, from coordinate 201,311 downwards.
TCCTTGGCCATTTCGACTTCGCAGCCGAACTTGCGCGACAGCGGCCATTCGGCCCCGTCACAGGTCATCAGGATGCGGCAGAACACGCGCGAACCAGGGGCCGATTCGGCCAGCTTTTCCAGCTCGGCTTCGGAATCGAAAGCGTACAGGCGCACACCCTTGTCATAGGCATAGGCGATGTCCGACTGCTTCTTGATGGTGTTGCCGAACGAAATGTTGTCGGCCCGGGCGCCGCTTTCCAGGCACAGATCGATTTCACCGCGCGAGGCGACGTCGAAAGACGAGCCCAGGCCAACCAGCATGCGGATGATTTCCGGCGCCGGGTTGGCCTTCACCGCGTAATACACCTGAGCCAAGGGCAACCAGTGGCGCAGCCCCAGGTAATTGTCTCGGACCACGTCCAGGTCAACCACCACACACGGGGTGGCCGGTCGGACTTCCTCCAGAAAACGAGCGATCTTCGCGGTCATCGCGAGTACTCCCAGATGATATGGGGGCGTTGAGCCCAAATGTCAGAAAAGCGGCCCCGGCATCCCCACCGGCCAAGGCAGGGGCGTCAGGCCAAAATCAACGGCTATTCGGGAAGCCGTTAGTTCCGCCGGGAAGTACTTCGAACGTCGCACCACAGCAGGTCAAACGCCTGCAACGGCCGCAATCCGTTAGCGAAGTTGGAATAGGAGAACACCGACAGCGTTTGCCGAGCCACCACGTTCATAGCTTGATCCTCCAAGCACCGGGGTTTTAACCCGCTTGCACCCAGAAGACGCCTTGGACGTCGTTGCTTCGACCCGTTATTGGTCCGAGGCACGTGCGCTGTACGTCTCACCTGAAACCGGTATATACAGCGTTTTTCGGCCACGAAAAGTGAAAAATATCCCTACGTTGAAATTATTTTTAATATCTCAAATCAACACCAATAATTTCAATACGTTAACGCAAACTGGCCGCATACGGACCAAGAGGGAAATTGTGGTTTGGGATCCAGCGGGGACACTATTGGCAGTGCCCCCGCCGCCATGTCAGATCAAACCGGCCAAGGGCGAAGACGGGTCGGCGTACATCTTCTTGGGCATGCGCCCGGACAAATAAGCCAGACGCCCAGCCTCGACCGCCAGCTTCATGGCCCGCGCCATGCCGATGGGGTTCTTGGCGGCGGCGATGGCGGTATTCATCAAGACACCGTCACAGCCCAATTCCATGGCGAAAGCGGCATCGGACGCGGTGCCGACGCCGGCATCGACCAGCACCGGGACGCTGGCGTTTTCCTTGATCAAGCGGATGTTGATGGGATTGATGATGCCCAGGCCCGAACCGATCAGCGAGCCCAGCGGCATGATGGCGACGCAGCCCATGTCTTCCAGCATCTTGGCCTGGATGGGATCGTCGGAACAATAGACCATCACCTTAAAGCCGTCCTTGATCAGCGCCTCGGCCGCCTTCAGGGTTTCCGGCATATTGGGATACAGCGTCTTCTGGTCGCCCAGCACTTCCAGCTTGACCAGATCCCAGCCGCCGGCTTCCCGCGCCAGGCGCAGCGTGCGAACGGCATCATCGGCGGTGAAACAGCCGGCGGTGTTGGGCAGATAGGTATAGGTTTTCGGACTGACGTAATCCACCAGCATGGGCTGGCTGGGATCGGACAGATTGACGCGCCGCACGGCGACGGTGACGATTTCCGCCCCTGATTCGGCGATGGCGGCGGCGGTTTCCTCGAAATCCTTGTATTTGCCGGTGCCCACCAGCAGGCGCGAGCGGAACGTGCGCCCAGCCACCTCGAACGTATCGTTATCGACCACTTGCGCCGATCCTCCACCGATGAAATGTACGATTTCCAGCCGGTCGCCATCACCGACCATGATCTGGGCATAGGTGGATTTGGGCACGATCTCCAGATTGCGTTCCACCGCCACCTTGCGCGGATCGATCCCCAGACCCACCAATACCGCCTCGACGCTTTGCGGCCCAGCCAGGGGGCGCTCTTCGCCGTTGATCATGACTTTCATGCGACCAGTCCCATCATGGAAACAAGAGGGCCGCAGTATGGGCGGGGTTGGGCGGCGTTGCAACCGCCCAACCACCGGGGTTATTTGCCGAAAAGCCCCTTGACCGACCCGCCGACATCACCGGGAACCGCCCCCTTGAGGGTTTCGCCGACATTGCCGATGCCCATGGATTTGGTGGCGTTAAGGGCACTCTTGGTCAGGGCGTCGAGAACCTGCTTGGCCACCTCGGACGCGCTGGCGCCGCCAGACTTACGGCCAATTCCGGTCAGCACGATATCAGCAAGCGTGGCGCTGCCCTTGACGCCGGGAATGGCGGTGGCCAGGGTGACGCTCCCCTTGCTGATGGCCAAACGGTCGATGACCAGCTTCTTTTCCTCGCCCTTCGCCGCCGGGGCCGACTTATCGCCCCCGCCCGCCGTCTTGGCCGCGACATTCTTCTGGATGGCGTCGATGTTGCTGCCCCCATTGGCGCCCAGTTCATAGGTCACTTCCGGCGCGGCGACAGAAATATCCTTGATGACGATGGGATTGGCGGTAAGCGAGCCGGTATCCAAGGCCACCGAAATCGCCCCCAGCTTGAAGGCGTGGGCCGACGCGAACCCGGCCGGATTGGCGACGGTCAGGCCGGCGATGGTCGCCTTGCCCTCGGATAGCGAGATTTTGACATCGCCCACCGAAACCTTGACGCCGGCGGTCTCGGTTCCCACCGTTTCGATGACCTTCTTGACGATGCTGTCCAGGTTGGAAGCCAGAAACGCGACGCCGGCGCCGATGGCGACAACCACCAATGCCACGGCGATCAGAATGATCTTGCGCATATGCACATCCCCTTTCCCGATTGGTCCACACCCACAGTGTGGCGCAGCCGCAAGAAAGGGTAAACCCATCCTTTTTATTCAGGCTCGGGCAAGGTAAAGCAGAAACTGGCTCCACCGCCGGGGGCTTCCTCGGCCCACAACGTCCCCCCCAGCAAGAATACGGTCAGCCGCGCCGGAGCCAGACCAACGGCCATGGTTCCCGGTTCGTCATGGACCAGCAAATGAAACAAGCGGTTGGGATCACGGTTTTCCAACGCCCAACCATTGTCGGAAACCCGCACCACCCAATGGGAATCGGTACAGGTGGCCGTGACGACAATACGGTGCAAGGTGGACGGCAAACGCCAGCGCAGCGAGCTTTCGACCAGCGTCGCCAACACCGAACGCAGCCGAATTGGGTTACTGACCACCATGGGCAGGTTGTCGCTCCATTCCAGCACCGCCCCGGCTTCGTTCAGCAGCCGCGCCTCCGACGCCGCCAAATCCTCCATCAACACGCCGAGATCCAACATGGTGGTGGAAAAATCCGCTTCGCGCAGGGCCACATACGACGACAAGGCGCGCAATTGCTCTTTCATCCGGTTGATCCCGCCACGGATGAAATCCACGTATTCCTGCGCCTTTTCATCCTCGGCCCCGGTCCCGGTATGCCAGCGCAACAGCAATTGAGCGTAAGAAAGCACGGTCCGCAACGGCTCTTGCAAATGATGGGTGGTCACCTGCGCCACATGGGCGAAATCGCTGCCAGCCATTTCCAGACTGGCGGCATGTCGGGCCAATTGCCGTTGATCGAGATCGCGGGCCTTCAACTGCACCGCCAGTTCTTGCCGGGTTTCCTCCAGATCATGGACGCGGGCGGCCAATTGAGCGCCCCGGGCATCCACTTCGGCCAAGGCCCGATCAAGCCCCCGGCTCACCAGCCTGCGGCCAAAGGTCAGCAACAGCAGCATGGACACCACGCCGCCAAGGAAGGCCACCTCGACCGGGCGGACCAGACCATAAAGCGAATAGGTCACCCGCAAATCTCCGACCCGGCGGCGGCCATCGGTCACGTCGTCGTGAACATCCATGGACAGCCAGGGAAACGGCTCCCCCGGTTCGATCTCATTGATGATCTCGTTGCCGCCCAAAGAGGTCAGCACCACCCTGGTCGGGTGATGAGCGCCACCGCGCAGCGCCTCGCGCGCCAACGAGCGCATGCGCTCGCCTTCGAATTCCCAGGTTCCGATCCGGCTGGCCACATGGGTCGAAAGCCGGTCGGCGGCCATGCTGGTTCGGACCGAGGTTTCAGCCTCTAATGACCGGAACCCCATCACGATCTGCATCCCAGGAATGATCAACAGCCAAAACAGGGCAATGCACCACAGCACCAGCGAAAACAAACGCCGGACATTGGCAACCGAGCGGTGGAATTCGTCTTTGGAATCAGGAATCACGACGGAGCACCGTCGGCCGCCCGGCAGCCATTGGCGTGCAAAAGGGACACAGCCGCGGGTGAGCGGACGAAGTCGACGAAGGCCCGGCCCTGCGCAGTGCTGTTCGGGCCGAACGCCAGATAAAGGGTGGTCCAAAAGGGATAATCGGCAGCCATCCGCCCGGCGTCATGGCCCTCGAACGGCACGATTCGCAGTTTGCGACGCTCGGCGACAATCGCCGCCAAAGGGCCGAATCCGACTAACGAGGCGCCGTTTTCCACCGCGTCCATGGCGTCTTGGTCCGTGGCGGCCAGCACCGCGCCGCGCATCTGCCGCGCCGCCTCGATCAGCGGCGGCAATTCGGGGAAACGCTCCTGCAAATAAAGAACGCTGGTTTCGTTGGCGGGGCGCAACAGCGGCCGAACCTCGCCTTGGGCGAAGGGCGGCAACGTCGCTTGAAACAATCCGGGCAAATCAGCCTGCGACAAACGGATATCACGGCGACTGCCATGGGCGAAAAAGGTCCATGGCGTCCGACAAAATGCAATGCTCACGCCATCCTCGACTTCGCCCGGATTCAGCTTGCGCATGGTCACCGCCACATCCAGACGGCCGGCGGCCAGCGCCTTGATGCCCCCCGTGGTTCCCAGGCTTTCCGGAACCCACAAAGTGGTCCCGGCATGCAGACGTGCAAATTCCTCGGCCAGGACCCGACTGATCTCAAGTCCGGCACCGGTCCCGCCAATCCGCAAATTCTGGGCGGCAAGCGGACAAGTCCAGCCGACCACCAAAAGAAAAACGACAATTACCTTCCGCATGGACTATGGCTTCCCGACCGTAGACCCCCTGTGCCCCAGATTTCGATAATCGCTGTTTGTCGCGATTGAAGCAACCGTCTGTGCGTTTCAATCGTCAGCTTTACCATACAAAGGTCACAACCACCGCAACCGCCGCCCGGACGCAAAGCTGCCTTGCGTTAACAATATTTCGCGGCTGACAGGTTCGGGTTGCGCCGCCGATTGCGCGTGATATAAGGACCGAATGGCGAACCCGATTATCCTGATCGTCAACGGCCCGAACTTGAACCTGCTGGGAACACGCCAGCCGGAACTGTACGGCCATGAAACCCTGGCCGACGTGGAAGCGTCGGCACGGACGCATGCCGCGTCCTTGGGCCTGGAGATCGAGTTTCAGCAATCCAACCACGAAGGCGACCTTGTGGATTGGATTCAAGGCGCCCGCCAGCGCTGCGCCGGCATTGTCATCAACGCCGGCGCTTATACCCACACCTCGGTGGCGATCTTGGACGCGCTTTTGGCGGTTCAGGTCCCTGCGGTCGAGGTGCATTTGTCGCACATCCACCAGCGGGAAGAATTCCGCCACCACTCCTTCGTTTCCAAGGCGGCGAAGGGAATGATCTGCGGCTTTGGCAGCCACGGATACATTCTGGCGCTTGACGCGCTCGCCCGCCTGATCAGGGGAAGTTGAACAGCCCAATGGCCACCAAATCCTTCGATTCCGAACTGGTCCGTTCGCTGGCCGAACTGCTTGACCAGACCAATCTGACCGAGATCGAATACGATACCGGTTCAGTCCGCATCCGCGTTGCCCGCCAGGGTATGCCCGTGGCCATGCACCACGCGCTGCCCGCCGTGCCGGCAATGACCGCCGCCCCGACGGCGCAGCCGGCAACGATTCCCGATGACGCCGCCGGCCACCCCGGCGCGGTGACCTCGCCCATGGTTGGCGTCGCCTATCTGTCGCCGGAACCGGGCGCCGCCAAGTTCATCGAAATCGGCTCGACCGTCGCCGAAGGGCAGACGGTGATGCTGATCGAGGCGATGAAGACCTTTAATCCCATCCGTGCTCCGCGCGGCGGCAAGGTGACCCGTATTCTGGTCACCGACGGCCAGCCGGTGGAATTCGGCGAACCCCTGGTCATCGTCGAGTAAATGCCTTGATGTTCGAAAAGGTCCTGATCGCCAATCGCGGCGAAATCGCACTCCGCATCCATCGCGCCTGCCGGGAAATGGGCATTCGCACGGTTGCGGTCCATTCCACCGCCGACAACGACGCCATGCATGTCCGCCTGGCCGACGAAGCCGTCTGCATCGGTCCGCCCTCGGCCAAGGATTCGTACCTGAACAAGGCGGCGATCCTGTCGGCGGCGACCATCACCGGCGCCGACGCCATTCACCCCGGCTATGGCTTCTTGTCGGAAAACGCCGATTTCGCCCAGATGGTCGAGGAACACGGCTTCGTCTTCATCGGCCCGACCGCCGACCACATCCGCATGATGGGCGACAAGATCACCGCCAAGCAGGCGGCGGCGGCGGCGGGTCTTCCCTGCGTCCCCGGTTCGGCCGGCGCCTTGGAAACGGTCGAGGACGCGCTGGCATGCGCCGAACAGATCGGTTACCCGGTGCTGATCAAGGCCACCGCCGGCGGCGGCGGCAAGGGCATGAAGGTCGCCCGCTCGGCCGAGGAACTCAGCGAGGCCTATAAGATGGCCCGCAACGAGGCCAAGGCCGCGTTCGGCAATGCCGCCGTCTACATGGAAAAATACCTGGCCAAGCCGCGTCATATCGAAATGCAGATCCTGGCCGACAATTACGGCGCGGTGGTGCATTTGGGGGAACGCGATTGCAGCTTGCAGCGCCGCCACCAGAAGGTGCTGGAAGAAGCGCCATCGCCGGCACTGAACGATGAACAGCGCGCCCGTATCGGCGAAATCGCCCGCAAGGCCGTGCATACGCTGGGCTATCGCAACGCCGGCACCTTGGAATTCCTGTTCGAGAACGGCGAATTCTATTTCATCGAAATGAACACCCGCTTGCAGGTCGAGCATCCGATCACCGAAGCCATTACCGGCATCGATCTGGTGCGCGAACAATTACGCATCGCTGCCGGCGCCCCCTTGGGCTATACCCAGGAAGATATCCGCTTCCAAGGTCATGCCTTCGAGTGCCGCATCAATGCCGAGGATTCGCAGACCTTCATCCCCTCGCCCGGCCGCATCACCGGCTATCATGCCCCCGGCGGCTTGGGCGTGCGGGTCGATTCCGGCCTTTACGCCAATTACCGCATCCCGCCCCATTACGACAGCATGATCGCCAAGCTGATCGTGTCGGGAAATTCCCGCAACGAGGCGCTGATGCGCCTGCGCCGGGCCTTGGGCGAATACGTCATCGACGGCATCAAGACCACCCTGCCCCTGCATAACCGCTTGGTGCAGGATCAGGATTTCGTCAACGGCGATTACGATATTCACTGGTTGGAAAAATTTGTCGACCGGCATTCGTAAGGCCTGACGACGCAGCAATCGGGGGGAGGTTGGCCATGGCCGACCTCCCCCTTTGCTTTACTTGCTGGTCTTGTGCTTGAACGTCTTTTGCAGCGCCTGGGTCTGCTGGCTGCTGACCACGTCGGCGATGGACCACAAGAACTCGGTCTGCACCGTGCCGGCGAAGAACGGATCATCGCGGGCGATATAGAAATCGGTGGCATAGGCGGTCTGCGCCGTCTTGCTGAAGGCCACCGCCGCCAAGGCATGGCAGGTCATGCAATTGGTCTGCACCCCCACCGTTCCGGTCCAAGACTGGCTGCCATCGACGATGGGGCGGGTCAGGCCGAACACATTGGCGCCGAAATCGGATTCCAGATAAGGATTATAGCCGACCACCGGCTGGCCGACGCTTTTGCCGCCATTGATCGGCTGGTTGGGGCTGACCATGGCATAGGCGAAGGATCCGGCGTAATGGGCCGGCGCTCCGGTCAGTTGCGCCGGAATGGCGGCGGCGATGGCGGTCGAGCTGGGCAACGGCGGATTGGCCGGATCGGGCGTCCAGAAGAAGGTCTGCCACGTCCATTCGGTCATTTCACGGGTGCTGACATGCATGGCCATCAGCAACAAGGTGTCGCCGGCCACAACCTTTTGCGTGTTGGCCACGTCGAAGAAAGCGGCGTTCTGGGCGGTCAGCGTATAATGGACGAAGTCGCCCAAGCCATAGGTGGTGGCGGCACTGGGCCCCGAGCAACTGGGATCGACGGCGTTGGCCGTCGATGTTCCGGTGTTTTGCGTATCGACGTAAACGCAGCCGCCATTCCACGACGATTCGGGAAAGCCGTTCTTTTCAATCGTCGGGGTCACCGCCGGCGTGCCCGGCCAAGCCGGCATGACGTAATAGCGGTTCTGATAAAGCGTCTTGGCCGAGATCACCTTGTAGACCGGCTTGACCACCACCGACGGCTCCGGGAAGGCGGCGATTTCCGGCTGCTTGCTGGTATAGACCTGCTGGATCGTCGCCAGCTTGAAATAGCCGCGATCATTGATGGTCTGGCCCGAGACCGGGTCATAGGTCACCGTTTCCAGCACGCTGGTATCGGGGGTGATGCCGTTGGCCGCCTTCAATTCCGGCATGGCTTTCGGCTGCATGCTGTGCACGCCGAATTTCGACAATTGCGTCACATCCGACAGCCGCAGCTTGCGCTGGGGCGCGGTGGCCTGGAACAGCGTCTTGCCGCTGGTCTTGGACATGGCCACCAATTCCTGCTTGGTCACCCACGTCAGATAAACCGGCGCGTTTTGAATGCCGTAAACGGTCAAGGTGCTGGGGGTGGTCAGCGCGTCCCACAACCCCCATCCATGCAGATAGATGTTGGCGTTGTCGGCGGCGCTGCCACCATTGACCCAGCCCATCAAAGTGGCTTCCGGTTCGGGGAAAGCGTATCCGGGGATGGCCGGCACCGGCAAATCGGCACCCCAAATCGAGGATTCAGCCTGCGCCGCCTGGGCAGCCCCACTCAGCAGGGATGCGGCACAAATAACCCGTAAAAAATGTTTATACGGCATTTTAGCCCCCATAGATTGTTTCAGCCCCCAGGGTGTCACAACCGATCGTAGCGCTTCAACGCCAAATTTTGTATTTCCTCTAAAATAAATCGCCTGAAGGTTCTAAAGCACAAACACCGTCCAAGGCTTGCCCTGGACGGTGTTTCCGCTGAAAGCGATCCTGGCACCATATCCTGCACCGATCATCGGTGCCCTCAGGTGCCGGGTGCATCCTTCCGGGATGCTTGGCTTGGGCCTAACCAAATCCCCATGAGTTTCACTCCCCAGGATTTGGTCTTAGCCCCGTTTGGCCCGCTCCCCTTCGATCCGTGGCAGGAATACCGCCAGCAGGCCGAACATCGGCAAGAACGAACAAAGCTGATAGACGTAGTCGATACCCTTGACGTCGGCCACCTGTCCCAATACGGCGGCGCCGATGCCGGCGATGCCAAAGGCAAAGCCGAAGAACAGGCCGGCGATCATCCCCACCCGTCCGGGCACCAGTTCCTGGGCGAAGACGATGATGGCGGAAAAGGCCGAGGCCAACACCAGCCCGATGACCACGCTCAACGCCGCCGTCCACCACAAATTGGCATAAGGCAACGCCAAGGTGAAGGGCAGAACCCCCAGGATCGACCCCCAGATCACCCCCTTGCGGCCGAAACGGTCGCCAATGGGGCCGCCGGCGATGGTGCCCACCGCCACCGCCCCCAGGAACACGAACAGCAGCAATTGCGAATCCTGCACCGACACGCCGAATTTGTGCATCAGATAAAAGGTGTAATAGCTCGACAGGCTGACCATGTAGACATATTTGGAAAACACCAAGATGCCCAACACCAGCAAGGCCAAGGCCACGCGCGACCGCGGCAATTCAAGATGGACTTGGATGGTCGCCCGTTTGACCGAAGCGGCGCGATGGCGGGCATACCAGCCGCCCACCCGCCACAGCACGATCATCGCCACCATCGCCGCCAGCGAAAACCAAGCGACGCTGCCCTGCCCCCGCGGCAGGACGATAAAGGCGGCCAAGAGCGGCCCCAGGGCGGAACCGAAATTACCGCCGACCTGGAACAGCGATTGCGCCAATCCATGCCGCCCGCCCGAGGCCATGCGCGCCACCCGCGACGATTCGGGGTGAAACACCGACGAACCGATGCCGACCAAGCCGGCGGCCAGCAGCAGCAGCCAATACTGCTCTGCCACCGCCAACAGCAGCAAGCCGACCAAGGTAAACCCCATGGCTATCGCCAACGAATACGGTTGCGGCCGTTTGTCGGTATAGATGCCGACCAGCGGCTGCAACAAGGAAGCGGTGACCTGGAAGGTGAAGGTCAGCAGCCCGATCTGGCCGAAATCCAGACCGTAATTGCTTTTCAGCATCGGATAAAGCGCGGCCAGCAGCGACTGCATCATGTCGTTGAGCAGATGACAAAAGCTGATGGCCATGATCACCATAAAGGCGGTGTTGGTGGCGCCTCCGGCAGCGGAGGGAACAGCGGCGGCGGATGATTCGGACACGGGGGGCTCCTCGTTGCGACCCGGATTGGCCTGGATATTTTTATGATAGCCATTTGCAGCTAGACCTGCTTTCGTGATCCGGCCTGTTTCTTCTTCAACTGGGCCAAACCATGTGTGAAAGCGGTCAGACCGTTCCGATGGGCTATGACGGCCCGCCTTCAAGCGAACAGCATTTGCGGCGCATCGCCTGGATCGAACAGGTGGACGGGGCCATCGTGCCGCTGGCCAGCGATTACGCCGACGCCATCGTCGTGCCGCCGCATCGGCACAGCCGGTCGCAATTGCTCTATGCCGTGACCGGGATCATCACCGTCATCACTGAAACCGGACGCTGGATGGTGCCGCCCGACCATGCCCTGTGGGTGCCGGCGGGAATGGAACATTCGGTCCGCCCCCATGGCCGGGTCAGCATGCGCTCGATTTATGTCAGTCCCGACGCCGTCACTCTTCCCGCCATTTGCCGGGTGGTGGCGGTCACCGAACTGATGCACGGATTGATCGTCGAGGCGGTAAAGCTCCCCCGCCGCGTCCCCCCCGGCAGCCGTGCCGCCTTGATCATGGCCTTGGTGGCCGAGGAACTGCCGCTCTTGCCGGAACGGCCGTTAGGTTTGCCGTTGCCGGCCGAGCCCCGGCTGGCGGCATTGTGCCAAAGCTTCCTGAGCAATCCATCCCCCCACGCCACCATCGACCATTGGGCCGAACGCCTGGCCATGAGCCGCCGCACCTTCACCCGCGTCTTTCGTCGTGAAACCGGGCTGGGGCTGGCGGCGTGGCGCCAACAAGCCTGCCTGTTCGCCGCCCTGCCCCGGCTGGCCGCCGGCGAGGCGGTAACCACCGTCGCCCTGGATTTGGGCTATGACAGCGTCGCCGCCTTCACCACCATGTTCAAACGGGCATTGGGCCGCCCCCCCAGCCGCTATCTCCGCGACGGCTGAATCAGGGCAGCAATTCCTGTAATTGGGCAACGCGGTGACGGGTTTGCAGGTTCAGCATGGCCTGAGGCGCGCCCTCGGGCCGCGCCAGTTTGAAAAAGCCGATCCAGGCATCGCGGTATTTCAGCCATTGGCGCTGAACCGATTTGATGCCATCCCGAGTGGGCGTACCGGCGAATTCTTCGAAATCGCCAGCCATCACCTTTTTGTAGACCTGATTGAGGTCGCTATCGGCGGCGCTGTCGCTCAGGGCTTGGGTCAAAGCCGGGGCATTCGTCGCCACATGGTTCAAATCCTCGAGCAAAAGCTCCATCACCTCTTCTTCGGCGGCGACCACCATGGCTGCCCTGGCGGTTCCCGATTGATCGACCTCAGCGGCGCGGGAACCGGCGAACGCTTCCGCGCTTTTGATCAGCGCCTCCAGCTTATTCGCAGCCTCGGCTTGCGGCCAGCGGGCTTTGAGAGCCTTGAATTTCAGCTCTCGCCTCGCCGTGGCCATCCGCTGATCGTGGCTGGCGCAAGCGCCCATGGCGTAACCACTGGTGATGTCGTCGCACCACTCAAATTCCGCCTCGGACGAGGGGTTCCCCCGCCGGGCAAAAAGATTTTGCACCCGAGAATGAATTTCCATGGGGGCACCGCCCAAGGTGCAGGCCAAGGCGATGGCCTTGTCCAGATCGCGCGGCGTCCCCTTGCCATTGGCGTAGAGGGTCATCAGCATCATGTCGCCACCGAACATTTCGTCCGCCGCCTCACGTTGGGCGCAGGCAAAGGCCGCAGGGGCGTCACCGGGCCGGCCCATGTAATACAAGGCTTCGGAACTGCACCCGGACATGCCGCCCTGTGGGCGCTGGTCCTGTCGATGCGGATCAGGCAATGCGACCGCACGGAACTGGGCGCAAATCCGTTTGGATGCGGCCAGATCGCTATAATCTTTTTCATCGGCCCAATTGTCCGCCTGAGCCGAAATCGGCAACAGCAGCAAAAAGCCGAACAGCCTTCCGATCCGCATTCCTAGCCCTTCCCTTGTCGTTCCTGCCACGCCCGCAGTCGGCAGCGTTCCGCCACATCCCGCATCTGATCCATCGACAGGAAAATCCCATAGCCCATGAGATCGTTGCGGATCTTGGTCAACACCCAGTTTTCCGTCTCGCGCGTTTCCATCCGGGCGAAATCGGCGTCCAACAGCAATTTCACATAGGTTTGCTGGCTTTCATCGGTCAGATCGCTGAACCATTCAGCCAGCAGATGGTTGCGCCTGGCCCGCACCCAAAACGCCGCTTCGAAGCCGGCGATGAAATTGAATTGACTGGTCACGCCCTTGGCATCGACCGTGCGGACAAAATCGCCCATGCGCATTTTCCCGCTTGTTGCAGTTCCATTGGAAAATCTCACCAGACGCCATACATTTCAAAGGAAAACCACATGGGAAGACAATGCGCGCCCTGACCCCCGATATCTTGCTGCGTGCCTATGCCATGGGCCTGTTTCCCATGGCCCAGACCCGCGACGATCCAAAGCTTTATTGGATCGACCCGGACGAGCGGGGAATCCTGCCCCTGGATCGCTTTCACATTCCGCGCTCGCTGAAAAAAACGCTAAAGCAAGGCCGCTATCAAATCCGGGTGGACACCGCCTTTCGCACGGTGCTGGAAGGCTGCGCCGAAGCCAAGCAAGGGCGCGAGGAAACCTGGATCAACAACCAGATCGCCGACCTGTTTTGCCACCTGCACGCCATGGGCTTGGCCCATTCGGTGGAAAGTTGGGATGGCGACACCCTGGTCGGCGGCCTGTATGGCTTGGCCCTGGGCGGGGCCTTTTTCGGCGAAAGCATGTTCAGCCGCCGCACCGACGCGTCAAAGGTGGCGTTGGTCGATCTGGTGGCGCGGCTGAAACTGGGGGGCACCGTGCTTTTGGACACCCAATTCATCACCGACCACCTGTCCCGCTTCGGCGTGGTGGAAATCCCCCGTTATCACTACAAGGAATTATTGGCGGCGGCACTGCAACAGCCAGCGACCTTTCTGACCAATCCGGTTGATTGGAGCTATGCCCTAAGCGTTGGCCCAGAGATTGCAACCGCCCCGCTTATCTGAGCAGCTTTGGGGGCTATGATGATCTCGGGTATCGACGACAACACCACATTGTCGGCAGGCGCCGGCTTGACCATGGCGGGCACGCAAGGGACCGCAGGCGGTGATTTCAATGCCGCCTTGAAAGCATCGCAAAAAGCCGATGCGCGGCAAAAGGCCCATGAAAGCGAAATGGATGCGATCAAGGAAAAGGGCTTTACCAATTGGGTGCGCGACACCCGCATTGAAAAACTGAAGGAAGAACTGCGCAAGAAGATCATGGCTCAAATGGGCCTGGACGACGAGGCCTTGTCCAAGATGGAACCGGTGGTGCAGCAGATTCTGGAACAAAAAATCCAAGAAGCGGTGGAAGAACAGCTTCAGCAGGCGCTGAAGGAAGAGGAACAGCAGCAACAACAGCAAGGCGCACCCGGTCAGTCGGTCGCCCAGCAAACCACCACGCAGGCCGGCAAAAATGACCGACGCGGCATTTCCTGCCCGGTTATTCCTGCCCTGGCGCAAGCCGGCGGTATTCCGATTTTCTGATCGGCGGCGAAAAGCCCCCCCTCCGGCGCAAGCGGGAGTCCAGGGGGCTTCGTTCCTTTTTCGCGATTAGGTCATGCCCGCCCCGTGCGGGCATGACGGCGGGATCGATTGGGATCAGCGTCCCTTGCGGCAGTCCAGCACCCAGATGTCGTAGACCGGATGCTCCATCGCCGACAGCGCCGGACTGGAAGCGAACATCCAGCCGCGAAACACCCCTTGCGCCGGCTGGCCCTGCTTGATGTCCCAGATATCAAGAAAGGCGGCGCTTTCCGGGCTTTCTTCGGGCCGCCGCTTTTTGCAGGCGCGCGCCACCACTTCCAAGGTGCCGAAACGCACCGGCTCCCCCACCGGGGCCTCGATGGTCACCACCCGGGCGGTGATCTTGTCCAAACCGCCCAGAACCGCCATGTCCAGCGACAATTCCGGCATCGGCGGCTGTTGCGCCCCGGCCGGCATGGCCAGCAGGAACAATCCTGTCCCGGCCAGCATGATCAGTCGGCGGATCATTGCGCCGGATGATCCACGGGGGCAACGGGGGCAACGGGGGCAACGGGCGCAGCCGACGGCGCAGCCGGGGGCGTCGTCGCCAGGAAGATCAACTCGCCGACCATTTCCTCGATCGAACGGTAATCCTTGGTCTTGGCCAACTCGCTGCCTTCGGCCAGCCGCTCATTGGCGCGGCCGGGCATCAACTTGATGAATTTTCCGCCCAGCAGACCATCGGCGCTGATGGTGGCAACCGTGTCGGTGGGCAGGCGAATCTCTGGCGAGATGGTCATCTTGACCACGGCATTATAGCTGATCGGGTCCAGCGACTGGCTGGCCACCGTGCCGACCTTGATGCCGTTGATGCGGACGTCGGCACCGGTGTCCAGGCCACCGATACCGGCGAACTGGGCGCTCAGCACATAGCCCTTCACTTGCCCAAGATCGGCGTGACGCCAAGCGAAAGCCAGGAAGAATCCGGCCACCGCCAGAACCACTCCCCCCATGATCGTTTCGATGAGATTGCGTCCCATGATGCTCTCCTGGCCGGGCTAGTTGTTGCTGACCGAGGGCAGCGCCTTGCTGCCATAGCCGCGCTTGCTTTTGCCCTGTTCGATGATCATTTCCAAGAGATCCTCGATGACCATGGAATCCTGAGTGTAAAGGATGCTGTCGCCGTCCTTCATCATCGTATCGTCACCACCCGGCCCCAAATCGATATATTTAGATCCCAGCAACCCATCCGTGCGGATCACGGCGGTGGAATCGGCGGGCAACGGCACCTGATCATTGATATGCAGATGGGTGATGGCGCGGAATTCCGGGTCCAGGGTTTCCGCCTGCACCGCGCCGATCTTGACGCCGGACAGCCGCACCGGGCTGCCGATGCTGATGCCGTCCAGCCGATTGAAGCGGGCCTTGACCACATAGCCGCCCGCGGCTTGTCCGGCCAAGTCTTCCTTGACATAGATCAGCGCCAGCATAACCGCCGCCACGGCGATGACGATGGCGCCGATTATGGTGTCGCGCGAACCGCCCTTGGTGACCATCACATTCCCTCTTGCGGCAGACTTAGGGCTGCCACGCCTCGTAATCGCCGGTGGCCCGCTCGCGCTGGCCGCCGCGCAGGTCGTGACCAGGGGGCAGATAGGCATTGGTCGTGCCCGAGCCATTGGCCTGATGCGGCTTTTGCCATTCGCGGCGGACCGAATCGGTCAACGGCGCATCAACGGTGTGATGCAGCCAAGCATGCCATTCCGGCGGCACCGCCGAAGCCTCGGTAACGCCATTAAACAGGACCCAGCGCTTGGCCCGGCGGCCCTTGGGGGTACCACGCTCGATATAATAGCGGTTGCCGGCCGTATCGGTGCCGACCAGTTTGCCTTTGAGCCAGGTGAACAGCAGAGTTCCAAAACCGGCCATGACGCCCTCGTTGTTCTTATGGGAGTGATCTTGCAGGGGCGGACTATGGCAAATGGCGCGGCTTGCGTCCAGCGCTTCGCAAGGACGGATCCAAATCCGATAAAATGCGAGAATTATTGTATCTATATGATGTGTGAAAATCACGCCCGACAGACAAAATGTGGTTGCGTCAACACCGCACTGCGCATAATCTGCGTCTCGGTTCGGGGCGAGCCACAACATGTTGTGAGCTACGCAAAGAGAGGTGATTCCCTAAGGAATCCCTTTGTTTCGCTGTCGCCGCCGGCGGTTGGTCCTTAGCCAAACAGACAAACAGAGGGGAACCCATGCGCGTTCAGCGTCACTTCACCAAGTCCGGCTCGTCCCGTTACGCGGGCATCGACTTCCGCAAGGCGACCAGCGAGATTCGCAATCCCGACGGTTCGGTGGTGTTCCAAGCCAAGGATATCGACGTGCCGACCAAATGGTCGCAGGTCGCCTGCGACGTTCTGGCGCAGAAATATTTCCGCAAGGCTGGTATCCCCGCCCGGTTGAAGCGTGTCGCCGAAAAGGGCGTGCCCGAGTGGCTGCAACGTCACGAACCCGATGCCGAGGCGCTCAAGGCGCTGCCGGCCGAACAGCGGGTCAGCGGCGAAACCAGCGCCGCCCAGGTCTTTGACCGCCTGGCCGGCACCTGGACCTATTGGGGCTGGAAGGGCGGCTATTTTTCGTCCGAAGACGACGCGCTGACCTTCCGCGACGAAATGGCCTTCATGTTGGCCAGCCAGATGGGCGCGCCCAACTCGCCGCAATGGTTCAACACCGGCCTGCATTGGGCTTATGGCATTGATGGCCCCAGCCAGGGTCACTATTACGTCGATTACAAGACCGGCAAGATGACCCGGTCCAAATCGTCCTATGAGCATCCGCAGCCGCATGCCTGCTTCATCCAGTCCATCGAAGACGATCTGGTCAACGAAGGCGGGATCATGGATTTGTGGGTGCGCGAAGCCCGCTTGTTCAAATATGGCTCGGGCACCGGCACCAATTTTTCCAAGCTGCGCGGCGAAGGCGAGCGCCTGTCCGGCGGCGGCAAATCGTCGGGGCTGATGAGTTTCTTGAAGATCGGTGACCGCGCCGCCGGCGCCATCAAGTCGGGCGGCACCACGCGGCGCGCCGCCAAGATGGTGGTGGTCGATGTCGATCACCCCGATATCGAAGCCTTCATCAACTGGAAAGTGGTCGAAGAGCAAAAGGTCGCCGCCCTGGTCGCCGGTTCGAAGCTGGCGCAAAAGCACCTGGGCGAAGTCATGGCCTCCATGCGCGAATGGGACGGCGACGCCGAATCCCAAGCCCGTTTCGATCCCAAGCTGAACAAGCGCTTGAAAAAAGCGATCATCGGCGCCCGCGGCGTGATGATCCCGGAAAACTATGTCCAGCGCATGATCCAGTTCGCCCGCCAGGGTTATTTCGACATCGAGTTCCCGGTGTTCAACACCGACTGGGATTCCGAAGCCTATCTGACCGTGTCGGGGCAGAATTCCAACAACACCGTGCGCGTCACCGACGACTTCCTCAACGCCGTCATCGACGACCGGGAATGGGTGCTCAAGCATCGCAATTCCGACAAGGTGAAGAAAGACCTCAAGGCCCGCGATTTGTGGGACCGCATCGGTGAAGCCGCCTGGGCTTGCGCCGATCCGGGCATCCAATTCGACACCACCATCAACGACTGGCACACCTGCCCGGAATCGGGCCGGATCAACGCCTCCAATCCGTGTTCGGAATACATGTTCCTGGACGATACCGCCTGCAATCTGGCGTCCTTGAACCTGCTGTGTTTCCGCCGCCAGGACGGCACCTTTGACGTTGACGGCTTCCGCCACGCCTGCCGGCTGTGGACCATGGTGTTGGAAATCTCGGTGCTGATGGCGCAGTTCCCGTCGGAAAAGATCGCCCAGCTCTCCTATGAATTCCGCACCTTGGGTCTGGGGTTCGCCAATATCGGCGGTTTGCTGATGGCCTCGGGCCTGCCTTATGACAGCCAGCAGGGCCGGGCGTTGACCGGCGCCATCACCGCGTTGATGACCGGCGAATCCTATGTCACCTCGGCCGAAATGGCCGGTGAACAGGGGGCCTTCCCCGGTTACGCCGCCAATTCCGCCCACATGCTGCGGGTCATGCGCAACCATCGCCGTGCCGCCTATGGCCTGACCTCGGGCTATGAAGGCCTCGACATCAGCCCGGTGCCGCTGGATGCCGATAATTGCCCCGACGCCGCCCTGGTCGCCTCGGCCCGGCTGGCCTGGGACAATGCCTTGACCCTGGGGGAAAAGAACGGCTATCGCAACGCCCAATCCACGGTCATCGCGCCGACCGGCACCATCGGTCTGGTGATGGATTGCGACACCACCGGCATCGAACCCGATTTCGCCTTGGTCAAGTTCAAGAAGCTGGCCGGCGGCGGTTATTTCAAGATCATCAACCGCATGGTTCCCGAAGCCCTGCGCAATCTGGGCTATTCGGAAAGCGACGTCGCCGAGATCATCCGCTATGCGGTCGGTCACGCCACCCTTCGCGACGCGCCGGGCATTGATCACGACAAGCTGCGGGCCAAGGGCTTCACCGACGAGGTGCTGGAAAAGATCGAGCAATCGCTGGAAGCCGCCTTCGACATCAAGTTCGTCTTCAACAAATACACCCTGGGCGAGGAATTCTGCACCGAGGTGCTGAAGATCAGCCGCTCCAAGCTGGATGACCTGTCCTTCGACCTGCTGGCCCATCTGGGCTTCGCCAAGGCCGAAATCGACGCCGCCAACACCTATTGCACCGGCGCCATGACCTTGGAAGGCGCGCCCTTCCTCAAGGACGCGCACCTGCCGGTGTTCGATTGCGCCAGTCCGTGCGGCAAGGTCGGCAAGCGTTTCCTGTCGGCGGAAAGCCACATCCATATGATGGCGGCGGCGCAGCCGTTCATCTCGGGGGCGATTTCCAAGACCATCAACATGCCCAATTCGGCCAGCGTTGATGATTGCAAGAACGCCTATATGCTGTCGTGGCGCCTGGGTCTGAAGGCCAATGCGCTGTATCGCGATGGCTCGAAACTAAGCCAGCCGTTGCAGGCGGCATTGCTGGACGATGCCGGCGCCTTGGAAGAAGAAATCGCCGCCGCCCCCATGGCGGCCCGAGCCGAAATCGTCGCCGAACGCATCGTCGAACGCATCGTCGCCGCACGCCGCGCCAAGCTGCCCGACCGTCGCAAGGGCTATACGCAAAAGGCCATGGTCGGCGGCCACAAGGTCTATCTGCGCACCGGCGAATACGAAGACGGCAAGGTCGGCGAGATCTTCATCGACATGCATAAGGAAGGCGCCGCTTTCCGCGCCATGATGAACAACTTCGCCATCGCCATTTCCATCGGCCTGCAATACGGCGTGCCGCTGGAAGAATTCGTCGAGGCCTTCACCTTCACCCGCTTTGAACCGCAAGGTCCGGTGCAGGGCAACGACACCATCAAGATGGCCACCTCGATCCTGGATTACATCTTCCGCGAACTGGCCATTTCCTATCTGTCGCGCAACGATCTGGCCCATGTGGAACCGGCCGATCTGGCCCCCGACACGGTGGGACGCGGCAATATCGAAGGTCAGTTGGAAAAGGCCGCGGCAGTGGTGGAACGCGTCACCTCCAAGGGCTATGTCCGTTCCAAATTCCTGGTGGTGGCCGGCGGCAACGCCGCCTCGCTGTCAGCGGACATCGCCGGATCGACCATGACCACCACCCAGGTGGCGTTGTCGGTGGACCCGGAAACCGCCATCCAGCAATTCGACGCCCGCGCCGAGGAAATCAAGAAGGCGCGCATGAAGGGCTATGAAGGCGACGCCTGCCCCGAATGCGGCAATTTCACCTTGGTGCGCAACGGCACCTGCCTCAAGTGCGACACCTGCGGCGGCACCACCGGTTGCTCGTGACGCCGAACCAAATTGTTATGTATGACTGGCAGGATAGTTCCGCCAAAACGAGCCATAGCGTGACCTGAAACGAAGCATCAGCCCGCCGCACCTATCCGTGCGGCGGGCTGAGCCGCTTAAGAAACCAGATTTTGTGCCATTCCTGAAGAGAGCCCTTGCCCGCCTATCTCCCCTCTGTCGACAAGCAGAAGAATGGCCATGGCTCAAATGAGAAGGACGACATGGGAACGGAAGCGCCCTATGACCTGCTGGCCAATGACGCCGTCCAGTCACTGATGGGGGAAGCCCGGCGCCGATTGGCTGGGATATCGCGGGCAGATGGTTCTTACCGCGCCTTGGTCCAGGTCGCCCGCATTCATCAGGACATCGGCAACGCCATCTCAGACCTGGCCTACGAGGCCGTCTCCCAGAAGGTCGAAATCGCCTGCGTGCGTGGCTGCCACGCCTGCTGCCTGATCCCATCGGAAGCGCGTGGCGTCACCTCGGGGAGCTTCTCGATGAGCATGCTCGACGCCATCACCATCATTGAGCATTACGAAGAGATCAAGAGGGCGGACGCAGGGCTCCCTGACCGCGCACGATGGGCCGCCTCAGAGGCTCGGCGGACAAAGGATCTTGTCCAATGCCCGCACCTTGGCGTGGGGGGTGAATGCCGCATCTATGCGCTCCGGCCAGTCGCCTGCAAGATTTGGTTTTCCGCCGACCTAACCCGATGCGTTCAGAACCGGCAGCAGGGATACCACAACGGCATCAACGGCTGGACGGACACTTCGAACCAACTGCGAAAGGCTTTCGAAGAGCCTTTCGCAGAGGTCTACGGCGAGGTCATGCAGGGCATAAATTTCGACGGATATGATTTCCTACTCGGCTTCGAGGAAATCGCGAAACTCGACGGCCTCGGACTGTTCGACCTCTTTCGGTCAAAAGTGAATGCTGGAGAACTAAGCACCTGGGAACCGGTTTAACAGGGTGCGGAAAAAGGCGTGTTCGCGCCCCCTTTCCCCGTCGGTCCGAAGCTTTCAGCGGCGTCGGCGAGGGTTACGGTCCGCGAGAGCGGCCGATTTTCGCGGGTTCCGCCGGTTCGAGGCGGAGTCCGGGCGTCATCAGGCCACCGTCATCAGTTTTGGCAGCCTGACGAGATTGTATGCAGCGACGGTCAGGGTGAATATCCAGTCCACACGATCGGTGCCTTTGTGGCGCGTCTTGCGCAGGCCGCCGGTGGTCTTGGCCCAGCCGAAGACCTCTTCGATGCGCTTGCGGATGCGCAGGCTGACGGCATATCTCGTGCATCGCGGACACTGGGGCGGCGAACGTCGGAAACGGGATTTTCAATCATCCCATGGCTTTTACGGACGGTTTCAATGACCGCATGCAAAAGACCAAGTTCGCGCTTAACCGTGCTGGCGGCGACCTCGTTTAACCGCCGATCCCGATATTCCTCGAACAACCTGGTTGTCAGCGTTGCAAGTGCGTGCGCTGCAAGTCTGACCTCGTCCCGCAGGAATTTTTGAAGTCGCAGGATTTCATCTCGTCCCCCTTTGTGAGTGGGGGCGGTGTTGGTGATGTATGCCTCAACAGCATCGCGAAAAGTGGTGCGTTCAGCCTTGGAACGATCAACGAAGACCGCCCGAACCATCTCCGATTCCTTGATGGTCGCCCAGGCCTGAGCGTCGTTCTTCCGTTCGAAGGTTTTGACCATGGCAGGATATCCGCGCTTGCGAATTTTCACCTGCCAACCGATCAACTGGCCTTCGCGATTATACCGTTCCGAGATCGTAGCCATTGAGCGCCTCACGCGACACTTTTTCGCCCTGAGTGTCGCGCAATTGTCGCGCAAAATCATCAGGTCAGTTTATGGCCTACAGCGGGACAGCCGCTAACACATTGAATTTGCTTTGGAAAAATTTGGCGCACCCGACAAGATTCGAACTTGTGGCCTCTGCCTTCGGAGGGCAGCGCTCTATCCAGCTGAGCTACGGGTGCAGGCTGTATGCCCGCGAAGCGCGGGAGGACGGAACATACTGGATTTCTGCGGGGTTAGGCAAGCCCCTTTCTCACACGAGCAGCGGCTTTGTGAGTCAGTGCACCAGCATGCTGTAGCCGACTATTTTCCGCCCACCTCCGCCCCGCGTATTTACCGCAACAAACCCATGAGCAAATAGACGGTGTGTGTTTTCGCTTTCGCCGTACACTGTCCCGACTGGTCACTCGACCATCACGGAGCGCGTCATGTCTCGAAAGCCTTTGATCGCCCTGGCCATTGCCGCCCTATTGGCGGCGGCGGCCGTTGGCGGGTGGATCGTCTCCCGCCCCGGCCCCGCCGATACCGGGCTGATCTTGTCCGGCAACGTCGATGTGCGGCAGGTGGACCTGTCGTTTCGGGTCGAAGGCCGATTGGCCAAGCTGTTGGTGGAAGAAGGCGACACGGTCGCCGCCGGCCAAGTGGTGGCCGAACTTGATGACGGCTATCTGAAGGACGCGGTCCGGGTGACCGAAGCCCGCGTGGCGGCGCAAGAAGCGCAATTGGCCAAGCTGGAAGCCGGCAACCGGCCGCAGGAAATCGCCCAGGCCAAGGCCGAGCTGGAAAAAGCCGAAGCGGCGCTGAACAACGCCCGCGTCACCTATGATCGCCGGGCCGGGGTGGAACTGGGCGCCACCGTCTCGCGCCAGGCGCTCGACGACGCCCGCAACCTCTTGCGCCAGGCCGAGGCCCAGGCGGCCCGCGCCCGTCAAGCCCTGGATCTGCAACGCCAAGGCTTCCGCGAAGAAGATATCACCATCGGCCGCGCCCAGTTGGATGGCGAAAAAGCCACCATGGACCTGATGCGCCGCCGTCTGGCCGACGCGGTGCTGACCAGCCCGGCCGACGGCATCGTCATGACCCGCGTGCGTGAGCCCGGCGCCATGACCCTGCCCGGCGCCACCATCGCCACCCTGGCCCTGATGAATCCCATGCAGGTGCGCAGTTGGGTGGCTGAGCCCGATCTCGGCCGGGCCGTGCCGGGCACCGCCGCCGAGATCGTCACCGACGGCGGCAAGACCTATCACGGTCAGGTCGGCTTTGTCTCGCCGGTAGCCGAATTCACCCCGAAAGCGGTGGAAACCCGCGCATTGCGGACCTCGCTGGTCTATCGCCTGCGCATCGTCGTCGATGACGCCGATGACGGCCTGCGCCAAGGCATGCCGGTGACGGTGCGATTGCTGTCGTCGGCGCCGAAATAATGACGACCGCCATCACCCTGTCCGGGGTGGGCAAGCGCTTCGGCCCCACCATTGCCGTCGACAATATCAGCGCCGCCCTATCGGCCGGCCGCGTCACCGGATTGGTCGGGGCTGACGGCGCGGGCAAGACCACGCTGATGCGGTTGATGGCGGGATTGCTCAATCCCGACGATGGCAGCATCAGCGTCAATGGCGATATCGGCTATATGCCGCAACGCTTTGGCCTGTACGAGGACCTGACGGTTTCGGAGAACCTGCGCCTTTACGCCGAATTACGCTCGTTGGCGCCGGCGGAGCAGCCGGCCATCTTCGCCCGCTTGCTGGATTTTTCCGGCCTGGATGGTTTTCAGACTCGGCTGGCCGGCAAATTGTCAGGCGGCATGAAACAGAAATTGGGGCTGGCCTGCGCCTTGGTCGCCACCCCCAGCCTGTTGTTGCTGGACGAACCCAGCGTCGGCGTCGATCCGGTGTCGCGCCGGCAATTATGGCGCATGGTGCATGAACTGGCCGAGCAAGGCGTCGGCGTGGTGTGGAGCACCGCCTATCTGGACGAAGCCGAACGCTGCCACGAGGTCTTGCTGCTGGATCAAGGCCGGCTGCTGCATGTCGGCCCACCGGCCGAGCTGACCAAGCGGGTCGAGGGACGCTGCTTCGTCATCAAGGGCGGCGCCGACCGCCGCAAGGTGCAACTGGAAACCAGCGCCCGCCCCGATGTCCGTGACAGCCTGATCCAAGGCGCCAGCGTCCGGCTGGTGATGGAGGAAGGCGCGCCGCCGCCAAAGGTCGAAGGGCACGAGGTTTCCGCCGTCCCGCCCCGGTTCGAGGATGCCTTCATCACCTTGCTGGAACGCAAGGCCGCCATCCCCACCCTGCCGCCGCGCCATCGCCCCGCCGTCCCCACCGACGGCATCGCCGTGCGCGCCACCGATCTGGTGCGCCGCTTCGACGATTTCGTCGCCGTCGATCAGGTCAGCTTCGCCGTCAAGGCCGGTGAGATCTTCGGCCTTTTGGGGCCCAACGGCGCCGGCAAATCCACCACCTTCCGCATGCTGTGCGGCCTGCTGCCGGTCAGTTCCGGCATCGCCGAGGTCGGCGGTCGCGATCTTGCCCATGCCGCCGCCCAAGGCCGGCAGAATCTGGGCTATATGTCGCAAAAATTCTCGCTTTACCCCGATCTGTCGGTCCAGCAGAACCTGAATTTCTTTTCCGGCATCTATGGGCTGGCCGGCAAGACCCAGCGCCAGACCATCGCCACCATGCGCGACGTCTTCGCCCTCGACCCGTATGGCGGCACCAATGCCGGTGCCTTGCCGCTGGGTTTCAAGCAACGTCTGGCCCTGGCCTGCGCCATCATGCACGGCCCCGACACCTTGTTCCTGGACGAGCCGACCTCGGGCGTCGATCCGTTGGTGCGACGCGAATTTTGGACCCACATCAACGCCATGGCGGCCGAGGGCGTCTCTGTCTTGGTCACCACCCATTTCCTTGACGAAGCCGAATATTGCGACCGCCTGGGCATCATCTTCGCCGGCAAGCTGATCGCGCTGGGCACGCCTGACGAAATCAAGGCCCAAGCCCGCAGCGACGCCATCCCCGATCCGACGCTGGAAGACGCCTTTGTCGCCCTGGTCGAAAAGGCGCAAACATCATGAACCGGCGCCGCCTGCTCGCCTTGATGGTCAAGGAAGTGCTGCAAATCCGCCGCGATCTGTCCAGCCTGTACATCGCCTTTGTCTTGCCGTTGGTGTTGTTGTTGCTGATCGGCTATGGCGTATCGCTGGACGCCAAGGACATCCGGCTGGCGGTGGTGCTGGAACAGCCCACCCCCAAGGCGACCTCGCTGGTTGCGGCCTTTCGCAATTCGACGTTCTTCACCGTCACCGAATTACGCCAACGCCAACTGGCCGAGGCCGGCATGGTCGCCGGGCGCTATCGCGGCGTCGTGCTGCTTGGCAACGATTTCGACGCCTTGGTCGGACGCGGCCAACAGGCCGCCATCCAGGTGCTGCTGGACGGCACCGACGCCAATACGGCACGGCTGACCAAGGGCTATGTGGAAGGGGTATGGACGAAATGGCTGGGGCACGAAGCCCGCGCCGCCGGTCAATCCCTGACCCTGCCGATCAGTGCCGAAACCCGCGTCTGGTTCAATCCGGCGCTGGAATCGCGACATTTCCTCATCCCCGGCCTGATCGCCATCATCATGACCCTGACCGGCACCATCCTGACCGCCTTGGTGGTGGCGCGTGAATGGGAACGCGGCACCATGGAGGCGCTGATCGCCACCCCGGTGGGCCGCCTTGAATTGCTGGTCGGCAAGCTGGCCCCTTATTTCGTTCTCGGCATGGGCGGCATGGCCTTGTCGGTGCTGGTCGGTCTGGTCGTCTATGATGTGCCGTTGCGGGGATCGGTGTGGGTGCTGGCCCTGAGCTCGTCCCTGTACATGGTCGCCGCCCTGTCCATGGGATTGCTGATCTCCACCATCGCCCGCAATCAATTCGTCGCCGGCCAAGTGGCCATCGTCGCCGCCTTCATGCCTGCTTTCATGTTGTCGGGGTTCGTCTTCGAGCCGTCCAGCATGCCGCTATGGGTGGACCTGCTGTCACGGGTGGTGGCGGCACGCTATTTCGTCACCATTTTGCAAACCCTGTTCCTGGCCGGCGATGTCTGGAGCGTCGTCTGGCCCAATTGTCTGGCCCTGACGGCCATCGCCGCCTTCTTCCTGGCCCTGACCTGGAAGCGCACCCGCAAAAGCCTGGAGTAACCCTCATGTTCGGACGCATCCGGGCCTTGATCATCAAGGAATTGCTGGCGGTGTGGCGCGACGGCAAAAGCCGCTTCGTCCTGATCGTGCCGCCATTGCTGCAATTGGCGATCTTTTCCTATGCGTGTACTTATGACGTCAAAATCGCCTCGCTGGCGGTGCTGAACCAAGATGGCGGATTGGCCTCACACGAATTGGTGGCGGCCATCGCCGGGGCGCCGGCCTTTTCCGACATCGTGGCGGTGAACAGCGAAAACGACATGGCCGCCGCCATCGATTCGCGCCGGGTGATGGTCGCCTTACGCATCCCCCAGGATTTTTCCCGCCGGGTGGAAAACGGCGGCGGCGCCAGCATCCAGATCATTTTGGACGGCCGCCGCTCGAACAGCGCCCAAATCGTTTCCGGTTATCTGCAAAACATCATCACCAGCCATAATCATGATCTGGCCCCGACAACCCAGGTGCCGGTGCTGGTGGAACGGTCGTGGTTCAACCCCAATCTGGAAAGCCTGTGGGTGGTGGTGCCCGGATTGGTCGGCGTGCTGACCCAGGTGGTCGCCCTGGTGGTCACCGCGCTGTCCGTGGCGCGCGAGCGCGAGCTGGGCACCTTCGAGCAATTGCTGGTGACGCCGCTGCGCCCGTGGGAAATCCTGATCGGCAAGACCACTCCGGCGCTTTTGATCGGCGTGGCCGAAAGCACCATCATCATCGTTGCCGCACAAGTGTGGTTTAAGGTGCCGATGACCGCCTCGGCCCTGCTGGTCTATGCCGCGGTGGTGGCCTTCTTGCTGTCGGTGATCGGCGTCGGCCTGTTCATCTCGGCCCTGTCGTCAACCCAGCAGCAGGCCATCTTGGGGGCGTTCTTTTACATGGTGCCGACCATCATTTTGTCCGGCTTCGCCACCCCGGTGGAAAATATGCCCGACTGGATGCAAACCTTGACCCTGGCCAATCCGGTCCGCCATTTCCTTGATTTGGCCTGGGGCCTGTTCCTTAAGGGCATCAGCCCGGCCCAGGCCTGGGACAGTATTTGGCCCATGCTGGTGATCGCCGCCATTACCCTGACCGGTTCGGCCTGGGCCTTCCGCCGCCGGCTTTACTGAACCCGGTCGGCGGATAACGTCATCATGCGCCGCGACGGTCGCGTTGCTGTTCCCGTCGCAGCCAGCCGCGCGGATTGCGGCGCAGGCCATCACGCAAGGCATCCAAGGCGTTGACGATGGGTTGGCCGGCATAGGCGCGCATGGGCACGACGCGGGCGCGGGCCAATCCGGCCTCGCCTTCCGGCCCGACATCGGCGATGAAAACCAACGAACACCCCCGCAAGGCCCGCAGGCGCGCCGACAGTTTGTCGTGGTCGCCATCCTCGGCTAAGCCATGGCGGAACGCGCGGGTTCCCAGATAGCGATAGCCCTCGGCCGAGACATCGAACAAAAGCAGATGCCGCGCCCAGCCCAGGTGCGCATCCACATGGGTTAAATCCTGGGTGGCGACAGCAACTTTCATGCAGCGTCTCCTTTCTCCGCCACATCGCCGCGTGCGATGGTCAGGGCCTTGATCATGGCGTGCACCTCCATCCCCGGCTGCAAGGCCAGGTCGGCCTGGGCACAGCCGGAAATCTGCGCCCACAGGTCGGTGCCGCCGCAATCGAGAACCACGTCGACCATATGTCCCTCGGCCGCCGACACCGAGCGCACGCGAGCCGGCAAGATGTTGCGCACCGACACTCGGCCGGGACGATCCAGGGCGATGGCGATGTCGCTGGCATGAATGCGCAGGCGAACCGACGCCCCTGGCGGCAGATGGTTGCGGGCCATGGCCAATGTCCCGCCGGCAAAGCTGAGCCGGGTCATCCCGGTTTCCGTGTCGTGGCCCTGGACCACGGCGCGGATAACCGAGCCGGCCTCCCAGCGTCCGGTCAATGCCCGCAATTCAAGCCGCGACAACACCTCTTCGGTCGGCCCCGCCGCCGCCGCCCGCCCCTGATCCATCAGCACCAGGGTGTCGGCCAGACTCAGGACCTCGTCCATGGAATGACTGACGTACAAGATCGGAATGGCGAAGCGCTTGGACAGGGCGCCGATAAAAGGCAGAACCTCGGCCTTACGATTGGAATCCAACGCCGCCAACGGCTCGTCCATCAACAAAATGCGCGGGCTGGCCAGCAAGGCGCGGCCGATGGCGACCCGTTGCTTTTCCCCCCCCGACAGCAAGGCCGGACGGCGGTCAAGCAAATGGCCGATCCCCAACACCTCAATGACGGCGTCGAAATCCACCCGCCGTTCACTTGCCGACAGCCGGTTCAGGCCGAAATTCAGGTTCGAACGTACCGACAGATGCGGAAACAGCCGGCCGTCTTGGAAGACATAGCCCAACCGGCGATGTTCTGGGGCGACGTCGATGCCGATGGTCGAATCGAACAACACCTTGTCATCGACGACGATGCGGCCGCAATCGGGACGCGACAACCCGGCAACCATGTTGATGACCGAGGTCTTGCCCGATCCCGATGGTCCGAACAGGGCGGTTACCCCGGTCCCCGTATTCAATTCCACCTGAACCTGAAAAGTCCCCTGGCGACGCGTGACGGCAAGCTCGAGCATGGCCCTACCCCTTCAACCGGGCCTGGACCCGGCGCGACAATATTTCCGCCGCCAGCAGGGCGGCAAAGGCCACCACCACCGAAATGATGCACAGCCGCAACGCCGCCTCGTCGCCACCGGGAACCTGGGTCAGGGCGTAAAGAGCGATGGGCAGGGTGCGGGTTTCGCCGGGAATGTTGGAGACGAAGGTGATGGTGGCGCCGAATTCCGACAGCGAACGGGCAAAGGCCAGGATTACCCCGGTCAGGATGCCAGGCATGACCAGCGGCAGGGTGACCGAAAAGAAGGTGGCCACCGGACCGCACCCCAAAGTGCGGGCCGCCTGTTCCAGACCACGGTCAACCCCTTCCAGCGACAGCCGGATGGCCCGGACCATCAGCGGAAAGGCGATCACCGCCGAAGCGATGGCCGCCCCCTTCCAGGTAAAAGCGATGGTGATGCCGAACCAATCGTACAAAGCGCCACCGACCACGCCGCGCCGGCCCAGCAACACCAGCAGGAAATAGCCGACCACCACCGGCGGCAGCACCAACGGCAAGTGGATAAGACCATCAACCAGCGCCTTGCCGGGAAATTCCCGCCGCGCCAGCAACCAGGCACAGGCGATGCCCACCGGCAGCGAACCAACCACCGCCCAGCCCGAGACCAACAGGGATAAATACAGGGCTTCTTGTTCAAGCGACGTCAGGGTGAACATCGGATAAAACGCTCCGGACAGCACCGTTATATAGGTCAGCTATACACCCATAATCCCCCGCCTGACAAACCCATATCGATGACCGCCTTCCCGTCTTATCGCCGCTCCGGCGCGCGGGTCACCAGCCAAATTCCCGCCGCCACCGGGACGATGCCGGCGAAATCGGCCCACATCACCGTCTCGTCCATGATCAGCCAGCCGAACAGCACCCCCAAGGGTGGGATCAGGAAATGCCAGGCGCTGGCGGCAGTGGCGGTGCTGACCCGCAACAGGTGGAACCAGATGGCATAGGCGATGACCGAAGCCAAGATCACCTGATAAGCCAGCGAGAACCAAAATTCGGGCACGGCCTGCACCGCGCCCAGACCGCCTTCCAGCGCCCAGGCGGGAAAGGCCAGGAACAAGGCGGCGGCGCTCAGTTGCACGGTCAGGCCGCCAAAGCCGCCGCCACTGTTCAGGCCAATGCGCTTGAACAAGATGGCGCCAGCCGATAACGCCACCAGCGCCCCCAACGGCCACAGCATGTCCACGGCGGAATCAGTGCCGGCAACGATGCGGTGGCGCAAGATGAAGACAACGCCGACCACCCCCAAGGCCAGCCCGGCCAGCTTGCGCCCGTTCAATCGCTCGCTCAGCGCCATGGCCGCCAGAAAGGCCGTCAGCACCGGGTTGGCGCTGACGATGATGGCGGTCAGCCCGGCCGGAACATGGCGCATCCCCAGATAGGACAGGCCCAGATAGATGGCGTGATTGGCGATACCGATCAGCGCCAAGGCCAGCAGCGCCCGTCCCCGCGGCAATCTTTCGCCCAAGGCCAAAGCCAATCCCAAGGTCACCACCGCCGCCAGGGCAAAGCGGATGGACAACAATGTCAGCGGCGGACAATGGGCCAAACCCAAACGGGCAACAGCAAACACCGACGACCAGATCAGGCAAAACAGCGTGATCAGCCAGGGCAATGGATTGGTCGGGCGCAGGGCGGCAAGCATGACGGTTCCCCTTTCGGTATGTGCTTACAAGCAGCTTAACCGCCGGCGATGACATTTAGAAATTAGATGATAGAATGATATCAATCCGTTTTGTGAATGATAGTTTCATGCAGACTCACAGCCTTGACCTGGAATTACTGCGCACTTTCATCGGCATTGTCGATAGCGGTGGCTTCACCCGCGCCGGTGAACGGTTGCACCGGACCCAATCAACCATCAGCCAACAGATCAAGCGGCTGGAAGATCAGATCGGCCAGCCGCTCCTCTGCCGGCGGGGCCGCCGCATCCAGGTGACCGAGGCGGGAGAAGTGTTGCTGGGCTATGCCCGCCGCATGCTGGCGTTGGATGATGAAGCCCGCGCCATGTTGGTGCGGCGCGAAACCGGTGAAATCATTCGCTTGGGAATCTCCGAAGACTTTGCCGGCCGTCACCTGCCCAAGGTGCTGGCCGCCTTTTCACGGGCCAATCCGCAGGTTCGGCTGGATATCCGCGCCGATTTGTCGGTCAAGTTGCGCGACGATTTCGACCAGGGCGAACTGGATGTCGCCTTGTTCAAGGGCGATCGCCCCATGGCCGGCGCGGATGGGGTGTGGCCGGAAAATGTGTCCTGGGTCGGTTCAGCCGCGGAAGCCTTGCCGCGACTGGAACCGCTGCCCTTGGCGCTTTTCCCCCACGGCTGCCTGTTCCGTCGCCAGGTTATCGAACGGCTCGACCGACTGGAACGCAATTGGCGCATCGCCTATGTCAGCCCCAGTCTCGCCAGCATTCAAGCGGCGGTGGCCTGCGGCATGGCGCTGGCGCCGCTGGGTCAAACCGCCCTGACGGCGGACCTCGCCGTGCTCGACGCCAAGGCCTTGAGCCTGCCGCTGTTGTCGCCGGTCTGGTTTTCGCTGGTGGTCCGGCCGGGAAGCCCCAGCCGCCACGCCCTGGCCGCCGACATCGCCCAGGTGGTCGGCGCTCTCAATCAGGCGGCGGCTTGAATCTCAGGCGCTCAGACGGCTTTCCGCCAACACTTTGTTGTCGATGCCGATAACCTTGTCCTTGCCGCTTTGCTTGGCCATGTACATGCGCTGATCGGCCTTTTCCACCAGTTCCGACCATTGCACGGCCTGATCGGCCAGACGTTCGGCAACGCCAATGGAGGCGGTCACCGGCTTGCCGTCGGGGCGCAGCCCCAACCCGGCCTCGCGCAGGCGGGCCAAGGCGATGCCGGCCCCCTCTTCATCGGTGTTGGGCATCAGCGCCAAAAATTCCTCGCCGCCCCAGCGCACCAAAACGTCACCGCGCCGCAACACCTTGCGCAGGGCCGCCGATGCGTTGCGCAGGGTGTTGTCACCTTCTTCGTGGCCATAGCGGTCGTTGATGGATTTGAAATTATCCAGATCGACAAAGGCCAGCGACAGCGGCCCGGACGAACGCAATGCCGACAGGAATTGCTGGGCGACGATTTCCTCGCCCACCCGACGATTATAAGCCCGCGTCAGGCCATCATGGGATGATTGATCGACCAATTGGCTCATGAAATGCAATTGGCTCATGCCGGCCAAGGTCGAAACCACCGCCAGCAGCAGCAGCAGCCATTGCGCCCCCAAATGCGAGGCGAAGGGCAGCAATTGATACCCCAAAATGCCGGTCAGCAGATAAGCCAGCAGCAACGGCGCCGACAATAACGCCCCTTCCAGGGCGGTAATGGGGAACACCGACAACCCGGCAACCATGACGAAAGGCAAGAAAGCATAGCCGGCGGCGATCACCTGCTGGGCCGGATCGGTGATGGCGAATTGCGCCAACAGCGGATGGCTGATCAGGAAGAACACCGTCGGAATCGACAGCAGCCAGACCAAGCCCCAGCGGGCAACGCTGATGGAATCGGCGCCGCGATAGGACAGGCCCAACAGCACAAAGGCAATGGACGCCAGCACCCGAAGCGCCGCCAGATACATGCCCAGCGCCGTGTCGAAGATGTACAGATCGACCGGAATCCACAGCGGCGTCAAAATGGCGAAGGTAAACGCCACCAGACGAACGCGGGACAAGATCAGCAGCGCACGTCGCCGTTGCACGAAAGCCGATTGCCGAGTTGGAATTAGAATGTCTACGATCTCGACCAAAGACATGCCGGTAAATACCACCGACAAGAACTTGGCGATCACCTGCTTAATTAAGGTCACCTTACGGTTTCCTTTACCCCACCAAATGTTAGCCAAGACCGTACTGCCTGCATGACGCCCATGCAAGCGGTTTAAACATGGCCGAAACCGTCATATTTTGCACAAATTGCGTGCACAGCTTGCTTCGCCCGCCCCCCGTCTCATGAGGCCACAATGATCGGCAGAACCAGGAAGCGGCCCAAGGGCTAAAACCAAGGGACGGGAAGCGTGAACCGGCCGAGGCCGAAGTTCTGATTGTGCCATCCCCGCCCATTCGCTATGAACTGCTCCGGACACGATCAAAGCAAAAGACATCCCCGGCGCGTAATGCGGGGAGCGTTTTTCCGCCAAGCCCCGAGGGGATCAATGAGCAAGACTTTCGCCAAAGCTATCGCTGGACTGGCGAGCGCCCTGACGTGCTGGCAGCGTCCCATGCGCCAAGCCAACACTTTGCTGCGGGTTTCCAACCTGTTACAGCGCCGCCATAGCGTTCAGACCAATGCCGGGCCGGTCCATTTTCTCAGCACCCATCCGCAGGCGCTGGACTATCCGTCCAGCCTGCTGACGCGCGAACCCGACACCATCACGTGGCTGGACCAGCTTTCAGCCGATTCGGTCCTGTGGGATATCGGCGCCAATGTCGGCGCCTATGCGCTCTACGCGGCGCGGCGCGGCGCCACGGTCTGGGCATTCGAACCGGCGCCGGCTTCCTTTGCCGCCTTGTCCGAGAATGTCCGCATCAACCGCCTTGATGACCACATTTCGGCGCTGCCGCTGGCAGTGGCCGGCAAGAACGGCATCGACTATCTGGCCATGGCCTCGACCAATCCCGGCAGCGTGATGCATTCGGTCGGGGCCGAAGCGCCGTTCCGCCAATCGGTGCTGTGCGTCACCGTCGATGATTTCATCCGCAGTTCCGGCGCCCCCGCCCCCACCCATATCAAGCTGGATGTCGATGGCATCGAGCCCGATATCCTGGAAGGGGCGCTGGCCACCCTGGCGGCTCCGTCCTTCCAGTCCTTGCTGGTGGAGATGGATGCCGAGGACACCCCCCGCAACGCCACCATCGTCGCGATCCTTGGCCGCGCCGGGCTGAAGCTGATCCAAATGGGACCGATCAGCCATCAATCGCGCAACGGCATCTTCGCCCGGGCATAAGGCAAATCGCCGATATCCGTCGTCTTCAAACGAAAACCGCGCCTTGGAAACCCAAGGCGCGGTCTTTTCGTCGTCGAGACCAGAAGTAGGATTACTTGGTCACGGACTTTTGCAGAGCTTCGACCTGGACCTTCACCGGCTCGAAAGCCTGGGTGAACACCGACTGGGTCAGCTCGGCGATGTTGCGGCTGTCGGCGACGGCGGCTTCGACGCCTTCCTTGACCAGCTTCTGCTGCAATTCGATGAATTCAGCCGGGTTCTTGACGCTGGCCAAAGCCTGCATGGAAGCGGTCAGCTTCTCGGCGTTCTTGGTGGCCAGAGCCTGATAAGCCTTGGCCAATTCCTGATAACCGGCGATGGCGGCGCTGCCGCTCTTGGTCAGGGCTTCGGTGCTGGCCTTGGTGGCGGCGGCGATCTGTTCGAAATTGGCGGTCGGCATGATGGCTTCCTCGAGTCTTGTGGTGTCGCAGGTCGGTTGAAACGTGCTGCTGCAATGCAACATACAGGCACCATAACGGTTTCCCACAAGAATTCAACAAGAATGTTGCGTTGCAGCATTTTTGACATGATTGACCGTTACCCTCCGTTACCCAACTCCCGTTGACGGCGGCCCGCTTACCTGCAAGATGAAGCCATGAAGACATCACGCACCGCCCTCATCGTCGCTGCCTTGCTCGCCCTTGTCGGCGCCGGCTGGTATTTGTCCGCGGCGAAGCCGCCGCCGCCGCCGACCGAAGCCAAGGCCGTCCCGGTGATCACCGCCCAGGCCAGCCAACGCCCCATTCCCATCCGGGTCGAAGCGGTCGGCAACGTGCAGGCGCTGGCGGTGGTGCCGGTGCGCCCGAGGGCCGAGGGCGAAGTCTTGCAAGTTCATATCAGCGAGGGTCAGGAAGTGGCCCAGGGCGACACCTTGTTTACCTTGGACGCCCGCACCGCCGAGGCCAATAAGCGTCAGGCCGAGGCCAATCTGGCCCGCGACCGGGCACAGCTTGACCGGGCCCGCGCCGATCTGGTCCGCTATCAAGACCTGCTCAAGGTCGGCTCGGCCACCCGGCAAAAGGTTGAACAGACCCAGGCCGAGGCGATCCAGGCCGAAGCGGCGGTGCGCGCCGATCAGGCGGCCATCGACAATGCCCGGCTGACCATGGGCTATTCCACCATCAAGGCGCTGGTTCCGGGCCGGACCGGCACCATCAACGCCAAGCTCGGCTCGCTGGCCAAGCCCGGCGACAGCCAGGCCATGGTCACCATCACCCAGATGCGGCCGATCAACGTCGCCTTTTCCGTGGCGGAAAGCCATCTGCCTCGCATCCGCGCCGCCATGGCCGCCGCCCCGCTGGAAGCGGTGGTCACCTCGACCGCCGACCCGGATTTGCGCGCGGTGGGGTATCTCAGCTTCATCGATTCGGCCATCGACACCACCACCGGCACCATTGGCCTGAAGGCCAATTTCGCCAATGACGACACCCGGCTGTGGCCGGGGCAATTCGTCAACGTCACCTTGACGCTGGGCACCGAAACCCAGGCCCTAACCATCCCGGCCGAGGCGGTGCAGAGCGGCCAGAACGGCACCTTCGTCTTCACTGTCGACGATCAATCCAAGGCCGATATTCAAGCCGTGCGGGTGGATCGGGTGGTGGATGGCATCGCCGTCATCACCCAGGGACTGACCCCTGGCGCCAAGGTGGTGGTCCAGGGCCAGATGCGCGTTGCCCCCGGCCTGACGGTCAGCGAACGCGCCCCGCAGGCGGTGAAGCCGTGAACTTCTCCGAAGTCTTCATCCGTCGCCCCATCGCCACCTTACTGCTGACCCTGGTGCTGGTGTTCGGCGGTCTGGTCGGCTGGCGGCAATTGCCGGTGGCGTCGTTGCCCAACGTCGATTTCCCCACCATCAGCGTCAGCGCGTCGCTGCCTGGGGCCAGCCCCGACACCATGGCGTCGTCGGTGGCGGCGCCGCTGGAACGGGAATTTTCCACCATCGCCGGGCTGGAGACCATCACCTCGGCCTCTGGCCAGGGCACCACCTCGATCACCCTGCAATTCGTGCTTGATCGCGCTATCGACGGCGCCGCCCAAGATGTGCAGGCGGCGATTACCCGAGCCCAACGCCGGCTGCCCGAGGAAATGACCACCCCGCCGTCCTTCCGCAAGGTCAACCCATCGGATTCGCCGGTGGTGCTGCTGGCCCTGTCATCGCCGACCACGCCGCTGGCCACCTTGGACGATTACGCCCAGACCATCTTGCTGCCGCGCCTGTCGCGTCTGTCCGGCGTCGCCCAGGTGCTGGTCTATGGCAGCCAGAAATTCGCCGTGCGCGTCCAAATGAACCCGGACGCCCTGGCATCGCGCAATATCGGCGTCGATGAACTGAGCGCGGCGATCAAGGCGGCCAATTCCAACTCGCCGCTGGGGGTGCTGAACGGCCCCAAGCAGCAACTGACCCTGCAATCCAACGCCCAATTGCCCGATGCCGCCGCCTTTGCCCAATTGGTGGTGGCCTGGCGCGACGGCGCCCCTGTGCGGCTGCGCGATGTCGCCACCATCCTTGATTCGGTGGAAAACAACCGCACCGCCAGTTGGTTCAACGGCACCCGCGCCATCGTCTTGGCGGTCCAACGCCAACCCGAGGCCAACACCGTTCAGGTGGTCGATGATGTCCGCGCCCTGATGCCGACCATCAAGGATAGTCTGCCGCCCACCGTCGATGTCCAGGTGATGAACGACCGCTCGCGCTCGATCCGCGACGCCATCGTCGATGTTCAATTCACCTTCGCCATCACCATCGCCCTGGTGGTCCTGGTCATTTTCCTGTTCCTGCGCCGCCTCTCGGCCACGCTCATTCCGGCCATCGCCATGCCGGTGTCGCTGATCGCCACCTTGGGGGCGATGTCGCTGTTGGGCTTTTCCCTCGACAACATTTCGCTGTTGGGCCTGACCTTGTCGGTGGGGCTGGTGGTCGATGACGCCATCGTCATGCTGGAAAACATCCAACGCCACGTCGACGAGGGGATGAAGCCATTCGACGCCGCCATCAAGGGCGCGCGCGAAATCGGCTTCACCATCATCTCCATCACCGTGTCGCTGGTCGCCGTGTTCATCCCCATCTTGCTAATGGGCGGGGTCATCGGCCGCATGTTCCATGAATTCGCCGTGGTGGTGACCCTGGCCATCGGCATTTCCGGCCTGGTGTCGCTGACGCTTACCCCGGTGATGTGCGCCCGTTGGCTGCGCCCGGAACACGACAGCCAGGCCGGCCGGTTGGAAAAAGCGCTGGAACACGGCTTTAACGCCGTGCAGGCATTCTATCAGCGCAGCTTGGATTGGGTGCTGGCCCATGGCCTGTCCATGCTGGCCCTGGGCATCGTCACCGTGCTGGCCACGGTGTGGCTGTTCCGCGAAGTGCCCAAGGGCTTTTTCCCGACCGAGGATACCGGCCAGATCTTCTTGCAGACCGAAGCGGCCCAAGATATTTCCTTTGCCGCCATGGCCGAGGAGCATCAGCGGGTTGCCGCCATCGTCCAGGCCGATCCCTATATCGCCACCGTCACCTCGGCGGTTGGGGTGTCTGGCCTGTCCAATGCCGCCAATTCGGGGCGCATGTTCATCAATCTGGTCGGCCGCGACCAACGCCCGCCGGTCGAGCAGGTGATCCAGCAATTACGCAAAAAGACCGGCGGACGCCCTGGCATCAACGTCTTCATCACCCCGATCCAGACCCTGAACCTGGGCGGACGGTCGTCGAAAAGCCAATATCAATACACGCTTGAGGGCATCAATCAGGCCGAGCTTTATGCCTTTGCCGACCAGCTGACCACCCGCATGGCGACGGAACCCAGCGTCCAGGACGTCACCAGCGATTTGCAGGTCAAAAGCCCGCAAGCCCTGGTGGCGGTCAACCGCGACAAGGCCGCCGCCCTGGGCGTGCGCCTGGAAGACGTGCGCAGCGCCCTGTATTCCGCCTATGGCTCGCGCGAGATTTCCACCATCTACGCCACCATCGCCGATTACGCGGTGATCTTGGAGATGGACCCGCGTTTCCAGGCCGATCTGTCGGCTTTGGCCAAGCTCAAGGTGCGCTCGACCGAAGGGCCGCTGGTGCCGTTGGACGCGGTGGCGGAAATCGGCCGCACCGTCGGGCCGCTGACCATCAACCACCAAAGCCAGCTTCCCGCCGTCACCATCGCCTTTAATCTGGCGCCGGGGGTGGCGCTGGGCCAGGCCGCCGACCGCATCAAGGCGATCCAGACGGAAATGGGCATGCCGGCCGGCATCACCTCCAGCTTCGCCGGCACCGCCAAGGTGTTCCAGCAATCGCTGGGCAACCAGGGCATCTTGCTGCTGGCCGCCGTGGTGGTCATCTACGTCATCTTGGGGGTGTTGTACGAAAGCCTGATTCACCCGGTGACCATCTTGTCCGGCCTGCCGTCAGCGGCGGTGGGCGCCTTGGCCACCCTGATGCTGTTCCGCCAGGAATTGTCGGTGATCGCCATGATCGGCATCTTGATGCTGATCGGCATCGTCAAGAAAAACGCCATCATGATGATCGACTTCGCCCTTGAGGCGCAGCGCCACCAGGGCCTGCCGGCGCACGAAGCCATCCGCCAAGCCTGTTTGCTGCGCTTTAGGCCGATTATGATGACGACCATGGCCGCCATCATGGGGACGCTGCCCATTGCGCTGGGCCACGGCGCCGCCGCCGAATTGCGGCAACCGCTGGGTCTTGCGGTGGTCGGCGGTCTGGTGGTCAGCCAAGCGCTGACCCTTTATATCACCCCGGTGCTGTATTTGTGGTTCGAGCGCCTGCGCGCCCGCCTGGGCGGAAAAGCCTAGCCTAGCTTCCGCCACGACACCATCAGCCGGTCGGCCCAATCGGCATGGGG
This sequence comes from Magnetospirillum sulfuroxidans, assembly GCF_018224925.1. GTDB lineage: Bacteria > Pseudomonadota > Alphaproteobacteria > Rhodospirillales > Magnetospirillaceae > Magnetospirillum > Magnetospirillum sulfuroxidans. The sequence continues at coordinate 162,852 of NZ_JAGTUF010000001.1, read as the reverse complement.
GCGGAAATGGCGTTCCAGCACCCGCACCATGTCGGGTTGGCCGGCGCCGCTTTCCACCACCACCCGGGTGTCTTGGCCATGGCGTTCCCCCAGACGGCGCGCCCCTTCGGCATAAGCGCCGAGCAACCAGCCCCGGCTTGCCTGGGGCTGGCGCACCCAGCCGACCGGAAAATACCAGCGGTTCATCGCCGCTTGGTGCTGACAAACCACCCAGCCGCGCACGTCCCCATCGGCATCGACCAGCACCATGGACGCCTCGGGGTGCAATTTTTCCAGCCAATGCCGAGGACTGGCCCAGGCCGGCGCTTCCCCCGTCGCTTCCAATTCGGCCACCTTGGCCAAGGCCGCCATCCCCGCCTCGGCCCAGGTCAGAATGCGAAAGCCCTCGCGGTTCAGCCGTTCGATGATGCCGGCACGATGACGGAAAACGGAAAAGGTCTCGCGCACCGGGCCGCAAATGCGATGGCTGGTCGGTTCCGGGGTTTGCCAGCCTTCCGCCGCCAATAAGGCGGTAAAGCCGTCAAAGCCGGGCAGACGATCGGAAAAACAGGCTTCCAGCGCCGTCACCCCACCCCGTCGGATCAGCGTTTCGGTGGTGGCGCGCAGCATCAGCCGGCCGACACCACGGCGCCGCCACGCCGGCGCCACCGTCAGCGACAACAGGTTTTGGCCACCCCCCGCCCCTTTCACGCTGACGCTCAGTCCCACCGGAACAGTGCCGGCCCAGACGGCGAGGCTGACGGCGCGCGAACGCCGTTTTTCGTCCTCGGACCAAGACAGCAGCGGAGCATAAGCGCCCCAGGTCAATCCGGCCAAGGCGGCGGCCTGATCGCGGGTGGCTTCGCTGACCCTTAATCCCATGGATAAGCCCCTTGTGTCGCGGCAAGAGCGACCATTGTTAACAATCATCGGTTCAAGGGGGAAGAGACTGGCGCCACCTATCAATGTCCGTTGATGTTGACATCAAAGTTGTCGCCAAATCAAAAAATACAAATACGGTGGCGAAGGGAATGAATTGCTGGGAATAGGGTCAATACCCGATGGGCTCGGCATCTTTAAACTGGAGACATGAACTCGATGACGACTGAAAACCCCTTGGCCGAAGTTCGCCGTCACGCCGAGAAGCTGCTGACCGAGCGGGCGCAATCCGACGCAACCTTCCGCACCTTGCTCAAGGACAATCCGCATGCGGCGCTGAAGCAATTGCTCGGCACCGATCCGGTTCCCGCCCTGAAGATCACCGTGATCGAGGAACAGCCGGGTGAAGCGGTCATCGTCCTGCCCGCCGCCCTTGACGCCTCGGAACTGCCCGACGAACTGCTCGACCTCGCCTCGGGTGGGATCTCATTCAGTTCCTTCGTCCTTTTCGACGAAAAAAGCATGCCGAAGAAGCCGGCGAAGTAACCTGCCCATCCCCCCGGACATCGGTCCGGGGGGATGTCATATTACCTTCCCTTGCCTTGCCATGGCTTTATGAGTATCTGTCCCGCGACAAAGGGACCGCCATGACCGAACAACACGACGAATTCCACCATTGCCCCGCCTGCGACCACCGCACCCGCCACCGGGTCAGCCGTGACCGCAAACTGGCCCCGGTACTGTGGTGTCAGCGCTGCTTCCATGTTCATATGGAAACCACCGCGCCCACCCCGGCCGAGATTCCCGCCCAACAGGTGGCCTGAATCCACCGTTTGCGATACCTCACAAACAATCTTTACATATATGGCTTTTAGTATAGGGTGCGCGACCTGACAAGGACGTGACCATGACCGAAACCAACGACGAATTTCACCATTGCCCGGCCTGCGACCAGCGCACCCGCCATCGGGTCAGCCGTGACCGCAAGCTGACTCCGGTGTTGTGGTGTCAACGCTGCTTCCATGTCCACATGGAAACCCAATCCCCCGCCCGGCCCGAATTGGTCCAGCAGGTCGCCTGAACGCCATCATCCGGCTGCGCCAATCTATTCGAAATCCGGCTGCGCCTCGGGTGCCGCCTTGGCGAAAGCCGGCAATTCCTGACAATTGGCGGCGATGCGGCGAATGGTCGGCATTGCCGCCAAATCGCATTTGAAGCGCTGGGCATTAAAGACCTGCGGCAGCAGACAGCAATCGGCCAAGCCGGGATTGTCGCCATGGCAAAACACGCCGGTCTCGGATCGCCCGGCGAGCATGGCCTCCACCGCCAGCAAACCGCTTTCGACCCAATGGCGGTACCACGCATCCTTTTGCCGCTGATCCAGGGCTAATGTCCCCGCCAAATAATGCAGGACCCGAAGATTATTGATGGGGTGGATTTCGCAGGCAATGGCCAGGGCGATGGCGCGCACACGGGCGCGCCCCAGCGCATCCGCCGGCAACAGGGCCGGTTCGGGGTGGGTCTCCTCCAGATATTCCATGATCGCCAACGACTGGGTCAGCACCTGACCATCGACGTCAAGGGCCGGCACCAAGGCTTGCGGATTAATCGCCTGGTAGGCCGAGGATTTTTGTTCGCCCCCGCCGCGCACCAGATGGATGGGCACCGCCTCGTATTCCAACCCCTTAAGGTTCAAGGCGATACGCACCCGATAGGCGGTGGAGGAACGGAAATAGGTATAAAGCTTCATGGCAAGCGAGAGACGGTCTGGTCGATGGCGCCGAAAATGCTGCGCCCCTGCCCGTCGGCCATGTGGATGCGAACCCGATCCCCGAACTTCAAGAATCCGGTTTTGGCCGCTCCGCCTTCGATGGTTTCGTACATGCGCAGTTCGGCCAGACAGCAATAACCGACGCCGCCATTGTCGATGGACGACCCCCACAAATCGCCTTGCTTGTTGGACACCGTGCCCGAGCCGATGATAGAGCCCGCCGCCAATGCGCGGGTTTTCGCCACATGGGCGACCAGCTGCGGAAAGTTGAAAGTCATGTCGACGCCGGCATTAGGGCAGCCGAACGCCGTGTCGTTGATGGCCACCACCAACGGCAGATGCACCTTGCCATCGGCCCAGGCATCGCCCAATTCATCCGGGGTGACGGCGACGGGGGAAAACGCCGAAGCCGGCTTGGACTGCAAAAAGCCAAACCCCTTGGCCAGTTCCGCCGGGATCAGATTGCGCAACGAGACGTCGTTGACCAGCATGATCAGGCGGATGGCCCCGGCGCAGCATTCCAACGACGCGGCCATGGGCACGTCGCCGGTGATCACCGCCACTTCCGCTTCCAGATCAATACCCCAATCCTCGGTCACGGCGATAATGTCGTCGCACGGCCCGACAAAGCAATCCGAGCCGCCCTGATACATCAGCGGATCGGTGTGAAATTCCGGCGGCAGCGTCGCGCCACGGGCCTTGCGCACCAGTTCGACGTGATTGATATAGGCCGAGCCATCGGCCCATTGATAGGCCCGCGGCAAGGGCGAAGCACAGGCGGCCGGGTCAAAGGCAAAGGCGTCGGCCAGATGCCCGGCATTGAGCCCGACGGAAACCGCATCCAGCTTCGGCGCCAACCGTTCCCAATCGTCCAGCGCCGCTTGCAAGGTGCCGGCGATGCTGGGGACGGCGACACAGCGCGACAGATCGCGGCTGACCACCACCAGGGTACCATCGCGGCCGCCGGCCTTCAGGGTTGCGAGCTTCATGCCTAGGTCATCCTTATACACTTGGGCGACACCGTCACCTCGCCGAGACCGAGGTGACGGTGAAGCTCACGGGTTACACATCCTCGCGCGCGGCTTTCATCGCCTCGGCCAGCACATCCATGTCACCGATGTGATTGGCCAACAGCAAGATCAGCTTGGCATTGACCAACGCGCTTTGTTCGTCGGTCAGATCGCGATGAGTTTCGATCAGCATTTCATAGAAATCGTCGTTAGGGCTGAAATCGCGGAAATAGCGCTTGCCCGTTTGGTAGAAATTGGCGGTGGTGATGAGCGACATCTGTTTTCTCCCGCTCAGGAATTGCAGGTGGCGCGGGCGACGGCAGCGCGGATGGCCGCCGCATCGAATGTGCGCCAACGGGCGGTAACGTGTTGATCCGGACGCAGCAGATGCACGCTGCCCGGCGTGGCGTCATAGGCCTTGGCGAAGGTGCCGTTGACGTCTTCGAAAGCCATCATCCCAGGCAAAGCCTTGCCGCCGGCCGGAACCACGGCGATGGTGGTCACGCCGATGGGGTCCGACAGCAGGGCGTCGGCGCCAGCCAAGGCCGCTTGGGGGGCATAGACCAAGGCGATGAACTGGTTGCCGACATGATCGAGCAGCCAGCCGTCCTCGCCGTTAACCCGGATCGAAGCGTCATCCATGGCCGCACCGGGAACCATATCGCCGCCGAAGGCATCGGTATCGGCGGTGTTCAGGCGTGAGTCGGTATAGAAACACGGCACCGACAGACGGCCGGAATTGACCAGGGCGCGGGCGAACGGATGCTTGCGCGCCAGACCCAAGGTGGCGTTGCGGAAGGTCAGCGAGGTCTTGGATTTCGGCGTGATGAAATCGGTCGATCGGGTCGAATTCATCAGGTTCTCGTCGGCGCCCCAGGTGCGTTCGCGGCTATAGGTGTCGAGCAGGCTTGGCGGCGCCTTGCCGTCCATCACCAGCTTTAGCTTCCACACCAGATTATCGGTGTCCTGAATGCCGGAATTGGCCCCACGGGCGCCGAACGGCGACACCTGATGGGCGCAATCGCCGGCAAAGAACACACGGCCATGCCGGAAATCAGTCATCCGCCGACACTGGAAGGTATAGACACTGACCCATTCCAGTTCGAACGGACGGTCGTCGCCCAGCATCGCCTTGATCCGCGGGATAACCTTTTCCGGCTTCTTTTCCTCTTCCGGGTCCGCTTGCCAGCCCAACTGGAAATCAATGCGCCAGCAATTATCGGATTGGCGATGCAACAGCACCGATTGCCCCGGATGGAACGGCGGATCGAACCAGAACCAGCGCTCGGGCGGGAATTCCGCTTCCATCACCACATCGGCGATAAGAAAACGGTCCATGAAGATCTTGCCGTCGATATCCAGGTTGAGCATGGAACGGATGGGCGAGCGGGCGCCATCGGCGACGATCAGCCAATCGGTTTCCAGGGTGTAGAAACCGTCGGGGGTTTGCACCTTGACGGTCACCTTGTCGTCTTGCGGCTCGACCCCGACCACCTTGTTCTTCCAGCACAGCTCGACGCTGTCGAACTGGGCCAGGCGATTGATTTCGTACTCTTCCAGATAATACTGTTGAAGATTGATCATGCCCGGCCGCTTCTGGTCGGCATTGGGCTTGAGATTGAAGTTATAGACCTCTTCCTCGCGGAAGAAGGTGCGGCCGACATTCCAGCTCACCCCTTTATCGACCACCGGATCGCCGACGCCCAGGCGGTCAAGCACCTCCAGCGCCCGCTTGGCGTAACACACCCCGCGAGAGCCGACCGAAACGGTGTCGTCGTCATCCAAGATCACCACCGGCACGCCCTGTTGGGCCAAATCGATGGCGGCGGCCATGCCCACCGGGCCAGCCCCCACCACCACCACCGGGTAGCGCGGAACGGTGTCGCCGCCGGCCCCGGTGGGCAGGCGGAACTGGTATTTCGGATATGCGTAGGTCTTGAGCACGATATCTCCTCCCTGTGTGATTAAAAGCGCCCGGAGTTGATCCCCGGTTGTCGCCGCGACGCCCGCCCAAGCGGGCATGAATGAAAAATCAGACTTCCTTTTGCAGCGCCGCCCACAATTCCTTGTCGCGTTCCGCCGTCCAGATGCGCGGATGGTCGATGCCGGCGGCTTCGTCAAAGGCGCGGCTGACATCGAACGGCAGGCAATGTTCATAGATGAAGACCTGGGCGAATTTGGGGTCCATGGCCAGACGCACATGCTTCATCGCCTGGAACAGGTCCATGCCCTGGGCCACCGCTTCCGCCGCCGATTGGTACAAGGTGCCGACGAAATCGCTGGTATAATCCAGGCCCTTGGCCACTTCGGCCGGGTTCAGCAACGCCGGACCGCGGCCGGGCACCAGCTTTTCGGCGCCAAGCGTGCGCAAAGCGGCCAAGGTCGCCGGCCATTGCCGCAGATGAGCGTCGCCGGTATAGCAAGCCGCCTCGCATTCCACCAAATCGCCCGAGAACAGCACCTTTTCACTCGGCAGCCAGACCACGGTGTCGCCCTTGGTGTGGCCGGCCCCCAAATGCTTGATCTGCACTTCCAGCTTGCCCAGGTACAGGGTCATCGATTCCTGGAACACCAAGGTCGGCCACGTCAGACCGGGCACCGTCTCGAAATTCTGGAACAAACGGGGAAAGCGGTCGTATTCCGACTTCATGTCATGCTCGCCGCGTTCGACGATCAGATCATAGGTGCCTTGGCTGGCGATGACCTGCTGGCAGCCTTCGGCGGAATAGGCCGAAGCGCCGAGCACGCGCACGGCGTGATAATGCGACAGCACCACATATTTGATCGGCTTGTCGGTGACCTTGCGGATTTCGGCGATCAGACGACGGGCCATCACCGGGGTGGCCAGGGCGTCGACGATCAGCACGCCGTCATCGCCGATGACCACGCCGGCATTGGGATCGCCCTCGGCGGTATAGCCCCAGGCGTGTTCCGACAATTGAGTGAAAGTGGTCTTTTTTTCTTCCAGATCGGCCACCGAGGCGAATTGCTTGCTCATGAAAACCTGTCTCCGTTGAGCCCATGGGGTCTTGCAGGCAATTCTGAAATGCAGAACTTATTCTGTCAACCGGAAACGCACTGCAACAAAAACCCCGCCCGGAGCGAACCGGGCGGGGCTTCAATCAACAAGAAAGGACGGATGAAACGGATCGGGAAAAAGCCTCAGCCCTTCTTGTCCACCAGCTTCAGCATGGTTTCCAGACTGATGGAGGCGAAGGTGGCCCGGGCGATGTCTTCGATTTCGGTCAACACCTGACACAGGGCGCCGCCACCGGGGGTGCCGTCGCCGTCCTCGCGTTCGCCCCGCGCCAACGGATCGATGGTTTCGAACAACTGGATCACATCCAAAAGCGTGGTGCGCTTGACCGAGCCGGAAAAGCGATAGCCGCCGCCGGCACCGCGCACCGCTTCCAGCAGCCCGGCACGCCCCAGCGAGCGCAGCACCTTGGCCAGATGGTTGGTGGAAATGCCGTATTTTTCGGCGATTTCATGGGCCGACATTTGCCGACCGGGATCACCGGCCAGTTCAAGGATGGCGAACAAGGCGCAGCGCGTGGCTTTTTGCAACTTCATGGCGCCGCCAGCTCCATTTCCAACTGAATGAACGGACCGGCCATCATGCCTTGGCTGCGAAAGAAGCTCATGGCCAAGGTATTGTCGCGGGCCAGCATGGTGCGAATGGTGGTCACCCCGGCCTGACGGAAACTGTCGCACACCGCCTGGAACAGGGTTTGCCCGACATAGCGGGTGCGCACATCGCGATTGATGCCGATGGCGAACACCCAGCCGCACGGCGGCGAGCCGAATTCCCAGGCACGGATTTCACCGACGATGAAGCCGATCACCTGCTCGCCCTGGCAGGCACACAAGAACAATCGGTTGAGATGGGCCAAGCCGGGATCGGCGGCTGGCTGACGCACATAGCGATCATGAATGTCTTCCCAATAACCGGGCTTTTCAATGCCGGTAATGGAAACGTCGATAGCGGCGACCTGGGCGATATCGCCATGAGTCGCCGTCCGCAACGTATATGCGCTATCCCCGCCGCGCATCAGGATTTCGGGCATGTTTGTCCGCTCCGCCTTCGTTGACTCTGTTCTAGGCTAGAGGGCGGTGCGTTGACAACGGAAAAGACCCATGCCCCCAGGGGTTTAGCCTTCATGCTTGCGATAAGCGATGCAGTCGTCGCAAACAGTGCCGACCACATTCTCCTCCAGATTGGCTTGACGCAAGCTTTGGAAGGCTTAGGCGTGCCAGGCCGACCTGACCAGATTGGGGCGCCCCGTAATGCTGGTCGATGAAGGAATGCTGCTGGTAAAAATCATTCCAAACTGTCGCCGCAATATTTGAAGTTTCCACTAAATATTGTCATTGCTGGTTTGCGCGGTTTACTCATGTGAGTGATTGGCGGAAAGAAGCTGTGGGTGTAGCATCACTTGGCCCTTACTGAATAACGGGGGGGAGTGATGGCCAAGGCCAAGAGCAACAGCATCGCCACACCGGTCCTCGACACCAGCGGACTGGACGGTTTGATCAAGCTTCTTCGCGACAAGGGATATCAGGTTATCGGCCCGCACCGGGCTGACGACGCGGTGGTTTATGACGTCATCGACAGTATCGACGCCCTGCCCGCCGGCTGGGGGGCCGAACAAAGCCCCGGCCGTTACCGTCTGCGTCGTCGCGATGACGATGCGCTGTTCGGCTATGGCTTGGCGCCACAGGGATGGAAGCGGCAGCTTTACCCGCCGCGACAGAAAATATTCGGCGCCAGCCGTCAAAATGGCGGCTTTGCCGTTGATGCCCCGCCCCCACCATCGCCGCCCATGGCCTTTATCGGCGTGCGCGCCTGCGAGTTGGCGGCCATGGGCCGGCAAGCCAAGGTGTTCGGCGACCGCGACTTCGCCGATCCTGGTTACCAACGCCGTCTGGCCGAGGCTTTTGTCGTCGCCGTGCAATGCAACGAGGCCGATTCCACCTGTTTTTGCCTTGCCATGGGCAGCGGCCCCGAGGTTACCACGGGATACGATATCAAGCTGGTGGAAGTGGTGACCAAGGACCGCCACGTCTTTATCACCGAAGCGGGCAGCCCGCGCGGGGCCAAGATGCTCAAGGCCCTGAAAACCGGCAAGGCCAGCCCGGCCGACCTCTCTGCGGCGGAACGATCGCTCCGGCATGCCGGTCAGCAACAAAGACGGCTGGATGCCGCCGCCGCCCGCGCGCTGGCCGCCAATCCCGAGCATCCACGCTGGGATCAGCTGGCCGAACGCTGCCTGAGTTGCGGCAATTGCACCATGGTCTGCCCGACCTGCTTTTGCACCACGATCGACGACGTCACCGACCTTAAGGGCGATCACGCCGAACGCTGGCGGAAGTGGGATTCCTGCTTCACGTTGGATTTTTCCTATATCCACGGCGGCGCCGTGCGCACCGAAACCCGGTCACGCTATCGGCAATGGATCACCCACAAATTATCCACCTGGGTCGATCAATTCGACGAGACCGGCTGCGTTGGTTGCGGCCGCTGCATCACCTGGTGTCCGGTGGGAATCGACATCACCGAGGAAGCCGCCGCCATCACCGATCAAGGGAGGACCTGACCATGGTAAAGCCGGACACGCTCGGCCCTATCATCGACGAACATCCCTTTTTCCGGGGGATTGACGCCGCCTTGCGCGACCTCTTGACCGGCTGCGCCGCCAATGAACGGTTCGAAACCGGGGACATGCTGTTCCGCCAAGGCGACGAAGCCGCCAAATTCTTCCTGATTCGCGCCGGCACCGTCGCCATCGAGATCGACCAGCCGGCCCAGCCGCCAATCATCGTTGAAACCATCGGCGAAGGCGAGATCGCCGGCTGGTCATGGATGATTGCCCCTTATCGGATGACCTTTGACGCCCGCGCCGTCACCTTGGTCCGCGCCCTGTCCTTCGACGCCAAATGCCTGCGCCGCAAGATGGAAGCCGACCCTGTGCTTGGCTACGAAGTGCTGCGCCGCTTCTTGCCGGTGATGGCCCACCGTCTGGCCGCCGCCCGCTTGCAGATGCTTGATCTTTACGGCCCGCGCGGCGCGGCCAAGGCGGCAAAACCGATCAAGACCGAAAAGGCGCAAACCAAATCCAAAGGGCGCAACCGCGCCGCCGATGCCCGGCTGGATCAGGCCAAGGGCAAGAAAAAGAAGGACGGCGGATCATGAATGCCGCCGCCCATGACCATGACCCCGTCCATGACCCGATGATCCCGGTGCCGTTTCGTATCGAAAAGGTACGGCGCGACCTGTCGGACACCTTCACCATGGAACTGGTGCCCGAGGCCGGGGGCGAATTCGCCTTCAAGCCCGGTCAGTTCAACATGCTCTACGTCTTCGGCGTGGGGGAAGTTCCCATCTCCATCTCTGGCGATCCGGCCGACCGTTCCGTGCTGGTCCACACCACCCGCGCGGTCGGCACGGTGACCGAGGCGCTGGACGCGCTCAAACCCGGCGACAGCTTGGGCGTGCGCGGTCCCTTCGGCACCGCTTGGCCGGTCGAAGCCGCCTTTGGCCACGATCTGGTTTTCGTCGCCGGCGGGGTCGGTTTGGCGCCGCTGCGCCCGGCCATCTATCAGGCCGTGGCCAATCGCGATCGGTTTGGCCGCATCATCGTCCTTTATGGCGCCCGCACGCCCGAAGACATCTTGTACAAGAAGGAATTGGAACGCTGGCGCGGTCGTTTCGATCTGGACGTGCTGGTCACCGTCGACCGCGCCACCGGCAAATGGGGCGGCAATGTCGGCGTCGTCACCAACCTGATCGCCCGCGGCGGGTTCGATCCGCTGCATACCGCCAGCTTCGTCTGCGGTCCCGAGGTGATGATGCGTTATTCGGCCCAGGCCCTGGAAAAAAAGGGCGTTGATCGCGGCCGCATCTGGGTCTCGGTCGAACGCAACATGAAATGCGGATGCGGTCTGTGCGGCCATTGCCAATGGGGACCGCATTTCACCTGCAAGGATGGGCCGGTCTTTCGCTATGACCGCGTCGCCGACCTGTTCCAGATCAGGGAGCTTTAGCCATGTCCGAACGCAAGCGCCCGAAACTGGCGGTATGGAAATTCTCAAGTTGCGACGGCTGCCAGTTGACCATGCTCGATTGCGAGGATGAATTGCTGGCACTGACCGAAGAGGTCCGCATCAGCTATTTCCTCGAAGCCACCCGCAAGGTGGAAAAAGGCCCCTATGACGTCTCGTTGGTCGAAGGCTCGATCACCACGCCGCACGACGTCAAGGCCATCCGCGAGGTGCGCAAGCAATCCAAGCTGCTGATCAGCATCGGCGCCTGCGCCACCGCCGGCGGCATCCAGGCGCTGCGGAACTTCAAAAGTGTCAAGGAATTCATCCGCTGCGTCTATGCCCATCCGGAATATATCGACACCTTGACCACCTCGACCGCCATTTCCGACCACGTCCCGGTGGATTTCGAATTGCGCGGCTGTCCGGTCAACAAACACCAGATGCTGGAAGTCTTGAACGCCGCGCTCAACGGCCGCAAGCCCACCATCCCCCGTTATTCCCAATGCATCGAGTGCAAGGAAACCGGCACCGTCTGCCGCATGGTCGCCTCGGGCACCGCCTGTCTGGGGCCGGTGACCCAGGCCGGCTGCGGCACCTTGTGTCCGGGCATGGATCGCGGCTGCTATGGCTGCTTTGGCCCGATGGAAAACCCCAACACCGCTGCCCTGGCGGCGCAGCTGACGGCGTTGGGGCAGTCGCGGCGCGACATCCATCACCTGTTCCGCACCTATAACGCCAATGCCGATGCATTCCGCAAGGAGAGCGACAGCCATGGCTGACATCCGCACCATCAAGGTCGAAGCTTTGGCCCGAGTCGAGGGCGAGGGCTCGTTGCATGTCAAGATCAAGGACGGCATCGTCAAGGAATTGCGCTTTGGCATCTTCGAGCCGCCGCGCTTTTTCGAAGCCTTCCTGCAAGGCCGCGATTTCCGCGAAGTCCCCGACATCACCGCGCGGATCTGCGGCATCTGCCCCATCGCCTATTTGATGGGGGCGTCCCAGGCGATGGAAGATATCTTGGGCATCCAGGTTACCAAGCCAATCCGCGACCTGCGCCGCCTGATCTATTGCGGCGAATGGATCGAAAGCCATGCCCTGCACGTCTATATGCTGCACGCCCCCGACTTCCTGGGGCTGTCCGATGCCTTGGAACTGGCCAAGGTCGATCGGACCTTGGTGGAAAAGGCGTTGCGGCTGAAAAAGGTCGGCAACGAAATTTTGGAAACCATCGGCGGCCGCGCCATCCATCCGGTAGGCTTGCGCGTCGGCGGCTTTTACAAGCTGCCAAGCAAAAAGCAGCTGCGCGCCCTGGAAGAAAACCTGAAATGGGCCGTCGAAACCTCGGTGGCCACCGTCAAGCTGGTCGGCGGCTTCGATTTCCCCGACATCAGCCAAGATTATAATTTCATGGCCCTGCGTCATCCCGACGAATACGCCATCCATGAAGGCCGTTTGGTGACCTCCAGCGGCTTGGACATCGCCGTCCCGCAATTCCTTGACCACATTGAGGAAGAGCACGTGCCGTGGTCCAATGCCCTGCACGGCAAGCCCAAGGATGGGCGGGCTCATCATGTCGGCCCCCTGGCCCGCTACAGCCTTAACCACGACAAACTCGGCAAGACCGCCCAAGCCGCCGCCAAGGCGGCCGGATTGGGAAAAACGGTGAACAATCCGTTTCAATCCATCGTCGTCCGCGCCGTCGAACTGGTGCAAGTGTGCGAAGATGCGTTGAAACTGGTGCAAGCCTACGAAGAAACCGACAAGGCCTATAGTGACGCCCCGGTCCGGGCGGGCGAAGGCCACGGCTGCACCGAGGCGCCGCGCGGCATCTGCTATCACCGCTATCGCATCGACGCCGATGGCGTGGTGCAAGACGCCCGCATCGTCCCCCCCACCGCCCAGAACCAAAAAGTGATCGAACTGGACCTGATGAAGGTGGTTCAGGCCAACCTGCACAAATCCGACGACGAGATAAAATGGCGGGCGGAACAGGCCATCCGCAATTACGACCCCTGTATTTCCTGCGCCACCCATTTTCTTAAACTGGAAATTGATCGCGGCTGACCTTGCCAAGAGCCGACTTCGCCGGTATCTCCTAACGATTCAGTGGAGAAGCACAGGCGATGAGCGAAGCCAGCGAAGGCAAACACGGCGTCCAGTCCATCGAGATCGGCATGCAGGTCCTGCGCGCCTTGGCCGGGGGCGAGCGGGCAATGATGCTCAAGGACATTGCCGCAATCGCCGGTATGCCGGCCTCCAAGGCCCATCGCTATCTGGTCAGCCTGATTCGCGCCGGCATGGTCGAACAGGACCGCGAAACCTCGCTCTATGACCTGGGGCCGCTGGCCCTGCATGTGGGGCTGGCCGCCATCGACCGCCTGGACCGCATTCAATTGGGCTTGAACGCCATCGCCGAATTGCGCGACCGCGTCAATGAAACCACGGCGCTGTCAGTGTGGAGCGAGAACGGCCCGATCATCGTCCGCGGCGAACGCCCGCGCCGCGCCATCACCGTCAACGTCGTCACCGGCACCGCGCTTGACGTGCTGTCATCGGCCAGCGGCCAGATTTTCGCCGCCTATCTCCCGCGGGAGCAGATCAGCAAGCTGATCGAAACCGAATTGTCCGAAGGCCGCGCCCCCGTCGGGGCCGATTCCTGGCCGGCGATCGAAACCATGTTCGAACGGGTGCGGCAGACCGGCATCAGCGCCGTTTCCGGCTATCACCTGGTCCCCGGCGTCGAAGCGGTCGGCGCCCCGGTGTTCAACGCTGGCGGTGACATCACCCTGACCATGCTGGTGGTCGGCATCCAAGGCATGTTCGACATGCGCCCCGAAGGTCAGGTGGTGCGCGAATTGATCGCCGCCGCCAACACCTTGTCGGAACGTCTCGGCAGTTCGCGACGGATTGTCCCTGCCTAGACCGTGATGCCCTAAATGTGCATCACGGTCTAGCCTTCATCATTTTCCTTCGCCGGGCGCATGCCTGCGCATGCTTGGCCGCGCCCGCAAGGGGCGCTGGAGCGTCGTGCCTCAGAGTAAAGGCGCGCCGCTTTAGAAGGTGGCGGCGGCCACCACGGCCCGAGCGTATTAATACACGCCCTTTTCGTTCAGAAAAGAGGTGTAAAGACGATCCTCGCCGGTGATGTGACCAACCAGCCAATCCTGCAAGAAGGCCAGGAAGTCGATGGAGCCCATATCGGCTGCGTCCGTGAAGGTCTGGCGCATGGCGATCAATTGCGCCGACAGCACGGCATGATGGCTGCGGTGCTCTTCCGCCTGGGGATAGGCGTGACGGACCATCAGCGCCTCTTCTTCGCCGAAATGGTAATGGGCGTATTCGCTCATGGCATCCAGCAACGCCAGGATTTCCTCGCCGCCCTTGCCGACTTGAAGGGCTTCAAGGATGGCATTGGCCTGCTCGAACATGCGGCGATGCTGGGTATCAAGACGCAATACATCGACGCGGTATTCCTCGCGCCAGCGCAACAGGCCGGCATTGTCGCTATGCTCGCCCTCGAAGATCGAGGTCATGCGGCGTCCCGAGGTTTCAAACAACTTCCACCGGACCGAAGGAATCCCCGCCAGCAGACCGGCCGGCACCAGGAAGACTTCGGTAGCGGTCAGCGCCCGCAACCGGAACATGGACGGGGTCCAAAAAATCGACAATTCCTCGCCGAAGAAATCGCCCGAACGCAGGACTTCCACCTGCTGCTCGCCCAAATAACGCCCCACCTGCCCGGTCACCACCAGCGCCACCGATTCGGGACCGATATCGATGACTTCGCCCTCGTGGATCCGACTGAGCGTCATTTCCTTGGCCAACCGGTTGAGGGTCCGGGTCGAAACCACCTCGCCGAACAACCAAGTGCGTTGCAGGAACTGGCGATTCTCGAAAATCCGGGTGATCGCCGCCGACAAATCGTTGCGACGGACGAAATCCTGATACAGCGATGACGGAATGCGCAACGCCTTGACGAAGCCGATGGCACGATAGGTTTCGGTCACCTGGGCCTGAAACAAAGCGAACAATTCGCCGATCATCGCCCCGGCCGACAGCACCGACCGGGCGCCGCCATCCACATGCAACGCTTCGACACTGCCCGATAACAGCAGATAGATGAATTCGGCCGAACGGCGTTCCTTGACCAAGATGGTGCCAGGATTGAAGGTCTCGACCGGGTTGTTCAGCAATACCCGCAATTGGTGGTGCTGAATTTCAGGGAAATAGGCCAGCAGCAATTCATAGGCCGAACGCCAGATGAAATCGTGATTGGACGGAATAAGGACATCGACGGTGCCGAACGAGGCGGTCGAGCCGATAGCCTTTTGCGCCACCGTGTTGCGCCCCGACGTGTGCGCCAAGATCACCTTGCCGGAACGGTCGTCGCGGAAATCATAGGCGTCGCCATGAATCATGCCGCCACCCACATCCACCTTCTTGATGTTGGCCGGAAGCGCATAAGCCGCCGCCACATTCTGGTACATGACCTTGGAAATCCCCGGCGCCTCGGCATCATCGGTGATAAAGCTGCGCAGCACTTCCAGACGGCAGATATCAGCCCAATGGGCGTAAGTGCGATAGCCGTCTTCCCATGGCGCCCGGAACATGAACATGGTGTTTTCCACCGGATGGGGGGAAAACAGCGGTCGCACCTCCAGGCCGTCGATTTCGTTCCATTCGCCTTCCACCAGATCGTGGCATTCGAAATAATCGGCAAAGGCCGAAGGTTCGATCGACAACAGCGCCGCCATCTTGCGCGCCACCGAGGCGCGAACCAACGGTGTGGCGTAATACTTGATGCGATGATCGGCGCGGATCAGCGTGGTCAGGCCGGAAAAATGGTCATCATGCGAATGGGTATGAAAGATACCATCCACTTCGTTGACGCCGATTCCCAACGCATCTAGCGTGAACAAAATGTTCGGGCCGGCATCGATCAGATAGACGCGCCCCTGAAACATCAAAATGGCGCCCATGCTGGGGCGATTGATGTCCCAGCCATCGCCCTCGCCCGAATGCACGACCGAGAAATATTCCCGCTGCATGTTGTAGAAACCCAACGGATACGGGCATTCATAGGTTTCAAACGGCGGCAAGGTCAGATCGACCGTGGCGGTTTCATTGCCATAGCGGAATTCAAAGGTATTCAACCGCACCCGGCGAACGCTGACGCCGCCCCGGATCTCCACCGTCTCGGCATCCACCGACAAGGTATCAAGCAATTCCTGCGGATGGCGGATGCGACCGAAAGCGAATTTCAGTTTCATCCGCATCAAGTCTTTGGCCTGCTGCGCCGTGGCCCCGGCTTCCAGCAATTCGTCTTCGCTGATCAGGCCGTAATTGCCGCGATAGATATATTGGAGCTGCGCCCGCACTTGCTCGGCCGAACCGATCAGCAGCGGTTTATCGCCGGTATTGCCGGGATGGTCGGGAATGATCATGCCCTGCCGATAAAGCATTTGCAGCACAGGGAATTCGCCCAGATTGGCGAAGGTGCCGTTTTGAACCATGACATCGGATAGCAAGATGGCGTTGGGGCCGGTCTCAAAGACGACGCCGCCCAACTCGGTGGGGGCGATCAGGCCGCGCTTCATCATGTGCTTGACGACATCGGCAGGACAGCCGCACAGCACACGCAAATTGGCGGCAGCAACCTCGATCCACCAGACGCCGGTGCTAACCTCAACCTTACGAATTGAACCCATAAAACGTCCCCACGCCGTCCCCACCCCCATGCTATGACTTACGCGTGTGCACATCAACCCTATGCTCGATGTGGCGACACAAGCCGATAAACAGGCAATGGCGAGGCAACTTCGCCCCCAAACCCCAACGCTGTTTTACCATATACGACGGTATATTTTTAATACTTTTGAGCAAAGCCACCCCATGCAACGGCCCTGTCTGGCGCGTCCATCGGCTTTGCATTGGCCCTTTCGCCGATCAGATTTTATCCCTGGATCGGATCAGCCGTAAGCGCGGCCAAGCCGGCAAAGGCCGGTTCGGGATGCATTACCAACCAGGTGGGAACCGCCGACAGATAGGCGGCGAAGCGTCCCTTGGCCTCGAAGCGGCGGCGGAATTCGGACGCGAAAAAAGCTTGGCTCATGCGCGGTAAAATACCGCCGGCGATATAGACGCCGCCGCGGGCGCCCAGCGACAAGGCCAGATTGCCGGCCACCGTCCCCAGCATGGCGAAGAACATGGACAAGGCTTGCCGACACAGCGGACACGACCCATCCAGGCCGTGACTGGACACCGCCTCGGCGGTGGAATAAGACGCGGGAATCCCCTGAAGCGCCGCCACCGCCTCGTATAGATTAAGCAAGCCTGGGCCCGACAGCGCCCGCTCGGCCGAGACGTGGCCGAAACGTCGACGCAATTGGGCAATGACCTGAGCCTCGGTGTCGTCGGTCGCAGCCAAGGTGACGTGGCCGCCCTCGGTGGCCAAAGCCGTCCACCGGCCATGGACGTCGGCCACCAACCCCGACACCCCCAATCCGGTTCCCGGCCCCAGCACGGCGATGGGCGCCCCGGCGACACCCTCCCCCCCGCCCAACTTCAACAGATGCGCAGCCGCCAGATGCGGCACCGAAAGCGCGGTGGCGGTGAAATCGTTGACCACCTGCAACTGGTCCAAGCCCAATTGCCGTTGAACGTGATGGACAGAAAAGCGCCAGGCCGAATTGGTCATCTCGATGACATCGCCGGTGATCGGCGAAGCCACGGCAAAGGCGCCACGCGTCGGCTTAGCCCCGTCACGCGCGGCCAAAAAAGCGCGGGCCGCGTCATCGGGACCGGCGAAATCGGCGCATTGCAACACCATGTCAGGGCCGATGCCGCCTGCGGCATCAACCAAGGCAAAGCGCACATTGGTGCCGCCCATATCGGCGATCAAAGACAGGCTCATGCCGGAACCAATTCATCATACAAGGCGCCATAGCGCGCCGCCGAGCGACCCCAGCCGAAATCCTGGGCAATTCCGGCGCCTTGAATGCGGCGCCATTGATCCTTTTGCCCGAAGGCGGCGATGGCCCGTTCCAGGCACCATTGAAAAGCGCCGGCATTGGCGTGCTCGAAGACAAAGCCGGTCCCGGTGCCGGTGACCAAACCGTCATAACTGCAATCCATCACCGTGTCGGCCAGACCGCCGGTGGCGTGAACCACCGGCACGGTGCCATAGCGCATGGCATAGAACTGGGTCAGGCCGCAGGGTTCGAAACGTGACGGCATCACCAGCATGTCGCCTGCCGCCAACAGCCGATGGGCCAGTTCCTCGGAATAACCGATGGTCACGCTCATGCGTTTGGGCGAGCCCGCCGCCGCCGATTGGAAGCCTTGTTCCAATGCCCGATCGCCGGCCCCCAGCACAGCCAGTTGCGCCCCCTGCCGCAACACCGCCGGCAAGGTCGACAACACCATGTCCATGCCCTTTTGGTCGGTCAACCGACTGACGATGACCAGCAGCGGCGCTTCCTGATCCTTTTCCAGACCCAACGCCTGTTGCAAAGCCGCCTTGTTGGCCGCCTTGCCGTCGATGAAATCGGGGGGCTGATAACGCGCGACCACATGGGGATCGGTCGCCGGGCTCCAGACGCCGTAATCAGCACCATTCAAAATCCCGACCAGATCGGCGGCACGGTTGGTCAACACCCCCTCCATGCCATGGCCAAAGGCTGGCGACTGGATTTCACGGGCATAACGCGGGCTGACGGTGCTGAGTTTATCGGCATAGATCAGACCAGCCTTCAAGAAGGCCATGTCACCCCAATATTCCAGCCCGTCCATGGTGAACATCTCCCATGGCAGCCCCAGGCGCGACACGATATCGGCGGGAAACTGGCCCTGATAGGCGATGTTGTGAATGGTGAAAACGGTTGCCGGCGGCTTTTCCACCTTCCAGGCATGCAGATAGGCGGGGGCCAGTCCGGTCTGCCAGTCATGGCAATGCAACACCTGCGGCCGCCATTTGACCGGCGCATTGTCTGTGCACAAAAACGCCGCCGCCCAGGACAGCAGGCCAAAGCGCAACGGATTGTCGGCATAATCGACGCCATGTTCGTCCACATAGGGACCGCCGGCCCGATCGTACAGGGCCGGACAATCCAGCAGCCACACCGGCACCCCCGCCGCCCCCCCCGATTGCGGCAGCTTGGCTGAAATCAGCTTGGTTTCGCCGCCCACACCCAATGGATCGCCCAAGGACGCCACCTGACGCTTTCCCTCGGCCTTCGCCAAGGCTTGGGGATAGCCGGGCAGCAGCACCCGCACCTCGTGCCCGGCTTCGATCAAGGCCGCCGGCAAGGCCCCGGCAACATCAGCCAACCCACCGGTCTTGACCAGCGGGAACACCTCGGAGGCGGCGAACAGGACACGCATGGGGCCTTCCTCTTTTGCATACGGCAATTCACAACCCTAACCCAAGCCGGCGACGGGTGAAAGGCGGATACGGCAAAGCTGCCAACGGCCGCTGGCGGTTGCCCAAGCCGGCAATCTGTGGCACCGTCCGGTTGCCGTGCCCCAAGGGCATCACCAAAAATACCCGGGAGGGATAAATGAGCGTGTCTCAGGATGGTCCGGCCGTCGATCTGGAAGTCAACCCGCGTCTGCGCCGCACCCTGGCGCTGGTCCTGGCAGGCGGTCGCGGCTCGCGCCTCAAATCCCTGACCGACTGGCATGCCAAGCCGGCTGTCCCGTTTGCCGGCAAGTTCCGCATCGTCGATTTCGCCTTGTCCAATTGCATCAATTCCGGCATCCGCCGCATCGGCGTGCTGACCCAGTACAAAGCCCATTCGCTGATCCAGCATGTGCAGCGCGGCTGGGGCTTCCTGCGCGGCGAATTCAACGAATTCATCGAATTGCTGCCGGCGCAGCAACGCACCGATGGTGAGAATTGGTACAAGGGCACCGCCGACGCGGTATTCCAGAATCTGGACATCATCCGCGCCCATCACCCGGAATTCGTGCTGATCCTGGCCGGTGACCACGTCTACAAGATGGATTAC
This sequence comes from Magnetospirillum sulfuroxidans, assembly GCF_018224925.1. Classification (GTDB taxonomy): domain Bacteria; phylum Pseudomonadota; class Alphaproteobacteria; order Rhodospirillales; family Magnetospirillaceae; genus Magnetospirillum; species Magnetospirillum sulfuroxidans. The sequence continues at coordinate 143,161 of NZ_JAGTUF010000001.1, read as the reverse complement.
GGCAAGATGCTGGCCCACCATCTGGCCGAAGGCGCCGACGTCACCGTCGCCTGCATCGAAGTTCCGCTGGCCGACGCCACCGGCTTTGGCGTCATGGCCGTCGACGACGCCGACAACGTCATCCGTTTCGACGAAAAGCCGGCCCATCCCCAGCCCATTCCCGGCAAGCCTGACCAAGCCCTGGCCAGCATGGGCATCTATATGTTCAATGCCCAGTTCCTCTATGAACGGCTTGGCATTGATGCCACCGATCCGGGCACCGAGCACGATTTCGGCAAGAACATCATTCCGTCGCTGATCGGCACGCACAAGGTGCTGGCCCACCGTTTCCAGCATTCCTGCGTCATGCATGACGGCGCACGCGAACATTATTGGCGCGACGTCGGCACCGTCGATGCCTATTGGGAAGCCAATATCGACCTGACCACGGTAACGCCGTCCCTGAACATCTATGACGATTCCTGGCCGATCTGGACCTATCAGGCGCAATTGCCGCCGGCCAAGTTCGTGTTCGATTCGGACACTCGGCGCGGCATGGCGGTGGATTCCATGGTGTCGGGCGGCTGCATCATTTCGGGCGCGGTGGTGCGGCGCTCGCTGCTGTATTCCAACGTCCGCGTCAATTCGTATTGCCTGGTCGAAGATTCGGTGGTGCTGCCCGATTGCGACATCGGCCGTCACGCCAAGCTGAAAAAATGCATCGTCGACCAGGGCTGCGTCATCCCCCCCGGCCTGGTGGTCGGCGACGACCCGGTTCTGGATGCCAAGCGCTTCTCTCGCTCGGACAAGGGCATCACCCTGATCACGGCGGATATGCTGCGAAAGCTGGAAGACTAAGCCAAGAACAAATCCAGGGCCTTATCGACCAACTCGATGTTGCGCGGGTGATGCAAGGTCACCTCGCCGGCATCGAGTTCGGCCGTCACCCAGGCATTATGGCCCTCGGCCTTCACCATCACCGAGATAAGGGTATAGGGGGTGTCGTGGCGGGTGATCTGCATGGAAACGCCGTCGGCATGATAACGCCGTTCCCCCTCGTGGGGCAGCGCCGCTAACAGACGGCGGAACATTGGCTTGGAAGGCATGACGAGAATCCGGGTCAGATTGCTGATGCAACCGACCCTAGTCCCAGGCGCCGCCCGCTCAGCAATTGTCAAAATGCATGGGGCCATGTGCGAATGACACGATGCCCCTGCCGGCTCTTGGCCTTAGGCTGTACCGGCGGAAGCGCCTAAACTCGAACGACAAGCGTTGGCGAGGACAGCCATGCGGCACGATTTCCCCTTAGCCAAGGTCTATGGCCTGCTTGAACCAGGACCGGTGGTGCTGTTAACCACCACAAACAATGGCCACACCAACATCATGACCATGTCTTGGCACATGATGATGGAATTCGAACCGCCCTTGCTGGGCTGCGTCGTCAGCAACGCCAATCACAGTTATGCCGCCTTGCGCGCCACCGGGGAATGCGTCATCGCCATTCCCGACGTCACCTTGGCCGATAAAGTGGTGGCGGTGGGCAATTGCAGTGGCCGCGACACCGATAAATTCGCCACCTTGGGATTCACCCCCCTGGCCGCCGAGAAGGTGGCGGCCCCGCTGGTCGGCGAATGCTTCGCCAATCTGGAATGCCGTGTCGCCGATGATGCCCTGGTCGAACGCTATGGCCTGTTCGTGCTGGAAGTGGTCAAGGCTTGGGGAGACCCTGCCCTGCCCCAGCCCCGCACCATCCATCATCAAGGCTACGGGCGCTTCGCCGTCGATGGCGAGATCCTGACCTTGGCGTCGAAAATGCCTTAAGCCTTACTTGGCCTTTTTATCCTTTTCGACCTTCCGCCAAACGCCGACATTCTTGTTGTGCTCGTCCAGGGATTTGGCGAAGGCGTGACCGCCCGAACCGTCGGCGACGAAATATAGCGCGTCGGTCTTGGCCGGGTTCAGCACCGCTTCCAGACTGGCGCGGCCGGGATTGGCGATGGCGGTCTTGGGCAGGCGGTCGATGACATAGGTGTTCCAGGCATGGGCGCGGTCGAGATCGGCGCGGGTCAACGGTCGCTCTAACACCCCAAGACCATTGGACAAACCATAAATCACCGTCGGATCCGATTGCAGACGCATGCCCAAACGCAGGCGGTTGATGAACACCCCGGCGACCATCGGTCGTTCGGCCTTAAGGCCGGTTTCCCGCTCGACCACCGAGGCCAGGATCAGGGCTTCTTCCGGCGATTTCAGCGGCAGGCCAGCGGCGCGCTTCGACCACAATTCGTCCAGGGTCTGGCGCATGGACTTTTCCATGCGCGCCACCAATTCGCCCCGGTCGTCATCGCGCGACAACACCCAGGTTTCCGGTAACAACCAGCCCTCGGCAGGAATCGTGGAGACCTTGCCGGCCAAAAACGCGGCTTCGTCCAATTCGGCCAGCACCTGGCGCACGGTCAGCCCTTCGGCGATGGTCAGCTTATGCTTAACGGTGCGGCCATCGGCAATCATGCGCATGGCTTCTTCGGCGCTGATGCGGGCGGGAAATTCATACTCCCCCGCCTTCAGCGTCACCTGTCGCAGGCGGGTCCCAAGCATGAAGGTAAAACGGTCGGGGACCACCCGATAAGCTTCCAGCTTACGGGCGATGGCCTCCAGACCGGCGCCCTTGGGGACGACGATGGTGATGGCCTCGGCCAGCGGGCCGGGGCCGGTGAAACGGCGATGGCCTTCAAGCGCCACCCAGGTGCCGGCGGCGATGATGACGATGGCCAAGACAGCCAGTAATTTCCCGACAACGCGCATCAGAATGTCCCCATAAAGACAAAGGTCCCCATGCCGGAGCATAGGGACCTTTGCTATCTTTGCTTCAGACCAGCCCCTTACGGCGCGGCCCTGAAGATGACCGAAGCGTTGGTGCCGCCAAAGCCGAACGAGTTGGACATGGCCACCTTGATCGAACGCTTCTTTGCCACCTTGGCCACCAGATCCATGTCGCAGCCTTCGTCTGGATTATCCAGATTAAGGGTCGGCGGCGCCACCTGGTCACGAATAGCCAGCAGGCAGAAGATAGCCTCGACCGCGCCGGCAGCCCCCAACAGGTGACCAATGGCCGATTTGGTCGAGCTCATCGACACGGTTGCGGCGGCGCTGCCGAACAGACGCTTGACCGCCCCCAATTCGATGACGTCGCCCATGGTGGCGGTACCGTGGGCATTGATATAATCGATGTCGGCGGGGTTCAAACCGGCGCGGGCCAGCGCCGCCTTCATGGCGCGGAACGCACCATTGCCGTCTTCGGCCGGAGCGGTGATGTGATGAGCATCGCCCGACATGCCATAGCCGATCACTTCGCCGTAAATCTTGGCGCCGCGAGCACGGGCGTGTTCCAGTTCTTCCAGAACCACGACGCCGGCGCCTTCGCCCATGACGAAACCGTCACGGTCCTTGTCCCACGGACGCGAAGCCGTTGCCGGGGCGTCGTTGCGGGCGGTGGACAACGCCTTGCAGGCGGAGAAGCCGGCCACGCCCAGACGGGACACGGCGGCTTCGGTGCCGCCAGCGACCATCACCTCGGCATCACCGAACATGATCATGCGGGCGGCGTCGCCGATGGCATGGGCACCGGTGGCACAGGCGGTGACCACGGCGTGGTTGGGGCCCTTGAAGCCGTATTTGATCGACAGATGGCCCGAGACCAGATTGATCAGAGCCGACGGGATGAAGAACGGACTGACGCGGCGCGGCCCCGAGGCCTGCAACACCAGGGCGCCTTCGGCGATGGCGGGCAAACCGCCAATGCCGGAACCGATCATCACGCCAGTGCGTTCCTGGCCTTCATCATCGGTGGGCATCCAGCCGGAATCCTCGATGGCTTCCATGGCGGCGGCCAGACCATAGACGATGAAATCGTCCATGCGCCGGCGTTCCTTGGCCGGAGCAACCTTGTCCAAGTCCAGCTCGCCTTCGCCGGTACCGCGCGGAATAACGCCGGCAATCTTGGCGGGCAGGTCCGAGACGTCGAAATGCTCGATGGCGCGGATGCCGGATTCGCCATTGATCAGGCGTTTCCAGTTATTTTCGACGCCGCAACCCAAGGGGCTGACGATACCGAGGCCGGTGACGACGACACGTCTCATGCGATTGTTCCCGTTATCTACTTAGAGAAAGGGCGCCGGTCCCATTGCGGGAGTCGGCGCCCTTGACCCGTGTTACGCGGCCTTCGAAATGAAGTCGATCGCGTCCTTGACGGTCAAAATCTTTTCGGCGGCGTCATCGGGGATTTCGCAACCGAATTCTTCTTCAAAGGCCATGACCAGCTCGACGGTGTCGAGGCTGTCGGCGCCCAGGTCATCGATGAAGCTGGCGTTCTCGGTCACCTTGGCCTCTTCAACGCCCAGATGCTCAACGACAATCTTCTTAACCCGCTCGGCGACGTCGCTCATGTGAATTCCCTCAAGGTGTAGTGCCATATGGATGAAACTTGCGCCCGCTATTTGGGGGGCACTGGCCCCTTTGTGGCGGAAAGTGGCCCGTACCTAGCACACTTTTTCAGGCTTGGCCAGCACTGGAACACAAGGTGTTGAAACTTGTTGAGCCAATGGCCCTAGATCATCGCCATGCCGCCATTGACGTGCAGGGTCTGGCCGGTGACGTAAGCCGCCTCGGCCGAAGCCAGATACAGCACCGCCGCCGCGATTTCCTCGGCCGAGCCCATGCGGCCGGCGGGGATTTGGCCATTGATGCGGGCCTTTTGCTCGTCATTGAGCTCGTCGGTCATGGCGGTGGCGATAAAGCCCGGCGCCACGGCGTTAACGGTGACGTTGCGGCTGGCCACTTCCTGGGCCAACGACTTGGTCATGCCGATCATGCCGGCCTTGGAGGCGCAGTAATTGACCTGCCCGGGATTGCCGGTGACGCCGACGATGGAGGTGATGTTGATGATGCGCCCCGACCGGCGCTTCATCATCCCCTTGATGGCGGCCCGGCACAGACGGAAGGCCGCGGTCAGATTGACGTTAAGGACCGCTTCCCAATCCTCGTCCTTCATGCGCAGAACCAGACCATCCTTGGTGATGCCGGCATTGTTGACCAAGATATCCAGGCCGCCCAAGGCCGCCTCGGCGTCCTTGGCCAATTGCTCGACCTCTTCGCCCTTGGACAGGTTGGCGGGCAGCACATGGACGCGCTCGCCCAATTCGGCGGCCAAGGCGTCCAGCGCCTCGCGCCGGGTGCCGTGAATGGCCACGGTGGCGCCGGCCTGATGCAGAGCCTTGGCGATGGCGCCGCCGATGCCGCCCGAGGCGCCGGTGATCAGCGCGGTCTTGCCGGTAAGATCGAACATGGTTTCCCCCTTAATGATTACAGCGAGGCCAAAAAGGCGTCGATATCGGCCGGATTGCCCACGGCAATGCCGGTCAGTTCCTTATCGATGCGCTTGGCCAAACCGGACAGCACCTTGCCGGCGCCGATTTCCACCAGTTGGCTGACGCCCTGCTCTTTCATATAGAGCACGCCTTCGCGCCAGCGCACGGTGCCGGTAACCTGACGCACCAGCAAATCGCGGATGATTTCCGGGTCGGTGACGGCGGCGGCCATTACGTTGGCCACCAGCGGCACGGTTGGCGCGTTCATGCTGACGTTGGACAGGGCCTCGGCCATGGCGTCGGCGGCCGGCTGCATCAAGGCGCAATGGAACGGCGCCGACACCGGCAACAGCACGGCACGCTTGACGCCCTTTTCGGCGGCGATCTTCATGGCGCGTTCCACCGCTTCCTTGTGGCCCGACACCACCACTTGGCCGGCGCCATTGTCGTTGGCGGCTTCGCACACTTGGTCTTCCGCGGCCAGGGCGGCGATTTCCTTGGCCTGTTCATATTCGCTGCCCAGCAGCGCCGCCATGGCGCCGATGCCCACCGGCACCGCCTTTTGCATGCTTTGGCCGCGCAATTTCAACAGCCGCGCCGTATCGGCCAGCGAGAAAGTGCCGGCGGCGGCCAGGGCGGAATATTCCCCCAGGGAATGGCCGGCGACGAAGCTGGCGGTCTTGGCCAGATCCATCTTGCCCTGGCCTTCCAACACGCGGATCACCGCCACCGATACCGCCATCAGCGCCGGCTGGGCGTTCTCGGTCAGGGTCAGGCTGTCTTCCGGGCCTTCGAACATCAGCTTGGACAGATTTTGCGACAACGCCTCGTCGACTTCTTGAAACACATGGCGGGCTTCGCCAAAGGCTGCGGCCAGTTCACGGCCCATGCCAACGGCCTGGGAGCCTTGGCCGGGGAAGACGAACGCTCGCGACATACTGATCCCTCCGTCGGGGGTGAAATTTGGTGCCGAGAGGAAAGGCATGAAGGCGGCCGCTGTCAAGCGTGGCGTTGCTGACAATGTGATACAGAAGCACCCTTTGGTTATATTGAAACCAAATCAATTTCACCCCAAGGTGTCAACCGCATGACATTGTGGAGTTGCCCGCGTGCCGCCTGTCTACTGGTCAGACACCTATCGCATCGGCCATGCGAGCATCGACCAACATCACCAGGAATTGGTACAGGACCTTGAGCTGCTGCAAGCCGCCATCGCCACCGCCGATAACCGCACGCAAATTCTGGGCCTGTTCGATGAGTGGCTGGATCAGTTCGCCCGCCACGCCCAAGCCGAAGAAAGCTTGATGGCCCACCTGCGCCAGCCGGCCGGCATCGCCCATCGTCACGCTCACTGCGCCGAACACGCCGACTTCCTACACCAGGCCATGGATCTGCGCAACGACATCGCCCGAGGTCGCGACCAGATCCGGGCCATGGAAACCCTGAGCATGCAATTAATCGCTTTCGACCTGATCCGCCGCGATTTCGAAATGATCGGCCTGTTGCTACGCGAGGGCTTGGTACTGGAAGACTGAGGCCGATTCGTCGCCAAAGACCCGACCGGCGAAAGCGCATAAGGCCTCGGTCACTTCGGCCGGGCAATCGCGGTACAGTAAGTGCCGGCATTGCGGCAACACCCGGATTTCGGCCCCAGCCGGAACCGTTGACTGAATCGACAAATATTGCGCGGCGCTGCCATATTCGTCATCGTCGCCTTGCACCACCAGCACCGGCACCGTCACTTGCGCCAGTAACGGCCGCACATCCCACTCATCGGCGCACAAGCGCTCCCAGGCCAGCGCCCAGCCCCAAAACACATCATCGGTGTTTTCACCGTGATAGCGGTGCAAATGGTCGCGCAGCCGGGCTTTCTCGAACGCATCAACGGCACCGCGCACCCCGGCCAGAGTCGCCGGTTCGGCCATCACATGGGGGGCGAGCAAGGCGATGCCAGCCAATTGGGGAACACTGCCCAAGCCCGCGGCGATGGCCGAGATCGAACCGCCGTCGGAATGGCCGACCAAAATCGCCTGACGAACGCCCAGCACATTCAAGACCTGCGGCAGCCAAAATTCCGCCTCGTCTTGTAAATAAGTGTCTGGCCAGGGATGGGGCTTGCGGCTGGACCCGCCATAGCCATGACGGCTGTATTGCAAAACGCCGCATCCGGTGGAGCTGGCCACGCGATCGGGCAAATCCCGCCACAAGGCGGCCGAGCCCAAGCCTTCATGCAAGAAAACCATGGTTGGCGCCTGATCCGGCCGCGGGCCGACCCAGCGATATTCCAATTGCTGTCCGCGCACGGACAAGTGCCCCCAACGTCCATCAGCCATGATTTCATCTCCTGCGACACCACCCTTATTCGGTGTCTTATTTCGGCATGATGACTCCTTTTACGTGCTATTTCCACCCTCCAAGCCGCATAGGCACCTAAGCCTTGCATAGAGGGTCTTTTCGTGTATATTCCCCGGCTTCCAAACCCTTGCCGGTCCGACTGTCAAGACGGGACGGCTATGCCCGCGACTCCAAGGTGGGGGCGAAGGGAAGAGAAAAGCCAGAAGGGATTATTGAATGCCTTTTTATGAATGCGTGATTCTCGCGCGTCAGGAAGTTTCGGCCCCGCAGGTCGAAGCCCTGATCGACGAGATGGCCGGTGTGTTGACCCAGGGCGGCGGTACCGTCGCCAAGAAGGAATTCTGGGGTCTGCGCAATATCGCCTACCGGGTCAAGAAGAACCGCAAGGCGCACTACGTTCTGCTCAACCTGGACTCCCCCTCGGCCGCGGTCAAGGAAATGGAGCGCCAGATGTCGCTGAACGAAGACGTTCTGCGTGTTCTGACCGTTCGCGTCGACGAGCTGGAAGAAGGCCCGTCGGCCATGATGCAGGCCAAGAACAGCCGTGACGAACGTCCGCGCCGCGAAGATCGCGGTTTCGGCGATCGTGGTCCGCGTGAAGATCGCGGCCCGCGTGAGGATCGTCCGCGCCGTTCCGAGGGAGGTGAATAATGAGCGACGTCAAGACCACCGAGCGTCCGCGCCCCGCCGCTGCCGCCGGCGCCCGCCGCCCGTTCTTCCGCCGCCGCAAGACCTGCCCGTTCTCGGGCGAGGGTGCGCCGAAGATCGACTACAAGGACACCAAGCTGTTGAGCCGCTTCATTTCCGAGCGCGGCAAGATCGTGCCGAGCCGCATCACTGCGGTGTCGGCCAAGAAGCAGCGCGAACTGGCCCAGGCCATCAAGCGCGCCCGCTTCTTGGGCTTGCTGCCCTACGTGGTGAAGTAAGCAGCTTGTCTTGCCGGTGATACGGCAACTCGGCCTTGGGCTGGCGGCGGGATTGCTGAGCGCGCTCCTGTTTCTGTCGCTGGTCAAGGGCATCGCGTTAGGGTTTGTCCTGTCCTATGTGGCGCCTTTACCGTTGATGATGGCGGGATTGGCGTTGGGCATGGGAGCCTCGGTGACCGCCGGAGGAGTTGGCGCAATCGTGGTGGCCTTGGGATTTGGCGGCATGTCCGCCGTGTCCTTTCTGGTCGCCGCCGCGTTACCTGCCATGGTGGTGACACATAAGGCCCTGCTTTGGCGACAAGCCGAAGACGGACCGACCGAGTGGTACCCGCCGGGTTTGATCCTGGCATGGCTGACCGCCACCATCTTGGTGCTGATGATTATCGGCGCCGTCTTGGTGGCGGGGCACCCCGAAGGGGTCAAGGGTTGGGTTGCTGAAACCATCAGCCAAGCTCTTGATCTGTTGGCCACCGAACTGCCGCCCCCTGAGCGGCCCAAGGTGGTCGGGTGGTGGTCGTCGTTCTTCCCCGCCATGGTGTCCGCATCGTGGCTGGTGATGATCGTCGCCAACGCCACCGGGGCGCAGGCTTTGCTGGTCAGGCTTGGCCGCAATCGCCGGCAATCGCCGGCCTATCGGCAGCTTTGGCTGCCTGATTGGCTGGCCGTGGTTCTGGTGGTCGCGGCGTTGGCATCCCAGGTTTTCGGCGGCGACGTCGGCTTCGTGGGGGGCAATGTGGCTCTGGTGGTGGTGATCCCATTCATACTGTTGGGATTGGCGGCCATTCATGGCTGGGCGGCGGGCAAGCCCCAGGCGAGATTAATTCTCGCCACGACATATGGGTTGCTGGCCCTGGTATTTGTGTGGGCGGCCTTGGCCGTCGCCGTACTGGGGATGGTAAGATTCTGGACGATGAGGTTCCGCCGCGGCGATAGCGGCGGCGGTATGGAGGGTTAAGATGGAAGTCATCCTGCTCGAAAGGATCGAGAAGCTCGGTCAGATGGGCGACGTGGTCAAGGTCAAGCCTGGCTTCGCCCGCAATTTTCTGCTGCCTCAGAAGAAGGCGCTGCGCGCCAACAAGGGTAACCTTGCCTTCTTCGAACAGCAGCGTGTTCAGCTTGAGGCTCTGAACCTCAAGCGCCGTGACGAAGCCCAAGGCGTCGCCGTCAAGATGGACGGCCTGTCGGTGCTGATGGTTCGGCAGGCTGGCGAAGGTGGTCAGTTGTACGGTTCGGTTTCCGGCCGCGACGTCGCCGACGCCATCAAGGGCGCCGGCTACACCGTGGAACGCCGCCAGGTCAACCTGGACAGCCCGATCAAGACCCTGGGTTCCTACCCGGTCCGCGTCTCGCTGCACCCGGAAGTCTCGGTGACGGTGACCATTACCGTCGCCCGCTCGCAAGAAGAAGCCGAGCGCGCCGCCGCTGCCGCTGCCGCTGCCGCCATCGAAGCTGAAGAAGCCGAAGTGGAAGAAGTCGTGGAAGCGGAAGACGTGGTCGAAGACGACGTCGCCGAGGACGAAGAAGAGGTCTAAGCCTTTTCTGTCGCGCCAAGATGATGACGCCAGGCGGCGGATGGGCAACCATCCGCCGCCTGTGTCATTTTACATAATACCAAAGCTTGGGTTACGCATGCGCGGGCAACGCGCCACCATAAGCGCCGTCGTCTACCGGAGCGCGAACCCATGTCCCTGCTCGATCTGCTGTTTTCAAACCTGATCTCTCAAGGCGCCATTGGGCTTATCGACAGTGCCGGCACCAAGCGCCAGTACGGTGACGGTTCGGCCCCGGTGGCCGTCGCCCGTATCACCGATAAAAAGACCGAGCGCCGCATCACCCTGGCCCCCGATTATCACCTGCTGGAAGCCTATACCGACGGCACGCTGGTGATGGAGGAAGGCAGCTTCCACGATTTCCTTGATGTCTGCTGCGCCAATGTCGCCGATGGCGGTTTCAACCCGCTGCACAAGGCCTATCAAGCCATGGGCCGCGCCTTTTTGTTCTGGCAGCGCTGGAACCCCATGCATCTGGCGCAAAAACGCGTGTCGCATCATTACGACCTGCATGAAAACCTGTTCAAACTGTTTCTCGACGACGATCTGCAATATTCCTGCGCCTATTTCCAGAACGCCGATGACAGCCTGGAACAGGCGCAGGCGGCGAAAAAACGGCATATCATCGCCAAGCTGGACATCAAGGATGGTCAAAGCGTGCTGGATATCGGCTGCGGCTGGGGCGGCATGGCCCTGCAAATCGCCCGAACCGCCGACGTCAAGGTGCTGGGGGTGACCCTGTCCAAGGAACAATTGGAAGTGGCCCGCCGTCGGGCGGCAGAGGCCGGACTGGCCGACCGCGTCCGCTTCGAGTTGCTGGATTACCGCAAGCTTAGCCAACGCTTCGACCGCATCGTCAGCGTCGGCATGTTCGAGCATGTGGGACCGCCCCATTACCGCCAATATTTCCGCAAGGTCCGCGACCTGCTGACCGATGACGGCGTCGCCCTGGTCCATTCCGTCGGCGAATATGATTACGGCAGCTCGAACCCGTGGATTCAGCGCCATATCTTCCCCGGTTCCTATACCCCGTCACTGGGCCAGGTTTTGCCGGCGGTGGGAAAGGCCAAGCTGTGGACCACGGATGTCGAGGTGCTGCGGGTCCATTACGCCGAAACGCTCAAGGCGTGGCGTGACCGCTTCACCACCCGCCGGGCCGAGGCCGCCGCCCTGTACGACGAACGCTTTTGCCGCATGTGGGAGGCCTATCTCTCGGCCTGCGAGATCGGATTTCGCCGCATGTCGTTGATGGTGTTTCAGATCCAGCTGACCAAGCACCGCTATGCCCTGCCCCTGACCCGCGATTACATGCTGGAGACGGAACGGCGGCTGGCGGAAAAGTGATCACCGCGCCGGCTTTGCCTGCCTGATCCTTTCTGTTAGGGTTCGGCCATGTCGAACCCTGAAGACCTTCCCACCTTTCGCACCCCGCCGCATAATTACGAAGCGGAACAGGCGCTGCTGGGCGCCATCTTGCTCAACAACCGCACCTTTGAGCGGGTGTCGGAATATTTGCGGCCGGAACATTTCGCCGACCCCACCCATGGCCGCGTCTTCGCCGCTTGCGCCAAGCTGATCGAACGCGGCCAGATCGCCAATCCGGTGACGCTGACCACCTATTTCCAGCATGACGGCGGCCTGGAAGAATTGGGCGGCACGCCGTATCTGGCGCAATTGGCCAATGCGGTGGTGTCGATCATCGACGCCGAGGATTACGCCAAGCTGATCCACGACCTGCATCTGCGTCGTGAATTGATCGAGCTGGGCGAGACCATGGTCAATCAGGCCCACGCCCCCAAGATCGACGAGCCGGCCATGGACCAGATCGGCCGGGCCGAGGCGCAATTGTACGAACTGGCCACCACCGGCCAGACCGAAGGCGGCTTCGAGACCTTCGGCCAAGTGCTGGTCGAGGCGGTCAAGCAAGCCGAATCGGCGCATAAGCGCCAGGGCAAGCTGTCGGGCGTGCCCACCGGCCTGATCGATCTGGACAAGAAACTGGGCGGCCTGCATCCGTCGGATTTGCTGATCCTGGCCGGCCGCCCGTCCATGGGCAAAACCTCGCTGGCCACCAACATCGCCTATAACGCCGCCAAGGCCTATCGCGAGGAAGTGGACGCGCTCGGCAACAAGAAGGCCGCCGATGGCGGCGTCGTCGCCTTCTTCTCGCTGGAAATGTCGTCGGAACAATTGGCCACCCGTATCTTGGCCGAAGCGGCCGAGATCCAAAGCCATAAGATCCGCCAAGGCGAGATGTCCAACGACGAATTCGAGAAGCTGGTGGTCGCCGCCCAGGAACTGCACCGCCTGCCGCTGCATATCGACGACACCCCAGCCCTCAGCATCTCGTCGGTGCGCACCCGTGCCCGCCGGCTCAAGCGCCAGCAAGGCCTGCATCTGATCGTCGTCGATTACCTGCAATTGCTGCGCGGGTCGGGAGCGACGGCGGAAAGCCGCGTGCAGGAAGTCTCGGAAATCACCCGCGGCCTCAAGGCCCTGGCCAAGGAATTGGATTTGCCGGTGATCGCCCTGTCGCAGTTGTCGCGCGCGGTGGAACAACGCGAGGACAAGCGGCCGCAATTGTCGGATCTGCGTGAATCGGGCTCGATCGAACAAGACGCCGACGTCGTCATGTTCGTCTTCCGCGAACAATATTACCTGGAACGGGCCGAGCCGGGCCAGCGCCCGGACGAAACCCCGGAAAAATACAACGAACGTCACGCCAAATGGCAGGAACGCTGCGAAGAGGTGTGGAACACCGCCGAAGTGATCATCGCCAAGCAGCGTCACGGCCCGGTCGGCACCGTCCGCCTGGCCTTCCATGGCGAATTCACCAAGTTCGGCAATCTGATGACCGACGACCATTACGAAGAACCGGGGTTCTGATGACCGCCCATGACCGCGCCACCGGCATTCTGACCATCGATCTTGACGCCATCGCCGATAATTGGCGCCGCTTGGCTGCCCGTGCCCCCGGCGCCGAGGCCGCCGGGGTGGTCAAGGCCGATGGCTATGGCTTGGGCGCGGCGGCCGTCGCCCGCAGCTTGCGCCAAGCCGGCTGCAAGACCTTCTTCGTCGCCACCATCGACGAAGGCATCGCCCTGCGCCCCATTGTCGGCGACGCCCGCATCTTGGTGCTGGGCGGCGTGCTGCCGGGAACCGGCGCCGATTTCATCGGCCATGGCCTGATCCCGGTGCTCAACAGCCTTGAACAGATCGGCCTGTGGTCGGGCTTCGCCCAAGCGGCGGCCAAGACCCTGCCGGCGGCATTGCATCTGGATACCGGCATGAACCGGCTGGGCTTGGACCGCGCCGCCATCGATCTGGTGGTCGATGACCGCCGCCGCCTCGCGGGCATCGACACCATGCTGGTCATGAGCCACATGGCCTGCGCCGACGAACCCGAACACGGCAAGAACCCGGAACAATTAGCCGCGTTCCAAAGCATGAGCGAATCCTTGGCCCTGTCGACGCCGCGCTCTTTGGCGGCCAGTTCGACCATCTTCTTGGGGCCGGATTACCACTTCGATCTGATCCGCCCCGGCGCCGCCCTTTACGGCCTTAACCCGGTGCCGGGCCAGCCCAATCCCATGCGCCCGGTCCTGCGTCTGGCGAGCAGAATCCTCCAGGTCCGTGACGTTGACACCCCCCAGACCGTTGGCTATGGTGCCAGCCATCGGTTCAAGAGCAAAGGCCGCGTGGCCACTGTCGCTTTCGGTTATGCCGATGGCCTGTTCCGGTCATTGGGCAATCGTGGATTTGGCGTCATCGGAGGGATAAAAGTGCCGGTCGTTGGTCGCATCTCCATGGATTTGACCACTTTCGACGTCACCGCCGTGCCGCCCGAGCATGTCCATGCCGGCGCCATGCTTGAACTGATCGGTCCCGACCATGATTGCGACCAACTGGCGCTTGAGGCCGGCACCATTGGCTATGAGGTCCTGACCGCCCTAAGCCGGCGCTATTTGCGCGACTATATCGGAGGAAACGGTTGATGGATTTCCTGGCGACGATTGGCCGCGTCTTCCTGACCTTCCTGTCCCATGTAGGCCGGTTGTCGGCCTTTGCCGGCACCGCCATCTCGCATGTCGTCCGCCCGCCGTTTTATCCGCGCCTGACCCTGCGCGCCATGATCGATATCGGTTATTACTCGTTGCCGGTGGTCGGTCTGACGGCGGTGTTCACCGGCATGGTGCTGGCGCTGCAATCTTATTCCGGCTTTTCCCGCTTCGCCGCCGAAGGCGCCGTCGCCACGGTGGTGGTGCTGTCGATAACGCGCGAACTGGCCCCGGTCCTGGCCGGTCTGATGGTCGCCGGCCGCATCGGCGCGTCGATGGCGGCGGAAATCGGCACCATGCGGGTGACCGAACAGATCGACGCCTTGACCACGCTTTCCACCAATCCGTTCAAGTATCTGGTGGCGCCGCGCCTGCTGGCCGGTGTGCTGATGGTGCCCTGTCTGGTGCTGGTGGCCGACATCATCGGCGTGTTCGGCGGCTATATCGTCGGTGTCTATAAGCTGGGCTTCAACCCGTCCTCTTATCTGGCCCGGACCTGGGAATACCTGGAACCGCTGGACGTCATCTCGGGCCTGACCAAGGCGGCGGTCTTTGGCTTCGTCATCTCGCTGATGGGCTGCTATCACGGCTATTATTCCCGTGGCGGCGCCCAAGGCGTCGGCGCGGCCACCACCAATTCGGTGGTGTCGGCGGCGATCATGATTTTGATCTTCAATTACGTCATCACCGCCCTTTACTTCGGGAAATGATCATGACCGCGCCGGCAAAAATCGTCCTTTCCGACGTGCACAAATCCTTTGGCAAGAAGGTGGTGCTGGATGGCATCGACCTGAGCGTCGCCAAGGGGGAATCGGTGGTGATCATCGGCGGTTCGGGCACCGGCAAATCGGTGCTGCTGAAATCCGTCCTTGGCCT
This sequence comes from Magnetospirillum sulfuroxidans, assembly GCF_018224925.1. Lineage (GTDB taxonomy): Bacteria > Pseudomonadota > Alphaproteobacteria > Rhodospirillales > Magnetospirillaceae > Magnetospirillum > Magnetospirillum sulfuroxidans. Next base: position 128,051 of record NZ_JAGTUF010000001.1, on the reverse strand, counting down.
GTTGCGGCCAGAGAAAGGCTCGATCAAGGTCGATGGCGAGGAAGTCATCGGCATGCGTTCGAAAGATCGCGACCGCATGATGTTGAAATTCGGCATGCTGTTCCAGGGCTCGGCGCTGTTCGATTCGTTGAAGGTCTGGCAAAACGTCGCCTTCGGCCTGATCCAGGGTCGGGGCATGGAGCGAGAGCAAGCCCACGCCATCGCCATTGAAAAGCTGGCCAGCGTCGGCTTGGCCGCCTCGACGGGCGAATTGTTCCCGTCCGAACTGTCCGGCGGCATGCAAAAGCGCGTCGCCCTGGCCCGCGCCATCGCCACCAGCCCCGAAATCATCTTTTTCGACGAACCGACCACCGGCCTGGATCCGATCATGGCCGACGTCATCAACGACCTGATCGTCAAATGCACCAAGGAATTGGGGGCGACAACGCTGTCGATCACCCATGACATGGCCAGCGCCCGCAAGATCGCCGACCACATCGCCATGCTGTACAAGGGCCGCCTGATCTGGATCGGTCCAGCCAAGGACATCGACCATTCCGGCAACGAATTTGTCGATCAATTCATCCACGGGCGGGCCGAAGGCCCGATTAAAATGGAATTGCGCGCCTAAGCGCGCGGGCCGAAGGCCCGATCAAGATGGAACTGCGCGCCTAGGCGCGCGGGCCGAAGGCCCGATTAAAATGGAGTTGCGCGCCTAAGCGTGCGGGCCGAAGGCCCGATCAAGATGGAACTGCGCGCCTAAGCGCGTTACCGCATCTTGCGCCGGCCGGCGATGACCAGGGCGATGCCTCCCAGTACCGCGGCTGACGACAACATTAATCTAAGCGAGATGTCCTCGCCCAACATCGCCACCGCGCCCAGGGCGGTGATCACCGGCACGCTCAGTTGCACCGAGGCGGCGCGGGCCGCCGTCAAATGCGGCAGCACCGCGTACCACAAGGCATAGCCCATGCCCGAGGCGACAGCCCCGGACAGCGCGGCATAGATCAACCCGACGTCGTCCAGACGAATCGCATCCGCCGACGCCATGCCCAGCGCCGGCAGCAACGCCAAGGGGGCGGCGCGCAGGAAATTGCCGGCATTGACCGCGATCGGATCGCCGGCGGCACGGCCCAAAATGGAATATATCCCCCAGGCGACACCGCTGCCCAGCATCAGGACCGCGCCCAAAAGCGGCGGCGCCGACACGCCCGGCGCCAGCAAGAGCGCCAGACCGGCCAAGGCCAAACCCAGACCGAACCATTGCACCGGCAGCGGATGTTCGCCGCGCAACAGGCCGGCGGTGATCATGGTCGCCTGCACCGCGCCGAACAGCAACAAGGCCCCGGTCCCCGCCGGCAAACTGACATAGGCGAAGGAAAAAGCCGTAGCATATGCCAGCAAAGCGGCACCGCCGCGCCACGACCCCGCCAGTCCTTGGCGGCGGAAAAGCGCGATCAGCCCCAGGCTGGCCGCCCCCGAGGCGAGGCGTACCAAGGTGAAACTGGCCGGATCAACGGCGGTCTGAGCCAGGGCCAGACGGCACAACACCGAATTGGCGGCAAAAGCCATCATGGCGACCACAACCAGCATCGCCACCCGCGTCATCGCCATTGCCGTGATTTCCTCAATCAGAATTGGTTTCCCATTGTAAGGTGCGGCCGCGCAATGCACAACCGCCCCACCCACCCCTTGCCAAACCGGCTGGACTTGCGCATACCTTTCCCCAGCCCCCTTCCCCCCATTCCCATCGGAACGCCGCCTCTTGTCCAAGTCAGCCCCTCGCTTTGTCTGTCAGGAATGTGGCGCCGTCACCGTCAAATGGGCTGGCAAGTGCGAAACCTGCGGTGCCTGGAACTCCATCGCCGAGGAAGCCCCGCGCGAGAACACGCCCAAGGGCCTGGGCGGCAAGGCTGGCCGCAAGATCGAATTCGTCGGCCTGGAAGGCTCGGCCGCCCCGGTGCCGCGCCTCTTGACCAAGATCGGCGAATTGGACCGGGTGGCCGGCGGCGGGTTGGTCCCTGGCTCCGCCTTGCTGGTCGGCGGCGATCCCGGTATCGGCAAATCGACGCTGCTGACCCAGGCCGCCGCCCAATTATCGGCGCATTGCTCGGTGGTCTATATCTCGGGCGAAGAAGCCGTCGATCAGGTGCGCCTGCGGGCACGCCGCATGGGGTTGGCCAATACCCCGGTGAAATTGGCGGCGGCAACCAGCCTGCGCGACATTGTCTCCACCTTGGACGTGGCCGACGCCCCCCAGGTGGTGGTCATCGATTCCATTCAGACAATGTTCGCCGACACGATCGAATCGGCGCCGGGCACGGTAACCCAGGTGCGCACCTGCGCCCATGAACTGATCCGACTGGCCAAGCGGCGCGGCTTCGTGCTGTTCCTGGTCGGCCACGTCACCAAGGAAGGCACCATCGCCGGCCCGCGCGTGTTGGAGCATATGGTCGATACCGTGCTGTATTTCGAAGGCGAGCGCGGCCATCAATTCCGCATCCTGCGCGCGGTCAAGAACCGCTTTGGCGCCACCGATGAAATCGGCGTGTTCGAGATGACCGATGCCGGACTGGCCGAAGTCGCCAACCCTTCGGCCCTGTTCCTGGCCGAACGACGCGGCAATGTCTCGGGATCGTGCGTCTTTGCCGGCATCGAGGGAACCCGGCCCATGCTGGTGGAAATTCAAGCCCTGGTGGCCCCCAGCACGCTATCGTCACCCCGCCGCGCCGTGGTCGGCTGGGATTCCAGCCGTCTGGCCATGATCCTGGCGGTGCTTGATGCCCGTTGCGGACTTGCTTTGTCGGGCAATGACGTTTATTTGAACGTCGCGGGCGGATTACGGATCGCCGAACCCGCCGCCGATCTGGCGGTGGCCGCCGCCTTGGTCTCGTCGGCCAGTGATATCCCGGTTCCCGCCGATATGGTGGTGTTCGGGGAAATCGGCCTGTCGGGCGAGGTCCGCGCGGTGGCGCAAACCGAGCTGCGCCTGAAGGAAGCGGCGAAACTGGGCTTCGCGCAAGGGCTGGTGCCCGCGATGCCGAGAAAGGGCAAGGGACCGGTGGCCACGGGGTCGCTGGGCATTCGCCCGCTTGGGCACCTGCAAGATTTGTTGGGGCTGTTCCGCCCCGCTTCGTGACGACAACAGAGCCGATCCCCTATGGGTAATCTTTCCATTACTGCTGTTGATATCGTCGTGGCCGTCGTGTTGCTGGGTTCCGCCGGCTTCGCCTTCATGCGCGGCTTCGTGCACGAGGTCCTGGCCATCGCCGCCTGGGTTGGCGCCGCCTTGGCCGCGTTATACGGCTTTCAATATGCCCAACCGCTCGCCCGCCAATATATCGGCAGCGCCCTGGTGGCCGACATCGCCGCTGGCGCCGCGCTGTTTTTGCTCACACTGCTGATTTTGTCCATGCTGACCAAGGCGGCGTCCGACCGGGTCCGGCGCAGCGCCCTCAACAGCGTCGATTCGTCGCTTGGCTTTGCTTTCGGCCTGCTGAGGGGTGGCGTTTTAGTTTGCCTCGCCCATCTATTAGTCAGCATGGTCACCGAAACGCCGCCGTCATGGCTGGCCGAAGCCAAAAGCTTCCCCTGGCTGGAACGTGGCGCCAACATCTTGCGCGGTCTGGCGCCCGATAATTTCGGCGCGGCCCAAGGCCAGGCCAGACAGGTGTCAAAAGAGGCGCAAGACCTGATGCAGGCGGAACAAACCTTCCGCAAGTACATCGCCCCGCAGCCGGCAGCACCGGCCGTCAAGGGGGCCGAGACGGGCGCCAAGCCCGCGCAAGGGTACGACAAGGAAAGCAGAAGCCAACTGGATCGTCTGATCCAGGCCAATCAATGATTACAGCGGCGAGAACCGGCATGTTGACCACCAATCCTTTCGACGACGACCATCTGCGCGAAGAATGCGGAGTGTTCGGCATCTATGGCCACCCCGAGGCGGCTGCCCTGGTGGCGCTGGGTCTACACGCGCTCCAGCATCGCGGTCAGGAAGCGGCCGGAATCGTTTCGCATGATGGTGATCTTTTCCATAATCATCGCGACCTCGGCCACGTGGAAGATTGCTTCGGCAATGAAGCCATTATCCGCAAGCTCAAGGGCGCGGCCGCCGTCGGCCACGTGCGCTATTCCACCACCGGCGAGACGCTTTTGCGCAATGTCCAGCCGTTGTTCGCCGAAATGGAATTCGGCGGTCTGGCCCTGGCCCATAACGGCAATCTGACCAACACCAACGTGTTGCGCCGCTCGCTGGTCAAGCGCGGCTGCCTGTTCCAAAGCACCACCGATACCGAGGTGATCATCCACCTGATCGCCATCAGCTTGTACACCAGCGTTGAGGACCGCCTGATCGACGCGCTTCGTCAGATCGAAGGCGCCTATTCGCTGACCTGCCTGACCAAGAACGGCGTCATCGGCGTGCGCGACCCCCTGGGCATCCGCCCGCTGGTCCTGGGTAAGTTGGATGGCGCCTGGTGCCTGGCTTCGGAAACTTGCGCCTTCGACATTATCGGCGCCGAATTCGTCCGCGATGTCGAACCGGGCGAAATCGTTGTCATCACCGCCACCGGCCTGCGCTCGCTCAAGCCGTTCGCCCTCAAGCAACGCCGCTTTTGCATCTTCGAATATATCTATTTCGCCCGCCCCGATTCGATCATGGAAGGCACCAGCGTCTACGATGTGCGCAAGCGCATCGGCGCCGAATTGGCCCGTGAAAGCTCGGTCGATGCCGACGTCATCATCCCGGTGCCCGATTCAGGCGTTCCCGCCGCCTTGGGCTACGCCACCGAGGCCGGAATTCCGTTCGAGCTGGGCATCATCCGCAACCATTATGTCGGCCGCACCTTCATCCAGCCCACCGACCGCACCCGTCACGCCGGCGTCAAGATGAAGCACAACCCCAACCGCCACACCATCGAAGGCAAGCGGGTCATTCTGGTCGATGATTCCATCGTTCGCGGCACCACCAGCCGCAAGATCGTCGAAATGGTCCGCCAAGCCGGGGCCAAGGAAGTGCACATGCGCATTTCCTCGCCGCCGACCAATCATTGTTGCTATTTCGGCATCGACACGCCGGAACGGGAAAAATTGCTGGCGGCGCGTTACGATGTGGCCGGCATGGCCAAATTGATCGGCGTCGATTCGCTGGCCTTCATCTCGCTTGACGGCCTGTACAAGGCGGTGGGCGAAGAAGCCCGCAATCCGCAAGCGCCGCAATATTGCGATGCCTGCTTTACCGGCGATTACCCGATCATGCCGACCGATTACGCCGACCAATTGGCCGATCCCAAGCAATTTTCCCTGCTGACCAGCGAGGGGGCCAAGTGAGCAAGCGTCTACAAGGCCGCATCGCCCTGGTCACCGGCGCCTCACGCGGGATTGGCCGGGCGGTGGCCAAGCGCTTCGCCGCCGAGGGCGCCGAAGTCATCTGCGTCGCCCGCACCCAAGGCGGGCTGGAGGAACTGGACGACGAAATCTCCGCCGCTGGCGGCAAGGCCGTGCTGTGTCCGTTGAACCTGCGCGAATTCGATAAGATCGACCAGGTGGCCGCCGCCCTGTACGAACGCTTTGGCCGCCTGGACATCCTGGTTGGCAATGCCGGCGATATCGGCGGCGGCTTGGCCCCCATCGGCCATGTCGATCAAAAGCATTTCCAAGAAGCCTTTGACGTCAATGTCACCGCCAATTACCGGCTGATCCGCGCCTTTGCCCCGCTGCTTAAACTGTCCGAGACCGGGCGGGCCATCTTTGTCACCGCCGGGGCGGCCCAGGCCAACCAGCCCTATTGGGGCGTCTATGCCGCCGGCAAGGCGGCGCTGGAATCCATCGTCCTGACCTGGGCGGCGGAGATCGCCAATATCTCCAGCACCAAGGTCAACCTGATCGACCCCGGCACTGTCGCCACCCGCATGCGCACCATCGCTTTTCCCGGCGAGGATCAGACCATCTTGCGGCAACCCGACGATGTCGCCGCCAGCTTTGTCGCCCTGGCGGAGGCCGGCTGCCAACGCCACGGCGAGATCGTTACCATCGACTGACGCCGAAGCACCTTGCATCGGGCATGGCACGGCTGCAAAAAGGCCGGGCTAAACCCGTGCATATAGGCCGTCCGCCCGATTGACCTGTGCGTTATTGCACGCGATCATGCGCCCGCCATACGACAGCGCTTGCACCATCGGGTCAGGTGCGGTAAGCCAAAAGATGGGGGTAGTTGATGACGTCAGTGGCGATGGCTGTGGGGGCTGTCCAACCGTTGATGGAAACGTCCAGAAGGACGATGAGGGCGGGATGAACGAGACGTCGCGCGACAACAAAACGTTTGAAACCAAGGTTTCAAACCTGATCAACGCCACCCGACACCTTGAAGTGTCGCAAATCCTGCTGCTGCGCCGGCTGACCATGGCCGACCCGGAAAGTCTGAAATGGGCCAACATCCGGCAATTGGATGTCGTGTTCTCGGTGATCCTGGGCAAGGCGGTCGAGCGGATGGGCCTGGATCGCCTGCGAGAAGCCCGCGACCAAAATTTCGAACCGCTGTTGCCCCTGGACGCCAATAACCGCGACGAGGATGTCCGCGTGCTGGCCGCCATCAGCGAGCCGATGTTGGGGCAATCCCCACCGCCCATCTCCGAGCATGAAGCCCTGCTGGCCAAATTGCTGGCCATGGGCCCGGTGGCGGCCAAAGCGCCGGTCGCCCGCTATATTTCCGCCATCAAGGAACCGCCACCGCTGTTCGCCGCCCAATTGGGGCCGGATTCCGAACGCCTGATGCCCGGCGGCGCCGACCGCATGCAATTGGATTCGGACGAAAAGCCTTATACTGACTTCCCCACCCTGTTCGACGACGCCATCTGTTCCTATTCCCGCAAAATTCTTGGTTTGTTGCAGGTCAAGGGCGACATCAAACCCGGCCGCCGCCCCTTTGCCATGGCCCCGGAATTCACCCAATGTTACGAGGAAGTGCTGCGCCGTTTCGTCTTGCCGCCCATGCGGGTGTCGCGCCATATCCAGCAATTGGGCATCAGCCACAATTGGCCGGAAGTCGGCGGCGGCAAGCTGATCGAAATCATTCAAAGCGGTGAGGTCAACAACCCGGTTCTGCACAATTGGGACAGCCGGTGGGCGGCGTTTCGCACCATCAAGGGCAAGAAGCCCAAGGCCGAGGACGATCCCTGGCCCCTGTTCCGCGAGGATGCCACCAAGGGCGATTACAGCCCCCCCAGCGAAGACAATTTGCGCCTGATGCAAGATATCGTCCGCTTCGAGGCCGAATCCATCGCCAAGGCATGGCGCGAACTGGGACAATTATACGAGCAGGAATTCACCCCCAATGCCCGCCAGGAACAAGCGCGCGAGGGGGCTTTCCGCGATGGCTTGATGAAGTGGATCAGCAAGCTGCCCGAAGACATCGGCGAATTGCTGGCGATCAAATGTTATTACATGCTTCCGCGCATCGACGGCACCTTCATCCGCCGGCTTTTGACCAATTTTGGCCGGAGCGATCAGGACCGCCGCCGCGCCGCCCCGATCCTCAGCGATTTCGTCCAAACCCTGAATGAATGACCCTTTTGCACCGGCGTGAAGCTGCGTTACCTTTCAACACGACAATATGGTGAAAACCAATAAGCGGGGGAAACGAAGGGGCATGAGCGCGGCGAAAGGCGACGGTTTCGAATCCAAGGTGGTCGATCTGGTGGCGGTGACCCAACGGCTGGATGTGTCCCGCATCCTGCTGCTGCGCCGCCTGACCTTGGCCGATCCGCAAAGCCTGAAATGGGCCAACGCCCGGCAACTGGACCTGATCTTCAACGTCATTCTGGCCAAGGCACTGGAACGCGTCGATCCGGCCGAAATCATCGCCGCCAGCACCCAGCATTTCGATCCCTTGCTGCCGCCAGGGCCGGAAGACCAGATGGACAAGGAACGCTGGCTGCTGTTCGATCTGGCCAAACCCATGCTGTCGGGCGCCGCCGCCAGCACTACCGGCACCACCGAAGCGGTGATGGACGAACTGGAATCCGAGGATACGGACGAGGACGGACAACCGCAAAGCTATGGCGATTTCGCCACCATGTTCGACGACAGCATCTCGCGCTATTTACGGCGCACCCTGTCGGTTCTGGCCGCCACCAACTCGCGTCCGCACATCCCGCCGCCGTTTTACGCCGCCCCCACTTTCGCCGCGTGCTACTTGCATGTGCTGCGCGATTCGGTGCTGCCGGCCATGCGGAGTTCGCGCCGGCTGAAGGAACTGGCCACCAGCCGGAACTGGACCGAAGCCGGAGCCGGCGGCCGCATCATCGGCATGATTCAAGCGGGCGAGAGCAACAACCCCATTTTGCACCATTGGGATGCCCGCTGGCAGATCTTTCACCCCGAGCACCTGATCAAGGGCAAGGACGGCAAAGCCAGGCCACGTAAGCCCGGAGAAGACCCCTGGGCGATGTTTCGCGACGATGCGGCGCAACATGGCTATATCCCGCCCTATCCGGCCGACATCCCCATGTTGCAACGTCTGGTGCGGCTGGATGGCGAGGTTTTGGCCGATGCCTGGGAACAATTGGCGCAGATGTACGAACAAGAATTCCAGCCCAAAACCCGAGCCGAACAAGGTCGGCCCGGCTCGTTCCGCGACGGCATCTTGAAGTTCCTCGACAAGCTGGATTATCACGGCGGCGACCTGCTGACCGTGCGCGCTTTTTTCGACTTCCCCAAGGTCGACCGTCAGTTCATCAAGCAATTGATCCAGATTCTGGGCCGCACCGACAAGGAACGGCAGATGCGCGCCCCGCTGCTGATCGCTTTTTACAACGACCTGCCGAAATAGAGCGGCGCGCCTTTAATCTGAGGCACGACGCTCCAGCGCCCATTGCGGGCACGGGCAAAACCGCTCGCTCTCCCCCGATGCGAGGGGGGCTATGGCTTTTGCGCCGTCACCGATACCCTTGGGTCCAAGGGCTGGGTCAATACCCCCGATCGGCCTGGGCTTTGCGCTCCGCGCCGGTTGGCCTCGGCGGTGAATTCGGCCGCCGCCACCGCGCCGCCCAGGAATTTTCCACCGCCCATGCCAAACGTGGCCACATGGATCGCCGCCAAGGTCGGTACGCCGCCGCGCCAGACCAGCACCGGGGCACCGGAATCGCCATGGACCGCATCACAATCATGGGTAAGGACGCCGGTCTGCAACCGACCGGTCACGTGACATCCCAGATGGGCTGCGGGGATATGGGCCTTGTCTTGGCCATAGCCGACGGTCACCAGCCAATCGGCCGGAACCGGATTAGCCCCCAAAGCAACCCAGCCAACCTGCTCACCCAGCGGTTCGGCCAGCAGCAAAAGCGCCCAATCCTTGGCCGCCAGCACTGGGCTATAAGGTTGATCGAACACCCAGCCGGGGGCGATCACCGTCTTTTCCACCTGGGTAAAGGCCAGATATTGCCCCCGATCATAGCCGGCGACAAAGCGCAAGGACTGCGCCGGCATGGGTTGACGAGTCTTTTTGTTCCACAGGCAATGGGCGGCGGTGACCACCAGTTTCGGCCCGATCAGCATGCCGCTGCAATGGCCGCCCTGGCCGTTATTGATGCGTCCGACCGCGCTCCACGGATATTGGCGGGCAACCACCTCGACGCGGTCATCGGCGCCCTTGACGCCGTCCAGACCGGCAGCGGCGGCGGGAAACGCCGCCGCCAACAGCACCACCAGGGTAAGCGCAATCCTCATGGTAATATCCGTTCAATGGCGGCAGCGACGGCGGCGGCGGCGTTGAGCGGCGGATGCGCTGTCGCCTCTCCCCCCCCCTCTCCCACTGCTGGTAACGGCCGGGCAAAACCTTGGGCGTACAGTTCGGCATGCAGGCGGGCATGCTTATTCACCACCCAACCGTCAGGCGCATACAGATAAACCGGGGCCGGAGCGGCGCAGGCTTCGCAGGCCATGGACACCGAATCCCCGGTGACCACGATGGCATCGGCCAGCCCCAACAAGGCGAAATAGGGATTGTCGCCGCCCGCCGCCCACCGATGAACGAAGCGCGGCTCGGGGATGGCCTGCAACAAGGCTTGCTCGGCGGCGGCGCTGGTGCGGCGGCTGGTGGTCACCAGCACCGAACCGCCGGCGGCCAGGGCGGTGCAGCGCCGTCCCAGATCGGCCGCCATCGGCGCGGTGAACGGACGCTTGCGGGTATCGCCGCCGACAATCGCCGCCACCCACGGGCGCGGCAAGGCGGCGAAGCGATCCCGCCACAAGGCCGCCGCCTCGGCCAATTTGGCGTCGGTGACCCGGTGTGGGGCGCCCGTGACGGCGAAAACATTATCGCCGCAAGTGCCGCCGTCGTGACGCGGCACCGCGATCAGGGCGAAATCAGCCCGCCCGCCCGGACCAGGGTCCATGATCTGCACCAATCTGGCCCCGCATTGCCGCTTGATCCACCGTGCCACCGGGGCGGTGCGGCGGCCGGCGGCAATCACCAGATCAGGCCAGGGTGGAACCAGCCCGGCCCGGCTGGCGCCATCCACCCCCAGCAGCGACGCCCGACGCAGCAGGTTGGGCAAACGGCCCCACCGATCATAGCCGATGGCTTTGACGACAAAAGGCCGCCCCAGTGCCTCGGCCACGCCCAAGCACTGGCCGACATTGCCGGCGCGATCATCGGCCAGAACCCAGATCGTGGCCGGTTGGCTCATTTGCCGGTAAAAGCCGGCTTGCGCTTTTCCTTGAACGCGGCCTGACCTTCGCGGTAATCGGCGGTCTCCAGGAAGTCATAGCATTCGTCTAATTCCATCGCCGAGATCGGCGTCGGATCGGCCAGACGCTGCAACATGCGCTTGTGCCAGCGATTGACCAGCGGCGCGCCGTTGGCCATGCGCTTGGCGGCCGCCAAGACTTCGCCCTCCACCGCTTCGTCGTCGTAAATGCGATTGAGCAGACCTTTTTGCAGCGCCTCCTCGGCGTCGAAAATGCGGGCTTCCAGCAAGATTTCGGCAGCCACCGCCGGGCCGGCGATGGCGCGAATCACCGAGATTTCGGGATAGGCCATCACCACTGAAATCTTGTTGATGGGCACGCCGAACTTTCCCGAACGGGCGGCGATGCGCATGTCGCAGCAACAGGCCAGTTCCAGCCCGCCGCCGACGCAGGGGCCGTAAATCATGGCGATCACCGGCTGCGGGCAGTTCTTCACCGCCGCCAAGGCGCCGCGCATGATGACGTCGTAATCCTTGGCCTGCTGCGCCGTCGCCCGCAGGGTTTCGAATTCCTCGATATCGGCGCCGGGGGCAAAAGCCTTGGTTCCGGCCCCGCGCAAAATGATGGCGCGCACGTCGGCATCGGTGGACAATTCCATGAACGCAGTGGTCAGGCCACGCCACACCGGCAGGTTCAAGGCATTCATACGATCAGGCCGGTTAATGGTGACGGTGGCGATGGCGCCATCGCGGCTGACCAGAATTTCGTCGGACATTTCGCTTCCCTTGTTGTTTGTCGGCTTGCAGGAAAGACCGATTGTGGCCTATAGAGCCCCAAGCCGACAACCGTCGAAAGGCGCCACACATGCAAACCGCTTCCCGCACGCCCGAGCATAAAAAGGCTGCGCTGACCACCGCCCGCATCCTGCTGGAAATCAAGGCCGTCAATTTCCGCCCGGAAGAGCCCTATACCCTGACCTCGGGCTGGGCCAGCCCGGTCTATGTGGATTGCCGTAAGGTGATCAGCTTCCCGCGTGCCCGCCAAAAGATTTGCGAGTTGGCCAGCAACACCATCTTGCGCGAAGCCGGCTATGAAAGCATCGACGCCGTCGCCGGTGGCGAAACTGCCGGCATCCCCTATGCGGCATGGATTTCCGACCGGCTGATGGTGCCGATGCTGTACGTGCGCAAGAAGCCCAAGGGCTTTGGCCGCAACGCCCAGATCGAAGGCGAATTCAGCCCCGGCGCCCGCGTCGTCCTGGTCGAGGATTTGGCGTCCGACGGCGCCTCCAAGGTCAATTTCTGCAACGCGCTGCGCGAAGCCGGCGCCGAGGTCAAGCACGCTTTCGTCGTCTTCTTCTATGGCGTCTTCCCCGGCGCCTTGAAGGCGTTGAACGAAATCGGCGTCGAGATGTCCTATCTGTGTAATTGGTGGGACGTCTTGGAAGTGGCCGAACAAGACGGTCTGTTCGACCGCAAGACCCTGGAAGCGGTACGCAGCTTCCTGCACGATCCGGTGCAATGGTCCAAGCTGCACGGCGGCCGCGCCGAGTAAAAAAGTGATGGCGCCGGCCAAATTACTTGGTCGGCGCCATTGCTCTCGTCCCTTGGCTGTCATAGGCTGCACCCTTCTCTCATAGCGGGAGGGCTCCATGCGCGCCCTGGGCAATATTCTTTGGCATTTTCCTTTCCTCGGTTTCCTCAACGCCCTGTTCACCTATGTGCTTGGGCTGCTGCTGACCGTCACCGTGGTTGCCGCCCCCATCGGTCTGGGGCTGATGCAATTGGGCAAATTCTTTCTCGCCCCGTTCGGCCACGAGATGGTGGCGTCCAAGGACGCCCTGCCCAACCAAGAGGTCAACCCGACCTGGAAAACCTATTCCACCGTCATCATGATCTTGTGGCTGCCGCTGGGCCTGATCTTGGCCATCGCCACCGTCATCCAGGTGGTGGCGCTGTTCATCACCATCATCGGCATCCCGGTTGCCGCCGCCTTGGCCAAAACCGTGGGCACTATGTTCAACCCGGTGGGCAAGGTCTGCGTCAGCTCGGAAATGGCGGCGGAAATCCGTCGCAAGGCGGCACAGACCCAATTGGCCGTCAACTAATCAAACAATTCATGGGGATTTGGTTAGGCCCCGCCGATCAAGGCGGCCCGATGATCGGTTCTGATCAGCGGGATAAGAGATTGATATTCGACGAAAAGGGGGCTTCGGCTCCCTTTTTTGTCAGATCTCGCAGGTGGCGAGGTGGACCAGGAACGGCCCGATCAGGTGATGCGGATCGGTCCCGAATTCCTTTTTAAAGGCCGCTTCGTCAGCCGGAAGCATATGGGTCAGCGGCGAGAACAGCGCCTGGAAAAAGACGCAGAACTGATGGTTGCCAAAGACGTGCGGTTCGTCGTGATCGACCTCGCGGGTAACAAAGGCGTTCGAGCCGATGCTGACCGTGGTCGGCGTGTACTGCATCAGCTTCATGAACCAGTCCTTGCGCAGATCCCAGCGCTTGAACGAACCGGCGATGCGGGTCAGCGTGTGCCATAAGATCAGCTTGGCCGGCAGAGAATCGTAATAGGCGTCCCAGCTGAAATCCTCTTTCAACTCGGCCTTCATCTCGGCGACCTGTTTCAGGCATTGCTCGCCGTAAAAGCCGGCGTCATCGCCCAACACCAGATGGAAAAAGGAAAAAATGTTGGGCAGGAATTCCCGATCCAAGGAACCAGCCTCGAATTGCGGCCCCAAATGGTGAACCATCAAGCGGCCAAAGGCGTTGGTGCGCCGCTGCTCCATCTTTTCCTGCTCGACCACGTCCAGCAATTCGCGATACGACCGACGATAGAATTCGTCGAACTGGACCGAAGCTTCCAGCCCGGTGATGATGTCGCGCAGCGCCGCCATTTCCTTGGGGTGGCCTTGCCACGCCCCTTCGGCCGCCTTTAGCAAGGCATCAAGGACATGATTTGTAGTGCGCCGCAACAAAAGCGGCCCGCGCGAGCCCATGATCACCCCTTTGATAACCCTGTATCAGGATAAAATATCGAAGGTTAAGAACCAACAAAGAAAAAGACCACATCAAACACACCATTTTAGCCAAACCTTTCTGATTAGAGTTTGGCTATAAATTGTACGGTCACCACCGACGGAACATCATGCCCGACAGCATCATCAGCTTGTATCAACGCCACAGCGAAGAATGGGACCGCCTGCGCGGCCGCTCTTTGTTCGAACGTCCCTGGCTCGACCGCTTTCTCGCCCTGATCGGTCCGGCGCCAGAGATCATTGATCTGGGATGCGGCAGCGGCGAACCATTGGCCGCCTATCTGATCGGGCGCGGCGTCGCCATGACCGGCATTGATTCGGCGCCCGCGCTGATCGCCTTGTGCCGCCAACGCTTCGCCGCCCATCGCTGGATCGTCGCCGATATGCGGGCGCTGCCCGTGACCGCCACCTTCGATGGCATTTTGGCCTGGGACAGCTTTTTTCACCTTAATCACGACGATCAGCGCCGCATGTTCGCCAGCTTCGGCCGCTTGGCCAAGCCAGGGGCCCCCCTCTTGTTCACCAGCGGGCCAAGCCATGGCAAGGCCATCGGCAACATGTGGGGCGAGCCCGTCTACCACGCCAGCCTAAGCAGCGACGAATACCACGCCCGGCTAAGCGAAAACGGTTTCACCGTCATCGATCATCGGATCGAAGACCCGGAATGCGGCAAGCATACCGTTTGGCTGGCCCGACGCCTCACGGATCAGGCGTAAGCCACCCAGCCGCGCCATGTGAAGGCCGCATAAAACATGGCGACATTGGAAAAACCAGCCTCAGCCAGAAGTGCCGCATCGTGTTCCGGCGTCAGCAGGCTCAGATGGGCCTCAACAGCATCCCGCATTTTATGAACCTTCTCTGGATCGCTGCCCGAAGTCAGGGCAAAAGCAGCGTATCGAGACAGCCACGTACCGCGTTCACTCCCCGTTTGCGGGAAACTGGAATGAGCGACCACGAACGGCGCGCCTGGCTTCAGCCGGCGGCGGATTTCTTTCAACGTGCGCAATCGTTCCTCTGGCCCCAGGAAATGCAAGGTCAGAAAGCAGGTTGCGCCATCGAACGGGCCTTCCGGCGCATCGTCGATATACCCCTTGAGCAAGCGCACACGCGCCATCTCCTGCCCCACCATTCGCTCGGCCAATTTCAGCATTTCAATGGCCGGATCGACGCCGACGAACCTCCAGCCGGCATGGGCTTGGGCAAAAGATTTCAGCTCCAACCCACCGCCGGCGCCAAGAACCAGCAATTCAGCCGCCTCCGGCATATGCTCGGCCAGCAAAATAGCCGCCATCCGATGCAAATCGGCAAAGCCGGGAACGAAGCGCGGTGGCCCCTCGGCGTAACGGGCCACGGCCTGGGGATCAGAAAACGGCGCTAACAACTCACTCATTTCACTCTCACTTTTCCCACGGCAACGAGACGGCGATGGAAGTCGGCACTGAGCGATGCCAGCGTCACGTCACCGAAACGATGCAACAATAAAGCCTCGGCATCCTGAAAGGCCTGGCTGAGCGCGGCATTGACCACCACCTCGACCAGACAGCCCGGAGATTCGGTGCGATTTCCCATGGCCAAGAGCCCAGGACTTCCCAAGGCGATATAGATGTCGCGCAAGGTGATCCGCGAAAGATCGCAGGCCAGCGTCCAGCCACCACCATGGCCTTTTTCCGATCGGACATATCCTTTCTGCCGCAGCCCGGACAAAACCCGGCGGATCACCACCGGATTAGTCCCCATGACTCTGGCCAAAGCCTCGGACGTCAGCGGCCCGTCCTGCTCCGCCATATGCAGCAGAACATGGAGCACGCCAGATAAGCGGCTGTCTTTTTTCATGCAACATATATTGTTACATAATCAGACAACGTCAAGCCCCTGCTTCGCTATTCCAGGAGAGAGGGCGGTTATCGGGCCTCATACCCTATCCCGGCGATCGTAACCGATCCCCGGCGGCCTCAAGCGGCATAAGCCGCGCAGCCCCTTGGGCTTAGCCCTGCAACCACATGGACAGCGCGGCACTGACCGCATGCGGCTGCTCGATGGCCGACAGATGACCGCAATCGGCGATCTTGACCAATTTGGCGCCGGCAATCAGATCGGCCATTTCCTCGGCCCGCTCTGGTGGGGTCAAGGTGTCGTCACGACCGACGATCACCACGGCCGGACAGCGCAATGCCGCCAAACCGGGGCGCGAATCCGGGCGGCCGATAATGGCGCTTTGCTGACGCAGAAAGCCGTCAACGCCAACCGCCGCCGCCATGGCGTAAAACAGATCGGCAACGCGGCCTTGGGCGTTGATCGGCGGAACCATGCTGGCCAGCACGGTGGGCAAGATGCGATCCAAGGCGCCCGACGACGCCATTTCCATCAACACATGGCGGCGTTCGGTCTGTTCCGGCAGATCGGGCCGCGCCGTGGTGCTGACAAAGGCCACCCGCTCCACCCGCTCGGGCGCCCGGCGCAAGATCTCCATGGAGACATAGCCGCCCATGGACAGACCCGCCAAGGCAAAGGTCGGCGGCGCCTGATCCAGCACCGCCTGCGCCAAATCGGCGATATTGTCATGGCTATAGGTGGGGATCACCCGCACCCGCGCCTGATCGGCCAGATCAGTGCATTGTTGCGCCCACAGACGGGCATCGTTGAGCAAACCGGGCAACAAGATCAGATCGGTCATCTTGAGCTTCCTTACTTGATCAGCTTGATCATGTCCTTGAACGCCGGAGTTCCTGCGACATGCAACCACTCGAACACGGCCATTTCGGTGGACACCACCGCGACACCGGCGGCGGCCATCCGGCTTAAGGCCATCTGATGATTGCCGACAATGCGCGAGGAACAGGCGTCGGCGACGACGAACACCTCGAAACCGGCGGCTTTCAGGCCCAAGGCCGATTGCAGGACGCAGACATGGGCCTCGATGCCGGCGACCACCACCTGCGGGCGGTCGAACCCGCGCAGGCGGGTCAAGATGGCCGGCTCGGCGGCGCAGGAAAAGTGCAGCTTTTCCATCACCACCCCGGCCGGAGCCTCGGCCAGCAACTCCCCCATGGTCGGCCCCAAACCCTTTGGGTATTGCTCGGAAATGGTCACCGGAACCGCCAAACGGGCGGCGGCACGCAACAGCATGGTGCAGTTGCGATAGACTTGACGCGGCTCCGCCATCACCGGCCCCAGGTTCTCCTGAACATCGACGATCAACAGGGAAGAACGGGCGGCATCCATCAACATGGCGAAATCCTTTTTGTTCAAAACCATCAAAGCGTAGCCGAAAGGCCACACCCCCGCCAGACAAAGCAGGAAAGCAAAGGTCTTTCATTGACATAGGCGCACGACCTTCTATTATCTCGCCGCATATGAAACACTCCCTCAAAATCGCCGCATGGACGGCTTTCCGCACCCAATGAGCTTCGCTGACCTGGGCCTGAGCCCCGAACTCCTGCAAGCGGTCGAGGAATCCGGGTACACCACCCCGACTCCCATTCAGCAACAGGCCATCCCCGTCGTCTTGATGGGCCGCGACGTCTTGGGCTGTGCCCAGACCGGCACCGGCAAGACGGCTAGCTTCACCCTGCCGATGATCGAAATCCTGGCCGCCGGCCGGGCCAAGGCGCGCATGCCGCGCTCGCTGATCCTGGCGCCGACCCGCGAATTAGCGGCACAGGTGGCCGAGAATTTCGATAAATACGGCAAATACCACAAACTCAATAAGGCGCTGATCATCGGCGGCGAATCCATGAGCGACCAGGTCGCCATCTTGGATCGCGGCGTCGATGTGCTGATCGCCACCCCTGGTCGCCTGCTCGATATGTTCGAGCGTGGGCGCATCTTGCTCAACGACGTCAAGGTCCTGGTCATCGACGAGGCCGACCGCATGCTGGACATGGGCTTCATTCCCGACGTCCAGCGCATCGTCTCGTTGCTGCCGAAAATGCGCCAGACCTTGTTCTTCTCGGCCACGCTTGGCCCGGAAATCCGCAAGCTGGCCGACGAATTCCTGATGAACCCCAAGGAAATCAGCGTCAGCGCCCAGTCTTCGACGGCGGTGACGGTGGAACAGTTCCTGGCGGTGGTCGATCACATCGACAAGCGCGAAACGCTGCGCCACATCATCCGAATCGAGAATCTGAAGAACGCCTTCATTTTCTGCAACCGCAAGCGCGACGTCGATATCTTGTATCGCTCGCTGCAAAAGCACGGCTTCGACGTCGTGCAGATGCATGGCGACATGAGCCAACCGGCCCGCCTGGAATCGCTGTCCAAGTTCAAGTCGGGCGAAGCCCGGCTGTTGGTCTGTTCCGACGTGGTGGCACGCGGCATCGACATCAAGGCGGTCAGTCACGTCTTTAACTTCGACGTGCCGATCCATGCCGAGGATTACGTTCACCGCATTGGCCGCACCGGCCGCGCCGGCGAGACCGGCAAGGCCTTCACCATCGCCTCGCCCGAGGATGGCCGCTTCGTTGCCGCCATCGAAGGTCTGATCGGTCAACCGCTGCCGCGCATGGCGGTGGAAGGTGTGCCGCCGCTGGACCTGGACATGTCGCCGCGACGCGGCGGTCGTGGGGCGCCGCGTGGTGGTGAAAAGACCGGCGGTGACAAGGACGGCAATGGCCGGCGGGAGCGCAAGCCCCGTGGCGGCCGCGCCAAGGACGAAGCCCCGGCTGCAATCGTGGCTACGGCCCCGACTGAAACCCAGCCGGTGGTCGAAGCGCGGGAACCGGAACGCCGCGAACGCCCAAGCCGCGAGCGCAACCCTGAACGGGATCGTAACCCCGAGCGGGAACGCAGTCCTGAACGGGAACGCAGTCCTGAACGGGAACGCGGTCCTGAACGGGAACGTGCCCCCGAGCGGGAACGCGGTCCTGAACGGGAACGCGGCCGGGATCGTGACCGCGACCGCAATCGTCGCGATGATCGCGGCGGTCGCCGCCGTGGCCGAATCGATGAGTTGGGGATCGGCGAAATGCTGCACCCGGACAATGCCATCGGCTTTGGCGATCACATGCCCGACTTCATGACCCATGCCGTCCCGCAAATCGTCAGCCGCAATGTGGCCAAGGACGATGACGACGGCGCCGAGGATTGACACGAGATCCGGCTTCCATCAGCGATGGAAGCCGGTTAACGGAGGCTGACACATGCAGACCATCTTCGTCATGGTGAAGTGTGAACTGGGCCGCGCCTATGACGTGGCCGACCAAGCCGTGGACATCGAACGGGTGTCCGAAGTCCATTCCATTTCCGGCCAATACGATCTGATGCTGAAATGCTATCTGGATGATGGTCAGGATATCGGACAATTCGTCGTCGATACCCTGCAAGTCATCCCCGGTATCAAGGATACCTTTACCCTGATCGCCTTCAAGGCGTTCAGCTGACAGCTGCGCCAAGGCGCAGCGTGTCCCCCTTCCGATGAGATCAGGCCGCCTGGGTCCGGCAGATCTGGCCGTCCAGACGATCAAGCAGCCATTGGCTGAATTCGGCCTTTTCGTGGCTGCGGCGATGCTGGCGCCAAGCGTTGAGCATGACGCTCATCACCCCATAGGCAGCCGATTGCGCGGCGAACAAACCGGCGAAGCGGCGGTTGATGGTCACGAATTCACGGCACCGTCCCTCGGCCACCGCCAGCGACTGCACCCGCAATTCATCGCGGTTGCGGACCACCGCCGCACCGGACGCCAGATAGCCAATGACGCGCCATAAATCCTGGTTATAGGCCAAGGCCTCGGCCATGCCGCCCAATTGCTCGGCCCGCTCCAGACGGGTCAAGCCAACTTCCAGGGCCACCGCCAATTCAACATCGACGCAGACGTTATCTTGCGGGCAAATCGACATGGCCATTTCCTTCCTCAATACACTCAGCCCCGATACTTCCGACCGGTTGAGGACATAATGCCGACACTTCCCTGTATAGGATAGATGTTCATGAGGATACGCCCTATCCGCCCTTGGGTTCATATCCCTACGCCAGCGGGGTAGATCTCTACGCCTTTAGAAGCAATTTAAACAATTTTATCCGCCAAAATTCAGGGTTCCTCGTATTTCGGCAAGGGTGGCGCGGCGGCGCCGTCGGGCAACGGCCGGTCGTCATCGCCCAACACCCGGTGCATGATGACCACATCGACCCAGCGGCCGAACTTAAGTCCAACCCCTCGCAGCACCCCTTCTTGGCGAAACCCAAGCGAGCGGTGCAAGCCAATCGACCCCTGATTAGCGGAATCGCCAATCACCGCGATCATCCGGCGATAACCCAATTCCGTACAACGATCGATCAGCGCCCCCAGCAACGCCTTGCCAATTCCGCGCCGCTGGACGAAGGGGGCGACATAGATGGAATCCTCGACCGTGTAGCGATAAGCCGAGCGCGGACGCCAGGGGCCGGCATAGGTATAGCCCAACACCTCACCGTCTTCCTCGGCCACCAGATAAGGCAGATTGCGCGCGAACACCTCGTCGCGGCGGCGCTGCATCTCCGCCACGCCGGGAACTTCTTCCTCAAACGAGGCCGCGGTGCGGGTCACATAATAGGAATAGATCGCCCGAACCTGCGCCATGTCGTCTGGCGTCGCCGGGCGAACACACACCGGCAAGGGCGATTGCGTGGACACGGTCATGGGAAGCCCTGTTCCTTGGTCAATGCCGCCAGCGCCGCCACAACCCCTTCCAAATCGGTCGCCAAGCGCGCAAAGCCGGCAAGGGGAAGATGGTCGGCTTCGTTCATGTAAAGCGAACGATTGAGTTCAATTTGTACCGCATGGCACCCCTGGCGCGGCTGGCCGTAATGGCGGGTGGTGAAGCCGCCGGCATAGGGTGTGTTGCGGACCACCCGATAACCGCGCCGGCGAAACTCGTCCTCGATTGTCTGGACGATGGGACCGGCGCAAGAGGCCCCAAAGCAATCCCCCAGCACCACATCCGCCCCCGCCGTCCCCTGGCTTGATTCGGGCGGCGCCCCCAAACTTGGCATGGAATGACAATCCACCAGCACCGCCCAACCGAATTGCCGCTGCGTCGCCTGCACCAATTCCCGCAGGCATTGGTGATACGGGCGGTAATACAAACCGATGCGCCGTTCGATTTCGCTGACCGATAAGCGCCCGCTATAAATCTCGGCCCCGGACGCCACTACCTTGGGAATGGTCCCCAGGCCGGCAATAACCCGTGGAGAACGGATATTGGCCGCCTCGGGCAGACGGCCAGAGAACATGGACGGGTCCAGTTCATAAGGTTCGCGGTTGGGATCGCAAAACGCCCGAGGAAAGCGTGCCGCCAGCAGCGGCGCTCCGTGGCGAGGCGCGGCGGCGAACAATTCCTCCACATAGGAATCTTCCGACCGCCGCAAGGTCAACGGGTCCAGGCGCGATGCGGCGATGAAATCGGCCGGATAGTCACGGCCGGAATGGGGCGAGGAAAACACCAACGGCACCGTCTGGCGTGGCGGCGCAAGGACAGTGAAAACCTCATCCAGGGCGGGCGAAATCGCGCTCGTATCCATGTAAACGGTTTAGCAGGTTGCACCGCATCTGTCACAGACGGAGTTCATTGAAAAAAACCGTAACACAGGGGTTGCCAAGCCCGGTAAAAGCGGTTAGAAGATCGCCCCTCAGCCACGGAGATCGCGACTGAGGAACAAATTCAGAGCAATAAAGACTGTTGCGCTGAAACAAAAAACCGGATACTAAGACGGCCCCGTCAAGGTCAGTCTTCCGGGGTTGGAACCGAAAGGTTCACGTGGATGAAAACTCATCCACACAAGAGTGGGCGGTTAGCTCAGCGGTAGAGCACTACGTTGACATCGTAGGGGTCACAAGTTCGATCCTTGTACCGCCCACCATTTACTTTCCGATAGGCAACAATCCGATCTGAACAGGCCAAGCAGTTCATGCGCATGGGCGCTCATGTCCTCTTTGGGGAATTCTCGATCGACCAACGTCGGCATCATCACATTCTCAAGCGCCGTGAAGGCGAAAATCAGATAGTGATACTGAAGACGAATCCGATGCTGTGCTCTCGCAATCTGGTCAGTTCCACATCGTCATAGCCGCCGATCTCGCACCCGTCGATAAACAGCTTGCCCGGTGGTCGGGCGATCGAGCAGAGCGATTATATTAAGCAAGGTGCTTTGTCGGCAATGGCAAGGCGATCTTCGACTATCGCCTTGCGTTAAGTCACAGACAATTTGCGCGATGCTGCGGCCTTGTGCTGCATTGCCATGTTATCGTCTTTTTCATGTTCCAAGTGTCAGGAATTTGTTAGGATGGCATCTTGGTGAAACTTTAGGTTATCTCTGATGAAGCATCCTCATCGCTTTCTCTCTGCCATCGTCGTCACGGGATTACTGAGCCTGGCACAGCCGCTTTGGGCCGAGGAATCTCAGTCGACCGTCGCTGAAACCAAACAAGCGGTCAAGGAAGGCGCCCGCGCCATCGGCGAGGCGACGCGCGAAACCACCACGGCCATCGGGCATGGCACCCGTGACGCCGCCAAGGCCGTCGGTCACGAAACCCGCAGCGTCACGCAAAAAATCGGCGACGCGGTCAAGAACGCCTGGAAGGACCTGACCGGCCCCAGCGAGCCAAATAAATAGCACATCCCTTTTAAGGGAAATCATCTAGACGGCAAAATACTAAAAAGAGATATTGCCCTCGCCGACCCGTCGCGATTTACTGAGCCCGAAACGGAAGATTAATCAGCGTCGGGCTTATCGGACATGAAACGCGACACGACCGGGCGTCTTTGGGCGGCACGGCAGGCATTGGCCGCCGTGCTTGTAGCTTTGATGTGCGTCCCGGCACTGGGGTGGGCCAGCGCAAGCGGCGATCTTGCCGCCTTGGTCCAACAGGCGCGCGCGGCGGGCGAAGGCGCCCCTGATATCGCCCAACTGACCTTGGTTGAGGCGACCTCCCCTTACCTGCTGCGCATCGAAGGCGACATCGACTTTCCCTTTTCCGTCGGCATCGATCTGCCGCTGAATGCCCAGCCGCGGAGCCTGTCCACCGCCCTGACCGGCCCAATCGAGGAGACCGGCCGCTACGTGGTCGCCTTTGACGTCGCCTTGGCCAAGGTGTCGCGCAAGGTGCGCGACCTCAAGGACAAATCCTCACGCAAGATCGTCAGCATCAACAAGATCGACAACCCGGCCTTCTTGCGGGCCGTCAAGCAATTCGACAGCTATTCCGCCAAACTGGAAAAGGTTCCGGGCAACACAAAACTGGTGAAATTGGCCGAAGATGCCCGGCTGAAAATGACCACCACGCCGCAATTCATCGAACAGCCCATCTATGGCGATTACACCTACAAACTGGCCGATGTCGAAGAGCGCAAGGTGTTGACCGTCAATTATTACGTCATCGACCGCGTCACCCGGACCTACGCTAAATCCACCTTCGACACGGTCGAGAACGAACGTTTCACCGTCGCCTATGACGTCGATACCTCGGACCCCCAGCAATCGCGTTTCAGCGCCGACATCATGCGGGAAAAGCAATTGGTCGATTGGGAACGCGCCCCGGTGGTCATCCCCCTGTCGCAGGTGCTGGATCACGCGGTGGCGCAAGGCGGCCCCACTTTGCCCATCGGCTCGACCGAAACATTGCTGGCGCAGTTGGGGCAGGACCGCAACCGCGCCATCGCCCGCGCCGTCAGCGAAAAATACGACGACCGCCCGCTCAACGATCCCCGCTTCGACAGCGTCGTCGCCATTTACACCAAGGGCGGCATGGGATCGGGTTTTTTTGTCCGCCCCAACATCGTCATGACCAACTGGCATGTGGTTGATGACAGCGCCATCATTGAAATGCGCCTGTACGACAAACGCGAAACCTTTGGCCAAGTCATCGCCAAGGATGTTCGTCTCGACCTTGCCCTGGTCAAAGTTCAAGATCGCGGCCGGCCGGTGGAATTCATGCACGGCAAGGACCTTAAGCCCGGTGACAGCGTCGACGCCATTGGTCATCCCCGCCGCCAGACCTTTACCATCACCCGTGGCGTCGTCAGCGCCATCCGCAAGAAATTGGCGGCCACCAACCCGGCGCAAAAAGGTGACGGCGTGGTCTATGTTCAGACCGATGCCGACATCAATCCCGGCAATTCCGGCGGACCATTGTTTAAAGGCAACAGCGTGGTCGGGATCAACACCTTCGGCATCACCGAATCGCCGGGGCTGAATTTCTCTGTCCATTATTCCGAAGCACAGAACTTCTTGAACTCGTCGATGAGGGGAGAATAAGCATGGCCTTGGACCGGCGCCTGTTTCTTGCCACCGGCATGGCCGCCCTGTTGGGCGCCTGTCAGCGCCGCAACGTCGGCGATATGGTGGTCGACAGCAAAACCGATCGCATGTACGGCATGCGCTCGGACGGCTCCATCTTCACCGATCCCATGCTTTACCCCAACCGGCGCCTCAAGCTAAGCCTGCGCAACATGTCCGGCGATCCGGTGTGGGATTTGGAAGCCACCCGCGACCAATTGTACCAAGGCTATGTGGACAAGGGCTATGAACGGTCCGACGGCACCGATTTTGGCCTGAAAATCGACTTGAACATCATCCGCAGCCAGCAATATGAACGCGACATGATGGCGCAGTTCAGCTTTCTGGGGGCTGCTGCCGGTGGCATCGCCGGGGCCGGCATCGGCGCCGCCATGGACAAAAGCGCCGGCTCCGCCGCCACCGGCGCCGGTTTCGGCCTTGCCGCCGGGGCGTCGTTGGGGACCCTGGCCGGCTATTTCACCGTCGATAACATCTACGTTGTCGTCACCGAAGCCGTGTTCGCCATCCGCCGCAATTCCACCAAGCCGCGCCGCGTCGTCACCTTTGACGGCAGCCCACGGATCGAGGAATGGGAAGAAGGCAGCCGCGGCAGCTTCTCCGACGTCCACCGGGTCACCCTTTCCAATTACGGCGGCGGCCGCAACGTCACCCAGGCGGAAATGGCCAGCGACATTCGCGCCCGCCAGATCCGCTCCCTGGTCAGCTTGATTTAATAATCAGCGAGGTATTGATGCCGCCAAAGGCGAAATTGTTGGACATCAGGTAATCCGGCCGGACCAAGCGCGGTTCCCCCCGGACATAATCAAGAGCGGCGCAACGCGGATCGATCACATCCAGATTGGCGGTGGGGCAGAACCAGCCCTCACGCATCATTTCGATACCCAGCCATGCCTCGATGCTGCCGCAAGCACCAAGCGAGTGACCGAAATAGCTTTTCAGCGAATGAAAGGGCACGCTTTCGCCGAACACCGCCGCCGTGGCCTGGGATTCGGCGATATCGCCCCATTCCGTCGCCGTCCCATGACCACTGACGAAACCAATGGCGTCGGTTCCAATACCAGCATCCTCAATCGCCATGCGCAAGGCCTGCTCCATGGTCGCCGCCTGCGGCTGGGTGACGTGGTTGCCGTCGGAATTGGTGCCGAAGCCGACCAATTCGGCGTAAATGGTGGCACCACGGGCAACGGCGTGATCGTAATTTTCCAAAATCAAGGTCGCCGCCCCCTCGCCGATGACCAGCCCGTCACGGTCGCGGTCAAACGGCCGTGGCGTCGTTTGCGGTGCGTCGTTGCGCATTGAGGTGGCGAACAAGGTGTCGAAGACGGCGGCGTCGGTGATGTCCAGTTCCTCGGCCCCGCCAGCGACCATGACGTCGGCCTTGCCCCAGCGGATGGCCTCGGCGGCGTAGCCGATGGCCTGGCTTCCCGAGGTGCAGGCACTGGATGACGGAATCATCCGCCCGGTCAGGCCGAAGAACAGGCCGATATTGACCAAAGCCGAATGGCTCATCATCTGGATATAGGTGGTGGCGTTGAGATGACGCGACACCCCGGTCATCTTCAATTCAAAAAAGCCGAGAACGGAATCGGGCGAGCCGAAGGACGAACCATAAGCGGCCCCCGTCCGCCCATTGGTCAGAACCGGATCATTCAACAATCGGGCATGGTCCAAGGCCCGTTCCGACGCCGCCACCGCCATGGTCGCCACCCGGCCCATGGTGCGGGCCTTCTTGCGCGGCCAATGAGCCGGAATGGTGAAATCCAGAACCGGCGCCGCCAGCCGGGTATTGATGCTTTCAAAGCGGTCCCATGCCGGCCGCATGTCGCGAATGCCGGTGCGGCCTTCGGCCATGGCGGCGCGAATACTCGGCCAGTCATTGCCCAAAGCGGTGATGCCGGCCATGCCGGTGACGACAACCCGACGCATCAGACCATCCCGCCATTGACGGAAATAACCTGTCGGGTGACATAACTTGCATCGTCGGAACACAAGAAAGACACCACCCCGGCCACCTCTTCCACTTTGCCCAACCGCCGCATGGGCACCATCTTCATGACGTCATCTCGCGGCAGATCGGCGACCATCTGGGTTTCGACCACGCCGGGAGCAACGCAATTGACGGTGATGGCGCGCTTGGCCAGCTCCAACGCCAAAGCCTTGGTGGCGCCGATGATACCGGCCTTGGCGGCGGAATAATTGACCTGTCCGCGATTGCCGACCAAGCCCGACACCGACGACAGGGTGACGATGCGCCCGCCCTTGCGGGCCGAGACCATGGGCATGACCAAGGGATGCAAGACATTGTAAAAACCGTCGAGATTGGTGCCCAACACGTCGTCCCAATCGTCTTCGGTCATGGCCGGAAACGCGGTGTCGCGGGCGATGCCGGCATTGAGCACCGCCCCCCAATAGGGACCATGCGCGGCGATGTCGGCCTCGATCACGGCGCGGGTCGCGGCGCGGTCGGCGATGTCGAAGCGCAGCAAACGAGCGACCCCACCGGCGGCGGCAATCGTCGCCACGGTCTTTTCCCCCCCGCTTTGGTCGGAATGGTAATGCACCGCCACGGTAAAACCGTCCCGGCCCAACCGCTCGGCGATGGCGGCGCCAATGCCCTTGCTGGCCCCGGTGACCAGGATATTTTTCATCATGTCGCCCCCCTCAGTCGCGTCACCGCCATTTCCATGTCCGGCGGCTGATAAAGGTTCAATCGAGCCTGGGCGATTTCCGCCCCCCCCACCACAATGCGGCAGTCATAGACCCCCATGCCGTCCTCTTGGAACACCCGATGGACCTCTATTTCAAGTTCGGCCCCCAGCGGAAACCATGGCTGGCTGGCGCCATAGCCGCGCGTGCCCAACAAAAACCCCACCTGCACGGCGCCGCCGGCGCTGCGGGCCAAGGCACCGACATGGGCGCCACAGGCCTGGGCCATCATTTCCATCCCCACATGGGCCGGCACGCCCTGGGGGCGGATAAACGGATGATCGGGACGCATCACCGCCACCGCGATGGCGCTTTCATCGTCAAAGCAACGCAAGGCGTCCAGCAGCACCATGGGCGGGCGGTGCGGCAAGAGCTCGACCATCGGCCACGGACAGGCGCTCATATCCCCCACCCCCGCCCCAGCACCAGGGCGCAATTACTGCCGCCAAAGGCAAAAGACGAACTGAGCGCCGCCAGTTTCTCCGCCATCGGCCAAGCCTCGCCGGCAGCGACCAGATGCAAGGGCGGCAAGCTGTCATCCATCTGGCCGGTGCCGGCCTGAGGCGGCAACAGCCGTGACGGGTTCCACTCAGCCGACAGGGTCAGCCACAACAACGCCGCCTCGACCGCGCCCGCCGCCCCCAAAGTGTGGCCGGTCAGCGCCTTGGTCGAGCTGCACGGCAACAGCGGTCCGAACACGGCGTTGACCGCGCGGGCTTCCATGGCGTCGTTCAGCTGGGTGGCGGTGCCATGCAAGTTGACATAGCCGATTTGCCGCGGATCAAGCCCCGCATCGGCCAGGGCCGCTTGCATGGCGTCACGGGCGCCGTGGCCTTCGGGGTCGGGGGCACTGAGGTGATGGGCGTCCGAGGATTCGCCAACCCCCAGCAAAGCGATTTCGGCCGGTTCCGGCGTCAGCAGGAACAAGGCCCCCCCCTCGCCCAGGGTGATCCCTCGACGGTGAGCCGAAAACGGCAGACACGGTTCCGGCGCCACCGCCTCCAGGGCGGAAAAGCCGGCCACGGTCAGCCGGCACAGCGTGTCGGCGCCGCCGACAATGGCGGCATCGGCCAACCCCTGGCGGATCAGACGGCGAGCCGAAGCAAACACCTTGGCGCTGGACGAACACGCGGTGCCAACGACATAAGCGGGGCCCCCCAGTCCCAGGGCGTCAGCAATAAAACTCGCCGCGCTGCCGGTTTCCTGCTGCGCATAGGTGAAGCCGGCGGGCCAATGCCCGGTCTTGAGGCGCTGGGCCAGCGCCACCTCGCCCTCGGCGATGCCCGAAGTGCTGGTTCCCACCACCACGGCGACGCGGTCACGGCCATAACGCTCGATGGCCCGAGCCAGCGGTTCGGCGATTTCCTCCAACAGCATGGCCAACAGCCGATTGTTGCGGCTGTCGCCGTGACCGCCGGGCTCTGTCGGCAAACGCCCCAGCGGCAGCGCATCGCCCTGGTGACGGCGTAAGCCGGAACGATCCCCGGCCAGCAAGGCGCCCATGGTGGCGGCCTTGCCGATGCCCAAACAGGTGGCCACCGCCATGGCCGGCAGGAACACTGGCGCGTTCATGGCGTCAACCGGGTCGAGCCGACCTGGACATGGTAATCCCAGGCCAGGTTGGTTAAAGCGACGGCGCCGTTCCACGGATCGGCGTCGCGATAGATCTCGACGACAACGGCCCCGTCGCGGCGCAGCCGGCGAATGCCCCCCGCTTCCTCGATCGCCGCGCCGTCAAGGGCGGCTGACAGAACCTCGGCCGGCCAATACATCAGCACGATATCGGCAAGCATATTGGCTGGGGGCGGCACATTGCCCGGCAACCACGACGCCTTTTCCACGCTCAAACGTCCTTCGTTCCAGTGCACGGTCATGGCCCGCCGTCCCAGGCCGTCGGTGGTCGCCAAAATCAAATGGTCGGCTTGGACCGACAAGCGGCCTTCGAAGCTGAAGCTGTCGCCGCCATGGCGGGCGGTGACCATTTGCGCCACCTCGACCGCGTCGCCCAACTGGCCGGCGGCAGGAAGACGCAAGGTCACGCCGGGGGCGATGACGATACGCTCAACCGAACGGTCATCCGGCGGGGGCGCGGCGCTGCACCCGGCCAGCAGGAAGACCAGCATCAGAGGGAAAAAAGCACGCGGCATGATGGGGCGATCATATACATCAATCATGGTGACGCTTCCAACCCCGTGCTCGTTTCGGCCGCACCCGCCCGGCCAAAGGTGACAGCAACGCCGCCAAGGCAATGCCGACCAGCATGATCGTGCCAAAGGAACGAATGGCCAAAACATCGCTAAAGGCCAGCAAGCCAAAAGATAAAACGGTTGTCGCCGTGGCCAGCAAAATGGCGATGGTGGTCAATGGATCGTGGTCAGCGCCGCTTTCGGCGCAGAACACGGCATAATCCACCCCCACCGACGCCACCAGCACCAAGGCCATGGCGGCGAAAAATGTAAAGGGCAATCCGATCATCGCCAGCAGCAGCGGCGCCGACACCACCGCGACCAGCGGCGGCACCATCACCCACAGCCCGCCGCGCCAGCCATAGCGCCAGATCAGCGGCGGCAGCATCAGCACCAGCGACGCCGCCAGCAACCACAAAGCGCGCTGACGATAAATGCCCAGCAAATCCCCCATATCGGCGACCGGATCAATGAAGCTGACCCCCTCCAGGCCGCTGGCGGCGGCGCGCAGATTTTGCGGATCGACAATGCCATCAAGGGCGACCAAATGAACCCCCTGCCCCAGCACCAACCCGGCCAAGGCCGGCACACCACCGCTGGCGATAACCGTCTCGAGCGTCAGCGGCTGATCCGCCGCCACCGGCAGCGCCAAAGGCAGGCCGATGGTGGCGGCCAACCGCGCCACCGCGGCTTCGTTCAAGCCTTCGCCCAGCAAGCGGGCATTGTCAGCCTGACGTTCGGCCGAGGGGACGAAACTGGCCGGCGAGCGCCATTCCCGCAAGGCTCCTTGCGTCCGCAACACGGCCAGGCGCTGGCTCAGACGTTCCTCTTGGCGCAATGCCGCTTGGGTGTCGTCGGCGGAAACCAGATAAAACTGTCCCGCCGAAACAAAACCGGCGATGCCTTGCAACTGGGCTTGCTCCGCGGCCAAAACCGGGTTCAGCGCCTGTTGGCGGCGGACATCGTCGTCAACCCGCAGCCGACTGGCGCCAATCAGCGCCACGACCGCCAACACCACCAGCCCCCCGCGACGGGCCAAGGCCAGTCCTGGATTGTCCCACAAAAGCCAGAACCCTCGCCCCAAACGCCGCAAAGAGGCCGGCAGGATGCGGCTGGAATTACGGTCAAGCAGCGGGAACCACAAGGTGACGGTCAAAAAGGCGGCGATCAGGCCAAAGGCGGAAAACACCGCCACCTGACGCAGACCCGGCAACGGCGCCAGGGCCAGCGCGCCATAGCCGATCAGGGTGGTCAGCAACCCCAGGAACAATCCTGGCCAGATATGGCGTAGACGCCCCTGGGGGGTATCGGGTCGCGCGAACAGACGGGTGAAATAATGCAAGCTGTAATCGACGGTGACGCCAATCAGGCTGGCGCCAAAAATGGCGGCGCTGACATGCAACGAGCCGAAAAACAGCAACGTCGCCGCCATCGCCACCAGCAGACCGGCGCCGATGGCCAGTAAGCTCAGCAGCAGCGGCGACAGCGAACGGAACACCAGCAGCATCAACCCCACCGTGCCCAGGGCGGAAACTGTTCCGATGAACGAGGTTTCAGCCATGGCCTGGGCCGCCCCAGCCTGAGCGTAAAACACCGCGCCCAGACGCAACAAACGTATTCCGGGGGCGACCTCGCCGGCCCGTTCCGCCGCCTTGGCATAGCTGGCGGCAAACGCCTGCTGATCGCGAAGACCATAGGCTTGGCCCTGTAATCTGCCGCTGACCAAGACCCAGGTGAGGCCGTCGGCGGTGACGCTGGGCCAGCCGTCCCGCAAACTCAGCCGGCTGGTCGGCACGGGCAAGCCGGTCATGAACGACGGCAGCAGCAAGAACGGATCATGGGTCAGCAGCCGAGCATCGGCCATGCCGCCGATGCCGAAAACCTGCGAGAGGGTCCGCCCGATCAGTGCCGAGGCGTCGCCCCCTTGCAGGCTGGCCCGATCCGTTGCCGACAGCAAGCCGGCCCGATGGGGGAAATACAGCGCGGCAAGTCGGCCGATGGCCTCGGGGCTGGGAATGTCGCCGGCATCCGCAAGCAAACCGTCGCCCATCAGACCATCGCGCAGCGTCTGCGCGGCGCGGATGGCTTGGGCCGGATCGGCATGGCCGGCCAGGATCACCACCCGGCCGGAAATCTGCTCGGCCATGTGGGTCTTGGCAGCATGAACCTGCGGGTCGCGATCCTCGGTCGGCAGCAGCGCCATCAGGTCGCTTTGCAGCGGCACGCCCCCCAGCGCCGCCAGCCCCAGATACAGCGTCGCGGCGATCAGCACCACCAACCACGACAGGGCCAGAAATCGGCGGGTCATCGGATGGCGGCAAAGGCCGCCGCCTCGTCCTCCGATAACGGGCCTTGGTCGACATTTTGCTGACTGAACAGCAAGCGGTCGCGGTCACCTTCGCCTTTTTCCACCTCGACCGCATCGACGAAGCGGCCGATATGGGCCTGAATGGATTTGACCGATTGCAGCAGATCGGCGCGGCGTGGGGTCAAGACCACACCGTCATTTTGCGAAACCACCCGGAAATCGCTCTCCAATTCCTGCCAATTCCCCGCCATCGCCCCCGCCATGACGTCGTGCAGGCGGGCAAGAAACGGCGCCTTGGCCGCCGACAACCGCATGGTTTCCTTGCCGCCAAGGCTTTGCGTC
This sequence comes from Magnetospirillum sulfuroxidans, assembly GCF_018224925.1. GTDB lineage: Bacteria > Pseudomonadota > Alphaproteobacteria > Rhodospirillales > Magnetospirillaceae > Magnetospirillum > Magnetospirillum sulfuroxidans. The sequence goes on along the minus strand of NZ_JAGTUF010000001.1, from coordinate 96,537 downwards.
ATGCCCGCCGCACTGATCACCGTGACCACGGCGAAAGGCTTTTCGCCGCGCCAGATCAGCCCCTGACCGGGGGCCAGGACAAAGCTGCCTTCGGATCGCAGCGGCTGGGCAAAGCCGGCGAGAAAACGTTCCTGCACGAAATGACCGCGCAGAATTTCCCCCGGCTTCAACGTCACCGGTTCGGCCCAGGCCGCCATCGGCCACAGCACGATCAGCATGAACAGGGCGCGGATCACAGCAAGGCCCTTATCCGGTCGGTCAAGGCGGGCGGACATTCAAGACATAATTCCAAGGTGTCGGCCCGCACCGCCACCTGAATGGTTTCGGCCTTGGTCAGGGTCTCGCCGCTGGCCTTGTCGTGAACCCGGTATTCGATGCGCAGCCGGTTCTCGTATTCGCGCAAGGTCGCGGTGACCCGCAATTCCTGGCCAAAGCGCGCCGGCCGCACATATTTCAGCCGCATGTCGACGATGGGCCACATATAGCCGGATTGGTCCATTTCCTGATAATTATAGCCGATCTTGTCCAGCAAGGCGCACCGCGCCTGTTCAAGGAAACGGGCGTAATTGCCGTGCCAGACCACCTGCATGGGGTCGAGGTCGTAAAATTGCACCGTCAAGGTGGTTTCTGCCGAGATCACCGCGTCGTGCCCCCCTTGGCCCAGAAATCAAAGAAATTGTACCACTGATAAGGATCAAGCCGGCTGTGCTGCTCCAGCCGCGCGGCATAGGCCTGGATCAGCTGTCGCAGGGCCTCGGTCCGCTGGCCACGCGGCAATGCCACCCTGGCGGCGAAAAGTTCAAGCGTCATGGTCCACTGGGCCGGGCCGCTGCGACGGCAAAACAGCAGGTGTACCGGACAATCCAGCACGGCGGCCAGCACCCACGGCCCGACCGAGAACGCCGCCGGTTGAGCGAAAAAATCCACCGCGACCACCCGACCCGATGACAAGACCGGCACGCGGTCGCCCGCAATGGCGATCCATTCGCCGCGCTCGACCCGTTCTTTCAAGGCAATGGCCGTTTCCGGCCCGATTTCGGTCACCTGAATCATCCGCGCCGCCGCTTCGGGGTTGAAGCGCCGCAATACCGCGTTGAAATTCTCGGCGTGACGGGTATGCACCAGCACGGTCAGACGTTGCCGCAAGGCCGGATCCATCAGCGCGCGGGACAATTCGACATTGCCGTGATGGGATACCACCAGCACGGCCCCGGCGGGATCGGCGGCGGCCGCCGCCAATGCCTGGGGATTTTCCACCCGGAGGGCATCTTGGCCCAGCCGCCCCGACCATGCGGCGATGGTATCGACGGCGCGGCCGGCAAAATCCAAGAGATGGCGATAGCATTCCCAGCCACGGGGTTGGCGCTGCCGCACCCGCCCCAGGAATTGCCGCGACGCCCGCCGCTGTTGCGCCCCGGTCAGATAGAAATAGGCCACCACCGGAGCCAGCAGCGCCATGCAGGCCCGCCGCCCCCAATGCCCGTAAACCCAAGCGGTCAGCCATAACCCCCAGGCGGCGCCCCGTTCGGTCAAGGCGGCCCAATGCGAGGGCTCTGCCCCCGGCAAGGGCGGACGATGACGCAAGATCGAGACCAGCCGCGACAGCATGGTGACGACCAGCCGCGTGTGCATCCATGAAATGCGCAGATTATCGTGCCAGACATGGAAATTCGACGTGTTGCCAACCGGATAGGTCACCCGCACCGGAACCATGATCGGGGCGATTCCGCGCCAGAACAGCCGCACCATGATGTCGGTATCGAAATCCATGCGGGTCCCCAGCGTTTCTTCCGCCAACAGATCCAGACAGGCTTTGAGCGGATAAACGCGAAAGCCGCACATGCTGTCGGTAATGCGAAAGGACAGGGTTTCGACGAAGACCCAGACATGGGTGAACCAGCGACCGATACGGCGGGCGGTGGGGATGGTCTGGTCATAGATCGGGGCGCCGCTGACCACGGCGGCGGGATGGCGGCGCGCTTGGTCCAGCAAGCGCGGCAAAGCGGCCAGATCATGCTGACCATCGGCGTCCACTTGCACCGCATGGCTGAACCCCTGATCGGCGGCCAGCCGAAAGCCGTCGCACACCGCCGCTCCCTTGCCGCCATTGAGCGGGCGGCGATGAACGAAAACGCCCTTGGCGGGATCGTGCAGGGCGGCGATGGCCGCCGCCGCCGCCGCGTCACTGCCGTCATCGACGATCAGCACCGGCAGGTCAAGCCCCCGCAGGCCCGCCACCACTTGGGGCAAGGCTTTGCTATGGTTATGGCTGGGAATCAGGGCACAGGGCTTGAACATCAGGGCGCCACCGCCACCGAGCCCGAGGAACACACCGCGCCGTCACGACGATAATCGAAAGTCAGCCGCGCCTTGGCCGGATCGTGCCGTAAGGCCAAGGTGACGCTGTCGCCGGGAAAGATCGCCCCTTTGTATTTGACCTGAAACTGGGATGCTGGTTCCGCGGCAAGCCCCAGATATTGCTCTGCCAGCGTCAGCGCCCAATCCAGTTGCACCACCCCCGGAAGCAACAAAAAGTCGGGAAAATGGCCGCGAAACCACAAAAGCGCCGGGTCGATGAACAAGTCCAGCTCGGCCCCGGTGGCGATCGGGCGATGCGTCAAGATAAGCGGCAGGCGGGGCGATTGGGTCATGATGCCGGCATGTCTGGGGGTGAAAACAAAGGGGCGATGGCGGCATCGGGGCGCTTGCCCATGCTGTTGCACGGCAATTCCGCGACGAAACGCCACAACCGGGGCCGGGCCAGTGGCTCCAGCTGATCGGCCAGGGCGGTGCGCAGCCAGCGGCCAAAGCGGAACGGGCCGAATTGTGCCAACAGCCCCCGCCCCTGAGGGCTGAGCACCAACGCCGCCGCCAGTTGATCGCGCCCCGCCGTCAGCTTGACCACGGCGGCGTCCTCCACTTGCGGCAAGGCCCGCAAGGCGGCCTCGACCGCCGCCAGGCCGATTCGCTTGCCCTCGATCTTGACCACCCGATCAACCCGGTCATGCAGCAAAAAGCGGCCATCGGCCAGCACATCGACCAGATCGGCGCCCTCATGGCTGCCGCCAACCCAGGGAGAATGCAGGCGTAACCGCCCACCGGCGCCGGCTTCGACCACGTTGCCGGGCAACGGAATCCACGCTTGTCCCGGCACCGCAAGGCGGCTGGCGATGCCGCCGGTTTCGGTGCTGCCGAAAATTTCCACCGGCTGCGCCCCGAACAACCGTGCCGCCTCGTCCGCCGCCGCTGGCGGCAAGGGGGCGCCAGCCGATAACACCAATGCCGGCCGGGCCAGCCCCTCCAGCCCGCCCAGACGACCGAGATGGGCCGGGCTGGAAACCAAAATGTCGCCATCCGCCAATTCGGCCAGGACCGTTTCCCAGAATTGATGGGTCACCGAAGCAAAAACCCGCCCGCACAACAGCGGCCACAGCACTTTGTACACCAGACCATAAGCATGCTGATGCGGCACGGTGGCATGATGCATGCCCCATCCCGCCCCGGGCCACACCGCATGCAGCCCGGCCACTTCGGCTTCCAATTGCCCCAGCCGGCGCTCAACCCGCTTGGGCTGGGCGGTGCTGCCCGAGGTGAAGAACGCCACGGGGATATCTTGTATCTTCGCGGTGAAATCAGCGCCGCCCCCATCCACCACCGGCATCATGCCGGGGGCGTCGCCGACGGCGACGTCCCAGGCGCCGGACAGACCGGCCAGAAACCCTGGCTGATCCCCCGGCGGCAAGACCACCGCGCATCCCGCCCGCGCCGCCGCCAGCAGACCAACCACCAAGGTATGACCGTCGGCGCACCACAGCCCGATCCGGCGGGCCTGCGCCTGGCGCAAGCGCGCCGCCAGACCGGCGGAATGATGCAGCATCCAGCCCCAGGAAATGATCTCGCCCTCGACACGGGCCACCGGCCACGTCTGCGGACGTCCCTCCGCCATCAGCGCCGCCAACGGGGTGAAGCTCATGCCCCCTCTCCATGGGCACGGCGGACACGGCGGCGTACCAGCCATTCGCCCGCGAACAACAGCCCCATCAGCACATACGAGACAAAACCGGTATAAAGCGCCCAGAACACCACCTCGCCCCACAGGGCCAAGGCCAGCGTCACCAAAGCGTTGACGACCAGGAACAGACACCAGACCGCCGACACCTTGCGCATATATGCCTGGGCGGCCGGGGATGGATCGGGTTCGGTCACGCTGGCCAAGACCTGGACCAACGAGGGCGGCCGCAACAAGGACCAGCCGAAAGCGGCGGCAAAGCCGAAATTCATCAGCACCGGATAGGCCAAGGTGGCCATTGCCCCATCCACCAGCCCCAGGGCGGCGGTCCCGACAAAGACCGCGGAAACCGGCACCGCCAAGGTGCGGGCGACGGCAAGATTGCGCAGCATGGCGAAGCGGGCCCCGACCAAGGCCAAAGCCAGCAGCACCAAGGCCCCCGTCGATACCCGCCCCATGGCGGCATAAACCAGAAACGGATAGGCCACCCCGGCACAGGCCAGCAAAACCGGGGCCAGAATGGATTTTCCATTCATGGCTTTTTTATTCGAGGAAGAGCTCATGCACCCGGTCCACCACGTCACCGACAGTGCGCACGGTCTTGAACTGCTCGGGTTTGATCTTTTTGCCCGTCAATTCCTGCAATTTGACCACCAGATCGACGGCATCGATGCTGTCCAGGTCCAAATCCTCGTATAATTTGGCGTCAGCCACCACTTTTTCCGCCGGAACTTCGAACATTTCGGTCAAATAGCCGGCCAGACTGATCTGGATTTCGTCGCGGGTCATCTACTCGGCATTCCCTTGCTGCGCACGGATAAAATTGGCCAGATTGTGGATACTGGCGAAATGGTGACGAACGTCCTCGGTCACCGTGTCGATCTTGATGCCAAAGGTTTTGCGGATGGCCACGCCCAATTCCAGCGCATCGATGGAATCCAGTCCCAGACCGCCCCCATCACCGAAGAGCGGTTCTTGCGCGTCGATATCGTCAGGCGACACATCTTCCAGTTTCAGGGCATCGACGATCAGTTTCTTCAATTCGTGTTCCAGCGTGTCCATAGCCTAGCTTTTCCGCGTAAAAGTTTTCCAGGTAAGCGACCATCCGCCGCGCCGCCAATGGGCGGGCACGGCCATGCGTGAACTGACCGACATCCAACAATTCCCCGACTTCAAGGCGAAAGCACGACCGCTTCTCGGGGGCACGCCACCAGGAATGCCCCTTGTGTAAAATCGGCGGGTCGCAGGTGATGGTCACCACCTGCACCGGGCACGCAACCGCAATGGCCATGTTGGCGAAACCCCGTTGCAGCTTGGGCCTGACGCCGGGAAGAGTGCGTGTGCCTTCGGGAAAGACGATCAGATTGCGACCTTCGCGCAAGGCCTCGGCGCAGGCCGCCAGCAAGGCCTCGGGCTCAAGGTCGTTGCGAATGAAGCGGGCGCCGCCAACGGTCAGACGAAAGAACGGATGGCGCCACAGCCCGGCCTTGACGATGCACTGCACCGACGGCGTCGCCGCCATGATCATCACCACATCCAGCAAAGACGGATGATTGGCGACGATCAAGGCCCCCCGCAACGCCCGCAGCCGTTCGGTGCCAACGGTTTCGATCGAGGCGACCCCCATCCAGCGGATGCCGCCGCAATAAAGCCGAAACGCCAGATGGATGGCATAAAGCACCCGGCGCTGCCGGGTGACCGGATCGCGGCTGACCAGCGTCAACAGTGGAAACACCGTCACCGCCATCAATGTGCCGCCAACCCCGATCAGCATCAGGAAGAAGCCAACCCCCAAAGCCCGCCAGACCCTGCCCGGATTAAGCCGCATCACGCCACCGCCATGCATGTCGTCGCCCTTGGGCCAAGCCTTCGCCGCCGTTTTGCAAAACCGCCAGGAAGGCCTGGGACAGACAATCGCCGCCACCGGCCCGCGTTTCCAGGCTCATCTCCAGCGGCCGCGCCTGCGGCCACGAAGGCGGCACCAGCCGCAAGGCCAAGACCATGGGGGTGACGCAATCGCCTTCCATCACCGGGGCATAGCTATCGGGCAAAGGCTGATCGAAATAAAACAACACTGCCGGCACCCCCTGTTCGGCGACGAAAGTCGCAGCTTCCAATAGGCCATAGCCAAAGGATTCGCTGCCGGCGGCAACGGCGGTATGGCCTTGGCGGTTGCCCGTGGCGATGGATAACAGCCCGGCCAGCGCGTGATGCACGGCCAAGCTGAACTCGGCCGGCGAAACCTCGTCGCTTTGGGCCAGTTCACCCAGCAAACCGAATGTCCGGTCATATTCGCCATGGCGCGACGCCAGCACGAAGCGCGGGGAACCCTGTTCCGGCAGAACCGCCCAGGCGGCTTCCAACGCCTTGCGCCCCACCGCCGTGACCCGACGGCGCAATGACGCGGGCAGCGGCGGCCGCACCGACACGGCGCCGCCGACGGTCACGGATTGGTCCTGTCCCTCCCAGGCAGCCCAAGCGGCAACCCACACGCGCACGCTTAACGCCATCACGCCCCCAATCGTTTATCTGGCGAATGAGGGATTTAGCATGCAATGCCCTGACAGTCGAATATCCTTTGCGACCGGAACGCGGTCTTTTTCATGACGGCAACCATCCTTATCGGGACAACGAGACGATGGCCTCGGCGACCGCGTTCATCAATCCGTCCAGGTCGGATTTTTCACTGATCCGCGGCGGGCCAAACTGCAAGGTGCGCCGCCATAGCGCACATGATGCCGGTATCCCAGCGTTTCAGCACGAGATTCAATTGGCCGATTTGGCGGCCGACCGCCCCGCTGATCGCACGACGGAAAGTTTCCGGGCAGAAATCAACGCCATCCATGCCCACCTGTGCTGCGTGCTGGACGGTCAGTTGCCTGTGGTGGACGGTGCCCCCCAGCTTCCCAGCATCAGCCGACGCGGGCGACAACCTCGATTTCCACCAAAACGTCACGCGGCAGGCGCGCCACCTGCACGCAGGACCGCGCCGGCTTATGGTCGCCGAAAGCCTTTTCATAAAGGCCGTTCAGCTTGGCGAAATCTTCCAGATCCTGCAAAAAGACGGTGGTTTTGACCACTCGGTCAAACGATGAATTGGCGGCGTCCAGCACCGCTTTCAGATTGGCGAACACCTGTTCGGCCTGGGCTTCGATGCCGCCGGCCACCACCTGGCCGTCCAGACCCAGCGGAATCTGACCCGAGCTGAAGAACCAACCGTCGCAGGCGATGCCCTGGCAATAGGGGCCGATGGCCTTGGGGGCGTTGTCGCTGTGGATGGTTTTCATGGATCGGGTTTCCTTGAGCTAAACAGGCGAGCTTTCACGCCAAAATGCCGTGGCCGGCGTTCAAATACAATCCCTTGACCGGGAAATAAACAAAGGCAGAGGCGCCAACCCATGAAAAAAGCCGCCCGGATTGCTCCGGGCGGCTGCTTCGTCGATGCCCCTTTAGCGGAACAGCAACAGGGTCTTTTGCAAGGTGATCCAGATGCCCCAACCCAGCGGAATCCACACCGCCGCCCAGGCCAACGCCACCTTCCACGAATGACGCACTTCATCGGCCAAGGCTTCGACGTCAGCAATGAAATGCTGATGGGTGTCGTCGGCGACCTTCTTTTCCTCGGCCAGTTCGGCATCGCTCATGTGATGCTCTTCCGCCACCGAGGTGACCAGCCAGTTGCAGATAAAGCCCAAGGCCAGCAGACCCGCCAGGATGTACATGGTCATGGTGTAGGCGTCGGCACGGGCAACGCCGTGTTCCAACTGGTATTCGCGGATATAATTGACCAGGACCGGACCCAACACGCCGGCCGTCGACCACGCGGTCAGCAGACGCCCATGGATGGCGCCAACCATCTTGGTGCCGAACATGTCGGCAAGATAGGCCGGCACGGTGGCGAAACCACCGCCATACATGGACAAGATGACGCAAAAAGCGGCGACGAACAGCACCAAGGCGCCAGCCTGCGACGTCCACGGCACCGCCGCGTACAGCACCATGCCCAGGACGAAAAAGACGAAATAGGTGTTCTTGCGGCCCAGCTTGTCAGACAACGACGCCCAGAAGAAACGGCCACCGATATTGAACAGCGACAACAGACCGGTAAAGCCGGCGGCAACGGCGGCGATCTGGCCCTTTTGCGCCGCGGTCAGTTCATTGAAAGTGGCGTCAATGCCGATCAGCTTGCCGGCGAACACTTCCTGCAACAGCGGCGAAGCCATGCCGATGATGCCGATGCCGGCGGTGACGTTCAGACACAACACGCCCCAGACCAACCAGAATTGCTTGGTCCGCCACGCCACGTCCAGATGCACGTGCTTGTTGGTGATCAGCGAATTGCCCGGCTTGGACGAATCGGGCGGGTTCCAGCCGGCCGGCTTCCAATTGTCCGTCGGCACCCGATAGCCCAGCGCGCCGGCCATCATGAAGGCGAAATAGATCACGGCCAGGACAACAAAGGTTTCCCACACACCGACCGAATGGGGGGTGGCGAAATATTTCATCAGCTTGTCGGCCAAGGGGGCGCCGATCATGGCGCCGCCGCCAAAGCCCATGATGGCCATGCCGGTGGCCATGCCGCGGCGATCCGGGAACCACTTGATCAGGGTGGAAACCGGCGAGATATAGCCCAGTCCCAAGCCGATACCGCCGATGACGCCAGACCCCAGCCACATCAGCCAGATCTGGTGGGTATAGATACCCAGCGCCGACACCAGCAAACCGCCGGACCAGCAGCAGGCCGAGACCACGCCAGCCTTGCGCGGGCCGGCCTTTTCCAGCCAGCCGCCCCACAGCGCCGCCGACGATCCCAAGAAGACGAAGAACAGGGTGTACATCCACCCCAGCATGGAAATCTTCCAGTCGCAATTGGTCGCGACCATCTGCTGGAAGAACCCCATATCGGCCGAACAGGCCACCGATTCGGTGATGCCGATCGCCCGCGACAGCGGCAACCAGAACACGGAAAAGCCATAGGCCATACCGATGCACAGATGGATGGCCAAGGCAGCCGGCGGCACCAGCCAGCGATTAAAGCCCGGACGGGCGATGGTGCGCTCACGCGACAACATCCCCGGCATGGCAATGGACGCAGTATTCATGTGGTACTTCCTCCCCTGTGGACCGCTCATATTGGCGGTCTTTAGCTCATTTATCGATCCAACAACACCACAGCCTTGCCCCTTGCCGAAACCGCCAGGGACATCCCCGCCTGCCGAGCCATGGATAACGCCATGGTGGTCGGAGCGGACACCGACGCCAGCAGGCCAATACCCACCGCCGTCGCTTTTTGCACCAGTTCGAAACCGCAGCGGCTGGACAGCACGGCGAAACCGTCGGCGCTTTCCAGCCCGGCGCGGCTCATGGCGCCGATCAACTTGTCCAAGGCCGAATGCCGGCCGACATCCTCGCGGGCCAGCACGATATTGCCTTGGCGATCACACCAGGCGGCGCCATGGACAGAATAATTCCTCGCCCGCATGGGCTGATGCTCGCGCAATTCCTCGAGGCCACGAGCGATGGCCGCCGCCGTCACCGTCGGGGCGGTGACCGGGCTCAACGGTTGACGCAAAGCCTCCAGGCTTTCGATGCCGCACAGACCGCAGCCCGATCGTCCTTCGATGGCGCGGCGCCGCCCCATCAGGGCGGCGGCGCGCATTGAGGGGATCATCATCTGCACCGACAGCCCGGCTTCCAGCCGCTGAACCTTGATCTCCCGCATCTCCGCCGCATTGGCGATGATGCGTTCGGACAGCGAAAAACCCAGGCCGAAATCGTCCAGATCGGCCGGGCTGGCCAGCATGACGGCGAAAGAGCGGCGGTTATAGACCAGGGCCACCGGCTCTTCCTCGGGCAATTGCCATTCAACCGGCTCGGTCACCGCCAAGGTGCGATAGCTGGTGCCGCGCGCCGCCACCGAACAATCCCGCGGGCCGGCTTCCGCCGCCGGGGCGTCGTCGGGATCGGGGATCGTGGGGGGGCGGGTCATGGCCATTTCCTATTCGGCCACAAGAGTAAGCAGATGGTTGGCGACACTGACCTGAACGGCGGTGACCTTGTATTCCGGGCAATTGGTCGCCCAATCCGACTGATCGGTGGTCACCACGTTGGCCCCGGTCACCGGATGGTGGAAGGTGGTGTAGACCACCCCCTGCGGCACCCTTTCGGTGATATCGGCGCGCAACGACGTCGCCCCCATGCGGCTGGCCAGGGACACCATGTCGCCAGCGGCGATGCCGCGCTGTTCGGCGTCAAAGGGATGGATTTCCAGCACATCCTCGGGGTGCCAGGCGACGTTGTCGGTGCGCCGGGTTTGGGCGCCGACATTGTATTGCGACAAGATGCGCCCGGTGGTCAGGATCAGCGGGAAGAAGCGCGAGGTCTGTTCCTCGGTCGGCACGAACTCGGTCAGGACGAAATTGCCCTTGCCGCGGACGAAACCATCCACATGCATGATCGGGGTACCGTCGGGGGCGGCGTCGGTCACCGGCCATTGCAGGCTGCCGACGCGGTCCAGCCGTTCGAAGCTGACGCCCTTGAAGCTGGGGGTGACGCGGGCGATTTCCGCCATGATGTCGGCGCCGGATTGCCAATGCATGGGATAGCCCATGGCGGTGGCGATGGCGGCGACCACCTGCCATTCATGCAAGCCGCTGCGCGGCGCCATGGCCGGACGCACCCGGTTGATGCGCCGCTCGGCATTGGTGAAGGTGCCGTCCTTTTCCAGGAACGAGGTGCCGGGCAAGAAGACATGGGCGTAAGCCGAAGTCTCGTTCAGGAACAGATCTTGGACCACCAGGAACTCCAGCGCCTCAAGCGCCGCCGTCACATGGTTGGTGTTGGGATCGGATTGAGCGATGTCCTCGCCGTGGACGAACATGCCCTTGAAATGGCCATGCAGGGATTGGTCGAACATATTGGGGATGCGCAGGCCCGGCTCTGAATCCAGTTCGCGCCCCCACACCACTTCGAACAAAGCCCGCACCGAATCGTCCTTGACCTCGCGGTAGCCGGAAAATTCATGCGGGAACGAGCCCATATCGCACGAGCCCTGAACGTTGTTTTGCCCACGCAAAGGATTAACGCCGACGCCGATACGGCCGACATTGCCGGTGGCCATGGCCAGATTGGCGATGCCCATGACGGTGGTCGAGCCTTGGCTGTGCTCGGTCACCCCCAGGCCGTAATAAATGGCGGCGTTGCCGCCGGTGGCGTACAGCCGGGCGACGGCGCGCACTTCCGCCGCCGCCACCCCGGTGATGCTTTCCAGGGCTTCCGGCGAATGACGGTCCTCGGCGACGAAATCGGCCCATTGCTGGAAATTGATGAGATCGCAGCGTTCGGCGACGAAATCAGTCTTCACCAGCCCTTCGGTGACGATGACATGGGCCAGGGCGTTGACCATGGCGACATTGGTGCCGGGCTGCAATTGCAGGTAATGATCGGCGGCGACATGGGGGCTTTTGACCAGCTCGATGGCGCGCGGATCGATCACGATCAGCTTGGCCCCCTGGCGCACCCGGCGCTTAAGCCGCGAGGCGAAGACCGGATGGCCGGCGGTGGGGTTGGCGCCCATGACCACGATAACATCGCAATGATCGACGCTTTTGAAATCCTGGGTCCCGGCCGAGGTGCCATAGGTCTGCTTGAGACCATAGCCGGTGGGCGAATGGCAAACACGGGCGCAGGTATCGACGTTGTTGTTGCCGAAACCGGCGCGGATCATCTTTTGCACCGCGTAGATTTCTTCGTTGGTGCACCGTGACGAGGTGATGCCGCCAATGGAGCGCGGACCATGACGGTCTTGCACTTCACGGAACTTGGCCGCCGTATAGGCGATGGCCTCGTCCCATTCCACAACCTTCCACGGATCGGTGATGCTGGCCCGGATCATCGGCTTCAACTGCCGGTCCTTGTGGCTGGCATAGCCCCAGGCGAACCGCCCCTTGACGCAGGAATGTCCCTGGTTGGCGCCGCCATCCTTCGACGGCACCATGCGCACCACGGTATCGCCCTGCATCTCGGCGCGGAACGAGCAGCCGACGCCGCAATAGGCGCAGGTGGTTTCCACCGCGTGTTCGGGCTGGCCCAAACGCAGGACCGACTTTTCAATCAAGGTGGCGGTCGGGCAGGCCTGGACGCAGGCGCCGCACGACACGCATTCCGAGCCCATGAAATCCAGGGCCGGGCCGGGCTTGACCCGCGACTCAAAGCCTCGGCCGGCGATGGTCAGGGCGAAAGTGCCTTGAATTTCCGAACAGGCGCGGACACAGCGCGAGCAAACGATGCATTTGCTCGGGTCATAGGAGAAATAGGGATTGCTGGTATCCTTGGCCTCGGCCAAATGGTTGGCGCCGTCGAAACCATAGCGCACCTGGCGCAGACCGACGGTGCCGGCCATATCTTGCAATTCGCAATCGCCATTGGCGGCGCAGGTCAGACAATCCAGCGGATGGTCCGAGATGTACAGCTCCATCACCCCCTTGCGCAGGGCCGACAGGCGCGGGTTGTTGGTGCACACGTTCATGCCGTCGGCCACGGGGGTGGTGCACGAAGCCGGCGTGCCCTTGCGCCCGGTGATTTCCACCAGACACAGCCGGCACGACCCGAACGGTTCGACCGAATCGGTGGCGCACAACTTGGGGATCATGATCCCAGCCTCGGCGGCGGCGCGCATGACCGAGGTGCCTTCCGGCACCGCGACCTGATGACCGTCGATGGTGACGTTGACCATCTGGGCGTTATCGCTTTTCGGCGTGCCGAAATCCTTGCAAGACAAGCTCATGCCAAGCCCTCCGGAATTGGGGCGAAATCTTCGGGGAAATGACGAATGGCGCTGCGCACCGGCAACGGCGTCAGACCGCCCATGGCGCACATGGAGCCATCGGCCATCACCGTGCACAAATCTTGCAGCAAGGCCAGATTGTCGGCGACGTCCTGGCCGGCGACGATTTTTTCCAGCACTTCGCGGCCGCGCACCGCGCCGATGCGGCACGGCGTGCATTTGCCGCACGATTCGACGACGCAGAAATCCATGGCGAAATGGGCCATGCGGTCCATGCGCACGCTGTCATCGAACACGACGATGCCGCCATGGCCAAGCATGGCCCCGGCTTCGGCCATGGATTCGTAATCGGCGGCCATGCCCAATTGGCTTGCCGGAATATAAGCCCCCAGCGGCCCCCCCACCTGGATGGCCCGCAGCGGCCGGCCCGAGGCGGTGCCGCCGCCGAAGCGATAAATCAGATCGTGCAAGCTGACGCCAAAGGCCAGTTCGACCAAACCGCCGCGCTGAATATTGCCGGCCAATTGAAATGGCTGCGTGCCGTGCGAACGGCCGGCGCCGAAATCGCGGTAGTAATCGGCCCCTTTGGCCAGCACCACCGGCACCGACGTCAAGGTCAGCACATTGTTGATGACGGTCGGCTGTCCGAACAGCCCGTGCAGCGCCGGCACCGGCGGCTTGGCGCGGACGATGCCGCGCTTGCCTTCCAGGCTTTCCAGCATGGCGGTTTCCTCGCCACACACGTAAGAGCCGGCCCCCAGCCGCACTTCCAAATGGAAATCGTGACCCGAGCCATGGATGTTTTCGCCCAGCCAATCTTGTTCATAGGCGCGGCGAATGGCCTCACGCAAGGTGGCGGCGGCATGGGGATATTCAGAGCGCAGGTAGATATAGCCCTGCCGGGCCCCCACCGCCATGGCGGCGATGGTCATGCCCTCGATCAGCAAGAAGGGATCGCCCTCGATGATCATGCGGTCGGCAAAGGTGCCGCTATCGCCTTCGTCGGCGTTGCAGCAAATGAACTTTTCCTGCGCGCTGGCGTTCAGCACCGTGTTCCACTTGATGCCGGTGGGGAAGCCGGCGCCGCCGCGACCGCGCAGACCCGATTGGGTCACTTCGGCAACGATCTCGGCCGGGCTCAGGGTCAAGGCCCGTTCCAGCCCGACAAAGCCGCCATGGGCGCGGTAATCTTCCACCGACACCGGATCGGTAACGCCGCAGCGAGCGAAAGTCAGCCGTTGCTGATGCTTCAAGAAGGCCATTTCCTCGGTCAGGCCATGGCCCAACGGATGGGGCTGTCCATCGAGAAAACCGGCATCGAACAATTCGGCCACCGCGTCGGCCGTCACCGGACCAAAGGCGACGCGGCCCTGTTCGGTGACCACCTCGACCAGCGGTTCCAACCACAGCATGCCGCGCGAACCGTTGCGGATGATCGTGACCGGCCGATGCCGGGCCAAGGCTTCGGCGGCGATGGCGGCGGCGACATCGTCGGCGCCGACCGACAAGGCGGCGGCATCGCAGGGGACATAGACGGTGATCGGCTTCATGCCAGGGCTCCATCGATACGGGCCGGGCTCAGACGCCCGAGCAGACGCTCATCGACCTGTGCCGACGGCCCCAGGGCGCAATTGCCCAGGCAATACACCGCTTCCAAGGTGAACGAGCCATCGGCGGCGGTTTCGCCCAGACCGATGCCCAGCTTGGTTTTCAGGTAATCGACCAGCGCGGCCGAGCCGCGCGCCTGACAGGCCTCGGCGACGCAGATCTTGACCACATGGCGGCCGGGCCGGGTGTGGCGGAATTCGTGGTAAAAGCTGATGACGCCATGGACATCGGCTTGGGACAGGTTCAGCGCTTCGGCCAGCAGCGGAATCGCCGCCGCGTCGACATAGCCGAATTCCTCTTGCACGGCGTGCAGGATCGGCAACAAGGCCCCGCGCAAACCACGATGGTTGTCGATAATGGCGCGGGCACGATCCGCATTCCAGGCGGCTGTCATCAGTTGGGGTGCTCCCTGTCGCTGTTTTTGTTTCCGGAGCGGCTTTAAGCCATCGCCGAACTATCCTTGGCGATACCCTGAAACAAATCGGACGCGGGTTTCAAATACAAAATCCCCATGCTGCGATAGCAAATAGCTATTGATCCCCGCCCATGCGGGTGGCTCGTGTGGCCGTCCAAAGGATGCCATTCCGGGCCAAAGCCTCCTTGACAATGAGAGGTATCCTAGATGCCAGTTTCTCCAAGGACGCAACTGCAGCAAGGGCTTTGGCCGCTGGAACCACCGGCGAACGATCGGCGTAGACGATACCGACGACATAGGTCACATCTGGTGTTACCAAGGGAAAAGCTATCAAGTCCTCTGGCAGCGGCAACAGCGCCAGCAACTGGCCCGGAACGATGCTGGACCATGGCCCATGACGAACCGCAGTGAAGATATTGATCAACGAATTGGTTTCCACCGCCGGACTGACCTTGTGTCCGGCCATCAAAAAAGCGGCATCGGCGATGCGGCGGTTCTGCATGTCCGGGGTCAACAGACACAGCGGCAGATGGGCGGCCTCGGCCCAGGTGATGTCGCCGCGCTCGTGCTGTGCCGCTTGTTTTTGCGTCAACAGGAAATAGCGCTCGGAATAGAGCGGCTGCATGCGCACGCCGGTCAGCGGCTCGTTGTCCAGATAGGTGATGCCGGCATCCAGCTCGAAATTATCCAACCCGCGCTGGATTTGCCGCGACGACAGCGAGACGATGGAAATGCGGATTCCGGGGTGACGGGCGGCAAAGGGGGTGACCAGATGGGCGACCATGGGCAAGGCGGTGGGGATAACCCCCAACCGTAATTGGCCCGACAGGTCCTGACCGGGGGCGCCGAGATCCTGCACCAGCGAGTCGAAATCGCCGCAAATGCGCCGGGCGTATTCCAACACCTTTTCCCCTTCGGGGGTGAGCTTGACGAAGCGATGGCCGCGCTCGACGATGGGGACGCGCAAATCCTCCTCCAACTGGCGGATGGCATTGGACAGCGTC
This sequence comes from Magnetospirillum sulfuroxidans, assembly GCF_018224925.1. Classification (GTDB taxonomy): domain Bacteria; phylum Pseudomonadota; class Alphaproteobacteria; order Rhodospirillales; family Magnetospirillaceae; genus Magnetospirillum; species Magnetospirillum sulfuroxidans. Next base: position 80,716 of record NZ_JAGTUF010000001.1, on the reverse strand, counting down.
GGCTGCGCCACGCTGCACAACGCCGCCGCTCGACCGAAATGCCGTTCGCGCGCCAAGGCCAACAGATACTGAAACTTGCGAAGCATGGGGAAATACCTTCCAACGAAGGGGAATTGTCGCCGCCCCCCAGCTTCAACGCAAGCGCCGCCGCTTGACGACGCCGCCGGATTGGACAAGGGTGCGCCATGATCAGCGATCCGCACATGATGGCGAAAATCTCGTGGACCGGCGAATTCGCCGATCCCCGGCAGGAACATTCATTTACCCAGGGCTCGACCCAACGCGCCATGGAAGCCGCACGCCTGTGCGTGGTCGCCACCACCTTGACCAGTCTCAGCTTCGCACCGCTGGATCTGATGACGCTGCCCGCCGACATGCTGCCGTTTTTCCTTGGCGACCGTCTGCTGATCGCCGTGCTTTGCCTCATCGCCATGACCGCCATCATCCGCGCCCCCAGCTATGGCCGCGTCGTCGCCCTGACCCATCTTCAGCAATACGTCTTCTTCGCCCTTAACGCGCTGATCTTCAATCATCCGGTTCTGCTGCGCCATGGCGGCGCCCTGCTGCCGCTGATCGCCATTGCCCTGTTCATCTTTCTGCCGGGCGGCTTTCGCGCCACGGCGGCGCTGACCGCCTTCGCCCCCGGCATCAGCCTGCTGTTCTGGGGGGTCTTGCGGCCCGAGCCGGAAGCTTCGCTTGATTTGGCCATCATCTTCCTGCTGACCCTGGTCGCTTATGTGGTCGGCGGCATCGCCCGCACCCAGTTCGGTCGCATGCGGCGCGAGGAACACCTGCATATCGAGCGCGAACGCCACACCAACCAGACCCTGCTGGAGGCGAAAGAGGCGGCCGAGGCCGGCGCCCGGACCAAGGCCGACTTCCTGGCGGTGATGAGCCATGAAATCCGCACGCCGATGAACGGGGTGTTGGGAATGGTGCGGCTGGTGCTGGAAAGCCCGCTGCCGGAAACCGAACGCAGCCGCCTGCAAACCGCCTGTCAATCGGCCGAAGGGTTGCAGGTGATCTTGGATGACATCTTGGATTTCTCCAAACTCGAGGCCGGACGTCTTGAGTTCGAGGATGCGCCGTTCCACCTGCGCTCGACCCTGGAAGGGGTCATCGCCCTGATGGAATTGCGCGCCAAGGACAAGGGCTTGGCCCTGACCCTGAACATGGCGCCAGGCTTGCCCGACTGGATTGCCGGCGACAGCGGACGCTTGCGGCAAATTCTGTTCAACCTGATCGGCAATGCCGTCAAATTCACCCAGACCGGCAGCGTCACTATCCGGGCCGACCGTCTGGATGACGGCGGTGACCATATTCGCGTCGAATTCTCGGTCACCGATACCGGTCCCGGCATCGACACCCCGCAGCGCGCCCGCCTGTTCCTGCCTTTCAGCCAGGCCGACGCCTCCATCAGTCGGCAATTCGGCGGCACCGGCCTGGGACTGATCATCTGTAAAAGACTGGTCGAGGGCCTGGGCGGCGACATCGACGTCGACAGCACCTTGGGACGAGGCAGCCGCTTTCATTTCCGCCTGGGCTTCGCCGCCGCCCAACAGCCGGCCGACGAATTAGGCCCGACGCCGCAATCGTCCTTGCCGCCGCTTTCCGTGCTGCTGGCCGAGGATCATCCGGTCAACCAACTGGTCGCCCAAGGATTGCTGGAAAGCGCCGGCCACCGCGTCACCTTGGCCGTCAACGGCGCCCAAGCGGTGGAACTGGCCCGCGGGGGCGGCTTTGATCTGATCTTGATGGACATGCAGATGCCGGAAGTGGACGGCCTGGAAGCGACCCGGCGAATCCGAGCCCTGCCCGCCCCGGCCGGAAGGGTGCCGATCATCGCCCTGACCGCCAATGTCATGCCCGGCGATGCCGCCCGCTGTCGCGCCGCCGGCATGAATGGCCATCTGGCCAAACCGGTGGAACGCCGGACCTTGGATGCCGCCATGGCCCAAGTGATCGGCGGCCCCACCATCAGCGTCGATGCGTTGATGGTGGGCGAAGACAGCAACGGCCTGCGCCGGCGGCTGACCACCATGGGCCACCGGGTGTTTCCGGTGGCCGATACCGTTATCGCCGCCAACCTGCTGCGCGCCCGCCCCTTCGATCTGATCATCGCCCTGACGACACAGGCGCGCGCGGATTGCATCATCCGCCTGCGCCAAACCATCCCCCAGCCTCCAGCGATCCTGGCCTATGCCCCCGATGAAAGCGAACAGCCCTGCGGCGCCGATGCGGTTTTGGCCGCCGACAGCCCGGTTTCCGCCTGGGGTCTCGCCATCGCCGATCTTTGCCCGCGCGGCCAAGACCACGATGATGCCGATGCCGATGCCGATGCCGGCGACGCCGTCGCCGCCTTGGCGACCCTGTTGGGCCGCGACCAGATGATCCGGGTTCACACCTTGCTGGCCGCCAGCTTGGATGAACACGCCGCCATTCTTGCCGCCGACACCATCGCCGCCAAGGATCTGGCCGCCATCGCTCACCGGATCAAGGGCAGCGCCGCCACCTTGGGATTGACCGCCCTGGCCATGGCGGCGGAACGGGCCATGGCGGTGGCGGAACAAGACGATACCATCGGCTTATCCCGCGACGCGGCATTGCATGACTTGCGAGTCGCGGTCAGTCAGGCCATTGTCGATAACAAGGCCCGGCTACGCACCCTGGCCGCTTCCGAGGCTAAAGTCTGAATTCATGTCCATGACAGCCAATACCGTTCTTGTCGTCGAAGATGCCCCCGAAACCCTGGAACTGGTCGCCGGATACCTGGAGGAACAGGGGCTGACCTGCCTGCGTGCCGCCAGCGGCGCCGAAATGCAGGCCATTTTGCGCAAGACGCAACCCGCACTGATCCTGCTGGATATCAACCTGCCCGATGCCGACGGCATCACCTTGGCACGCCAGCTCCAGCTTGGCGACCGCTCGGGGCTGATCTTTCTGACCAGCCGCGACACCGACGAGGACGAGATCAACGGCTTAGAGGCCGGCGGTGACGATTACATCATCAAACCGGTCAATTTGCGCGCCCTGTTGGCCCGTATCCGCAATGTCATGCGGCGCAGCGGCGAATCGGTGATCACCTTCGACGGCTGGATTCTCGACCTCATCCGGCGCGAATTGTTCCGCCCCAACGGCCAGTTGCTGGAACTGACCTCGGGTGAGTTCAATATCTTGGCCGCCTTGGCTTCGCAGCGGCCGCAACCGCTCAGCCGTGATTTCCTGCTTGACGTCATCAGCAATCGCGACCCCCGTTCGGTCAGCGATCATACCGTCGACACCTTGGTTGCCCGCCTGCGCCGCAAGATGCGCCATGGCGACATCGAGGCCCCCATCGTCACCGTCCGCGGCATGGGTTACGCCTTGGCCTGACGTTTGCCCCCTTCCCCCCGCTGTTGCGGCAAGCTACCATGCGGGCCATTGCATCGGGACCTTCGGAGACGAAAATGAAGATCATTCTTGCGGCAACCGCCCTTCTTATGCTGGCCGCCTGCTCCGCCCCCTACGAGACCGCGCTGGAAAGCCGGATTACCTCCCGCCCGCAAGCGCCGGTGACCAAGGCCGACGCCGCCGCCCTGGCTCCCTATGAAAGCGCGAGCTATTTCAAGACGAAGTAAGCGGCGGGAACGTCAGCGAAATCAGTAATCCCGGGCCGCCGTCCTGTGAGGCGCCGTCTTGCAACGACAGGACGGCGCCGTGGGTTTGCACCACCGCCGCCACCAGCGACAAGCCCAACCCGGCGCCGGGCAGATGACGGGCCGGGTCCAGGCGAACGAAATGTTCCAGCACCTTGCCGCGTTGGTCGGCGGCGATGCCGGGACCGCTATCCCGCACCGAAACGCAGATTCCTTGCGGGGTTAAATGGGCCGACAGGCGGACAAAACCGCCAGCCGGCGTGTATTTGATCGCGTTGTCCAACAGATTGTTCAACGCCTGCGACACCAGATGCGGGTCTCCGGCGATGAGCAAACCGGGATCGACCTCGATGCGCAGATCCAAGCCACTTTCTTCGGCCAATGGCTGGTACAAATCGCCCAGGCTTTCCACCGCTTCGGTCACATCCACCGCCCGCCGATCCAGATTGGCGACGCCGCCTTCGATGCGGGCGATGGTCAGCAAGGCGTTGAAGGTGGCGACGATGGAATCGGCTTGGTCCATGGCGGCGGCCAAGGCCTGCTGATACTCGGCCGGGCTGCGCTCGGTCATCAACGCCACTTCCAGCCGTCCCCGCAACCGATTAAGCGGCGAACGCAGGTCATGGGCGATGTTGTGGGTAATGCCGCGCACCGTCCCCACCAACCCCTGGATACGGTCCAACATGGCGTTGAGATTATCGGCCAGCTGATCGTATTCGTCATCCCCGCCATCGCGCGGCACCCGCCGCGACAAATCGCCGGCCAAAATGGTCGCGGCGGTGCGGTTGACCCGATCCAGCCGGTGCAGGGCGCGTCGAGCGATCAACACCCCCGCCGCCACCCCGGCCAACAACATGATCGCCGAGGTTGCCAGCGCCACCTCGCCTTCAAGCGCGGTCAGGAAAACCCGTTCCGGCATGGGGGTGGCGATCAGCAGGAAACCGCCATCGGCCATGCCGATGACGGCGGCCCGCACTGGCCCCAGCTCCGCCGCGACGGTGACATTGCCGGCAAGCCTGGGCAGGGAATCCGGCCATTGCCCCAGATTGCCGGCCACCAGCCGGCCATCCCCGGCGGTCAAGGCGATCCAGCGCAGATGAACCGGAGTCCGCGCCGCCAGGGCGGTCACCGCCGCCGCCATGTCGGGCTGACTGCGAATATTGCCGGCCATGTCGCGGGCGATGCGGTCAAAACGGTGATCCATCTGGACCTCCACCGCCGCCCCCAAGGCGAGAACGGCAACGGGACCGGCGGCGGCGAAAACCAGCGCGGCGAAAACGACCATGCGAAAGGTCGAGGATTTAAGCAGTCTGATCCAGCGCACCGATGCAATACCCGATGCCCCGCACGGTATGAATGAGCGGCGGCGAGAAATCCTTGTCGATCTTATGCCGCAACCGGCTCAGTTGCACATCGATCACTTTGGTTTGCGGGTCGAAACGGTAATGCCAGACGCCTTCCAGCAGCATGGCGCGGGTGATGACCTGACCGGGGCGGCGCATCATGAATTCCAACAGACGAAACTCGCGCGGCTGCAAGGCGATGTCTTGGCCGCCGCGCTGGACGACGCGGGCGATCAGATCCATATGCAGGTCGCCCACCCGCAAAAAGGTCGCCGCCGCGCCATCGCGGCGACGGGTGACGGCATCAAGACGGGCCAGCAATTCGGCCAAGGCGCAAGGCTTGGGAAGATAATCGTCGCCGCCAGCCCGCAATCCCTCGATCCGTTGATCCACGTCGCCCAAGGCCGACAACAGCACCACCGGAATCCGATCGCCGCGTTCGCGCAGCCGCCGCAAAAAATCCAGCCCGTCGCCATCGGGCAGCATGCGGTCAAGCACCATGGCGTCGAAATCATGCGCATCGACAGCCTGTTCAGCCGCGACCTGCCCCGTGGCCACCATCACCCGATGGCCACTTTCCCGTAAGCCCTGAGCGGTCATTTCCGCCGTCTCGGCGTCGTCTTCGATCAACAGCACATGCATGTTTCCATCATGTCCCTTGGCCAAGATGGCGTACAGTATCCGATTGTTAACTACCGTGGGCTTGGCCTTCGGTCTTATATAAGAATTCCATCATCTCCGAGGCCTGCCTTGCCCGTTTATCTGCCCATCGCCGGCCTGTCCGTCGATTTATTTGCCCTGCTGGCGCTTGGCGGCGGTGTCGGTTTTCTGTCCGGCCTGTTCGGCGTCGGTGGCGGCTTTTTGCTGACGCCGTTGCTGATGTTTCTGGGGATTTCGCCAGCGGTGGCGGTGGCCACCGGGGCCAATCAGGTGGTCGGGGCCAGCGTATCCGGCCTGATCGCCCATTGGCGCCGACGCAATGTCGATATCCGCATGGGGGCGGTGCTGACCGTGGGCGGCTTTGTCGGCTCGGCCCTGGGCGTCGCCCTGTTCGGCTGGCTTAAGGGATTGGGGCAGATCGATCTGGTGATTTCACTGTGTTACGTGATCTTTCTCGGCTTCATCGGCACCACCATGGGCATCGAATCGATCAACGCCATCCGCCAGTCCGGCGACGGCGGATCGCCGCGCAAGCGCCATCGCCACCCCTGGCATGCGCTGCCGTTCAAGATGCGTTTTCCCCGTTCCGGCTTGTATATCAGCGCCCTGATGCCGCTGAGCGTCGGCATCTTCGGCGGCGTGCTGGCGGCGCTGATGGGCGTCGGCGGCGGCTTCGTCATGGTGCCGTTGATGATCTATGTGCTGGAAATGCCCACCGCCGTGGTGGTCGGCACCTCTTTGTTCCAAATCATCTTCGTCACCGCCAATGTCACCTTGCTGCAAGCCATGACCACCCAGACGGTGGATGTGGTGCTGATGCTGACCTTGTTGCTTGGCGGCGTCATTGGCGCCCAATTCGGCGCCCGCGTCGGCGGCAGGTTGCGCGGCGAACATCTCCGGCTGGCCCTGGCCCTGATCGTGCTGGCGGTATGCTTGCGGCTGGGCTGGGATCTGGCCAACCCGCCCTCTGACATTTTCAGCCTGGGCTAATCGAACAAACTGCCCTGGCGCGACGGCGGCTGATCGACGGCAACGACGATCTTGCGATCCATCGCCGGCGCCGCGCCGCCATCCAGCCAATCGGCCCCCGCCAGCACGGGCATGCGATGATGCACCGCCCGCACCTCGGCGGTGGCGGCAGCGGTCAGGATGACGAAAGCATCGTCGTCGCGTAAAGCGGCAAAGGCCATCATGCCCCCCGTATCCGCGGCAAGGCGCATCTTCACCTTGTCGGCGTTCCATTCCCACCAGGCGCTGGCCGGAATGAGCACGCGATTGGCCAACAGGCGACGAAAGGTCGGTTTTTGCTCGATACTTTCCACCCTGGCATTGATCAACGGCCGGTTATCCCACTCGACGCGCAACCCCCAGCGCAGCAAGGCCGGTCCATCGACACCGATGGCCAGGGCCAGATCGGTGGGGCGAAATTCAGTCGCATTGGGCCAGGGCGGCGGCACGGTCAGGCCGAAGCGGGCGGCGATGTCGCCGGCTGGGGCCTTCAGCTCGAAGCGGGAACACATTTGCGCCCCACCATCAGAAACTCTTTATTGCCCTCTGGTCCCTTGATCGGGCTTTCGCACAAGCCGATCAGTTCCCAGCCCGGATTGGTCGGCAGCCATGTGGTGATACGCTCGCACACCTCGGCGTGCAATTCCGGCTCGCGCACCACCCCACCCTTGCCGACCCGGCCCTTGCCGACCTCGAATTGCGGTTTGATCAAGGCCGCGACCATGGCCCCGTCGCCAGCCAGCGCCAAAGCGGCGGGCAACACGGTTTCCAACCCGATGAAGCTGGCGTCGCACACCACCATGTCCACCGTCTCGGGGATCTGCTGGTGAGTCAGATAGCGGGCGTTGGTGCGTTCCAGCACCACCACGCGGGAATCACTGCGCAGCTTCCAGGCCAATTGGCCATGGCCGACATCGACGGCATAGACCTTGGCCGCCCCCCGCGTCAGCAGCACGTCGGTGAAGCCGCCGGTAGAGGCGCCGACATCAACGGCGATTTTGCCGGTGGGATCAAGGGCGAAGCGATCCAGCGCCTCCACCAGTTTCAGCCCGCCGCGTGAGACCCAGGGATGATCCTGGCCCTTAAGCTCGATGGCGGCATCTTCGGCCACGGCGGTTCCGGCCTTGTCGATTTTTTTACCGCCGACGATGACCAGCCCCGCCATGACCAGGGCCTGCGCCCGCGCCCGACTTTCCGCCAAGCCGCGGTCCACCAGCAACTGGTCAATACGCATACGTCCCGCCATCGGATCGGTTCCATCAGAAAAGCCAAAACCGCGCCGCCGCCAAAGCACACCCCTGCCGACAGCGCAACAAGCCCGTTGATGCCCTAAGCCGTCAACCAAGGCAAGCAAAGCCCGCAGCAAACCGGGCCGGGCGTGCCCCCGCGGCCGGCCGCGCCGGCTTTGACGCCCCCCCCCTAATTGTTGGTAAATGGCCGAGAAAACCCGCCATTAAGGCTCGTTCCGCGCTTCCTTCCGCCGGCTTCGGCGGCGCAATCTCGGCCAACATGGCCCCATGCGAAAATCGGGTATAGAAATTACCCTTGGCTTCATTGAGAATAAGGCAAACACCAATAAGGGACGTCCGAAGAAACACAATGGCCACTCTGCTGTTCACGCACCCAGTCTGCCTGCAACACGACACAGGCGACTATCACCCCGAATGCGCCGATCGCCTGAAGGCGGTTCTGGCCAGCCTGGAATCAGAGGAGTTCATGATGCTGCTGCGCGAAGAAGCGCCGCAGGCCAGTCGTGAGCAATTGCTGCGCGCCCATTGTTCCCATCATGTGGATCATGTGCTGTCGTCAGTCCCTGAACCGGGTGAATATTTTCACATCGACCCCGACACCCTGCTGTCCTATCAGTCGGGCGACGCCGCCTTGCGTTCGGCCGGGGCGGTCTGCGCCGCCGTCGACGCGGTGGCGGCCAAGCAGGCCCGCAATGCCTTTTGCGCCGTCCGTCCGCCGGGACATCACGCCGAACGCGACGCCGCCATGGGCTTTTGCCTGTTCAACAATGCCGCGATCGGCGCCCTGCACGCCCGTGACGCCCACGGCTTCAAGCGCGTCGCCATCGTCGATTTCGACGTCCATCATGGCAACGGCACCCAGCATATCTTGTGGGATGAACCTGGCATCATGTACGCCTCGACCCACCAGGAACACGCCTATCCCAATACCGGTCTGGCCGAAGAAACCGGCGGCGTCGGCCGCATGGTCAACGTGCCGTTGCCGGCGGGCTGCGCCTCTGACGATTTCCGTCAGGCCTTCGCCGACATCCTGGTCTACAAATTGCGGGAATACGCCCCCGACTTCCTGATCATCTCGGCCGGCTTTGACGCTCATGCCTCGGACCCGCTGGCCCATCTGCGCCTCAAGACCAGTGACTTCAAATGGGCGACCGAGCAATTGCTTGATGTCGCCCAGGAAACCGCCGGCAACCGGGTGGTGTCGGTGCTGGAAGGCGGGTACGACCTCAACGCCCTGGCCGCTTCGGTCAAGGAACATGTGCGCGCCCTGATGGGAATGTAAACCATCAACACCGGGTGATGATGTGACGGCGGGGCTGCTCAGTCCCGCCGTTTTCATGTCTAATCGGCGGTGGGGCAGCTAACGCACAACCGGGTTCGGGGACATGATCGAAAATTCCAGCACACCTGTCGGCGTCGCCGGCACGGTCAGCGGCACCGTTACCGTTCGCCACGATGACGGCAGCATCGGCACCGTGACCACCAACGACAAGCTGTTCAGCGGCGACATCCTGGAAACCGGCGCGGGGGCCGCCATCGGCATCATCCTGGCCGACCGCACCACCGTGTCGCTGGGCAGCCACGGCCGGCTGAGCCTGGACGAGGTGCGCTATGATCCGGCGACACAAGCCGGAACCGCCACCTTGTCGGTGGACCAGGGGGCATTCAGCCTGGCATCCGGTCAGATCGCCCATACTCGCCCAGATTCCTTGCAAATCCGCACGCCGGTGATGACCATCGGCGTGCGCGGCACCACCATTGCCGGCACTGTCGGCGCCAACGGCCACACCCAGGTGGCGTTGCTGCCCGATGCCGACGGCACTGTCGGCCAAGTGACGCTCAGCAACCAATCCGGCAGCATGGTGCTGAACACCGCCTTCACCATGGCGGAACAGCAATCGCCGACGTCGCCCTTTGCTCCGCCGGTTCCGGTGTCGCCGCAAACCATCGAAAGCCGGTTCGGCCAAGCCATGCAGGCGTTGCCGCCCGCCCCGCAACCGCAGACCGACACGCCGCCGCAACAACAAGACGATTCCACGACCTTCAACTGGTATAAGCCGGCCACCAATATCAGCGATCAGGTCGCCGCCAAGCTGGAAGCCGGCCTGGGCGAATTGGACTTCAACGCCATGCTGCGCGAACTGGCCGCGCGCGGTCTGACGGAAGAAGATCTGCTTGATCTCATCGACGAGGCGCTGACCTCGGACCTGGGCGACGAAGAGGACATCGACCAGGCCGAAGACGAAGCCGAGGTGAGTGGGATAAGCCTGACCGGCACCGCCGGTGACGATACCCTGACCGGCGGCGGCGGCGACGATGTGCTTTCCGGTCTGGCCGGGGCCGACCGCTTATACGGTGAAGCCGGCAACGACATCTTGTATGGCGGTGATGGCATCGACAGCCTTTGGGGCGGTATCGGCGCCGATACCCTGTACGGCGGCCTGGGCGGCGACAGCCTCTATCTCGGCGACGACCACGACGCCGATGTTGTCGGCTATAGCGCCGCCGATATCGCCGCCGGCAACGTCGATCAGGTCAACCAGGTCGGAACCGAGGACATCGTCGATCTCTCGGCCATCGCCTCCCAGATGAATGCCGGCAACGGCGCCGGCCTGGGGGGCGTCCTTGCCGTCGGGGACGAGTTGACGGCCTATACCAACATCGCCTCGCCCGGCAGCGAGGGAAGCGGTATTTATAAAATCCAATGGGACAGCAACAACGACCAGAATTATGATTTCATGGTCAATCTGTGGTCGTCCATCTCCATCTCGGCGCTGTTCCTCACCCCTGATGGCCGGGTTCTGCTGTCCACCGCCAGCACCGGCACCAGCGGCGACGACATCGCCTCGGGAACGGCGGTCAACGGCGGCGACGGCAACGACATCCTTTTCGGCCTCGGCGCGGCGGCGGTTCTTGATGGCGGCGGCGGCAACGACATTTTATACGGCACCGCCGGGAATGATATTCTGACCGGCGGCAGCGGCAACGACACCCTGATCGGTGGTTTGGGCACGGACCAGTTGACCGGCGGCAGCGGCAACGACGTCTTTTCCTTCCTGGGCGGCAACGCCGCCGCTGTCGGCGACCGCCTGATCAGCCTGGGCGCCGACACCATCACCGACTTCGACAGCGGCAGCGACAAGATCCAGCTGAACGCCACGGTGTTTGGCCTTAATGCCGGCGATTCCCTTACCGACAGCATCAACTATTTCGAAGACAGCAGCCTGGGCAATGTCAGCGGCGCCGCCGGCACCAGCGGCATCATCGCCATCAGCAATGGCGGTACTGTCGCTCTTTATTATTGTCAGGATCTGTCCAACGCCAGTTCGTCGTCCTATCAGGTCGCCACCCTGGCCGCGACCGATCTTAACGGCATCGACGCCGGGGATTTCGCCTTGGCCTCATGATCACCGCCACAGCCACGCCGCCCCGCGCACGCCCGACGAATCGCCGTGCGCGGGGGCGGCAAGTCTGGTCTCAACCACATCCGAGAACACGTATTCGCGCCAAAGCGATGGCAGGTTCCGATACAGCCGCGCCACATTGCCGACGCCGCCGCCCAGGACGATGATTTCCGGGTCGAGAATGTTGATCACCGTCGCCAGGGCACGCGCCAAGCGGTCCTCGTATCGACCGAGAACCCCTTCGGCCCGGTCGTCGCCTTGTTCCGCCAGGGCGACGATATCGGCGACCCGCAGGCCGTGGCCATACTGACGTTCCAACCCGGGACCAGACAAAAAAGTCTCGATGCAACCGGACTTGCCGCAATAGCAGATATGCCCCGGCAATTCGTCTTGTTCCGGCCATGGCAATGGATTGTGGCCCCACTCGCCGGCAATGGCATTGGGGCCGGACAGCACATGGCCGCCAATGACCACGCCAGCGCCGACGCCGGTGCCCAAGATCACCCCGAACAGCGATGCCGCCCCTTGGCCCGCGCCGTCGGTGGCCTCGGACAGGGCGAAGCAATCGGCGTCATTGGCCAGCCGCACCGGCCGGCCCAAGGCCTGGGCCAAATCCCGGTCGAACGGCTTGCCGATCAACCAGGTGGAATTGGCATTCTTGACCAGCCCGGTCTTGGGGCTAATGGCGCCGGGAATGCCGACACCGACGCTGCCCGCGCCGCCCAGGCGACTTTCCAGCCCCTCAACCAGATCCTTGATGATGGCGATGGTGCCGTCATAGCTGCCGCGCGCGGTGGCTACCCGCAGCCGGGCCAGTTCAGCGCCACTGGCGTGATCAAGGGCAATGGCCTCGGTCTTGGTGCCGCCCAGGTCGATACCGATACGAAGGAAAGGCTTGTCGTTGTCGCTCATGATCCAAATTTAACCTGTTGCCGCGGCGCATCAAACCGGTAACCTTATGCCGAAATATCGGAGAACTCCCGTGACCTACGTCCAGCTTGATCATCCCTTTCCCGCCCCGCCCGACATCGCGGCCGTACAGCAGGTGGCGCCGGGGGTGCTGTGGATCCGCATGCCCTTGCCCTTCGCCTTGGATCACATCAATCTGTGGGCGCTGGACGACGGCAACGGCTGGACCATCGTCGATACCGGTGTCGGCGATGACGAAACCATGGCCCATTGGCACAGCCTATTCGCTGGCGCCTTGGCCGGCAAGCCGGTGACGCGGCTGATCTGTACCCATTTCCACCCCGACCACATGGGATTGGCCGGGCCGTTGACCCAGCGCTTTGGCATTCGTCTGACCGCCACCGTCGGTGAATGGACCTATGGCCGCATGCTGATGCTGGAAGGCGGGGCCGATTACATCGACAATCAAGTCGATCATTACCGCCGCTGCGGCTATGGCCCCGACTTACTGGAGGGCGTGCGCGAACGCTCGGGGGGATATGGCGACCGGATCAAGCCGTTACCGACCAACGTCTCGGCCATCAGCCATGGCGATTGCCTGACCATCGGCGGCCGCCAATGGCAAGTCTTCGTCGGTCGCGGCCATTCGCCCGAACATGCCTGCCTGTATTGCGCCGAATTGAACGTGCTGATTTCCGGTGATCAGATCTTGCCGCGCATTTCCCCGGTGGTCGGCGTCTGGCCGCAAGAACCGGATTCCGAGCCCCTGGGGCAGTTCCTCGACAGTTTGAAGCGGCTGAAACAATCCTTTCCGGCCGATTGTCTGGTGCTGCCGTCACATCGCTTGCCGTTCCGTGGGCTGCATGAACGCGCCGACGAATTGCTTGCCCACCACGACGAGCGCTTGGAACGGGCGTTTGCCGCTTGCGCCAAGCCCAGCACCGCCCTCGCGGTCCTGCGCGCCCTGTTCCAACGCCCCCTTGATCCGCACCAGACCGGCTTTGCCGCCGGCGAGACGGTGGCCCATCTCAACCATCTCATCGCCCAAGGCCGCCTCGTCCGCACCGAGGACGCCGACGGCGTATGGATATATCAGACGGCTTGAATTCAGAGAATTATCGCCGATTTCCTGTAAAGGACAGGAGATCGTCATGAGCCGCCCCGATACCCCCGACGTCACCGCTTTTTTCGATGCCGCAACGTCAAGTGTCAGCTATGTGGTCACCGATCCGGCCACCGGCATTTGCGCCGTCATCGATCCGGTGCTGGATTACGACAGCCGATCCGGTCACTTGTCCATGGCGTCCATGGACAAGATCGCCGCCTTCATCGCCGACAACAAGCTGCAACCGCGCTGGATCTTGGACACCCATATCCATGCCGATCACCTGTCCGGCCTGGATAGCCTGCGCCAGCGCCTGGGCGGCATGACCGGTATCGGCGACCAGGTCATCGAGGTCCAGGGAACCTTTGCCAGCTATTACAATCTGGGCGCCGACATCCGTTGCGACGGCTCGCAATTTGATCATCTGTTCGCCGACGCCGAAGAGTTCCGCGTCGGCGGACTTGCCGCCCAAGCCTTGCATGTGCCCGGCCATACCCCCGCCTGCACCGCTTATCTGATCGGGGATTGCCTGTTCGTCGGCGACAGCCTGCTGATGCCCGATTTCGGCACCGCCCGCTGCGATTTTCCCGGCGGCGACGCTGCCACCTTGTATCATTCGATCCGCCGGCTGCTGGCCTTGCCCGATCAAACCCGCGTGTTCGTCGGTCACGATTACGGCCCCGGCGGCCGAGCCATCGCCTGGGAAACCACCATCGCCGACCAGCGCAACGGCAACATTCATGTCAATGAAACGGTCAGCGAAGAAATGTTCGTTGAATTACGCACAAGCCGCGATATGGCGCTGGAGCTTCCAGCCCTGATGCTTGCCGCTGTTCAGGTCAACATCCGTGGCGGGCGCCTGCCCACCCCCGACAGCAATGGTGTCAGCTATCTGAAAATCCCGCTGACACGCTGACCCCCAAGCCGGCGATCAGGCCGCGCAAACGCCGCCCGAATCCTTGGCGCAATAAAGGCCATAAAGGGTGGTGATCACCGCGCTGGCCTCGGCTCCGGACAGGGAATAAAAGATGGTCTGAGCTTGGCGACGGGTCTGCACCAGATTGTCACGACGCAAGCGGGCCAAGTGCTGGGACAGCGCCGATTGCGACAGACCGATCAACCGTTCCAGTTCGCCCACCGACTTTTCACCATGCAAAAGCTGGCACAGGATCATCAGCCGATGCTCGTTGCTCATGGCTTTGAGCAGCGTACTCGCCCGGCGGGCACTTTCTTGGAGTTTATCCAATTCCATTTTCCAACAGCCTTTACCTTCAAGCAACCCGGCATATAGCATACCACTCAAATTTGATGTTTCAATATTACAGCAACGAAACATTCAGGAAATCCTCGTCAGAACGAAAATTTCCCCACAAATTCGAGTGTTGAATACATTCCAGATCTTAGGAAAGGCGTCTGTAGTATATATTGCTTATTTAACGGTTACCTAATTTAAGCGGAGACCACAGCCGCCGGCTGCCCCAGCGCCGCCAGAACGCACGCGATGATTTGCGGTGCGTTAAGGCCAGCCAGATCGTGCTGCCGGGCGGGTGTTTCGTGTTCCAGGAACACATCGGGCAGAACCATCGGCCGAACCTTGAGGCCACGGTCCAGCGCCCCGGCATGGGCCAGCAGATGCAGAACCTGCGAACCGAAACCACCGATCGACCCTTCCTCGATGGTGATCAGCACTTCGTGATCACGCGCCAGGGCCAAGATCATCTCTTCGTCCAAGGGCTTCATGAAGCGGGCATCGGCCACCGTGGTCGATAGACCGCGCGTCGCCAATTCATCGGCGGCTTTGCAGACTTCAGCCAAGCGGGTGCCCAAGGACAGCAGGGCGACACGGCTGCCCTGGCGGAGGACGCGGCCCTTGCCCAGGGGCAGCACCTGCCCGCGTTCGGGCAATTCCAGCCCGACACCTTCGCCACGCGGATAACGGAAAGCCGACGGCCGATCATTCAAGGCGGTGGCGGTGGCCACCGCATGCATCAACTCGACCTCGTCGGCCGGGCTCATCAGCACGATATCGGGCAGGCAGCCCAGATAGGCCAAATCAAAAGACCCGGCATGGGTGGCGCCATCGGCGCCAACCAGACCCGCGCGGTCGATGGCAAAGCGCACCGGCAGCTTTTGGATCACCACATCGTGGATCAACTGGTCATAACCACGCTGCAAAAAGGTGGAATAAAGGGCGCAGAACGGCTTGAACCCCTCGCAGGCCAGACCGGCGGCAAAAGTCACCGCGTGCTGTTCGGCGATGCCGACATCGAAGCAACGGCTGGGGTAACGTTCGGCGAATTTATCAAGACCGGTCCCGGCCGGCATGGCCGCACTGATGGCGACGATGCGGTCATCGACGGCGGCTTCGGCCAACAAAGCCTTGGCAAACACCGAGGTGTAGCTGGGGGCATTGGCCTTGGGCTTGGCCAGGGCGCCGGTGACCACATCGAACTTGCCGACGCCGTGATACTTGTCGGCGGCGGCTTCGGCCGGCGGATATCCCCGCCCCTTCTGCGTCACCACATGGATCAGAACCGGTTTGTTGTCCTCGGAATCGCGGACATTCTTCAGCACCGGCAACAAATGGTCGAAATTATGGCCGTCAATGGGACCGACGTAATAAAAGCCCAGTTCCTCGAACAGCGTTCCACCGCCCGAAACGAAGCCACGGGCATATTCCTCGGCCCGCTTGGCGGCGCGTTCCAGCGGCGGCGGCAGCGACTTGGCCAAATCCTTGGCGAAGCTGCGAATGGACAAATAGGGCCGCGACGACAGCAAGCGCGACAGATAGGCGCTCATGGCGCCGACGGGGGGGGCGATGGACATGTCGTTGTCGTTCAAGATGACGACCAGGCGCGAATCCATGGAGCCGGCATTGTTCATGGCCTCATAGACCATGCCGGCGCTCATGGCGCCGTCGCCGATGACGGCGATGACGTTGAAATCCTCGCCCTTGAGATCACGGCCCACCGCCATGCCCAGACCGGCTGAAATCGACGTCGAGGAATGTCCGGCGCCGAACGGATCGTATTCGCTTTCCGACCGCTTGGTGAAGCCCGACAGACCGCCGCCCTGGCGCAGGGTGCGGATCCGATCCTTGCGGCCGGTCAGGATTTTGTGCGGATAGCATTGATGGCCGACGTCCCAGATCAGCTTGTCGGCCGGGGTCTCGAAGACGTGATGCAAGGCCACGGTCAGCTCCACCACCCCCAGACCAGCGCCCAGATGACCGCCGGTGATGGAGACCGCCTCGATCATTTCCTGGCGCACTTCATCGGCCAGTTGGCGCAATTGCTCGGGCGTGAACGCACGGGTATCCGCCGGGCAGTTCACCTGATCGAGCAGGCGGGGCAGAGCAGCTTTCATCACCATATTCCTTAAACGCTGCGGCTGACGACGTAACGCGCCGTCAAGCGCAGCAATTCCGCCGCCGGGCCGAAACTGTCCAAATGGGCGCA
Source organism: Magnetospirillum sulfuroxidans (assembly GCF_018224925.1). Taxonomy (GTDB): domain Bacteria; phylum Pseudomonadota; class Alphaproteobacteria; order Rhodospirillales; family Magnetospirillaceae; genus Magnetospirillum; species Magnetospirillum sulfuroxidans. Next base: position 63,944 of record NZ_JAGTUF010000001.1, on the reverse strand, counting down.
GGCCTGCTCGGCCAGCATCGCCGCCTGAGCGCGGGCACGGTCCGGCCCCAGCAGGGAAACAAAGGTGGCCTTGCCGGCCCCGGCATCCTTGCCCAGCTTCTTGCCAACCTGAGTCTCGTCGCCTTCCACATCCAGCAGATCGTCAGCGATCTGGAAAGCCAGTCCCAGATCATGGGCGTAATTCTTCAAGGCCAAACGCTGCGACGACGGCGCCTTACCCAAAATCGCCCCGGCTTCGCAGGCAAAGCTGATCAGGCGGCCGGTCTTCATCTGTTGCAAGCGGGTGATCGCGGCCACGTCCATGGACAATTCCGCCGCCTGCAAATCGACCATCTGGCCACCAACCATCCCCTGCCCGCCCGAGGCATGGGCCAGTTCCCACACCAATTCACAGCGCACCGCCGGATCGGGATGAGTGGATTGAGCCGCCAGGATCTCGAACGACCGCGTCAACAAGGCGTCACCAGCCAACAGGGCGGTGGCTTCGTCAAACTGACGGTGACAGGTGGGCCGTCCACGTCGCAGATCGTCATCATCCATGCAGGGCAAATCGTCATGGATCAGCGAATAGCAATGCACCATTTCCAAGGCGCAGCCGACCCGCAAGGCGGCAGCGGGCGAAACATTGAACAAGGATGCCGATTGCACCGCCAGGAACGGCCGCAACCGCTTGCCGCCATCCAAGGCGGAATAGCGCATGGCGTCGTGAACGCGATGCTCGGGCCCATCGCCCACCGGCAACAGGCGGGTCAATTCGTCGTTGACGGCCGCCGCGTTGGCAGCCAAAGCCAAGCTCAGGGGATCGGACACTGGACGTCTCACTCAATACCGGCAGGTTCAAGCCCGATGGCGCCATCGCCGCCCAGCACAATCTTGTCCACCTTGGCCTGAGCCTCTTTCAGCTTGGTCTCGCAATGGGCCTTGAGAGCGGCGCCGCGCGCATAAGCGCCAATGGCGTCGTCCAGCTTGGTCGAACCGGTTTCCAGCTTGCGCACGATGGCGTCCAATTCGGCCAGCGCATCCTCAAAACTCAAAGCGGCGATATCGGGCGGCAGATCGGCCATGTTGCCCAGGTCTCTCTATATTAATGGGAGGGTCGAAACGAAGGGATGAAGTTTACGGATGCGGCGCATCAAAGGCAAGCAAACCGGAGGGGCGAAATCGTATCGCAACCATTGACAGCGCCCGGCCCGCCGTATAAAAGCCCCCATTCATTCCCGAGAACGTGGGCGCGCTTGCGTCCCGCCCCAGATAAAACTGGATCAGGCCTATCGGGACAAACCCCAACCGGCAACAGCCGGGACCAAAGGAAGACCTGATGACGAAGCGTATTGAAGCGAAATTCAAAATCAACCGCCGCCTGGGCGTCAATCTGTGGGGCCGCGGCAAGAGCCCGCTGGCGCGCGGTAAGGAAACCCCGCCCGGCCAGCACGGCGCCCGCCGCAAGAAGCCGTCCGATTTCGGCACCCAGTTGATGGCCAAGCAGAAGCTGAAGGGCTATTACGGCAACGTTTCGGAAAAGCAGTTCCGCAAGCTGTATGACGAGGCCGTGCGCCGCCGTGGCGACACCTCGGAGAACCTGATCGGTCTGCTGGAGCGTCGCCTCGACGCCGTCGTCTATCGCATGAAGCTGGCCGTCAGCCCCTTCCAGGCCCGTCAGGTCATCAACCACGGCCACGTCCTGGTCAATGGCAAGCGCCTGAACGTCTCGTCCTATCAGGTCAAGGACGGCGACATCATCAGCATCAAGCCGAAGTCGAAGGATTTGGCGATCATCCTGGAAGCCGCTCAGTCGCCGGAACGCGACATTCCCGACTATCTGGAAGTCGATCACAAGGAAATGAAGGGGACCTTCATCCGCGCTCCCAAGCTGTCGGACGTGCCCTATCCGTGCCAGATGGAACCCAATCTGGTCATCGAATTCTATTCGCGCTAATCCAGCTTTCGCTGGAAGGCGGAAAGGCCCGGCGGCAACGCCGGGCCTTTCTTTTTGCATGGCTGCCGGGTGATTCTCTGCTCCCCTCGGCCGCCCAAACATATGCCATAGTAGTAACACTAAAGGTCGTTAACGCTGGGGGGCTGGCCATGGTGTCCGCCGAAGCCAAGGGGCAACAAGCCGACACCGATCGGCGCATCAGCGCGTTGCAACGCAATCTGGATGAATTGCGTCGTTCCAACGCCGAGCTCGAACAATTCGCCCATGTGGTCTCGCATGACCTGCGCGAGCCTTTGCGCATGATCAGCAGTTATGCCCAATTGATGATGCGCCGCTATGGCGGCAAGCTGGACTCGGACGCCGACGCCTTCCTTGGCTTCATCACCGAGGGGGCGGCCCGCATGGAACACCTGATCGGCGATATCTTGGACTATTCCCGCGCCGGCTGCTCGAACGTCGCCCTGGCGGCGATCGATTCGGCGGAACCGCTGGCCGCCGCCTTGGCCGATCTTTCCCCCAGCATCAGCGACAGCGGCGCCCATGTCTCGGTCGGGACCATGCCGACCATCTCTGCCGATAGCGGCCAGATCGAACGCCTGTTCGCCAATCTGGTCAGCAATGCGCTTAAATACCGTGCCGCCGACCGCATCCCGGAAATCAGCATCAGCGGCGGAGAAAATGTCGATGGCTGGCATTTCGTCGTCAGAGACAACGGCCAAGGCATCCCGGCGACCGATTGCGAACGGGTGTTCGCGGCCTTTTCCCGCCTGCACGGCAGGGATATTCCCGGCACCGGCCTGGGCTTGGCCATCTGCCGCAAGATCGTCGAACGCCATGGCGGCATTATCTGGGCCGAACCGTGCGAGCCCGCCGGCACGGCGTTTCACTTCACCCTGGCGCACTGATTGGTTCAGATGGTCCGCCGACCATCTGGTTGAATCAGTTCAAGCCCGGAGGGAACGTATTCATCGGCCTGGGCTTGTCCCAGGACCGTCACCACCGGCACCACCCCGCCCCAAACCGGCAAAGCCAGATCGTCATGCCGTTCCACCGGCTGACCGCTCCGCGCCTTGAGCGACCCCTCCGCGATCGGCAGGCGGAAAACGGCGGTAACCGCCAGTTCCTTGGCGTCAGGGGGGCGGACGATGGCGGCGCGGCCTGGCCAAACCTTGTCAACCAAAGCCATCAACACGCGATTTTTCTCGGCGGCCTCGGTCACCTCGGAAGCCACGCCGAACAACATCACCGAACGGTAATTGACCGAATGATGCATGGCTGAACGGGCCAACACCAAACCGTCAAGCAGCGACACGGTGGCACAGATTTCAGCCCCGCCGCGCAAGGTCTGGGCGAAACGGCCATTGGTGGCGAAGTGGAAATATAGGCCATCGCCGACTCGCCAGGCGTTGGTCGGCAGGACAAAGGGGCTCCCATCTTGGACAAAGCCCAGATGCGTGACCAGCGATTGGTCGAGAACCGCGCAAATGGCGTCGAAATCATACTCGACGCGGTCGGATTTGCGCTTGGCGGTGGTGCGTGGAGTTTGCGGCAAGATCGTCATAAGGGAATTTATGCCAAAGCAACAAACCCTTGGAAAGGAACGAAATTGCACCCGTCCAATAAAAAAGGCCGCCCCGGTGGGCGACCTTTTCCATTCTCGCGAACCGCGCGATCAGCCGTTAAAGGCGATGCCCTTGTCCTTGAACAAAGCCGCCAATTCGCCGCTGCCGGCCATTTCGCGGACGATGTCGCAGCCGCCGACGAACTCGCTCTTGACGTAGAGCTGCGGCAGGGTCGGCCAGTTGCTGAACTGCTTGATACCTTCACGCAGGCTGGGATCGACCAAAATGTCGACGCCCTTGAATTTGACACCCAGGGCGGTAAGCACCTGGACCACGGCGGCGGAAAAGCCGCATTGCGGGAACATAGGCGTTCCCTTCATGTACAAGACCACGTCGTTTTCGCTGAGATCTTGCTGAATGCGCTCGAAAGCCGGATTGCTCATGGGTGATAACCTATATGCAAGGGTAAAGGCGGAATTGGAATTGTTTCAATGTAGGGTGATCGGGATGGCTGTGCAACATGCTTGCGACAGCTTTTACCAGCTTTGACGCCGGTCAACCCTTGACCCAATCGGGGGCGTTTTCCGGCGTCGCCGTTTGCAGCGCCAGGGCATGCAACTCGCCGCCCATCTTGCCCTGCAACGCGCCATAGACCATCTGGTGTTGGGCCACCCGACTTTTGCCGGTGAAAGCCTCGGAAACCACCAGGGCCGAGTAATGGTCGCCGTCGCCGCGCAAATCTTCGATGATGACCTTGGCGTCGGGAAAAGCCTCTTTGATCATCTGCTCGATCACACTGGCTTCCATGGGCATGAAAAAATCTCCTGGTCGGTGACTTGGCGAAAGCGCGGCCATATTGCGCCAACACCCCGGCAGGGTCAAAACTTACCGAGGCCGATAAGTATAGATTGGCACGACGCCACGGGTGGTGGTGGTCTTCGTGAGATCCAAGTGATGGGCAGCCTTTAAATCGTCGCGCCAAGGCAGTTTGGTGGTGACGCAATTGCCTTGCAACTGATTCATATCAATGTTTTTGGGATCAAGCATACCGCTGGGGACCACCTTTTGATGCAGACGCATGAACCGAGCCGAAATCAAAACCGGGTCACGCCCCTTGCCCCCCAGGGTCACGGTGGAATTGCGGTCGCGAAAAAAATCGGCGAACTCCCCTTCCAGCAGCTTCTGGTTGGGGGCCGCCGCCACCATGGCGCCGCACAAACCCAACAGGCCGCCATCATTGAAGGCGCGGATTACGGTGATGACGGTCATCCGCTGCTGTTGCAAGCTGCCGGGCTGCACCTCGATGCTGTAACCGGTCTTGTCGCCGACCATTTGCCCCGGCTTATCCACCCAATCAGTATAGCCGACAATGCGCGGCGCGCAGGCGGCAACGACTAAAAGCGGCAGCACAGGCAGAAACCGGATCATGGTGACGAAAGACATCACGCTCTCCATCAGCGCACGGGACCCCAGAACAATAACCCTTATCAAGGGAATATTCGCCGATTATATCGCGGGCTTGCGTTGAGGCCAGGAATACAGCGCCAGCCCGCACCAGATGGCGCCAAAGGCGATGGCGTGGGCCTGGGTAAAGGTTTCGCCCAGCCAAAACACCGCCACCAGCATCTGCACGGTGGGATTGATGTACATCATCAACCCCAAGGTCGATAGCCGCAGCCGGCGGGCGCCATAGGCGAACAGCGCCAAGGGGATGGCGGTCAGCGGCCCGGCCACGGCGATCAGGGCGACCAGCTTGCCGTCGTCGCTGTGGACCAGGACGCCGCCGCCCTGCCACAGCAGATAAGCCACAGCCAACGGCACCAGCAAGGCGGCCTCGACGAACAGGCCCGCCATGGCGCCGACGACGATGGTCTTGCGCAACAGGCCATAGGTGCCGAAACTGAACGCCAAGGTCAGCGCCACCCACGGCACGCCGTGGCCCCCGGCCACCAGCCACACCACCCCCAGCGCCGCCAGCACCACCGCCGCCCCCTGACGCCGGGTCAGCTTTTCCCCCAGCACCAACCGGGCCAGCACCACCGAAATCAGTGGAAAGATGAAATAGCCCAGGCTGGCTTCCAGCGCCCGCCCGTTACTGACCGCCCAGATGTAAAAGCCCCAGTTGATGGCGATGACCAGGGCCGAGCCCGCCAATCCGCCCAACACCCGCCGATCGGCGAAAGCGGCGCGGATTTCACCGAAACGCCCCCAGGCCACTTGCACCAGCAGCGCGAACACCGCCCCGCCGACAATGCGATGAGCCAACACCTCGGGGGCCGGTACGCTGGCCAGGGCATTGAAATAGATCCCGAACACCCCCCAGCACAAAAAGGCGGCAAGGGCGGCGAAAGCGCCGGAACGGGCGGGTTCCATGAATTCTCCTTGAAGGGCCATTCCCGCCCCCGGACCGGGGCAGAACGGCGGCGATCTTGCTCTGGGTCGCCTTGCCCTGACAACAGGGGAATTGCCCCTATACCTTTGTTGAAGGCACGGTCATAGCCTGAAAAAGAAAGGCCGGCTTCCCCTGCGGAAAGCCGGCCTTTGCCATGCTCGTGCCAGTTATACCACCCGGCCAATGAACTGACCCGTTGGGTCCGTTCATGCCGAGATGGTTTCGCTCAACGCCGCGCGGGCTTGCCGGCCGCCCAAACGGATCATTTCAAAGGGCGGCCGGTATTAATGGCCGGACATTTCCCCACCCATGTAAGCGGGCAGCCAGCCTTCGTTCGTCGCCTTCAACTCGGCCACGCCGACCGCGGCGCCGCCGACAGCGATGTCATTGCCGCCGGTCTTGCCGATGACGCGGGCGACGCAATCATGTTCCTGCGCCGCTTCCAGCACGGCGACCAGATCATCTTGGCCCACTTCCAACAGATAGCGGCCCTGATCCTCGCCGAAACACCAAGCATGCAACGGCACGCTGGCCGGAGCGTCCAAGCTGGCGCCGATCCCGCTGGCCATGGCCATTTCGGCCACCGCCACCAGCAGACCGCCATCGGAAATATCGTGGCAGGCGACAATTTGTTCATCTTGGATCAACTGGCGGACCAGTTCACCCTTGCGCCGCTCGCGATGCAGCGCCACCGGCGGCGGCGCGCCTTCTTCACGGCCACAGACTTCGCGCAGATACAGCGACGCCCCCAGCCAGCCCTTGGTTTCCCCCAACAGCACGATGTGGTTGCCGCCGGCCTTGAAGGCCAGTGTCATATGCTTGTTGACGTCATCCAACAGACCGACGGCGCCAATGGCCGGAGTTGGCTGAATGGCGGTGCCTTGGGTTTCGTTGTACAGCGAGACATTGCCCGAGACGACGGGGAAATCCAACTCGCGGCAGGCTTCGCCCATGCCTTTGATCGCCTCGACGATCTGGCCCATGATCTCGTGCTTTTCCGGATTGCCGAAATTCAGATTATCGGTCACCGCCAACGGCACGGCCCCCGTCGCCGACAGGTTGCGATAAGCCTCGGCCACCGCCTGACGGCCCCCCTGGTGCGGGTCGGCCTGACAATAACGCGGCGTGCAATCGGTGGTGATGGCCACCGCCTTGTTGGTGCCGTGAATACGGACGACGGCGGCGTCGCCACCGGGACGCTGCACGGTGTCGCCCATGACCATGTGGTCATATTGCTGCCAGATCCAACGCTTGGAGGCCAGATCGGGGCATCCCAACAAGGTCTTGAGCGCCGAAACGGGATCAACCGCTTCGATCTGTTCGGCCGGAATCACCGGCTGCTTGGCCGGGGCCACCCACGGGCGGTCATATTCGGGCGAGGCCTGGGCCAACGGGTCGATGGGCAGGTTGGCCACCACCTCGCCATGGCGCTTCAGCACCATGCGGCCGGTATCGGTCAAGGTGCCGATGACGGCGAAATCCAGTTCCCACTTGTCCATGATGGCGCGGGCCACGTCTTCCTTGCCCGGCTTGAGGATCATCAGCATGCGTTCTTGCGATTCCGACAGCATGATCTCGTAGGCGCTCATGCCTTCTTCGCGCATGGGCACGCTGTCCAGGTCCAGCTCGACGCCCAGACCGCCCTTGGAGGCCATCTCGAACGAAGACGAGGTCAGACCGGCGGCGCCCATATCCTGAATGGCGACGATGACGTCGGTGGCCATCAATTCCAGGCAGGCTTCGATCAGCAGCTTTTCGGTGAAGGGATCGCCGACCTGAACCGTCGGACGCTTTTCCTCGGACTTCTCGTCGAATTCGGCCGAAGCCATGGTGGCGCCATGGATGCCGTCGCGACCGGTCTTGGAACCGAAATAGACCACCGGATTGCCGACGCCGGCGGCGGCCGAATAGAAAATGTTATTCTTGTCGGCCAAGCCCACGGTCATGGCGTTGACCAGGATGTTGCCGTTGTAGGATTTGTGGAAATTGGTCTCGCCGCCGACGGTGGGGACACCGACGCAATTGCCATAGCCGCCGATGCCGGCGACGACGCCAGCCACCAGATGGCGGGTCTTGGCATTGCTGGGATCGCCGAAACGCAGGGCGTTCATGTTGGCGATGGGCCGCGCGCCCATGGTGAAGACGTCGCGCAAGATGCCGCCGACACCGGTCGCCGCGCCCTGATAGGGTTCGATGAACGACGGGTGATTGTGGCTTTCCATCTTGAAGACGATGGCCTGATCGTCGCCGATGTCGATAATGCCGGCATTCTCGCCCGGACCGCAAATGACCCACGGCGCCTTGGTCGGCAAGGTCTTCAGCCACTTCTTCGACGACTTATAGGAACAATGCTCGGACCACATGACCGAGAAGATGCCGAGCTCGGTCAGATTGGGGGGGCGGCCCATGATCTCGAGGATCAGCGTGTATTCATCCGGCTTGATGCCGTGCTGGGCGATGATTTCGGGGGTAATCTGGCTCACGACAGCGCCTCCACCAGCGAATCGAACATCAGCTTGCCGTCGGCCCCGCCCAGCAGGTCCTCGGCCAGGCGTTCCGGGTGCGGCATCAGCCCCAGCACGGTCTTCTTTTCGTTATAGACGCCAGCGACATTGCCCAACGAGCCGTTGGGGTTGAATTCGGGCGCCACGGCACCATCGGCGCCGCAATAGCGAAAAGCGATCTGACCGTTGTCTTCCATTTCCCGGTAGGTCTTGGGATCGACGAAGTAATTGCCTTCGGCATGGGCGATGGGGTAGCGCACCACATCGCCGCTGCGGTAATAGCGGCAAAAATCGGTGCGGTCGTTTTCGACGCGCAGGAAGACATCCTTGCAGATGAACTTCAGCCCGGCGTTCCGCATCAGCACGCCGGGCAGCAGCCCCGCCTCGGTGATGATCTGGAAGCCGTTGCAGATGCCCAGCACCCGCGCGCCTTGATCGGCACGGGCCTTGACCTCTTGCATGATCGGCGAATGGGCGGCCATGGCGCCACAGCGCAGGTAATCGCCATAAGAGAACCCGCCCGGCACGACGATCAGATCGACGGCGGGCAGTTGGGTGTCACGGTGCCAAACCATAAGCGGCTTGGACCCCATGCTGGCTTCGAGCGCCACGGCGACGTCACGGTCGCAGTTGGAGCCGGGAAATACGATGACGGCGGCTTTCACGGGCAATCCCTGATCGGTTGGGATGGGAAGCGTCTTCTTAATACGGAACCGTGACGGTTTCCAGTTGAAAGCAGGGAATTCGCGCCGGAAGACCGATTGCCATTGCTAATCACTTGCAATATCATCCTCTTCCTTTTGTCCCGCCCCTGGAAAATTCGCGTGCCGGCATACCCACACAAACACAATGGCTATAAAGCTCCCCTGCCCTGGCTGGTGGCCGTCCTGGCATTGGCGGCGCTGGTGGCGCTGCCGGTGCTGGTGGTGACCGCCAACCTGCTGGTGCCGTCGGGGGATGTCTGGACCCATCTGGCCGCCACCGTATTGGGTTCCTATATCGGTAACTCGCTGCTGCTGATGGCCGGGGTCGGCACCGGCGTCGCCATCGGCGGGGTGGGCACGGCTTGGCTGGTGACCATGTGCCGCTTTCGCTTGAGCCGGGTCCTGGAATGGGCGTTGCTGCTGCCCATGGCCATGCCGGCCTATGTGGTCGCCTATACCTATACCGACCTGCTGGATTATTCCGGTCCGCTGCAAAGCGTCTTGCGTGCCGTCTTCGGCTGGTCCAGCGCCCGCGATTACTGGTTTCCCGACATTCGTTCGCTTGGCGGGGCCATCGCGGTGATGGTGATGGTGCTCTACCCCTATGTCTATATCCTGGCCCGCGCCGCCTTCTTGGAACAATCGGTCTGCGTGCTGGAAGCCAGCCGCACCTTGGGACGCGGCCCTTGGCGCGCCTTTGGCCAAGTGGCCTTGCCGTTGGCCCGCGCCTCGATCATCGCCGGCATCGCCTTGGCCTTGATGGAAACGTTGAACGATTTCGGCACCGTGCAATATTTCGCCGTCGATACCTTTACCACCGGCATTTACCGTACCTGGCTGGGCATGGGCCAACCGATTGCGGCGGCACAATTGGGGGCGGTGCTGATGATCTTCGTCGCCGCCTTGATCGTGATGGAACGCCTGTCGCGCGGTGGCGCCAAAAGCCATCACACCACCAGCCGCTACCGCCGCTTGCCGCAAATCCCGCTGACCGGCTGGCGCGGCGGCTTGGCCTTGGGCTTTTCCCTTTTGCCGGTGCTGCTGGGTTTCGTCGTTCCCGCCTTGGTGCTGGCCGGCTGGACCTTGCAGGTCGGACTGGAAAATTCGTTCGGCGGCGATTTTTCCCGGTTGGCCGGCAATTCGCTGATCCTGGCGGTCATCGCCGGCATGACAGCGGTGGCGGTCGCCCTGGTGCTGGCCTATGCCCAGCGCCTACATCCGCGCCCCCTGATCCGTTTCGCCGTCCGTATTGCCTCGTTGGGCTATGCCGTGCCCGGTTCGGTCATCGCCGTCGGCATCTTGGTGCCGCTGGTGGCGGCAGACCGCGCCCTCGCCCACGGCATCGAAAGCTGGACCGGCCGCTCGCCCGGCTTGCTGATGACCGGCACCATTTTCGCCTTGGTCTATGCCTATCTGGTGCGGTTCCTGGCCGTTTCCACCAACAGCATCGAGGCCAGCCTGGCCAAGGTGACACCATCGCTGGAAGCCGCCGCCCGCACTCTGGGCTGCGGCACGGTAACCGCGCTGCGCCGAGTGCACATCCCAATGATTCGCGGCAGCCTGCTGTCGGCCGCCCTGTTGGTCTTCGTCGATGTGATGAAGGAATTGCCGGCCACCTTGATCATGCGTCCCTTCAATTTCGACACCTTGGCGACGCGAACCTTCACCTTGGCCTCGGACGAGCGCCTGGCCGATGCCGGCGCCCCGGCCCTGGCCATCGTCCTGGTCGGGCTGGTGCCGGTGCTGCTGCTCAGCCGGGCCATCGCCAAATCACGACCGGGAGAAAGCGAATGAACTCCACCACCGGATTGGTGATGAGCAATATCACCCATCATTTCGGCCGCACCCAAGTGGTGGACGACGTGTCGTTAAGCATCGCTCCGGGTGAGTTGTTGTGCCTGCTGGGACCATCGGGCTGCGGCAAGACCACCACCTTGCGCATCGCCGCCGGCCTGGAAGTGCCCAGCGCTGGAACCGTGGTGCTGAACGGCACGGAAGTTTCCGGCCCCCACGCCCAATTACCGCCGGAAAGCCGCCATGTCGGTTTTCTGTTTCAAGATTACGCCCTGTTCCCGCATCTGCGGGTGCGCGGCAATGTCGAATTCGGCCTTGCCGGCAAACCCGCGGCCGAACGCCGCGCCCGCGCCGAGGAAATGCTGGATCAGGTCGGCATGGCCGATTATGCCGAATCCTGGCCGCATCAATTGTCGGGGGGGCAGCAACAGCGCGTCGCCCTGGCCCGCGCCCTGGCCCCCAATCCCGGATTGATGCTGCTGGACGAACCATTTTCCGGCCTGGACAAGCGCCTGCGCGATCAGGTGCGCGACGAGACCCTGCATGTGTTGAAACGCAACCGGGTATCCACCTTGATGGTCACCCACGACCCCGAAGAAGCCATGTTCATGGCCGACCGCGTCGCCGTCATGCGCCAGGGCCGCATCGTTCAGATGGATCAGCCGCAAACGCTGTACAACCAGCCGGCAGATCCCTTCGTCGCCTCGTTCTTCGGCGAGGTCAACGTCTTCGATGCCGCCATCGCGGACGGCATGGCGCAAACCCCGCTGGGACCTTTCGCCGCCTCGCTGAACGGCGCCGGCAAGGCCCAAGTGCTGATCCGCCCCGAAGGCATCAGCCTTGACCCCGCCGGCGGCGCCGAGGGGATCGTCCTGGCCGCGCGCCTGCTGGGCCGCGTCAGCCTGGTTCATCTGCGGGTTGAACACCCGACCCTGCCGGCGCACCACCTGCATGCCCGTCTGGCCAGCCGCGCCTTGCCCGCCGAAGGTGAAAGAATTCGCATTACCGTCGATCCGTCGCAGGTCTTCATCTTTCCCGCCGCATAGCTCTTTCACCTCGGGAGCGTGCGTGTTAGCGTGCGCGCATGCAAATCACTCGCATTACCATGGAGCTTCTCTCATGCGCCTGTTCAGCCGTCTTGCCCTGACCGTCGCCGCCTGTCTGGCCGCCGGCACGGTTTCGGCCGCCGAGGTCAACATCTATTCGGCCCGCAAGGACCATCTGCTCAAGCCGGTATTGGATGCCTTCACCCAAGAAACCGGCATCGCCGTCAACCTGCTGTCGGCCGACGCCACCCAATTGCTGGAACGACTGAAAAGCGAAGGCAAGGACAGCCCGGCCGACATGTTCATCGCCACCGACGTGGTGCACCTGCATGCCGCCCGCGCCGCCGATTTGTTGCAGCCCGTCACGTCGACAGTGCTGGAACAGGCGATTCCGACCCAATATCGCGATCCGCAGGGCTATTGGTTTGGCCTGTCGGCCCGTGCCCGCGTGATCTTTTATGCCAAGGATCGGGTCAAGCCGGCAGAGCTGTCCACCTTCGAGGATCTGGTCAGCCCGAAATGGAAAGGCCGCATCTGCGTCCGTTCGTCGTCGTCTACCTATAACCAGTCACTGCTGGGCGGCATCATCGCGGCCCTGGGCGAGGTCAAGGCGGAAGCCTGGGCCAAGGGCATCACCGAGAACATGGCGCGCAAGCCCCAAGGCGGCGACCGCGACCAGATCGCCGCCGTCGCCGCCGGGCAATGCGACCTCGCCATTGCCAACACCTATTATTTTGGCGGCATGCAGACCTCGGATAAGCAATCCGAGCGGGACGCCGCCGCCAAGGTCGGCTTGTTCTTCCCCAACCAAAATGATCGCGGCGCCCCCATGAACGTCTCTGGCGCCGGCCTGACCATCTCGGCCAAGAACAAGACCGAGGCGATGACGCTGCTGGAATTCATGGCCGGCGCCCATGCGCAAAAGCTGTTCGCCGAGGCCAATAACGAATTCCCGGTCCTGACCTCGGCGGCGCTGTCGCCCACCGTCGCCGCCTGGGGACCGTTCAAAGGCGAAAGCATCAACGTCGCCGTCCTGGGTGAAAACGCCGCGCACGCCGTCCGCATCTTCGATCGCGTCGGCTGGCGCTAACCCTTTGGTCAGGGGGGCATGGCCGCGCCTTGCTCCCCTGGCACAGCCCAGCTATGCTTAAGGACTAGCATCCTGCTCCTTGCCAACGTGCCTGAGAAAATGGCACTGATGTATGCGCACAGAAATTGTGCAGGAGGGGAAAAGCGTTTGGACGGTGGCGACAGCATGATGGATCGGACCTCACGGAAGGAAAAGGCCAAAGCCATTTCCAACCAGTACCGTTCCTTGTTTGAAAATGCCGTCGAGGGCATTTACCGCACCACCCCATCGGGACGCTATCTTAACGCCAATCAGGCCCTGGCCCGCATCTATGGCTATGACACCCCCAAGGATCTGATTGCCGGCCTGACCGACATCGCCCACGGTCTGTACGTCCATCCCGACGACCGCGAACGGTTCAAGCGATTGCTGGATCACGATTCGGTGGTCCGCAATTTCGAAGCCCAGGTCTATCGCAAATCGGGCGAGATCATCTGGATCGCCGAGAATGCGCGGCTGGTCCGCGACGACGACGGCAACGTCGTGTGTTACGAAGGCACGGTCCAAGACATCACCGACCGCAAAAAGGCGGAAGAACGGCTGCGTCTGGCCGCGACCGTCTACGAGAATGTCGGCGAGGCGATCATCGTCACCGATACCGCCAACGTCGTTCATGCCATCAACCCGGCCTTCACCCGCATGACCGGCTTTGCCGTCGATCAAGTGGTCAATCTGGCCTCCAAATTCATTGCCGACGAAATCAACGACCCCAAGACGGTGGAAGAAGCCTGGGAATGCGCCCGCAGCGGTGACACCTGGCACGGCGAATTGTGGGGCCGGCGCTCCAATGGCGACGTCTTCCCCGCCTCGGTCGCGCTGACCGGAGTCCAGGGCGAGGACGGCGCCGTCAACAGCTTCGTCATGGTCGCCAGCGACGTCACCCGCCGCAAGATGGACGAACAACGCATCCGCTTTCATGCCCGCCACGACGCCTTGACCAAGCTGGCCAACCGTCACACGGTGATGGAAGCCCTGGGCGACGCCATCGTCCGCGCCGAACACGAAGGCCACCGCTTGGCCTTGCTATTCCTTGACGTCAACCGCTTCAAGGATGTCAACGACAGCTTCGGCCACGCCGCCGGCGATGAATTGCTGCGGCAAGTGGCCCGTCGGCTTAAGGGCTGCGTCCGCGCCAGCGACATCATCGGCCGCCTGGGCGGTGACGAATTCGTCGTCGCCCTGCCGGCCATCAACGACATCCAAGGCGCCCTGGCCTGCGTCGAAAAGGTTCTCTATGCCTTTTCCGAGCCGTTCGCCCTGCCGGAACAGGAATTGTACGCCTCCACCAGCATTGGCGTCGCCTTGTACCCCGATCACGCCGATTGCGCCGAAACCTTGCTGTCGCACGCCGATGCCGCCATGTACCACGCCAAGGCCGGCGGCAATCCCTATCGCTTTTACGACAGCGACATGGATCGTCAGGCGGCCGAACGGGTCAATTTGGAAAACGATTTGCGCCATGCCCTGGCCGAGTCGCAATTCCGGCTGTACTACCAGCCCAAGGTCGATGGCATCTTACGCAAGGTGGTGGCGGCCGAAGCGCTGATCCGCTGGACTCATCCGACGCGCGGCAATGTCAGCCCGGCTTTGTTCATCCCCGTCGCCGAACGCGCCGGGCTGATCGGCGCCATCGGCGATTGGGCCCTGGCCGAGGCATGCCGACAAATGCGGCTGTGGCTGGATGCCGGCATCGATTTCGGCTGCGTCTCGGTCAATCTGTCGCCGGCGCAATTCCATGACGCCAGCCTGAAAAACAAGGTCGAGCGCGCCTTGGCGCAATGGCGGTTGCCGGCGTCGGTGCTGGAACTGGAAATCACCGAAACCATGATGGCCACCGAGGTCGACCGGGCCATTTGCATCCTGGGCGAGTTGCGCCAGATGGGGGTGCGGCTGTCCATCGACGATTTCGGCACCGGCTATTCGTCGCTGGCCTATCTGAAACTGTTCCCGGTCGATGTCTTGAAGATCGACCGCGCCTTTGTCATGGAATTGCCCGGCAACCGCAAGGACGGCGCCATCGTCTCTTCCATCGCCACCCTGGCCGCCAATCTGGGCTTTGAGGTTATCGCCGAAGGGGTGGAAACCGAAGCCCAAGCCGGCTTCCTGCTGGCCAAGGGGGTCACCCTGATGCAGGGCTTCCTGTTCAGCCCGGCCGTGCCGCCCGACGACTTCGCCCAGTTGGTGCGCAACGGGGTTTAAAGCCCAAAGAAAACATACTTTATGGACGCCATCGCCAAGAAAATGCTACGTTCACGTGCATTTTTCACCGGCCGCACCTTGAATTGCGCCCATCAGCCGAGGTCTCCGATGAGCGGAAAGCGGTTCCCCCTTCAGGCTAAAGCCGCCCAGCTAACGACAAAGAACGCCGCTACGCCACCACCCTCCCGTTTCACCCCACCGTCCTCTTCCTTGACGGCACAGGCCAAGCCTGCGCCGGAGGTGGCAAAGGCGCATCCGCCGCCGCCTACTCGCTTCACCCCACCGTCCTCTTCCTTGACGGCGCAGACCAAGCCCGTGCCAATGGCGGCAAAGGCACATACACCGCCGCCCACCCGCTTCGCCCCACCGCCCCCCTCCTTGACGGCGCAGGCCAAGCCTGCACCAGTAGCGACAAAGCCGCATACACCGCCATCCACTCGATACGGTTCATCGGCCGGGCAAGCCAAGGTGACGCAGCAGCGGCCAGGGCATGCCGGGGGCAAAACGCTGCAAGCGTATTTCATCTACAAAACAAAACAGATGGATGCCGAGTCACTGGATGAAATAAGAGATTTTCTCAAACAGAATTACCCAAAACTTCTCTCTAACTTCAATAAAATTGCTAATAATGCCCAAAATAATACCATCACTTCCTGGCTCAAAGATAACAATATAAAAACACCTGTATCCCAGATATTGAACCAAAAAATAGAAGAAGAGGATGACGATGATAACATTTCTGTATTTTCAGATACAAAATCAAAAATGACCCTCGACACAAGATTTGATTTACTTGGTGGAAAAAGCCAAACACAGAAAGCAAATGTCGGCACGTTGAGAACAGAAATATGGAAAAATGCAAATTCCCTGACGTCAGAAGGGTTATTAGGCATTTTCGGCACAGCACAGAGATTCAATACACAAAGCACATTTGCTTTTGCCAGAAGAATATCTAATAGAAAAAGTGGTGAAGATTACATTTTTTCAACAAAATTAAGCGTCTCATATATTAAATATTTATACGAAACACTGGCAATGAACGGAGCGGAATTCCTGTACGAGCGTGACAAAGGAACAAGCAACACACTGCACGCCGAAAAATTAATCGCGACAAATCTTATCAACAACAAGGAAGATTTGGGAGAGTGGGAAATATTTATCAGCCAGCCTCGATGCGAAATATGCGCAAAAGATGCAGTCATAAGTCAGTTTGGGGCAATATACGAAGCTCAGTAACGAACCAAAAAGTTATCCGATATCCTGAACTTCCATCTCCCCAAGGACTTCGCGCTTAGCACTGATACCAAGTCCCGGTAAGAGGAACTCATCGAGATTTGGGTTAGGCTCACGGGGCCGCGCGGCTTATGCCGCGGGAGGCAAGGGTTTTGGAGAAATCCGCCCGCCGCTTGAGGCCGCCGATGATCGGTTCCGATCACCGGTGCGGAATGAGCCGCGGCGTTGCCTCCGCACACGCCGAGGCGACGCACGGACGCCTCAGCCGCCGGACCGGATCCTTCTCAAAGGATGGGCCGACAGCGACGAGCACACCTGACAACATCGATTCGCACGAAACGAGACGGCGATCATTCCCTGGGCGACTCGCAACGGGTTATTCGTCGTCGAAGCGCCCCGGACTGACCGGGATGATATGCGATTCGTCTTCTTCCGGTTCGGCCACCGCCTTGGCTTTCAAGGCCCGGCGCAGAATCTTGCCGGTACTGGTCTTGGGCATGGTTTCGACAAAGTGGATTTCCCGTGGCGCCAGGGTGGCGCCCAGGCATTGGCGGGCAAAGGTCAGCAATTCGATGCGCAGCGCCTCGCCGGCTTCAAAGCCGGGATTGAGCGAGATGAACGCCACCGGCACCTCGCGCAGCAGCAGATCGGGCTTGCCGACGACGCCGATTTCGGCCACGGCCGGATGATCCATCAGGCCGCATTCCACCTCGAACGGGCCGATGGTGTGCGACGCCGATTTGATCATGTCATCGGCACGGCCGACGAACCAAAAGCAGCCATCGGCATCGCGGCGCACCAGATCACCGGTCAGATACCAACCATCGACGAAGGATGAATCGTAATGGGCGCCCTCGCCCATATAGGCGGTGAACATGGATGGCAGATCGGCGCGCAAGGCCAATTCCCCCACCTCATCCACCCGTTCGACCGAGGTAATGCGAGAGAGATCGCGGTCGATCACCGCGGCCTGGACGCCGGGCAGCGGCATGCCCATGCTGCCGGCCTTGGCCCGGCCGGGACAATTGGCGATGGCGATAGCCCCGGTTTCGGTCTGCCACCAGGTATCAAGGAACGGCACGCCCAAGGCCTTTTCCCCCCAGGCCACCGCCTCGGGGTTCAGCGGCTCGCCGACGCTGGCGGCGACCCGCAGCGAATTTTCCTTATACGAGCGGGCCAAGGCGGCGCCATAGCGCATCATCATGCGGATATTGGTCGGCGTGGTGTACCACACCGTCACCTTTTCATCCTTCAAGATGCCGTACCAGCGACGCGGATCGAAATCAGCCTCGTCGACCACCACCATGCAGCCATTGGCCAAGGGCGCGATCTGGGCATAGGCGGTATTGGTGATCCAGCCCGGATCGGCGGTGCACCAATAGACATCGTCGGGGACCAGTCCAAAGACCTGACGGGCGGTCAAGGTCTCGGCAATGACGGCGGAATGCGAGTGCAAAACCCCCTTGGGGGTGCCGGTGGTGCCGCTGGTGAAATGCAAAAAGGCCGGAGTTTCCGGCGCCGTCGCGGCGGTGGCGGCGGGGGTGGCGGCGGCGATGGCCGTGTTGAAATCCTCGCCATCGGCACCGGTCACCGTCCGCCCATCCTCGCCCACCAATAGAACCAGGGACAGATCGGGCAGCGACGCACGCAGGCCGGCGACCTTGCGGCGATACAAATCCTCGGTGGCGATCAGCGCCTTGGCCCCGGACAATTCCAGCCGCGACTTCAACGGCCCCGGACCAAAAGCGGAAAACAGCGGGCAGAACACCGCCCCGATCTTCCAGCAGCCAAAGGCGGCCACGTACAACTCGACCGAACGGCCGGTCAGCACCGCCACCGTGTCGCCGGCGCCGATGCCGCGCGCGGCCAGGGCCGCGGCCAGCCGCGCCGACAGATCGGCAAGCTGGGCATAGGAAAGGTGGCGTTTCTCGTAACGCCGCCCCAGACTAAGCAAGGCCGGCCGATCGCCACGTCCCTCGGCGACATGACGATCCAGCGCCGCATGGGCGATATTCATTTCCCCAATGCCCGGTCCACCCAAAGCGTGACGCGCCTGCGTCCAATCCAATTCAGGTGAAGCCGTGGCACTGCCGAAACATTGTTCGGCAATGGTCTGGCCGGAATTCGGCGGAACCATTCATCCTCCCGCTTTGGCTCTGCATGACCGGCGACCCGGCCACGACATTGCATGATGGCGGTGCATTCTGGCGACACACGCCCGCCGACGCAACGGCTTGATACGCAAACCTGCGATGCACGTGTTCGTCAACGCCGGCGCATGGTGGCCAAGGCGATCCCGGCGAAGATCAGCCCCCCGCCCAGGGCATGGAACCAGGCGAAAGTCTCGCCCAGCAGCGCCACGCCCAAGATGGCGGTAAACAGCGGAATCAGGTTGGCGAACAGACCGGCGGTCGGCGCCCCCACCGAGGCCACGCCCAAATTCCAGAAATAATACGCCAGCAACGAAGCACAGACGGCGGTATAGGCGATCACCCCCAGGGTCATCGGCCGCAGGTGAACCGTGTAGCCAAGGCTGAGTTCGAACAGATAGAACGGCAAGATCATCAGCCAGCCCAAGACGATCAGCGCCGTCAGCAAGGTGAAGCCGCGCACCGGGATGGGAAAGCGGCGCAGCATCACCGAATAGGTCGCCCACGACGCCGAGGCCAACAGCATCAGCCCGTCGCCCGGCGTCAGGGTCAAGGTGGCCAGCCGCGCCGGCTCGCCCCGCGTCACCACCGTCAGCAGACCAATGATCGATACCGCCATGCCCAGGGTCTGGCGCGGCCGAATCGGGTCCCCCAGCCACAGCCGCGCCAACAGCAACACCATGATCGGCAGCGCCGTGCCCACCAAGGTGGCGTTGATGGCGGTGGTGGTCTGCACCGCCAGATACAGCAAGGTGTTATAGGCGGCGACGCTGGTCAGGGCCATGCCCAGAACCGGCCGCCAATGCCGCCACAAAATACCCCGGCTGGCCCACAGATCACGGCCGGTAAACGGCAGGATCAGCGCCAGCGCCAAAATCCAGCGCCAGAAGGCCAAAGCCACCGGCGGCAGGTCGCCGGCGGTGGCCCGGGCCAACAGCGCGTTGCCGGCCCAAAATAGCGGCGGCAACAGCAGCAGCAGGAACGAACGGTTAATCACTGCGCCGCCGGCACGGCGACGGGGGAAACAGCTTCGGGCAGCGGCCCCGGCAGCATGTCGCCGACGCGTTTGGCCATGGTCTCACCGATCAATTTGGCGAAAACCGGGGAATAATGGACCGGGTCGATATAGGCGTTGCCTTCCGCCGGCTCCAATTCGGCCAACCACAGCATGTCTTGCTCCCACAGCTTGCCTGTTCCGCGCATCTCGGCCAGGCGGGCATAGGCCTTGGCGGTGGCCACGTAGGGGGCCATCTGCTCGGGCCGCAACGGCAACGCCCGCTTGGCGTTGTCGTAGTGGAAGGTGGGAACCGGCTGTTGCACGAACAAGACCTTGACGCCAAAGCGTTCGGCCATGGCGGAGATCAGGCGGCGATTGGCGTCCAGCCGGGCCAAAGAGGATTCGACCTGAGCATCGCTGACGCATTCGGCTTCAAGCTCCACCGTGCGCCCCGGCTCGGGGATGCCGAACAGCCCCCGGAACAAACTGGCCAGCGCCGATTGACGAACCAAGGTTTCGACGCTGACCGGAATATCGGCCAAGGCCAGACGATGGCTCCAGGCGGTGCGCTCGGGCTTGCTGCAATGCAGGAAATCATCCAGGCCATGGACAAAGACAGCCACGTCCGGCTTGTCGCCGGTGGCCAGCATCTCGGCAAAGGCGACACGGTCTTGGGTCGAGTACCAGCCGGGGACCCCCCGGTTTTCCACCCGCGCCGCCTTCCCATTGCGCGACAGCGTCGCCGCCACGACGGCGGGAATGGTTTCGCCATCGGCCAAGCCATGGCCGAACACCGAGCCTCCGCCGAACACCGCGACCCGCGCCCCGGCATCGCCGATCACACCGCCGCGAATTCCGCCTTCGGATACCGTCACATGCTTGCCTTGGCGCGCAGGCATGCGATATTCGATCAGCGGCGCGTAAATGCCGTCACGCGATTGCGGCGTTTCCTCCAGCACTTCGCGATAGCGTCCGGGTTCGGCGCTGTCGTAAAGCTTGGCGATGTCCTTGTCGGACAGCTTCACCGCCCGCGACGACGCATCGACGCGATTGATGATCAGGCTTGCGCCCCATTCGGCGACGGGCAACAACACGGCCAACAACAGCACTAGCCGAGGCAGCGTGCCGAAAGCTCCGGCGGGAAAATTGGATTCTGTATGGTGGCGGGACCGGCGACGGCGCATCACATTCTCTTCAAAGTGGGCGTCAGCTCTGGTGATACCGCGAAAACATAGCCAGTGGCAATTGGGAGCTTTCAAATGTTCGAGCTGCACCCCCGTCTTAATGCCGATACCATCCCGGTGATCGACTGGCCGCTGTGCCGGATTTTGTTGATGAACGAATGCTCTTGGCCCTGGCTGGTCCTGGTGCCGCGCCGCCACGGCATCACCGAAATTCACGAACTGGATGGCGGTGATCAGGAATTGCTGATCAAGGAAATCGCCGCCGCCTCGCGGCGTTTGCAGAACCTGAGCGGCGCCGACAAGATGAACGTGGCCGCCCTTGGCAACATGGTGCCGCAACTGCACATCCATGTTATCGCCCGCTTCCAGGACGATCCGGCCTGGCCCAAGCCGGTGTTCGGCTTTCAGCCCCCCGCTTCCTATAATTCCGAGTTTCTCGCCCGTCATATGCCTCAATTGATCGCGGCGCTGACCGACGACACCAATTAACATGCTGCTGAACGGTGTCCATCTGCTGCCTGACCTCAGCGGCGCGCTGATCTGGCCGCAACGGCAATTGTTGGCGGTGGCCGACCCCATTGATGCCGCTGACGCCCGCGCCGCGCCGCAAGCGGCGGCCGAGGCCATCCGTCGGCTGGCGACCTTGGCCCGCCAGCGCCGGCCACGCACCATCGTCTGGCTGGGCCAAGCCCTGCCGGCCTTGCTGGCGGCGGAGAAAGTGCCCCCACGCGAATGCGGCGAACTTGCCCGCCTGCGGCGCGAACACGAATGGATCTGGGTCGAGGATGAATTGACTCTGGCGCCGCTGACCTTCCGCCTCAATGCTGGCACGGCGACCAAGGGCGGCGAAATCATCGCCCAGCCCTCGCCGCTGGCTCGTCACGACGGCGCCACCTGGCCGGCTTTCATCATTGATGGCCGTCGTCTGGCCCTGCCGGCCTTTGGTCCGCGACCATACGGCATCGAGGTGATGAATCCGGCCTTCCTGTCCTTGTTCCGCCGCCCGTTTCAAGCCGTGATGCTGGTGCGCGGCCGCATCGTCACCCGCGCCCGCGCCCGCCTGGAGCCCGCCCCATGACCGCCCCCATCCTGATTTGGCTGCGCCGCGACCTCCGCCTCGCCGATCACCCCGCCTTGGCCGCCGCCGCCGCCGAAGGCCCGGTGGTGCTGGCCTTTTGCCTGGACGAACAAGGCGGCCGCCCCTTTGGCGGCGCTTCGCGCTGGTGGCTGCACCAATCCCTCGCCCAGCTTGGCGGCGTCACCCTGGCCTTGGGCCGCTCGGAACAGGAAATCCCCCGATTGGCCCTGGCCTGCGGCGCCCGTGCGGTTTATTGGAACCAATCGGCCGATCCGGTCTTGCGCACCGTCGAGGATCGCGTGCAGGCGGCGCTGACCGTGCCGTGCCGCATTTTTCCCGGCGATACCTTGTTCGCGCCGGGCAGCGTTCGCAGCAAAAGCGGCGGTCAGTTCCAAGTCTTCACCGCCTTTTGGCGCGCCGCCCTGGCCCTGCCGCCGCCAGCCCGACCGCTGCCGGCCCCTGCCGCTTTGCATGTGGCCCCCTGCCCCGGCCTGGAGCTGAACGCCCTGGGACTGATGCCGAAATTGGAGTGGTGGCGTTCCATGGCCAGTGCCTGGCGGCCGGGCGAAGCCGGGGCCACCACCCTGCTGGGCGCTTTTCTCGATGGTCCGGTGCAGGCCTATCACCGCCAACGCGACCGCCCCGACCACGACGCCACCTCGCGCCTGTCGCCGCATCTGGCCTTTGGCGAAATCTCACCCCGGCAAATCTGGCACGCGGCACAGGCCGTGCCGCCCGACGACGGCGTGCGGACTTTTTTGAAGGAATTGGGCTGGCGCGAATTCAGCCGCCACCTGCTGGCCAACCATCCAACCCTGCCACAGGTGCCGCTGCGCCGGGAATTCGCCGCCTTTCCCTGGCGCGACGACCCGGCCGCCCTGCGCCAGTGGCAGATGGGCCGCACCGGCTATCCCATCGTCGATGCCGGCATGCGGCAATTATGGGCCACCGGCTGGATGCATAACCGCGTCCGCATGGTCGTCGCCTCGTTTCTGATCAAGGATTTGCTGATCCCCTGGCAAGCGGGCGAGGAATGGTTCTGGGACACCTTGGTCGATGCCGATTCAGCCAGCAACGCCGCCTCGTGGCAATGGGTGGCCGGCAGCGGCGCCGATGCCGCGCCGTTTTTCCGCATCTTCAATCCGGTGACCCAAGGCGAGAAATTCGACCCCGATGGCAGCTATGTACGCAATTGGGTGCCGGAACTGGCGCATCTGTCCACGGCGGTGATCCATCAGCCCTGGAAACTGGGCCGGGTTCCTGGCTATCCACCGCCGATGATCGACCACGCCGCCGCCCGCACGCGCGCCTTGGCCGCGTTCAAGGGGCTTCGCGGCGCGCCGGAGCAGCCGCGCTTTCTATAGTCGAGGGATGTTTGAGCACGAACCAAGCCCCATAGGCGCAGACGCCCCCCATGCCGGCCATGGCCGCCCACGGCGCGTTGGACCAGCCGACCATCCACACCATGGCCGCGCTCATGCTGGTGACAGAAATGATTTTGGCTTTGATCGGGATGATCCGATGCAGTTCCCACGCCTTCAGCGGCGGTCCCAGCAAAGGATGATGCAGCAACCAGGAATGAAACCGCCGGGATGAACGGGCAAAACACCACAACGCCAGCAACAGAAACGGCGTTGTCGGCAGCAGCGGCAGGAAAATACCGATCACCCCCAGGCCGGTGAACATCCAGCCCAGGAAAAACATCGCCCAACGGCGCAATGGCGGTGCGTCGAAATCAGCCATGAGCCGATCATAGCACAGGCTGAGAGTAGGTTTAATCGGGCACGCCGTCGCCTTGATGTTCGTCGCCCCGCAGACGCAAGCGCCACATCAGGGCGACCGTGGCGCCCTTGAACGCCGGCAACAGCACGGCGATCAGGACGGCGGTCGCCACCATGGCGGCGGCGACAAAGGGCAGCATGGGCGGCGCCCATCCCCGCTCCACCCACAGCGCCACCGGAACCACCAGATGAGCGACGGCGAACAAAGTGAAATAGGCCGGGCCGTCATCGGCGCGGATATGGCCCAGAACCTCGCCGCAATGGCTACACCGATCCACCACCCGAAGATAGGCGTGCAAGACCCGGCCACAGCCACACCGAGGGCAATGACCGGAAAATCCGCGAAACAGGGTCTTGAGCAGCGGCGGAACCATGACAGGCATATGGGCAGCCGCCAGCCATGAAAAAAGGGGCGCCATCGACGGCGCCCCTTTGCTTGGATGTTCGGCGAAATCAGTGAGCGAATTCGGCGAAGAAATCGTTGCCCTTGTCATCGACGACGATGAAGGCGGGGAAATCGACCACTTCGATGCGCCAGATGGCTTCCATGCCCAATTCGGGATATTCCACCACTTCCACCTTCTTGATGCAGTCCTGGGCCAGACGGGCGGCGGCGCCGCCGATTGACCCCAGATAGAAGCCGCCATGCTTCTTACAGGCATCGGTGACCGCCTGAGAGCGATTGCCCTTGGCGATCATCAGCATCGAGCCGCCAGCGGCCTGGAACTGATCAACATAGGAATCCATGCGGCCGGCGGTGGTCGGACCGAACGAGCCCGAGGCCATGCCGGTCGGCGTCTTGGCCGGACCGGCGTAATAGACACCCGCTTGTTTAAAGTATTCCGGCAGAGCTTCACCGCGATCCAAGCGTTCCTTCAGCTTGGCGTGGGCGATATCGCGGGCGACGATCATCGGCCCGGTCAGGCTGACCCGGGTTTTGATCGGGTATTGCGACAAAGTCTTGCGGATCTCATCCATGGGCCGATTGAGATCGATCTTGACCACCTCGCCCGACAGCTTCGAGCCGTCCACGTCCGGCAGATACTTGGCCGGATCGCGCTCCAAGGCCTCGACATAAACGCCGTCCTTGGTGATCTTGCCCAAAATCTGACGGTCGGCCGAGCACGACACGCCGATGGCCACCGGGCACGACGCCCCATGGCGCGGCAGACGGACGACGCGGACGTCGTGGCAGAAATACTTACCGCCGAACTGGGCGCCGATGCCCATGTCCTGGGTCAGCTTCAACACCACCTGTTCCAGTTCCACGTCGCGGAAGGCACGGCCCTGCTTGTTGCCGCTGGTCGGCAGGCTGTCCAGGTATTTGGCCGAAGCCAGCTTGACCGTCTTCAGCGCCATTTCCGCCGACAGGCCGCCGATGACGATGGCCAAATGGTAAGGCGGGCAGGCCGAAGTGCCGAGGGTGCGGATCTGGGCGTCCAGGAATTTCAGCAAGCTGGTCGGATTGAGCAGCGCCTTGGTCTGCTGATAGAGGAAGGTCTTGTTGGCCGAGCCGCCGCCCTTGGCCATGAACATGAACTTGTAGGCATCGCCCTCGGTGGCGTACAGGTCGATTTGCGCCGGCAAATTAGTGCCGGTATTGACCTCTTCGTACATGTCCAGGGGGGCGGTCTGCGAATAGCGCAAATTGAGGTCGGTATAGGCCTGCTGCACGCCACGGGAAATGGCTTCCTCGTCATTGGCGCCGGTCCAGACCCGCTGGCCCTTCTTGCCCATGACGATGGCGGTGCCGGTATCTTGGCACATGGGCAAGGTGCCGCCAGCGGCGATACAGGCGTTCTTCAGCAGATCATAAGCGACGAATTTGTCGTTGGCCGAAGCCTCGGCGTCATCAAGAATGCCGCGCAGCGAAGCCAGATGCGCCGGACGCAACAGGTGCGAAGTATCCTTGATCGCTTCGAAGGTCAGCCGGGTGATCGCTTGCGGCGTCACGGTGACCACGTCCTGGCCGTTGAAGCTGGCGGTCCCGACTCCGTCGGAAGTGATCTTGCGATAGGGCGTGTCATCGTGGGAGAGCGGGAACAGCTCCTGATAGACGAAATCGGTCATGGCTTTGCGCATCCTCGGGCCGAGGTGGAAATGGGTAGGCACGCCCCACCCTTGTCGGGTAGGGTTACCGACCTTGGTCAAACACCTTTTTCAGTCATGCGTCAAGTATTGGACGCGCAACGGCTTTATTTCTTGCGGAAAGCATCAAGGGCAATGACCTTGCCCTCGGCATCGGCGGGAATGTCCACCACCGGGGCGGATTCAGTTTCACCGATCTCTTCCTCGGGCTCGTCGATGTCGTCGTCATCGCCGTCAAGCGCCTGGAATTGCAGACCGAACTTGGCCGATGGATCGGCAAAGCCGGTGATGGCGGCATAGGGGATGATCAGAGTTTCGGTCTTGCCGGAAAAGGACAGACTGACACGGAAGAAAGTTTCCGCCGCCTCCAGCCCCCAGAACTGGTGCTGAAGCACGATGGTCATCTCCTCGGGATGGCGGGCCAGGATGTGGTCAGCCGCCTGCACGCCGGGGAAATGGGTGCGGAAAGTGATATAGAAATGATGGTCGCCGAACAATCCGTCGCGGGCCGTCTTAATCAAGGCTTCGCGCACGACGCCGCGCAGGGCGTCTTCCACCATTTTATCGTAACGCAGCGTTTCGTCTTCGCTCATTTAATCCCGTTCCCGGCGGTCACCGAAGGAAGTGGGGGGAGTTCTGTTGCCCGGTTCCCCCCGGACCGCGCTTACGGATTACGCCGCAGCGGCAAGTTCAACGTTGTCGTTGGCACTTGTGAAGTTTAGCCCGATATCGGTGGTACCATGCCGAGCACAAGCCAAGTCTTTACTACCCGCGTCGATCCTATTTCGCCCCCATTGTCCGATCATAACCTCGGAGTTTTGGTGGAGGCGCCGGGTACCGCCCCCGGGTCCGCAAGGCCTATTCCACAAGACGTTTAGCGCCATAGCCGGGTAAACCCGGCCCAAGCACTATAGTGCAGTGCGGCCACAAGCACCAGCCCAAGCATGCGCCTTTTGGGAAATCCGGCGATCAGGGGGTAAAATCGGCCGCCGAAGCCATATCGGATCAGTCCCCGCGCGCGGTCTGATAAAGCTGAAAGCCCCGACCCTCGGCGACGAATTCCAGATTATCGGGGTCGGGATTGGCGGCGTTGGGTTCGGTATAAAGCACGAAGACGAAATCGTAATGGCCGGGCCAGAAGTCCCAAAACCGCGGATTGCCTGGAGTGGCGCGATCAGCCGTGGCAACCAATTGGCTGACGGTCGGCGGCGAGCCATCCTCGCGGTCAACCAAATCCGCATGGGTGCGGCGAATGTTCAGCACCTGCTTGCCGGGCACCGAAAAAATGGTCGAGACCAAGGCATCGCGGCTGATCACCGCGATCAACGGCGCGTGACTAAGCGCCTGAACCAAGGCCGTGTCGGTGGTCGAAGCGTCGGCCTCGGCCACCAGCACCAAGCTGCCGCGCGGGATGTTGGACACCGCCAAGGTCATATCGTCGGTGATGGCGGCCAGTTCCCGCCAATTGATCCCCACTTCGGCCACGCGGGCCAGGGTCAGACCGCAGAGGCACAGATAGAACGCCCGACGCGAAAACAGCCCGCGCAGATCAGGAACCAAAAAGCCCAGCAACAGGAAAAAGAGCGCCACCGGCAAACGCTGATCGGCAATCCACGAGCCGAACAACTGACGTGGCATCAACAAGAACACCACCGTCCCCAAAGCCAGCAAAACCCAACCGGCGGGGTGCAATCCCAGCGCCCCGCGCTTGGCCAGCCACAGGCCGGCGCCGATCACGATGCCCGCGAACAGCAAATCAATGTTGTCGCGGTACAATTCCACCGCCAGATAAACGCCTTCCAGCTTGCCACGGGATTCCCACACCATCTCATGCGACAGCCCCATGGTCGGGCTGGCCAGGATCAGCGGCAGAACAGGCAGGAACGGCGCGGCGAAAGCGGCGAGGTCGGCCATCAGCAGCCCACGGCGGCGCTCCCGATTTTCCCACAGCCACCAGATTTCAAAGGCCATCACCGTCATGCCGTACAAGCCGACGGCGAACAGATGGCAAAAGAACAAGACCAGCACCACGACAGCCGAGACGATGGCCCGCACCTGGGGGGCTTGCCGGCGCAGGCCGATCCAGGCGGCCACCCCCCACAGGGCGACGCCGGTGCCCAACAGGTAATTGACCAGCCCATAAAGGAATATGCCGTTATAGACCAACGGAAAAGCCAGCAAGGGCCACGGCGAATAACGCCCCCACAAGGCCCGGTGGATCGCCATGGGACCGGTGACCAGCAACAGCACCATCAGCAACAAGAACATCTGACCGGCGCGCAGCACGCTGAAAGAATGGGCCAGCGGCGGCACCACCATGTCCATGATCAGATTGGGAATGATGGCCCAGCGAATTTCGTAGAACTCAGCCAGGACCGGATTGACGTCAAGCCGGGTCATCACATGCATGCGCGCCAGATGGTTGACGTAATCGGTCAACGGCGGCAACGGCTCGAACAGGATCGGGGTGGCGACGGCCAGCAAGAGAAAGGCGAAGGTCAGCGGCAGCACCCGGCCCCGGACCAAGTGCCCCAGGGCTGGCTGAAACGCGATAAGCGCACGAAACATCAAGCCACCCTGCGGTTAATTTAGCGATGGGGAAATTATCGGTTCAAAAAATGCCGGACAAGCCCAACCTGGGCCGTCCGGCACCTTGCATACTTTCGCCTTACAATGATGGCGAATTCGAGGCGAAAACAACCCTATTCGAAACTAATTTTCGGCCCCTTCTTGGCCCCGCTTTGGATCAGCTGCACCTTGTCCCAAACCTTTTTCGCGATATCGCGATAGGCCTTGGAATGCGGGCTGGAGGGCTTGGACACCACGATCGGCTCGCCCCGATCGGCGGTTTCGCGGATGACGATATCCAACGGCACCTCGCCCAGGAAGTCGCATGACAGCTTGGCCGCCTCGGCCTTGGCGCCGCCATGGCCGAAAATATGGGCTTCGTCGCCGCATTTCGGGCAGACGTAATAAGACATGTTCTCGATGATCCCCAGCACCGGAATATCAACCTTGCGGAACATGTTCAGCCCCTTGCGGGCATCAAGCAGGGCGATGTCTTGCGGGGTGGAGACGATCACCGCCCCGGTCAGCGGCAGGTTTTGGCTAATGGTCAATTGGGTGTCGCCGGTGCCCGGCGGCATGTCGATGACCATGACGTCCAGCTCGCCCCATTGGACGTCGCGCAGCAATTGCTGAATGGCGCCCATGACCATGGGGCCGCGCCAGATGATCGGGCTGTCCTCGGGGACCAAAAAGCCGATGGACATGCACTTGACGCCATAGCTTTCCATGGGCAACAGGGTCTGGCCGTCGGGGCTGACCGGTTCACCCTCGATGCCCAGCATACGGGGCATCGACGGGCCATAGATGTCGGCGTCGAACAGACCGACCTTGAGGCCTTGCTGCGACAAGGCCATGGCCAGATTGGCCGCCGTGGTGGATTTGCCGACGCCGCCCTTGCCCGAAGCCACGGCGATGATCGCCTTGACGTCGGGCAGCAACGGCCGCTCCTGCCCCGCCGGCCCGTGGTCGTGGCCCCCCTTGGGGCCGCCTTGGACATTGCGTTCGGCGGTCAGTACCGCCGACGCCGTCAACACCCCGGCCAGATCGTGCACCGCCTTTTCCGCCGCCTTGCGCAAGGGCTCCAACTTGGGGCCGCGCTCGGGTTCGACCTCGATGGCGAAGGTGACGTGGCCATCCTTGACCACCACGCCCGACACCATCCCCAGCGACACGATGTCCGCCCCCTTGTCGGGATCGACGATGCCTTTTAGTGCCTCAATCACTTGGCTTTCGGAGACCACGGCCATGAACACCCTCTTATCTGTTGTTGCAGCGCAGTAACGGCGCGTACTGCACAATAGTTTACTCATATAAGGGGGCGCCTTGACTTTGGAAAGCCCCCGCTTGGGAAAGTGCGGGAAAAAGCAGCCGCGAAAGCGCCTTGAATCCCTTCAAACTTGTTCCATATGGGCACAATCCCGACTGTCTCGCCAGCTTGCGTTGCGCGGAAAGTCCGGGTGGCCTATAAGGCAAAAGTGAACGAATAGAGCCAAGAGGAACGCGCATGCCTTGGAATTCCGGTGGTAACGGTGGCGGCGGCCCGTGGGGTAGCGGCGGCGGCAATAACGGTGGCGGCGGCAATGGCGGCAACCCGTGGGGCCGTGGTCCCGGCGGCGGCGGCAATCCCGGCGGCCCCGATATCGAAGACATGATCCGACGCGGTCAGGACAAACTGCGCAAGGCCATGCCGGGCGGCGACATGGGCAGCCTGGGCGGCAAGGGCCTGGGCATCTTGGTGGCGCTGGCCATCGCCGGTTGGGCCGCGACCGGCATCTATCGGGTTCAACCCGATCAGCAAGGCGTGGTGCTGCGCTTCGGCAAGTGGGTCGACACCACCGAGCCGGGCCTGCGCTATCACCTGCCCTATCCCATGGAAACCGTGCTGTTGCCGCAGGTGACCAAGATCAACCAGCTGCAATTGGGCTTCCGCAATGCCGGCGATTCGCGCTTTGATCGCAATTCCGGCCGCGACGTGCCCGAGGAAAGCCGCATGCTGACCGGCGACGAAAACATCGTCGAAGCCGATTTCACCGTATTCTGGCAGATCAAGGACGCCGGCAAGTTCCTGTTCAACATCCGTGACCCCGAAGGCACGGTGAAGGTCGCCGCCGAAAGCGCCATGCGCGACATGATCGGCCGCAATCCCATTCAGGCCGCCTTGTCCGACAAGCGCCAGCCCATCGCCGACGCCGCCAAGGTGGAATTGCAGCGCCTGCTCGATTCCTATGACGCCGGCATCTTGATCACCCAGGTGCAGCTGCAGAAGGTGGAGCCGCCATCGGCGGTCATCGACGCCTTCAACGACGTCCAGCGCGCCCGTGCCGACCAGGAACGCGCCCGCAACGAATCGGAAGCCTATCGCAACGACATCATCCCGCGTGCCCGCGGCGAAGCGGAAAAGATGGTTCAGGCCGCCGAAGGCTATAAGGAACAGGTGCTCAACATGGCCCAAGGCCAGACCAAGCGCTTCATGGCGCTGTACGACGCCTGGAAGCAATCACCCGACGTCACCGAGCGCCGCCTGTACCTCGAAACCATGGAAGAGGTGATGAAGGACGCGCCCAAGATCATCATTGATCCCGCCGCCAAGGGCGGTCAGGGCGTGGTGCCTTATCTGCCGCTCAATTCACTGAAGGGAGCCGCCCAATGAACCCGCGTTCGCTGCCCTTCGTCGCCGCCATCGTCGGCGGCCTGCTGATCCTCGCCGGCTCGTCGCTGTTCGTGGTCAATCAGGCGGAACAGGCCCTGGTGCTGCGCCTGGGCGCCCACCGCGCCACCATCAAGCAGCCCGGCCTGCACTTCAAGGTGCCGTTCATCGAGGACGTGGTCCGCTATGATCTGCGCCTGCTGCCGCTGGACCCGCCGGCCGAGGAAATCATCTTGGGCGATTCCAAGCGAATCGTCGTCGACACCTTCGCCCGCTATCGCATCGAAGATCCGCTGAAGTTCTATCAGGCGCTGAAAAACGAATCCAATGCCCGTGGCCAGATGTCGCAGGTGGTGTCGTCGGCCATGCGTCGGGTCATGGGTCAGGTGATGCTGCCGTCGTTGCTGTCGGACGAACGTACCCGCATCATGGAAGACATCCTCAAGGAGGTGACCGAGCGCTCCGCCTCTTACGGCATCATCATCGCCGACGTCCGTATCCGCCGCGCCGACCTGCCGGAAGAAACCAGCCAGTCGATCTATGACCGCATGAAGTCCGAACGCGAACGCCAAGCCAAGGAACTGCGCGCCCAGGGTTACGAATGGGGCCAGCAGATCCGCGCCCGCGCCGACCGCGAACGCACCGTCATCCTGGCCGAGGCCGAACGCCAAGCCAACTTCCTGCGGGCGCAAGGCGACACCGAATCGTCACGCATCTTCAACGAAGCCTATGGCAAGGATGCCCGCTTCTATAAATTCTATCGCTCACTCGAGGCTTATCGCACCGCCTTCGCCAAGGACACCACCTTGGTGCTGTCGCCCAACAGCGAATTCTTCGACACCTTCAACGGCCCCAGCCGCCGTTGACGGAATTCCTGACCGCCTTGTGTCTGGCCGTGGCCATCGAGGGAATCGCCTATGCGGCGTTCCCCGATGCCATGCGCCGGACCATGGCGATGATCGCGCTTTTGCCCAGTTCGACCCTGCGCCGGATCGGACTGACGGTCGCGATAATCGGAATCGGCGGCATCTGGTTGCTGCGATCCGCCTTGATAACGCCATAGTTTGCTATAAACGTTATCACTGAGCGCTTTACCTATACAGCAGGAGGGTTACTTCGGTGCCCAGTCCCATGATCGTCTCTCGCCGATGGATGGTTACCACCATCGCCGCCCTGGCCATCTTCGCCCAAAGCGCCGCCGCAATGGCGCGCGAAGCCCCCGGCAGTTTCGCCGATCTGGCGGAAAAGTTGTTGCCGGCGGTCGTCAACATCTCAACCACCCAAACCATCAAGAATCCTGAACGCGTCCCCGAGATGCCGCAATTCCCGCCCGGTTCGCCGTTCGAGGATTTCTTCAAGGAATTCCTGGAACGCCAAACCCGCCCGGATGCCGCGCCCAAGCGCGCCACCTCGCTGGGCTCGGGCTTCATCATCGATGCCGGCGGCTATGTGGTGACCAACAACCACGTCATCGCCGACGCCGACGAAATCACCGTCACCTTGCACGACGACACCACCCACAAGGCCACCCTGGTCGGACGCGATTCCAAGACCGATCTGGCGGTCCTTAAGATCGATCCCGGCAAGAAGGCGCTGGTGGCGGTGCCCTGGGGCAATTCCGACGATTCGCGCATCGGCGATTGGGTTTTAGCCATCGGCAACCCCTTTGGCCTGGGCGGAACCGTCACCGCCGGCATCGTCTCGGCCCGTGCCCGTGACATCAATGCCGGCCCCTATGACGATTTCATCCAGACCGACGCCTCCATCAACCGGGGCAATTCCGGTGGGCCGCTGTTCAACAGCACCGGCGAAGTGGTCGGCATCAACACCGCCATCTTCTCTCCCTCGGGGGGCTCTATCGGCATCGGTTTCGCCATCCCGGCCAGCTTGGCCAAGCCGGTTATCGACGATCTCAAGCAGTTCGGCCGCACCCGTCGCGGCTGGTTGGGCGTGCGGATCCAGTCGCTGGACCCGGAACTGGCCGAATCCATGGGCCTGAGCGAATCCAAGGGGGCCCTGGTCGCCTCGATCAACGCCGACGGCCCGGCGGCCAAGGCCAAGCTCAAGCCCGGCGACGTCATCTTGAAGTTCGATGGCCGCGACATCACCGAGATGCGCAAATTGCCGCGTATCGTCGCTGAAACCGCCATCGGCAAGAAAACTCCGGTGGAAATCTGGCGCGATGGCAAGCGAATGACCCTCGATGTGGCGGTCGGCGAATTGCCGGAAGAGCCGGAAGAAGTGGCCAAGGCGCCGGAAAAGCCGCAAACCCAGGCCCAAGGCCAGGTGGTTCCCGGCACCGGCATGACCGTATCGCCCCTTAACCCGGCCTTGCGCGAACGCTTTGGCCTGGAAGACGACACCGTTGGTCTGGTGGTCACCGACGTCAAGGACGGCGCCGCCGCCGACAAGGGCATCAAGCCCGGCGACGTTGTCATCGAAGCCGGAAACAAGCCGGTCCGCAATCCGGCCGACCTGATCAAGGCGGTGGAAGCGGCCAAGGCCTCAAGCCAGAAATTCCTGTTGCTGCGGGTGGAAAACCCCCAGGCACTCCGCTATGTGGCGTTGCCGCTGGCCGAGAGCAAGAAAAAGTAAAACCGCCCACCGGCGAATAGAAAAACAGGGGGGCCAAGGCCCCCCTGTTCATTTCATGCCGAGACGGCGTCCGGCCACACCGGTAAGCGCATTGCCCCGACCATGTCCCGTGCTGAAAATCCCCCCCCTGACGCCAGCTACCCTATGGCGATGTCCGGGCGGCTTCGTCCGGCCGCGACAGCAAGGTCAAGGCGATGGCAACGGTCAGTGTCAGCGCAAACCAGAATTTTCCGTCACCGATCTGGTCGATGAAAATCAGATAATCATAAAGACCGTGCAACAGAACGGCGAGAACGAGTGCTGCGACAATCAAGCCATTGCGCCCCTCGGCGATGCCGACCCAAAGCAGGCGGGCGGCGACAACCGCGTTGAGGACGTGAAACGGCGTGGCGGTAAAGGTTCGCACATAGACCACGTCAACGCCGTGCGACAGGATGTAAAGACAGTTCTCCACCCCGGCGAAACCAGCGCCAATCCAGGCCGCGGCGATGGCATAACGCCGCCAACTCAGGCCGCGCTTGAAAAGCTGGGCATATATCAACGCCGTCTTGGCCAATTCCTCGACCAGCCCGATCAGCAAAAAAGCCCGGACCACCGGAGCCCAGCCAACCGGCAAGACCGGGTCGAACCACGCCCACAAATAGCGCTCGGCGATCAGGGCGACGAAGGCAGCGGCGGCTCCGGCCGCGAACACCCCGAAACCGCCAGGCTCTCCCCGCACAAAAAACACTTGGCGCAAAAGCAACACAAAGGCCATGGGGGCCAGAACCCCAACCAGCCCCGCGATGATCGGCGTCATTCGTTCGAGGACGCCGCGGGAGGGGACTTGCGACGGAACAGGGCTTTGAACGCCCCCCAAATCGCGGCGCCACCGCCAATAAGGGTTAGGCCAAGCAGCTTTTTCGAAGCGAACAGCAAGGCGATCAAGCCCTTGAAGAACCCCGCCTTGGTCAACACGCCGCCCGCGACCAAACCGGCCAGACCGTAAGCCGCCGCTTGATCGACACTGGGATTGAACTCGGCATAGGTGTTGCCCTTATTGAACTCGACCATCGACAAGATGGCCCCCACGCGCTGGTCGATCGAAGGCAAAGAATTCATCGAGGCGACAACGTTGAGATCCAACACCCCTTTGCGACCCAAGATCCGGATTTCGTAGTTCAGCGCCTCTTCGGCGGCATCGCCAAAGCGCAGACGTTTGGCCCAATACATCTTTTTTTCTTTGGCGTCATAGAATGGCTTTTTAGCCCATCCCAACAATTCCAGCTTCTCGTGCCCATGCTGGACGCGTTCCTTGCTGGCCTCGGCGACGGCCTTTTTCATGTCGGCCATCAGCTCATCGTAATCGATCTTGCCGGCTTCCTCGTCGCTGACATAGCCGGACGGATCATAGGAAACCAAAGCGGCCCAATTGCTGTCGTCGGACGAACTCATATCGACAGGGACGATCATCCCCAGGGCGTTCCTTCCGGCTCCCGGCGGATTGCCCCAAATGCGGGTCAAAAAGGTCTGAGTGTCGGCATTGTTGAGAAAGCGGAAATTATCGTTCAGCTTGAGTTGGGCGAGATTTGCCCCCAGGGAAATCGTCCCCGATTGAAATTGTAAGGTCCGCAAAATATCGGCTGCATCCTGCTGCGCCCTGACCGCATGGGTGGTCGATACAACCAGAACCAGCGCAACCATCACCGTCAACATACGCTTAATCATCATGCCCCCCTCCATTGACGCAAAGATGATTGCGCCCCAAATGGGCACATCGAATGCGAGAGTTATGCACAATAATAAACCCATTAGGTATCGCAACGAAAATATCAGCACCCCGGCCATGCCGAAAAAGCAAAAGCCGCACGCCCCCACTCGGGGAACGTGCGGCTTTACCCGGTAACCGATGTTTCCGCCCGCTTGCCGCTATACCGCCGCGCCGCTTTCATCGAATTCCAGCACGGTGGTTTCATCGTCATCGTCGTGAATGACGATCTCGGCCCGCTTGAGCGCGCCGCTGGCGTGATATTCATAGGCATGGCCCAGCGCCACCTCGCCATAAACGCACTTTTCCAGATGCACCAAGCGGTCGGCGGCGTCGAAACCGGCGCGAATGAAGGTGTTGCGATTGTTGATTTCCGTCGCGTCCAACGGCCCCACCAGCTTCAGCGGCAAACGCACGCCGGTATAGGTGGTGAAATAGCGGAACTCCACGTTCAGCCCCCCACCATTTCGTCATCGCCATAGCCCTGAGCGTACAACAAGGCGGTCAAATCACCATGATCGATGCGCACGCGGGCTTCGGCCGCCACCATCGGCTTGGCCTGATAGGCCACGCCCAGGCCGGCGGCCTTGATCATGTCCAGATCGTTGGCGCCGTCGCCCACCGCCGCCGCCAGGGCCAGCGGAACCTTACGTTCGCCCGCCGTGCGGATCAGCGTCGCCAGTTTGGTTTGACGGCCCAAGATCGGATCTTCGACGCCGGCCAATTTCCCCTTGGTGAAAATGAAGCGATTGCCCAAATCCATATCGAAGCCGCAAGCCTCGCGCACTCTTTGGGTAAAATAGGTAAAGCCCCCCGACACCAGAACCGCATAGGCGCCATTGGCCTTCATGGTCTGCACCAAGGTGCGGGCGCCGGGCATCAATTCGGTCTTGGCCCAGGTCTGTTCCAGCGCCGTTTCCGGCAGCCCGGCCATCAAACCGATCCGCTGGCGAAGCGCGTCCTCGAAGCCGATTTCGCCATTCATGGCCCGCGCGGTGATGGCGGCGATGCGGTCCTTGATGCCGGCATATTCGGCCAGCTCATCCAAGGTTTCGCCCACCACCATGGTCGAATCCATGTCGGCGACCAGCAACAGCTTGCGCCGGCCCTCAAGCCCTTGCGCCACCACGTCGACCGGGGCCTTGCCCAACCGATGACGGGCCGCGGCGTCGGCTTGTTCCGGCGCCAGATGGCCGAACGGCAGATCGCAGGCCCTGTCCGGCGACAGCCATTTGACCGCCCCCACATGAGCGCCAAGCGCCTTTAATCCTTGCCGAATGTCGGCGACCTTGTCCTCGGACAAAAAGCCATCACGGCCGGCGATCAGCGTCAGTACGTTTTCCATCGGTCACCCGGTGCGTAAGGTCAAGGCGGCGGCGACAGCTTTACGGCCATGAACGGCGCTTGGCAAGGGAAGGTTCCGCGCACGCCGTCAAGATGCTATAGGCAAGGACATGAACCGCCCCGCCATCGTCATCGCCGGCCCCACCGCGTCGGGCAAGTCAGGTCTGGCCCTGGCCATTGCCCGCGCTTTTAACGGCACCGTCATCAACGCCGATTCCATGCAGGTCTATGACGTGCTGCGCGTGGTCACCGCCCGCCCCAGCCAGGCCGAGGAAGCCCAGGCGCCGCACCGTCTTTATGGCGTGCTGTCGCCATCGGTGAATTGCTCCGCCGCCGCCTGGAAGGACATGGCCGCCGCCGCCATGGCGGAAAGCTGGGCACAGGGCCGGCTGCCGGTGGTGGTCGGCGGCACCGGCCTGTACCTGCGCACCTTGATGCACGGCATCTCGCCCGTCCCGGCCATCCCCGACGAAATTCGCACCCAGGCCCGCGCCTTGTTGGCGGAACGGGGCAATGCCGCCTTTCACGCCCTGCTGGCCGCCCGTGATCCGGTGATGGCGGCCCGGCTGGACCCGGCCAATTCGCAACGGCTGGCACGGGCCTGGGAAGTGATCGAAGCCAGCGGCCAATCCCTGGCCGCGTGGCAGGCCCTGCCCATGGAAGGCGCCGTCGACGCCCATTGGCTGACCCTGTCGCTGGCGCCGCCGCGAGAGGCGCTTTACGCCAATTGCGATCAACGCTTCGCGCTGATGATGGAACACGGCGCGCTGGATGAAGTGCGGGCCTTGCTGGCCCTGGGCCTTGATCCGGCATTACCGGCGATGAAGGCCTTGGGGGTGCCGGAACTGGCGGCGCTGCTGGCCGGAACCCTGGAGCCGAAACAAGCGGTATCGGCGGCGCAAAAGGCGACACGAAATTACGCAAAAAGGCAATTAACCTGGTTCCGGCATCAACTTGAAAAGCCGGAGGTAGTTTCTGCGCAACTTTCAGAAAGAATTTTTGACGAAATCTTTGCAAAAGTTCGCCACTTTCTATTGACCCGGTTCCAGTGAAGCGATAGGTTGTCCCGCTCGCAGCCACCCCGGTGGCCGCACGGTGTTCCGTGCGTCGCCTTTGGCTGCTGTTCGCGTTCATAGGAAAAAGGTGCGAAATGGCACAGCACGATGCGCAGATGACCGGTGCGGAAATCCTCTTGAAGGCCCTTGTCGATCAGGGCGTCGAGGTAATTTTCGGCTATCCGGGTGGCGTAGTGCTGCCCATTTACGACGAATTGTTCAAGCAGAACCGTCTGCGCCACATCCTGGTCCGTCACGAACAGGCCGCCGTCCATGCCGCCGAGGGCTATGCCCGTTCCACCGGCCGGGTCGGCTGCGTCCTGGTCACCTCGGGTCCCGGCGCCACCAACACCATCACCGGCCTGACCGACGCGCTGATGGATTCGGTGCCGCTGGTCTGCATCACCGGCCAGGTTCCGACCAATCTCATCGGTAACGACGCCTTCCAGGAAGCCGATATCACCGGCATCACCCGGCCGTGCACCAAGCATAATTATCTGGTCAAGAAGCCGGACGATCTGGCGCGGACGGTGCACGAAGCCTTTCATGTCGCCAAATCGGGCCGCCCCGGCCCGGTGGTCATCGACCTGCCCAAGGACGTCATCACCGGCCGTGGCGAATACCAGTCGCCGAGCAAGCTGAAGACCAAGTACAAGCCGCAGGTCAAGGGCGACCTCAAATCCATCGAAAAGGCGGCCGAGATGATCGCCGCCGCCAAGCGGCCGGTGTTCTATGTCGGCGGCGGCGTGGTCAATTCCGGCATCGCCGCCTGCCAGTTGCTGACCCAGTTCGTGCGCATGACCGGCTATCCGTGCACGCAGACGCTGATGGGCCTGGGCGCCTTCCCGGCGTCGGACCCGCTGTCGGTGGGGATGTTGGGCATGCA
The DNA here is from genome assembly GCF_018224925.1 of Magnetospirillum sulfuroxidans. GTDB lineage: Bacteria > Pseudomonadota > Alphaproteobacteria > Rhodospirillales > Magnetospirillaceae > Magnetospirillum > Magnetospirillum sulfuroxidans. The sequence continues at coordinate 25,325 of NZ_JAGTUF010000001.1, read as the reverse complement.
CGGCACCTACGAAGCCAATCTGACCATGCACGGCGCCGATCTGATCATCAATGTCGGCGCCCGCTTCGACGACCGCATCACCGGCCGGCTGAAGGATTTCGCCCCCACCGCCAAGAAGATCCATATCGACATCGACCCCAGCTCGGTCAACAAGAACGTCATGGTCGATCTGGCGGTGATCGGCGACGCCGCCCACATCTTGGAAGACCTGATCAAGGTGTGGAAGGCCAAGCAATGCCGGCCGCACGAAAAGGCGCTGAAGGAATGGTGGGCGACCATCGACGGCTGGCGTAGCCGCAACTGCCTGCATTTCGAGAATTCCAACAAGATCATCAAGCCGCAATACGCCATCCAGCGGCTGTATGAGCTGACCAAGTACAAGAACCCCTATATCACCACCGAGGTGGGCCAGCATCAGATGTGGGCGGCCCAGCACTTCAAGTTCGAGCAGCCCTGCCACTGGATGACCTCTGGCGGCCTCGGCACCATGGGCTATGGCCTGCCCTCGGCCATGGGGGTGCAGGTGGCCCATCCGGGCGCCCTGGTCATCGACATCGCCGGCGAAAGCTCGATCCAGATGAACATTCAGGAAATGGCCACTTTGTGCCAGCATCGGCTGCCGGTGAAGGTGTTCATCTTGAACAACCAGTACATGGGCATGGTGCGTCAGTGGCAGGAGCTGATCCATGGCGGCCGTTATTCGGAAAGCCACATGGAACATCACCCCGACTTCGTGAAATTGGCCGATGCCTTCGGCGCCGTCGGCCTGCGCGCCACCAAGCCCGGCGAAGTGGATGACGTCATCAAGGAAATGCTGGCGGTCGATCGTCCGGTCATCGTCGATGTCCGCACCGACGCCTCGGAAAACTGCTTCCCCATGATCATGCCCGGCATGGCCCATAACGAAATGGTGCTTGGCCCGGAAGAAAACGTTCGTGTCGAGCCCGGCTCGGACGAAGGCGGCATGGTTCTGGTCTAAGGCATAAGGAAGAACAAAAGTGAGCAAAGAGCAAGAGATCGAACGCCACACCATCGCCGTCCTGGTCGCCAACGAGGCCGGCGTGCTGGCCCGCGTCATCGGCCTGTTCTCGGGCCGTGGCTACAATATCGAAAGCCTGACGGTGGCCGAGGTCGACACCAAGGAAGCGTTGTCGCGCATCACCATCGTCACCAGCGGCACCAAGATGATCGTCGAGCAGATCAAGAATCAGCTGCGGCGGCTGGTGCCCATCTACAAGGTGGCCGACCTCACCACCGACGGCCCCCATGTCAGCCGCGAATTGGCCCTGGTCAAGGTGTCGAGCACCGGTGAGAAGCGGGTGGAAGCCCTGCGCATCGCCGACATCTTCCGCGCCAACGTCATCGACAGCACCAACGAAAGCTTCGTCTTCGAAGTGGTCGGCGCCACCGAGAAAGTGGACGCCTTCATCAAGCTGATGGAACCGCTGGGGCTGATCGACGTATCGCGCACCGGCGTCGCCGCCATCGCGCGCGGCGCGAGCCCACTGTAACGCCGAAATAAAGCGATCCCCGGCCGTCCCGATCCCGAGCCGGCAGGTTGCCTTTAGGGAAATCCCATGTGCCGCATCGCCTGCCACATCGCGACGTTCCTTGCTCTGGCACTGGGATTGGCTGCCTGCCAGATCACTCCCGCAAACCTTGCCCCCGAACAGGCGGCAAGGATTCGGACCCTGGCGATTGTCAGTACGGTGAACGACAACTGGCTGTGGGAGAACAAAGGATTCCTGGCTTTCGCCAGGACCAGGACGGTCAACAAGGCCGACTGGCGACTGGCCGAGCGGGTGCGCAACGTCACCCGGACCGCGCTGGCCAAAAGCTACTCCCTGGTTCCCGCTCCTCCCGGCATCGATTCTCCCCCATCTTCGACCCGATCACAGGGACGCCAGCGGCTCATGGATGCGCTCGCCCGCATGGCTTTCCGCCCCGACGCCGTATTGTTGATCGAACACGGAACCTACGGCACGCCCCGCAATGTGCAGAACGCGTCATCATACATGGTCGGCCTGGGGGTCTATCGCACCACTCACCTGTTTGAGGAATATGTCAGCCTGTATACGATGCTGTCGTTCGAAGTGATCGACGGCAAGACCGGCGTCTCCCTGGCTCTCTTCGACGCCGTCATGCCAAACTCGGCCCCGTTCAGTGGCCCCAGCTTCGGCGACGATCCCCTTCCCTTCATCTTTCTGAACTATCCGGATGAACGCAGGATCATCACCACCTGGACCGACAGCTTCGACGACCAGCCGGTGACCAGCAGCAATGCCGTGCGCGCCGCCTTTTATGACTTTATCGACAAATCCATTCCCTTCACCTTGCGGAAAAGTGGGCTGCTCCGTTAGGGTACGACGTCTTGGAATAATCGTCGCCATTGCGCCCGCGACCAATACGTTCTAAACACATCGCCCAGATTTTCCGCTAAACCGCGTCATTGAAGGGCGGTTATCGTTTTGTCAGGAAGGAATGTTTCCATGCGCGTTTATTACGATCGTGACGCCGACGTCAATCTGATCAAGGGCAAGAAGGTCGCCGTGGTCGGCTATGGCAGCCAGGGCCACGCCCATGCGTTGAACCTGCGCGATTCCGGCATCAAGGACGTGGCCGTGGCGCTGCGCGCCGGCTCGGCCACCATCAAGAAGGCCGAAGGCGAAGGCCTGAAGGTCATGACCCCGGCCGATGCCGCCGCTTGGGCCGACGTGGTCATGATCCTGACCCCGGACGAATTGCAGGCCGAGCTGTATTACCGCGATCTGGCCGACAACATGAAGCAGAACGCCGCCCTGGTGTTCGCCCATGGCCTCAACGTGCATTTCGGCCTGATCGTGCCGCGTCCCGATCTGGACGTGTTCATGGTCGCCCCCAAGGGCCCCGGCCACACCGTGCGCGGTGAATACCTCAAGGGCGGCGGCGTTCCCTGCCTGGTCGCCGTGGCCCAGAACGCCACCGGCAACGCCCTGGAAATCGCGCTTTCCTACGCGTCGGCCATCGGCGGCGGTCGTTCCGGCATCATCGAAACCAACTTCCGCGAGGAATGCGAAACCGATCTGTTCGGCGAGCAGGTGGTCTTGTGCGGCGGCTTGACCAAGCTGATCCAGTACGGCTTCGAAACCCTGGTCGAAGCCGGCTATGCCCCGGAAATGGCCTATTTCGAGTGCCTGCACGAGGTCAAGCTGATCGTCGACCTGATCTATGAAGGCGGCATCGCCAACATGCGCTATTCGATCTCGAATACCGCCGAATACGGCGATTACGTCACCGGCCCGCGCATCATCACTGAAGAAACCAAGAAGGAAATGAAGCGCGTGCTGGAAGACATCCAGCAGGGCCGTTTCGTCCGCGATTGGATGCTGGAATGCAAGGCCGGTCAGCCGTCCTTCAAGGCCACCCGCCGCATCCAGTCCGAACACCCGATCGAACAGGTGGGCGAACGCCTGCGCGGCATGATGCCGTGGATTTCCAAGAACAAGCTGGTGGACAAGGCCAAGAACTAAGGCCTGTTCCGTCAGTATCGCTGCCGAAAACCCCGGACGGAAACGTCCGGGGTTTTTTGTGTGCCGTAACGACGCCGCCCCCTCGCTTCGCCAGCGCCGCGCCGTTGCGTGAAAATTGAATGGAACCACAGAGACACAGAGGCACAGAGAGAACGTCGCCGTGATGACCAATTCACTTTGATGTCCGACAGACGTCTCTGTGCCTCTGTGTCTCTGTGGTTCCTTTATCTGCGGCCATCCCCCCTGCCCTTCGGTTTTTGTTTGCCGCCACCGCCCCCAATCGATACAACCGATTAGGGATTTTACCCAGTGGCGGACCTACCATCATGGACGAGCAGTGGTTGAGCGAAGCCAAAAGGCTTTCCATATGGCTTGATGATTTTCTGCGTGACCTGATCGTGGACAAGTTTCCGCAATCCCGCGCCGAGGACATCCGGCAATTTCTGCCGCCATATGTGCCGCTGATTTTTGGCTTTGTGGTTTTGGCATTCCTCGCCTTTAAACTGTTCCGGTGGTGGCGTCCGAAAAAGACCGACCTGGAACGGAGGGTCGAGGAACTGACCAAGGCGCTGGATGCGCAAAACCACCGCAATGCCCCCGACGCCCCGTCCCCCACCGCCGAGACCTTGGCGCAACGCGACGCCGCCATCCGTGATCTGGCCACCAGCCGCACACCCACCGATGCCGAGGCAGTGCGCGACATCGAGGCCGGCGACATCAAGGCCGCCATCGCCGCCCTGGAACGCGGCGCCCAGGCCGATATGGCCCAAGCGACGGCGAATATGGCCCAAGCGGCGGCGAAATGGCGCCGCCTGGGGGCGTTGGTTTATGACATCGACATGGCCAAGGCCAAAAACGCCTATGAACAGGCCTTCGCCCTGGATGCCACCGACTTCTCGGGGGCCATCTTCCTGGCGCGCCTGCGTCAACAGGCCGGCGACCTGAACGGCGCCCTGAACGCGGCCGACGCCGCCCGCACCGCCGCCGGCACGACACGCGAGCAGATGACCGCCCACAGCGATCTGGGGGATTTACACATCCTGAAAGGCGATCTCAAAGCCGCCCGCCGTTTGTTTCAAGACGGGCTGGACCTCGCCCAAGCCCTGGCCCGCGACACTCCGACCAGCGCCCTGGCCAAGCGCGACCTTTCGCTCAGTTTCAACAAGCTGGGCGACGTCGCCCAACAGGAAGGCGATCTCAAAGCCGCCCGCCGTTTCTATCAACACGGGCTGGACCTGCACCAAGCCCTGGCCCGCGACAATCCGACCAGCGCCCAGGCCAAGCGCGACCTTTCGGTCAGTTTCAACAAGCTGGGCGAGGTCGCCCGACAGGAAGGCGATCTCAAAGCCGCCCGCCGCTTCTATCAAGATGATCTGGACCTCGCCCAAGCCCTGGCCCGCGACAATCCGACCAGCGCCGAGGCCAAGCGCGACCTTTCGGTCAGTTATGAAAAGCTGGGCGAGGTCGCCCAACAGGAAGGCGACCTCAAAGCCGCCCGCCGCTTGTTTCAACACGGGCTGGACCTGCGCCAAGCCCTGGCCCGCGACAATCCGACCAGCGCCGAGGCCAAGCGCGACCTTTCGGTCAGTTTCAACAAGCTGGGCGACGTCGCCCGACAGGAAGGCGATCTCAAAGCCGCCCGCCGCTTCTATCAAGATGATCTGGACCTCGCCCAAGCCTTGGCCCGCGACAATCCGACCAGCGCCCTGGCCAAGCGCGACCTTTCGCTCAGTTATGAAAAGCTGGGCGAGGTCGCCCGACGGGAAGGCGATCTCAAAGCCGCCCGCCGCTGGTTTCAAGACAGACTGGACCTCGCCCAAGCCCTGGCCCGCGACAATCCGACCAGCGCCCTCGCCAAGCGCGATCTTTCGGTCAGTTATGAGAAGCTGGGCGACGTGGCGGCAGACCAAGGCGACATCGCCGGCGCCATCGCCTGGTATGAGCGCAGCCTGCCCCTCGCCCGTCAACTGGCCGCCGACAGTCCAAGCCATCCCGGTTTCCGCGATGATCTGGCCATTACCGAGCGGATATTGGCAGCGTTGAAGGCCCGGCGATGACCGCGCAAAAACCGCATGTTCGCCCCAGCCATTCTCTATTGGTGATGGTGGTCACAGACCAAAGAAGGTAGTGTCCTGATCACGAAGCACCAACCATGACGGGGCAATCGATGATCACGGCATTGCGCCGGCATATGACGCTGACGCGGGCGTGGCTGGCTTTGGTCATGCTGTTGTGCTTGGCCGTACTGGTTTGGGATGCGGTGCGCAGCTATGCGGATCATCGCCGCCAGACGGTTGACCGGTTGACAGCTTTGGCCCGGGTGGTCGAAGCGCGGACCGAGCTGACCTTTCAATCCCTTGACCTGTTGCTGCTGGAAACGGCGAACCAGTTGCCCCAAGGATTGGTCATGCCCGGTGACCCGGATTATCTGCGATTTCTCAAGGGCCGCAGCTTCATCTTCACCGACGCGCTGACCCTGTCGGTGGTCTCGCCCGAGGGGGTGATCGAACATTCATCCAATCCCACCCTGGTCGGTCGGCCCGTGGGCAGCCGCGATTATCTTGATCATTTCCGCGCCCATCCCGATGACACCAGATTGTTCATCAGCAAGCCGGCGATCACCGTCACCAACCGCCCGATTATCTTTATCGCCCGCGCCATCCGTCATGACGATGGCCGTTTGCGGGCGATTGCGCTCACAGGCATCAACCCGCAGCTTCTTGGCTCGCTGATGAAGCCGGCCCTGCCTTCGGAAGCCAGCGGCGCCATCGCCGTGCTTAATCGCGATGGCATCGTCTTGGCCCGTTACCCCGAATTGAACAACACTCCCCCCGGCGCGTCGCTGGCCCATACCCCCATGTTCCAGGCGCATCGGGCCAGTGGCCGCGACCTGTCGGTCCTGCAAGGCGGCGGCGGCCCCGATGAGTTCGAGCGCCTGCTGGTCATGCGCGACGTCAGTCAATTCGGCCTTGTGGTGGTGGTCACCCTTTCCAGTCGCGACCTGCTGGACCCGGCCATCGATACCGTGTTGGCCGATCTGGTCTTCCTGTTCATCGTCGGTGGCGTCATCGTCGTCCTCGGCCGCTTTCTCGGCGGACGGGAACGCCAACGTCAGAAAAACCAAAGCGAAATCGCCTTGGCCCGCGATTATTACATGCGGGTGCTCGACCATTTGCCGGTGCACATCTGGCGTTCGGATATCTTGGGCCAGATCGACTATGCCAACGGCACGTTGCAAACCTTCCTCGGCCAGCCCGTCGATACTCTGACGGCGTTCTTGCACCCCGATGACATGGCGGCGTGGCAGGACATGGCCACAACCCGCCTGAGCCGGGGCGAGAATTCCGAACAGGAATACCGCCTGCGCCGCCATGACGGCCAATACCGATGGATGCATGAAATCGCCCAGCCTTTCCATGATCAAGACGGCCGTTTCGCCGGCCATCTGGCCGCCTGTCTGGACATCACCGACACCCGCGCCGTTCAGGAAAAACTGACCCAATCCAATGCCGAGCTGGAACAATTCGCCTATGTGGCCAGCCACGATCTGCGCGAACCCCTGCGCATGGTCAGCAGCTATATGGGGCTGATCGAACGCCGCCTCGGGGCCGAGGCCAATGCCGAATTGATGGAATTCCTGGCTTTCGCCAAGGACGGCGCCACCCGCATGGACAAGCTGATCCTGGATCTGCTGCAATATTCCCGCATCGGCCGCATGTCGGCGCCAAAGCGGGACGTGGACCTGGCGCAATCCCTGTCGGTGGCGTTAAGCAATCTGGGGGTGATGATCGACGAAAGCCGCGCCCGCATCTGCATCGGCGCCCTGCCGGTGGTCCATGCCAGCGATGACGACATGGTGCGGTTGCTGCAAAACCTGATCGGCAACGCCATTAAGTACGCCCTGCCCGAAACGCCGCCGCAGATCAGTATCGGGGCCACCCGCGAAAACGGGTCATGGCGTTTTTCCATCCACGACAACGGCATCGGCATCGACCATTCCTATTTCGATCGGGTTTTTCGCATCTTCCAGCGTCTGCACGCTCGCGATGAACATGGCGGCGGTTCGGGAATCGGCCTGTCCATCTGCAAAAAGATCGTCGAAAGCCATGGCGGCCGCATCTGGGTCGATTCCCCCGGCCCCAATCTGGGCACCACCTTTTTCTTCACCTTGCCCGCCACCAACGTCTGATCCCTTCCGCCTTTTGTCCCTCTTGTGCCCGGTTGTTCGAGCTTTTAGGCTTGACGCATACTTTTGGGGACCTGAACGCCATGCTGGCGACACGAGGAACGGATTGGATCTGGGCGCTCATCCTGATGGCCTTGGCCGTGCTGATGGCGACGTGGGATATCGTGTCGATGGCGGGCAACCGCCGAGCCGAGGCCGAAGAACGCCTTGACGCCCTGGCCCGCGTGGTCGAGGCCCGAACCAACCATACGCTGCAATCCATCAATGCCCTGCTGCGCGACGCCGACGCCGAATTGGACATGTCCCTCCCCCCCGGTGACCAGACCTACCATCGCTATCTGACCACCCGCGCCCGCTTTGAACCGCACGCCCTGACCATTACCGTGGTCACCCTTGACGGTAACATCGTCCATTCCACCAACCCGGTCCTGGTGGGGCAAAATGTGGGTGAGCGTTCCTATCTTCGTTATTTCCAAACCCATCCCCAAGCCAACGATTTGTTTGTCGCCGAGCCGGTCATCAGCCTGCTGCAACGCACGGTCATATTTGCCGCTCTGCCGTCTCGCGACGACAGCGGCAAATTACGCGCGATCATGGTCACTGCGCTGGCGCCTTCGCTGTTTTCCGACATTGTCGAAGCCGCCTTGCCTTCGGAACCCAGTGGGGCGATTTCCGTCACCAACAGCGATCACACCATTTTGGCGCGCGCCCCCAGCACCGATAACAGCCCCATCGGCCGTTCCCTGGCCAAGGTGCCGCTGCGACTGGCACACCTTGCCACCGGGAAAGCCGCCAGCATTCAAGAAGGCCCTGGCGCCATTGATGGAATGACACGGATCATCGCCCTGCGCACCGTCGCGCCCTGGGGACTGATCATCGGCGTCAGCGCCACCCGCGATGACATCTTGCGGCCGATCTTGCCGCGGCTGATCGGTGACACATTCATCGTCATCCTGATTTCCGCCTTTGCCATCGCCCTGGTGCGCATGCGGGACAACCGCAAGCGCGGCCGCGAAATCGCCCAGGAGCAAGTCGCCAAGGCACGTGATTATTACATGCAAGTGCTTGACGAGATGCCCACGCTGGTGCGGCGCATGGACGATGCCGGCCAATGCCAATACGTCAACGCCACCTGGAGCACCATGACCGGCCAATCCCTCGCCGAGGCTCAGGGACAAGGCTGGCTGAGCGTCATCCATCCCGAGGACCGCGCCAATTTGGGCAATGTCGGCGAACATGATTATCGTCTGGTCTGCATTGACGGCGGCGATGCCTGGATTCACGAAGTCGCCCGCCCCTTGCGCGATCCCGACGGAACCCTGATGGGGTTGCTGGCCTCGGGGATCGACATCACCGAAGCACGCCATTTTCAAGAGAAACTGCAACAATCCAACGCCGAGCTGGAACAATTCGCCTATGTGGCCAGCCACGACATGCGCGAGCCGTTGCGTATGATCAACAGCTATATGGGCTTGATCGAACGGCGCATGGGCACTGATTTAAGTACGGAAATCAAGGAATTCATCGCCTTTGCCCGCGATGGCGCCGAGCGCATGGACCGGCTGATCCAAGACCTGTTGCAATATTCCCGCATCGGCCGCCTGTCGGCGCCCAAGGCGATGATCGATCTGAACGTATGTCTGGCCAAGGCGCAGAACATGTTGGGGCTGGCCATGACGGAGCAAAGCGCCACCGTTTCCGCCTGCGAACTGCCGACCCTGTTCGCCAGTTCCGACGATATGGTGCGTTTGTTCCAAAACCTCATCGCCAACGCCATCAAATACCATCAACCCGGCCTCCCCCCTCGGGTGGTGATCGACGCCCGCCGCCAGACCGGCGCCTGGTGCATTTCGGTGTCGGACAACGGCATCGGCATCAGTCGCGATTTCTTTGACCGTATCTTCCGCATCTTCCAACGGCTGCACGGACGCGACGAACATGGCGGCGGTTCGGGCATCGGCTTGTCCATCTGCAAGAAAATCGTCGAAAGTCATGGCGGCCACATCTGGGTTGATTCCCCCGGCCCCAATCAAGGCTCGGTCTTCTGTTTTACCCTGCCTGCGTGACAGATAGTGTGTTGACAAGGGCGGCTAACTTGGACTTCCTATAGCCGCGATGCGATAACCACGCCACAATTTGGCCATTTTCGCGTTCCAAACACACCTTCCCGTGACCGAATGCCCTTCCCGGGTCTGCGCCAGCGGGGCGGGACTCTTAATTTGGGCAGGTCCATGGACAACAACCGCGTCATCATTTTCGACACCACTTTGCGCGACGGCGAACAATCTCCCGGCGCCTCGATGAATCTCGAGGAAAAGGTCAAGATCGCCCTGTTGCTGGAAGAAATGGGCGTCGATGTGATCGAAGCCGGCTTCCCCATCGCCAGCACCGGCGATTTCGAAGCGGTGCAGGCGGTGGCCAAGGTGGTGAAGAATTCCACCATCGCCGGCTTGGCCCGCGCCACCAAGGGCGATATCGAACGCTGCGCCGAGGCGGTCAAGCTGGCCCCCCGCCATCGCATCCACACCTTTATTTCCACCAGCCCGCTGCACATGAAGCACAAGCTGCAAATGGAACCCGAACGCGTGCTGGAAAAAGTGCGCGAATCGGTGGCCTTTGCCCGCAATCTGGTCGAAGACGTCGAATGGTCGGCCGAGGACGGCTCGCGCACCGAGCATGATTTCCTGTGCCGCTGCGTCGAGGCCGCCATTGACGCCGGCGCCCGCACCATTAACATTCCCGATACCGTCGGCTATGCCGTGCCGGATGAATACGCCGCGTTGATCGCCATGTTGGTCAACCGCGTCCCCAATATGGACAAGGCGATCTTGTCGGTGCATTGCCATAACGATCTGGGACTGGCGGTGGCCAATTCCCTGGCCGCGATCGCCACCGGCGCCCGCCAGATCGAATGCACCATCAACGGCCTGGGCGAACGCGCCGGCAACGCCGCCATGGAAGAAATCGTCATGGCGCTGCGCACCCGCCATGACCTGATGCCCTTCACCACCGGCATCAAGACCGAAAACATCACCCGCGCTTCGCGGCTGGTGTCGGCCATTACCGGCTTCGTCGTCCAGCCCAACAAGGCGATCGTCGGCAAGAATGCCTTCGCCCACGAATCCGGCATCCATCAGGACGGTATGCTGAAATGCGCCCAGACCTACGAGATCATGACCCCCGAATCGGTGGGTCTGAACCGTTCCAGTCTGGTCATGGGCAAGCATTCCGGCCGCGCCGCCTTCAAGGACAAGCTCAAGCAGATGGGCTATGACCTGGGCGACAACGCCATCGAAGACGCCTTTGCCCGTTTCAAGGACGTGGCCGACCGCAAGAAAGAAGTTTTCGACGAAGACATCATCGCGCTGGTGGATGAAGCGGTATTCCGCGATAATGAGCGTATCCGCTTCCGCGGCCTCGAAGTTCTGTGTGGCACTCGCCACAACCCGCCGAAAGCGGAACTGGAACTGGAAATCGATGGTGAACTGAAAAGCGTCAAGTCCGTGGGCGATGGCCCCGTCGATGCGATCTTCAACGCCATCAAGGCATTGTGCCCGCACGAGGCCCGATTGCAGCTGTATCAGGTCCATGCGGTGACGCAGGGAACCGATGCCCAAGCTGAGGTCACCGTGCGGCTGGAAGAGGACGGAAAAACCGTCAACGGTCAGGGCGCCGACACCGATACCATGGTGGCTTCTGCTCGGGCTTATGTGAAGGCATTGAACAAACTTTTGACCAAACGTCAAAAAAGCGCTCCCGACGCCGTCACGCCCTGATATAAATCCGGGCGTCCAACGGCATTGTGTGATCAGTGAAGCGAGGGATTATGTTTCCGAACCTGACGGGCTGGTTTTCCGCCGACATGGCTATCGACCTTGGTACCGCCAACACCTTGGTCTATGTCAAAGGCCGCGGTATTGTTCTCAATGAGCCGTCCGTGGTGGCCATTGCCGAGGAAAAAGGCAAAAAGAAAGTTTTGGCCGTCGGTGACGAAGCCAAGATGATGCTGGGCCGCACCCCCGGCTACATCCAAGCCATCCGCCCGCTTCGCGACGGCGTCATCGCCGATTTCGAAGTGGCCGAGGAAATGATCAAGCATTTCATCCGCAAGGTGCACAACCGCCGCTCCTTCGCCAGCCCGCTGGTCATCGTCTGCGTGCCGTCGGGCTCCACCGCGGTGGAGCGCCGCGCCATTCAGGAATCGGCCGAATCAGCCGGCGCCCGCAAGGTGTTCCTGATCGAGGAACCCATGGCCGCCGCCATCGGCGCCGGCCTGCCGGTGACCGAACCGACCGGTTCCATGGTCGTCGATATCGGCGGCGGCACCACCGAAGTGGCGGTGTTGTCCCTGGGCGGCATCGTCTATTCCCGCTCGGTCCGCGTCGGCGGCGACAAGATGGACGAAGCCATCATCGCCTATATCCGCCGCAATCATAATCTGCTGATCGGCGAAGGGTCGTCCGAGCGCATCAAGAAGGAAATCGGCTCGGCCTGCCCGCCCGAGGACGGCGAAGGCCGGACCATGGAGATCAAGGGCCGCGACCTGATGAACGGCGTGCCCAAGGAACTGATCGTTTCCGAACGTCAAATCGCCGAATCCCTGGCCGAACCGGTTGGCGCCATCATCGAGGCCGTCAAGGTCGCGCTGGAACACACCGCCCCCGAACTGGCCGCCGATATCGTCGATAAGGGTATCGTGCTGACCGGCGGTGGCGCCTTGCTGTCCAACCTCGACTACGTGTTGCGTCACGCCACCGGCCTGCCGGTGTCCATCGCCGACGACCCGCTGTCCTGCGTCGCGCTTGGAACCGGCCGCGCCCTTGAAGAAATGCCCAAACTGAAAAACGTGCTGTCAAGCATGTACTAGTTTTTGGTCATCAACATGTAGTAGTCTGATCTGAATCTGGCCGCCGGCTCATCCGGCGGCCCGGTTTCAGGCGACGGAGGGGTATCTCGTGAAGCAGTCCGGTGCGGTCGGGCGCCTGGCAACGTTGCGGCTGATGGCCCAGCGTTTTGCTTTCGTCTCTTTGGTCGTCGCCGCCGTCGCCCTGATGATCCTGGGCAAGGCGGATATCATTTTGATCGAGCGGACCCGCACCGCCGTCGCCGACGCCGTCGCCCCCATCCTTGACGCCCTGTCCCGCCCGGCGACCACCATCGCCGAATTTTCCGAAAGCATCCGCGAGCTGGCCTCGTTGCGAGCTGAAAATGCCCGGCTGAAACAAGAAAACCTGCGCCTGCAACATTGGCAGACCGTGGCCCGGCGGCTGGATACCGAAAATTCCGTACTGCACGAACAGCTGAACGTGGTCGGAGACCCTGATTCGGCTTTCATCACCGCCCGCGTCATCGGTGACCTGGGCTCTGCCTTTGGCCATTCCATGCTGTTGAATTCCGGCAGCCGCGACGGCGTGCGCAAGGGCCAAGCGGTGCTGTCGGGCGAAGCCCTGATCGGCTATATCGCCGAAGTGGGGGATCGGTCGTCGCGGTTGCTGTTGCTGACCGACATCAGCGCAAAAATCCCGGTGGTGGTGGAAAGCTCACGCACACGGGCCATTCTCAGCGGCGACAACAAGTCACGGCCCAAGCTGAATTATGTCGCCGGCAGCCCATCCATTTCCGTCGGCGACCGCGTCGTCACCGCCGCGTCCGGCGCCGCCTTTCCCCCTGGCCTGCCCATTGGCGTCGTTGCCTCGGTGTCTGACGGCGTCATCCGGGTCGAGCCCTTCATTCACCGCCACGAACTGGAATTCGTCGCCATCGTCGATTTCGGCCTGGGCGGCATCCTGCCTTTTGAAAAGCCGGCCATGCCGGAACGCCGGCGTCGCGGAGCCGACAATTGAGAGCCTCGCTCTGGGTGCGCATGGACACCTGGGTGCGCCATATGGTTCCGGTCGGCGTCACCTTCGCGTTGTTGCTGTTGACCGCCATCCCCACCCACCTGCCCGCCCTTTCCGGTATCGTCCCCATGTTGCCGCTGATGGGGGTTTATTACTGGTCGATCTATCGGCCCGATTTGCTGCCCGCCTGGGTCGCCTTCGCCATCGGGCTGCTTTACGATATCATCGGCGGCACCCCCTTGGGGGTAAACGCCCTGGTGCTGTTGGTGGTTCAAGGCGTCGCCGCCGGCCAGCGCCGTTTTTTCCTCGGCAAATCGTTCCTGGTGGCTTGGTGGGCCTTTGGCCTGTTGGCCGCTGGCGCCGCCGGCGCGACCTGGCTGTTGGTGGTCATGTTGTATGGGCGCGCCCTTGATGCCAGCCCGGTGATTTTCGAATACTTGCTGACCATGGGGTTGTTCCCGTTGCTGACCTGGATTCTGGCGCGCACCCAGATGGCCTTTTTGAAAGAGGTCTAGCGGTAGATGTACCACGACAACGACCGCAGTAAATTGTTCAGCCGCCGGGCCTTGCTGCTGGCTGGCGGCAAGGGCACCTTGATCAGCGCCCTGATCGCCCGCATGTATTATCTGCAAGTGGTCGAAGCCGATCGCTATGCCATGCTGTCCGAGGAAAACCGCGTCTCCATGCGTCTGCTGGCGCCGCCGCGTGGTCTGATCTTGGATCGGGGCGGTATCGCCATGGCCGTCAACCAGCATAATTACCGGGTATTGGTGGTGTCGGAACAAGCGCCGTCCTTGGACTACACCTTGGACGCGTTGTCGCAGATCATCAGCCTGGGCGAACATGACCGCGCCCGCATCACCAAGGAAGCGCGGCGGCGGCGTTCCTTCGTGCCGATCACTGTGCGCGAAAACCTGTCTTGGGAAGAAGTCGCCCGTATCGAGGTCAATGCCCCCGATTTGCCCGGCGTGCTGATCGATGTCGGCCAAAGCCGCTTTTACCCACTGGAAAGCCTGGGCGCGCATATCTTGGGCTACGTTTCCGCCGTCTCGGAAAACGACCAGACCAACAATGACCCGCTTGAAGAATTGCCCGGTTTCCGCATCGGCAAGGCCGGGGTGGAAAAGATTTACGATATGGCGCTGCGCGGTCGGGGCGGCACCAGCCAAGAAGAAGTCAACGCCGTCGGCCGCGTCATGCGCGAGTTGGAACGACGCGAAGGCGAACCCGGCGTCGATCTGGCCCTGACCCTGGATCTGCGTTTGCAGGAATACGCGGCGCAACGCCTGGGCGACGAATCGGCGGCGGTGGTGGTCATGGACATCCATACCGGCGAAGTCATCGTCATGGCCTCGACCCCGTCCTTTGACCCTAACGCCTTCAATCGCGGGCTGACCCACGAGGAATGGAAGGAATTATCCACCAATCCACGGGCGCCGCTGCAAAACAAAGCCATTTCCGGCACCTTCGCCCCAGGTTCGACGTTCAAAATGGTGGTGGCCATCGCCGCCCTTGAAGCCGGCGCCATCAGCCCGGAACAGACGGTGCTGTGCCGAGGCCATACCGAATTGGGCAATATCAAATTCCACTGCTGGAAAAAAGGCGGCCACGGTTCGGTTGATCTCATCAACGCGATGAAAGGCTCGTGCGACGTCTATTTCTATGAAGTCGCCCGCCGCGTCGGCTTCGACAAGGTGGCGGAAGTCGCCAACCGCATGGGGCTGGGCGTCCCGACCGGGATCGACCTGCCCAATGAACGGTCGGGCCTGATGCCCAATCGCGCCTGGAAAAGAAAAGCGTTGGGGCAACCTTGGCATCCCGGCGAAACCCTGATCAACGGCATCGGCCAAGGCTATTGTCTGGCGACGCCGCTGCAATTGGCGGTGATGACGGCACGCATCGCCAATGGCGGCCGCCAAGTGGTGCCACATGTGGCCCGTGATCTGATCACCGACAAAGATGCGGTTCCCCGTCCCGCCCCCAATTGGCCGTCTTGCGGCGTGTCCCAACGCAGCTTGACCTTGGTGCGCAAGGGCATGAACGCGGTATCGAACGAACCCGGCGGCACCGCTTATCGGGCTCGCATCGATCAAGAAGGCATGTGGCTGTCGGGGAAAACCGGCACCGCCCAGGTTCGCCGCATCACCATGCGCGAACGCGAAACCGGGGTGAAAAAGAACGACGAATTGCCGTGGAAGGAACGCGACCACGCGCTCTTCGTCGCCTATGCCCCCGAAGACGCGCCGCGTTTTTCCATCGCCGTGGTGGTCGAACATGGCGGCGGCGGCTCTGCCGTCGCCGCCCCCATCGCCCGCGATATCATGCTAGAAGTGCAAAAGCGCGAACGCGCCCGTGTCGCCGAGATGGACCGGAAAGGACAAGGGTGATGCTGCGCCCCACCCCCCGGCTGTCCAGCCGGTTAAATCGCACCGAAATGGGCTGGCGGGAAAAGATCTGGCAGATCAACTGGTCGCTGATCGCCATCCTGACCGCCATATCTTCTGTCGGTTTCCTGACGCTGTATTCCGCCGCCAAGGGCTCGCTTGAGCCGTGGGCGGTCAAGCAGATGATCCGTTTCGCCATGGGCATCGGCATCATGATCGCCGTCGCCATCGTCGATCTGCGCTTTTGGATGCGTCATGCCTATGGGCTTTACGCCATTTCCATCATCTTGCTGGTGGCCGTCGAGCTGAAGGGCACCATCGGCATGGGGGCGCAACGCTGGATCGACCTTGGCTTCATTCAGATCCAACCGTCTGAAATCATGAAGATCGCCATGATATTGACCTTGTCGCGCTATTTTCATGGCGCCTCGGTGCAAGATGTCGGCCGCCCCACCTTCCTTATTCCGCCGCTGCTGCTGGTCTTGCTGCCGGTGGCCCTGGTGATGAAACAACCTGATCTGGGCACCGCCATGATGGTGCTGATGAGTTCGGGGGCGATCTTTTTCATGGCCGGGGTGCGGCTGTGGAAATTCGGATTGCTGCTGGCGGCCGGCTTGGGGGCCATCCCGGTGGCATGGCAATTCCTGCACGATTACCAGAAAAAGCGCGTCATCATTTTCATGAATCCCGACCAGGATCCGCTGGGGGCCGGCTATCACATCACGCAGTCCAAAATCGCCCTGGGCTCGGGCGGCTTGTTCGGCAAGGGCTTCATGAACGGCACCCAGTCGGGTCTTAATTTCTTACCGGAAAAGCAAACCGACTTCATCTTCACCATGTATGGCGAGGAATGGGGATTGTTCGGCGGCTTGTTCCTGTTGGGCCTTTACGTGCTGCTGACCGCCTTCGGCTACGCCATCGCGCTGCGCTGCCGTTCGCAATTCGGCCGCTTGGTCGCCCTGGGCATCACCACCACCTTCTTCCTCTACTTCTTCATCAACACCGCCATGGTCATGGGGCTGGTGCCGGTGGTCGGCGTGCCGCTGCCGCTGATTTCCTATGGCGGCACCGCCATGCTGTCGTTGCTGTTCGGCTGGGGATTGGTGATGAGCGCCTATATCCATCGCGACCTGCCCATCGGCCGGCGCGGCGGTCTTGACGACTGATCGCGCGTCCCGGCGATCGGAACTCGGGGGGATTTGGCCAGGCCCAAGGGGCCGTGCGGCGCTGGCACTTTCGCCCGAAGATACTCATCCCTGCGGTTAATATGAAACCATAAAGACGCAAATGCGGGATATTTTTGATACTGATTATCAACAGCATTGAAATCAATTCGCACTTGCGCAATCATGCCCCTCCTTTTCTTGTGGAAAGCGGGGTCTCTCACATGAAGCGTTATATTCTGGTTGCTGCCTCGGCGGCGTTGATGCTGGGCGCCGGGCAAGCCGCCGCCGCCGGCATCGACAAAAAGGCGGTGCTGGCCACCTATGCCGATATTGCCCATGCCAATTACGAAGATTCGCTGATCGCGGCGAAGAATCTCAAGGTGGCGGTTGACGCCTTGGTCGCAGCTCCCGGCACTGAAACCCTGAAGGCCGCCAAGACCGCCTGGGTTGCCGCTCGAATCCCCTATCAGCAAAGCGAGGCGTTCCGCTTCGGAAATGCCGCCGTCGATGAATGGGAAGGCAAGGTCAATGCCTGGCCTCTGGATGAAGGCCTGATCGATTACGTCAATGCCGACACCTATGGCACCGAATCGGGCGAAAACCCGCTTTATACCGCCAATATCATTGCCCACAGCAAGATCAAGATCGGCGGCAAGCCGGTCAATGCCAGCAAGATCAGCAAGAAGCTGCTGGCCGGCCTGCACGAGGCCGGGGGCGTCGAAGCCAATGTCACCACCGGCTATCACGCCATCGAATTCATGCTGTGGGGCCAAGATGTCAACGGCACCGGTCCGGGCGCCGGCAACCGTCCGGCCAGCGATTTCGACACCAAGAATTGCACCGGCGGCAATTGCGATCGTCGCGCAGCCTATCTGGTCACCGCCACCGACCTGCTGATCGACGACCTCAAGACCATGGTCGATGGCTGGGGAGCCAAAGGCAAGATCCGCGCCAAGCTGCTTAAGGGCAAGCCTGATGCCGGCATCGCCACCATCGTCACCGGTCTGGGCAGCCTGTCCTATGGCGAACTGGCGGGCGAGCGCATGAAGCTGGGCCTGATGCTGCACGACCCCGAGGAAGAGCACGATTGCTTCTCGGACAACACTCACAATTCACATTTCTACGATGCCAAGGGCATTCAGAACGTCTATCTTGGCCGCTATACCCGCATCGACGGCAGTGACGTCAAAGGTCCCAGCCTTTCCGATCTGATTGCCGCCAAGGATGTCGGCCTGGATGCCGAAATGAAGACCAAGCTGGATGCCACCATGGCCGCCATGGGCGTTTTGGTGCAAACGGCGGAAGGCGGCGAGGCCTACGACCAGATGATCGGCGCTGAAAATGCCGCCGGCAACACCAAGGTGCAGACCGCCATCGATTCCTTGGTGGCGCAAACCCGTTCGCTGGAAAAGGCAGTGGCGGTGCTGGCCCTGGGCGAGGTCAAGTTTGAAGGTTCGGCCAGCTTGGACAACCCGTCCAGCATCGGCAAGTAAGCACACACCATTAAACGGGGTCGCCTGGGCGGCCCCGTTCTTCTTATTTTAGCAAGGGGTGAAGAAATGCGGGTGATGATCGTTTCGCTGCTGGCCGGCCTATCCATGGCCGGAACCGCCATGGCCGCCGGTGAAACATTGGAACCCGGCGAAGAAATGCCCGGCGGGGCCGCCACTCACACCAAGGCGTTCAACCGCGACGCATTTTCCCATTTCTCCGCCAATATGAGTTTCGCCAAGGAAATGGATTTCAAGGTCGGGAACGGCTTTTTCCGCCGCCTGTGGGTGACGGCGCCATCCTCGACCAAGGCCGCCGACGGCTTGGGGCCGCTGTTCAACGCCCGCGCCTGCCAGAACTGCCACATCAAGGATGGACGCGGCCACCCGCCGGAAAGCGGCGAGGAAGGCGTCTCCATGTTCCTGCGCCTGTCCATCCCAGCGCAGACCGATGAGCAAAAGGCCGCCATCGCCCAAGGCCGCGCCAATATCGTCCCCGAGCCCACCTATGGCGGCCAATTGCAGAATTTCGCCATTGCCGGCCACGCCGCCGAAGGCCGCATGAATATCCGCTATGACCAAGTGCCGATGACCCTGGGCGGCGGGGAAAAGGTGTCGTTGCGCAAACCCACCTACAGCATCAGCGATCTGGGCTATGGCCCCTTGCACCCCGACGCCTTGCTGTCGCCGCGTGTCGCTCCGCCGATGATCGGTCTGGGGCTGCTGGAAGCCATCGCCGAGGAAACCTTGCTGGCTCAAGCCGATCCCGACGACAAGGACGGTGACGGGATTTCCGGCCGCGCCAAGATGATCTGGAGCCAAGAAGACGGCAAACTGATGCTGGGCCGCTTTGGCTGGAAGGGGGGCAACCCCACCGTCAAACAGCAAAGCGCCGACGCCTTCAATGGCGATATCGGGTTGTCCAACCCGCTGTTCCCGGCCAATTCAGGTGATTGCACCTCGGCGCAACAGGCCTGCCTGGATGCCCCTCATGGCGGCGATGCGCAATATGGCGGCTTTGAAGTGCCCGCCAATGTGCTGGACCTGGTCAGTTTCTATTCGCGCAATCTGGCGGTGCCCAAGCGCCGCGACGCCGGCAATGCCGAAGTGCTGCACGGGAAACAGGTGTTCCATGAAAGTGGCTGCGCCAGTTGTCATACCCCGACCTATAAAACCGCCCAGCGCGCCGATCTGCCCGAACAATCCGAGCAGGTGATCTGGCCCTACACTGATTTGTTGCTGCACGACATGGGCGACGGTCTCGCCGATGGCCGCCCCGAGGGCATGGCCAGTGGATCGGAATGGAAAACGCCGCCGCTGTGGGGCATCGGTCTGACCCATGTGGTCAACGGCCATACCCAATTGCTGCATGACGGCCGCGCCCGCAGCGTGTTGGAGGCCATTTTGTGGCATGGCGGCGAGGCCCAGACGGCCCGCGACAAGGTCGTCGCCCTGCCCAAGGCCGACCGCGCCGCCCTGCTCCGCTTCGTCAACTCGCTGTAAGGATGATCCCCATGCGCTTTTGGTCTCTTCTTGGCCTTGGCTTGCTGGCGGCATCCCCCGCCCAAGCGGCACTGGATTATGCCGGTTTACTGACTTTGGCCGCCGATGGCCCGATCATCGCTTCGTATCAGGACTTCCAAAGCCAAACCGATGCATTGAAACAAAGCGTCGAAAGCTTCTGCGCCGCCCCTGATGCTGGCGGGCTGGAAGCGGCGCGCACCGCCTTTCACGCGACCACCGACAGTTGGCAACAGGTGCAGTGGATCGGCTATGGCCCGGTCGAAGCCTTTCATCGCGGCCAGCGGGTGCAATTTTGGCCGGACAAGAAAAATGCCGGTGATCGGCAGATGCTGGCGCTGCTCAAGGACCGCAAGGCCGACGCGGTGGACCCCAACCGCGTCGTCTTCGCCAGCGTCGCCATCCAAGGCCTGCCGGCGCTGGAAATGCTGTTGTTCGGTGACGGTCAAGCCGACAAGGTTCTGGCCGGCGGTGACGAAACCGCCTTGCGTTGCCGGCTGATCTCGGGCATCGCCCATAACCTGAACCGTATCGGCGGCGAATTGGTGCATGAATGGGCCAAGCCCGACGGTTTCACCGCATTGCTGAAAAATGCCGGCACCGGGGCCAATCCCTATGCCGACCATCGGCAGGCAGCCTCGCAGATGTTCAACGCCTTGCACGGCCAGCTTTCGGCCATCACAGAGGTCAAGTTGGCGCATCCTTTGGGCGCCGCCGCCGCCGAAGCCCGGCCCGGCCGTTCCGAAAACTGGCGTTCCAAACGCTCGGCCCGCAACATCGACATCAACTTGGAATCCATGCGCGCCGTCTTCGCCGCCAGCTTCGCCCCGATCCTGGCGGCCAATGGCAAAAGTGCCGCCGCCGACCGTTTCCTGGCGGCGCTGACCGAGGCGCAAGCCACCCTGCGCAAGCTGCCCGCACCGATGGAGGTGGCGATGACCGATCCCGAAGGGTGGAAACAGCTTGCCGGCGTCAAGGCCAAGATCAAGGCCGCCGCCCTGATTTTGGAAACCGATATCGCCAACGCTCTCGATCTACAGGTGGGCTTCAATGCGCTTGATGGAGATTAACCGCCGCTCGTTCCTGGCCGCCACCGCCGCCTTCAGCCTGGTGGCCGGAAAGGCGGTCCGGGCGCACCCCGGCAAGGAGCCGCTATGGCTGGCCGCCAATGCCGCCGCCGGCCGCCAATACGGCCTTGGCGCCTTCGACCGCAACGGCGATCAGGTGTTCGAGCTGCCGCTGCCCGGACGCGGCCACGGCATCGCCATCGCCCCCGATGGGCAAACCTGCGTCGCCGTGGCCCGCCGCCCCGGCACTTTCGCCGCGATCATCGACTTGGCCCAGGGGGAAGCCACGCACTGGCTCGAGGCCCCCGAAGGCCGCCATTTCCACGGTCACGGGGTGTTTTCCGCCGATGGCCAGCGTTTCTTTTCCGCCGAAAACGATTACGCCGAAGCCGTCGGCATCATCGGTATCTGGGCGGTCGAAGACAATTGGCGCCGCGTGGGCGAAATGTCGTCCTATGGCATCGAACCCCACGATATCCGCCTGCTGGCCGATGGTCACACCTTGGTGGTGGCCAATGGCGGCATCATCACCCACCCCGAAAGCGGTCGGGCTCGGCTGAACCTGGAGCGCATGGATTCGTCGCTGGTCTATATGGATAGCCGCGATGGCAGCCTGTTGGGGCAATGGCGCTTGCCGGCCGAATTACGGCTGTTATCCATGCGCCATTTCGCCGTCAACGCCAATGGTGACGTCGCCATCGGCATGCAGCATCAAAGCGATGACCAGACGCCGCCCATCGTCGCCTTGCACCGTTTCGGCCAAGAAATCCGTCTGCTGGAACTGCCCGCCCCGATGACCAAGACGGTGCGCAATTATTGCGGCAGCGTCGCCATGGCCGCCGATGGCCGCACCTTTGCCGCATCGTGTCCGCAAGGTTCGCTGGTGACGGTATGGGAAACCGCTTCCGGCCGCTTCCTGAAAGCGGTGTCGGTGGCCGATGGTTGTGGCGTCGCCGCCGGTCTTGGCGGCGACGACCTGATCATGACCAGCGGTCGGCGGGGCGTCTGGGACTGGTCGGCGGCCGGCGGCGCCCAAGCTTTGCCCGGCGCCTATGTCAATGAACGCAATTGGGACAACCACGCCATCCGGCTGGCCTAAGCCCCGGCCCGCTTTGGGGAGACCGAATCATGACACATCAACTTTCCCCCTGGATCATGTTCCTGCACGCCGATCTGGTGGTGCAATTGGTGATGGTCGGCCTTGCCCTGGCCTCGGTCGCCACCTGGACGGTATTGGTGGCCAAATCGTGGGAATTGCGCGCCGTTCGCCGCCGCATTGGCGCCGGTCAAGCCATTCTGGCCGGCGCCACCAGCCTGTACGACGCCAAGCGCGCCCTGACCCCAGACCACGGGCCGGTGACCGACCTCAGCGAAGCGGCGGCGGCCGAATTGCGTTTGTCGGCGGACATGCCGGCCGCGGGCATCAAGGAACGCACCGCCTCGCGTCTTGACGACGAATTGGCGCGACTGGCGCGCTCTCTTACCATCGGCACCGGCATTTTAGCCACCATCGGCGCCACCGCCCCGTTCATCGGCCTGTTCGGCACCGTCTGGGGCATCATGAACAGCTTCATCGGCATCGCCCACAGCCAGACCACCAATCTGGCGGTGGTCGCCCCCGGTATCGCCGAAGCCTTGCTGGCCACCGGCATGGGGCTGATCGCCGCCATTCCGGCGGTGGTGATCTATAACGCCTTCGCCCGCGCCATCACCGGCTTGCGCGCCCAAGCCGGGTTGGCGGCGGCGGAAATCAACCGCCTGGTCGGCCGCGACCTTGATCGCTTGGCCAAGCCCATGCGCCGAGCCGCCGAATGAGCGCCCGGCTGTCCCAATGGGGCGATGACCTGAGCGAACACCACGAGATCAACGTCACCCCGTTCATCGACGTCATCTTGGTGCTGTTGATCATCTTCATGGTGGCGGCGCCGCTGGCCACGGTGGATGTCCCCGTCGATCTGCCCGATTCGACCGCACAGCCGCTGACCAAGCCGGACAAGCCGGTCTTTGTCACCATCCGCGCCGATCAAAGCTTGGCGGTGGGCGAAAGCCCGACCGCCGAGGATGGACTGGGCGACGCCATCGACAGCATCGCCAACGGCGATAAGGAAACCCGCATCTTCCTTCGCGCGGACAAGACCGTCGCCTATGGTCGGTTGATGGCGGTGATGGATCTGTTGCGCAATGCCGGTTATCTGAAAGTCGGGCTGGTCGGGCTGGAAGCGGCACCGGGATAATATTCCGTCTCACCGGATCGCCCGTGCCCGGCTATGATTGGGCAAACAGCCGGAGTGCGCACCATTTTCAACCTGGAGAAATTCTTCCCCTATCGCCTGTCGGTCCTGAACGAACAGGTCAGCCGGTCGCTGGCCACGCTTTATTCCGACCGTTTCGGCCTGACGCCGCCGGAATGGCGCGCCATGGCGGTGTTGGCCGGCTTTCAGCCGCTCTCGGCCAACGCCATCTGTCAACGCACCACCATGGACAAAGTCCGGGTCACCCGCGCCATCGCCCGCATGATCGAAGCCGGACTGGTATCGCGTCAGGAAGATGCCCAGGACCGCCGCTTCGTCAGCTTGACCCTGACGGACAAGGGCATGGCCGTCTACGATCGGATCTTGCCGCTGGTACAGGCGCGCGAGGCCGAAATTCTGGCCACGCTCAGCCCCGATGAGATGCACGCCCTTGACGTTATTTTGCGCAAGCTGACCTGCCGCTGAAGCGATCAATTCGGCAGCCGCATGCGTCTTTTCTTGACGCTAGTTACAAATGAAACTAATCTGGCGGCAGTCAACGCAGGCCTTAATGGCCGCAGGGAGTGTTTCGTCCATGAAGCTTCAGCAGATTCACCACGTCGCCTATCGCTGCAACGATGCCAAGGAAACGGTGGAATTTTACCAACGCGTCCTCAAGATGGATTTCCTGGTGGCGATTTCCGAGGACAAGGTGCCATCGACCAAGGAACCCGATCCGTACATGCATCTGTTCCTTGATGCCGGGAACGGCAACATCTTGGCCTTTTTCGAAATCCCCAACTCGCCGCCCATGGGCTTTGATCCCAACACGCCGCGCTGGGTCCAGCACATCGCTTTCCAGTTGGAAAGCGTCGATGCGTTGATCCAAGCCAAGGCCGAGATCGAGGCGCACGGCCTGGAAGTCATCGGCCCCACCGATCATGGCATCATCAAGTCGATCTATTTCTTCGACCCCAACGGCCACCGGCTGGAACTGACCTGCGTCATCGGCACCCCGACACAGATGGCGGAGCTTAAGCAACTGGCCCCGGTGATGCTGGAAGAATGGTCCAAGGACAAGAAGGTGGTCACCCACGCCTCGTGGCTGCACGAAAACGAATTTTCGCAGTAAGCGGCTAAAGCCCGGTGGGATCGGTGATCGCCAAGACACCGTCGGGCGAGAACGATCCCACCAATCCGGCCTGCCGCAGGGCGGACATTTCGCGGCTGACGGTTTCCGGACGCAGGCCCAGATAATCGGCCATTTCGGCGATGCGCATGGGCAGATGCAATTCGCGTCCACCGCCCAGGCGGGAACACAATTCATTCAGCAGCGACCGCACCCGCTCGGCTGCGTTCATCCGGCCCAGGCGAACCTGCATGTCCAGGGCTTGCCCCACATTGCGGGCCAAGATGCCGTGCACATGGCGCTGCAAGGCGAGATCCTGGTCCAGCTCAGCCAGCGGAATCCGGCACAGACTGGCCCGGCCCAGCGCCGTAGCGGTACAATGGTGCCGCCCCTCGGCGGCAAAGCCCAGCATGTCGCCGGAAAAATGAAAGGACAGGATCTGGCGGCGATGGCCATCAAGGCTGCGGCTCAACATCACCGCACCGTGGCGAACGCCGAACAGGGCATCGGCCGCGTGTCCGGTCTGAAACAAGGTTTGCCCCGCCTCAATCCGAACATCACCGGCAATGGCCCGCAAATGACCCAAGGCCGATGGCGACAGGCAGGCGCACAATCCGCCATGCCCCATTATCGCCGCGCGGCAGGTATCCGACAAAGCAAGCATGGCGCACCTTGGGTAAAGCGCCCCCGGAACCGGCAGGCCGGCGCCGGGGGACACGATTTTACTTACTGACCGCCGCCCAACGAGTGGACGTAGACCGCCAGCATCTTGATGGTGGCCGCGTCCAGACGCTCGGACCAA